>JAHEIH010000028.1:0-8648 GCA_024639455.1 Cellvibrionales bacterium
ATTTTTTCTATTACCGCTTCGGCAGAATCTTGTGCCGGTTTTAAAAATGGCTGAGCCAATGCAGTTATGCCTGCACCAAGCCGAAGACACTTAGCGATGTCTAGCCCGCTGCGTATACCACCCGACCCAATAAGCGTTATTTCGCCACACTCGGGAAGATCACTAATCAAAGGCAGCAGTTCAGCGGTCTGCATGCCCCAGTTAAGAAAGGGCTCTGCGATTGCTCGGTCAATAGACGACATATTGCGCGCAAACTCGATACTTGGCCAGCTAGTGCCGCCGCGGCCGGCGACGTCGATACCACTGATACCTATATTCGCCAGTTTTTTTGCCGTCGCAGGGCCAATGCCAGAGCCCACTTCTTTGACTAATACAGGAACGGATAAACGATTGACAGTCTCTGCCATTGCGTCAAGAACATTGTTCCAATCCCGATCACCGCCTTGCTGAACCAGCTCTTGGAGTGAGTTCAAATGAATCATTAAGGCATTAGCGCGAATACTCTCAACCGCTCGCAAGGCAAGCTCTGGCCCCGCGCTCAGCAGTTGCGTCGCACCTAAGTTACTTAATAAAACTGCATTGGGCGCCCAACTACGAATACTGTTCTTACCGCCTAGCTCTAGCTCAGCGCGTTGCGATCCCAACGCCATCGGTATCCGACAATATTCCGCCGCCTCCGCCAGATGACGATTTACCGCCTCACCCGCGCTACAGCCCCCCGTCATAGCCCCAATCATTAACGGCGCCGAAAGCTTTTGTCCAAGAAAGTGACAATCTAGCTGTATGTCCTTTAGTGCAAGTTCAGGCAAGGCGCAGTGTTCAAAAACAATTCGATCAAAACCAGCACCTTCAACGCTTTGGTGAGCTGACTCCAATGCCAGCTTAATGTGCTCGTCTTTACGCTGACTAATATTACTCATGATAGGGAGCACCCCTATGTATCTCATCGGCCAAATCGACCAAAAGCATATGGGGAACGGTAAGAGCGGCTAGACCAATAAAAGTTAACCGCATCAACTCTTCAGACAACGCACCATTGACTAAAACAAAAAATATTACCATCGCCACCCAAGCCATTACGGTATAGAGCACCGCCTCTCTGAGAGCGCTTTTATGCTGGCTTCTCTCCGTGATGCTCTGCCAAATACGACTTATGTGGCCACTACTGTGCCAGACACAAAAATAGATAGCGAAGGTAACTAGAGGTGGCATTATCGCCGCAAAAACAGTCAGAACTAGCAGCGCCAAAAGAGGCTTGGAGCTCAAACCGCGAGACAATGTTTGCCCGACATAGAGTACAAGTAGCGCCAGCCATGGAATGAACATCTGATTGATCAAGGCCATTAATACCAAGGCCCCACTGTCGCCGACCAATATAGAAAATATTGGCTCTACCAGTGCACTCTGAAGGCTAGCTATCGCAATTGGCACTAAGCCGCCGTGAGCGGCAATCGCTACAAAGCGCCGAGAACGGTTCAATCCTGGATAAATGACGCTGTGCGCCACGTCACTGCGCCCAAAGTGGAACGCCGAGATAGCCAAGAACAAAGCTAGCGTGACCGCCGGCCACTTAAGCCATAGCAGCAAAACAAAGATTGCCACCAACGAGTAGGTGAAGAAAAACACCATACGCCCTACCCAGCTTGGCGGCCATCCGGCGCGTCTGGCTATCACTCCATCTAGCCCGCCATGAGGCACCCCGAGCAGCAGTATCGCAGCGATAGCAGCTAAGTCCCAGCTAGTCATACCTTAGTACCTGCTTAACTGCCGAGCTAACAAACAGCCACTTTGGCATTGCCCAAATCACTTTCAGCCACTCTTTGACACTAGCTGATCCCAACATAAACCGGGCAAACTGCTCGCCATTTAGAGCCTTTGCGGTAGCCATGAACAGCCTAACTCGAAGTGTCGGCTCGGCCATCAGGGCACGATTAAATACCTTATCCATGAAAGTAATACGCTTCGAGAATGGCTCGGGAACGATATATTCATCTGCTGAAATTGACCGTGCCAGTTCGGTCATTTGCGATTGTATGCTGCTAAAACCATACCCTGAAGACAGTCTTACGGCGCCACTGGCAGCACCAATCGCCGAGCGATCAGCCCCTCTTTCACCGACTGGCGTCATAGGTATAACACCACACTCCTCACGTAGGACTGAACTAATTTTTATGTTTCTCTGCTCTAACCATTGCTGTATTGCACTTCGGTACCAATCCTTTTCCTCCTGACGGAGCGATATCATCGTAGATTCGACCAGCATGTGGTGGTTGGAGTAAGGTAGCGCATAGATGAAGTGAAGACCCCGTGACTGATCAACTCGAAAATCCATCAAAATAGCCGTATCTGACTGCATAATGGGTTGCTCAGTGGTTATCTCCCAGCCAACAAAGTGCTGACAAAGACCACCGTCAGCCAATACAGGTGGCCTACTGTCATAGATATAGTTAGCACTATAGCGTTTTCCATCGGCTATAAAGTTGCCGCCCATACCGATCCTAGTGAGTTCCTTAACCGGCGCACGAACCAAGACTGTGTTTTTTAGCAGCTGTTCTTCGCAATATTTGAGGTGTGCAGCTGAACTGAGCCCAACATAACGATAAGAGCCACCTTGGTGTACCACCTCGCCTTGATCATCCACCAACGCCCATTTGGCCCACTGGCCTTTGATAGCATGTTTTAGCGGTGCCAACGCCCGCTGCTTTTGCCACAAAGCCCAACTGCACTCACGCTCGTCGGCAGTCTTAGGCTCAAACACTGCGACCGCGTGCCTGTTTAACTTTGTCGCCAGCGCCATTCCAGCACTACCCCCACCGATAATGGCGATATCTAATCGAATAACACCTTGGCTACTGGACACCGGTTAATCCATTCAGTGGCCTATGGAGCTGTGCCTGATGAGGGGGAACCGTCTTGGGCATTAGATCGATCACACCACGTAGACTGACCATTAGCTTTTCAGCTCGACCGACAACGACGCGACCTCGCCACCAGGCAAGTCGTCGACGCCTGAGCAACCACCCAATTTGACGATACACCCGCAATGCAATAACGATAGCCAGCCGCGACCTAAAAGGCAGAAGCTGTATCCCGACTAGGGCGCTCGCATAATACTGCTCTGCCAGAGTGAGTGTTTTTTCAATAGCCGCCGCAACAAAGGCATGGGTGCATGGCTCGGCTCCGGCAATCGCAGAAGCGGGAAGGTTAACCCACTCCGCAGGCAGATACCGACGGTCCATTCTCGCGTCCTCAAGAACATCGCGCGAAATATTAGTCAGTTGCATCGCGATTCCAAGGTCTATAGCAAAGCTGACTGCGCGAGGCTCCTGACAATTAAGCAGACGACACATCATTACACCAACTGTGCCGGCTACGGCGTGGCAGTAACGAAGCAACTCAGCCTCAGTAGCAACAGCCCTAGGCTGCTGGTCGCCAATCATGCCATCGAGAAGCTCGACCGCCGCAGTTAGCGGTATATCGTTGTCTTGAGCAAAACTAATAAATGACTCTGCCTGTTGCCCGACAGCGACGCGCTCACCGACCAAACGACGACGCAGAGTTTTTAGGCTCTGTTCTTTATCAGGGAGATCACCGTCTGCGAGGTCGTCAACGTAGCGACAAAACATATAGAGCCTCTCAGCACGAGAGGCCAGGGTTGAACCTAAAAACTTACTCGCCCAGTAAAAAGACTTACCGTGAAGAGCGAGCACATCCCTTGCTTGCTGCTGGCTTGGCTCCGAGGCTGCCGTGGGATAGTCGCTCATCACTTACCCCCCTGAACCTACCTCGACGCCGGTTAGCAACTCCTGCACGACTTTCGCAGAACTAACCACCCCAGGCAGCCCTGCACCAGGGTGCGTGCCGGCACCAACAAAATAGAGGTTGGATATGGCGTTATCTCGGTTATGCCAACGGAACCATGCTGACTGTGTCAATCTGGGCTCAATTGAAAATCCGGCACCGTGCATTGACCGATAATCTTTAGCAAAATCCTCAGGCGTCATCCAAAAGACATGCTCAATCACATTCGAGAGGTCCGGCAATATAGTACGCTCTAATTCCGTCACTATACGGTCACGCAATCGTTCACCCTCTATCTCCCAATTTATGTCACCCTGCAGGTTAGGCACTGGGCACAGTACGTAGAACGACTCGCAACCATCGGGCGCGAAGCTCTTATCCGTGGCGGTTGGTCGGTGTAGATACAGTGAGAAGTCATCACTCATACTTTTAGCATCAAATATCTCTGACAACAGTTCCTTGAAGCGCGGCCCCAACCAGATACTGTGGTGCGCAATATCTGGGTAGAGTCGCTTAGTACCAAAGTACAGTACGTAGAGACCCATACTGTACTTTTTAGGCACGGCCGGCATAGCACTTTTTCTATTAGGCAATAGTTGCCGGTAGCAGGTTTCAGGATCTCCGCCGAAAACCACAAGATCAGCGTCGATCGTCTCGGTAGTGCGCAAACGCACACCGGTAGCCCGTCGATTCTGTGTAATAATTTGGTCAACATCGGCATTAGTCTGGATATCGATACCCTGACGCGCCATCAATGCGCGCAACTCTGCTACAAGCTTACCAGTGCCACCCATGCAGAAAAAAACGCCCCAGCGACGCTCTAAGTAATGGATTAAGGTATAGATCGCTGTGGTCTTGAACGGATTGCCACCAACCAGCAACGGATGAATCGAAAATGCTTGCCTCATCAGCGGATGCTTTAAGTGACTATTGACCATTTGTGACACAGTTTTGTAGCACTTTAGCTTGATCAATGCAGGTACCTGCCGAAGCATCGAAACGACACTATTGAAGGGCCGATGCACTAACTTCTTAAACCCAACGTTATAAATTTTCTTCGATTGATCTAGCAGCTCAAGGTACCCGCGAGCGTCATCCTCACTGAATCGACTAATCTCCGCAAGAGTGTCATCTATGCTCGCCCGGTAATCAAATTGGCTGCCATCAGAGAAATGAAATCTGTAGAAAGGGTCGAGTGGTACGAATTCGAGGTGATCAGATAACCGCTCATCGAATAGTGCAAACAATTCCTCGAATAGAAATGGCGCGGTTATTACGGTAGGACCGGCATCGTGGAGATACCCCCCACGCTCGAACACCTGCGCTCGACCGCCAATTTCCGCTAGACGCTCAACTAGGGTAACTTGGTAGCCAATCGCCCTCAAGCGCAGCGCTGTGGCAATCCCAGCAAAGCCCCCACCGATAACTACTGCTTTTTCGACACCCACAGTGCTGGTCGTCAAGCTAGCTGGCTCCGCCTATCGACTACTGCTTCCTGTTTCACCGAGCTAACCAATTGCAACGCGACCGGCTGAAGCTGGCTGGGCAAACTAGCCACCAATGACTCCGCCTGAACTAACCAGCTTTCAACGTATTGGTTAGCGGTGAGGATCACCGGATGAGACGCAATACGACGCTGCCAACTCACCAACATAGTCACATCTAACGAATCATACCAACGGATGAACTCAGCAGAGTCCGCTGCATCCGTTGAATATAAACAGACCACTAAGTTAGGATTACGGCCATCCAAGTCACTAGAACGATGGCTTGACGGAACAATGTCATCGATGTCGTTTCTGCCTTGGTATGCTAACCCGCAGAGCTCTATCAGCTCCTCAAGAGCAGTTAGGTTGACGTCTAACTGCGAGGTAGTCACTGCGCCTTTGATCGGCGCCAGAAGTAGTGGCGCAGTTTTGCCGGTCGCTACCTTCTTCCACTCCGCCAATGTGGGACACCGAGCCTGAGTTATGTCAGATATCTGACCAATACATGTCCTCTGCATCGAGGCAGCGAGCAAAGCGACTAGCTCTCCTCCGTTGTGGCTACTTCGAGCGGCGAGCTCAAAGGCCTTGGCAATCATCCAATCACCCAAACAAAGGGCCGTATCAGAACCGAATTTTTTATTGACGCTTTCCTGTCCACGGCGATAGCAACTGGCGTCGCTTATGTCGTCATGAACCAGTGAGGCATTATGAAGAAGCTCACAGGCCGCAGCCCAGAGCAGGCTATCAGCAGAATTTAAACCGACGGCTGTAGCGCTTGAGAGCGCCAATTGAGCCCGAAAAAACTTGCCTGGGTTGTTAAAGTGATGAACCGCAGGTCTATACAAAGCACTACCGACTTCAGGTAGCTCTTGTCTAAAGAGAGCGTGTAGCGCCTCAACTTGTAGTATCTGGTGTTCCCGTAATAGCGACATAGATATTACCCAAATAGCCCGAGACCGTTTCCGATCGCCTTATTATTTTAATACTTCGGGTAGTGGAGGGGGGTCTTCCGATGACCGCCCCTCTCTCTACATTACCGCTTTTTACGCTACAGAGTCTTGTGAGTCTGCAACGGCGGCTGCCCAGATCACGACACCGAAACCGATCTTGTTCCAGAAGTCGGCCAGGTTATAGATCAGGTTCATAGTACCTGGATCGGCACCACCACCTAGATAGCCCATGAAGTAACCAATCGGGTAAATAGACCAACCCACTGTTACAAGTAAGGTCATGGTCTTATAGGCTTTTTGAACGTGTGGGTTTGCGAGGCTCGCATTAACACGGCTGGCTTCACCTTTAATGATGTACCAGATAACGTAGAGCCATGCTGCCATTGACAGAATAAAGGCAGGCATTACGCCCATCGATCCGGTCTCACCCATGTAGCCCAGAACAAGCATGGCAGTTGTACCGCCCAACAAATTCCAGAATACTCGTGCAGGTACCTTGCCCACTGCTGACATAATCAGGTAGAACTCTACCATCAGCAATGGCACGGTAAGGAGCCAGTCAATGTAACGGAACTCTGTCGGCGAGGTTCCAGTTGCAACCCAAACGTCGCGCATGTAGAAGTAGTGCACAGCTGCGATGAGTGTAACGAGACCAGAGACTGTTAAGGACGTCTTCCATTTGCCCGCGACACGGTCACGCTCGAGAAAAAAGAACGCGGTTGAGGCAACCAACGCCATGGATATCAACCAAAACGACATCCCAACGTAATCGCCCGATACTAAGTTATTAGTCATGTGAAACCCTCTGATTATTAATTTTATTTTACCGATAGTTCAAATCCGACACTGTTTTTACGACATCAACAGCTTGCGTGTTAAGACTACCCAAATCAATTTAGCAAGATTTTTTTTATGTATCAAACAATATTTGCGGAAAAATTGCTCTCGTCGCTTGACTTGTTTCAAAAATATTAGCGCCCAATGATCACTGATGTTGGCGACAGATGTCTTGGTGGCTGTGCGGGCGAGCGCATGATGAGGGTTCTTACCCCTGGCATCTTATCAACGATGGCTGCACGGATTAGCAGGTCATGTTGTAATCCCCCCAGAAAATTGAAGTGGTTGAATAGATGTGACCAGCCCAGTTAAGGAATAATACCCTGAAACTGGAGACGGGACATGACCACAAGAAAGAAGTACTCGAAAGAATTCAAACTGGATGCGATCAGCTTGGTGTTGGAGCAAGGTTATACACAGGCCGAGGCGGCACGGAGCCTAGAAATCAATGCCAACATGCTGGGTCGATGGTTAAAGGAGCATGAGGCTGCTGACGCACTGGCATTCCGGGGCAACGGCAAGCTGACGCCGGAACAGGCCGAGATCCGGCGGTTGCGGGAAGAAAACCGCCGGCTGAAGATGGAGAAAGACATCTTAAAAAAAGCGACGGTCTTCTTTGCCAAGGAAGCGCGGTGACATACGCGTTCATCACCCAGCACAAGAAGACCTGGCCAGTCGACGCGATGTGTCGACTCCTGGGTGTGAGCCGCAATGCTTATTACCGGTATTGCACTCGTCAACAAGACAGACTGCCGGACCCAGAGCGCGATACGGCGCAGTGCAGCAAGTAACTCTGGCGCAGTAATACTGGCTATCGGGCGCAGCCCTATAACAGGAAAGAGATCTTTTTCGAGAATTCGAAGTGTCCTCTCGTGGTAACTTTTTGACTTACCTTCCATATTTTGTACAAACCACTCACGCCCAATTGCCTCAAAACTCTCAGCAGCTGCTATGTGCTTTGTTAACTTTGCTACCTTTTTAACATCTCCAGGATCAACTCCCTTTGCCAACTGCTCACGAGCCTCCTGATGGAGCTTCCTTGCATCCGCTAGACTTGTATCTGGATAAGTGCCGATAGCTAAGGTTTTTCTTTTGCCTGTAAATCGATAGTTGTACCGCCAATACTTGCCGCCTTTTGGCATCACCATTAGGTACATACCGCCACCGTCAGACATCTTATAAGGCTTATCTTGTGACTTTGCTTGCTTTACGCCTGTAGCGGTAAGTTTCGACACACCATATTCCTGTTAGCCAAATTGGCGGTATCAGATCCAGAAGACTACCAAGTACCCGCATATATACCCTCATTTTGGCGGTATGTTACCGGATCACCTCGGACGAACTAGGAATAAGTATAAACAAAAAAGCCCTAATTTACAGGGCTTTAGAGACGATAACAGACGTTATCGGATTTGATGTTGGTCGGGACGGCAGGATTTGAACCTGCGACCACCACACCCCCAGTGTGGTGCGCTACCAGGCTGCGCTACGCCCCGAAAATTGCGCCCCACAGTGTGGTGCGTCTTCTTACAACAATCAAGGCTGCAATACGCCCCGAGAATTGCGCCCCACA
>JAHEIH010000028.1:8748-63370 GCA_024639455.1 Cellvibrionales bacterium
AATTGCGCCCCACAGTGTGGTGCGTCTTCTTACAACAATCAAGGCTGCAATACGCCCCGAGAATTGCGCCCCACATTGTGGTGCGTCTTCTTACAACAATCAAGGCTGCGCTACGCCTCGAGTCTTTACTTGAGCTAAAATATGCCGCCAGGAAAGGACGCGCATAATACACAATAAAGCAGGTTGTGTGAACACTTGGGGATAAAATTAGCAGGAAAATTTTAGCGGCTATATAAATACAAATAAGCCAAGCGGGGCTAGGCTTTGAGAACCTTCATCAACTCTTCGAGTTCGGCAATGGTTTGCTTGATAAGCTGGCGACTTTGGCTGCTATCACTCTTACTGCTGTCGCCTTCTAACCGCTGTCGCGCGCCGCAAATGGTAAAACCTTCATCGTATAAGAGTGCGCGAATCTGGCGAATCATGATAACGTCTTGGCGCTGATAGTAGCGTCGATTACCACGACGCTTAGTCGGTGACAGCTGGGGAAATTCCTGCTCCCAATAGCGCAACACGTGGGGTTTAACTGCGCACAATTCACTGACTTCGCCAATAGTGAAGTACCGTTTGCCGGGGATTACCGGAAGTTCGTCGTTATGACTCGGTTCCAACATAGGTCTCTACTCGCGCCTTGAGTTTTTGACCTGGCTTAAACGTCACCACGCGGCGGGCAGAGATAGGAATCTCTTCTCCGGTTTTGGGGTTACGGCCAGGACGCTGTCCTTTATCACGTAGGTCGAAGTTGCCAAATCCAGACAACTTGACCTGCTCATTGCTTTCTAGGGCGATGCGAATCTCTTCAAAAAACAGCTCGACGATTTCCTTTGCTTCGCGCTTGTTAAGCCCGAGCTCTTCAAACAGTCGATCGGCCATTTCGGCCTTAGTTAATGCTGTCATTCCTTACGCCCTCAGAACTGCTTGGAAGGTGTCACCCAAGTGCGCCACGATGTTGTTAATCGCCGTGTTGACATCGTCATCTTGCAGGGTACGATGCTGATCTTGGAAGATCAGGGCAAGCGCCAAACTGCGCATACCAGGCTCAACGCCTTTTCCTTCGTACACATCAAACAGACGCGCAGACTTGAACAAATTTCCACCAATTTTGCTAATTTCATTAAGAATAGTCGAAGAGGGTATGGTGTTGTCAACTAACAAGGCTAAATCCCTGCGAATTTCAGGGTATTTTGATAACTCTTTGAATGCTGGCAACTTCGCTTCGACAATTTGTGAAAGGCGCAATTCTACCATGACCACCCGACGACTCAGATCCAACGCCGCCTGTACGCTGGGGTGAATGGTACCGATGAATCCGACATGCTCACCGTTGCGTGTGATCTCGGCGCACTGGCCAGGGTGCATGCCATCGCGCTGGGCCGGGGTAAAAGCAAACTCGTTAGCTGCGCCAGTTAACGCTAGCAAGGATTCGAGATCGCCTTTTAAATCGAAGAAATCCACCGTAGCGGTACCGCCGTGCCAAGAATCGTTTTGATTGTTACCGCAAGCGGCAAAGGCAAGCATAGGCTCTTGTACTAACCCACCGGCACTGGGCACAAAACGCAAACCACTTTCAAACACGCGTACACGGCTGCGCTGGCGATTGAGGTTATGTCGAATGGTGGCAACCAGGCCGGGCAACAAACTGCTGCGCATGGCAGCCATGTCAGCTGAAATAGGATTGGCCAAGGTCACAGCCTGTACTGAGGGATCAAAGATCGCCTGTAGTTTTGGCTCGATGAAGCTGTAGGTGATCGCTTCGCGGTAATCGCGCGACACCAAGTGGCGGCGCAAGTGTCGCAGCTCTAATTGATTTTCTGGTTTGGCCTGTAGTGATAAACGGGCCCCCAAGGAGGTAACAGGCAAGTTGTTGTAACCGTAGATACGCGCCAGCTCTTCCAGTAAGTCCGCTTCAATCGAAATATCGAAACGGTAACTGGGCACCTCTACCATCCAGCCTTCGTCATTGGCCGTAACGCCGAGGCCCAAGCGGGTTAAGATCTCTTCCACTTGGCCGTCTTCTATCGTCAGCCCCAGCAGGCGACCAATCTGGCTACGACGCAGGGCCACCGCCGGCTTACTCGGCAAGTGGGCTTCGCTCACTTGCTCGACGATGGGGCCTGCCTGGCCACCAACGATATCCAACAACAACTGGGTAGCGCGTTCCATGGCATCGCGTTGCAAAGCGAAGTCGACACCACGCTCATAGCGGTGTGAAGAATCCGTGTGCAAGCCGTAATTACGCGCCTTACCAGCGGCTAATTCGGGTGTAAAGAAGGCCGACTCAAGAAATAGGTCGGTGGTACTATCGCTAACCGCGCTCTCTGCGCCGCCCATAATACCTGCCATTGCCAGTGCACGGCTGCGATCGGCGATCACACAAGTGTTGCTCGCCAGGGTCACTTGCTGATCATCCAACAACGTCAGTTCTTCTGCTTCGTTGGCGTAACGTACCACGATACCACCGTCCAGCTTTTTGAGGTCGAAGGCGTGCATGGGCTGACCCAGCTCTAACAGAATATAATTAGTCACGTCGACCACCGGATCGATACTGCGCAGACCGCTGCGGCGTAACCGCTCAACCATCCACATCGGACTGGCGGCGGTAATATCGATATTGCGGATCACACGACCGAGATAGCGTGGGCAGTAGTCGGGAGCGTCGATTTGAACGCTAAACGTTTCGTCCATGCTGGCCGGCACGGCCTCAATAACGGGCTGGCATACATCGGATTGATTAAGCACACCCACTTCACGGGCGATACCTTTCACGCTCAAGCAATCACCGCGATTGGGGGTCAGATCGACCTCGATCAATTGATCATTTAATTGCAGGTAGTCGCGCAAGTCGGCACCGACAGTGGCGTCGAGGGGTAATTCCATGAGGCCTTCATTGGCGTCGGAAATCTGCAACTCGGCCTCGGCGCACAACATGCCGAATGACTCAACACCACGCAACTTAGCCTTTTTAATTTTGAAGGGTTTGCCATCGTCTCCAGGGGGCAATAATGCACCCACCACAGCGAATGGGACCTTAATGCCGGGGCGGGCATTAGGCGCACCGCAAACGACTTGGAACTGTTCGTTACCATTGCTCACAGTACAAACGCGCAAACGATCGGCTTCCGGGTGCTGGATGGCGTCGACGATTTCGCCCACAACCACACCACTAAACTCACCGGCAACGGGCTCGACGGCGTCTACTTCAAGGCCTGCCATAGTAATCTGGGCGACCAATTCGTCGGTGTTGATGCTGGGGTTTACCCACTGTCTCAACCACGCTTCACTTAATTTCATGTCTTTTCCCTTTTGCCTAGAACTGTTCCAAGAAGCGCAAGTCGTTCTCGAAGAACAGGCGCAAATCGTTAACGCCGTAGCGCAGCATCGCCAAACGCTCGACGCCCATACCAAAGGCAAAGCCGGTGTATTTACTCGTATCGATATTCGACTTTTCGAACACCTTAGGGTGTACCATGCCGCAACCCATCACTTCCAACCAACCGGTGTGGCTACAAACGCGACAGCCGTCGCCAGAACACATCACACACTGAATATCGACCTCAGCCGAAGGTTCGGTAAAGGGGAAGTAAGAAGGGCGGAAACGCACCGCTAAATCTTTTTCGAAGAACACCTGCAGGAATTCCTCCACAATGCCTTTCAAATCGGCAAAGCTGGTGTCTTCGGTCACCAACAGACCTTCCACTTGGTGGAACATCGGCGTGTGAGTCAAATCCGAGTCACAGCGGTACACGCGACCGGGGCAAATAACTCGAATAGGGGGCTCGCTGCTTTCCATGACACGCACTTGAACGGGAGAAGTGTGGGTGCGCAGCACGGTGGTGGAGCTACCACTCAGATAAAAGGTGTCATGCATCGCGCGTGCAGGGTGATGCGCGGGGATATTGAGGGCTTCAAAGTTATGGTAGTCGTCCTCGATCTCAGGACCTTCCACCACGTCAAAGCCAATGTTGGCAAAGAACGCTTCAATGCGTTCAATGGTGCGCGTCACGGGGTGTAAACCACCGGCGTCGCCACGGCGACCAGGCAGGGTCACGTCGAGTGTTTCGCTCGCCAACTTCGCCGCAATCGCCGCGTTATCCAACTCAGCTTTGCGAGCATTAATAATCTCTTGCAGTTCTTGTTTGACCTTGTTGATCAATGCGCCAGCTGCGGGGCGCTCGTCGGCAGACAATTTGCCCAGACCTTTTAGCAGGTCGGTAATCTGGCCTTTCTTGCCAAGGAATTCTACGCGCACTTGATCCAGTGCTGCGTTATCGCCAGCGGCGTCTATCGCTTCGCGGGCTTTGGCCGCAAGGGCCTCGAGGTGTTCCATAGTATTCTCCCAAACACGCTATGGATTTTTCTTACAACAGGCAGAGAAAAAAATAGGGAAAGAGCTTTCACCCCTTCCCTATTCGAACTACACAAGTCGTTTTGACTTAGGCCAGCGCTGATTTCGCTTGCCCTACTACAGCAGCGAAGGCAGCCTTGTCGTGAACGGCCAGGTCAGCCAGTACGCGACGGTCCAGTTCAATGTTGGCTTTCTTCAGGCCATCGATCATGCGGCTGTAGCTCAGGCCGTTGGCGCGAGCGCCCGCATTGATACGAGCAATCCACAGAGCGCGGAAGGTACGTTTCTTAGCGCGACGGTCGCGGTAAGCATACTGACCAGCTTTGGTGACGGCTTGTTTGGCTACACGGAATACACGCGAACGTGCACCATAGTAACCTTTGGCTTGTTTCAAAATTTTCTTGTGACGACGGCGTGCAACCACACCACGTTTTACGCGAGGCATATAAGACTCCTAATTCTCTGGTGGATTGACGCTTAGTTCAAGCGCAACATACGATCGACCAACACCTGATCCGACTTGTGGATCGCGGTGCAACCACGCAGCTGACGCTTACGCTTGGTGGTCATCTTAGTAAGAATGTGGCTCTTATAGGCGCATTTACGCTTGAAGCCGTTACCGGTCTTCTTGAAGCGCTTTGCAGCCCCACTGTGTACTTTCTGCTTAGGCATTTTTAAAACTCCGCATTTGCAGCCGAATCATTTGATTCGCTTCATGTTTAATAAACAAAAGTAGTTGTACAACAAAAAAAGCAAGGCCCTTCGGGTTGAAGGCGCCTTGCTTTCCTTCAATGTGTCGCTACTTTTTCTTTTTGGGGGCCAATACCATGGTGAGCTGTCGACCTTCCATTTTTGGAAATTGCTCAACAGACCCATATTCGGCTAAGTCAACTTCGACTCGCTTTAAAAGCTCCATGCCGATCTCTTGGTGGGCTAACTCACGACCGCGATAACGCAGCGTGACTTTCGCCTTATCCCCATGCTCAAGGAAACGTATCAGGTTGCGTAGTTTTACCTGATAATCCCCTTCTTCCGTCCCTGGGCGAAACTTAATTTCTTTAACCTGAGTGCGCACTTGGTTTTTCTTGGCAGCAGCGCGTTGTTTTTTCTGTTCAAACAACACTTTGCCGTAGTCCATTACCTTACAAACAACGACGTCACCATCGGACATTTGTACTAGGTCTAAGCTCGCTTCTTCCGCAGCAGCCAAGGCCTCTTTAATAGACACAATACCGACCTGTTCACCATCGGCACCAATCAAACGTACTTGTGACGCTTCGATCTGATCATTGATCAGATGCTTTCCTTTTTTTGCTGACTTAATTGCAATTTCCTCAAGTTAATGTGCTACGCGCACCTAACGGCCGTATCGCGTCACGTCTTGGTCAAGAAGATCAGTCAATGCTTCAATTGAGATAGCACCGAGGTCTTCACCCGCACGTGTGCGAACAGCCACTGTATTGTTTTCTACTTCTTTGTCGCCTATCACCAAGTGATAGGGAACCTTGTTAATCGTGTGCTCGCGAATTTTAAAGCCGATCTTCTCATTTCTCAAGTCCGCAACCGCCCTAAATCCACGTTTTTTCAACGTTTCTTCAAGATTTTTGCAATAATCGGCTTGTTTATCGGTAATATTGAGCACTACCGCTTGCACCGGAGCCAGCCAAGTGGGGAAAGCGCCCTCGTAGTGCTCGATCAAAATCCCGATAAAACGTTCGAACGATCCGAGCACCGCGCGGTGCAACATTACCGGCACTTGGCGCGAGCCATCCTCGGCGACAAACTGCGCATCTAAGCGGCCTGGCATCGAGAAATCAACCTGAATAGTACCCAACTGCCAAACCCGGCCAATGCAGTCCGACAACGAAAATTCGATCTTGGGACCATAAAAGGCGCCCTCACCGGGCAGTTCTTGCCACGCCAAACCTTTGCTATCCAGCGCATCGGCCAAGGCCTTTTCGGCCTTATCCCAAATCTCGTCGCTACCAACACGCTGCTCGGGGCGAGTCGACAGGCGATAGATCACTTCGCTAAAACCAAAGTCGGCATAAACTTCATGCAGCATATCGATAAATGCACTGACTTCAGACTGAATCTGATTTTCAGCACAGAAAATGTGTGCGTCGTCCTGCACGAAACCGCGCACGCGCATAATGCCGTGCAGCGAACCCGAAGGCTCATTGCGGTGACACGAACCAAATTCCGCCAAGCGCAAGGGCAGGTCACGGTAGCTCTTCAAGCCCTGATTGAACACCTGAATGTGACAGGGACAGTTCATAGGCTTAATGGCAAACTGGCGATCTTCAGTACTGATCGAGAACATGCCATCGGCGAATTTATCGGCGTGTCCGCTGCGTTGCCACAGGCTGTAATCCACCACCTGCGGCGTTTTAATTTCTTGATAGCCCCACTCGCGCTGTTTCTGGCGCATGTAACTTTCAATGGTCTGATAGATAGACCAGCCTTTAGGGTGCCAAAACACCATCCCGGGCGCCTCTTCCTGCATATGAAACAGGTTAAGTTTTTTACCGATCTTACGGTGATCGCGTTTTTCGGCTTCCTCCAGGCGAGTCAGGTATCCCTTTAATTCTTTCTTGTTACGCCACGCCGTACCGTATACACGCTGCAGCATCTCGTTCTTCGAGTCGCCACGCCAGTAGGCGCCAGCCACCTTCATCAACTTGAACACACCGAGCTTACCGGTGCTAGGCACGTGCGGGCCGCGACACAGGTCCATCCAACTGCCCTGCTTATATATAGAAATCTCTTCGCCCTCGGGAAGATCCTGAATGATTTGCACCTTGTAGTGCTCACCCATCTCGCGGAAGGTCTTCACCGCCAAGTCGCGGCTCATCACAACGCGCTCTAATGGCAGGTCATCTTTTACCAACTCTTCCATGCGCTGCTCAATTTTCGCCAAATCTTCGGGCGTGAAATTGTGGCCCGTGGCAAAATCGTAATAGAAACCATCATCGATGACGGGACCAATGGTGACCTGTACGCCAGGGAAGAGTTCTTGCACGGCCTGGGCAGTCAAGTGCGCGGTAGAGTGGCGGATAATCTCCAATCCCTCTTCATCGCGCTCGGTAATGATCGACAACTGGGCGTCGCTTTCCATGATGAACGAGGTATCGACCAACTCACCATCAACCCGCCCTGCGACCGCGGCTTTGGCTAAACCGGGACCAATAGAGAGCGCGACATCAGCGATGCTTACAGGGTTGTCGAAGGGGCGTTGACTGCCATCGGGGAGCGTAATTACGGGCATAATTTTTGTCCTGTCTTCAGTGGTAACCCACACCAAGGGCTACGTGAGTGTGGCACAGGCGTAAAGACCCGTGCGGCGTGAAAGGGTGGCATCGTAATTGTTCTGCATCAACAAGTAAAGTTATCGCCCGCAGTGGGGCTGCATTACGCGCCATAAGCCGCTACTATTAAACAATAATAAGGAGAATACCTATGCGAGTCTGGATATCCGCCAGTTGGCTTTTCCTAGCGATGATATCGCCTTTAGCGGCGGCCATAGAGGCGCGCGACATTGTCGCCAGCGCCATGGACCGTTGGCGTGGTAACAGCTCTATCGGTGAGATGCGAATGACCATCCATCGCCCCGACTGGGAGCGTAGCATTAGCCTAAAAACATGGACATCAGGACTCGACCAGTCACTGATCCTGGTGACCGCTCCGGCCAAGGACAAGGGTAACGCCACCCTCCTCGACGACCAACAGCTGTGGTCGTATTCACCGAAAATCAACCGCGTCATTAAAATACCTAGCTCGATGATGAGCCAGAGCTGGCTGGGCAGCGACTTTTCTAACCGCGACATCACCAAAAGCACAGAAATTCTCGATCAATACGATTTTTCCCTACTTGCCACTAGCCGCGCTGGGCAGCACGACAACTATACCATTGAAGCCATTCCCCACGCCGATGCGCCCGTAGTATGGGGCAAGGAAATATTGGTGGTACGCGACGACTTCGTCATGCTCAAGCAGGAGTACTACGACCAAGACATGGCGCTGGTTAAAACCCTCGACACGCTCGCCATCGATACCTTCGACGGCCGCCCCGTCGCCAGCCATAGGCGTGTAAGCGAGATCGAGAAACCCGATCAATGGACTGACATAGAAGTGCTCAGCAGTCAATTTGATGTCGATCTTCCCGCCAGCACCTTTACCCTCAGTCATTTGCGGAGCGTTGGGCGCTGATGCCACTGAGCCTTCGACTTGCTTGGCGCAACCTTTGGCGCCACCAGCGCCGCACGTGGTTGACGGTGGCGGCGATGGCGCTGTGCAACACCCTATTGATTTTCATGATAGGCCTGCAAGCAGGCAGCTACCTCACCATGCTAAACAACAACCTTGCGGTGTTCAGCGGCCACTTGCAAGTACAGCACCGCGATTACCACGACCAACCCAAGCCACGCTTTAGTGTGGCCAATGGGGTGGCACTCGCAGCGCGACTAAGGCAACTTCCAGAAGTCAGTGGCGCCGCCGCTCGTGGCATGGGCTTCGCGCTGCTGTCGAGCGACAAGCGAAGTAAGGCAATGCAGGTAATTGGTGTCGAAGCGGAGTATGAAGCTAGCGTTTCAAGTATCCCCGGTACCTTGCGCGAAGGCCAATACCTGTCCGCCGACACCCCCAACGGGGTTTTATTGGGGCAGCGCAGTGCCAACCACCTCAAAGCCAATATAGGCAGTGAAATAACCCTACTTGGTAGCGGCCGAGACGGCTCATTCGCCGCCAGTGTGCTCACCGTCGTGGGCATCGTCGACAGCGGCATGGAAGAGTTCGATCGCAACACCGTTTTTATCAGGCTAAGTGACTTTCAAGACATTTTCAGCTACGGCGATGAGGTGAGCCATATCGCTTTGCTCAGTGCTTCAATTTTCGAGGTTGCAAATACCCAGGCCGCGATCGATGGGCTTATCGCCGATCGAGAAACATTACGCAGCCTCGACTGGGATGTCCTTATGCCCGGTCTAAAGCAAGCCATCCAATCTGACATCGCTAGCGCGCTGTTCATTTACACGGTGCTGATTATCGTGGTGGTCTTTAGCGTGCTGAACAACCAACTGATGGCGGTACTGGAGCGGCGCAAGGAATACGGCATATTGCTATCGCTAGGCGTTGCCCATCGCCGCCTGATAGGACTGCTGTTCACCGAAACAGCCCTATTGGCACTGCTTGGCCTGCTGGTCGGCATTGCGCTTGGCGGCGCGCTCAACGAATACTTCGCCATCGTCGGGGTGCAATTTGCGGGTATGGAAGAAATGGGTGAAAAATTTAACTTACCGGCCCGCATCCACCCCATCACGCATCCGCTCACCCTATTGGCCGGACCAATTATCGTCTTTATTGGCAGTGTCTTCGCCGCGCTTTACCCTGCCATCAAACTGCGACATTTGAACCCCGTCTCCGCGAGGGCCGGCCTATGAGCGCCAAACTGCCCACGACTCACCTTCTCGCTCTGGCTTGGCGCAACCTGTGGCGCAACAGCGAGCGCAGTGTAGTGATGATCGGCGCACTGGCCATCGCCGTGGCGGCGATGCTGTTCCTTATTGCCATGATGCGCGGCCTGCTGAACGACATGTCGCAACAAAACCTGCGCGCGTTGCCCGGCGACCTGCAAATCCATCAGCCTGGCTATTTAGACGACCCATCCATCGACTATCGCATGCCCTGGCCCAGTGGCGATTTACTGGCAGAACTAGATGGCGTTGGTGTTGCCCGCTGGAGCGGCCGCTTGAGTGTCGGCGCCATGGTAGCCAGCGAACGTGAGGCGCGCGGCATTCAATTGATCGGTTATGTACCCAGCCGCGAAGGCCAAAATAGCTTTAATGAGTGGCGCTTAATCGACGGGGACTGGCCGAGCGATGACAGCAAGGGCGTGGTGGTTGGCGCCAGCTTGCTAGAAAAACTCGACACCCAGCTCGGTAAACGCATCGTGCTCACCAGCCAAGGTGCCGACGGCGAGATTGCCGACATCGGCGCTCGCATCATCGGGGTCTACCGTGCCGAGATGGCGCAACTCGAAGAACGCTTGGTGTACATGGCGCTACCGGCGATGCAAAGCATGCTGCGCAGCCCAGATGACATACAACAAATCGCGATCTTTAGCCGCGACCCCTCGCGCCTGCTCGACGTGCAATCACGCTTTCAGCAGCTTTTACCCAGCGCCGACATCCAACGCTGGGATCAACTCAACAGCTACTTAAGTGCCATGCTCGACAACATGGATGCCATCATTACCGTCTTGATCGTGGTGATGTTTATCACCTTAGCCTTTGGTCTGGTGAACACCTTGGTAATGGCTATTTTCGAGCGCGTAAAGGAAATCGGTCTGATGTTGGCACTGGGCCTTAAACCGACGCAAATAGCGCTGATGATTTTAGCGGAAACATTGGTGTTATTACTGCTCGGCATCGCCATTGGCAACGCCGCGGCGGGACTCGCACTGTTGAGCCTTCGCGACGGCATCGACCTAAGCGCAATGGCCGAGGGCTTTGCCATGATTGGTGCAGCACCAAGCCTAACACCACAGTTTTTATGGCGCGATCTATGGATGTGCAATGGCATCGTCAGCGTGCTTGGGCTCGCCTGTAGCCTTCTGCCTGCCTGGCGCGCCGCCCACTACTCCCCAATTGAGGCCCTCTACCGTGACTAACGCCGTTCACTGCCATCAGCTTTGCCGGAAATTTCACCAGGGCGGGCAAACCATCCACGGGCTCGACCACGTTGACTTCGACGTTGCCGCTGGCGAGTTTATTTGCTTGACCGGCCCCTCTGGCTCGGGCAAAACCACTTTACTCAATGCGATCGGTGGCCTGGACCGCCCCGACAGCGGCGACATTGCGGTGGGCGGCGTGTCGCTCAACACCCTCGATCAAGGCGCCTTAGCGGACCTGCGACTGGCACATATCGGCTTTGTGTTCCAGTCCTACAACCTGATACCGGTATTAAGCGCCCGTGAAAATATCGAATTCATCCTACTGATGCAGGGGGTCGACGCCACCGAGCGCCATCGCCTAGCCGACGATATGTTGCGCGAAGTCGGTCTGGAAGGCCTCGGCTCGCGCCGCCCCAGCGAACTGTCAGGCGGTCAACAGCAACGTGTAGCCGTAGCGCGCGCCATTGTGAGCCGCCCCACCCTAGTCCTCGCCGACGAACCTACCGCCAACTTAGACTCCCACACCGCCGAGCAGTTGATGGCACTCTTCGCCGAACTCAACCTGCGCCACGGTACCACCTTTATCGTCGCCAGCCACGACCCTAGAGTACAGCACTTCGCCCGCCGCCTCATCCGCATGCAGGATGGCAAAATTATCGAGGACCACCCCCTTGCGCACGACTAGCGCGTGGTTATTACTACTTTTAGCTGCGCCTTGCTGGGCCGAGCTGACTTTGGGCGGCCACCTAAAAGCGCTCGGCCAGCATTCGCTGCAGTCAAGTCAGCACAACACCAGTGGCGAAGGCCGACTCAACCTCGCACTCAACCGTGACAGTTGGTCCGTTCAGGTTCAAGGCCTCGGCCAACAGTGTAGCGACCAACATCAATGCCGCGATTGGCGCGTTGATCGCGCCAACCTGCACTGGCAGCGCGGGCAATTTCAAGTGACCGTTGGGCGCCACGCCATCAGCTGGGGCAACGGGCTGATTTTCAACCCGGCCGACGTCTTTAACCCCTTTAACCCACTCGCCATTGATACCGAATACAAACCTGGCGATGACATGCTGCACGCCCAGTATGGGCTCGATAACGGTGATGATATCCAAGTCCTGTGGGTCGAGCATGGCGACCGTCATTCAAGCGCGCTGAAATACCACCGCTTTGCCGGCAACTGGGAGTGGGATGGGCTGCTATCACAACACAGGGGGGAAGGCATGCTCTCTATCGGTGCTAGCCGCCCACTAGGCGACTGGCTTTGGCGCGGTGAGTGGGTGCAGCAGCGCAGCGAGAGTGGCCTTCGTGCCAACCATGTCGTCGCCAACATACAACGCTTTTTCGATGTCGCGGGTCAACCGGCGGGACTCACCCTGGAGTGGTTTCACAACGGCTGGGGTATCGATCACCAAAGCTCACCCGAGCAACGCATTGAACTGCTAGCCAGACTATCGCGAGGCGAATTATTCACCCCCGGCAAAAACTATCTAGCGCTATCGCTTAACCGGCAAATGCACCCGCTTTGGCAAATGGGTGTCACCCACATCAGCGAGGCGAATAATGACAGCCATATCAGCCAAGTTTTTTCTAACGTCGACCTCTCTGAAGAAGTACAATTGCGCATCGCTGTTGCACTGCCATGGCGAAATAGCCGCCTTCTAGATCTGCCCGCTGAGCGCTATCTGTTGGCACAACTCGCTTGGTATTTCTAGGCCACTCGCCATATGAATATATTGTTGTACTGCCTGACCGTATTGATCTGGGGCTCCACCTGGATCGCCATTAACTACCAATATGGTATTGTTCCAGTTGAGCTTTCCATTGCTTATCGTTTCGGCCTAGCCTCGCTAGTACTTTTTGTCATTTGCTGGTTGGCGGGCAAACCATTGCGCTTCAATGCCCAGCAACATCTGCGCTTCATCATGCTGGCATGCTGCATTTTTGGGATTAACTATCTGTGTATTTACAGTGGCCAAAAGCACCTTAACTCGGCACTGGTATCTATCATTTTCTCGACGATAGTGATGATGAATATCGCCCACAGCCGGATTTTCTTTGGTACACCCATCACGCTTAGCACGGTGATTGGTGCCGGTATTGGCAGCATCGGGATAGTGGTCTTGTTCTGGCCGACCATCGCTGACACCCATTGGGGTGATAAAGCCGCCTTCGCCATTATTATTTGCTTACTAGGCTCGATGATTGCCTCGTGGGGCAATATGATCTCCATAGGCAACCAGCTGCGAGGCCTTCCCGTGTTGCAAACCAATGCCTGGGGCATGGGTTACGGCGCTTTAATCATGCTCGGCTTGGCGCTTTTCAATGGCCACGAGATCGTCTTTGATACATCGACGCCCTACCTGGCCTCGCTGTTTTACTTGGCCATATTTGGCAGTGTCATCGCCTTTGGCGCCTACTTTGCCTTGCTAACGCGTCTCGGTACCGCTAAGGCGTCTTACGCCAGCATTTTATTCCCGGGCATTGCGGTGGTCATATCTACCTGGGTAGAAGATTTTCACTGGTCGGCCTACACGGTAAGTGGTTTCAGCCTTATTATGCTGGGCAATATTATTTTGATTACTCACTGGCCTTGGTTGTTGACCCAATTAGGCTGGCAACGAACCGAGATCCAAGCACGCTAGGGAGCACGCATGTCACACGCCTCACCCCAAATCATCGATGTCACCTTCGAAAATGCTCAGGCCACACTGATCGATGAATCGATGCAACGCCCGGTTGTGGTCGATTTCTGGGCTGATTGGTGTGCGCCCTGTAAGCAACTGATGCCGATCTTGGAAAAATTGGCAATGGAATACAACGGCGCCTTCCTACTTGCCAAGGTGAATGCCGATGAAATGCAGGGCATAAGCCAACAATTTGGCGTTCGAAGTTTACCCACGGTTATGGTTATTCAAAATGGCCAACCGGTGGATGGTTTTACCGGCGCCCAAACCGAGGGTTTTATTCGCGAAATGTTGGACAAAGTGCTGCCCAAACCTGAAGACGAGATGTTGGCCCGCGCCCAGCAATTGATGGCGACCGAGCAGTTCAACGAGGCCTTGGCGGTATTGCGCGACGCCCGACAAGCGGCACCTAGCCGCAGCGACATAGCCATCCTCACGGCGCATTGCTGCGCCGAATTAAATAAGACCGACGAAGCGACGGCCCTCTTAGCCGATGTTCCAATGGTCGACCAAGACAGCCACTATCAGCAGGTCAAAGCACTGATCGAACTAAAGCGCGAAGCCGCTGATACGCCAGAAATTCGCTCGCTGCAGGAACAACTCGCCGCACAACCGGACGACCAACACCTGCAGTACCAATTGGCCGTGCAATTCAGCCAAGTCGGCCGCGAAGCAGAGGCGCTTAGCCTGCTGTACGACATTCTAAAAATAGATAGAGAGTTTGCGGATAACGGCGCGCGACGGACCTACTTGGATATATTGAAGGCCCTTGGCAACAAAGACCCATTGGCCATCGAATTCCAACGCAAACTCTATTCGCTGCTTTACTAAGCCCACATGGCGAGCAACGACCAACACAACCCCGAATACAGACTAGGTATGAGCCTAGCGCTGTTCGCTTACATTTGGTGGGGGTTCGCCCCCATCTTTTGGCACCAGCTTTACCACGTCGACGCGCTGCACGCGGTCGTTAACCGCATGCTGTGGTCTGGCCCCACCCTTTTGTTGGTGGTTCTGCTAGGGGGCAAATGGCCGCTGATACGACGCGCCGCCAGCCAGCCTAACATCCTAGCGATGCTGTTATTGTCTGGTCTGGTGGTCACGTTTAACTGGGGTGTTTATGTATGGGGCGTGCTGCAGGGCAACATCAAAGAAGTCAGCCTGGGCTACTACTTACTTCCTTTGTTCAATGTGCTTATGGGTTTCGTCGCCTTTAAGGAGCGTCCCAACCCAGCGCAGTGGATGGCGATCTCTGTCGCGTCTATTGGCATTGTCGTCATGCTCGCTAAACAGGGCTACTTTCCTTGGTTGGCGATAGCGATCGCGGCCAGTTTTTGTATCTACGGCGCGCTGCGCAAAATTACCCCGGTTGACGCCACCGCCGGCAACACTATTGAATCCCTGCTGTTAGTCCCGCTAGCCATCGGCTGGATGCTAATTAACCAAAGCAGTGCCAGTTTGGGCCAATTCGATACACGCACCGACATCTTTTTAGTGCTATCTGGGGCCTTTACCGTTATTCCGTTGATCTGCTATATAGGCGCAACTCAACGGGTAACGCTGACCAGTATGAGCCTGATCTTTTACATTGGCCCCAGTATGCAGATGCTGCTGGCGCTTTTTATCTACGGAGAAAGCGTCAGCACTGATGAATGGATCGCTTTTTCCTGTATCGCCATCGCCCTGGTCATTCACACCGTGGACCTGTTACGAAAACTTCGCAGCAAATAACGAGCAATTATTGATCAACTAGGGTAAGATGCGCGCCTTTCGTGGCAAGATTTAGTTCCAGTGCGGGGTGCACCGGTCGTTCGGGTGAACAGCTAAGCGATGCCATATTCTTTGCACGCTCACTGAGGTACCCCCCCCTGATGGAAACCCCCACTTTCGAGGCTCTCGCGCTCGACGCACGTCTATTGCAAGCTATTGATGCCCTAGGCTACGAAAAACCTTCGCCGATTCAAGCGGCTTGTATTCCCCCCATGCTAAAAGGTCGTGACCTGCTTGGCCAAGCGCAAACAGGCACCGGCAAAACCGCGGCCTTTGCTCTGCCAAGCCTTAGCATGATCGATCTTTCGCTGAAAGAACCGCAGCTGTTGGTACTAACCCCAACCCGTGAACTGGCCATCCAAGTGGCCGAAGCCTTCCAGGCCTACGCCAAGTTCCTGCCTGGCTTCCATGTTCTGCCTATCTACGGCGGCCAAAGTTTCGACACCCAATTCCGCGGCCTGAAACGTGGCCCCCAAGTGATTGTCGGCACGCCTGGTCGCGTCATGGATCACATGCGTCGCAAGAGTCTGGTACTCGATTCGCTGCGCTGCTTAGTGCTGGATGAAGCCGATGAAATGCTGCGCATGGGCTTTATCGACGACGTGGAGTGGGTATTGGAACAAACCCCTGACGAACACCAAACCGCGTTGTTCTCTGCCACCATGCCCAAACAAATTCGATCGGTCGCAGAGCGCTACCTAAACAACCCAGAAGTGGTCAAAATAGAGTCGAAAACAACGACTGCCACAACGATTCGACAGCGCTACTGGAATGTCAGTGGCATGCACAAATTGGATGCCCTGACGCGCATTCTTGAAATCGAAGAATTCGAAGCCGTCCTCATTTTCGTGCGCACTAAAACCGCTACCGTCGAACTGTCCGAGAAGCTTCAAGCGCGTGGTTACGCGGCCGAAGCCCTTCACGGCGACATGTCTCAGCAAATGCGCGAACGCGCGGTTGATCGCCTCAAGGCTGGCAAACTAGATATCGTGATCGGTACCGATGTTGTAGCGCGCGGGCTCGACGTGGAGCGTATTTCACACGTTGTGAACTTTGACATTCCCTACGACACGGAATCCTACGTACACCGCATTGGCCGCACCGGTCGCGCAGGCCGCAACGGCGACGCCATTTTGTTTGTCGCACCGCGCGAGCGCCGCATGCTGAATGCCATTGAGCGCGCCACCGGCCAACCCATCGAAGCGATGGATATGCCCACCGTGGGCGACATCAACGACAAACGCGTTGAGCGCTTTAAGCAGAAGATTGTCGACACCCTTGCTAGCGAGGATCTCGACCTGTTCTACAAAATTTTGAAAGACCTGCAAATGGAGCACGATGTTCAGCCTATCAATATTGCGGCGGCACTGGCTCACTTGAACACGGGTAGCTCTCCTTTACTGTTAAACGAAAAGGAACAGCGTCCTCGCCGCGAGCGTGAAGAGCGTGGCGAACTTGGCGAACGTGGCGAACGCAGTGGACGTCGCATGCGCGACAAAGACGATGACGGCAGCAATCAGGAAGAATTCGACAGCGAGCGCTTCCGGGTTGAAGTCGGCCGTCGCGATGGTGTGAAACCTGGCAACTTGGTGGGCGCTATCGCCAACGAGGCCGGCATTTCTAGCCGTTTCATTGGCAGCATCGATATTTTCGATGAATATTGCACTGTCGACCTGCCCTCTGGTATGCCCAAAGAAGTACTCGACACCTTGCAGCGCGCCGTTGTATGTAATAAACCCCTAGCTATGACCAAAGTCGGCAAAGGCGGCAAGGTTGGCGGCCCGCCGCGCAACAAAAAGAAAGGCACCTCGGCTAATCGCAAGGCGGCTCGTGCCAACAAACCGCGCGATGGTTTTGCCCCGAAACGCGAGCGCAAGGTAAAAAAATAGCGAAGCAGTAGGAGCCATCTATACTTAGCTGAGAAATCAACAAGGAATAAAAATGGATATTAAAGATCTGTTGAAAATCTTAGCTTACAAAGATGGCTCCGATCTCTATCTCTCGACGGGCGCGCCACCGTGCGCCAAATTTCAAGGCACCCTAAAACCGCTCGACAAAGTCCCTTATCAGCCCGGCGACATTGAAAAGATCGCGCGCAGCCTAATGGATGAAGAGCAAAATAAAGCCTTTGAACACGACCTGGAGATGAACCTGGCGGTTTCGCTACCCAACATTGGTCGATTCCGCATCAACATTTTCAAACAGCGCAACGAATGCTCTATTGTGGCGCGCAATATCAAAACTGAAATTCCCAAATTTGACGACCTCGGACTGCCGGAAGTACTCAAAGATGTCATTATGGCTAAGCGCGGTTTAGTACTGTTCGTCGGTGGCACAGGGTCGGGTAAATCAACATCGCTAGCTGCGCTTATTGACCACCGCAACAGTAACAGTGGCGGCCACATCATCACCATCGAAGATCCCGTTGAATACGTTCACAAGCACAAAAAAAGCATTATTAACCAACGCGAAGTTGGGGTGGACACACGCAGCTTTCACAACGCGCTGAAAAACACCCTTCGCCAAGCGCCCGATGTGATTTTGATCGGGGAGATTCGCGACCGCGAAACTATGGAACACGCCATGGCCTTCGCCGAAACAGGCCACTTGGCCATTTCAACGCTACACGCCAATAACGCCAACCAGGCGCTGGATCGTATCATCAACTTTTTCCCCGAGGAACGCCGCCACCAATTGCTACTCGACTTAGGCCTCAACCTACGCGCCTTTGTGTCGCAGCGGTTGATCCCCACTACCGACGGCAAACGTTGCGCAGCCATCGAAATTTTACTCGGCACACCCAGTGTGCAAGAGCTTATTTGGCGTGGCGAAATCGAAGGGATTAAGGAAATTATGCAGAAATCTCGTGAGCTGGGGATGCAAACATTCGATCAGGCCTTGATCAATTTGTATAAAGAGGGAAGAATAACCCTAGACGAGGCGTTGAAAAACGCCGATTCAGCAAACAACGTCCGCTTGCAGATCAAGTTGGATAGCAACACCGCGGGTGGCTCAGAATCCGAGATGTCGCTGCAACTAGATCCCATCAAAAATGATGAAGATGACGAAGATTAGGCCACCCAATAGCCATGAAAATTCGCTCCAAATTAACGCTCGCGACTTCGGCTATCAGTGTATTAGTCGTCAGCTTGCTGTTCATTTTGGGCAGCAGGCAAGGCATCATTCGCGATAGCGCGAGCGACTTAGTCGATCGCCAAATTGGCCTTCTCGAAGACGTTCACATCCTATTCGACACTATAAGCCAAGAGCTACTAGCCGCCAGCCGCTTGATGGTGGATTTTGACCTGCAGCAATTCACCTCGATCCACAACAGGGCCCACGCAAATGTAGAGGCCAACCTTGAGACATTGCGCCACGGCGGAGCATCAAGCGCGACACTTGATCAAATCGAGCGCCGCACCATCGAATATCACCACGCCATTGATACCGCCATTAACGCCACCGGGCAATCAAACCTCCGCGATGACCAACAAGCGGTGCTGCGGCAGAGTATGAGCGATATCCACAGCAAGGCCAGTGAACTCGAAAGCCTCATCGTCACATTACGCCAATCCATTTTATTAGACATCGAAGACACCCGCCGCGACATCAGCGCTGAAGGGGAGCAAATGTTCATTGACGCCCTCTTCCTCGGGGTGTGTATGATGGCAATATTAGTGATTTTGTTCGTCAACATTCAAGCGTTACGCCGTTCCCATAAGGAACAGCAGGCCTTGAGTTACTTCCCTCAACGCGCACCAGAGGCAATGCTAACCATTAATGCTAATGGCGACGTGATATATGGCAACCCCAAAGCCCAACAATTGCTGGAAGAACTCGGCATTGCCCGCAACGAATACCAGCGCCTATTGCCGATGGCAATCAAAGCCAATGTTAACAGCCTAAAGAGTGGTACCTCGGATACTGCAATCTGGAGTCACCGCGTTGGCGGCACTACCTTTGAAACCACCTTGCAGTGGCTGCGCGACATGAATCAAGGTCACATATACTTGCACGACGTGTCGCGCACCGAAGCCCTACAAAAAAGGCTCAACTTCCTCGCCTATTTCGACCCGCTCACTAGACTACCCAACCGCCGCCGTTTTGAGGAAGAAATCGACAACATCCTTTCGCTTAACAAATACGGCCCACCGCAACAGTGGGCAGTGGGGTTGATTCGTCTAGACCGCTTCGCCCACGTCACCACCGGCCACGGCTACAACCTGGGCGATAAGCTACTGGCCGCCTGTGCAGAGCGTTTAAACGACGCCATTGACAGCTACCATGATGCCCACATGTTCCGCTTCGACGGCGCCCGTTTCGGCATTTTAGCGCTGGCAGAGCAAGGTCTGGATATCGCGCAGAAGCTAAACAAGTCGATGGAGAACCCCATCGTCGTGGATGATGCGTCTTTTTACCTCACTCTCTCTATCGGCTACACCTTCACGCCAGGCGAGGAGGACTCCGTCGCCAAGCTCATCATCAATGCCGGGGCCGCACTAGAAAGCGCCAGCGAGAATGGTGGTAACAACCTATGCGAATTCACCAGCGAAATGCGCACCCGTGAATTGAAATGGCTAAACATGGAAATTGCCTTGCGGCAGTCACTGTTTGCCGGCGAGCTCGATGTTTACTACCAACCCCAGGTTAGTAGTAGCGATGGCATGTTGATTGGCATGGAGGCGCTGGTAAGGTGGCGTCAGAGCAACGGCGAGTTTATCCCCCCCAGCGAATTTATCCCCTTGGCAGAACGCATCGGCCTGATTGTCGTACTCGGCGAATGGGTGTTACACAGGGCCTTCGCCCAGGCGGCGGCGTGGCAGAAGGATTTTGGCAAACACTTCACTATGGCGGTAAACATTTCTACCAAGCAGTTCAACCATGTCCACTTCCTCGATATGTTACGTAATGCGCTGGAAAGTACCGGGGTTGACCCTCGGATCATCGAAATTGAAATCACCGAATCGGTCATGCTAGAAAACACCGACTACGCAATGCAAGTCATCAATGTCATGAAAGACATGGGCTTTTCAATTTCAATCGATGATTTTGGTACTGGTTATTCGTCGATGAGTTATCTGAAAGACTTGCCCATCGACAAAATCAAAATTGATCGCGCGTTTGTGATGGGTATCAGTGAAGAGAGCGATGACGACCACGCGCGTGACAAAGCGATCGTGGCATCGATTGTGGAGCTGGGTCACAACCTCAACATGAAGGTCATTGCTGAAGGGGTAGATAACTCAGAACAGGTAGACTTCTTGCGTCGCGTGGGCTGTGACTACTTCCAAGGTTTCTTGTTCAGCCGTCCGCTACCAGCCCCGCAAATGGAAGACTACATCAATAGCAGCGACGACGCCTGCAGCGCACGCATTTAATCTTCGTCGCTGACGACAGGCATACCTGCGCGAGGCATGCCAGGGAAAAGCGAAACGTTACTACCCTTAGATTCAGAAATTTTCACCGTGCCGCGCTTTTCCACTTCGTCGATGCGAATAATCGCGTGCATTGGAATAAAACTACGCTTGACCCCAGTAAACTCAGTCTTAAGCTTCTCTTCCGAAGGGTCGATTAAGATACCCGAGCGCTCGCCAAATACGTACTCTTCCACCTCGATAAAGCCGTACATATCGCTCTGGTAAATTTGTTCTACAAACAATTCGAACACTTCGTTTTGGTTTTGAAAAACGACCTTAAACATAGACGCCGTATCAATCTCGCTAATGGGTTGCAAAAAGGGCGGCAATAATAGCACAACTGTTCAAATAAAAATCAATTTCGTCCCTGTCATCGCGCCAGATTCAACGATATAATTGCCCACCTTTTGAGCAAGACACAGGTGTATAAGGCCCCATGGCGACCAAAAAGCTTTACATTCAAACTCACGGCTGTCAGATGAACGAGTACGATTCGTCGCGTATGCGCGATTTGTTGGGGGAATCCCACCAACTCGAGTCGACCGACAACCCAGAGGAGGCAGACGTTATTCTGCTGAACACCTGTTCTATTCGCGAGAAAGCACAGGAGAAGGTGTTTCACACCCTAGGTCGCCTCAAACATTTAAAAGACAAAAATCCCGATCTAGTCATTGGTGTGGGTGGTTGTGTGGCCAGCCAAGAGGGCGACGCCATCAGCAAGCGCGCCCCCTATGTAGATATGATTTTTGGCCCGCAGACCATTCACCGCCTACCGGAAATGATCGATGTCTCGCGCACTAATCCGCAAGGGCCAGTAGTGGTCGATGTGACCTTCCCTGAAATTGAGAAATTCGACCGCCTGCCGGATCCCAGCGTCGATGGTCCCAGTGCCTTCGTTTCTATTATGGAAGGTTGCAACAAATACTGTACTTTCTGCGTGGTGCCCTATACCCGCGGCGAAGAAGTGAGTCGCCCGGTCGACGACGTGATATTTGAAGTCGCTCACCTAGCAAGCCAGGGCGTGCGCGAAGTCAACCTGCTCGGCCAAAACGTCAATGCCTATCGCGGCGATGCCCACGACGGCCACACAGTGGATCTTGCCGAGCTGATTACCATGGTCGCCAAGATTGATGGTATCGATCGTATCCGCTACACAACGTCTCACCCCGTGGAATTTAGCGACGCGCTGATCGATGTGTACGCCGAGGTACCCGAATTAGTATCTCATCTGCATCTACCGGTGCAAAGCGGCTCCGATCGCGTATTAGCGCTCATGAAACGTGGCCACACCGCCTTAGAATACAAATCGAAATTGCGCCGCCTGCGCAAAATTCGTCCCGATATCAGCTTCTCGTCTGACTTCATTATTGGCTTCCCAGGGGAAACCGAAAAAGACTTCGAGGACACCATGAAGCTGATTGCAGACATCGGTTTCGACACGAGCTTTAGCTTTGTCTACAGCGCAAGACCCGGCACACCCGCCGCGGATCTCGTCGATGATACCCCCGAAGATGTAAAAAAACAGCGTCTGTCACTGCTTCAGCACCGTATATTGCAACAGGCGGCAGAAATTTCTCGTCGCATGGTGGGCACCGAGCAGGTCATTTTGGTCAGTGGTGAATCCAAGAAACAATTAAGCCAATTGCAGGGTCGTACGGAAAATAACCGCGTGGTGAACTTTGCTTGCGATGACACTACGTTGATCGGTAAATTTGTCAAAGTACGCATTAACGAAGCCCTGCCTAATTCACTGCGCGGTGAATTGGTGGACGTGATCGGCTAAACTGACTAATTTTTAAGCAATACTATTCAAATGCTCAGTGGGCGTTTATAGTGACATTTCGAATTGATATAGGTATTAAAACCGCTTGAACGACAGCACTTCCAGTAAGGACTTGGTCCTTGAGCCCAGCGATATCGAACGCCTCGCCAACTTGACGGGGCAACTCGATGAGCATCTGAAGCAAATCAGTAAACGCCTCAACGTGACGATCAGCAACCGCGGCCACCACTTCCGAGTGCAAGGTCCCGACGGTGCTGTGCTCGCAGCGACGACGTTGCTACAACAGCTATACAAAGAGACCGCCAGTACCGAGCTAACACCCGAAATGGTGCACCTGCATTTGCAAGAAGCAGGCCTAGAGGTATTACTAGAAGAAAGTGAAGCTGCTCAACAGCAGATACCAATGATTAAAACGCGTCGCAGCATGATCAAACTGCGCGGCAAGAACCAACAAGCCTACGTAAAGGCGATCCAGACCCACGACATCAACTTTGGTATTGGACCCGCAGGAACTGGCAAGACCTATCTCGCGGTGGCCTGCGCCGTACAAGCCTTGGAGCGCGAGGAAATTCGCCGCATCCTTTTGGTGCGCCCGGCGGTAGAGGCCGGTGAAAAGCTCGGCTTTCTTCCTGGGGACCTAAGCCAAAAGATCGACCCCTACCTCCGCCCATTATACGATGCACTGTATGAGATGCTCGGTTTTGAGGTGGTCGGTAAACTGATCGAGCGCAATGTGATCGAGGTGGCCCCACTGGCCTATATGCGCGGCCGCACACTCAACAATTCATTTATCATTTTGGACGAAAGCCAAAACACCACCAAGGAACAGATGAAGATGTTCTTGACCCGTATTGGTTTTGGCTCGACCGCAGTGATTACCGGTGACGTAACGCAGATCGATTTACCACGCGGCACCCAATCGGGCCTGACCCACGTCAGTAAAATTCTTCAAGATGTCGAGGGCATCTCCTTTACTCACTTCGGTTCACGCGATGTTGTTCGCCATCCACTAGTGCAGCGTGTAGTGGAAGCTTACGACCGCTTTGAAAGCGAAGAGACCCTAGTGGTTCCCAACCGCGACCAACGTCAAAAGTAAACCATGCCGCACGATATCGATATCCAACGGGCGAGTGACGCCGACATCCCCGACGACGAGACCTTCAGGCGTTGGGCGCTTGCCGCCCTCGCCGAACAATCCCGACCGCGTGAGATGACCATTCGTGTGGTTGATGAAGACGACATCCGCCAACTTAACCGCGACTACCGCGGCAAGGACTACGCCACCAATGTGCTGTCCTTTGAAGCCGATCTGCCCCCCGAACTCGACTTGCCACTGTTAGGCGATATCATCATATGCCCTAGCGTTGTCAAACGTGAAGCCGACGAACAAGGCAAGAGCTTGGAATCGCACTGGGCACACATGGTGATACACGGCACCTTGCATTTACAGGGCTACGACCATGTAGAAGATAGCGAAGCTGAGGCCATGGAATCCTTGGAGATAGCCATTATGCAAAGGCTAGGCTATGCTGACCCCTACAACCACGGAGCACAACACCCCAATGAGTGAAGACCGATCTAGCAACGATCTAGGCGACAAGTCCTGGATCGAAAAAATTTCAGCCGCTTTTTCAGCCGAGCCCAAGAGCAAGGCCGATCTCATCGAACTGCTCGACATCTCGCACAGCAACGACTTGCTCGACGGCGATGCACTCAACATTATCAAGGGAGCGCTTGAAGTCGCCGAACTACAGGCGCGCGACGTGATGGTACCACGCCCCCAAATGATCGTATTACGCGACGATTGCGAGCGCCAAGATTACCTAGAAGCCATTGTCGAATCGGGTCACTCTCGCTTTCCAGTGGTCGGTGAAAACATCGACGAAGTTCGCGGTATTTTGCTCGCGAAAGACATTTTGCCCACTTTGGTCAACGGTGGCGAAAAGACCAAACTCTCCGATCTTGTGCGTCCAGCGGTATGTGTCCCCGAGAGCAAACGCCTCAACGTGCTGTTGCGTGAATTCCGTGAAAACCGCAACCACATGGCCATCGTCATCGACGAATACGGCGGGGTGTCCGGTCTGATTACAATCGAAGACATCCTTGAAGAGATCGTAGGCGAAATTGAGGACGAGACCGATGAAGATAGCGATATTTTTATCCGCAAGGTCAACGACCAAGACTTTGTCATTAAAGCCTTAACGCCGATCGATGACTTCAACGAATACTTTAAAGCCAACCTAGACGACAGCGAATACGAGACTATCGGCGGCCTGATCATGCAGAGCTTTGGCTACATGCCCAAGCGCAATGAGATTACTGAAATTGACGGTTATACCTTCCGAGTCGTCAATGCTGATAACCGCCAACTGCACCTGTTGCGACTGAGCCTGGAAGGATAATCACCCATGTGGCTGCAACGCCATCGCTATGCTGTTGCCGCCCTTCTGGGCGGTATTGCTATCAGCCTTTCGCTCGCGCCTCTGCACTGGTGGCCACTCGCTTTTGTAGGGCCAGGCCTCATCTTTTGGGCGCTGCACTACACTCACACTGATACCGCCAAATGGGTGGGCTGGTGGAGTGGTCTAGGGCTATTTGGCAGTGGCGCTTCCTGGGTGTACGTGAGCATCCACTACCATAGCGACACCCCGGCCGTTATCGCCGCACTGATGACCTTTATATTCTGTGGAGGTTTAGCGCTACTGCCAGCCGGCATGGCTTGGCTATACTGCAGCAGGCTGCGCCACGGGTCACTCGCTCCGCTGGCGTTTACCGCCTTATGGGTGTTATTCGACGCGTTGCGCGGGGTCATTCTTACGGGGTTTCCGTGGCTGTATATCGGCACAGCCCACACTGACTCGCCGCTCGCTGAGTTGATGTCCATCTTGGGAGCGAATGGCCTGACGGCGGTCACTGTGCTCGGTGCCTCCCTCATGGTGCAAGCGATTGATAGCGCACGACGCGTGCCTTCGCTCATTGCTGTCTGCCTTCTGGCTGTCATATTGGCAATCACACCACAAGTGGTAGATCGCGGTGTATCTACCATCGGCGAACGTCCACTATTGATAGGTATCGCGCAGGGCAACATCGACCAAGAAGAAAAGTGGAAACCGGAAAATATTCGCAGCACCTTAAGTAGTTACACGGCACTGACTGAAGAACTCTGGCAGAGCGACATTGTGGTGTGGCCAGAGACTGCCATCACCGTTGATTATTGGCGCGCCGCGAGTTTTCTCAACGCCATGCACGATATCGCCCAAATCGAACACACCACCCTGGTCACCGGTATCCCCTATTTCGACCCCGAGAAAAACATCTTCCACAATTCCATCACCGCGGTGGGGAAAGGCGAAGGTTTGTACCACAAACAAAAGCTCGTGCCTTTTGGTGAATATGTGCCGCTGGCCAATGCACTGCGCGGCACCCTCGCCTTTTTCGACCTGCCTATGTCGAGCTTCGATCGCGGCAGTGCCGAGCAAGCACTGCTGCGCGCTGGCGCATACACTCTAGCACCCTTTATTTGCTACGAAGTGGCCTACAGCGAATTCGTTCGCGAACAAATGCGCGACGCCAATTTCATTGTCACCGTCAGCAACGATGCTTGGTTTGGCCGATCTTGGGCGCCGTGGCAACATCAACAAATTGCTCAAGTGCGCGCCATGGAAACCGGCCGCTATGTCTTGCGCGCCACCAACAACGGCATTTCCTCGGTCATCGCGGCCAATGGCGAGATCATTGCCAGCACTCCCCAGTTCGAACGCACCACGTTGTTGGCTGAGGCCTGGCCGATGCAGGGCAGCACGCCCTATCTGCGCTGGGGCTCGGCACCGCTTTGGTGGCTATGCGGAGTCATCACCCTATTACAAGCCCTGCTAATGCGCCGCAGAGGCGCGACAGAGAATTGAGTTTCAACTACCTTTTAGGTCCCACATTAGGGTAAAATCACAACTTTTCGCCGCTTTGAGGCGCACTTTATTCAGCACTGAGTCGAGACATGGATCAGCACTACAAACCCGAAGAAATAGAATCACAAGTACAGCACTACTGGCGCGAGCACGACAGTTTCAACGTCGAGGTCGATCACAGCAAGGAAAAGTACTACTGCCTAGCGATGTTCCCCTACCCAAGTGGCAAACTACACATGGGCCACGTGCGCAACTACACCATCGCCGACGTGATTTCACGCTATCAGCGTATGCTGGGTAAAAATGTATTGCAGCCCATGGGTTGGGATGCCTTCGGCTTACCCGCGGAAAACGCCGCCATCAAAAATCAAACGGCACCCGCCAAATGGACCTATTCCAACATCGACTACATGAAAAACCAGCTAAACCAGCTGGGCTTTGCCTACGATTGGTCACGCGAATTGGCAACGTGCACCCCCCAGTACTACCGCTGGGAACAGTGGTTTTTTACCCGTCTTTACGAAAAAGGCCTGGTATACAAAAAGACCTCGGCGGTGAACTGGTGCCCCAACGACGCCACCGTACTAGCCAACGAACAGGTTATCGACGGTTGCTGCTGGCGCTGTGATAGCCCTGTTGAGCGTAAAGAGATTCCCCAGTGGTTCATTAAAATCACCGCCTACGCCGAAGAGCTGCTAAAAGGTCTCGATCAACTGGACGGCTGGCCAGAACAAGTTCGCACCATGCAGCGCAACTGGATCGGCAAGAGCCGCGGCGTGAACATGAGTTTCCCGCTGGCGTCACCTATTGCCGGTTACCAGGCGATCGATGTGTATACCACGCGCCCTGACACCTTAATGGGTGCCACCTACGTCAGCGTCGCCTTGGACCACCCTGTGGCCAAAGCCGCGGCTGAAAACAACCCCGAACTGGCGGCCTTCTTGGCCGACAACAAGCAACAATCGGTCAACGAAGCCGCCATGGCCACCTTGGAAAAACGCGGCATGGATACTGGCTATGTCGCGCAGCATCCACTAAGTGGCGAATGGGTACCCGTATGGGCAGCCAACTATGTGCTGATGGATTATGGCTCAGGTGCCGTAATGGCCGTTCCCAGCCACGACGAACGCGACTTTGAATTTGCCAATAAATATCAGCTGCCCATTGTCCAGGTAGTAGCCTCCACGCTCGACGGCGATGCCGCCTTTGATGCGAGCCAATGGCACGAGTGGTATGGCCGTAAAACCGATACGGTCACAGTGAATTCAGACGAATTCAACGGTCTCAGCTTTGAAGCGGCCTTCGATGCCATCGCCGATGCCCTAAAGGCCAAAGGCCTAGGTGACACCACCACCAATTTCCGCCTGCGCGATTGGGGTGTATCTCGCCAGCGTTACTGGGGAGCCCCCATTCCCATGCTGAACCTGCCCGAAGGTGGTGAAATTCCCGTGCCGGCTGATCGCCTGCCTGTGTTGCTGCCAGAAGATGTGGAACTGGACGGCATCACTTCACCCATTAAAGCCGACCACGAGTGGCGCAAGACTCAACACGAGGGACAGGACGTCGAGCACGAAACCGATACCTTCGATACATTCATGGAGTCTAGTTGGTACTACGCGCGCTACACCTGCCCCAACTACGAGGGCGGCATGCTAGATAGCGAAGCAGCCAACTATTGGTTGCCAGTCGATCAATACATCGGCGGTATTGAACACGCGATTTTGCACCTACTATACGCGCGCTTCTTCCACAAGCTGATGCGCGATGAAGGCCTGGTTAATAGCGACGAACCCTTTACCCGCCTACTGTGCCAAGGCATGGTACTCAAAGACGGCGCCAAAATGTCAAAATCCAAAGGCAACACCGTTGATCCGCAAGCATTGATAGAAAGCTATGGCGCTGATACGGTGCGATTGTTCACCATGTTTGCCGCGCCGCCAGAGCAGTCGTTGGAGTGGCAAGATTCAGGCGTAGAAGGCGCCAATCGCTTTTTGCGCAAACTATGGAAACAGGTCTCTGCATTTAAGGAGCGAGGCAGCGAGCGCGCCGTGGTAGTGGATGAACTGAATCCTACTCAGCGCGATGTCTATCGTAAAACTCACGAAACCATCGCCAAGGTGAGCGACGACTACGGCCGTCGCCAGACCTTTAACACCGCCATCGCCGCGGTGATGGAATTGCTCAATGATATCGCCAAACTGGCTGGCGGCAGCGACAGCCACGCCGGCGTCGAGCGTGAAGCATTGGAGGCTGCTGTGTTGGTGTTGAGTCCCATTACCCCGCACATCAGCCACCAACTTTGGCGAGAACTGGGCCACGATAAAGCCGTCATCGATGTGCAATGGCCAGTGGTTAACGAAGCTGCACTAGTGCGCGACAGCATCGAGTTAGTGGTACAGGTCAACGGCAAACTCCGTGGCAAGATCGCCTTGCCAGCTGACGCTAGCCGCGAGGCGATCGAAGCGACTGCTCTTGGCGACGAAAACGTACAGCGATTTACCGATGGCATGACCGTGCGCAAGGTCATTGTGGTGCCAGGAAAACTCGTCAATATCGTGGTGGGCTAAGATGCTCGCCCTGTTGCGCACAAGTCTCGTTGCACTGACACTACTGGCGTTGTCAGCCTGTGGTGGCTGGCACCTGCGCGGCAGCCAAAACGACAATATCGACACCGACCTGACCCTTAGCATTAGTGGTGGCAGCCCCGAAATGCGCGCGGCACTAGCCCGCTACGCACGCCTCAATGTGATCGATGTGGTTACTGTCGGTGGAGACGTCAAACTAACATTGCACAGCGATGTTTACCGCCGCCGCATTCATAGTGTCGGTGTTAACGAACAGCCCACCGAGTTCATGTTGATCTACGACATGATCGCCAGCGCTCAGCAGCTCGACAGCCCGCTATTCGAGCAAGCAAATATGCGTCGCGAACAGATATTCGCCTACAACAGCGAAAACCCGCTGGCAGGGGATAATGAGGCTCAGTTACTGGTCGATGAGATGCGCAACGACTTGGCGCGTCAGTTAGTGCTGCGCGCTATTCGCCAAGCGAGCCAGAGCAAGTAATGCAATTGCGTCCCGATCAGCTGGATAAACACCTGGCCGGCGACCTAAAGCCCATCTATTGGATTCAGGGCAACGAAACATTGGTAGTGATGGAGTGCCAAGAGGTATTGCGCAAAGCTTGTCGTGAGCGAGGTATTCTGGAGCGCGATGTCTACCACGTCGACAACCCCAACCAATTCAATTGGGATACCTTGGCAGACGCCAATGCTAGCTTATCGCTGTTTGGCGACCGCAAGATCATAGAATTGCGTATGAACGGCAATAAGGTGGGCGACCAAGGCTCCAAAGCCCTGCAGGCCTACGCCAATGATGCCAACCCAGATAACGTACTGATCATCTCTTCACCACGCTTGGAAAAAGCCCAGTTCAACAGCAAGTACTTTAAAGCCGTACAAGCGGCCGGTGCCACCGTGCAAGTGTATGATATTGGCAGTGATGACCTGCCGGCTTGGCTAAGCACCCGCGCCGGAGCCCGCGGCTTGCACCTTACCCCCGATGCCTGTCGCCTAATGGCAGATCGCGTCCAGGGCAATTTGTTGGCGGCGGCGCAAGAAGTAGACAAACTCTTGATGGCAGGGCACAACGAGGTAGACGGCGAGACCGCGGCGGCACTGGTGGCAGACAGCGCCCGCTTTAGTGTTTTCACCATGGTGGATGCCGCCATGGCCGGCGACAGCAAGTGCCTGACGATCTTGGAATACCTTCGTGCTGAAGGCAATGACTCAGTAAGTACGATCATGGCATTGGCGCGAGAGGTACGTATCGGTTTAGAGATCATGGAAGGTCTAGATCGAGGCCAACGTCTAGATGGTATGATGCGTAGCCTTAATCTATGGTCATCCAAGATGCCCATTTACAAACGATTTAGCCAACGCATGAATGTACGCAAGGCCGCACGTCTGCTGCAGCAATGCAAAGAAGTTGAACACATGAGCAAGGGGATGGCCGACGGCGACCCCTGGATAGGCATTGGCCGTATCATGCTCAATATGTGTCGTTAAAAAATACCCTCTAACACCAGGCCTGTTCAGTGTCGGCCAGCACGGCAGGATCGGGGCTTATACCGGCGGGAATATGACGCCGTGCCATCATAAAGTCGGCCGGGCTATTCACCGCGTCTACGGCGATTAGACGACCTTCTTGCAAATAAAATACGGCAAAGGCGCCGCTGCTAATATCACCGCGTACCACCGTTTGATCGTAACCGGTCGACAAACCCGCCGTCTGTAATTTGGTATCGTACTGGTCTGACCAGAACCAAGGCAAGGCATCATAAGCCACAGGCTTACCTGCAATCGACGCAGCTGCCACCTTGGCTTGGTCGTTAGCATTGGGCACCGACTCGAGGCGCAGGCGGGTACCATATAAGTGATTGGGGTGGTTGCAGCAATCGCCAATCGCAAACACCTTGGGATCGCTGGTGACGGTTGTCTCGTCAACTAAAATACCGTTATCGCACTGAAGACCAGCCGCTTGGGCCAGTTCCACATTGGGCAGTACGCCGATACCGGCAACCAATACATCAAAGCCGATCTCGCTGCCGTCCTTCAAGGTAGCTATCCAGCCATCGCCATCAGCCCTCACAGTATCAAGCATGGCTGCCACGCGCACATCCACACCGCGAGAACGGTGCAGATGGGTATAGAAATCACTCATGATTTCGCAGGTCACTCGCGCCAATACGCGCGGCGCGGCCTCGAGTACCGTAGCGCTGGCGCCCATATTAATAGCTGAGGCCGCCAACTCAAGACCGATATAACCCGCGCCCACCAACAGCACACGTGTACCGGGCTGAATCTCCGCGCGGATACCATCGGCGTCGTCGAGGGTCCTTAGGTAATGCACGTTGTCATCGGGTAAGCCTGGTACCTGCAGCAAACGTGGACGTGTACCCGTAGCAATAATGAGAAAATCATAAGCGACGCGTTCTCCGCTGTCAGTGACCACCTGTTGTTGCTGGCGGTCGATGTTGATGACACGAGTATTAAGACGCATATCCGCAGCCACTTTTTCATACATAGCAGGATTTTTGATCGCCAACTTAGCAGCATCGAGATCGCCTTTTAAAAACGCTTTTGACAGCGGTGGACGCTGATAGGGAAGATGCGCCTCGTCGCTTAGCATAACAATATTTTCACGCCAACCCATTTGGTAAAGGGCAATAACGGCTTCAGCGGCGGCGTGGCCTCCACCAATAATCACAACAGATCTAGTCACACGATTCTCCTTAATGAATCGCAATCATAAGCGCGACAAAAGAAAAACGCGAGCTCAAAGCCCGTTTCTGAGGCTTTGACAAACCCTCGCTATACAGACACAGACAAATAAATAACAAATAAACTTGTCATAATGTAAAGCATGCATTACCTTTATTGCTCAACCGGAGGAAAAAAGTATGAATGCTATTGAATCTACCAAACATCTCGCCGTTTGGACCGCACTGTGGCTTGTGAGTCTCGCCGCGGCTAGTTTTGGCCCGATACTACTGTGGTCGGATAACAACCTCATCACCGGCGCAGCCATCGTTTTGAGTCTCGCCACTGGCTGGGGAATGGTGAGAGCCAATATCCTGCACGTTCTTTCACAAGATGAAATGCAGCAGCGCATAATGCTGGAAGCCATGGGGCTAACACTTGGCCTGACATTAATTGTAGGTATCGCCTATTCACTGCTCGATACCAGCAACCTCATTAGCAACAATGCAGAAATCAGTGTATTGGTAATGTTTATGGGCCTATGTTATATGGCCAACGTGTTGCTTGCTAGGAAGCGATATTCATGAAAAACCGCTTAAAAGTACTGCGCGCGGAACACGATTTCACCCAACAAATCCTCGCTGAGAAATTGCACGTTTCGCGCCAGACCGTCAACGCCATTGAAAAAGGTAAATTCGACCCGAGCCTTCCTTTAGCGTTTGCCATGGCGCGGCTTTTTGATTGCCGTATTGAAGATATTTTTACTGATGAAGAGGCTAGCGGTGAATAACAAAAGCCCGGCAGAACCGGGCTTTTTTTGCAGAACTAAAAGAAACCTAGTGGACTGGTGCTATAACTGACCAACAAGTTTTTGGTTTGCTGGTAATGCTCCAGCGCCACCTTGTGGGTTTCGCGCCCGATACCCGATTTCTTATATCCACCAAACGCGGCGTGGGCCGGATAGGCATGGTAGCAGTTAGTCCAAACGCGGCCCGCTTGAATGGCGCGCCCCATGCGATAAGCGCGGTTCATATCGCGAGTCCACAAGCCGGCACCTAGCCCGTACTCTGTGTCGTTGGCAATCGCCAAAGCGTCGGCCTCATCCTTAAACGTGGTGACACCCACCACGGGACCGAAGATCTCCTCTTGGAATACGCGCATGTTATTGCTTCCCTTCATCAAGGTAGGCTGGATATAGAAACCCTTGCTGAAGCCCTCACCCGCATCGTGTGCACCACCACCGATGAGGAATTCAACGCCCTCTTTCTTGCCCAAATCCAAGTAACCCATGATACGCTCATACTGCTCTAGTGAAGCTTGGGCGCCCACTTGGGTATTGGTATCGAGCGGATTACCACGAACAATTTGCTTAGACCGCTCGATCACCATGGCGATGAAATCGTCGTAGATCGATTCTTGAATCAGTGCACGTGAAGGACAGGTACATACTTCGCCTTGGTTGAAGAACGCCAACACCATGCCCTCGACAGCCTTGCTAATATAGTCCGCCTCGCCTTGCATGACGTCTTCAAAATAGATATTGGGTGACTTGCCCCCCAATTCGACGGTGCTTGGAATAAGCGAATCAGCTGCGCATCGCAGTACGTGTTGCCCCACGGCAGTAGAGCCAGTAAAGGCTAGTTTAGCGATACGCTTGCTGGTCGCTAACGCTTGGCCGGCCTCTTCGCCGATACCGTTGATGATATTCACCACGCCCGGAGGCAACAAATCACCGATAATTTCCATCAGCACTAGGATCGAGGCAGGGGTTTGCTCGGCAGGTTTCAACACCACGCAATTACCAGCAGCCAAGGCTGGTCCCAACTTCCATGCAGCCATCAAGATAGGGAAGTTCCAAGGAATAATCTGACCAACCACTCCCAACGGCTCGTGGATATGATAGGACACCGTGGTAGCATCCAATTCAGCGGCAGTACCTTCCTGAGCGCGGATACAACCGGCGAAATAACGGAAGTGATCGGCTGAGAGCGGAATATCCGCCGCCAAAGTTTCACGCACGGCTTTGCCGTTGTCCCAAGTTTCCGCCACGGCGAGTTTTTCTAAATTGGCTTCGATGCGGTCAGCGATCTTCAACAAAATATTGCTGCGTTCGGTGGCCGACGTGGCGCCCCAAGCCGCGGCGACTTTATGGGCCGCGTCTACGGCGAGGTCGATGTCAGCACCATCAGAACGCGGTACCCGGCAAAACACTTCGCCATTGACCGGACTGATATTGTCCATGTACTGACCATTGACGGGAGCGACCCACTCGCCACCAATATAATTTTCGTACTGTTGTTTGAAGGTAATGACGGCGCCTGCGTCGCCGGGGTTGGCATAAATCATACTGTTTTCCTTTTTATATGATGTTTTTATGGCCCATTAATGGAGCAATCGGCAACACAGTATGGCCAAAAAACAACCAACACACCAATCGCGTTTGGTCAAGTTAGAGGGTCAATAATGGCTAGATGACGACGGAGGTAAGGTGTGGCGCGACAGAAAAACGCCCACGGCAACCAGTGCACCGAGGGTATCCGCCATAATGTCTTTTTGGGCGTCCCAGATATCGCCCTGCGATCCAAGTACCGCTATACCCGCCTCTGGATCGGCAGAGACCGCGTAAAGCCACTCGACGACTTCGTAAAGCCCGGCCACGGTCACGATACTAAATACACCAAACATGGACAACACGACGCGGTCCACAATTAAGCGACGCGCTAACAGAAATTCCATAATGGGATAGGCGTAAAAACCCACCGAAAAATGCGCAATGCGATCGTAGTGATTGCGCTCAAAACCAAAGGCATCGCTGACCATGCCAAATGGCACGCGTTCAAAGGTGAAGTGGCCACCGATGGTGTGCAACACAATTAACACCGCCATCGCGGCATAACTGAGTGGCGAAAAAGCATGGTAGCTTCGTGCCCATACGATGCCAGCCACAATCAGCCACATGGGGAGGTTTTCAGCTAGCCAAACGTCGCGACTATAGGGTTCGATACCCAGCGCGACCATAAAAATGAGATAAGCTAAAAAAAGTGATTTACCGAGCACGTTCAATGCTCCCAACATTGACTTGCTTGTTGTCCTCGGCTGATATCAAAAGTGACGAAATTGTATTGAGTATCGCGTCTCTATTTAGCGGTTTGCTTAATACTTGGTTAAAACCCACCGAAAGATAATGCGCCACGTCTTGCGGGGCTACATTACCCGACATGGCCACTGCGGGGGTATCTGCATATATCTTACGCATTTCAATTAGTAAATCGTCCCCCGACATTTGAGGCATCGCGATATCAGTCAGTAGTAAATCGACATTCACCTTTTGTAGTAACTTGATCGCCTCTAGACCGTTTTTTGCCACCATTAATGTGGCACCGGTGTCGCGTAAAAACATGAGACAAACATCTAAATTAAGCGGATTGTCCTCTGCAATTAAGATCTTCTTGCCCTGCAAATCTGGCGCAGACACGCTCGCAATGGATGGGTACTTAGGCGCCTCCACCACCTCTGGAAGGGGCAGTTCAATCACAAAAGTCGAACCCTCGCCAAGAGTACTGTGGACATCGATCGAGCCATCCATCATATCGACAAATTCCTTGCTGATCGACATGCCCAGACCGGAGCCCTTAAAGTGTTTCTTGGTAGAATCATCGGCCTGGGTAAAACGCTCAAATAAGACGTTGATCGTATCTTGTGACATACCAATACCGGTATCTGACACCTCAAAAAGCACGGCATTATCACGATAACGCACGCTTAATTGTACTCTCCCTTGTAAAGTAAACTTAACGGCATTGCCCACAACATTGTTGATGATCTGGGCAATACGTAAGCCGTCACCAAGTAATATAGCCGGAAAATCGTTGGCAATGACCACCTGCCATCCAATATTTTTCCGCTTGGCCTGACCGGCAAACAAGATATCAGTGTTCCGAATAATATCGCGCAAGTCGAAGGGTTCAACCGCGAGACGCAACTTGCCATTTTCCAGTTTCGACATATCGAGCACATCATCAACAATAGCGCTCAATTGACGACTTGAGGATAGCGCTGCATCGAGCAAGCGGTGGTCATCGCCCAAGTTGGGGTTGTTGCGAAGCACTTGCAACACGCCGAAGATACCGTTCATTGGGGTGCGAATTTCATGCGACATATTGGAGAGAAAGCGCGACTTGATTTCATTGGCGATATTGGCTTTTTCACTCGAAACCTGCAACGTCACCAACAATGATTCAGTGTGCTCAACGAAATAGAAAAAGGTAAAACCGAGCAGGATTATCGAGGTTATCAGCGAGATGGGATAGTACAACGCAGCGACATCGGCATTTTCACCAATTTGCATGCCAAGCAGATTATAATCAGATCCCACAGTTAAAATAGTCCCCAGTAACGCCAACAGCAACACAGTAAGAATGACATACATATTCTCGCGCCAGCTGAAAAGCGCAAAGCTCATACCAACAGTCGTGATCAACAGGAGACTTGCTTGCGCTGATGGCGCCACAGCGTTCATGGAATTGATGCTAGCAAAGAGCAGTGTAAATTGAAGCGTTAGTTTAGCGGCATTGTGACGGCCTAAGCGAAAGAGTCCCCAAATCGCGGCGTAGATGAACTGAACCAGAAGGACCAAAAAAGTCTTAATGTCTGTACCAAAAAGCCAAAAAGCAGCCGCTAACCAAACGGGATTAAGCACAAACAACATTATGCTCAGGCGCTCCCCCAAGGCACTTCTGAAATCGAATTCTAGCGATGCACTCTTGGGGAGTAGCGACATTGAAACATCTCAATTGTATTAAACTAGTTAAAATATAGATTATTCCTCACTGGCGAGCAATTATTCTATTTTATTAAATAAGGCTCTAGCAGACGCCCGATGGTATTGGGATGGACCAGATGCGCGCCGTACCACGTATGCAAACAACGAATCCTACCAGTATCCGCGATGCCCCCAATACCTCGCCCATCGAAAGCGCCCTGCAAATTCTTCTGCGCGATTTCAGCTTTGGTCGCCTCGTCCATAAGGCTGTCTCGTAGGGCAATATAATGGGCGTGATCACTGACCATACTGGCTTGCAAGTCAGGATCTGTATCCACCTGTTGCTGCAGTAGCGCGATAAGGCCGTTGGCTTCTAATTTATCGATGGCATAGTTAATCGACGGGTGAACCAACCAAAAAAGCGTGGGAAAGGGCTTGCCATCGACCATGGAGGCCACCCGCACCACCGCTGGGTCATCATGAAACCAAGCAGACACCTCTTGTAGACCGCGTGGCTCGCGGCCAAGGTATTGAGCAATGCGTTGGCGGGTGTTGTCGTCAATGGTCATCGGCTAACTATCCAAAAGCTAACATTCTAACCGACTGCGACCGCCAACGCAGCCCTAGCGGGCATCGGACATGTAGTAATCGATCAACCCGAGTGCGTCGTCCGACAGGGTCACACTATTCGCCACGTCGCGGAGCCTTAATAATTGCTCACGGCTACACTCGCCAGCGAACTTCGATACCCAGTCATTAAGCACACTTGCACGTGCGGTGGGGTCACTGTAGTTAGTTAACGTTGTTTCTAGCCCCCCCACTTGGCATTGTGCGGGTGCCGCGGGAGTGAGTGAGGCTGTGGGAGGCGCTACCTGACCACGACGCACCACGGGCTCTGCAGGCACATGATGCGGCGCGACGGGCATATTGTGTACCTGAGGCTCACAGACTTCAGCGCTGGGCTGTGGCACATTGCCCTGCGCTTCCAATTGACGACGCAAGGCAGCGTTATCACGAATCGCGTCGCCTAACTGCAGTGTCAGCTCCTGAATGGTTTGCTGCATACGTGCAATACGTGCGTCGTCTTGTGCCCATGAGGCACTGCTAATCAAACTGGTCGCAATCGCGACGGGAATCATAATGTGAGCAAAACGCATGGAGGTCTCCTTCATTTTTTGCTTGAATGTAGCACTTATCAACGCCAACGCCATCGCGACTTTAGTCGAGCATGGCTTGTAACAGGATCACAATATGGCAGGTTTCACCCTTCAACGCCTTTTTACAGCCAACAGCGACGAGGTACGGCGTACCGCTCGACAACTGGCCGACAAATTGTGCGCCGAGCACCCAGTAAAAGCAGACTGGCATAGCGAAGACGAGTGCTTGTTGTCAGGCATGGGTGTCGACGGTCGGGTACATATTGGCGAAGGCACACTGACCATTGAAGTTAAACTCGGGCTATTGACCCGCTTGTTCGAGGATCGCATGAAACGCGAGATCGAACACTACCTCGACAAATATCTTATCTAAGCCTGCGCTTCAGGGCGGTAAAGGCAAATAGCATTACCCCACATGAGAGGGGCAGAATCCAATAGGCGGCTTGGCCGCCCACCGCATCAAACAATCGCCCCACCGTGAACGATCCAGTGCTGCCGCCAATGACCGAAAAGATTAAAATCAGGCCAGTCATCGGCGCGTGCTTGCTGACGTGCAACGTCGACAAAATTACCGAACAGAGCATGGGGTAAAGCGGCGCAAAAAATAACCCAGTAGCGGGTAACGCCAATACGCCAAGAGGAATCTCTCGCCAACTATTAATCACTCCTTGGTGCTGATGTATCGACCACAAGCCAATCACAAGCAACCCAGCGATCGCCACACAGCATACCACCGTCAATGGGTACCAATCGATAAAACGCAGAATCCACGCGCTTAGCAAACGCCCCAAGGCCAACAGTAGTGCCAATATACTCGCCACTTGAAGTGCCAAGCGCGTGGGCATTTCCAACACTTGGCGATTGTAGCTTGGCAGCCATGACATAAGCCCCTGCTCGGTAAACACATAGAAGAATATCCCGCACACAAAAAACAACACGTATACCGCGCTGAGTAGTTGCAGCATCTCGGCAAATCCAGCACTGCTCTCAGCGCTCTCCTGCAGCGCCGACTCGTCCAACGGCATTCGCCAAAGCATTAACAGCGCCAAACATAATAGTGCGCCCAACAAATAATAACTGTTCATCCAACTTGTGCTAGTGGGGTTAGCATCGTCGACAAATGCACCAAAGGTATAGTACATAGCCAACACCGCGAACATATAAAAGGCTTCGAACAAACCCATCGTCGATGCATGCTGTTTGGGATCTTTAGCCACCAAGCCAATGGTCGAAAAAATAGCAATTTTGACGACGGCGAACACACCGCCGGTCAGTGCGAACATGGCCAGCGACGAATAATAACTTGGCACGCTTGGTAGTAGTAAGCACGCCATTGCTAGTGGCGATAAGCCAAACAGCATGGCGCGTTTTAATCCAAAACGGGCTAATTGACTAGCCAATAAAAACGAGGCAAGGGCGGCACTAACATCCTTGCTAGGCTCGAGAAAGGCGGCTTGGGTAGCGCTCGCTGAAAAGCTTTGCTGAACTTGTAGAATCACCACCCCTACGCTGCCAATGAGCAAAGTATTGATAAAATACGCAAACAACAGTGTTGGAATAATGGGCATTAGACTAGGCCAATGTTTGTGCATCGGGTTGTCGACGCAAGTAAAGCGTTAATAGCGCGCCTGCAAACAGCCCGCCAGCGGCAAGGCACATACCAGCATTATAGTTACCGGCACGTTCGGCCAACACCCCTGTCAGAGCGGGAGCAAAGATCTGGGCAACACCATAGCAGATGGTCATATTACCCATCATTTTGGCGGGCTTGGTGGGATAGTAGAGTCCCGCAAGGGTTAAGACCAAGCTGACGATGCCGGTAAATGTCCCCCCAAACAGGGCCGCACTTGCCAGCGCCATAGGTAATGTGGGGGACACTACTGGTAACAAGGCAGCAAATGCCTGTACCCCAAATGCAACAACCATAGCGTTATAGGGCCCCCAACGGCGTGAGAAAAGATCCCATAACATCGTCGCCGGCGCAGCACACAGCCCTAGCAACAGGAAGGCCCATGTGCCACTGCCCTTTAAGCCTGGCAACTGGTCGATAAGAGCCACTATGAAGGTAGCACTCACGACGTAACCTATACCTGCACAAAAATAGGCCAGCATAAACACGGCCAAAAAGCCTTTGTGTGGCGGTCGGTCAGTTAACACTTTACCCTGCTGGGAAACACCGCTGTTGCTCGGCGGCGGAAGCCAGTACCAGGCGGGGATCAGTAATATCACACCCAAAAGCGTCAGCCCATACCACTGCTGTGACCAATCGAGGTGTCGACTGGCGATTTCGACAAACAGCGCCACCATGGCGATACCTAGACCGAGACCGCTAAAGTGAATGCCTAACTCGCTGCGCATATCGTGTCGCAGCAGCCAATTAAGAATAAGAGCAGCGCCAAGCAACATACCGCCGACGGCACAAATACCTGCTAAAAAACGTGACAAGGCTAACACCCAGAAGTTATTACTCACTCCCATCATGAAGGTGGTCGCTATGGCGACCAATAAACCAACACGGTAGAGACGGTCTTTGGTGTACAGTGAACTGACCTGTGCGGCGATGAGGGCACCGATCAAATAGCCCACATAATTGATGGCGGCTAACCACCCCCCTTCGGCGATACCCAACCCTGCCTCGGTCTGCATGATGGGCATTAAAGGCGTGTAGGAAAAACGCGCCACACCGACGGTTAGCAACATGCTGCAGATACCGGCAAACAGGACTTTAAAGCGTTTTCGTGTAAGGTGGTTGGTGGTCATAGCGAGCCTCTTCTCATCGCCACATAGTAACCTAGCGCGCCCAATCCGCTCAGAGAAATTTTGCACCTGTAGGAGGTTTTATTGATATATTCATGGCACGTCGAGAGGAGCCATACATGAGCGATCGCCAACAGCACTGGGACAGTGTATACCGAGATAAAAACCACCAGCGGGTGAGTTGGTTTCAAGCGGATTGTCAGGCCGAGGCCGCCGAGATTAACGCCCTCGATCTACCCCACGACAGTCTGATTCTGGATGTTGGCGCCGGCGCCTCACGTCTGGTGGATGCACTTCTTCAAGAGGGCTATAGCCAATTACATGCGCTCGACATAGCCAGGGATGGGCTGGTCATAGCGCAACAACGGCTAGGGGATGCGGCAGCAAACGTGCATTGGCACTGCGCCGATATTATCCGCGCAGAACTGCCAAGACCTATTGCACTGTGGCACGATCGCGCCGCGTTTCACTTTCTCACAGACCCTGCTGATCAACAGGCCTATGTGCGGCAACTTCGCCTGCACTTAGCGCCGGGAGGCTATGTCATGTTGGCGGCGTTTGCCATCAACGGGCCAGCGAAATGTAGCGATTTGGTGGTTGAGCAATACAATTCAGAGAAACTTCTCACCACACTAGGCGAGGGCTTTGCGTTAATACACAGTGAACAGCGGGTGCATGTGACACCCGCCGGCGCAGAGCAGTTATTTGAGCATTGTTTGCTTAGATGGGCCGGGTGAGAGCTCTCTAGTTTCTTCTCACTTTGCGGCGCGAGAATTCCATCAACGCCCACAACACATTACCCGAGCTGACTTGACCTACCAATTTACCATCCACTATGACTGGACGGCGGCGCTGTTTGGTCGCCAGCATGGCCTCGGCCACTTCAACAATACCATCTTGAGGAGCGCACGAGTTGACGTCTTTGGTCATAAAGTCACCGACGCAACCTGCCTCATCGGCCTCGCCATCGTTGTAGATCGCGTTCAAAATAGCGCGAATACAATCCACTTCGGAAATCACACCGACGACCTTCTGCTGCTCATCGACCACGGTCAAACCGGTAAGTTTGTATTCGAGCATTTTCTCAACAGCGTCGACAATGTTCTTTTCTTGGGTAATAGTTAGGGGTGAACGGTGCATACACTGTTCAATGTTTTGAGGCTTATCCATGAACGACTCCTTTTTATTAGGTATTTCGAATATAGCAGCATAGTGAACACTTGGAAACCTAGTGTAGACCAAAGTAGAGGGAGGTATTTTCATCATGTATATCAATATTGAATTACCTAAAGAACTGCTGGTATATGAGACGCACTTCCCAAGCTGCAGTGACGATGTTGAGTTAATGTCGGCGCTGATTGAGCTGACGCACGCATCCATTGAATGGGGATATGGTGGCCCATTCGCGGCGGCCGTCGTACGTTGCGACAACTTGCAACCTGTGGCGCTAGGCATCAATTTGGTGCTAGGCCAACAACTTTCGACCCTACATGCGGAAATGGTGGCCATTATGTCGGCTCAACGCCGCTTAAAAACCTTTGATTTAGGGCAGTGCGCTACGCCGTTAGCGCTATATACCAGTTGCGAACCTTGCACGATGTGCCTCGGTGCTTGCCATTGGTCGGGGGTAGTCAAGGTCGTTTCGGGGGCGCGCGATGCCGATGCCGCCACCGCTGGCTTTGATGAAGGTCCAAAACCAGCACACTGGGCCGCGGCGCTTCGCGAACGGGGAATAGAGGTAGAGGAAGATGTTTGCCGACAGAAAGCGGCGGCCGTGTTGAAACGCTACCAACGTATTGGTGGCCTAGCCTACAACAGCCTGCGTAACGATTTAAAGTGAGCGCACACTTCGCCCTCATTGAAGACAATCAATTCTCCGGGCTCCATCGCCGTCCACGATTCTCCAACGGTAAGTGGCTCTGTCGCCAACACGGTAACGATATCGTTAGGTGTGGTCTCTGCTGCAAAATCTACTGTCATTGCCACGTCCTTCAAACGCGCCTCTCCGAAGGGTGCACGACGTGTAATCCACTGCAACTTATTGGAGCAGTGGGCGATTAATACTTGGCCATCGCTGAGTAAAAAGTTACTCACACCCATATTGTGGAGCCGATCCGCCATACTCGCCACTCCCTGCCACAGCATATCGGGGTTAGCGGGCTTGAATGGAAATGCTCGGCTGATCTGATCTAGCATCCAACAAAAGATGTGCTCGCTATCGGTGGTACCTACGGGTGTATAACGACCTAGCGGTAGTTCGAGATGGGCACCGTCTTTAAGTTGGCCGTTGTGGGCAAAACTCCAATACTGCCCCCACAATTCACGGCTGAATGGATGGGTGTTTTCTAAGTTAACATCGCCCACATTGGCGTGGCGGATATGACTAATGACGGTTTTGCTGCGAATGGCATGCAGTTTTACCAATTGAGCGACCTCTGAATCAACACCGGGGTCGGGATCCTTAAACTCCTGCATCCCCTTGCCGTGGTAGAAAACGATACCCCAACCGTCGCGATGAATATCGGTCCCTCCACCCCGCTGCACAAGCCCGGTAAAACTAAATCGCGCATCGGTCGGCACGTTGGCCGACATCCCCATCAATTGACACATACATCCTCTCTCGCAATGCAGCGTATGATAACACCTTCAGTCTCTTGACGTTGCCCCGTGTGAAGCACAAACTCAAGGCAAAGGAGAATAGCCATGCTGCATACCGATAGCGCCGCCCTTGTCATTATTGATGTCCAAGGCAAGTTAGCCCATACCATGCATGACAAAGAAGCACTTTTCAGTGGCCTTCAAACGATGGTGAAGGCTGCCAAACTACTTTGTCTCCCAATCCTCTGGGCCGAGCAGTTGCCGCAAAAATTGGGGCCCACCATCCTAGAATTGAGCCAACTGCTGAGCGATGAAACCCCTCTGCCTAAATCCTGCTTCAGTTGCGCCGGCAATGCGGAATTTAACGAAGCCTTGGCCCGCAGCGGACGCAAACAGTTATTAGTGGTAGGTATTGAAGCACACATCTGCGTCACTCAATCGACGCTGGAATTTTTAGCGCGTGGCTATGAAGTGCATTTAGTGTGTGACGCCATAGGCGCGCGCAACTCGGGTAACAAAGCCATCGGACTTGCACGCTGTGAACGCGCTGGCGCTGTACTGTCTAGCTGCGAGATGGCCTTATTCGAATTAATGAGAGAGGCGTCACACCCACAATTCAAAGCCATTCAAGGTCTCATCATTTAACTTACCGATGGGTCAGCGCTATCGCCCAGATAACGCGACAAAATAGCCTCAAACTCCGAGGTCTGAATGGGCTTGGAAATCATGTCGTCCACCCCAAGAGTTTCAAAACGACGGCGCACGTCCTTATCGAGTGAGCCGGTCACTGCAACCACATGGGTTTCATTCCACATTTGCTCTTGGCGCAGCCGTTTGATAAATTCATAACCATCCATGATCGGCATGTAATAATCGACTAATATCACATCGCAGCGTGGCATCTTTTTTAACTTACCAAGTGCTTCTGCACCATCATGGGCGATCACAATGTCGACCTGGTAATCACGCAACAACATTTCCAGCAAACGGATATTGTTGTCATCATCTTCTACAAGTAACACACATGGCAGGCTGTTATCCGATGTTTGAAGCGACTTATTGGCGGTTTCTTCATGGGCTTGCGCCGCATCATGATTACGCTGTAAAGCCCTGTCTCGAGCGAGCTCGACAGGGATTTTAACCAAGAATTGAGTGCCGCGCGTCGCATCGCTTTTGACCTCCATAGAGCCACCCAGCACAATCAATAGTTGGTTCACAATAGCCAACCCTAGACCAGCGCCCCCTCCCTCTCGTGTGAGACTCATATCCTCCTGCGTAAAGGGGGATAGGTAGTAGTCTAGCTTGGCCTCATCGATGCCTATACCGGTATCGACTATGGAAACATTCAGTTCTCGTTTTCCCGTTCCGAGGGCAATGTCATGGATGTGTACAGCCACACGCCCGACATGAGTATACTTAATGGCATTATCACAGAGATTATGAACGATCTGCCCAAGACGATTACCGTCCACATACAGCCACGGCAGGTGAACGTCTTGCTCCCAGTGAAATTGCAGCTCTTTGCTCTCAGCTTTGCTACGCATCTTGTGTTTAATTTCGCTGAAGATATTTGCGACATTCGTATCAATAGGGGACAGTTCAAGGCTGTGTGCCTCGATACGCGTGATATCGAGGATGTCATTCGCTAATTCCAAAAGGCGTTTATTACTATCGAGGGCAATTTCAACAAAATGGCGGGACTTTTCGTCTAGTGGCGAGTCCAACAATAAATTGAGCATGCCATTGAGCCCATTCAATGGGGTGCGAATTTCGTGGCTCATATTAGATAGAAATTGTGTTTTTACCTTGCTAGCCTGCTCAGCTTGAATTTCAGCGCGACGTAATTCGTCATTGGTCTGAGCCATGTCAACAAGAATACTTTGCAAGGACTGCTGATGTCCTTGGCGAATACTAGTAAAGGCAAACACCACGAACATCACATAGGCTAATTGCAGAATCTGATGTACACGTGTTATTAAGGCAACTTCATCGATGATCATCTCGCGCTGCCATGCACTATCATCAATATACATAAAAAAGGCAAACGAGCTTAAAACCAACACGACAGCAAGGGTAGTGATCTTAAGATCTCGCAAAATAGTCGTCGCGACCAAGAGCACTATAAGCCAGGCGATACTTGGGTGATCCACACCACCACTGGTTAAAATCGCGACATTGGCACTGCCGTGCATCCCCGCCAGTGCTAACCAATTGGCAAGCATTTTATTCGGGGTATAGCTATTCAGATACCAAGCACCTAAAAAAAGCGACGTGGCGGTTAAATAGGTTGCGAATAACAACGGGTAGTTAAACGATAGCAAAATGAGTATACCGGTAACCGCTCCACAAGAAATATAAAATTGATTGTTGATGCCTCGCGCTACAGATCTATCTAACGATTGAATCGCCTCGGGTATGCTGTCATGTGAAACCGACATAGTGCTGCTGGCCATGTGCTTTGTGTCACGTTTATCCACGCGTCATTCTCCGTAAGCGTCGTCAATAGCAAACTTAATATTCGCCGGTAGCGATGATTGAAAGTACTTCAGCCGGCTAATAGTCTGTTGGGTAAAAATATGTCCTTTTGGCAATAACAAGATATTGTTTGTCGTGTACACATCTTCGACTAATACCATGCCAGGCTCAATATCATCCAAGTTGTAATTACCCGGCAAGTGGCTCGTTTCTAATAGCCTAGGCTGTTTAAGGATGAGGTCGAGAATTTCGATACTATAGCGACTGCCTCTATAGCGCGTAATCTCCCCCATCGCTTTTTGGTGGGAGGCGGGCTTGTCGAAATAACGCCCCTCTAGCATTCGAAAATAATCCCGCACGATGGCGATAATTTGCGCGCCCATACTAGGGACGGGCGTTTTATCGGTCAACGGATTGGCGGCGGTATATTGCTCTCTTAAAATTTTAGCGACGTCATTCAAATGGTTCGCCGGCGATAAAATTTGGCTGGTAATTTCGGATTGCTTTTTAAATTCGGTAATTTGTCCTGCCGACATTTTTCTGTATGGAATTTGGCACAGCGTTTGCGGCAGTCCGATAAACCCGAGCTCGCAAAATAGCCCTGCCAAACCTACGCTGTAGACGAACTCTGAATTACTATCGATTTCGATGGCGATATTGCGAGAAACTAGGCTGACTTTCTTAGCAAACTCTCCATTAATATTAGGGTGAGAACTGAGCAGGTTAAACAAAACATTAAGGTTGGCGACATGGGTGCGCTCGAGCTTTTTTAACGCCGCTCTAATTTGCTTTGTGCGCAACTGTACCTTTTCATCCAAACTGGCATTGGCTTCTTCGAGCGCCGTCCGAAGACGTTCATTTTCAAAAAACAATTCGGTGTGCTTAGCGCCCTTTTCGACCACCGACACGAGGTGTTCAGTATCCCACGGCTTTTGCAGAAAACCACTAATCGCGCCGCGATTCACCACATCGAGAGTGGCGTTCATATCAGCATAACCTGTGATTACCACACGATAGCATTCTGGACGAATGTCATTTACACGAGCAAGAAAATCCTGGCCGCTCATAATGGGCATGCGCATATCAGAGATGACGACGTGAGGTCGATTGCCTTCCAGGAAGGCCAATGCTTCTCGAGGATCTATAAAACCCTCCACAGCGAAGTGATGACGTAGCAGGACTCTGCGTAACGAATTAACGATTTGTTCTTCGTCATCCACTACTAAAATTAAGGGTTTCATGGTTTGGTCATTCAAAGTTAACATCCTTTATTAACACGGTAACTATAGTCAATTCCTGCTATGCGAGGGAAGTAATATTGTTACGATTATTGCCTCTACATTCATTTTAGGTTCAGCCTTTTTGACTATGCTTAAGCCATCATTGAAAGGAGAATTCTATGAACAAATTAACCACCCTTGCTGCGATTGCTTCATTAACACTCGCTGGTTGCAGCACGACAGACCCCTACACAGGCGAACGCAAAACCAGCGAAGCTAGCAAGGGGGCGGCTATTGGTGCTGCGGCTGGAGCCGTTTTAGGCGTATTGGTAGGGGACAACAAACGCAGTGCTGCCAAAGGTGCCATCGCCGGTGCCGCGATTGGCGGAGGTGTTGGCTACTATCAAGATCGCCAGGAAGCCGAACTGCGTAAACGCTTGGCAAGTACGGGTGTCGGCATTGCCCGAGACGGGGACAACATTCGCTTGGTTATGCCATCCAATATCACTTTTGAGGTCGATCGTTTCGATGTGCGGCCAGGGTTTTACAACACCCTCGAAGATATCGCTTTGGTACTGCGCGAGTACAATCAAACCCAGATCAACATCTATGGCCATACCGACGCTACAGGTGGCGCTGAATACAACCAAGTACTAAGTGAACGTCGAGCGCAAGGGGTGGGAGATTTTTTGGTATCTAATGGTATTTCTGCCCAGCGAATTGCTAACTTTGGCTATGGCGAGCAATACCCTATCGCCAGTAATGACAATGCCGAGGGTCGTGCTCAAAACAGACGGGTAGAATTAGAATTGGTACCAATAGCACAGAAGAAATAAGCCATATCCTTATGGCTCTGCGTCCTTGCAGAACCCGCATCCTTGCGGTGGATAATCCTTTGAATCCTTGATGGATGTAATTAAAGGCGATCCATCGCATTCTCTCAATAATACTTTGGTACTAACACGAAAGGATGACAATGAACTTTTGGGAAGAAAAATACCAGCAAGCACAGACAGGCTGGGAGCGAGGACAGATTAATCCCGCGTTTGACCTGTGGCAGGGGTTTAACGATTTAACCCCAGGCACAGTCTTGATTCCTGGCTGCGGCCGTTCGCCAGAGGTACGCGCTTTTGCCGCCCGTGGTTGGCAGGTGATAGCCGTCGATATGGCCCCTTCTGCGGTAGAGTTTCAGCGCCACGACAACCAACTGTATGGGGATAGCGTCATCGTGGTAGAAGCCGATCTATTAGCGTGGCAGCCCGAACAGATCTTTGATTTAGTATATGAACAAACCTGCCTTTGTGCACTTAACCCAGAACAGTGGCAACAATACGAACAACGCTTGGCCTCCTGGGTCACCCCGGGCGGCCAACTCGCGGCGCTGTTTATGCAAACCTACAAAGACGGCGGCCCACCTTTTCACTGTGAGTGGGGCGACATGAGGGAGCTGTTCACAACAACACGTTGGCAATGGCCCGAACAGGAACCTCTGCAGTCTGAGCACCCGACAGGCATTCACGAACTGGGCATACGTTTAACGCGATTAGGGGCTGTTTGATCCATCGCTGATTTGCATCGCCGAGTAAGCGCGAGCTAGGTATAATAGGCTTTTTTAAAGCGCGGTATTTCCTATGTCAGACATCTCTCAGACAACTAAAAACGGCAAGGTCGGTTTTGTCAGCCTTGGCTGCCCAAAGGCCCTGGTCGATTCGGAACGAATATTAACCGAGCTAAAGCTCAGTGGTTACGGCGTAGTGCCAAACTATGATGACGCCGATGTCGTGGTAGTAAATACCTGTGGTTTTATCGAAGGCGCCAAGCAGGAGTCGTTGGACGCTATTCGCGAGGCAATGAAAGAAAACGGCAAGGTCATTGTGACAGGCTGTATGGGTAAGGGCAGCGACGCGGAAAAAATTAAAAGTGAAAATCCCGGCGTTTTGAGTGTTTCAGGACCCGCCGATTACAAAACCGTGGTGGATGCCGTACAACAGTTCGTTCCCAATTCGGCGCCATTGCCACACGAAGCCGTACCACCTCAAGGTGTGAAATTGACCCCTGGGCACTTCGCCTATTTAAAAATTTCTGAGGGCTGCAACCACAGCTGCACCTTCTGCATCATTCCCGATATGCGTGGCAAACTTGTGAGTCGCCCCATTGGCAGCGTAGTGGCTGAGGCCAAAAAACTGGTCGACAACGGTGTGCGCGAATTGCTGGTAATCTCTCAAGACACTAGCGCTTACGGTATCGACACTAAATTCAAATTGGATTTTGTGGACGGTGAAGTGCTGGAAACTCGTGTGCAAGACCTTGTGGAAGCTCTAGGCGATTTAGACGTTTGGGTGCGCCTGCACTACGTGTACCCCTACCCCCATGTCGACAAACTGATCCCGTTGATGGCGGAGCGCAAAATTCTGCCCTATTTAGACATTCCTTTCCAACACGCTAGCCCCAAGATATTGGCGGCCATGAAACGCCCAGCGCATTCTGAGAAAGTCTTAGAGCGCGTAAAAAAATGGCGTGAGATTTGCCCCGATTTGACGATTCGCTCGACGTTTATTGTCGGCTTTCCAGGCGAAACCGAAGAGGACTTTCAGATCTTACTCGACTTCCTGCGTGAGGCGCAGCTGGATCGTGTTGGCTGCTTTAAATATTCGCCGGTGGAAGGCGCGCGCGCCAACGCGCTTGCGGATCATGTGCCTGAAGATGTTGCCCAAGATCGCTGGGAGCGCTTCATGGAACTGCAACAAGAGATCAGCCGCCAACGTCTACAAGATAAGGTCGGACAAATACTTCCGGTCATCATCGATGACATCGATGACGAAGGTGCCATCGGCCGTTCGCCTGGCGATGCGCCAGAGATTGACGGTGTTGTGTATCTTAACGACGAGTTCAATGTATCCGTGGGAGATATCGTGCCAGTGATGATCGAGCACGCCGATGACTATGATCTTTGGGGCAGTGTTGTCGATCTGACATGAACCTGTGCCTGATTCGTCCAGCGGAGTATCTTAACGAGACACGCTTTGCTCTGCGAGGCGCACGCAAACAGCATGTCGAGGAAATACTAGGCATGACTGTGGGCGACAGTTTTAACGCCGCAGAAATCAATGGGCGCCAAGGCCGAGCGACCATAGAATCTATCAGTACTGACGCTATGGTATGTCGCGCTCACTTTGATGCCGTGCCACATGCTAAACCTAACCTAGAACTGATTGTAGCCTTGCCTCGACCCAAAATGCTCAAGCGGATGCTGCGTACCTGCGCCGAGCTCGGCGTGCGCAAATTGGTATTACTTAATAGCTGGAAGGTAGAAAAGAGCTACTGGCAAACGCCATTCTTAGCTGAGGACGTGGTGCGCGAGCAATTATTACTGGGGCTGGAGCAGGCTGTGGATACTGTGTTGCCGGAAGTCGTTATGGCCAAGCGCTTTAAGCCCTTTGTGGAAGACGATTTACCAGACCTCTTGGGTGGGCGCGAAGGTTGGGTAGCCCACCCTGGGGTTAGCACTCCTTGCCCGGCGGCGGCGAACCAACCACGCACCATTATTATTGGCCCAGAGGGAGGCTTTACTCCTTATGAGGTCGACCAGTTAATCGCGGCCGGTTGCCAAAGCTTTCATCTGGGCAGGCGTATTTTGCGGGTGGAAACTGCTGTCACCACCTGTCTCGCCAAATTAACGCCCTAGGTTACCTTACGCTGGATTAATTCAACCATATAACCGTCGGGGTCTTTCACGAAGGCAATGACTGTCGTGCCGTGTTTCATTGGCCCTGCGTCACGCACGACATCGCCGCCTTTGTTGCGAATTTCGTCGCAGGCTTTATAGGCGTCTTCTACTTCGATAGCGATGTGTCCGAAGGCATTACCTAGCTCATAGCTATCGGTATCCCAGTTATGGGTCAATTCGATTTGCACTTCATCTGCACCGTAACCCAAAAAAGCTAAGGTAAAACGCCCCCCTTCAAAGTCTTGCCGACGCAGCAGCTGCATGCCAAAAATTTGAGTATAAAACTCAATGGAAGCATCAAGATCGACCACGCGCAGCATGGTATGCAAAATACGCATTACTCTTCATCACCCTCTTCGTTAAATTCAAGTGTATCTAGAATATCTTCAACCATGCCAACGTCCATTGCCTTGTTGTCGAGATCGCAATCGTAGCTCACCAATAGCACCAAGTCTTCGCAACGCAGGAACCATTCGATCACAAAAACATCGTCCTCGTCGTACTCAAATCGAATACCTACGAAATCACCCATTGCTGCAGGTGTATGTTTGATACCCTGTTCAATCAACTCTTCTGCCAATTCGAATAGGTCTTCTTGGCTAGCATCTCCTTCTTCGCGCTTGAGGTCGGTCAGCTGAATAGTACCAACATCGTCCTCATCGAAAATAACGATGGCCTCTTCATCGCGCTCGGCGATCCACTCATCGGGTAAACTGATCGACCACCAGTTGGTTTCTAATACGCGCATAACTACCTCACATAACGGTGTGAAAACAACAGCGCATCTTCATGGCCACTGCTGAGGGGATAATAATTTTTACGAACGCCCACCTGCTCACAACCCAGTGAGCGGTATAGATGTTGCGCCTTGAGGTTTGACTGTCGAACTTCGAGAATGCACTGTTCAAAGCCTTGTTCTTGACCCATGCGCAAACCTGTCTGTAATAGCGCACGCCCAACACCCTTTCGACGACACTCTTGATCGGTGACAATAAGCAACAATTCCAAACAGTCCACGGCGTTGTAGTATATGGCAAAGCCGATGACTTGGTCATCGTCACAAGCAACAAAAACCGTATCGTTAAGTAGGCATTCTCTAAGACTATTAGGACGCCAAGGGAAGGGGTTACTGATGGCATCGATCGACATGATGGCATCAATGTCATGGGCATTCATACTGCGAACATCAACCATTAACGTCTGTGCACCTTGAGTTGTTGCCATGCATCGCGCTTGCTAATTTGGCCCTGTAAAAGATCGGTCAACGAGAAAGGTAGACGCAAGATATTGAGATTTTCAGCATCAATAATGTCGAGCGTATCGCCGGTGCAGACAAGGGTTTCTATCTTACACCGCTGTGCGAAAGAAGCCAAAAACGCTTTGGTTGATGACCTAGCCTGGGAACGGCGTCTATCCATGCGCGGCATATTTACCACAGGCCAAGTAAATTGATTATCCTCCAATTCTGCCGGCCCACATAGCGCAAGCACAATAGCCGCGCCTAAATCATGGTGGGCGCGTTGATGACCCAACTTATGCTGGCAAATATCGAGGAGTGCGAAACCCGCAGGGTGGTATTGGATTTGAATGGTAAACGCGACATCGGGGTCAGCCTGTGTGTCAGCCTCATCTGCAATTAATACAGGTTCTTGGGCCTGAATATGCTCTGCTGGCTGCGATACCACCGACTTAGATGACGGTTCATTAACAGGAACCGCAACGACATCTGTATCTACAACCACAGATTCAACTAAAGGCGCGCTGTCTTCCGCCAGGTTTTCCGCGGATGCAAAAAACAATAATTCTGGAAGAAGGTGCTTATCACCTAACCTTGGTGCCATCACAATGCGCTGATCATCGCTGTCGACAACTCTGGGTTGCCACACAGTGACTCCCATGGCGTCTAAATAGGCTGTACGCTGCGATTGATCCACCGTTATTAACGTCCTGAAGGGCTTATGACAGAGTCAGTATATCAGTTCAGTGCAGATGTGTAGCTATCAAACGTCGTTGTGGATTTAAAATAGCTTATGTATGAAATACTATTTAAAACATCCTGATCTTGGAGATCACACCTGCACGGATTTTGTCCTTACATGACATCTAATGGTAGCATCACTGTAAAAGTACTGCCGTGACCAACACGGCTCGACACGTCAATTTTTCCACCATGGTTTTCTATAATACCGTGGCTGATAGCAAGACCTAGGCCTGTGCCTGATCCAACATCTTTGGTCGTGAAGAAGGGCTGAAAAAGCTTCGCTAGATTTTCTTGTTGAATACCATGACCATTATCCGTGACATAAATATTCACATGTCCATTATTACTATCCACAAGCACATCAATTTGACCATTATCAGTAAGTGCATGAGAGGCATTCACTAATAAATTAACGAATACTTGGCTTAATTCAGTGAGATTACCGCGCACGTATATATTCTCAATCGTCGGAAAATTGAGTCGACCTTTGTGTTTAATTTCATTCATGGTCAAGGATATAGCTAGCTCAAGGGCTTCCTTCAAGCTAATGCGGCACTGTTTGGTATCAGAGGGATGAGCAAAACTTTTTAAGCCTGCGACAGTTTTGCTCACTCGCTTCCCTCCTTTTAAGCTCTCTTGAATTAACGGTTCAATATCTTCGCTTATGTATTCAAGTTCCTGCCAGTCAATGGTCTTTCCTATGACTTGTTCAAGGCTTTTCCGTTGCTCAATAGGCAAATGTTGTAAGCCTTCTAATATATTCTTAACGTCCTGCATATAACTCTGCAAGGATTCCAAATTGCTAAGCATATATCCCATAGGATTGTTGATTTCATGTGCAACGCCTGCTGCCAAAGTCCCCAGCGATGCCATTTTTTCAGACTGCAGCAATTCTTTAGTACGCTGCTCTACAAGCTCTTCCAACTGCTCTTTACTTCGCTCTAATTCCTTATTTAAGGATATGAGCTCTTTATACATGCTATCTTTTAACTGTAACGTACCAACATAAAAATTGATGGGGTCGTGACTGACAAAATCGGACAAACTTAAGCCCATTTTTGAGAGTTGATTCATCTCGGTGAGCTGTGGATAACCAATAAAACTAAAACCCTTTTCAGTACTATTAAACGTACCTCCAAAGATCATATCCGAGCGACCTAGTGGCCTCAACGTTAACAACTGGCCATCAAACATAGCAAGATATCGTGACTCAATAGGTAGTGAGGGATTCTGAAGCGCAAAATGATGTTCAAGCGGAGACCCCACGCACAACTCAGAAATCACCCTGCAAAATGCAGGCGCAACATCAGTAATGATGAGGTTTTCATCTATATCGATATAAAAGCTATGCTGTTGCAATTTGCTGTCTCAATGAAAAAATATTTTAAAGACACTATAAGGTTGACTGTCATCTTTCACAGCGACAGTATCAACATCAGCAGGCTCGTCAAAGTGTTTACAAACACCTAATAACAACCCTTCAACAAATGGTTCCAGTCCTGCCCGGCTAGAGAAATACTGAACCTCGATTGAACCATCAGAACCTTTTGTACATAAAAAGGAAGGGGGTATTAGCTCGGTCATCTGCGCCGAGATCACTTGATGCATATTGTTCAAGTTCGAAATAAATTCATAAGCGCCACCATCGACCAGCGAATACATCGCCTGATAACTACCCTGCGCTGTTTCAGCCACCCAATCTTCACCCATCTCTTTGAGGAAAGAAGCCAAATCGACGTTCAAATGTTGAATAGCGGCACCTACAATGCCAAAAGTAACATCATCCGAGTATGGCTGGACTTCGATAAAGAATTCCGCGCTATCATCTAACTTGTCTGAAATTTGATCCCATGCAGACTGTCCATAACGTTTAACAACAGTCGTAGAGATAAATTTATTGACCATACCGTACATAACGTGAACCTCCATTTGTGATTTAACAATATACGACATGAAAGGGGTATTAGCGAATGACTCGCGCTAACGTTTAGACAAAAAGGGCTACCCGTTTGGGTAGCCCTTTTATATTTAGAAGCCTGGCGCCGCTGTGGGCTCGCACTCTTGAGCAATCGGTCGCCGAGCTCGGAGCGCTCCAACGAGCAAAAGCCAAACTTTT
>JAHEIH010000025.1 GCA_024639455.1 Cellvibrionales bacterium
CTTGAGGCAGGTTGGCCTTCAAGACGAAAACATTCATACCAATGGGCGGTGTGATGAGCCCGATTTCTGTCAGCACCACCACAATGATGCCGAACCAAATGAGGTCATAGCCCTGCGCAACAAACGTTGGTGCGAACAGCGGAACGAAGATGAGGATGATGGCCATGCGCCCAGCAACGGATTTACTGGTCACGCACCAGGTCACCATGAAAGCCAGCTTTTTATGTCGCCAAGGTCACCCCTTGTTGCAGACAGGAAAGCGCGTTGGGATTGCTGACATCTTGAAATACCCGTTGGCATCGACGCCGCTGAGCGACGAGGTCGCGCGCGTCTTGACCGAGCGCTATGGCCCGGAGGCTAATCCGGACGACTGCGTGACCCTGCGCAGCGACGAGACGCAAACCCTGGTTGCTGTCGCGCGCAATACCGATGCCGTGGTGCTGACCATCAATGCAGCAGCCCCTGACTTGGAGCGGGTGAATGTGCACCCCGCCAACAATGCCACCGCACGCTTTGGACTGGTCACGCTCGCGCGCCGCGCGCAGGTACCCAGCATGGCGTTTGTGGGGGAGGTAATGGACACCTACCTCCACGATTAATGGCTCAACGCTTTTGAAGTAACAGCAGGGTGCCCAATAGACCGCAAATCACAGAGCCGCTCAACACACCGATCTTGAGTTGTGTGGTGTATGCAGGGTCGAGACCAGCAAACGCGAGGCTGGCGTTCGAGAACGCAAGCTGGGGCACTCCAAAATAAATTGGTACCAAAGAACTCCGGTGCTTCGAGGGAAGATCGCTCGAAAGGTAAGAGGTCACTCCGGTTACTTTGGTGTGGTGTTTAAGCTCTCGAAGTGGTTACATCAGCAGTTGCCGCAGCGTGTAACGCGGGTAAAACCTAAGTTCACTAAGGTATACCGTGATTGCCCGAAATCGAATTGTTAAGCGATAACGAGCAACGGGATGGGCTGGGAACAAAAATGCCAGTTCTCTAATTCGAGTTCAACCGATGATCGGGGTGCGGGAATGCCTCTTATATAGATATGCATAGGGGTTCCGTACTATTGGGTTTTTATCTTTACTATATTCCATGTAAAACTTATATCTTTTTAAATTTTATGAGATGGCAATTCAAGTAAGCTATTTTTTAGTTTACAAAGGGAAAAATGTATGGGTAGGATGACTGGTCAAAATGCGGTTCAAAATTTGGTTCCGCCAGTTGCTCGCGCTTTGAATACAGGGTACGGCGAGCGTTATATTGTAAAAGCAAAAAATCAATCGGAATCGACGCACGGTAGAAAACGGGTCCTGATAACTTACATATATCTCTGTGTATTACGAGACCTTTCAATAAGAGGTGCATTGCCTACCGGTCGCGCTCAAACTGTGGCAATGACCTTGCAAGCTAAAGGAGGTCACGGACAAAATCAGGGGGCACATCAAATTCTGGGCGAGCTAACTGTCGGTGGGCGTCACATATATTCGCTACTTGGATTAGAGCAATTAGAGCGCCGAGCAGTTATTTACTGTACGGCAGCGGTATCAGTTATTGATAAATCTTACAATCTTGCGGATGGTTATATTGAAAAAGCTGGTAGAGATGGATACGTAAATTTGGCGAACCGTATTCTTTCCGAGGCCCAAGCAGGTAGAGCGTTGTCAAATAGACTTATTTGGAGTGGTGTAATAGTAATTTTCAAAGATGCATTCACACGAGCAAGATCTGAAATAAAAACAAGTAATAGGCCCACTGAACTACCGCTAAAGGATAGGATGATTCAAACAATCGATGATCATATTATAAAAATCGATTCTTTTAGTGCGAGGCAGGCGCAATTCGTCGCTCTCAGTGTAGACACTCATATGCGAAGAATAAGTGAGGGGGCATTTTAATTATTGGGCAACTGGCATCTAAGCTGCGCAGCGACTAGACGCACAACCAGATCGACGTCGCGCGCAGGTGACCAGCATAGCGTTTGTGGGGCGATGATGGACACCTACTTCCACGACTAGTGGCTCAACGTTTCTGGACCAACAGCAGGGTGCCCAACAGACCGCAAATCACAGAGCCGCTCAACACACCGATCTTGAGTTGTGTGGTGTAAACGGGGTCGAGGCCAGCAAACGCGAGACCACCGATAAACAAGCTCATGGTGAAGCCGATACCGCACAGAATCGAGACGCCTAAAATCTGGCGCACGCTGGCGGCGGAGGGCGGTTGTGCCCATCCCAACTTGATCATCATCATGGTGGTCCCAAAAACGCCGACCGCCTTACCAATCAGCAGACCGAGCACAATGCCCATTGGGACAGGCGAGAACAACACGTCGGCCGTTACGCCTTGAAGCGCGACTCCGGCGTTTGAAAATGCGAATAAAGGCAACACAAGAAAAGCCACCCAGGGGTGCAGGCCATGTTCAAGCGAAATCACGGGCGAGTGTCCTTTGGCATCACGCATCGGTATTGCCAGTGCGGTGATGACGCCGGCGAGGGTGGCGTGCACGCCCGACTTCAATACAAACACCCACATGAACAGCCCGATCACGATGTACACATCCGGACGCGTCACCCCGCGGCGATTCAGCAACCACATCAGCAAGCCCGCTGTTACCGCCGACAGCAACATACCGATAGAGAGATTCTGTGTGTAGAAAATCGCGATGACGACGATGGCACCCAAATCGTCAATGATGGCCACCGCCGTTAAAAATACCTTGAGTGACAACGGTACGCGCGAGCCCAAAAGCATCACGATACCAAGCGCAAAAGCGATATCGGTTGCGGC
>JAHEIH010000021.1 GCA_024639455.1 Cellvibrionales bacterium
CAGACTCCAGCATACTGGCGTCGTCGATAAGGTACGCCTTTGAACCACAGCGTTCGGCTAACTCACGCAGTCGATTGGAATTCGAACTATTAGGGGAACCCACGACCAACACAACATCCGCCTGATCGGCAAGTACTTTCACAGCGTCCTGTCGGTTTTGAGTCGCGTAGCAAATATCATCCTTTCGAGGGCCCGCAATATTAGGGAAACGATTCCGCAAAGCGTCAATCACTTTCGCGGTGTCATCAACCGACAGTGTAGTCTGCGTGACATACGCTAAATTATCGGGGTCGCGCACCTCAAGCAGTGCTACCTGTGCCTCGTCTTCGACCAGATAAATGCGCCCTCCATGGCGAGTGTCGTACTGGCCCATGGTGCCTTCAACTTCCGGATGACCTTCATGCCCAATCAAAATGCATTCACGACCCGATGCACTGAATGCCGAAACTTCAACATGCACCTTGGTAACGAGAGGGCATGTTGCATCAAACACTTTCAAACTGCGTTGGGCAGCCTCATCTTGAACTGCCTTCGATACACCGTGCGCGCTAAAAATGACGATGGCATCGTCGGGAACTTCGTCTAGTTCATCGACAAAAATCGCGCCGCGAGAGCGAAGGTCTTCGACCACAAACCGGTTATGCACGACTTCGTGTCGAACGTAGATAGGCTGCCCAAACACTTCCAGAGCGCGGTTAACAATATCGATCGCGCGGTCTACACCGGCACAAAACCCGCGAGGATTAGCAAGAACAACGTCCATGACTAGTGCAACTCCGCTGCTTCTACATCGTGTATGTGAACACGAAATGTGATTGTTCGCCCCGCCAGCGGATGATTGAAGTCAATGGTAACTTCAGTGTCATCAAAGTCAGCGACGACTCCGGGAACCTCACTACCAGCGGCATCCGCGAATGCAAAGACCATGCCACGCTCTAGCTCTAGTGCTTCTTCAAACTGGTCTCTGCCAACCACTTGGATGTTGTTGTCATTCGGCTGACCGAAGGCATTCTCTGGCTTCACTAAAAATTCAGCTTCTGCCCCAGGCAACAGTCCAAACAGTGCGCGTTCGAATCCGGGCAATAAAGAGCCGTCACCGACCGCGAACGTAGCAGGATCTTTACCGAAGTTCGAGTCCACCTCTGAGCCATCGTCAAGCAGTAACGCAAAATTCAAGGTTACCTTGGTATTCTCGCTAATCGCGATATCGGTCATGAGTCCTTCCTATTGTTGTTCGCCGTTTGCGCTTCGTCACTCTGGAAAAGGCTGTCAAGAATCAGAATCGCCGCGCCCAATGAAATTGCAGAATCCGCAATATTAAATGCAGGCCAGTACCAATCACCATAATGAACTGAAATAAAATCGACAACATAGCCGTAGTTAAGACGGTCCCACAGATTACCTAAGCCGCCCCCTAAAATGAGCCCTAAGGCTGCACCAACCCAGCGTTTAGTCGTCGGTATTCGGGACAGCCAAACCACCATGACAGCGCTAACAACGAGCGCAACGGTCGTGAAAAACCAACGCTGCCAGCCCCCCGCGTCGGCGAGAAAACTAAATGCAGCACCGGTATTATGCGCCAGCATCCAATCGAACCAAGAGGTCACAGCAACCGGCTGGCGATACGCAAGGGTTGACGATGCCCAGGCTTTAGTCCAGTAGTCGAGGCCGATTACCGCTAACGCCAAGGCATAACCCCAGCGCGCTCGCAGCGACCAAAAACCAGTCTCAGGCATAGGCGCGCCGCTCTCCGGGGCCTGCAATATTAGTGACACACCGACCACAGAGCGTTGGATGATCGCCATGGCTGCCGACATCGTCCGCGCGATGCCAACAGCGCTCACATTTATCTTCCGCTGACACCGCGACGGTCACTTTTAAACCATCAAGATCGGCCGTTTGCGCAGAAGCCGTCGCGTCACTCATCGGTTTCACAGTAGCGGCAGAAGAGATCAGTACAAACCGCAACTCATCACCCAGCGAGACCAGCGTCTCATAGAGGCTCCCATCGGCATACAAGGTCACATCAGCGTCCAGCCCACCCTTAAGTTCTCCAGCGGCACGTTTTGCCTCCATCGCTTTGTTCACTGCTTGGCGCACCAAAAGCAACTCTGACCAAAATGCGTCACCCATGGGGCCTTCACTGGGGGCTGGCAACGCTTCGTACCACTGAGTCAAGAAAACGGACTCTGCCCGCTTACCCGGTAAGTTCTCCCAAACCTCCTCTGCGGTGAAACTTAGGATAGGCGCAATCCAGCGACACAGTGCTTCCGCCAAATGCCACAGCGCCGTTTGGGCTGAACGACGCGCAACCGATTCCGTCGGAGTGGTGTACTGTCGGTCTTTGATGATATCGAGATAGAAACCACCGAGCTCACCACCGCAGAAATTATGCACCTTAGAAAATACCTGATGGAACTGGTACTCCTCATAGGCGGTCACTAGCTGACCCTGTAAGTCAGCTGCGCGTGCACAAATCCATTGATCGAGGGGCAGCATGTCGGCAGGTGCCAAGGCGTGCTCTTTAGGGTCGAAGCCTGCAAGATTCGCCAACAAGAAGCGTGCTGTATTTCGAATACGTCGATACGCGTCGCCGGTGCGTTTAAAGATTTCATCTGAAGCCGATATCTCATTGCGGTAATCACTCGCTGCAACCCACAGTCGAAGCACATCGGCGCCAAGATCGTTCATCGCTTTCTTGGCGG
>JAHEIH010000022.1 GCA_024639455.1 Cellvibrionales bacterium
CCGCCGCTAACTTATCGCTACTGTCGTCTAATTAACGCTACATAGTATTTAAGTGTGAATAACGAGGTGGTCGGCGCCCCCCCTTTGCTATGATGGATTTTCAATAGTTACTATAACGGCGTTCCCATGAGCCAAGCTGCACAAAGCGATCAATTAAGAAGGCACACCCTATTTTGCTGTGCTTTTTGTATACGTCTTTAGTGATCAATTCTTGGTACTTGTTTTCTCAAGATGTTTTCGGACTTGTTCGCCCCACCATTATCAGTGCTTCTTGGTTAGTGGGTCTAACCACCTGGCGCTTATTCTTTGTGCCAACATGGGCCGAAATCGTTAAGTTCCTGTTCATGGCTAATTTGTGCTTATTGGTTCTTTACGCCTTCGTTAAGAACCACTTTTTCAGCAAGATCACCTTCGCCTGGATGTTTGTCATTCCTTTGTATGTCGAATCGACCATTGGCGCTCGCTACGCCATGGCTGCCATGGCCATCTTTTTTATCGCCATATGTGCAACATTGGTCGCACAAAAACTTGGCTGTATACCCAGCGAAGAAGATTTCACTTCGACCTACAAGGTAAATAAATATGTGCAGTTGCCCTTGATGTTCACCGTGGGGATGAATTCGTTGTACCGTTTCAACTTAATACACCAACAAAACGAGCAGGCACTGCGTCGTGCCCTAGACAATGCAATTAATGCCAACAGCGCTAAAGACAGCTTTTTATCTAACATGTAGCACGAATTACGCACCCCATTGAATGGCATTTACGGGATTTTGCAAATACTGAAAGGCAAAGACGAAAAAGAAGCCAAGTTCATTGCTGCTGCACGGAGGTCGAGAAAAGCCCTGACAAATATTGTTAATGACATCCTAGACCTGCAAAAAATCATCGCTGGCAAGCTAGAAATTGTGCCCGAGTGGCAAAGCAGCATAGAGCTCTTCAAGGAGCTGTATCTTGTTCACTGTTCCGTCGCTGAATTAAAAGGTCTAACACTAACCATGGACTACAAGGGCCTGCCCAACATGCTGTGGTGTGATGACTTACGGATGCTACAAATCCTCAACAACATTATCGGAAACGCCATAAAATTCACCGATCAAGGCAGTATCCGCGTGAATATTAGCCACATTAACGAACATTTATTTATTACGATAAGTGACACCGGCATAGGTATGGACAGCCGGGGATTGGCTCAACTCTTTCAAAGGTCCACCCAGGCCGACAGCTCTTACCGCAAGCGTTTTGCTGGTACTGGACTCGGCATGGCCATTACCAAGGATCTCATCGAAATGATGGGCGGTAGCATTAAAGTTGACTCTACACTGGGTCAAGGAACCACCTTTTATCTAAAAATCCCTATCGCCGCCAAAGACCTCCCCTCAGCGAATACATCCAGTCCATCTAGGATCATAGTAGACCACTCTTTGCGGGTACTTTTGGTTGAAGATAATCCTATAAGCTTAGACTTTGCTGAAGAAATGCTGCGCGAATATCTTACCTTCGTGGAAACGGCAACCGACGGTGTAGAAGCCCTCGATATTCTATCTCAGCATGAGGTTGATATCGTCATCACAGACATCCAAATGCCCCGTATGAGCGGCGAAGAACTGCAGCGACAACTCGCCATTTCTCACACCACATTGCCGGTGATAGCTCTCACCGCTAACGCGTTTGAAAGCGATCGTGAAGCCTGTCACGCCGCGGGATTTAAGGGCGTGCTAACTAAACCATTTACACAACGCGACCTGTTTGACCTCATCAACACAAGACGATAATTAGCCTCGCCTTTCGGGTATTAACGACTAAACTTTGTTGATAATCACCCATACAAAGATAACGAATTAAAACACTGTTTCTGATGACACAAACGAACAAACATAAAGCGCAATCCTTTATTTCACCGAGACGTCTGCGTCGGCGCGACCTACTAGCACCTACCGTCATTATGGTAATGGTTTTTGAAGCGCTCGTGATGTCTGTTATCGAATGGCTGGACGTTGATTTACCCCCTTCCTGTTAGATACAGCTATTCTTGGCTGCTTGACCTACGCCGCCGTGCAGATTTTTATTATTCCCAAGCTGGTGACCTTGCGGCAAAAATACCACATAGATATTGAGCACTTGCTCGCCACCATCGATCAGCACTGTATTTTTTCTGTGGCGGATAGTCAGGGCGAGATTATTCACGCCAACCAAAAATTCCAAGTCCTTTCAGGCTATACTTTGCCAGAGTTGTTAGGCCAGCAACACAGCGTCGTTAATTAGGGTCAGTTCGGTGCTCACGACTGGAAGAAATTTTACGGTACCCTGCACAAGGGCAAGGTGTGGCAGGGTAATATTCGCAACCAGGATAAACAAGGCAACTACTATTGGGTGTACACCACAGTTTACCCGGTTTTCAACAACGGCCGACTCAGCGCCTATTATTCGCTGCGGTCCGACATCACCAGTATCGTCGCAAGTGCTGAGCAAGCAAGCGCGATGGTTGAAGAAATTCAACAATCCGAGCGGCGTATCAGCGATTTTACTAACCACATCGTGCACGAATTACGCACACCGATACACATCATCACCAATGTCAATAGCATCCTGTTTGAGCAAATGCGGCAGAGCCAAAATATCGCCATGCTAAAGGAATCCCAGGGTGTGCTGGATCACATGAAAGACTTGGTCAATGAATTGCT
>JAHEIH010000010.1 GCA_024639455.1 Cellvibrionales bacterium
CAGATGAATTAAAAAAGCCGCAAGGTTTCCCCGGCGGCTTTGTTAACATTTTTTGCCGGACATTACTCCACAAGGAACTGGCTATACCACTTCCTAAATTTGGCGAATGGGCCATCACCATCACACAGCATAGGTTTTTCGTAGTATTTTTTTCGGTCCCAAATGATACGGTCTTCTTCCATCTGCTGGACGATATTTTTGATAATCGCCTCACCCACGCGGCCCAATGGGCCTCCAATATCCGCCTTGCGTTGATAAAACGCATAGTAGGCAATGGTGTGTTCATTTGTGACGGGGGTTACGTTGGCCAATAACAACGTATCGCACAGCCCCTTAAAGCGCACCACCGATAAACCCGGCCCGATGTTGGCATTTTCAATACTGCCTTCAACATTACCACGCGGTGTGGGCTGCAGGGTTTTCAAAAAGCCTCGGCGAGTATGGCCATCGAAGGACATTTCTTCCGCCATAGGGATATCACTGGTACCGTGAACAAACATGAAGTGGGCTGGATCAACTGCATTCTCGCCAATTTCCTGCATGTGAGTATTAATTTCCCAACGATGCAAAGAAGGTTCACTCCACTGTTCAGCCTCATCACTCAGCTCAGGGACAACCTCTGGCTGGAAGTTCGGCGCTTCTTTGTGTGGGTGGTACCACACCAAAATACTGCCATTGACCTCCTGTACAGGCCAGCAACCAAGCACCTGCTCACCACGGGCTACACGCGGGGGAAGATTCTTGGCATAGGGCACGTCGGTACACTGGCCTTCACCATTAAAGGCCCAGCCATGAAAGGGGCACACGATACTTTCGCCCACCACCGACGATCCTTTACCCGCCTGATCGCGGATGCCATAACCCAAGTGGGCACCCATATGGGGGCAGTAAGCATCCACCACTTTCGCCATGCCCGACTCGGTACGAAACACCACGAGTTCTTGCCCGAAGTAGGTCAGGGGCTTGGATTCCCCTACCGCCAGTTCGTTTGAATAAAGAACATGGAACCAGCCCGAAGGCATGGGCAGCGGGATTCGTGGTTTATCTGAAGCAATAATCATAAAAACTCCTAAGGGTTATCGCACGGTCTGTCCACCGTCGACAGACAAAATCTGCCCGGTAATGAACGACGCTTTATCTGAAAGTAAGAACACCACCGCTTCGGCGATTTCTTCCGGTTCGCCCAAACGATTCATGACCGCACTGCGCATCAATCCTTCAGCAATTTTAGGCTGCTCTTGGAAATATTTTTCCACCCCCGGGGTGCGAATGACACCGGGTGACACCGCATTAATTCGAATGCCCTTGCTGCCATACTCTGCCGCAGAACTCTTTGTCAGAGTATTTACACCGGCTTTAGCGGCGGCATAGGCGGTGTTGTAGGGCTGGCCTTTCAATGAGGCGTTAGAAGAAATATTAACAACACTGCCGCCACCATTTTGCAGCATGTGCGCCAGCTCATACTTTTGGCACAACCATGTATTGGTAAGGCACATTTCCAGGGTGTGGTCGAAGACATCTTTTTCAAATTGATGAATAGGACCAGAGCCTCGACTCACTGCCGCACTATTACACGCCACATCAAGGCCGCCTAAGGTGTTAACACAGAATTCGACCATATCAGCCACGTGCTGCTCATTGCTAACATCGGCTTTGAAAAAGGCTGCAGTACCGCCGCCGGCTTCGATCTCAGCCACCGTTTCAGCACCCGTCTCGGCATTGAAATCGGCCACTAATACCTTGGCCCCTTCACGTGCACAGGCTTTTGCAATGGCCCGACCAATGCCGACTCCCGCGCCGGTGACTAGTGCAACTTTTCCAGTAAGCGTCATAATGTACCTCGTTTTTAGTGATACTAAGTATGCCGCAAAAGGGGTTATTTCCGAATAGATTAGGCTTTCGATAGATAGTCTATACAGGTTATGACGCATGACTAAATTGCCGTTACTCTGCAGACTAATCAATAAAACCTCATCCCATGGAGTAGCTATCTGTATGCTCATCGAAAAATTTTCTTTGCAAGGCCGCACGGCACTCATCACCGGTGCCGGTAAAGGCATTGGCGCTGGCATTGTTCGGGCCTTTGCCGAAATGGGCGCAGACGTTATTTGCGTAGCACGTAGCCAAGACGATATTAACCAAGTGGCGGCTGAGGCGCGTACACATGGCGTCAATGCCTTTGCGTATTCTTGCGACGTTACCGATGAAGAGGCACTTAAATCACTGGTTGGCGCTATTCAAAATGACATAGACAAGCTCGACATCTTGGTAAATAATGCCGGCGCGCCTGGCAAAGGTTATGGTTCACTTAAGTCCGTCGATATGGCGCGCTTCCAGCACACTATCGACATCAACCTTACTTCCGCTTACGCCCTTACCCATTTGACACTTCCGCTGCTAAACGCCAGCGATAAGGCCACGATTGTGAATGTTTCTTCAGCGCTAAGCTGGATGGTGGACAAGCGTTTTTCTGCATACGGCGCTGCCAAAGCAGGCATGAATCAAATGACCAAGATCATGGCCTATGAATTAGCACCCAACATTCGCGTCAACGCGGTAGCACCTGGCGCGATTGACACACCGAGTACCGCCTTTATTAAAAGCAACCCCGACATGCTCAGGGCGACAACTCGCTGGATCCCCTTACAAACCATGGGCGACCCTGAAGATATTGCGCTAGGGGTTTTGTATATGGCATCCGATGCTAGCAAGTTTGTCAGTGGCAAAGTGTTGGAAATTGATGGTGGCATGCAGGCGATACCTGGCAGCGCCATCGAAGAAGTCATCAGCCGAGGTTAAGGAGTAAGTATGGCACGCTATGTAATGACTGGAGGCGCAACCGGTATTGGCGCCGCAATAAAACAACGCCTGCTCGATGCCGGTCACCAGCTGACGGTTCTCGATATTAAAAATGCTGATATCGAGGTCGACTTATCCGATCGCGCCTCTACCCAGCAAGCCATTACTCAAGTATTGTCTGACGACACCCCCATCGCGGGCGTGATCACCTGTGCAGGGGTGGCGTCACATTTTCCTGATCTAAAAAAATTACTCGACATCAATTACCTTGGCACGCTCGATATAGTGAATGGCCTTGCGCCGTCGATGACTGCCGGCGGCCGTATTGTATTGGTATCGTCTAACTCTGCGCCATTGTGCAAACGGCCTGATCTAGTAGAACAACTCTTGAATGAAGACTGGGCAGCCATTGACGCCGGCCTTGACCAGCTAACAGGCCACGACTGCTACAGCGGCAGCAAGCAAGCGGTGGCACGCTGGATGCGTCGTCAAGCACCAGCACTGGCCAAACGTGGCATTAATATTAATGCGGTGGCGCCTGGCTACATCGACACCCCAATGACCCAAGCGGTGGCCGATGATCCAACCTACGGCAATGCCATACGCCAGTTTGTGGCATCGATCCCCTGCGGTCGGCCCGGGACACCGGATGATATTGCCGATGCGGTAGATTTTCTACTCAGCCCGCAAAGTAGCTTTGTGGCAGGCTCGGTACTCTTTATCGACGGCGGGCACGACGCCATGTTCCGCCCCGACAATATCTAACGCCGTTACCTAGACTGCGCCATTAATTGGCGCAGCGTCTGTATGTAAGCACTGGCCTCCATTCCGGTGACGTCATCCAACATCCCCTTGCGAAAAAGCGCTTGTGCATAGACGTCGCGCACGTCTGACTGGTCAGGCTCTGCCAACCAGGCCCACTGCGCCATGTGTAACCCCATCGAAGGGTCACTAGCCATCAGGTCGCGGGTTTTTTCGAGCATGGATTCTAAACCACCCGCCATGGCGACAATCGCCTTGGCTTGGGCTTGCATGGGCGATGGTGACCAATCCGCCGGCAAACCATTCCACCATCCTGTATACTCACGCAACAACACTTTTACCATATCCTGCGCGGTGTTGTAGCGCGGCTGCAATCGCGGATCGTTGGCAAACTTTTCCGGCCACGTAAATTGCTCAATAATAAGGTAGGGTTGAACGCCATTATTTAACGCCTCTAAGGTGTAATCGATCACGTATTGATAGGCCTCGATCACCGCCATTAATTCCGCGCGAATCTCTGATGATCCTTTGGCAGGTTTACCGTGTGCGGGCAGCATCCACTCGACGTCTAAATCATGCATTTCTCTCAACGCAAGGGTCCAGTCTTCAAGGTGGCGCTGCTGACGGCGGCCATTACCCGCGTTAGATAAAAACCCCTGCCAAAAATCGCCGACGGCAATCAGTTTTCTCTCCGGTAGCCAGGCATATAAGTGACCCTCTGTCTCGCCGCGATGCTGGCGAAGAATTATGAGTTCACCACCTACACTAAAGCGATACTCCTTCTCAAAAGTCACCGTGGGCAGCTCAAGATCATCGAGCGTCTTCGGCATGATCTCAACAGCCTGCGGGAGATATTTAGCAAAGTGTCCACGCATTGTTACGTAGCGTTGCATGCGCTCAGACGCTTGCTTAGTGGCTATAATCTGAGGCGTTTCACCCGCCTCTAACAACGCCCAAGCACCAAAGGCGTGATCAGTGTGACCATGGGTATAGACCACGGTATGAATGGGTTTATCACTCACACTGCGAATGAGCTTCAAAATCGCCGGCCCAGCGGCTGCATGTCCTGCGTCTATTAATACGAGGCCTTCGTCGGTATCAATGACAACGACATTGACTATCGGGGCATAGATCATCCACACCCCCCGGGTGAGTTCTTCTATGCGACTTAAACGCAGTGAATCTTGTACAGCTGGCCCCGATTTGGTCATCATTTGCTGGGCTACCGCGGTGCTCCATTCGGTTTCGCCCCACTGTGAAACGCCCTGCACAATTTTACCGTACATCGGTCGCATCATTTCTGGAATGGTTAACTGCTGAGCATTCAGCGGGCTAGCTAAGAGTGCACATCCCAAACCAAAAAAATAAAAAAACCTCATGTTTACTCCAAATTTTTGCAAAAAAAAGCCGCCTGACGGCGGCTTTGTAAACACTGATCTTAGTAACTAATCATTAGATCAAGACCGACAGTTTTTGGCTCACCGTAGTTATGCAGGTTCAAACCAAGGGCTGGACCATAGTTGAAGCCAAAGGTGCGGTACTCTTCATCAGTGAGGTTTTTACCCCAAGCGGCCACTGTCAGCTCAGCACCACTATCAAGCTCTTGTGACCAAGACAGACGGGCATTCACCAGCGTGCGCTCTTGGTTAGGCAGCTGCTCGAAGTTAACTGGATGTGTTGGCACGCTATTGACGTTATACACACCGGTCGACGACGCTACAGAGTATGTCTCACCCTGATAAGACGCATCCAACATAATATCTAACTGGCCTTTGCCGGTACGTAAGGCTGTCCAGTTAATACCCATGTTGATTTGCTCATCAGGAGACAAGCCACGCTTGGCAAGATCAACCATATCGAGGGTAGTACCACCGGCAGTAATGCTGGGGTAGCTATCGAATGTGCCGTCGATAAAGGTGTAATCCAAGTTAATTAACAGATCGTCAACAGGGCTGACACGTAACGACAGTTCACCACCGGTACGCGAGGCCTCAGCGGCGTTTGAGATCGAACTGGTAACAGTGTTGCCCTGTGCAAGCACAGTTGATACTTGAAGGTCAGTGTAGTCATAGCTGAACAGCGCACCGTTAAACTGCGCACGGCCATCCCAGAAGGTAGACTTCAGACCCACTTCGAAGTTGGCAATTTTCTCTTCGTTAAAGGCATCCGCAGCATCGTTGGCAACATCAAAGAAGTCACCGTTATAACCACCACTACGGTAACCCGTGGAATAAGTGGCATAGACGTTAGTGCTTTCACTCACGTCATATTGGACGGTCAACTTACCTGACAAGTTATCAAACTCTTGTTCAAATTCACGACCATAAATACCCGCACGCTCTGGTAGTGAATCAGCGTTCTGATTACTTACGTAGTTGTTGCCAACGCTGTAACTGGCCGCATTGCCGGTAAACTTAGCACCGTAGTACATGTTGATAAAGTTAGAGTTAAATCCTTTCCACAGGTAAGTAATACCCTTAGTTTCTTCGGTATAGCGCAAGCCCGCTGTCACCGATAATGGGCTAGATTCACTCGCGCGCCACGTGCCCTGACCGAAGATCGAGAACGCTTCACTATTAACATCGTAAGAAGACGTATCAGAAGTCGCCAACGGGAATGACGCAATGCGGTGATTGCGGAACTCTGTGTCGTCCTCGTAGAAGTACAGACCCAACACATAATCCAAATTGTCACTGCTACCGATCATCTGGAATTCTTGCGATAGCTGTTCGTGATCAATATGGGCATAGTTGCTGTACACAGGGGCTGAACCACGCGCCTCAATGGCCGCGATCATGTTTAGCGCCAAACCAAATTCTTCAGCACCACCAAGACCATAGTTAACGGGACCCGCAGGGATATCATCGGGCACGACTTGGTTGAACAGCAGACCACCAATTGTCAGCAAGGGTAAATCACCCACCACCACCGAATTATCCATACCATCCAAATCACCTTGGTTAAGGTTTTCCACTTGGCGAATACCGGTGATCGACTTGTAGGTAATATCATCAACATCCCACGTCAACGTTAACGCGTGGCTATCCACTTTGTTCATAGAACGCGATACGCCATCTGAGCTGCCCATCGTTGACTTGGTGTCACGACTAGCCAGTTCGTTCGCAGACCATTCACCGTAGGCATCCGCCCAGCCCAAGAAGGTATTGACCTGGGGCATCATGAAGGCTGCGTAGGCGGCATAGGTGGCAGGGTCGAACATGTAAGCGCCTTGCAACTGGCGAATACCTCCGGCCGTGGCCGCTACGGTTTGGGCACGCTCAGCGCTATTTACAGGAACGTTGGATGCATAGGCGGGGTTGGCGGCGATCGCACCTGCCACACCTGGATCACGGGGGTTCAAGCCAACTACGTCCATCATTTGCGCATTTTCGTCGAGCTCGTCGTGAGAATAGGCATAGTCAACGTTCATCGACTCGCTGGGAGTGAAGCGCAATGCCACGCGGTAGCCATCACGGTTGATGTTTTCGAAGCCTGGCATATCGGGGTTAGTGTTGCCATACAAATGGTCGCGCTCACGCTTATAACCGCTAATGGCGAGGCCCATTTTATCCGATAATGGCAGATCGACTCGGCCGCTTAGCGCCGATAAACCGTAATTACCGGTAGAGGCCTTTAGTTTATACCCCGCTTTTTCGCCGGGCTTTTTGGTAATAAAATTGATGGCACCACCGGTCGAGTTGCGCCCATAAAGTGTGCCTTGAGGGCCGCGTACAACCTCAATACGCTCTAAATCCATAGCGTCGACGCCATTGCCGGCGCCTTTACCCAAGTAAACGCCGTCTATGTAAAATGCGTTAGCGGGGTCACTCGAAGCACTGTTAGGGTTACCTGACCCGATACCACGCAGGTTGACGCTGAAGTTACCTCGTGCAGAAGGCGCTTCATAACCCTGCATACCAGGTATAGCGTTCAGCAAGCTACTGATATCCGTGATACCTTTGCTTTCAATGGCGTTTTCGGTAAGTGCAGCGATAGACAGTGGTGTATCTTGCAAATTAGATTCACGCTTTTCCGCGGTAACAATCACCTCTTCCAACATATTTGCCATGGCAGCATTCGCCATGAGCACAGAAGAAACAATCGCTGTTTTTAGGAAAACCCTGTTAGCATTTCTCATAAAGATCCCCTTAGAGTCTTTGTTATTATCAAAAGTTATTACGCTTTATGCCTTTTTCTGCCACTCATCCTGTGGACGCAAGTGACGAGATAAGTCCCCAAAGTACTGTGGCAAAACAAGTCTTTCACTGAATTGCCACACGCCTTCTACACGAGTAAACCGATCCGAATAACGCCCCATGGCAAGCATGATGGACGGAGCATCAGAAAAACACTGCCACGCGGTAAAAAGCGCACTTGAAGTGGCTTTATTACCATCCACATCCACCATTAAATTACTGACTTGGTGGGATGTGCACGGCGTGCCGGTATCTGGATAAACAATGACAGTTCGGTCGTAATGCGAAGCTATCGCCACGCCGCCCTGCATGGTTTTTCCCAACGGCAAATACGTTAACGACGCTGAATCAAGCAATTGCCCAAGCGCGTCAAAATCACCCGCATCTAGATAAGCGGCATACTGATAAACCAACCGCTCAATGGCACAAAAATCTGACGTCATCACATATTACCCGTCTACTCTTGATGCCTAAATTATGATCATTACGTCCATAACAAAAGAACAAAACTCGTCAACTTTTATGACGTTTGAGTTCAACCGCGCCCAACAAAAGACACCGCCTGCTCGGCGAATTGTTTGCGATAGGACTTGGGCGTCATACCCGTCCAATTTCTGAATGAGCGCACGAAAGAACTTGGCTCAGTAAAACCCAACTTATCCGCCACATCATTGATTTTATTTTCTTTATCTTCCAAAAAGGCCATCGCCAAATCACAACGGACCTGATCCTTAATGATTTGAAAACTGGTCTGTTCTTTGAGCAACTTTCTGCGCAAACTGGATTCTGAGAGATGCAGCCTATCCGCGACCTCGGTAAATGAGGGCATACCGCATTGAATATCGGCACCAATTAACTGCTTAATGGCTTCTGAAATAGTACCTGGCTGACGTTCAACCAAGCTCAATTGATATACCGCCATATCAAGAAATTGCTGCAGCGATGCTTGATTTTGCACGACGCGATAGTCGAGACACTCAACGGGGAAGGTTAAACGGTTACGAGGCGCATCGAACACAACGTCGCAACCAGTGACCTCAGACAAACTTGATTTATAGGCGCCACCAATAGAAGGAAGAGACACAGAAATCGTTGAAGCGTCAATAGCATGACCTACCAACCAACCACAAAAGGCATGCCAAACCACTAACCCTGAAGCAACCGCAACAGTGCGGTAGGTGTTGGCTCGCACCCACTGGTCAGGAACAAACAAGGACGCGACATTATCAATATCTAGGTGATAATCAAAATGCACCTGGCCACGTTCAACACTCAACGTAAAGTAGCGCCCCGACAGAGGTCGCAGCAGGGCTTCAAAGCGTTCTGCAAGCTCAAGCGCCTCGCCCAAGGTAGACGCACCCATAATGCTGTAACAAAGCATATCAAAGGCATCAGTACCCAAGCCTGCTGCCCAAGGGATATGAGGGTGCACCTTCTGCATTTCCACGACAGCTACACGATACAGCCTGGCGTATAGCCGAGCAGACAATTGCTCGCCAGACTGTAAAGCGGAAAGTTGAGCGAGATTGATTTGCGCCTCTCTCGCGACTTGATCGGCATCCAGCCCCAAACTCTCGATATAATCAAAGAGCTTATGGAAGCTGGAGACAGCAATCTTGATGTCCTGCATGGCCTACCTCTCTATTGTTAATTTATTAGCGAGAGTTTTTGTCAATTAATTCGACGTATTGTGCTCTTTATCGAAAAGACTGACTGGGTAAAGTATAAGTACTTAGAAAGGAGTATTGACATGTTCCCCAACGACTACAAGACCTACCTCACTAAAGAAGTTACTACAAATGGATTATCTAATGCTTTTTTCAATGGTTTAGCGTGTTGGTACTTGATTAAGGATAAAGGGGACATGCCCTTCTGGGGCGCGCACAGTTTTGGTGTAGATATTCTCGCGACAGCCTTCATTTTGCCGTGGATTGTCACGCTTATTATCGTGCCGCTGCAAAAGATCAAAGTCCGCAAGGGCAAGACTGCCCCCTGGGACAACACCCAGCCAGCCAGCCATATGATGTACTATCTTGCGCAACGATTGCCCAGCAAACTGTGGCTCAATGCTATCGTGTTTGGATTGATTGGCATGCTGCTCTTTGCACCCACCTTGCTGTTACTCATTTTTGTCTTGGGTATTGAGGTGTTTACCGCCTTTGAATACGCCATCTTCAAAGGTGTTTGGGCCGGTGTATTGGCAGCACTTCTCACCACACCGATGATCTTAGCGGGCTTACGTAAAACACAATTCAACGAGCGCTCTGCATGAGCGGCGTATTAAACACCCCCTTTCAACTTGGGCCATTGCCCCTGAAAAATCGCTTCGTACTCGCCGCGATGGGGTCAAATTTTGCCGAGACTGATGGCAGCTGTAGCGAAAAAATTCAGGCCTACTATGAAGCCCGCGCTAAGGGTGGCTGTGGCCTGATCATCTTAGAAACGACCTCAGTGGCGTGGCCTGCCGGCTGTTCAATGCCCAATATGGTTGGGTTTTCAGAGGATCGTTTCATCCCAGGTCTAGCGGCGCTAGCCGAACGCGTCCACAAACACGGCGCCAAGATCGCCGCACAGCTGAATCACAGCGGAAAAGTCGCGCAGGAAGACACCGTGGCAGGTCGCCCAATGTGGGTGGCGTCAATGCCTAAGCGCGGCCGCACCAATATGATGGACCTACTGACGCGCGAAGAGATGGGTAACTTCATCAAAATGGCCGGCCCAGATGGTAAAGGCCCACGCTATCAGCCGATTAACAAAGAAGAAATCGCCACGCTGGTGGATCAATTTGCCAACGCGGCCAAGCGCGCGCAACAAGCAGGCTTTGACGCCATTGAGATTCACGCGGGCCACGGTTATTTAATTGCCAACTTTCTCTCGCCAGCCACCAATCATCGCGACGACGAATACGGCGGTTCGCTGGAAAATCGCGCGCGCTTGTTGATTGACATTATTCACGCCACACGTCGCGCCTGCAATGACGAGCTGCCCGTGTTAGTTCGACTCGACGCCATGGAATACCGCATCGATGGGGGCATCACCCCCGACGACTTTGTGGCTGTGGCTAAATTGGCAGAAGAGGCAGGGGCTGCCGCTATTGATGTCAGTGCCTATGGCAACAATCTACAGGCTATTGCCTTCACGGAAGGCCCGTTGGTGCACCAACCTAACGGCTATGTCCCTTTTGCCGCCGCCGCGAAAAAAGCGCTCAACGTTCCTGTCATTGCCGTCGGCCGGATCGAGCTCGACAGCGCTGAAAAACACATCGCCCAGGGCGATTTTGATTTACTGGCACTAGGGCGAAAGCTTTTGGCGGACCCCGAGCTACCCAATAAATATGCCGCTAACGACAAGCAGGCGATTCGCCCATGCATTTATTGTTATATCTGCGTTAGCCAAATTTTTGTCAATCAACCCCTGTGCTGTGCGGTCAACCCTAATGTTGGACGTGAAGGCGAACCCGACATTATCGCTAGCGACAAAAAACACATGGTCGTCATCGGTGGCGGCCCCGGCGGCATGGAAAGCGCCTGTCTATTGGCCGAGGCTGGACACAACGTCACCCTCATGGAAAAAAGCCCACAACTTGGTGGTACCGCCCGAATTGCCGCCTTGGCCTACGAACCTAATGGCCGTCTCATCGATTATCATCGCCAACGTTTGCAACAGCTAAACGTAGACGTGCGTTTAAATACAACAGCGACCGCCGAAACACTGCAACACATTAACCCCGACCATGTCATCGTGGCCGTAGGCGCCAATCGAGAAGCGCCAGACATTGCAGGTAAATCAGCCGACTTTGTGTTTGACGGCGAAGAAATGCGCGGTTTACTGCTTGGTGGAGATAGCCGAGTAATGGCCAAACTGCCTTGGTGGAAACGCATGATGGTGAGCTCTGCCCAAGCTATGGGTATTACACAGCGCATCGACTGGGTAAGAGAGCTAAGCAAAATTTGGATGCCACTGGGCAAACGCGTCGTGATTATCGGTGGCGGCTTAGTCGGTGTCGAAATTGCAGAACTGCTCATTGAGCGTGGCCGCCATGTCACACTGCTAGAACCAAGCCGCGACTTAGGCCCTGAGCTTAGTATCGTTCGCCGTATGCGAGTCATTCATTTGCTAAAAGAACACGGTTGCGAACTGGTGACCGGCGCAGACATAGAAAAGCTGGAAAATGGCAGTGTGCTCTACCGTCACAAGGATCAGTCTGTTCGCCTAGACACCGACCACGTGATCATTGCCCAAGGCGCCCAACAAAATACCCAATTGGCCGAGCGGATCCGAGCGGCAGGGTACAGCGTGACCACGGTGGGCGATTGCGAAAATATCGGTTACATCGATGGCGCGGTTCTCAGCGCGCGTCATGCGGTGCGTGCACTACTCGCTTGATCTAGCCTCAGCAGCGAGGTGCAAAAACACCGGCACTTCGCCGCCGCCGTGAACCGCTAATGCGGCGCCTGAAATATAAGCCGCTTGTTCTGAGCACAAAAATATTACGGCATTGGCAATATCACTTGGCTGCGCCATGCGCTTGAGCGGCAACATATTGGCGACTTTTTTGAAGCCTTCCTCGCCACCGTAGTGTTCCACTCCGGCGTCGTGGTGAACTAAACCCACAATCAATGCATTGACACGAACATCTGGGCCCCACTCCATGGCCAATGATTCTGTGGCATTCAACAAGCCAGCTTTCGCTGCACCATACGCCGCCGTGCCAGGAGATGAACGCACCGCACTCACGCTGGATATATTAACGATATTAGCGACCCCTTCAGCGCGCGCCATCGCATTGTAGGCTTGCTGCGACATCACAAGCGGAGCCACTAAATTCAACTGAATAATCTTGTTAGTGAAGCTAGCACTTGCTTGAGCGGCGTCAACCGGCGGGCTGCCGCCGGCATTATTCACCAAAATATCCAGCCGACCAAAGCGCTCAATGGCGACATCGATGACCGCCTGGGATTGTTCTGGGTCGCGGATATCCGCTGCGACAAATATCGCCTGGCGACCCTCGTGCTCTGGTAAATGCTCTGGCTCACGACGGCCACAAAAAATAACGTCAGCCCCTGCCTCCATCAATTGAATGACAATAGCTCGACCAATATGACCGGCACCGCCCGTCACAATAGCGACTTTACCCAGTAGAGAATTCATACGCGCTCCTAGTAAGGTGGATGGATGGTGGCGGTATTATCGATATTGAGCGCGGCACCGTTAATATGGCGAGACTCATCGCTTGCTAAAAATAAAGCCAGGTTAGCGACGTCGTCGGGTTGGCAAACGAAGGGAATACTTCGGGAGTAATCTTTATCGACATGCTGGGGCAGCGTCATGGCGATCTCACGTACCATATCGGTGTTAATACCATCGGGATGAATGGAGTTACAACGCACCCCATTTTTGCGCTGCTTACAGAGAACGGCCGTACTCATCGTTAAGCTACGCACAGCTGACTTCGCCGCTGTGTATGCACAAAATTCCGGCATCCCCATCAGCGCTGATGACGAGGACATATTAATAATAGCGCCGCCATCGGCTTCCATTAGAGGTAAACAGTAATGGGTTGCTAGGAACACACTGTCGGCATTGACAGCCATCAATTGTCGCCAATGCTGGAGTGAGGCTTGATCAACCATGCCTGCGCGGAGGATGGCCGCATTGTTAAAGAGGATATCTAATTTGCCGAAATTGGCCTCTAACCAAGCAGAACAACGCTGCCAATCTGCCTCTTCTGCAACATCGAGCACAAGCGTTTGTGCGTCGAGGTCAGCCGCGACAGCCGCGAGCGCTTGCTCGTTAATATCTGCCATCACGACACGCGCGCCCTCAGCAATAAAACGCTTCGCGACAGCCAGACCCACACCACGTGCGGCACCTGTGACAAGCGCTACTTTATTTTTTATTCTCATACGTCCTCCTGTATTGATGCCATTGTATACGCGTGGCCTTCAAAGCGACCTAATGCGAATAGACTAAAAGTCGATTTTTGTCGTCACATTGACCAATTTATAGTGATAGCATCAAGTAAAACACGGAGAATAATGATGACCACCTTAATCGCCAAAACACCAAGTGATCTGCTTGATTTAGTGGGGAAAACACTGGGTCCGACATCGAGTCTCAACATAGATCAGACACGCATAAATACCTTTGCTGATGCCACCGGCGACCACCAATGGATCCACGTAGATCCTGAACGCGCAGCTAGCGGCCCTTTTGGTAAAACCATTGCCCATGGCTATCTCTCGTTGTCACTGGCAAGCCACTTTCTGAAGCAACTGATTGCCGTTGAAACGTTTAGCATGGGGGTTAACTACGGCGTGGACAATGTCCGTTTCCCTGCCCCAGTCCCTGTTGACTCAGAACTATACGGCGAGGGCGAAGTCATCTCAGCGGAAGAATTTAAAGGTGGCTACAAATTAATTGTGCGCGTTAGCCTCAACGTTGTTGGCGCAGATAGGCCATCGTGCATCGTCGACACGATTAGCGTTTTTTACCCATAAAAAAAGGCCACCCCAAAGGTGGCCTGCCAAACAAAGTCCACTATAACTTGAATACCTGCTGAGCATTTTCACGCAAAAACTTTGGCCATACATGCTCTTTGAACGGCACGTGTTCCATGTCGCTAAAAATACGCTCCAATGACAGCCCCATGGGGAAGTATCCCGCATACATGATTTTGTCCGCGCCACGGGTATTGGCGAAGTGAATAATGTCTTCTGGGTAGTGTTTGGGGGCAAATGCACTGGTCATGTAAAACAGATTGGGGTACTTAAGCATCAGCTTCCACGCTAGGTCAGTCCATGGCTCGCCGCCGTGACGCATAACGACTTTTAACTCAGGAAAAAACCAGCAGATTTCATCCAAGTGCTCAACCTTCTGCGGCTCCATGGGAATCCGAGGACCGGGCACACCTACGCAGGGACAAAACGGGATATCCTCATCGACGCAGGTCACAAAAATCGGATACCATTTTTTGTCGCTCAGTGAGACCTGGGGGCACAAGCCTGAAGGAAAGGCCGTGACTGCTTTGAGATCGTATTCTTCTTTCAAGCGGCGAATCTTGCGTACCTCTTCCATGCCGCGATTCGGGTTAGCGTCGTAGCAGGCAATGAAACGATCTGGATGCCGTTTGACCGCTTCATTTTGGGTAAAGTACTGATCCTCATCCACGCCGATCATGGCCTTTTCGATACCGAACTCATCCATTTTATCAACCGTGTAGGCAATGTAGTCATCCTGTTTGCCCGTTTTAGGAATGTCCTTAAACATATATTGCGCGGGCATTTTGAACATGGCACGGCTCTGTTCATCCATCAACAGAGGCTTTATAAAATCGTAGTAGTCAGAAGTATCGTTATTTGGCACAGCCATCATCAAATCGATAATGCCGATATCCTTGGGGTAAGCCATTGCTGTCTCCTAATTAATGACCATCGGTGTAGGCAGGGTAGTCTATAAGTCCTGCCTCACTCGGGCTGTAAAGCGTTGAAAAATCAATCTTGCTCAGCGGCCAACCATGGGCAAATCGCGCCACTAAGTCTGGGTTGGCGATAAAGGCGCGACCAAACGAAACCGCTGCCACACTGTCAGCAGCGACTATAGCTTCAGCCTCGTCTTGCTTGTAACTGTCGTTCGCGATAATCGCGCCTTTGAAATGCTGCTGGGCCAAGGCGATATTATCGATACCTGTGCTGGCCATGCGTATTACGTGCAACCATGCCAAGTCGAAGGCGTTTAACGCCTCGAATAAGGCGCTAAATGTTTCTTTAGCATCGTCATCCTGTAATCCATTAAAGGGATTACCTGGGCAAACCCGAACCCCCACTCTGTAGCTTCCAATGGCATCACAACACTCGGCCACAAGCGCCAATGGAAACCGCAGTCGATTCTCTAGCGTGCCACCGTACTCATCATCACGCTGATTGGTGCCGGTTGATAAAAACTGCGCTGGTAAATAGCCCGAAGTAAAGTGCAACTCAATGCCGTCAAAACCGGCGTCGATGGCATTGACAGCAGCTTGACGATAATCCGCCATGGTTTGCGCGATATCCGCCACACTCATCGCAAGGGGCATTTGCATTTTTTGCATGCCGCCTTCGGTATAGATTTCATCCTGGCAAGCCAGCGCTGATGGCGCTAGCGTTCTGCTTCCTGTCGCTTTGTTATCACTGTGCCCGACGCGCCCACAATGCATGATTTGGCAGGCGATTTTCCCCCCTGCCGCGTGCACCGCCGCTGTAACACGTTGCCATGCGTCGATCTGATCACGGTTGTAGATACCTGGCGTTCGACAATAACCTTTGCCATCTGCCGAGGGGTGAACCCCCTCTGAAATAATGAGCCCGGCCGAGGCACGCTGCGCGTAGTACTGCACATGCATATCGGTCACTAGATCGTCGCGGGTGGCGCGGCTACGGGTCATCGGCGCCATGATAATACGATTGGCTAACTGAAGCCGTCCAAGGGTAAGGGGTGAAAATAACGTTATACTCATCGTATTGTCCTAACGTGTGCGGATATTGGGATTGACGCTACCGCGCCGCATCCATTGCAAAAAGGATTCCGCCGGTTGAGGCGGAGCTAGCGGAGGTAAATTAGCCACCGCTGGATTTTCCCAAAAGGTTTGCCAACTGGGGAACAATTGGTGGAAAGCGCCCTTGTAGGGCTCTCGATCAGGCCAACGCATTTTATTATCTCCTACTGGAGGTTTATTGAGATCAGTAGCGTACCAGTAGCAGGGAAGCCTGCGACGGAAGTACCACTGTTGATCAATGCGCTCGTAGTGATCCCAGTACAACATCTGCATGATGACCCACTCGCTGCCGCCATCAGCACGGGGGGTCTCGTGTTCATTTTTTGAGTAGACCACACCGATGGCATGATCGGGATCTTCAAATTCAATAATATGATTACCAATATGGTGAGAAGTCCCAATAAACTGCTGCCTTAGCGTGTCATCCCACCACGTTTTCATGGCGGCGCGACCGAAGGTTTCACGCCCCACTTGAATGTCCTCTGGAAATAAACTCACCATGGCATCTAAGTCGCGCATGTCGAGTGCTAAGCAATACTTAGCAACCAACTGACGGATGGCATCAAGCGACTCAAGACGATCAATGCGATTTAATAATTCGTTCATTCCTTCTCCTTATTATTGGCCGCTGCGCGACCAGCAAACCGCCCACTCATCGTGGCATCACCCACCGATATGCCCGAGGCATAACCGTCGCCACGGCGCGGCACACCACAGGCTGTTCGCCCGGCTGCATATAAGCCCACTATAAGCTCACCGAGCGTGTTAACCACGTCTCCATCTGGCGACGTCTCAAGCCCACCGAGGGTAAAATAGGGCATATAAGCACCGTGCCCAGGTGTGCAATCAAGTGCTACCAATGGCGCCTGCAAGGGTTTTAACCAATCCGGCTGTTTGTGAAACATGGGATCATGCCCCAGCGCGGCGTGTCGATTATAACTATGAAGCGTTTGTGCCACGGCGTCACGAGGCATTGGTAATGCATCGAGCAGTTCTTCTAGCGTCTCACCTGTGGCGACAACTGGCGCCCCAAGATAGGCGACCTTTTCATAGTCGCCGTAATCTTCAACACTGAGAATAAAATAGACGGGGCCTGGATCCTGGCGCAGTAAATAGCTGCCAACACGACCGTGGTAGGCATCTTCGTTGATGAATCGCTGGCCGTGGCAGTTAATTAATACCCCATAGGTCAATGACGCCGGTGGGTAAAACGGCAAGCTAACAAAGCCCTCGTGCATATTAATTGCCGAGGCACCCACCGCCATGGCCATTTGAATACCACCCCCGTTATCACCGGGATTGCCAATCGGCATACTGCAACGCAATAATTCAGGGGCGTATTTTTCTAACATGGCTTTATTCATCGCAAATCCACCAGCACACAACACGACACCTCTCTCGGCGCGAATGCAGTGCTCCTCCATATCGCGACGAATTAGCAGACCAACCACACGCTGATGATCATCAATAATGAGACGAAGCGCTCTTGTTTCGAGGCTAACCTCAATATCACGCTTAGCAATCGCCTCAGCCATTATCTTCATGAACATTGGGCCGCCGTTATCGCCCCATACCTGTAAATTGTGGCCGCGCGGCGCAGACGGAATGTGGTCGCGGTAAGGCCAAGCCTTCTCACTACCGGTGTATAACAAACCGTCATCGGTCGTCGCCATGACCGCACGCGCTTTTAGTTCGGAGTCTTTAAAGGGAACGCCCTGGGCGACCAACCAAACGAAATGCTCGACAGCGTGTTCGCAGTAGCGACGCACTTTTTCAGCATCGGCTTGTGGCCCATTACTTGTGAGAAGATAATCATACATCGCCTCTACACTATCGTCGTAGCCACAGGCCTTTTGCACGCGCGTCCCGCCACCGAGATAAATCTCCGCAGAACTGAGAGCTGTAGAACCCCCGGGTGCCGAAGCGGCATCGATGAGTAGGACTTTTGCGCCCGCATCGGAGGCCTCAATCGCTGCGCAGGCTCCCGCGCCACCAAAACCAACCACGATGACATCAGTCGCACTATGCCAGGTGGCGACGTCATTTGTATGTAGAGGAGCAAATGTAGCTTTGGACATAGCGATTCCTTGTTATTGAGGACACATTAAGTGCCCTTTAAAAACAACGCAGCGTCCATTTGGACGATAGCTAAACGTTGCCGATTAGTCCGAATGGTGGATTTTCCCAAGGTCGCCTTGGCTTAGGGTAAGCACATCGATAACAACAGGAGATGCCCACCATGCAGTGGTATACCGGAAACACATTTTATGACTCGCTTTTAATCGCAGGTTTTGCCTACGTTGTGCTCATTTTTGTGGGCAGTCTTTTTGGCACCGCGGCCTACGGCGGCCGTTTTGGCCAAGGCAAGCGTAACAAAGGCATTAAGTTGCACGCTAAAACAGGCTGGATCATAATGGAGTTGCCGGGCATCATCGTATTCCCAGTGGTATTTTTCATGGGCAGCAACGCCGATCAAGCAGTCCCACTTTTCTTTTTGGCGATCTGGATGATGCATTACACCAACCGCGCCCTGATTACCCCTTTGTTGATGCGCGTTCAGCCTGGCACGAGTTCATCGTTTGCGCTTAATGTGGTCATCGCAGGTTGGATAACGCTCTTCCTCCACGGTTACTTCAATGCGGCATACATTTCAGAACTGGGCAGTCAGTACACCATCGAATGGTTCAGCGACCCACGCTTCCAAATTGGACTCGCCATCTACGCCTTCGGGTTCATCTTAAACATTCACTCGGATTACATTTTGCGCAATTTACGCAGTAAAAATCCAAGCCCCGATGAGCCACGCTACAAAATTCCCTTCGGTGGTGGCTTCAGATTTGTCACCTGCCCACAGTATCTTGGCGAGATCCTCTCTTTCATTGGTTTTGCAGTGATGACGTGGAACCTTGGCGCTGTGTTTGTAATGGCGATGACGATTGGCAACTTGGTTCCCCGCGCGATTTATACCCACCGCTGGTTTCACAAGAATTTTGACAACTATCCAAAAGAACGCAAAGCCGTCATACCCTTCGTGCTGTAGGTGATGGCCAAAAAAAAGAGAGCTGACGCTCTCTTTTTTGTGTGGTCTTATTTATACCAACCGCTTACCGATTGGCTTACTGGTCAAGCGAATATCCTCGGCACGTGGATGAACTTCTTCCCACAACCGTGTATAACCTGTTTTAGCGATCCGCCATTGGCCCTCGACCTTGCGGTATTCGTCTTGGTACAAAGCACTGCCCATCGTGGTCACGTTGTACTTTAAATGAATAAATACATCGTTGAGATACCAAATACCCGTCGCATGGTCACCGTCGACACTAATTTCGGGGTGATGTCCGTTGTGCATACCAAAGGAATCTCCCTTAAAGGCGCGGGTATAAAACGCCTCTAGCGCTGGCCAACCGTCTAATTCAAAATCGTAGTCGGCACCCTTAAAATGGGCATGAGCATCATCGCAGAACACTGTTTTAAGCCCTTCAATATCGGCGGTATCAAGAAACCGGAAATAACGGGCCTTAAGTTGTTTAATCAGCTCAATAGCTTCGAGATCTAACATAATTAATCCTGGTAATGATTGATGTGTTTGGCCGCTTGATAAGCCATAGTCATCGCTGGGCCAAGTGTCGCACCTGGGCCGGGATAGGTCGGTAAAATTGCCGCCGAGCAGTTGCCCACCGCGTACAGGCCCTCGATGTTACCGCCGGCTTCACGCAGGACATTAGCGTTAGTATCGGTATCTAAACCACCCAGGGTACCGAAGTCGCCAGCTTCGATACGCATAGCATAGAAGGGTGCCTCCGCAATGGGCGCCAAGCAGGGGTTTGGCTTGATCGAGGGATCGGCGTAATAGCGATCGTACTCAGACTCACCACGATGGAAATCTTCATCCACCCCTGTTTTAGCAAAAGTGTTCATTTTTTCGACGGTTTTTTCTAGGCCGTCGGGGTCAATGCCCATTTGCTCAGCTAACTCGCGAATAGTGTTAGCCTTGGCGACAAAGCCTTCTTCGAACCACTTCTTAGGAATGGTCCAATCGGGCTTCATCGATTCCGTCATGAGCGGGCCAGTGATGTAGTTACGACGGAATTGGGCATCGAACACGTGGTAGGCCGGTGCGCAGGGATTGTCGTCACTGTGCGCCTTAAAGAGCTCTTTCTGGAATGCCATATAGTTTTGCGACTCGTTCGCAAAGCGCTCACCACTCTTGTTTACCACGCAAGAGCCAGGGAAGGATTTCTCCATGATACTTAAACGCGGTGCCTCTTCATCGGGCACACACAACGTTGTCGTCCACCAGGCATTTTCCATGAGACGTGTTTTAGCACCCAGCGCCTGCCCGGCTAATAAGGGATCGCCGGTATTGTGAACACAGCCAGCACTCCATTCGGTATTAGTGGGCTGCGGCAGGTATTTTTCTCGCAATTGTTGGTTTTTCTCAAAGCCCCCAGCAGCCAACACCACCGCTTTGCGCGCATGAATGCGTTGAACGGTGCCGTTAAATGTCACTTCTGCACCAACCACTTTGCCGTCTTCAACGATGAGTTGAGTCATGGCGGTGTTAAATTGAATGGGAATATTACGATCAAGCACTGAGGCATACAGGCGGCCTACACCCGCCGAACCACAACAGAGGCGACGTGAAATTTTAGTTCGCAAACGCCATGGAATATCACTGATATATTCCCAGATCATTTTACCCAGTAGCTTCTTCCAACCGGGTAATTGCACCATTAATACATGCGCCTCCACTTGGGTAAAATGAATGACACCAAACATACGCATCATGAAGTGGGTGTACGTCAGATTTTTGTAGTTAGCACCTAAATCGGACGCCATAAAAGGCGCCGGTTCCAAAGAGCGGTGGCCAGCGCGGGCACCCGGCAAATTGGTGTAGTAATCGGGATAATGCTCAAGCGACTCATAACGCACACGGGTACGATCGTGCAAGAACTGTAGCATTTTGGGGCCGTTCACAAGGTAGGCATCAACCAAATCTTCGGGAACATCTTCACCCGCCAACGTCTGACGCAGGTATTCACGTGCATCTTCATAGGAATCCTCAGCACCACACGCCTTGGCATAGTGATTATTAGGAATCCATATACCTCCACCAGACGTCGAGCTAGTACCGCCGACCTTGTTTGACTTTTCGATAATGAGCACGTCTTTACTGCCCATCTCGTAGTTACAGATCGCCGATGTGAGGCCACCATTACCGGTGCCCACGACCAATACATCTACTTCGCGATCCCAATTATTGTTGTTTTCCATCGCTTTTATCCTCGTATTAACAAACTTCAAATAATCCAGCGGCACCCATACCACCGCCTACACACATGGTGATGACGACATAACGACCACCGCGGCGCTTAGCTTCTAACAAGGCGTGACCCACCATACGTGCGCCGCTCATACCAAACGGGTGTCCAATTGAAATAGCACCACCGTTGACGTTTAATTTGGCGGGATCAATCCCTAAGGTTTTCTGGCAATACAGGACTTGGCAAGCGAAGGCTTCATTCAACTCCCACACATCGATGTCATTGACGGTCAACCCATGTTTGGCCAGCAGCTTAGGCACCGCGAACACAGGCCCTATGCCCATTTCATCGGCGCCGCAACCGGCCACAGCTAAACCGCGATAGATACCGAGCGGCTGCAAACCTTCGCGCGCGGCGGTAGCATCATCCATCAACATCACCGCCGAAGCGCCGTCAGACAATTGCGAGGCATTACCCGCGGTAATGAACTGGCCTGCACCGCTGAATTGCCCTTCGGTCATCACCGGCGCTAATGCCGCCAAGCTCTCGTAGGTCGTGCTGGGGCGATTACCTTCGTCTTGCGATAAAGTAACCTCATGATGACTTACCGTCTTGGTCTCCTTATCAAACACCTCTTTAACGGTAGTCATAGGCACGATTTCGTCATCAAACAATCCTGCCTGTTGTGCAGCCGCCGTACGCTGCTGACTTTGTAGTGAATAACGATCTTGCTCTTCGCGGCTAATACCGTAGCGGGAAGAGACTATTTCTGCGGTCTCGATCATGCTGATATAAGCCCTTGGCGACATCTCTAGCACCGTTTTGGAGACGTTGCGGTAGGTATTTTTGTGTTTATTTTGCACCAGAGAAATCGATTCCAACCCGCCACCGATCGCAATATCCATTTCCCCGCACATAATCGATTTGGCGGCGGTTGCAATGGTCATTAAGCCTGAAGAGCACTGTCGGTCCATGGTCATGCCCGCCACGCTTTCGGGGAGGCCGCCGGCAATGGCACACAAGCGGCCAAGGTTGTAGGCCTGGGTACCCTGTTGGGCGGCAGCGCCCATAAATACGTCCTCTACACGCGCTGGATCAAGACCCGTGCGCTGCATCAATGCCTGCACCACATGGCCGCCCATCGCGGGAGCCTCGGTGTTGTTAAAGGCACCACGGAAGGCTTTACCAATGGGGGTACGTGCCGTCGCGACAATGACCGCGTCTCTCATAATCTTCTCCTAAGCGTGTTGGCTCGACACGGAAACGACTTCTCCGGTCATGTAACTGGCATAATCAGAGGCGAGGAAGACCATCACATTGGCCACTTCCCACACCTCCGCGGGGCGGCCAAAAGCTTCTTTAGCCGCGAGTTGTTCTAATAATTCTGGGGGCGTGGTTTTACGCAAAAAATCGTGCATCGCAATACTTGGCGATACAGCATTGATACGAATACCGTAGGGAGCTGCTTCCATTGCTGAACAGCGCGTTAAGGCCATCACACCGGCCTTGGCAGCCGCGTAATGGCATTGTTCAATCTGGGCGCGCCAACCCAATACCGAGGCGTTGTTTACAATGACACCTGTTTTACGCGGTTGCATCACGCGCAACATGGCTCGCGTCATGCGCATGGTGCCCGTTAGGGTGACATCGATCACACGGTGCCACTCGCTGTCTTCCATATCGACCAAAAGCTTGGTGCCCCCTAAGCCGGCGTTGTTGATAAGTACATCGACCCCACCAGTGACGTCTTCTGCCCAGTTAACCATGGCCTGTACGTCGTCTTCTTGTGTCACATTAGCCACTTTGCCTTTAACCAGGCAGGATGGATTCAACGCCGCGAGTGTTTCCACCGCCTTTGCCAAGCGGCCTTCGTGGATATCGCTAATTAGTACCATCGCGGCGCCTTCTTCGACGCATCGTTGGGCGGCTGAAAAACCGATACCGGCGCCCGCCGCCGCGGTGATAAGGATATTTTTACCGGCCAATAATTGGTGGCCGCCGACATAGTCGGGCGCAGCTGGAATCATGATTGACCTCGTGGCTCACGTGGCAAGCCCAGCGCGCGTTCAGCGATGAGGTTGCGTTGAATTTGATTGGTGCCGCCATAAATGGTGTCGGCACGTGTGAATAAGAACATCGACTGCAAACGGTTTAACTCATAGGGCGCAGCCTCAAGGATCTCGGCTTGCTCTCCCATCACATCCATGGCCAATTTACCGAGATTGCGATGCCAGCTAGACCAATACAGTTTATAAATCATGGCTTCGCGATTTAGCTGGCTTCCCTCGGCACCGGAAAGCATACGCATGGAGTTATAGCGCATAGTCTTTAATCCCATATGCGCTTCAGCAATACGCTGGCGAATACTCGGGTCTTGTGATGTACCATTCGTTTTAGCCACACGTATGATCTCGTCCAGCTCATTTTGGAATAGCATTTGCTGACCGAGTGTTGACACTCCGCGCTCGTATCCGAGCAAGGCCATCGCCACCGCCCAACCTTGACCTGGCGCACCTAAAATATCGTCAGCAGCGCATACTGCATCGTCAAAGAAAACCTCATTGAATTCTGCGGTACCTGTGAGTTGTTCAATGGGGCGGATAGTAACGCCAAGTTGATCCATGGCCACCATGAAGAAGCCCAACCCCTTGTGGCCCACTTGGTTAGGATCCGTTCGCGCCACGACAAAGCAGTAATGTGATTCATGCGCCAGTGAGGTCCAAACTTTTTGACCATTGATGCGCCACTGCTGGGTCGCTTCATCAAATACCGCACGGGTTTTGACATTGCCTAAATCGGAGCCTGCTCCCGGCTCTGAATACCCTTGGCACCAATACTCACGGCCGGCACGGATGCCTGGCAAATATTTCGCTTGCTGCTCGGGTGTACCAAATTCAATTAACGTTGGCCCCATTAAGGTTTCACCGATGTGTCCCACGCGTCCAGGCCCACCGGCACGGGCGTACTCCTCATTGAAGATTACTTGCTGTTCAATTGTTGCCTGCTTTCCACCAAAGGCTTCCGGCCATGCAATACAGGTCCACCCCCCTTCAGCCAAGCGTTGTTCCCACCGTTTGCGCTCTTCCACGAATACATGTTCATCGCCAGGGCCACCACGGAATCGAATATGCTCGAACTCACCGGTCAAATTGTCCTGTAACCACTGGGCAACTTCGACGCGAAAGGCTTCATCGGCAGCACTAAAACTTAATTTCATGCGACGTCCCCCTCTAATAGCATCGACGCCAAGCGTTCACGATGCCAATGCGGCAGTCCCAAATAAGCTTCAAGGGCACGTGCACGTTTGAAGTACAACTGAATATCATATTCTGACGTGATTCCCACGCCGCCATGTAATTGGATCCCCACGCCCGCCGCAAAGAAAGCTGCTTCACTGGCATAGGCGTTGGCAATAGACGCCGCTTCTTGCAGCGCCGCCATCGATGCATGGTTCGCGAGATACTCATCGGCAATACAAGCGGCGTAATACAGCGATGAACGCGAAGATTCCAGCTTTAGCATCACATCCGCACACTTGTGTTTCACCGCCTGAAAAGAAGCAATGGTTCGCCCAAACTGCACCCGCTCTTGAATATAGCCAACACTGCTGTCGAGAGCCTGTTGGGCTACGCCCACCATGTCAGCAGCTGCACCTATTCGAGCCAGCTCAAGACAGGCAGCAAGAATACGTTCTGCAAGCTCGCCCTCACACAACCGATGTGCAGCCTCCAAGGGCAATTGGTTAAACTGAATTCCGCCCAAACGCCGCGTTTGATCCATCGTCGTCAGCGCGCGCCGTTTTACCTGTGGGCACGCAGGGGATACCAGCAGCAGCACTAATGCGTCGTTTTCCCGGGCGGCCACAACTAACCATTCCGCGCTATCACCGTTGACGACATGACTGGCTATACCTTCCAGTGCACCCGACTTAATACATGGTAATTGTGCGCTGTCATCCCAGCGACCTGCAGAGTCTGTGTGAACCAGTGTTGCCGTTTGCCCTGCTAAAATAGCTTCGATCGCGGTCTGTTTTGCCGGTGAGACAGGGCATTGCTTTAACGCGGACAAAGCTAGACAGGCCGTACCAAAGAAAGGAGAACACAGTAACTTACGCCCAGCTTGCTCTAATAGAGCGACGAGCTCCACATAGCCTAAACCAAGGCCACCAGCCTCCTCATCAATAGTAAGTGCCTGCCAACACAGCTCTTGCGTTATCCGCTGCCACGTTTCTTCATCGTAGCCCTTGTCGGATAACATCGCCGCTCGGACAGCCTCGCTAGTTGAGACTTCATCGACAAAGCTTGCCGCCATGTCTTGTATCATTAGCTGTTCTTCGGTAAAGCGAAACTCCATAAAATGTCCCTTAACTGCCGTACACTGGTTGGGCAGGTACTTCGCTCGCCAACAGGTCATCCATGGCTACAGATAGTTCAGGTAATGTCCACTGTGCGTCTTTTTCGACCCCCGGTGTCGTGCGCCAACCATCCGCAATAGACAGCTTACCGCCTTCGGCTTCAAACACGCGCCCGGTAATGTGCGAGGAATATTCTGAACAAAGCCAAGCCACAATCGGCGAGACATTGTCAGGCGCCCAATAGTCAAACGACCCATCGGTTGGTGGCGCCATACGCTCCGCCATCGCCGCTACCGCCGTGGTCATTCCGGTGCGGGCCGCTGGCGCTATCGCATTCGCTGTAACACCGTAGCGGCGTAATTCGGCGGCCTGATTGAGCGTTAGCGCTGCAATACCTGCCTTTGCCGCGGCATAGTTAGACTGCCCAATCGACCCCTGCAACCCAGCACCCGAGGTAGTATTGACGATACGCGCAATCGGCCTATCGCCACCTTTGGCCATGTCACGCCAGTACCCCACAGCGTGGCGACTGGTGCAAAAGTGTCCCTTAAGGTGCACCGACATGATGGCATCCCATTCCTCTTCGCTCATCGAGGCAAACATGCGATCGCGGTTGATGCCTGCGTTATTGACTACCGCATGCAAATCCCCGTAACTATCGATGGCTTGTTGAACGATATTGGCGCTGTCGGCAAAGTCAGTGATATTGGAGGTATTAACCTCTGCCTGACCGCCTGCTGAGCGTATATCGGCCACCACCGCTTCGGCGGCCGCTGGGTTAATGTCATTGACAATGACTGAGGCGCCATGTGATGCCAAAAACTTCGCGTGAGCTGCGCCAAGACCACCGCCCGCGCCCGTTACAATGACCACACGGCCGGAACAAAAATCATTTGTCATAACGCTTTCCTATAGTCTCTCGAGAATGGTGACATTGGCCTGACCACCCCCCTCACACATGGTTTGTAAGCCATAGCGAACTTGGCGTCGCTCCATCTCGTGCAGTAGTGTTGTCATCAGTTTTGTGCCGGTCGCCCCAAGTGGATGCCCAAGAGCAATGGCGCCCCCATTAACATTGGTTTTCTCATGGTCGTAACCCGTTTCCTTCAACCATGCCATGGCTACCGAAGCAAACGCCTCATTGATTTCCACCAGATCAATATCTTGCAAGGTAAGGCCTGACTTCTTCATAGCGTGCTGAGTGGCTGGAATCGGCGCTGTTAACATCCAAATCGGGTCGGCTGCACGCACACTCATATGGGCTATTCGCGCACGCGGTGTTAAGTTGTAGCGTTTCAAAGCGGCTTCAGAGACGATTAGCATAGCGGAGGCTGCATCGCAGGTTTGGCTGGAAACGCCCGCGGTAATTCGCCCACCCTCCTGCAGAGGTAACAGTTCCGCCATCTTTTGCAACGACGTCTCGCGCACCGTTTCATCCATTGCACAACCCGCCACTGAGATAATTTCTCGATCAAAATATCCCTGTTGAATCGCGTGAGCAGCGCGCTGATGTGACAACAAGGCATAGCGTTCCATGTCCTCGCGCGAACAATTCCAGCGTTCAGCGATCATCTCTGCCGAGTTGAATTGCGATACAGGGACATTGCCATATCGCGCAACCCATCCCTCACTACCGCTGAAAGGATCGGTAAAACCAAGCGGCTGAGCCAAGGTCATAGCGGAAGAGATGGGAATAGACGACATGGTTTGCACACCGCCAGCGACCACAACATCCATGCAACCAGACATGATGGCTTGAGCGGCAAAATGTACCGCTTGTTGTGACGATCCACACTGCCGGTCAACAGTGGTGCCAGGTACTTCTTCTGACAATCCAGCGGCTAACCAGGCAGTACGTGCAATGTCACCCGCCAGTGGGCCCACGGTATCGACACAGCCAAAAATAACGTCATCGACATCAACGTCAGGTATTGGATTTCGAGCCATAAGGGCTTTTAGCACAGCACCACCCAAGTCAGCGCCATGCATTTGTGCCAACGACCCACGGCGCTTCCCAGTGGGGGAACGCAGTGCGTCAACGATGTAGGCATCAGCCATTAAAGCCTCCTAGTCTATGTGTTCGACATCGCGAATATTGCGACGTCCAAAGGTGAATTCGGGGCCCAATAACGCCTTCGGCTGAACGAGCCATTCATGAATACGGTTTTTGTGAAAGCCCACATCACCCCATTCATTGGCTAATGCCCATACACGTTTCGCCCAAATGTGAACATCGCACTCCCACGTGTACCCCATAGCACCAAACACCTGGATACAATGGCGAGCAGCAAGCTGGGCAGCTTCGGTGGCGCTCACTTTGGCGTGGGACACCGCCCAGTCGGCACGATTAGGCGCCACCGCCAGGGTATAAGCTGCGCGGTATACCACCGGCTTAGCAAATTCGATCTTGACGGCACAATCGGCTAATAAATGCTTCACGGCCTGATTGACACCAACAGGTTTGCCAAATTGCTCGCGATCCGAGGCATGCTTAACCGCCATTTGCACTAACGTTTCTGCGAGTCCTAGCAATTGGGCAGCATTGGCAAGTGCACCGCGGTTAAGCGTGGCTTGCCACAACTCGGAGCCTAAGCGACCATTGGTGAGACATGTTGTACCATTTGGTTGGCATTTAACCTCAGCGAGCCGCCGTGACCGATCGACACTGGTCACATGTGTAAGCGTGCAATCTTTGCTATCAATAAGGTGCAGATCATCGCCAAACTGCAACAACACATGGGTCGCCGAATGAGCAAAATTGACGTAGGGATTGATCATGGAGGCGGTTAATACCATGGCTTCACCACTCGCCATCGCCGCTAAAATGTCCGCTACACGCTCAGAGGGTTGAGATGCATGAAGCTGTGCAAGCAGCGGTGCAGCAATAAAACTGTGTTCCACCAAGGGTTCTGGCAACGCTGCCTGTCCACAGGCTTGAATCATCATAATGATGTCATCAAAACGCAGACCAAGACCGCCACAGTCCTCGGGTATCTGCGTGGCGCTGGTACCTAGCTCACAAAGACTTCGCCACGCGTCCTGATCAAACCCATCATCGCTATCCCAGCGCCGTCGAATCGATGCTGGCGTAACGTTATCGGTTAAGAAATCCTTTAGTGTCTGCTGGAAAAAATACTGTTCTTCGTTAAATGTAAAATCCATGCCTTTCTCCTAGCGTCGCGGCAAACCGAGTAATCGCTCTGCAATGATGTTGCGCTGAATCTCATTGGTGCCGGCATAAATAGGCCCGCTCTGTGAGAACAAGAAGCCATCTAGCCAAGCAGAAACCACAGATTGATCAGGGGCATCGCTTTGCTCGACTTCGGCATGCGCCCCCAAGAGAGAAAGTGCTGTCTCGTGGATTTTAATATCGAGTTCCGACCAGTAAATCTTATTACAGCTCGATTCAGGACCTATTTTGGCGCCTTGCTGTAATCGCGAAGCGGTTTGATAGGTCGACAATGCGTACGCTTCAGCATCCATATAACATTTAACCACGGCATCCTCGATGGAAAGGTCCAGAATGTCATTGCGCCGCTCCCGGTAAAGTTCAACCAGCTTTTTGCTCGCCTGTTGGAAGCGCGCCGGACTGCGCAACATCAGACCGCGCTCGAAGCCGGCTGTCGACATGGCAATTGACCAACCTTCGCCCTCACCACCAATCAGGTTTTCTGCAGACACGCGGACATCATCGAAAAAGATCTCGGCAAACCCCGGCAAGCCGTTCAATTGAGGAATGGGGCGCACCGTGACACCAGGCGCATTCAAGGGAACTAAAATGAAAGACAAACCGTGATGACGGCTTGAGGATGGATCACTGCGGAACAAACCAAATACCCAATCGGCGAATACCGCTCGGGTAGACCAGATTTTTTGTCCGTTAATAATAAAATCGTCACCATCTCGGTCAGCGCGACATCGAATGGCTGCCATATCACTACCCGCGCCGGGCTCAGACCAACCCTGGGCCCACATTTCTTGACCAGACGCCATGGCTGAGATAAAGCGTTCTTTCTGCGCTGGGGTGCCATATTCCATCAGCGTAGGCCCGAGCAGAAAGATGCCATTCTGATTCACGCGCAACGGGGCACCAGCCCGATAGTATTCTTCTTCAAAAATCAGCCATTCGATTAAGTCACAACCTCGCCCGCCGTAGGCTTCGGGCCATGTCACCATACCCCAATTGCCGCTCGCCAATGTCTTTTCCCACTCACGGTGCGCGGCAAAACCCTCAGCCGTATCAAAAGAGGCGAGTTTGTCAGTCGGGACGTGTTCGCGTAACCAGTCGCGAATCTCCATCCGAAAATCTTGCTGTTGCGGGGTATAAATCAATTCCATTAGGCATCACCGGACTTGTTAGCAGAGGCCATTTTCTTGGCATCAAAACCACCCAATTTGTCACCAGACACCAAATCGTTATGGGCATGACTGAAATGATGCCAAGCAAAGGCGGCATCCATCGTGGCGCGCTTACCCTGCTGATCTTCGGCAAAATTGATGGCTTGCTTGGTCAACGCAAGGCCGAGACGCGGCATGGTAGCGACTTGTTTAGCGAGAGCATCGACCTGCGTCGCTAATTCATCGCGCGGTACAACACGATTGACCATCGCCAGTTCATAGGCGCGCTGGGCCCCCATCTTCTGAGCAGTAAACAAGAACTCTTTGGCGATGCGTGGCGGCAATTCAAATGGGTGGGCAAAATACTCGACCCCGGGAATCCCCATCCGCACAACGGGATCAGAGAAATAGGCATCGTCAGTCGCCACAATAAGGTCACACACCCAAGCCAACATAAGACCGCCGGCAATGCAGGCACCTTGCACTGCCGCAATCATAGGCTTAGGAATCTCCCGCCAGCGACGACACATGCCTAGATAGGCCTCGGCCTCACGCACATACAAAAATTCGCCACCCTCCTTATTTGCATGGTCGTACCACATACCGACACGGTCTTGGCTCTCATTAATATCGCGGCCTGGCGTACCAATATCATGCCCCGCTGAGAAGTGCTTACCTTCGCCTTTCAACACTATAACTTTGACATCGTCATCAGCCACTGCACGTTTAAAGGCAGCGTCTAACAAATACGTCATACGGCCATTCTGCGCATTGTTGTAGCGCGGACGATTCATGGTTACCGTGGCAACACCGTCAGCAACGTCATAAAGGACAATGTCTTGCTCTTCTTGATAGTCCGTCATATTGGCCTCCCTATGACCTGATTCCCGGTGGATTATCTGGCAGCTGTTTAGCGCGATGATTGAGCGGATCGAGTTTGGCAATAATGTCTAACTGAGCCATTGTAGGTATTGGCGTAGTACCAAGATTTTCTATGGCGCCCAGTGCAAACCCTGTGTTATCAAGCACTTCCTCGAGTGACACTCCGGGATGCAGGGAAATCACCCTTGGCGTATAGCCTTCACCCCCCCAATCCATGACACAAAGGTTAGTGATCGCTATACGGATATCTATTTCGGAAAATGCATAGCCGCGTGGCAGACGATCAGGGTTGTAACCAACAGAGGCAACAACGTCACACTCCCCTTCAACAAAAACGCGTCGATTGTGCGAAGGCACAAAAAAGGAATTTGCGTGGCTTATGGAATTCCCAGGGAAGCCCCGCACACCCAACATTTGCACTTTGGGCTGTTGATATGTGCCGCCGAGCGCAGAGATATTGGCCTGCCCAAAACGATCCACTTGGCTTGGCCCTACCAAAGCATGCCTTCGACCACTCCAAACGTTATCAAAAATCCTTGAAAACCCCATCCACGTTTCGCAGGGCTGAATATCGCCCGACTTGCGACCACTGACAGGATTGGGTGAAGATAAAATCCATGCCTCGCTGTCGGTCATCAACATATCAGGATTGAACGACGACATGGCCAAACTGGCGGCCAAACGAGGCAGCATACCAATGCCTGTGGCCAACACTTCACCGTCGTGTCGAAAGGCTTCGGCCGCAGCACAAATCATCAACTCCGCAAGCGAAAATTCTGTGGCTGTTTCGTTATTTTGCATCACGTCATCCTCGCTTAATAAACAGGTAATGGAAGTTGTTGGATAGCCTCAAGCCCACCCACCATTTTTTGATAGTCTGTCTCACTGGTATCGATACCAAATTGCTGGCAATACGCACTGAAGTTTTGCTCTTTAGCCGATGCGGCGTAGGCCTTAAAGTGACTGACATCAAAGCCATAAAGTGGCGCTGATGAGCTCGGATGAGCACCTCCGGGAATATGCACGACAGCGTGGGTAGCCGCACGCTCCCAAAAGACTTGTCGAGCGACGTCCTCCTGGTGAAAGAATTCGGTGTCGATTAACTCGTCGCAAGAAACGATGGTGTGCTTGGCCGCTCGCGCGAACCAATCGTCCATGTAATGATCTGGACTGGCGATTTGACAAACACCGCGACGATCAGCGCGGGTCACATGGATTAGCGATACATCGAGATTCAGGGCGGGCATGGCCAGCCACTGCTTATCGTCATAAGGGCTATCGACGAGCGCGATATCAGGATTTTGCGTCACCACATCAGTACCCAACCCAATGGCTGTTGGAATATAAGGCACCCGCCATGCAGCAGCTCTCAAACCCAGCAGCATCATGCCCTCATCAATTTCACTAACCTCAAGCTGGCCTTGTTGGCGAGCCTGACGAAAAAAAGGCTCCAAGGGGATAAAATCGAGTGAAACAAAGGCAAAAACCAATTTCTTGACCTTGCCGGCCGCGCACAACATGCCTACATCGGCACCGCCATAGGCAACCACTGTTAAATCCTTAACCGGCGAACGCAACAGCTCTCGAATCAATGCCATTGGCTTACGCCGAGGGCCCCAACCGCCTATGCCGATTGTCATGCCATCTTTAATCGCCGCTACTGCTGTTTTGGCATCGCATAATTTATCCATGTCGCCTTCCAAAAAATAAAATGTCGATTGGGATTATCGGAAGGGATACATGTAAGAGCATCATCCATTGAGACTATGACAGTTTTTAGACAGTGTTTTACATTCGTCTCAACAGACTAATAACAGACACTTAACATGACGGCGATCTGCACACTACCCGATGCCCTGCTGCACGCAGCCACTCACTGGCAAGGTAAAACGTTCATTGAACAGGATGAGCGCTGCATTTCCTTTGCAGAAACACACCAGCGAGTTAACACACTGGCGAAACATTTAATCCATGGGGGCTTCGCAGCTGGAGATAGGGCGGCACTGTGGTGTCCAAATCGTTATGAATGGATTATTGCCTGCTTGGCGATACAGCGTGCAGGCGGGATTGTTGTGCCACTGAATACACGCTTTAAAGGCATCGAAGCAGAACAAGCCATCAACGCCAGCCGGTGCTCATGGCTGTTTAGTATCGGCCAGTTTTTAGGGGTTGACTATCCCGCCAGTATTGTTCGAAGTAACACGCCTTCGCTAAAGCATATCGTTTGCATAGGCGATAGCTCCAGCGCGGCAGACATAAAATGGGATGAGTTGATGACACGCTCAACCCCCGACGTTGCCTTGCCTGACGTATCAGGCGACATGATATCGGATATTATCTTCACGTCAGGCACCACCGGCACCCCCAAGGGCGTGGTGACACTCCACCAGCAGAATATCGATACCTTTACCACCTTCTATCAAACCTTGGGACTGGACGCTTCTGATCGCTACCTAGTCATCAACCCCTTTTTCCACAGCTTTGGTTATAAAGCTGGGATGCTCGCCTGCTTACTAAGCGGCGCTACAATGCTACCCGAAGCAACGTTTGATGTCGGTCATGTACTGCAAAGAATTGAAAGAGATGGCATTACCGTGCTACCCGGGCCGCCCACCATCTTTCAGGCCATGCTTGCACATCCCGAGCTAGGATCAACAAACATCTCGAGTCTTTCTAAGGCCACCACGGGTGCGGCAGTCATACCCACTCAATTAATCGTCGACATGAAAAATATTTTAGGTATCGATACCGTCATTACGGCGTATGGGCTCTCTGAATCCTGCGGCTTGGCCACTATGTGCCGCCACGATGATGACGAACGCACCATTGCCACCACCTCAGGACGCGCTATTGACGGCGTGGAAGTGGCTATCATGAACGACATTGGTGGCCTGCTAGGGCATGGGGAAAGCGGCGAGATTGTGATCCGAGGCTACAACGTTATGGCAGGCTATCTTGACAATCCTGAAGCGACCGCGGCCGCCATCGACAAAGACGGATGGCTTCATACCGGTGATATCGGCCACCTCGACGAAGCGGGATATTTGAGCATCACTGACCGACTTAAAGATATGTATATCAGCGGCGGCTTTAACTGCTACCCAGCGGAGATCGAAAACAGGCTTCTTGCGCATCCGCAGATTGTAAGCTGCGCCATTATTGGGGTGCCCGACGACAGACTGGGCGAAGTAGGCGCGCTGTTCTACGCCAATCAGCAAGGCGAAATCGATCATCAACAACTCTATCAGTGGTGTCGCGACAACCTGGCTAATTATAAGGTGCCTCGCAGTTTCCACTATTGTTCATCACTGCCCTTGACCGCCTCTGGCAAGGTACATAAACCCAGTCTGCGCGAGATTTGGCAGACCCAAGCAATGCATGGAGAAAAACAATGACGATTAAAAGTTTGGGCTATATCGGCATCAATAGCACGCAACCCCAACAGTGGCAAACCTATGCTTGCCAAGTCATGGGCTTACACGATAACACTGAGGCGCTAGGCGGCAGTATCGACATGCAGTATTTCAAAATGGATGACCATCCGTTTCGCATGTTCGTTCAAAAAGCCGACAGCGACGGTTTGTTTTGCTGTGGCTGGGAAACAAATAACGAAGAAGGATTTAACGATGCACTGGCGCGTTTGAACAAGGCAGGCATTGCAGTCGAACAGCATGATGATGCGGCCGCGGCCGCTCGCCGCGTGCAAGCGCTGGCCAGCTTCACGGATCCATCAGGCAATCGTCACGAGCTGTACTGGGGGGTTATATCAGATTTTGGCCGCATGGTTTCTCCCGTAGGTGTTCGTCAGTTTGTGACCGGAGATATGGGCATGGGGCACGCGGTACTGCCCGCCCCCAACTTCGACGATACCGTTGCCATGTTCCGTGACGTACTGGGCTTTGGACTATCCGACTTGATGAAAATTCGTTTCACACCGGACCCCAATGAGCCCATCAAACGCCTATGGTTTATGCACTGCAATAACCGCCATCACAGTTTGGCATTCTTTGAAATGCCCCACCCCGCGGGATGTATTCACGTCATGACCGAAGTCGACAACATTGATGAGGTGGGCCGCTGTAATGACCGTCGCATCGCCCATGAGGTTGGGTTGTCCGGCACACTTGGTCGCCATGCCAACGATCACATGGTGTCGTTCTATATGAAATCGCCCGCTGGATTTGATATTGAGTACGGCGCAGAAGGCAGGGTCATTGAAGACTGGTCGAAATACGAGGTGTTTGAAAGCACAGTAGCGAGTTTTTGGGGTCACGATTTCTCAGTAGGCCATACGGGTTAAGGGAATAAAAACGGATAGACCAAACGAGGTATGAAAGGTGGCAATTGCTGGGCAATGATAGGGATACATTAGTAGAGGATTTACATTATGACTCCTACAGATAGCAAAGCACTGCGTAACGCGTTTGGTCATTTCGCCACTGGGGTAACTGTCGTGACCACCATGGGAAAAGACTTGGAAACAGGGCACCCCAAGCCCGTGGCGATGACCGCAAACAGCTTTTCTTCCGTATCGCTCGACCCACCATTGGTGCTATGGAGCATCGACAAGGGCTCAAAAAGCTACGGCGCTTACACCAACAATGACCACTTTGCTATCCACATTCTACACAGTGGACAACAGGACCTATCTAACCGCTGTGCGAGCCGAGATATCGATAAATTTGCCGGCGTGGAATGGAGTCAGGGTATTGGTGATGCGCCACTATTTGATGATTTTAGCTGTCGCTTTCAATGCGTTGTAGAACACCGCTATGAAGGTGGCGACCACCAAATCATTGTCGGTCGCGTCTTGGACTATAAGTGCAAAACCGATCATTCAACTAATCAGCCGCTATTGTTCTTTAAAGGACAATATTGCGACGTGGCATAACAATAACATTGCGAGGATTTAACGATGCAAACTGTAACTGCTGAAGTTCAAGAAATTATTGCCAATTGTGCGGAAAAAACCCGCAACAACCGACAGGTGGCGGATGCCGCGGTACAAGCACTTAAAGATTGCGGCTTTTTCAAAATGATGCTGCCCAAACAATGGGGAGGATCAGAAAGTCGTCCACAGGACTTTTTTGCCGATCATATAAAAATTGCCGAAGCGGACATGAGCACAGCGTGGGCGTGCGGTATTATCGCTGTACACGCGTTTCAAATTGCCATGATGGACGAGCAAGCGCAACGCGATGTCTACGGTGAAGATCCCAACACGTTGGTGAGCAGCTCCTATAATCCTGTTGGCGCGAAAGCCGAGGCCTGCGAAGGCGGCTTCATGCTAAGCGGTCGTTGGGGCTGGAGCTCAGGGTCAGGCCACTGCAGTTGGGCACTCCTTGGCGGCGTTATCCCCGGCGACGGCTATCGCACCTTTTTGGTACCCCGCAGCGACTACACCATTGAAGACACTTGGGATGTCATGGGGCTGCAAGGCACGGGCTCAAACGATGTTGTCATCGAAAAGTCCGTGTTTGTTCCCTTCCACCGCACACACCATCAAATTGATGGTTTCAATTGTGTTAATGAGCAAGAAAACCCTATGTATAGCTTGCCATGGGCGCAAACTTTTATTCGTGTGGTAAACACACCTGCGATTGGCGCGTTGAAACGTGCGTTACAAATGTTCATTGAATCACGTACTGGGGCCGCGACCACTGACATCACCAAACTCGCCGGCGATGTCGAAATCCAAGAGCGGGTCGCGCGTGTTAAGTACATTATCGCCGAGATGGAGGCGATTATGTTTAAGAATTTCGATGAAATGGAAGCATGTGGTTGGAAACCCACCATGGAGCAACGCTTGTTATATCGCTACCAAGCATCTCTGGTAAGTGAAAAGTGCATTGAAGGCATAGACATTTTGTTTGATGCCGCCGGGGGGCGTTCAGTGTTTAGCGGTCACCCGTTGCAGCAGTTTTGGAAAGATATCCACATGAGTCGCTGTCACGTTGCTAACAACCCCACGCCGTTTGCGAGAAACTTAGGGTCGACCAGCTTTGGCGTCGACAACCAAGACTTCTTTGTGTAGGCAACCTATGACAGAGACAATGCAACGACAGCTAACCTCGGGGTTCACCCTGTCGTATAGCGATACAGCCCCATCTGGGGCTACTTTAGGATGCGTGGTATTTATTCACGGCAGTGGCCCCGGCGCCAGTGGCATGAGCAACTTCCAGGCAAACATTGAAGCATTTCGTGACGCTGGGTATCGGGTTCTGGTACCCGATCTCCCTGGCTACGGCCAGTCAGATAAACCGACCGATGTGCAATACACACTGGATTACTTTGTCGGCATCATGTTCGAATGGCTCGATGAACTGAAGCTTTCAAACTATCACCTGGTGGGCAATTCTTTGGGAGGTGCCATCGCGATCGGTATGTCACTCACTCGAGCCGACGCTGTTACTTCGCTTATTTTAATGGCCAGCGGCGGTATTGAGAGCCGCGAAACCTATTTCAATATGCCCGGCATACAAGCCATGGTGAAATACCCCATGGGCTCGCCAGAATTTACCCGCGATGTGCTTGCCAAACTACTGACACAATTGGTGTACGATCCCGAGCATGTCACTGATGCGCTCGTTGATCAACGCTGGGCAACACTGCAAACACAAAATGCGACGGTGCTCGCTACCATGGCTATTCCTGATTTAACTGATCGCTTGGGTGACATTGCCTGTTCAGTGCTGTCCTTCTGGGGCAGAGAAGACCGTTTTTGCCCAGTCAGCGGCGCCGACAAATTATTCAATGCATGTAACACAGTTCAATCTATCAAAGTGAGCCAATGCGGCCATTGGGTAATGGTAGAGCACCCTCAGCTGTTTAACCGCGAAAGTTTAGCGTTTTTGGAGGCCTTGTAATGGCACTAACAGAAGCGTTACAGCAACAGATTGGGCAGGCACTTTATCGCGCTTTACGCAACGGAAAAACATTCGCCCCCTTAACAGATCAGCACCCTGACATTGAGATTGATGATGCTTATCGCATAGCCCGGCACATGTTGATGCTGCGTATGGACAATGATGGTGAGCGAATTATTGGCAAGAAAATTGGCGCGACCTCAGCCGCCGTGCAAGAAATGCTAGGTGTGTATCAACCCGACTTTGGGTTTCTCACGGATGCTATGGCTTTTACTAACGGCGCGGATATCCCCATCAAAGGCGCACTAATACAACCACGAGCGGAAGGTGAAATTGCCTTCCGTCTAAAAAGTGACCTGCGCGGTACCCATATTACCGAGCAGGATGTATTGGCGGCGACTGACTGTATCATGCCCTGCTTTGAGATCGTTGACTCTAGGATTGATAACTGGCAAATCAAGATCCAGGACACCATCGCAGATAATGCCTCCTGTGGTGTTTATGTGTTGGGCGATAGCGAACTGTCGGTTGAGGGTATAGACCTCGCTAATATAGAAATCCAGGTATTTAAAAACGACCAACCGCTAAGCCATGGTTTTGGCTCCGCCGTACAGGGAAACCCCCTCACAGCAGTGGCATGGCTAGCCAATACACTTGGCGCCTTCGACATTCCTCTATTAGCAGGAGAAATCATCTTATCAGGCTCGGTAGTGCCACTTGAACCAGTATCTGTCGGCGACAAAATGTCGCTAGTGATGTTTGGCGAAGGTCTTCCCGAAAGCCGCTGCCACTGTCAATTTGTTTGAGATCGAGAACATGACTAAAAAATTTAAAGCCGCCATTATTGGCCCCGGCAACATCGGCACCGACCTGCTCATGAAGGCCATGCGCAGTGAGATTATTGACCCCGTGTGGATGGTAGGCGTGGTGGAATCACCGGGTATACAGCGCGCCAACGAGATGGGCTTGCTCACCACCACCGAGGGCGTAGACGGTCTCGTCGCTCGCTTTGACGAATGCCCTGTGGACATTGCCTTTGATGCAACCTCCGCTTACGTGCACGCCGACAACGCCGCCAAACTCAATGCACTGGGCGTCACCATGATCGATCTAACACCCGCCGCTATTGGCCCCTACTGTATTCCACCGGTCAACCTGAACGCCTTACTTGCTGCTGGCGAAGTCAACAACGTGAATATGGTGACCTGCGGCGGCCAGGCAACCATCCCTATGGTTGCCGCTGTCAGCCGCGTGCAGCCTGTGGATTATGCAGAAATCGTTGCGACCGTCGCGTCAGATTCTGTTGGCATGGGCACGCGCGACAACATCGATGAATTCACCCGCACCACCTCCGGCGCGATTGAGAAAGTGGGCGGTGCCAAGCGAGGCAAAGCCATCATCATTATCAACCCCGCAAAACCACCACTGATCATGCGCGACACGATTCACTGCTTGACCGAGGGCACCCCCGACCAAGCCGCGATTACTGACTCGATCAACGAAATGATTGTAGAAGTACAAAAATACGTTCCCGGTTACCGCTTGGTGAACGGCCCTATTTTCGACAACAAGCGCGTTACCGTGTCAATGGAAGTAGAAGGCCTGGGCGATTTCCTGCCTAATTACGCGGGCAACTTAGACATCATGACTGCCGCCGGCCTGCGCACCGCCGAGATGCTAGCGGAAACTTGGTACGCACAGAACTAATAGGGATAGAGCATGAATATTCAAGGTAAAAACGTCACTTTGCACGATATGTGTCTGCGCGATGGCATGCATCCCAAGCAACATCAAATTTCTATTGAACAGATGGTCGACATCGCTACCGCACTGGACGACGCCGGCGTTCCACTCATTGAAGTCACCCACGGCGATGGTCTGGGCGGCGCCTCGGTGAACTATGGTTTCCCTGCACACAGCGATGAAGAGTACTTGCGTGCCGTGACGGGCGCGGTAAAAAATGCCAAAATTTCAGCCTTACTACTCCCTGGAATTGGTACCGTTGATCACCTGCACATGGCGGTCGATTGTGGCGTCACTACGATGCGCGTTGCTACTCACTGCACCGAAGCCAACGTATCTCGTCAGCACATTCAACGCTCTCGTGTGTTAGGACTAGACACGGTGGGCTTTCTGATGATGGCGCACATGATTTCACCAGAGGAAGTCATCGAGCAGGCCCTGTTAATGGAATCTTACGGTGCCAACTGTATTTACTGCACCGACTCGGCCGGCTACATGTTGCCCGACGACGTCACAGCGCGTATTGCGCTGTTACGCGACAAGCTACAACCAGAAACTGAGATTGGCTTCCACGGGCACCACAATATGGCCATGGGCGTCGCGAATTCGCTGGCAGCTATCGAAGCCGGGGCTGTTCGTATCGATGGGTCGGCCGCGGGGCTTGGCGCCGGTGCGGGTAACACCCCCCTCGAGGTGATGGCGGCTGTGCTCGACCGCATGGGCGCTCACACGGGCGTCGATATCTTCAAGTTAATGGATGTGGCAGAGGATCATGTCTTACCCATTCTTGATGAGCCCGTCCGTGTAGGCCGAGATGCCCTTGTTTTGGGCTATGCCGGCGCCTATTCTTCCTTCCTGTTGTTTGCCAAACGTGCTGCCGCTAAATACGGTGTAGGCTCGCATCAGATCTTGCTCGAAATGGCTAAAAGAAAGACGGTAGGTGGGCAAGAGGATCTTATTGAAGATGTCGCACGCGAGCTAGCCCAACGTCAATCCTAATCGTGCTTTGATTAACCGTTGACTAGACCGGTGCGGGTTGCTACTAATAGATAAATAAATAACAAGACGAAAATAATGCAGCAACCCTCACTGGAAGAACTCTCCGAACTTCTCGGCTATTTGTATGATGGACATATCGAAGAAGACCCCTATGGGGTTTTCCTCGATAAGATGCGCGCTTTAATCAACGCCAATTTTGCTTCCATTACCATGCGCGAACCTTCTAATGAAGACGGTGGTTTGATATTTATATCGTGCGACAAATTGCAAAAAACCTATGCCGATGCTCACGATAATCCTTACACCGATAAATATTACACCTCTAACCTGATGAATAACCTGCCATGGAGCGAGGTAATGACACTCGACCAATGCAGTCCGTATTCACAACTTGAACAGACAGAGCTTTACAAGTTCTGTATGAAACCATTAGATATCTACCATATGATTGGCATGGATCTCCGCAATGCCTATGGGCAACGATTCAGCGTTAGATTTTGCCGTTCGAAAGACACTCATAATTTCAGTGCTGATGTGAAGCAATTTTTAAGCATGATGGCACCGCATATCCAGCGCGCCGTTGCCAATGGCATACAACTTATCAACCTCGATCACGAGCGTCGCCTCTACAGTAAAACACTAACGAGTAAGTCTATTGGTATTGTGACCCTAGACGAGAAAGCAAAGGTCCTATCACGCAATAGTGTTGCGGACGATTTATTGCGCGATAAAGATGGATTCCATATCGTCAACGACCTCATCCATTTTGATAGTGGTAAAAATAAAACTAAGTTCTATGAATACTTGGGCGAAATCCTAAAGGCTCAGCGCCACAATGAACAAGCAGCCGTTTTCGCCCTATCTGTAGAAAGACCGTCAGGCAAAAGTCCTCTCGAAGTGTTAATTAAACCTATGATGATAGACCCCTCTGTGGAACCCAGTCGCACGCCCCACATGATGGTATTTATTAACGCGCCAGAGAAACAATACGACATTGATATCAAAATTTTAATGGCGCTTTACCAGCTAACCCGGGCCGAAGCACTGCTTGCGAAACTGCTTGCAGAGGGAGCCAACCTCGACCAAAGTGCGGCCCAATTAGGAATCTCTCGCAACACAGCGCGCGCGCAACTGCGCTCGATCTTCGCCAAAACCGGCGTATCGCAGCAATCGATGTTGGTGAGTTTGATTCTGAAGAGTCTGGTGACGATTTCTTAAATATACGCCCTAGGCAGGGCGCATATTAGCTTCGCTCCAAAAAGCTCGCATTTGACAGACCTTTCCCGCCTCATCAAATCTGAAGGTATCGATGATATTCATCACCATCGCCTGGCCGTTAAAGGTCATTTGAAGTTCAAAGGGGAATGCCGCCTCGTCACCCGCAAGGCGCACCTCTCCAGTTAATTCCGCTACACGAATACTTCCAAGGGCCGCGCTGTAAAATGCTCTAATTGCGGTGTGCCCCTGAATAGGCGAAGAACCCACAGGATCCTCGATCGTGGCATTGTCTGCATATAGACCAACAATCGCTTCGATGTCAGCACTGCACAGCGCGTTCAGGTAAGCCTTGATAGTATTAACGGGGGACATTCTTATGCCCCCGCAAAGGGCAAACCATCGTCAATCGCATGGTTTGCCTCAGCTGGCGTTGTCACACCAGGTACATGATAGATACCGTTTACCTGTGATTGAATCGCGGCAGCATCTTCACGTTTGGCATAGAACTGTGAATACCACTTGCGGCCCTTCGCGAAAGGACCATCGCTTTTAAGACCCATGATTTTAGTGGCGGGCACTTTGTGCTGCCAAATCTGGAAATCAGTCGCAAAGGCTTCTAACGCTCCCGCCTGTGTCATTTTCGCCATCTCGCGATCGGCATCGGTCACCACCTCTGACGCGGCTTTCACCAGACAACCGTGCCAGCACTTGCTCACGCCGTCATCGACGGGGGTATTAGCGATGAACTCGTAGGAGGTGCTTTCGCCCCACACCTGCTTAGACAACAACACGCCCGGGCCGGTGTACCACGTTGAGGTATACAACATCACACAGCCGTACAACTGCATTGGCCCACCTTGACGCTGTACATAAATGTGATCAATCGCTTGGTTTTCAAAGTACTGACAGGGAGCCCCATGGGTGGGGCCTAAATGGCGAATATCCGACATGTTATCGAGAATTTCTTGTGGGTGTACTGGCAATTCACCCAAGTGGTCGAGCGTCCAGTGTATCCACTGTGGATGATCCCACTCAGGCAATTTAGGCGTGGAATAATCGGGCTCACCGCCTTCTTCATCGTGCCACATCATGATACAACCCATGTTCTCCACCACATGGTAGCTACTAATAGCGGCTGATTTTGGGCAGGGACCGTCGTGGTATGGAATATCGTCGACTTCACCTTTGTCGTTGTAGCGCCATCCATGGTAGGGGCAGCGAATGGCGTCACCCTCAATCTGCATACCGTTGCGTACGATCATGGCTGAATTACTTTTGGCCAAATGCGTACCCATATGCTTGCAATAGGCATCCAGCATGACCGGTTTACCACTTTGGCCTCTAAAGATAATCATGTCTTTGCCAAAGAATCTAACGCCAATCGGCCCTGCGTCGATCTCATTGGCCTCGGCAACAACGAACCAGCCACGAGGAAAGGTATGTGGACCAAGATTGTATTCAACAGACTTCGCCATATTGTTCTCCTTATAATGATGAATCGAGTATAGCCAAGCGCTTTTTACGGAAATCGTCCGTATGGATGAGATAGCGCAATTAGGCCTTCAAACCTAGTTTTGTTTAACGCCATAATAGCCCACATTAATCATCGATGAGGTTGATATGACGACATACAAAGTCTGGGAATGCATCGTTTGTGGATTCATATACGATGAATCAGTCGGTCTACCGGAAGAAGGTTTTGCGCCGGGCACGCGCTGGGAAGACATCCCCGAAGATTGGCTGTGCCCAGAGTGCGGGGTGGGCAAAATGGACTTTGAAATGATCGAAGTGAAACAAGTAGCCGCGGCGATGGCAACAATCTCAAACGGCGAAAATTCAACAGCCACTGTCGTTGAAGATTTAGCGCCCGCCTCGATCGCTCATAATGGCGACCCCTACAAGAAATGGGAATGCATCGTGTGTGGCTGGCAATATGACGAAGCCCTGGGGTGGCCTGAAGACGGTATTGCTCCCGGCACACGCTGGGAAGATGTCCCAGAAGATTGGGTCTGCCCCGAGTGCGGTGTAGGTAAACTGGATTTTGAAATGGTCGCTGTGAGCGAGCACACGCCTATTGACACTACAAGCGCCGATGCGGCGCCTGCCGAAGCGCCCGTTGACAAAACAGCCTTTGATGAACTCGACAGCACATTGGCTCCGGTCGTGATCATCGGCAGTGGTCTAGCGGGCTACAACTTGGCCAGGATGTACCGTCAACAAAACAAACAACGCCCACTGCTCATGCTCAGCCAAGACGATGCTAGCTTCTACTCTAAACCTGCACTATCGACGGGCATGAACAAAGGTAAAACCGCCATTGGCCTCGTGGCCAAAGAAGCAGAACAAATGGCCCGTGACCTCGGTATGGATATTCGCCCCTTCTGCGAGGTGAACCGAATCGACCCCGTTGCTCAAACAGTAGCCACAGACCACGGTTGCTTCAGCTATCACCAATTGGTGCTCGCCACCGGTTCGTTAGCGATTCGCCCCTCGATGCAGGGTGACGCGGCGAACAAAGTGCACCAAGTGAACAACCTACACGAATACGCCGCCTTCCGTACAGCGATGGCCGGCGCCAAGCGTGTGGTGATTATCGGCGCCGGTTTGATAGGTGCCGAATTCTGTAACGACCTTGTCCTATCTGGCCACCACATCGATATTATCGACCCCCTGCCGCACATGCTCGGCAACCTGATCCCAGCACCGGCTTCACAAGTGATCGAAGAGGTCTATCGCGGCATGGGCGTGAATATGCACTTTGGCTTAACAGCACAACGCGTTGACCAGCGTGGTCGCGGCTATCGCGTCACCCTAGCCAATGGCGAAACCATTGACTGTGACGCTGTATTATCGGCGGTGGGTGTTCGCCCCAACACCGCACTTGCAGAGGCCTCTGGCATTACCATAGGTCGCGGTATTGTGACGAACGAATACGGTCAAACCAACCACGCCAATATCTACGCGCTAGGTGACTGTGCTGAACTGGGCGGCCAAGTACGTCTGTACGTGGCACCCCTTGTGACCAGTGCTGACGCCATCGCCGCGACACTCAACGGCAACAGCAAGGCCATCGAGTTACCCGCCATGCCCGTGACGATCAAAACCACCCACCACCCTGTAGTGGTGGTTCCGGTAGCGCGCGATGCTGAGGGTGAGTGGATTGTTGATCAACGCAGTAATGAAGGGGTAGCGGCGCGCTTTGTTGCGCCCAATGGCCAAATACAGGGCTTTGCATTGACTGGCAAGTGCACCGCGGAGAAAGATACCTATAGCGCGATGTTATAAAAAAACCGGGCATTGCCCGGCGTTTTCTTTTGAAAAATGAGACCTTAGAAAGAGTGGCTCATTGCTCAATCAAATTGCGCGTCGCGCTTTTCAACAAAGGCAGAACGCGCCTCTTGGGAGTCTGCCTCACGATAGGCTTGCAGTGTAAAACCCTGCTCCCAACGGTATTTATCTTCTAGGTTGCCATCTTCAATACCCGTCAATGCTTCTTTTGCTAGGCGAATCATGGCGGGACTTTTGTCGGCAATGCTCTTGGCAATCTGCATGGCGTTTTCGCGCAACGCCTCCAAAGGTACCACACGCTCAACCGCGCCAAGCCGAAAAGCTTCTTGGGCATCGATAAAATCACCCGTGAAATACATGTAGCGCACCTTTTGCACCGGGAACATACGCTGTAAATGTGCGCCACCGCCCATCGCGCCTCGATCCACCTCCGGCACACCAAAGCGAGCGCACTCAGACGCAATAATGATATCGGCGGCACCTGCCATGCCAATACCCCCGCCCAACACAAAGCCATGCAAAGCAACAATGACAGGCACGGGGTTGCGGTGAATGGCCTTGAAGGCGTCGTAATTACCTTTATTAACTGGCAGGATTCGGTCACTGTCAGCGGCTAATTCTTTGATATCTACACCGGCACAAAAGCCTTTACCTTCCGCACGGATAACAATCACGTGCACATCTGAGTGTTGCCCCAATCGATCAATTTCGCCAGCGATGGCAGCCCACTCGTGACTGTCGAAAGCATTGACAGGCGGTTTATTAAATACGAGTTCACCTATATTGTTTGATATGGTCGAAGTAAAGGCCATGTTATTGTTCCTGCATAATCTGTTGTAAATGCTGCGCCGACTGCTGTGCCTCGGTGACAATGGCGTGGATCAGTGTCGCTACGTCGGGCAAATCCTTTATCACACCCGCCACCTGCCCGCTCGGTAAAATACCTTGCGTGGGATGACCGCGCACCATCGCTTCCTGAATCATCATTGGCGCATTGGCGGCCATCATGGTTTGCGCCATGCTAATATCACCCGTACGGCTAATCTTCCAGGCTGATTTCAGCATATCGAGCAATGAGGTCTGGGTCATATTGGCAAAGGCGAGGCCGTTTTTAACCGCCAGCCACCACATACCCAGCTGGCTGGTAGCTTCAAGATCTTTGAGGCAAGCATTGAAAATCATACGCTGCGGTAAGCCATCCAATTTTTTGCTCACCACAATCTGGTCGGGGCTCGCACCAACGTAACATTCTTTGGTATTCGTAGGTACCGGTGATTCTTGGGTCATCAAAAAGCGCGTCCCCATGGCGATACCGGATGCACCCATCGCCAACGCCGCGGCCAAACCACGACCGTCCTTAAAACCACCACAGGCCACCACCGGCACGTCAACACTATCAAGCACCTGCGGCAATAAGATGGTAGAGGCCACCGAACCGGTGTGGCCGCCCCCTTCCCCACCCTGCACAACCACAGCGTCAGCACCCAAACTAACGGCCTTCACTGCGTGCTTGGCCGCACCTACGGTAGGAATACAAACAATGCCAGCCGCTTTTAATTTTTCTACCAGTGCCGCGCGTGGTGATCGGCTATAACTCACGGCCTTAACACCATGCTTGCAACAAATATCCACAATATCGCTGGCGCCGTTCACATACATGTGAAAATTCACACCAAAAGGCTTATCGGTGGCTGCCTTAATAGCCAAAACGCTTTCTTCCACCTCTTCAGGGCTCATCACCGCACCGGCCAAGAAGCCCAATCCACCGGCGTTGGAAGTTGCCGCAACCAAGCGCGCATCCGCCACCCAGCCCATGGCTGTTTGGATAATGGGATAGTCACAACCAAGCAGCTTGGTTAGGGGGGTATTCATGGCCATAGTCAATACACTTACTTCAGATGGACGATAGTGGCGGCGGTAAAAGGTTTGCCGCTCAATGTTTTTTTAAAGATACTTTTGGGAGCAAACAAGGGCAAGCTATTGGTGCGCCCGCACATAAGCCAAAGTGATTAAAAAACATATAATGGGAATGTCTCATGTCGACTATCGCTGTTCAACATAACGCCGTTGTAGCTCAACTAACGAGCCCCGGTGCGCCATTTGAAACACATCGCATCGAAATGAATGGCGTCACTGTACTCGCTTACAAAAACGCGGTTGGAACACTTGCAGATATCATTTCGCAAGGTCGCCAACATGGTGACAAAGTCTATCTTCAATACTGTGGCGACACGTGGAGCTTTGATCGGTTTTTTGCATGCGCTGACCAGATGGCTGGCATTCTGCAACAGCATTACCATATTAAAAAAGGGGATCGCGTAGCGATTGCCATGCGCAACCGCCCGGAATGGATTGCGGCTTTTTGTGCCGTCATTAATATTGGGGCAGTGGCAGTACCACTTAACAGCTGGGGTAAAGCGGAAGAGCTGCACCACGGGCTCGGTGCAAGCCAAGCCAAGGTCGTCATTTGCGATCAACAGCGTTATGACTTCATTGCTCCCGCTACTTATGGCGTCAACGCATTATTAGTAGACAAACTCTCCACAGTCGATAGTCATACCCATCGACTTGCTGATTTCCCGGAAACATTGTTGGCTGAAAGCATCTCGATAACACCTCAAGATGATGCCATTTTAATGTTTACTTCAGGCACAAGCGGCCTTCCCAAGGGTGCGCTTTTTAAACACTTTAATTGTGTACAAGCATTGTTCAATATTGAGTTCATTGGCGCCGGCACCTTCATGACCCACCAAGAAGTCATGAGCGCGTTCATGGCGAAGAATCCTGTTAAAACACTTTTCGCGGTGCCTCTTTTCCATATTAGCGGGTTGTTCTCTCAAGGGATCATGTCACTAAAAGGCGGGCGTAGCCTATTCATGATGTACAAGTGGGATGCGGATGAAGCCATGCGAGCCATTCGCGAAGAGGGTATTACCGTTTTAATGGGAGCGCCGACCATGATGCTTGAGGTGCTCCAACATAGTGAAACCCAGCAGACCGACTTAAGTAATATTTCTAATATCAGTGCGGCGGGGTCGGGTACACCAGGAAAACTCAAGTCACTTTATGACCAGCATTTACCGCATAGCTTAGCTGGAGCGGGATGGGGGTTAACCGAATCGGCAGGCACTGGCGCGGCATTTACTGGCGATGTATTTCGTCAACATCCTACAGCCTCAGGTTTTTTGAGCCCAATCTTAGATATATCGGTTCGCGATGAGGAGGGCCATGAATTACCTGCCGGGAGCACGGGCGAACTGTATATTCGAAGTGCCTCCTGCATCCAAGGCTACTGTAGCGGTAGCGGTGGTGACGATGATTTCATCGATGGCTGGTTCAAGACTGGCGATATAGGCTACGTTGACGACAACAACTTGTTGTATCTCTGTGATCGCGCCAAAGACATGATCATTCGTGGTGGAGAGAACATCTACCCTGTAGAAGTTGAAAACGTGTTGATTACCCATCCCGATATTGAAGAGGCAGCGGTTGTTGGATTGACAGATGAAACTTACGGCGAGATACCTGCGGCAGTGGTCGTCTTAAAGTCCAACCAGCCCATCGACCAAGAGGCCATCATGGCATTCTGCGAAGAGCATTTAGCGAGCTTTAAAGTACCGCGGAAAATAGTGATAAGTGACAGCCCATTACCGCGCAACCCTACTAAGAAATTATTGAAGCGCCAGATCAAGCAAATGTTTTTTCTAGCCTAAACAAGCGAGCATATATTGTGGAAGATTTAACGCCATTTAAAAACGAGACGAGACAGTGGCTGGAAGATAATTGTCCAATGTCACAGCGTCAACCGATCGTCAAAGAAGAGCAGATTTGGGCAGGTAAGCACCGTCAATTCCCAAGTGAAGACGCAAAACTATGGTTTGAACGTATGCGTGACAAGGGATGGACGGCGCCAACTTGGCCAAAAGAGTACGGCGGTGGCGGACTGACATCCGAACAAGCCCGTATCCTTGAAAAGGAAATGGCACGCCTGCGTTGTCGTCCTCCCCTTTACGACCTAGGTCTATGGATGCTTGGCCCCGCCTTACTCGTGTTTGGTACGGAAGAGCAAAAGCAACAACACATCCCTAAAATCATCCGTGGCGAGGTGCGCTGGGCCCAGGGCTATTCAGAACCATCTGCAGGTTCTGATCTGGCGAGCCTAAAAACCCGCGCTGAGCTCAAGGGGGATCATTTCCTAGTTAACGGCACCAAAATTTGGACCACGCAAGCGGATAAAGCGGATTGGATTTTTACCCTTGTTCGCACGGATACTGACGTTCCGAAACAACAAGGCATTAGCTTCTTGCTTATCGATATGGAAAGCCAAGGCGTAAGTACCACGCCCATTAAATTGATCAGCGGGGATTCCGAGTTCTGCCAGACGTTCTTTGATGACTTGGAAGTACCTGCTGAGAATCTCATCGGTGGCTTAAATAATGGCTGGTCCGTCGCCAAGGAGTTGCTAAAGCACGAGCGCAAGTTGATGTCGAACATGGAAAGCATTGTCCAACAAGAAGATGTCAGCGTGGTGGACTTAGCGAAAGATGTGATTGGATTAGATACTCATGGAAAACTTCGGGATAGTTCGTTGCGTGATCGATTAGTCGTGAACCGCATGAATGCACAGGCGCTGGAATATCTGGGCGAGCGCATTTTCTTTGAGGGCAAGGCGGGTATCAGAGATAGTGCACTGCCCATGTTGATTAAAGTGCTCGGCACGCGTGAACTACAAGCTAAAGACGAATTATTACTCAGCATTTTGGGTAGCGGTGGGCTGAGCTTTGAAGATCCTTATATGACCAGTACCGAGCGTGCCATTGTGAGCAACTGGGCTTACGACAAAGCGCATACCATTGCCGGTGGCACGTCAGAAATTCAACTCAATATCATCGCTAAGCGCGCGCTTGGCTTACCCAGTGCCTAGGGAATCAACACCATGCTATTAAATGAAGAACAGCGATTATTACAGCAATCCGTCGCCGAGTTTTTACAGGAGCAGAGCCCGGTAGAGCGTATCCGTGAACTGCGCGACAACCCAACGCCTGAAGGCTATTTCCCTGAGTTATGGCGGCAAATGATCGAATTAGGTCTGCCGGCTGTGAGCCTTGCAGAAAACTACGGCGGCCTAGGCTTTGGGTACTTAGGTTTGGGTGCCATCATGCAAGATATGGGAAAGCAATTAGCCGCTAGCCCCATGTTTAGCACGGTAGTGTTAGCCGCCAATGTTATTGAATCATGTGCCAACGAAAATCAAAAAATGGCTTGGCTTCCCGATATTGCCAGCGGAAGTACACGCTATGCCGTTGCCATTGATGAAGGTCGTCGTTTTGCTCCCAAAGATACCAGCCTGAAGGTAACAAATGGTGTGTTAACGGGTAAAAAGACTTTCGTACTTGAAGCAAGTAGCGCAGACTATTTTCTGGTACTGGTTCGCAAAGATGGCGCCGTTAACGATAGCGATAACATGGGGTGGTTGCGCATCCCCGTAAATACCTCGGGAATTAGCACGCTACATAGACCCCTCATGGACGGTCGAAACGCCTGTGATATCGCCTTTGAAAACGTCTCGATCTCAGAAGATCACTGGCTTCAAGGGACCGACGACTGGGCTGCGATAGAATTGGCATTAAACAGGTCAACGATCGTACTTGTCGCAGAAATGCTAGGCGGTGCGAGAGAACTGCTTGATCGCACTGTGCAATACCTGTGCGACCGTGAACAATTCGATGTCAAGATCGGCACATTCCAAGCACTTCAGCACCGCTGTGCACAAATGCTTTGCCAACTTGAAATGGCACAAAGCACCTTGCAGAAGGGGCTTGCATCGATTGATTATGGCGTCACGGAACTCACAGCGCTGGCTAGTCATGCCAAATATTTGGCCAACGAATGCTACCTTCACATTAGCAATGAAGCAGTGCAAATGCATGGCGGCATGGGCGTCACCGACGAAGTTGAGATTGGATTATTTTTAAAACGGGCGCGTGTTTGTGTGCAAATTTTAGGGGATAGCAGCTTCCACAAAAACAAATTTGCACATTGTTTGGGTATCTAGCGTGCATAAGTCGCTGTGGATTTTAAATCAAGCTGAAAATATTCCATCCATTCGACAATTTCAGCAATGGCTTTTCGATACGTTCAACCCAAGCAGCGCCATTCTTGCTTATGGTGACCACGCTCAATCGCAATGGCAGCAGTGGTCCATAAACCGGCGTGGTATAAAAGCAGACACGGTGTTACTTCTGAACACGGCAGATCCTATTGCATTAGATACGGTTTGGCCTAGCAGCTTATCTGTACAACACGGCTACAGCATGGATGCTCATGAAATCATCGCTTACAACGATATTGAACCACTACAAAATTATCCTTTTGTGCTTCAGCTGAGCGGTTTTTTGTTTAGCGATGGGTTAAACATCTCCCATGCCATTGATTATTGGCAAAAAGGACACGCCACTATCGCTTGTGAATGTCAAACCACTGTGGGATATACCCAGAACGTTGTACTCGCCAAAACCGATGACGCACCAGACATAGAAGGATGGGTTGAGGAGGCATTCCCCGTGCAGGCCATGCTCGACCCACTACTATTTTTTGCTGCTGACAATCATAGCGATATGCAACAACACTTAGAAAAAATTGTTCAAAGCTCTTCAAAATTCATCGCCATGGACAGTCTTTTTGTCCACCACTATCAAGCCATTAAATTGCTTTAAACGAGAATGATATGTCAGATAAAGAACTATTTTTAGTCGGTCAAGTAGCCCTAATTACCGGTGCTGGCCAAGGCATTGGCCGAGGTATGGCGCTCTCTCTAGCCAAGCGAGGTGCGCACATTGTGGCAGTAGGAAGGACCCTAGAAAAATGCTTAGAGACGTGCCGTTTGATTACGGAGCAAGGCGGACCTGAATGTTTAGCACTTCATGCAGACGTATCAGATTTAGCGTCACTGCCAGCCATCGTCGACCAAGTTATCGCGCATTTCAATAGGCTAGATATTCTTATTAATAACGCGGTACACGCTTCGATTGGGCCACTCTTAAAGCAGAAAATGGAAAATGTTCAGATGTCGTTTCGCACAGGCCCCTTGGCAACACTCGCACTAATGCAAGCCTGTTATCCGCACTTGAAGATCCGTGGTGGCTGCATTATCAATATGGCTAGCTCGGCTGCCAAGCGTTGGGATATGCGTAATTATGGTGTATATGCCGCGGAAAAAGATGCAACACGTGCGCTGACGCGCGCCGCAGCAAATGAGTGGGGACCCGACAATATTCGCGCCAACTGTATTCTGCCACACGCAAGCTCCCCCGCCCTTGAGAAATGGATGGAACATCGCCCTGAGGAGGCTGCCGCCTTTGTAAAGGGAATTCCGCTACAACGTGTAGGCGACTGCGAACAAGATATTGGTGAATTTGTCGCGTTGCTATGCAGTCCATACAGCAGTTATGTGAATGGGCAAAGTATCGCGCTGGATGGCGGCCAAGCGTTTATGAGTTAATCAATGAAACGTCGTGCATTTGTTAACGCCTTCTCATTTTCGATAATGCGTTAAGTTAGCATTTTAAAAAGGTCTACTGGATCACAGTTCGTCAAAACTCATCATGTTTTCATGCCCCCATCGAATCACTTAGATTTTTGAGGGTAATATCATGACTCGACATATCATAAAACCGCTGACTTTCGCGCTGGCTTTTGTGGGCTCAACCCAGTTGATGGCGCAGGACGTGCCCACACAAGCCAGCTTTGGCTTAGGACAGCCAAGTAACATCGCGCAGATTCCCAGCGGACAATTACGCGATACATTGAGCCGCTTACCCGCCCCTGCACAGGCGAGGGCACTGCGCTGGCTACAAGATATAGACTTCCCCGTTACTGACGTAGCTTACATGCATGTCGACCCTGAGGGCGGTGTATTCTATGTTGATCGTGCGGATACGGATCTGATAGAACCACCTGCTGAATCTGGCAGTAGTGCGGTGACAGCCACAGATCCGGGTGAGGTGTTTTACCTACACAGCCGGCCCGGTGCAGCCAATGTGGTGTATCTCGATTTTAATGGGCACACCATTTCAGGCACGGCTTGGAATAACTCTACGGGGGTTGCAAGCCACAAAGCCAAAGCCTTTGACTTGGATGGCGACCCCTCGACATTTAACCAAGAGGAAATGAATCGCATCGCTGAGACATGGCATCGCATTGCGGAGGATTTCGCCGCCTACGACATCGACGTGACTACCGAAGAGCCCGCCAATTTTGATCCTCGCGTGGGGCGCCTGCTGTTTACGACAGACATTGATAACAATGGCTTTCAGATGCCGGCTTATGGTGCTGGCGGAGTTGCCTATGTTGGCGTCTGGGGATTGAGTAACTATGCGTCTGCCTACTCACCCGCACTGGTGTACTACAACCGTTTAGGCGGTGGCTACGCCCCCTATATGGCCGCCGCGGGCTCACACGAGCTGGGCCACAATTTGTCGCTGTCACACGACGGCACGAGCTCGGTCGGCTATTACAATGGTCACGGCAGCGGTTACAGCAGCTGGGCCCCCATTATGGGCTCGGGCTATTATTCACAAGTGACTCAGTGGAGCAATGGTAATTATGCGGATGCCAACAATAGCCAAGACGATATCCGCCTCTTAACGGGACACCTTTCGCTGCGCGATGACGATCACGGCAATCAGCCGGCAACGGCCACCTTGCTTGAGGTCGATGGCAATGGATCAGTCTCCGTCAGCAACCCGCAAAGCGATGCACACAATGCTCTTTCCGCGAATAAAGGGGTAATTGAAACCCGCAACGATGTTGATGTTTTCGTGTTTAACGCTGGCCAAGGTAACGTCTCGATTAACGTGCAACCCGCCTGGCAAGCCTTCTATAACAATGGCCTGCGCGGAGCTAATCTTGATATCAAACTGCGTTTGCTAGACAACGCGGGGAATATTGTTGCCAGCAATGATCCTTTAGACGAAACCCAAGCCAGTATATCCGCCAGCGTGATGGAGGGAAGCTACTATCTGGCAGTGAGCGGCGTCGGTAATGCAAGTATTAGCTACGATGACTACGGTAGCCAAGGTATGTATTTCATCTCAGGTAGTATTCCCGTCACCAGTACGCCCGTTAATCGATCGCCAACAGCGTTAGATGATTCATTACATGTGACTCAAGATGGTTCGGCCAGCGTGGCTGTACTCGGCAACGACAGCGACCCAGACGGTGATTCTCTCACCATTATTGGTGTAGGTGGTGCCCTACATGGCGGTGTAAGCATTATTGGAGATAGTATCGTGTATACCCCGCATTCAGGCTTTACCGGAAGCGATAGTTTTAACTATCACGTGAGCGATGGTGAATTAAGCGCTACCGCGACGGTAAATGTGCAGGTACAAGCGGCGGCCTTGAATGCGCCTTTAGGGTTTGCTGTGGCGATAAGCACCGATGGCAGCACCGCACAATTGAGTTGGCAGGTGGTCAGTGGCGCTGATAGCTATGAAGTAGAACGAAGCAATTTACACAAAAATGGTTCGCGTTATGTAGGCCAAACGCTCATCGCCACCTCGGGCAACAACCTTGACGATGCAGCCGGCAAAGGAACCTATAGCTACCGTATCCGCGCTGTGCGCGGGGCTGAACTTGGCCCTTGGAGTAATAGTATAGACGGCGTTGAATTGATTGATGCTGCAGGTGGAAGCAAAGGTGGTGGCGGAAAAGGTGGCCGCGGTAAGAAATAGCTAAAAAAAACGGCCCCGCGGGGCCGTTTTCTATGGGAGATAATTAACCTGCCAAGTTTTGGTTGGCAAAGTCCCAGTTCACCAAAGACCAGAAACCATTCAGGTAGTCAGGGCGAACGTTGCGGTAGTCGATGTAGTAAGCGTGCTCCCAAAGGTCAACGGTAATAATCGCTTTCTGGCCAGCCGTCATGGGGGTACCCGCGTTGCTGGTATTGACGATTTCTAGTGAACCATCGCTGTTCTGAACCAGCCACGTCCAGCTTGAACCGAAGTTGTTAACGGCTTTGTCGTTAAACTCGGTTTTGAAGGCGTCGAAAGAACCCCACTTGGCGTTGATTGCATCAGCGACTGCACCAGTCGGCTCACCGCCGCCGTTGGGTGACAAGCAGTGCCAATAGAAGGTGTGGTTCCAAACCTGAGCTGCGTTGTTAAACACACCGCCAGCAGGTGCAGACTTGATGATCTCTTCTAGAGACTTACCTTCGAACTCGGTACCAGGAACCAGACCGTTCAGCTTAACCACGTATGTGTTGTGGTGTTTGCCGTGGTGGAAGTCCAAAGTCTCAGCTGAGATGTGTGGCTCGAGAGCATCTTTTGCGTAAGGCAGCGCAGGTAATTCAAAACTCATCATCGTTCTCCATTTATCCAATAATTGGGGTAACTACTTATCAAGAAGTTACCTTGTAAGTAACACAGTACATACGAATTATTGGGACAATTGGCCGAAATACAAGCACCAATGCCTGAAATAGCTAAAAATTCTTACCAAGATGGCTTATCCGCGCTCAATGTCACTGTTTACGATCGCGTCGAATTCCTCTTGGCTAATATAAATCGGCTCATAATCGGCATTTTCAACTTGAATTTGTTTGTAAAACGAACGCAGGTGGTTACGTGAACCCTTGAGTAAGTCGTCATATACCATGGCGATGTCATCGTTATCGATCAATTGTTCTTGTAAACGGCTGATGTCATAGATATCGAGCTCTTCCACGGTGGCTCCCACTCGCAACGCATCCAGTAGCGATGGCGTTCCGGTAGCGACTAATTGATCGTAAATCATTTGGAGGTCGGTATTTTGAAACACACCCGCTACGTCAACGGCCACTGGATCGGTGAGTTGGTAACGCTCGAGCAGGGCTCTAACCGCGTCAGTATGGATCTGTTCGCTGTTTGCTATATTCTGAAAAAGCTTCTTGCCGTGAATATCAAACAGGGCGTTGTAAACGTCGCGGGCAAGTTTTTCTTCCTCGCGCATCAGCAGCAAACCTACCTCTTCATCGGCATTCAGTTCACCAGTAGGCAGCGCATCGAGCTGGCTTGCCAGTGCTGAGCTATCGACTTAGGTATTATCGCTATCGTCTACACTGACAACACTGTCTAAGAATGATGTATCCTGCGTGGCAACAGAATCTGTCGAACCGCCCCCACAAGCAGTTAACAAGAGAAACAAAGAAGAGAAAACGAACGCAGTAGCTTTTGCATATTAACAATCCTTAATTTAGATACGCCTAATATATAGATTATTTGATGTGGAAACTTTGCGTTAGTTCAAATTTATTTTCTTTTTAGTGGATATTGCTCAAAACTGATATCGCAAAAGCCGTCTTTAACCAAGCGACGTAAGTTAAAGTGGTTTTCAACACCGGGTGTAGCGAGCACGTCGCGGTAGTGCTCGCCAAAGCACTGTAGCACCTGCAAACTGTCGAGCCCTAAATCTATGCCAAGTGCCAATACTTTAGCACTGCCTTGGTTCTCTGTGGCTACATTGGCTACCGATCCATTATTAAAGGCAGTTGGGGTGAAGTCGTACCACTGATCGATAAACGCGAGCGTGGTTACAAACAGATGATCATCTTGTGCGATAGCCTGCTGGAAGGCTTGTTGGCTGGTGGCAAAGTCCATGCTTAAACTCTCACTCGTAAAAGGCTGGCACCATAAAGGACTTATCTGAACGGCGCAACTATTGATGTCGAAATGCTATACTGCATTTTTAGCAATAATATTTGCCTATGCTGTTTTCACTCATTAGCCTCTTCATTTCCGCCTTCATCGCTGCCACCCTCTTCCCGGCGGCCTCTGAAACCCTATTGGTTGCTTTAATCATCGAAGATAACTTATCTGTATGGCTATTAGTGCTATTTGCCTCGACGGGTAACACCATAGGGTCACTTGTAAATTGGTGGCTAGGCGGGCGGGTTGAACGCTTTCATGACCGCCCATGGTTCCCTATCAAACCCAAGGCACTAATCCGTGCTAAACAACACTTTCACAAATACGGAGAATGGTCACTGCTACTGAGTTGGATGCCCATTATAGGAGACCCATTAACCTTGGTAGCCGGTGTGCTCGGCATGCCCTGGCAGCGTTTTATTTTGATTGTGGCGGCGGCAAAAACAGGTAGGTACTGTGTCGTTGCAGCGATGACACTAGGCGTTGTTTAATGAACGACTAGCCATCGTATTACATTACAGGCAAATAACTTTACCAGGGAGATTTTTGTTTTTGCACAGCGCGTCAACAGTGGTTTTATCAAGAGAGACGGCGGCAGGAGGTAACCGGCCATGACGGACAAAATCTGAAACATTCGTCAGGTAAAACCAGACGTCTTGAATTTTGCCTTCTCGACCTTCTACTATGCCCATAGACATAAACATGTTAATCGCTTGGCTTGTAGAGCTAGCATCCAGTGAAACCAACGTCGTACTACTCGATCCGTCTTGCAAATGATATTTAATCACTGCCAAAAAGGACTTATTCACTTTCTTACTAAGGTCAAACTTTATAACGTTGCTCATGAGAATCCTTTTATTTGTTATCTATACAATAGTCCGCGGTTCAATCGATGATGTAATGATTATATAAATATAAAATTTTTCTAATAAAAGTATTCACTCGATGACCTTGGCGTTAGATGGATGTTATTTATACTTTGCAGAACACTGAGGAGTACCCCATGAATTTAGATCCATTCGATGTTGTCATTGTCGCCGCCAAGCGAACCGCTATGGGTTCGTTCCAAGGGTCACTATCGAGCTTATCTGCAACCCAACTTGGCAGCCTCGCGATTGAAGCAGCACTCAGTACCAGTGGACTGTCTAGAATCGATGTGGATGAGGTCATTATGGGCAATGTCCTGTCTGCAGGCCTTGGCCAAGCACCAGCAAGACAAGCCGCCTTAGGTGCTAAATTGCCTGAATCGGTAGCGTGCACAACCGTTAGCAAGGTATGTGGTTCTGGCATGCGAAGCGTCATGATGGCGGTAGATCAATTACGGTTGAGACAAGCGCAAGCAATTATAGCGGGTGGCATGGAATCTATGAGCAATGCCCCATATTTCTTACCTAAAGCACGCTGGGGCTATCGTGTAGGCCACGGTCAGGTGGTAGATCACATGTTTTATGATGGTCTCGAAGATGCCTATACAGGGAGAGCAATGGGTAGCTTTGCACAAGCTACGGCAGACGCAAGAGGAATCAGTCGCCAAGACATGGACCAATATGCGGTAAGATCACTTCAAAAGGCACAGTACGCGATTAATGAAAGGGCTTTTAGCCAGGAGATTGTGCCCGTTGAAGTCACCAACCGACATGAAATGACATTTGTTGATGAGGATGAACAACCCAGCAAGGCAAGTGCCGTTAAAATTCCAACACTAAAACCTGCCTTTGAAATGAATGGCACTATCACTGCTGCCAATTCCAGTTCAATTTCCGATGGTGCCGCTGCGTTGCTTTTAACAACAGCGCAATATGCACAATCACACAATTTGGTACCAATGTGCGTCGTTAAAGCACATGCAAGCCATGCTCAAGCCCCAAGTGAATTTACAACAGCGCCCATAGGTGCCATTAACAAATTACTCAAACGATTAGATTGGACAAGCGACAGCGTTGACTTGTGGGAAATTAATGAAGCTTTTGCCATGGTAGCGATGATGGCAATCGAAGATCTTGGTTTGGATACTAGCAAAGTAAATATCAATGGCGGCGCCTGTGCACTTGGTCACCCAATTGGCGCCTCTGGGGCACGGATTATCGTGACACTGCTTCATTCACTCCATCAAAATGGCTTAAAACGCGGCGTTGCAAGTTTATGCATAGGTGGTGGAGAAGCTACTGCACTGGGTATTGAAGTGATCTAAAAAAGCTGTTTTGATAATCATGACAAAGCGTTACATGCTTATATTATTTTCATCTAAACCTTGTTACATATTAATGCGTATAATATACACAGAGGTGGTAATAGATGAACAGTCTTCAAAGATGCCTAGCACTGGCAAAATCAGAAAATCCAAATGATCGAGACGCTGAAGTTATCGATTTCATACCATCAGCATCAGCTGAGTTTTTATTATATCCACTGAAAACACAATGGTTTTGTTTGACCGAGGAAGAACTCATAAAATATCTCGATACACACAAGGATGAGAGCGTCACGATCAGTGAAACATGGGAAGACATCGTTGAAAGAGCGTATGAGCTATTTCAAAACTTTGATACAAATATTTGTGATGGTACATCGAATGACTATGAAGGGCTAACGGAGGATTGGCAATTGAGCTCTAAGGCTATGTAGCATTATTACTGAAGTATTCAGGACCGAATCAATCAAAATGAAAGGGCTACCCGTTTGGGTAGCCCTTTTATATTTAGAAGCCTGGCGCCGCTGTGGGCTCGCACTCTTGAGCAATCGGTCGCCGAGCTCGGAGCGCTCCAACGAGCAAAAGCCAAACTTTT
>JAHEIH010000023.1 GCA_024639455.1 Cellvibrionales bacterium
TAACGCGAACGTCAACGTCCGCCCAAGGACGCTTGGAGCAAATGCTTACTCATACCTATCTTTCAGTACAAAGAAAGCCAATGCCAAAAGCATTGCACTGAAGGGAATCGCCAAGTAAATACCACTGATACCGGTAAGATCGCGTAAGGTGATCTTACCGAAATTCAGTGGTTCTAAAATGGCCGTCTCGAGATAAGGGAAAGCGAGAGCGAACAAGAAGACGCCCGTTAAACCACCAAGAATAGTGAAGATAGCGTCGCTCTTACCCTCTGCAGCACCGACAACACAGGTACCCGGGCAATATCCCGAGATCGCCCAGCCGATGCCGAAAACAACACCGCCAACCGCGACACCGCCAACATACGCGGGTTTGATGCTCATGTTAGCGAGGCCACCAAGATCAAGTAAATAAATCCCCAAGGTACCGACACCAATTGCCGTGCACATAAGCTTGATAATGGTCATATCCTTGAGCAACAACGTGCCAAGAATACGACGGTAGCTTGTAGCGCCACCCATGTAGAGGATTGCCCCAAAACCACAGCCAATCAAAAATCCAATAATCAACGTCTGCATGAAATTAACCTCGCTTGCGATAAAGGAAATGAGCCATGGCAATCGCAGACCCAAAGGTGAAAATTCCGAAAATGAAGGAGCTGACCGCCAACTGAGAAATGCCGCTAATCATGTGGCCACTGGTACATCCACCCGCTAAACGCGCGCCAAAAAGCAGTAAAACACCACCGAAAAAAGCAGCCGCAAGACGCTTTTGTCGTGAACCACCGAACACGCCTTCCCACATTTTCGGCATTGAGCCTTTATCGAGATCAGGTTGCTTTTTCGAAAGAAGACGAGATGTCACCAAACCGCCGGCGAACATGCCAAAGACTAGCATCCAGCCGTAACCAACACCCCAGTCGTCTTTTTCACCGTACTTATTAAGATAAGCGTTGTTTTCTGTCGCTTCGGGAGCAACTTGATGCGCCACAATGGCGTCGGTAACCACAAATTGTGTGGACACGCCAAGCGGCGTGACGAGGAATGTTGCGAGGGTCAACAACAGTCCAAGTGCTACGCCTGCTACCTTCCACGAGATAATTGCTTTTTGTTCCTGCATTGAAACGTCCTCCTTAGTCCTTCAACCCGATTTAAGTCGAAGTTTGTTATTTGAGTATCGCCACAAGGAATAAGCATATTCCATTTTTGAAGGTAGTAACAGCCCTTATTTTGGATCAAAACCGCCTACATTGATTGATCGTCAGATGCACGCCGGCGCTCATAAGGTTTTTTACCCGGTGGGCCGGACATAGGCTGAATGCCTATGTTTTGCTCTTCCTTTGGGTCGACCGACGGACCGTTTAATAACTCTTCAGTGACAGTGCTACCCGCACCGTATCGACCGGATAGCGCCTTGATGCAGGCAGAGCCCGCTACCGCTCGCACCAACTCGGCAGTATCTTCATCCCAGCTCGCCGCCATACCAGCACGTGTCTCGGCTTCCGTGTCCGCGACGATTGGTCCGCAGGCGGCATCATCCGCTGGGGAGATAACCGACCAAGGGAGTAGTACCAAAACCATTAAAACGTTACGCATAGTGTCCTCGCTGTTGCTTCTGGTTAATGTGCTATCGCGCCTAAATCCTCCCATAGATGCGCGTTTGTGTATCGCACCTTTTCAGTGCATCACGGTATATAGCCGCCCCAAAAAAGACAGCTTAGCCGCGAACCATTGCAGTCGCGGTTATAGAAAAAGAGCGCGAAACAATAAATTATCTATATTTAACATTGACTTACAAAAACTGGCACAGCGATTGCTGAATCTAGGCGGGAGTGCAAAGGATCACCGCCGAGAGTTCCCACGCCGGCGCCCCAGCACACACTTAAGACACGTTATCCAGTTTACGAGGAACCACTATGTACACACTGCACACTAAAGCGCGCTCACTTAAAGGCCTAGTCGCCGCAACAGCTATCGCCGGCTGCGCCCTAGCAGCACCCTCTCAGGCAGGGGATTGGAGTGCCAATGCAGCGATGACCAGCAACTACATTTGGCGAGGCCTTACACAGACAGAAAACGAGGCTGCGGTTCAAGGTGGCATCGACTACAGCCATGAAAGCGGTTTCTATGTTGGCACCTGGGCATCTAACGTCAACTACGGCGCCGGCGATGTGTACTCGTATGAGCATGACATCTACGCGGGCTTCGCCTTCGACACCGGTGATATCAGCTGGGACTTTGGCTACCTCTATTACAACTACGACAAAGAAGCAGAGTTTGACTTTGGTGAAGTGTACGGCTCAGTAGGTATCGGCGCTTTCAGTGCCACGCTGTACGTTCTGGCTAATACCGAAGCTGACGAAGGTCCGGATCAGGACTTTGGCTTTGGCCAGGCATTCTATGGCTCCCTTGACTATGGCTTCACCGTGGGCAATGGCGTAGACGTTGGCCTGCACCTTGGCTATCACGACGGTGACTTTGCTGAGGCGTTCAATGGCAATGAGGATGGTTACTACGACTACAACATCAGTTTTAGCAAGGACGGTTTTTCGTTCATGATCAGCGACACCAATGTCGAAGGTGGTGCCGCTGAGGGTGGCTATGACAACGACCAAATGAA
>JAHEIH010000001.1 GCA_024639455.1 Cellvibrionales bacterium
TGGTAACTTACGACAATCGCGATCCAGATGAATCTATCCCCTACGGTGATAGTGAACTGCAATACGGTGATTTGTGGCTTCCCAGCCAAGCCAAAGGGGAGGTGCCACTGTTGATATTTGCTCATGGTGGCTGCTGGAGTAACCAGTACCGGCTTGATCACACTCGTGGTTTCGCCAGTGCGGTGGCGGATAATTTCGGCGTTGCCGTCTGGTCCCTTGAATACCGTGCTACCGGCGATAGTGGCGGTGGCTGGCCTGGGTCTTACCAAGATGTTGTGGCGGCTTTGGGTAAACTGTCTAGTTTGCGTGTTTATGGCATCGATACGTCTCGTGTGGTGTTGGCGGGTCATTCAGCCGGTGGTCATTTGGCACTCTTGGCGGCCTCTCAGCCAGAAGCCTCACAGTTGCAGGCAGTGATTGGTCTGGCCGCGATCGTTGATTTTGTGGCCTATGCCGAGGGTGACAGCGGTTGCCAACGGGCAGCGCGGGAATTTATCGGTGTGTCAATTGGACAGGACCCTGATGCGTATAACGCGGCCAATCCTGTGGGTCGAACACTGTTGCCAAAGGTGGTATTACTGCACGGTGGTCTTGACAGTATCGTGTCGATTCAGAATCCACGTTCGGCGGGTTTCAATGTGGTCGAAATCGCTGAGGCCGGCCATTTTGATTGGTTGCACCCCGAGACGCGCGGGTTTGCAAGTCTCATGGATGAACTGGATAGTATATTCGACCGCTAGCCTATCTTTACTGGGGTGCGCTGTGCATCAGAATCAAAACAGCTATCAATAACACCCTGTAACTTGGCGCCATAGGCAAAGTCAGGCTGATCGTTAATGCCGCTTTTAATGCTGTCGACAAAACGCTGGTAGTTATTGGGGGTGTCGGGGCATTCAACGGTTTCCCATAAAGCATCGTTGAGATTATCACCGCGGCAGATCTGCAGTGTTTTGGTGGCGCGATCGAGATCGATATCAATCGCGCCTTTGTCGCCGTGGATGCGTAATCGCAAGGTGTTGATATTGCCCGTCGCCCAACGTGTGGTATGGATGCTGCCCATGGCGCCATTAGCGAAACGAGCATGAATCAGCGCGCTGTCGTTGGCGTCAAGATGGTAGTCACCGATTTGGTCATTGGGGGCTTTTTCGAAGCATGTCAACTGGCAGAAAACTTCGTCGATATCGCCCACCGGATAGCTGGCAAAGTCCAAAATATGGATGCCAACATCACCCAGAACACCCTTTGAACCGTGAGCGCTAGACAGTCGCCATAACCAGGTGTCTTCGCTGTGCCAAACACCCCACTGGTTGCTCACCAACCAACTCTGCAAGTAACTGGCGTCAACGTGCATGACTCGACCAATCTCACCGGCCGCTACTCGTGAACGGGCGTCTTGAATGGCGGGGGCATCGCGGTAGCTAAGGTTGACCATGTTGATGACACCAGCATCCTTTGCGGCGTCGGCCATTTCCTTTGCGTCGGCGGCACTTACGGCGAGTGGTTTTTCACACAGTACGTGTTTACCTGCCGCGATAATTTGTAGCGATACCGGCTTGTGGAACTTGTCGGGCGTGACGTTGCTGACACCGTCAATGTCTGGATCGGCAAGCAGATCGTCCAGTGTGTCGTATACCTTGGCAATCCCATGCGCTTGGGCAAACGCGTTGGCTTTGGCAAGGTCTATATCGCACACTGCAACCACCTGGCAACCTGTGGCGGCGGCAAACATTTCGGCGTGGTTTTTGGCCATACCGCCGGTGCCTACAATGGCGATATTAATCATTATTTAAAGCCCTTTTCGCCGGGTTTGTGCAAACCTTCGCCCTTGACTGTGACAGGGTTGGGCGCTTTTTCTGGGGGTACGTTGGGGCCGTCTTCTTCGATCCAGAACTTACCGTGGTGCTTGGCCCACACCGTTGCGTTACGCAGCACCTGGCGCACGTCTTCGTTGTAGTAGGTGGGGTAGGTCTCATGCCCTGGGCGAAAGTAGAATATGTTGCCGTTACCGCGCTTGTAGGTCAGGCCAGAGCGGAATACTTCGCCGCCTTCAAAGGCGCTAATAAATACCACTTCATCAGGGTTTGGCACACTGAAGGGTTCACCGTACATCTCTTCGTGTTCCAATTCGATGTATTCGCCGAGTCCAAGTGCGATGGGGTGACCCGGGTTTACCACCCACAAGCGCTCGCGTTCGCCAGCCTCGCGCCATTTCAGTGAGCAGGTGGTTCCCAGCATACGCTTGAAGATTTTTGAGAAGTGGCCTGAATGCAGCACGATTAAGCCCATGCCTTCGAGAACGCGGCGTTGTATGCGGTCGACGATTTCATCTTGTACGTCGCCGTGGGCACAGTGTCCCCACCAAATCAGTACGTCGGTGTCGGCCAGTCGCGCTTCGCTAAGGCCGTGTTCAGACTCTTGCAAGGTGGCGGTGGTTGCTGCAATACGCGCATCTTCGTTGAGCGCGTCGGCAATGGCGTTATGCATACCGTTGGGGTACATACGAGCAACGACTTCGTTAGTGTGTTCGTGGACGTTTTCACCCCACACAACAGTTTTAATGGCCATGAGAAATACCTGCAAGTTTTTAATCATTATGTTGAATTGGGCCTAGATTATCATTTTTGCAACCGATTGCCATATGTTTGCATCCGGTATGTAAAGCTTGCATTAGCGCTTTTGGTGGCATGGGCGTAGAATATGCCGCTAATTTTCGGAACAGATATGCGCATTGGCGCGTATTTTTGCCATGGATGTAACAATCGCGGACTTTCGCCATGCTTCTCAAAGATATCTCTACTAATAAAAACTACCGTACAGCGCTGCTTATTCTTTTATTGTCGCTGCTGTGGTTGGGTTCTGGTGTGTTTACCTCGCACGACACTCAAGCGCAAGCGGACCGGGTGAACTCCTCACAGAACTTGGTGGTTAAAGCCAAGCGTTTAGAGGCAGTAGATTTTGTGCCTAGCATGGCAGTGAAGGGACGTACCGAAGCGAATCGTCGCGTGACTCTGCGTGCTCAAGTGGGTGGTTTGCTAGCGTTCCAGGCAGATGCCGAGGGGCAGCTGGTGGATAAAGGCGAGGTTCTTTGTGGTATTGCAGAAGAAGACCGCGCTTTGAAACTACAAGAGGCGCGCTCAGGGCTGGAGCAAGCTAAGATCGAATACGATGGCGCTTTGGCGCTCAAAACTGCTGGCTATCAATCTAAGCAAGCCATCGCAGCGGCCAAGGCGCGCAGGGATAGCATGGCGGCATTATTGAAGCGTCGTGAGTTGGAAATGAATTATTTAGAGATTCGCGCGCCGTTTAAGAGCACCGTTGAAGCGTTTAACGTGGAGCAGGGCGATTTGCTTAATGTTGGCAGCCAATGTGCGGTAGTGCTTGAGCTGGATCCCTTGGTGGTAGTCGGCCAAGTTTCTGAAAAAGTGGTCGCGCAATTGCATAATGGTATGTCGCTTACTGTTGTCGTCGCTGGTCAAACCAAACAGGCTACTCTTCGCTATGTGGCCTCTGAGGCCGACGCGCTGACGCGCACCTTCCGCGTTGAAGCGGAACTTTCCAATGAAGATTACAGCCTTCGTGCTGGACTAACCGCCAACCTGAATATCAACTTGGATCCTGTTAAAGCCCACAAGGTACCCTCGTCTTTGCTGAGTCTAGACGACGCCGGCCGCATGGGGCTTAAATACCTCGATGCTAATAACGTAGTGCAGTTTGCCTTGGTACAAACCTTGGATGACAGTGCCGAAGGGATATGGGTCAGCGGGCTGCCTAACAACACAACGTTGATTACTGTCGGGCAGGAGTACGTGAGCGCGGGTCAACGTGTTGAGGCATCGATGGACGATGCGGTCCTGGAGCGCTAGCCATGGGTGTTCTTTCTAGCGCGGTAACTCACTACCGCAGTACTTTTTCGGTGTTGCTGCTGTTAATGGCCGTCAGTGTCTACAGCTATTTTACGATTCCATTAGAAGCCACCCCGCGGGTTAAAGTCCCCTATGTGTTGGTATCGGTCGTGCTTTTTGGCGTATCGCCGGAGGATGCATCTCGCTTATTGGTTCGTCCTATTGAAAAGGAATTGCGCGCCGTAGAGGGTATCGAAGAGGTTCGAGCGGTAGGTAGAGAGTCTGTCGCGACTGTGATCATTAAATTTGAAGCGGGTGCCGTTAAATCGGATAAGGCGGTTAATGATGTTCGCGTGGCGATAGATCGCGCCAAAGCTGAATTACCCATTGATGCTGAAGAACCCATTGTAAAAGAACTTACCGCCGACGATTTTCCTGCCATTACCATTGCCTTTTCGATGTCGGATGGCGCGACCGAGCGCATGGTGTTCCAAACAGCGCAGATGATTCAGCGCGAAGTTGAAGGGTTGAGCGGTGTGTTAGAGGCTACCCTTAGTGGAGAGCGTGAGGAATTAGTCGAGATCGTTTTAGATCCCTCCAAGCTAGAAAACTACGGCTTAACTGCCGAATCTTTCGCGCAAATTCTCAGTGCGAATAACTTGCTGATTCCCGCCGGCGATATTGACTACGGTCGAGGCCGATTCCCAGTAAAAGTCCCCGCGCTTATCGAGCAATATGAAGATGTTGCCAATATACCCGTCCTGTCAAATGCCAATGGTACCGTCTTGCTGTCTGATGTGGCCGAGGTTCGGCGAACCTTCAAGGACGCGATGAACTTCAGTAATTTCAACGGCGAGCCAGCGATTTTGTTGGAGGTCAATAAACGCGTTGAAGCCAATCAAATAGAAGTCGCTGCGTTAGTCCGTGAAAAAATCGATGCGATCGCAGATAGGATTCCCCGCGGCGTTACCGTCTCCTACGCCTTTGATTTGTCGCAGTTCTCACGGGGCCTTATCGAAGAGATGCGAGGTAATATCCTTACCGCCGTGGTATTGGTAATGGTTATCGTCGTGGGGGCGCTTGGCTTTAAAACGGGGGTGTTGGTTGGACTTGGTATTCCATTTTCTTTGCTCTTATCCCTCATCGCCTTGCATGCGCTAGCCTACTCGTTCAATTTCCTGGTCATGTTTGGCATGTTGTTGGCTCTGGGGATGTTGATTGACGGCCCCATCGTTATTTCTGAATTTGCCAACCGCAAAATGGCGGAAGGCCTGGGTAACAGAATGGCCTACATGGTGGCGGTAAGGCGCATGTTCTGGCCTGTGATGGCATCGACCGCCACCACCTTGGCGGCTTTTTTACCTATGATGTTTTGGCCGGGCATTGCTGGCGATTTCATGAAGTATCTTCCCGTCACGGTATTCAGTGTGCTGCTATGCTCGCTGGCGTATGCACTGTTTTTTGCACCGGTGTTGGGTTCTCTGATTCCCAGTTCAACAATGGACATCAAAACGCGTAGTTATTTGAGGCATCTTGAAGAAGATGACCCACTTGTTTTAGGTGGCTACACCGGCGCTTATGCTCGTGGTCTTTACCGGGTTATCCGCCATCCAATAAAGAGTTTGTCGTTCGCCCTGCTGGTGGTTTTTGCCATTTTTGAAATATATGGATCATTTAATAACGGCGTGATCTTTTTTGCTGAAACGGAAGAAACCGCCGGTATTGTGGCAGTTCGTGCTCAGGGCAACTTATCGGTTGAAGAGACGAGGAAAATTGTAGCGGACGTTGAGACGCGTTTGTTGACCCTAGAAGAAGTAAAACTGATCAACACGCGAAGCGGGGGAACGCGCTCAGCAAGAATTGCCTCCAAGGATGAAGTGGCGAATATTCTGGTGGAGTTACATGATCCTAAATCATTTGATCGTTCAACCCGCGAAGTGTTTGAGGAGATGCGTGAGATTACTCGCGATATTCCAGGTATTTATATTTCCGCGGAAGTATTTGAAGGTGGCCCACAAGTTGGTAAGCCAATTCAAATTCAGTTGGAAAGTATTAACCGCGAGAAATTGTTATCTACGACCCGCTACCTTCAGCAGGTGGTTGAAAACCAAATCGAAGGTACACGTGATGTTACCGATACGACGCCACTGCCCGGCATACAATGGGAAATGGAGGTTGATCGGGCGTTAGCTGCACAAATGGGTGTCAACATTTTGCAGGTGGGTAGAGCAATACAGCTGGTCACGGATGGATTGTTGCTGGCGGAATATCGCCCAGATGACGCCAATGACGAAATCGAAATTCGTCTGCGCTACCCAGAGGAATACCGCGGGTTAAAAATGTTGCAGGAACTGACGGTCAGTACTCCGCAGGGTCCCGTTCCCGTGAGCACCTTTGTGAATCGTGTGCCTAAACCCAAGGTCGATAAGGTAGAGCGTGTCGACTATATCGATATCATGTCGGTACAAGCGGATGTCCAAGCCGGTTATTTAGCCGATAACGTTGTTAAAAATATTCAGGCCTACCTTGAGAAAAATCCCGTCGATCCCGAGGTGCAAGTGGTTTTTCGCGGGGCAAACGAAGAGCAAGAAAACTCCTTACAGTTCCTAGCGTTGGCCTTTTTGCTCGCCTTATTCCTGATGTATGTGCTGTTGGTTACCCAATTTAATAGCTTTTATCAGGCGTTTTTGATTTTGAGTTCGGTGGTCTTGTCCACGGCGGGTGTGCTGTTGGGCCTGCTCATTACGGGAGATCCCTTTAGTACCATTATGACCGGCGTGGGCGTCGTGGCGCTGGCGGGTATTGTGGTCAACAACAATATTGTTTTGATCGACACGTACAACGAGGTTTACAGCAACGCCGAGGTGTCACGTATGGAGGCGGCCGTGCGAGCCTGTGCCCAGCGTTTGCGTCCCATTTTCTTGACGACGACAACGACTATCCTTGGCTTGCTGCCGCTAGCGGCGGGATACAGTATCGATTTGGTTGGCCGCGAAGTGGTGATCGATGGGGTAGTGTCCTCGTACTTTATCGCCGTAGCGCGCGCCATTGTGTTTGGCTTGTTCTTCGCGACCATCATGACACTGTTTTTAACCCCCGTGATGCTGATATTACCAGGTGTTATCAAGGATAAGTGGCTGGCGTGGCGCCAGCCTAAGCAGGCGCTTTAATCGTACGTTGGTTCGTCAAACTGCAGATAGTGACGCAGCTTGAAAGTGAAATAATAAAAGAAAGGGGTGTCTGCCAAGGCGCAGACCACCTTAAAGAAGTAGTTGCTTGCCAGCAGTATAAACATGGCCTTTAACGTGAGGTCGCCGCTTAAAAAAGCGGCGCCAAAGGTCACCGCAATCACGGTAAAAGAATCCACCAGTTGGCTCACCATGGTGCTAAAGTTGTTGCGCACCCATAGGTATTTTCCCTTCGTTACCCGTTTCCAAAAGTGAAACAATTTAACGTCGCAGTACTGGGCAGCAATGTAGGCCATCATCGAGGCAAACATGGCGCCCGAGGTGCAGGCGTACAGCAGGGTAAACAGTTCCGCCGAGTCTTTTAGTACACTCCCGTCGGGTAGCCCCACTTCGTTCGCCAACATCAGTGCCTGCCAAGGGGGCACAGATTCCGCAGCGGGCAGTACATTGCCGAGGCTCATCACGGCAAAAATGAACAGATTGAGAAACAAACCCACGGTCACCATGAAATTGGCGCGTCGTTGCCCATAGAGTTCACAAATTAAGTCAGTACACAAAAAGGTAATGGGGTAGGGTAGGACTCCGACGGCAAGCGACATGGGGCCCAGTTGTACAAAGCGCGTAATGCCAATGATGTTGAGCATAGTCATGCTACATATGAAAACCCCGGCCAATACCAAAAAAACGCGTTCGCGTCGTTCAACGAGCCATGCGGGAGTGTCGTCTTTATGCACCATATCAACGTTTTTCCTTGTGGTTGGGCTAAACTATTTCCTATAGCGGAACGTAAATGATAAAGATTGTTATTTGCATTTAAAGTGCTAAAATTATACGCGTACTTTACTGGAGCGAAACCTTGATTAATAGTGCCCCCTCACTGTGGCAGATGAGCCGCGGGAAAAGTTGTGTTGTCACCGGCTTTGATGAAAGCATTCGAGCCAATATCCGCATGCGCCTTGAGGAGTTAGGGTTTCATAAAGGGGCAGTGGTGACCTGTTCGACGTCACCCTCGCTTGGTGCTCCCAAGTTGTATCAAGTGGCCAATAGCGTGTATTCCTTGGAACAGCCCATCGCTGAGCTCGTTCAGATTCAGTCGCTGCAAGCATGAAAAAAGTTTTATTAGTTGGTAGCCCGAATTCGGGTAAGAGTATGCTGTTCAACCGCATGACCGGCATGAATCAGCGCGTGGCCAATTTTCCAGGTATCACTGTGTCCACTCACGCCGGCATGTGCCGCGATAACCATGAGCTAGAAGTGATCGATTTCCCCGGCGTGTATTCGCTGCAATATATCTCGGGTGAAGAAGAGGTCGCCGTGCAAGCCTTCAACAACGCTCTTGAGGCGCCTGTTGGCGAAATCGCTGCGGTGGTCTGTGTGGTTGACGCGACTCGCCTAGAAAAAGGTTTATTTTTTGCGCTTCAGGTTCGCGAAGCCTGTCGCGCCGCGGGTCACCCCATGGTGATCGCCAGCAACTTGACCGATATTCTCAGCCGCCATGGTATGGCGATCGATGCCAACGGGTTATCGACTGAGGTAAGTGTGCCGGTGGTGCCGGTGTCAGCCCGCAGTGGCGATGGCGTGTTAGCGCTGGTCGCGTTGCTCGGCGGTGAGATGCCCGCCCCAACATCGCTGCTAGCGAAGAACGAAATCGCGGTTGATCAAAACCGTCTGCGTAACCTTGCAGAAGACCTGACTCAGGCGTTCGGCCCCAAAGGGGATTATCTGCTGCAGTCACACAACAAAGCCGACCAGTTCTTCCTGAATACCTTTACCGGCGGTATCAGTTTTCTCCTTATTATGTTCTTGCTGTTCCAGTCCATCTTTACTTGGGCGTCGCCGTTAATGGATGGTGTGGAAACCCTGATCGGCGCGACCGCGGAGGCAGTATTGCCGTGGTTTGATGATGGTTGGACGCGCGACTTCGTGGCGGACGCGCTGTTTGGTGGCCTGGGATCATTCTTGGTTTTTGTGCCGCAAATTTTCATTCTCACTATGGTAGTGGGCATGATGGAAGATTCTGGTTATTTGGCTCGTGCCGCGGTGATCTGTCATCGCCCACTGCGCAGTTTTGGCTTAACCGGCAAGAGCTTTGTGCCGATGTTGTCTGGCGTTGCTTGCGCCATTCCCGGCATCTATGCCGCGCGTACCATTGAATCGCCTCGCCGCCGTTGGCTTACCTATCTCGCTATTCCTCTGATGCCCTGTTCGGCGCGACTACCGGTATACGGGTTATTGATTGCGGCGTTTATTCCCGATCAAACCGTCCTTGGTGGCTGGGTAGGACTACAAGGCCTGGCGATGTTATTTATCTATCTGTTTGGGATCGTGGCAGGTTTGTTGGTCGTCGCGGTAGTGTCGCGCTTCGATGATGCAGACAAGGACGATACGCCCTTTGTGCTTGAAATGCCGCCCTATCGCACGCCTGGCTTTTTGACCCTTGTGCGCAACGCTTGGGAGCGCAGCGGTGATTTCATCAAGCGCGCTGGCCCGGTGATTTTCTGGGTTAGCTTAGTCGTGTGGGTGTTGGGCTACATGCCTAACTATGGCCAGGATCTAGGTGAATCGTGGCTGGGTTATGCCGGACGCTTAATCGAGCCCATATTTGCCCCCTTGGGTCTGGACTGGAAATATGGGGTGGCGATTCTGGCTTCGTTCCTCGCTCGCGAGGTATTCGTGGGCACACTGGGTACTCTTTTTGGTATTGAGGACAGTGAAGAGAATATTGGTTCATTGGCAGATCAGATCACTGCCAGCGGTTTAGGTTTAGCGTCGGGCGTGGCTGTGGTGGTGTTTTTCGCGTTGGCCTCACAGTGTATTTCTACTCTGGCCACCTTGCGCCGTGAGTCGCGCTCGTGGCGCTTGCCTGCTCAGTTGTTCGTAGGTTACGGCGTGATGGCCTATGTCGTTGCCTATCTTTGCTACTTATTGGTGGGCGCCGTCGTTTAGCGATGGCGTCCAATTAAACGCCTCAAATACGTTTTTAAACGCCTCGTCCATGGAGGCCTCGCAGCAGATGATATCGCCGCTGTAGGGGTGTTCAAACGTTAGTCTCTTGGACATCAGTAACAGCCGATTCGCTTGATAGGCCTGTTGAAAATAGCGATTGTGTACCCCTTTACCATGGCGTGCATCGCCGATGATGGGGTGGCCAATATGTTTCATGTGCCGCCTAAGTTGGTGGCGTCTTCCCGTGATGGGTGTCAGTTCGACCCATGAATAGCGCGACTGCGGATAGCGATCAACAAAGACAGGAATCTCCACGGTCGCCAAACGTCTAAAGTGCGTCAAGGCAGATTGGGCTTCAGGGAGTCCACGACGGTCTTTATCGGCGTGGTCATCGGCTTGGTAGCTCAACGCGTGATCAATACTGCCTGCGTCTGGGGCATAGCCTCGTACCACTGCCCAGTATGTTTTTTGGACGGCCTCGATGTGCATGTGCTCGGCCATCGCTCTGGCTGCTTCGCTGCTTAGGGCGAACAACATGGCACCTGAGGTCGGTTTGTCGAGGCGATGGATAGGGTAGATGTATTGCCCGAGTTGATCACGGAGCAGTTGCAAAGCAAAGCGTGTCTCGTGACGATCGATGGGGCTGCGGTGTACTAATAAACCTGATGGCTTGTCGATAGCGACGTAGTGTTCGTCGATGTAGAGGATGTCGAGTTGCTCGACATCCTCTTTGGGGAGGTCGGTCAATTTAGCGACCGCGCAATCCACTCAGGTCGTAGCCTGCTTCTTGTGCTTTGCTGACAATGGTGTCGGTATCGTATTGCTCAGGGTTCGATAAGCCCCACAGAATGGTGCAGCGCGTGCCGGTGCGACAAAACGCCAAGATGGGTTTTTCAGCCGCAGCGTAGTGGTTGGCGAAATCGATGATGTTTTGTTGGGTAAACTGACCTGAGATTACCGGCTGGTGGATCCACCCCAGACCCGCTTTTTGGGCGGCGTCTTCGATCATCGCCATGGGCACCTGGCCGATTTCTTCGCCATCGGGACGGTTAGCAATGATTGTCTTAAAGCCCAATTCGGCTGCTTTAGCGACGTCCACAAGGCTGATTTGTGGTGTCACTGAGATGTTGTCATCGAGTTCGCGTGGGGTCATTGTCATTCCCTTTGGTGTCATTAATTTTTGAGGGTGTTGCGGTCAAGATATTCAAATAGCAGCATGCCAGCAATCATCGATAAGACAAATACTAATGCCTTAAATTCGCCCGAGCCTAATGCTACCAGCGCAGGACCTGGGCAAAAACCGGCTAATCCCCAGCCCATGCCAAATAGCAGACTACCACCGATCAAGCGGTTGTCTACTTTGTCTGCTGTAGGGAGTTTAATCCCAAGGCCTAAAAAGCTCAGCGTGCGATGTTTAGCTATCCGGAATGATACCAAGCCAACGGCAATAGCTCCCACCATAACCAGCATCAAGGAAGGATCCCAATGGCCGGTGATATCTAGAAAATTGAGGACTTTCTGGGGGTTGGCCATGCCGCTAACCAGCAGACCAATACCAAACAAAAGACCTGATAGAAAAGAGAAGAATCCAATGTTCATGACTTAACCTCCGAAGGCGTGGCGAGCCACGTAGGTCATAACGAACCCGGTCCCCATGAAGCACAGGGTGGCCACCAGTGAGCGCACGGAAAAACGCGACAAACCGCATACGCCGTGGCCACTGGTACAACCTGATCCAAAACGGGTACCAACACCGACAAGTAGACCGGCGAGTATCAATGTGTCGTACCCTGCGTCGATTTCAATCGCCGGCAAACGAGCAATGGCTTGCCATACCCAGGGAGCAGCGAACATACCGATGATAAAGGCAACGCGCCAGAAAATGTCGCCGGGCATGGGGCGAAATAAACCTCCCATAATGCCAGATATACCAGCGATACGACCGTTAAAAAGTAAAAATACAGCGGCAGATACACCTATGATAGCGCCGCCAATAATGGCTGCCCAAGGTGTAAAGAGTTCCCACGCAATATCGATCATAATTTCCTCGAACGATGCTACTTAAATTAGTAAATAATAATATACGTATTGCGGTCGCTGAACAAGCGTTCGGCGACCATAAAGGCGAGTATTTTACGCGTTTTCGTCGAGAAGTGTACTAGGAGTGAAGCCCATGATTAGGGAGCCCCAGTGGCGGCCGCCGATATAGAGCGGGATGGATAGATCGTTGAGGACTTCGCCGGTATCGCGAATAAAGGTTTGCAGCAGGAAAGGCTCGGTGTGTGAGGCGCGGCGCACTTCGGCACGGTTACCGTTAAAGAGGCGGCGGTGACGGCTTTTTACATTGTCGACGGTAAAATCGCCTGTGATGGGCGCAGAAACTTTAGCGTGGTGTGCGGGGGCGTAGCCCTTGTTGTCTACAGCAATGGCGTAGATGAATTCCGGCCGCTCGCTGATAAAGCTATCGAAAAGAGGTTGCATGACTCGCTCGTAAGCTTCCACATAAGACACATGGTGTTTTTCAGGTTTTTGGCCTTTGTTGACGCGTTGGTAATTTTGGTCAAATAGGTTTTGTCCTTGCCCACTGAGCTGGCTCAAAGCCTCTTCTGTGCGTCGCGCCCAGCGCCGACCTGTTTGAATCATAGATTCAAAACCACCATAACCAATGATGAATCGAGACAGTAGTTCCTGGGTTTGTTCGGTCGCCAGTTCCAGCTCTTCAGAATAAAGCAGAGTCTCTTGCATTTTATGCTGAATGCCCTTGGAAATCTGGGTGATTTCTTCGACTCGGGTATGCGACTCTTTATTGGTGTACACCAACTCGTCTAGGGCAGCGCTGATGCCTGTTAACTGGCTGTTCACGCCTTCAAACTCATCGGCCAAACGGGCAAAATGTTCACCGGTATTGTCGATCACAGATTTGGTGTTGTTGACGTATTGCAAAATCGTATCGGCGCTGCCTTTGGTATGTTTCACAAGACCTGTCATTTCGCCGATGTTCTTTTCGATTTCGGTGGTGGCCTGGCTCACTTTCTGCGCCAGTGTGCGCACTTCGTCCGCGACCACCGCAAAGCCTCGCCCTGCATCGCCCGCGCGGGCCGCTTCAATAGACGCGTTGAGTGCCAGTAAGTTGGTTTGGTCGGAGAAGTCCTGCACCATGCCGAGCACCTTGGTGACATTGGCCGAGTTAACACTGAGGGATTCAACGGTTTCTTGGAATTGGGCCACCTGTTGGCGCATATCTTCAACCTGTTTGGCCACCTTGTGAAGTTCGTTGGTAGACTCGCGAACGTTGTCCATATTGGCGATGTTGCGTTGGTTGATGTTAACGGTGGTTTCGGCGATGCCATCGATCGCTTGGGTAGCCTCCGAGCTCGACTGGAAGACTTGTTTGGCTTGGTCGCCTTGTTGTTGTGCGACTTGCTCGGCGTGTAAGATTACTTTGCGCACTTGGGTGCCAGCAAGAGCCACTTTTACAGAGCGGCGGCGCGTCTCGGAAATCATCGCTTTCAGACTGCTTGAAAATTGGTTGTAGGCACGCGCGAGGTCGGCGTATTCGTCGTGCGACATCACGTGTAGTTCCGCTGATATATCACCGTCGTTGTTTTTAATGTTTTCCAGGATATCAGTCATCGTGACCACCGGTCGAATCACCAAAATTCGCAACGACCAAGTGGCTAAGGGAACAGTGACCACAAGCCACAGAAGAGAAAACCAAGCGACGGCGTTACTGTGATCTGCACTCAAGCTGAAGATGGCGGCAGCGAGGGGTCCCGCCGCTAGGAGTATGACATTAGCAAACAGTTTTTTCCCCAGCGTATTTAGCACGCTGGCTTCGAGAGCATCGAACATAGTAAATTTATCTTCATGTTGGTTTCATAACATGTCGGCGGTCTACCCATCAACTTGACCAGTTTTACTTGGAAAAATGCCTTTGAATCTTGTCATATAAAAAAGCATTTATATGACATTCGTCTAATATCGGCGCACTATATCGATCGCTTAACATTAAAAAATTGCTTGGAACAGGCTATGCGAAACCCCACTTTCTTCCCCCTAGTCTTAACATTGATGGCCGGTCTTTTGAGCCCCTTTAGCTGGTCGGCAGCGGTGCCGGTCGAGCTGGCCAACATTGAGAAGCGTTATGTGACCGAGAAGCTTGACGTCGTGGGCGATTTACAAGCCCACGATCAAGTGCAGTTGGCGGCTGAGGTGGCTGGCACCGTGGCAGCAATTGCCTTTTCGGAGGGGGGGCGCGTCTCAGCGGGAGAGGTGGTGATTGCCCTTGATGATGCACTTTACGCGGCTGAACTGCGCCGTGCCGAGGCGAGCTTCAATCTCGCAAACCTGCGCTTTGAGCGCGATCAGCAGCTTTATCAAAAGCGGACCATTAGTCTGTCAGTTTACGAGCAAAGCCAGGCCGAATTAGCGCAGAGCCGTGCGGCCTTAGATGTCGCGCGGGTGAGGCTGTCTAAAACCAATGTTGTCGCTCCCTTTGATGGCTGGGCAGGGTTGCGCCACCTGTCTGTGGGGGATTATGTGTCGCCCGGTGAGTCGCTGTTAAGCTTGGTTAACGATAGCCCCATGTTGCTGGATTTTAGCGTGCCATTCCGTGCCGCTGGTCTCATTAAGCCTGGCGACGTGGTGACATTTTCTGTGGGCGCCTCGCGTCAATTACGACGCGCTACTGTCGTGGCGGTTGAGCCGAGCATGAGCAGTGCCTCGCGTACGCTGAAGGTGCGCGCCAGTTATCCTAATGTCGAGCGCGATGTGTTAAGCGGCAATTTTGCGAAGGTGCAATTTGAGATACCCAGTGCTGCACCGCTGTTGGTAATTCCAGCGCAGGCCTTGATAGGTGTAAGCGGTGGTTATGTGGTGTATCTGAATGACAACGGTAAGGCCTCGCGCCATAACGTGCGCATTGTGCGCCGTGAGGGTGAGCTGGCCATTTTAGAGGATACCCTGCCAGAAGGATTGCCATTGATCGTGGCGGGCTTTCAGCGACTGCGCCCCGGTTCTGATGTTGTGGCAGTGATGGTAGGAGAATAGCGGTGTCCTTGTCAGAATTGTGTATCAAGCGGCCGGTCTTTGCGACGGTCTTGTCGCTGGTTATTTTGTTGGTGGGTCTGGTGGCGATGGAGCGCATGGTATTGCGCGAATACCCCTTAGTGGACAAGCCGACGATTAATATTCGCACCTTTTACATCGGTGCGTCGGCGGAGATCGTTGAAAGCGAGGTGACCACGCCCATTGAAGAGTTAATGGCGGGGTTAGAGGGGGTGGACTTCATGTCGTCGACCTCCCGTCCTGGCGTTAGTCAGATCGATATCACGTTTAAGTCAGACCACAGCATCGAAGAAGCGGCCTCAGGGGTGCGCGATCGTATTGCACGCGTACAGGCACGGTTACCGCGGGAAATTTTACCGCCGACCATTTATAAACAGGAAGCTGATTCTGACCCTATTATTTATTTGGTGTTTTCTAGCGCGACCAGGTCGATTGAGACGCTGACTGAAATTACCCGTGATTTGGTCAAGGATCGTCTGCAGGTCATTGAAGGTGTCAGCGAAATTTACACCTATGGTGGTCGTGATCTGGCCATGCGTATTTGGATCGATCGCTCGGCATTAGCGGCCTATGGCCTCACCGTTCAGGAGGTAGAAAACGCTATCCGCCGTCAGAATGTCGATATTCCTTCGGGTTTTGTCGAAAGCGCTGCCACCGAACTGACCATTTTGGCTAACACTGGGCTGCGTTCGCCCGAGGAGTTCGCCAATATTGTGGTGGCCAAGAAAGGCGCCGTGCAGATCCGCGTGCGCGATGTGGCTCGCGTTGAATTGGGCTCCGCGGCGACGCGAACACAGGTGCGTGTCGATGGCATCAGTGCCATGTTACTTGCAGTGCGCGCTCAATCGGTCGCCAACCCACTAAATGTGTCGAACCTTGTACACGCCGAATTAGAAAAAATTCGTCCGCTGCTGCCCGAAGGAGTGCAGATGGATGTGACGATGGATGTTGCGCAAGATATTCGCGCCTCAATCGACAACGTCTATGACACCTTTTTCGAAGCGGTGCTGTTAGTGGTATTAGTCATTTTCCTATTCTTGCGGCGTGTTCGAGCGACCCTTATTCCCTTGGTAACGATTCCGATTTCCTTGATCGGCGTTAACGCCTTGATGTGGTGGTGGGGCTTTACCATAAATACTCTGACCTTGCTGGCGATGGTGCTAGCTATTGGTATCGTTGTCGACGATGCTATCGTGGTGCTTGAAAACGTCTATCGACATATTGAACAAGGTAAGCCAGCCCGACAGGCGGCTATTGATGGTTCGAAAGAAATCTTCTTCGCGGTGGTGGCTATGACACTCACCTTGGCAGCGGTATTTGCTCCGCTGGCCTTTGCCGAGGGAGATACGGGCAAATTGTTTATCGAGTTTGCGCTCACCCTGGCGGGCGCAGTGCTGATTTCAGGATTTATTGCGGTCACACTAACGCCAATGATGTGCTCGAAGATGTTGTCTAAAACGGATCACAAGCCTTCAGACAGTGCGTGGCAACGTATGTCACAGCGCTTAGATGATCATATCGACTGGTGGTCAGAAGGCTATGGTCGTGTAGCCGCTTGGTTTGTTTGGCACCGTTGGACGGCCATCGCCGCGTTGATCATTAGCGCAGCGGGGGCTTTTGCGATGCTGAGCCAGTTGCCGCAAGAATTAGCCCCTAAAGAAGACAAGAACAGGGTGGTGATCATAGCCATGGGGCCAGAGGGGTCGAACATTGGCTATGCTGAAAAATATATGGATGCCCTGGCGACAGACATTCGCAAAATTCCTGAAATGCGTTTGGTGTTCGCCATCTATGGCCGCCCGACCGTCAATCGGCACATGTTTACGGCTCTTTTGAAGGATGTCGATGAGCGCGAGCGCAGCCAGTTCGAGGTGCACGCCGATATCAAAAAGATCATCGCTAAACATACCGGGATGATTTTTATCTCCATGGATATGCCCTCGCTCAGCCGCTCGCGTGGTTCTAGACCTATTCAGTTGGTGCTGCGTTCCAGTGCGCCGACTGAGGCGCTTGCAGCTAAGGCGCAACAGGTCGTGGATATGCTGAATGAGAGCGGTGTGGTGACTGGGGTCAATCTCGATCTCAGGCTAAATAAGCCGCAGTTGGAGATTGACTACAACCGCGAGCGTTTAGCCGATGCCGGTATTGCAGTGGAGACGGTCAGTCGTACCCTTGAGACCCTATTCGGTGGGCGCGTCGTTACTGAATTTCAACGGGGTTCGCGGCAGTATGACGTGATTGTACAAACGGAAAATGACGATAGGGTGGATCCACGCGATGTCGATGAGGTCTACCTTCGAGCGGAAGATAGCAGTTTAGTGGCATTGCAAGATGTGATTGAGCAACGCGAGACCATCGTACCGCGTGAAATTTCACACTTTAATAAACTGCGTGCGGCGCAGATCACTGCCTTACCCGCTGAAGGCTTTGGTCTAGGTGACGCGCTGGCTGAGGCGGTAGAAAAAATAAACGCCATGAATATTCCTGACCTGGAGGTGGATTTCATGGGGCAGTCGCGGGAGTTTATGAGTGCAGGTGGTGAAATATATGTCACCATGCTGTTAGCAGTTATTTTTATTTATCTGGTGCTGGCAGCTCAGTTCGAAAGTTTTACTGATCCTGTCATCATTTTGCTGTCGGTACCTTTTGCAGTATTCGGTGCGGCGCTACTGCTGACCCTGACCGGCAAAACACTCAGTATCTTCTCACAGATAGGGATTATTACCCTGGTGGGCTTGATTACCAAGCACGGCATTATGTTGGTGGATACCGCCAATCGACTGCGCGATGAAGGCATGGAAAAAATTGCCGCCATCCTTGAAGCTAGTCAACAGCGTTTCCGACCCATTATTATGACCACCGGTGCTATGGTACTGGGCTCTTTGCCCTTGGCTATGGCGGTAGGTGCTGGTTCTGAAAGTCGTTCGCAAATCGGCTGGGTGGTGGTCGGTGGTTTGGCCGTAGGCACGGTATTTACACTGCTCATTACACCTGTCTTGTATGGTATGTTGAGCCGCACGGCGCGACAACAATGAGGGCTTATTGTGTTTAAAGTAGCCATGGTGGGGTGGGGCATGTCGGCTAAGACCTTCCACCTACCGTTCATCGAAACCAACGAGTCATTACAGTTGGCAGCTCTGGTGACATCGCAGCAAGAGTCGTGTCGAGCGAAGTACCCCGGTGTTGTTCTCCATTCCTCGGTCGATGCCCTTGTCGCCAGAGGCGGTATTGATGTAGCTGTTGTCGCGACTCCCAATCATTTGCATTATTCGCAGGCCAAACAGTTACTGAGTCAGGGCATTTCTGTGGTAGTGGACAAACCTGCTACGTTGATGACAGACGACCTCGCCGACCTCTATGCTACTGCTCAAAAGCATGGGGTTTGGTTGGCGGTGTTTCACAATCGACGTTGTGATGGCGACTTCCTTGGCTTGCAGCAGGCCTTGCAGAGCGGTGAGTTGGGTCAGCCACGAGTGTTGTTAAATCAATTTGATCGATTTCGCCCCACGCCCCGTGATCGCTGGCGCGAGCATGCCATTGATGGGGCGGGTATCTGGTACGATCTGGGGCCACACTTGGTGGATCAAACGCTGTGTTTATTTGGTCGCCCCAATGCGGTGACCGCCTCGTTGCGGGCGTTGCGCGAGGGTTCTCAAAATATTGATTACTTTAATGTCGTTCTGCACTACCTAGATAAAGAAGTGGTGCTGCGCAGCTCGCCTTTCTGTTGTGACCCCATGCTTCGTTATCAGTTGGAGACCGATCGTGGCACATGGCGGAAATATGGCCTTGATCCGCAAGAGGATCAATTAAAGGCAGGTGTGACGCCAGGCACTGATTCTTGGTGCGAACAGCTTCCCGTTCAGCACGCGTTGTGGTCCGACACGTCTGGGATTGCCCAAGTCGATATTGCCGCGGGGGACTACGGCGCGTTTTATCGATCCGTGGCGCGAGCGTTGGCTGGAGAGGGCCTCGCGGCTCTCGCAGTGACGCCACAGCAGGCGATAGATGTCGCCACAATTATAGACGCTGCTCAATTGAGTGAGCAGCGTGGTGAGCGCGTGGTAGTGCCCTGGCGGTCGATATAAGTGATGTCGTATAGCCTGCCCTATAAGGGGGTGCGTACTACAAATTGCTGTTCTCTATCCGCTATCTTGCTTTCTACCGCTTTCAAGCGGGTTTCAATTTGTATCTTTTTACGCTGATCAATATAGCGTCGCAGTGCGTTTTCGGATGATTCGCGCAACGCCTGCTTACTTTCGATGACTTTTACCTCAAGGCTAGGTTGTGCGCTGTTGTCAGCGTTTGCCTGGGTACTTAGCAGACCAAATAATAGTGCGGTAGTGAATGATTTAGTGTTCATGTTTCCTCTCTTATCGCTTGTGGCGATTGCTGTTTGTTACTCTTGGTAACGCTTATGTCTATTATCGGCATTAATAGTAACAAATCAAGTTTTTTTGTATGAAATTTTTATGAATAAATATGCAAAAAAATCGAATAAATATATTTATTATTAGTCATTTAGTTACAGAAGAAACTTTTTTGAATTGGTGTAACGGGGGGCTGTTAAGGTAACACTAATGAAGGCAGCTAATGTAATTATCTGTCGCTCGGCAGGTGTCGGGAATACCTGCTTTTTGCCAGAAGGCGAGGTAGCCACTGTCCGCCACCCAATTCTGAAAGTCTGCATTGTCAAATAGCTTGCCAGCCCCTGGCCACCATAGGGTATAGCCATTCGCTAAGGTGTGGTCGCTAGCAAGCCAGGCCTTGGCAGCGATTTCTGAAAGATCGGCGAGCAGTGCGAGTTTGTGGATCAAATAGGCCTCTGTTGGAGATTGAGCTAGTGCTAGGTTAAGACGCTGTTTTAGCGCTAATAGTTGGGGCTCATCTTGGGACTTGTGCCAGTCAATGTAGGCGGCGATTAGCTCGCTTTTTGGCGGGGATTTGTGTTCCAAGAAGCGACGCGCAGAGGAGTAATCGTTGCTTGAAATAGAAAATGCGCAACCAAGATAGTCTGTCTCCGCCATAGGTTTCAAAGCCGAATTCCTCTGCATTCAGTAAGGTGGCTTCAGCGTCCGAAGGCATACCTTGTTGCAGTAAGGCATCAGCGAGATCACCCTGAACTGTGCTATTCCTTGGGTCAAGTTGCTCGGCCTTTTCCAGCCACTCCATGGCCATTCGTAAGTAGCCCGTGCGCCAATAGAATTCACCTGCCGCACGTGCTATTTCGCTATTTTCTGGCTCCAATCGCAATGCGTGTTGTATTCGGTAGTACTGCCGTCCCATGGCATTAAATTGCCAGTTTTCAGGAACATCTCCTGCAATAAGGTAGGCTTCAGCACTAGATGAGCATATGGCAAGCGCCTGCTTGGCTGTATTAACGGCGGTGTTTTGATGATTAATGCTTGGTGGGTGAAATTCGCCTCGCTGTGTGTAACTGGGCATTAAGTCCTGTGCGAAAGCGAGTGTTGACCACGCTTTCGCGAAATTAGGGCTTATCTTGATCGCATTGATTAGGTGTTCAATGGCTTGTTGTATTTCCTCTTCACCGCGACGACCTAACAACGACTTAGCCGTAAAATAATATTCAATGGCCTCAATCTCTAAAGGCCAAAGGCAGGGTGGATTGGTCTCATTGCTCGTGGGATCTACGTTATAGGCTGCATTTTGCTGTGGCCATAAAAAGATCACCGCGACCAATATCGTAAAGCAAACACCGAGTGAAATGGTGGCAAGCCAGCGAAAATTATCGGCGGTTTTGATGACTTCTTCGATATCGGGTGGTGCAACTTGGTGAGCGTGTTCGGCATGCAGCGTCCACTGGTAACCGCGTTTCCGGTGTGTAACCAGTAGCTCTTGTTCTATGCCTAGTTCGTGGAAGGCGGAACGTATACGATAAATGATACGGTTGACGGCTTCCTCATTAACGAGGCGATCGTGCCATACACTGTGGATGAGTTCGTCGCGGGTGAGAATTTGATTGCTATGGGTTAGAAAAAAAACCAAGCAGTCCATCACCTTGGGTTCAAGGTGCACGTGCTTGTCGCCCCGCGAGATTGCATTATTCTCAAGTGCTATTACGCAGTCTAATACGTAGTAACGTTCGCTTTCCATCAGTGGATGTCTCCGCTTTCCTGTTAAGACCTTAATACATGTAGTTGAAAAGTGTTTGTTGCGCGAGGACGCAGCGAATGTATGCCGTTATGATTTTTAAGATATTGATTTTTATTGTTTTTAATTGGTGGTCGTCGTGTGACGGGCTTGTAAATATGGTAGCTGAAATTATTATATTGGCTTGAAATATGCGTAAAAGTGCTTTAATTCAGTCAATTAAAAAACCAGAGTAAATTCATTTCCTTAGCAATCATTACCTCATCATCATCTTTCCATCATGCTTTAAAAGCCGTTAAAGCGTAGTGTCCATATCCGGCGAAGATGATGGAAAAGAAATATTTGTCTGAACTGCATCCAGAGGGGCGGTTTTTTACATCTATAATGTATGAATCATTCTTTGCGCTGAGGCAGCTATGCACATTATCAAAGTGGGTGATTGTGAATATTGCGAAGATACTGGTGAGCTGCGTATGGGCTCTGACATTGAACACCTGCAACCCCAGGTTGCCAAAGTTTTTGTTTGCTTGGCAACACACGTTGACGAAGTTGTGAGTCGCGATGAATTAATGGATAAGGCGTGGCACCATCAAGTGATATCTGACGAATGTCTAACGCGCTGTATCAGTGTTATTCGTAAGATCCTCAAGCGTCACAACAGCCACGTGCACGTTGAGACGCTTCACAAACGGGGGTATCGCATGATCTGTGATGAGTCACCTTTCCATGCGGCTCTCGACAAAATGCCTTTTGTCATTGCTGCTATGCTGCTATTGATGTTTGGTGTTGCCGTTTTCTTATAAGTGTTAAATCTGACTTTTAAATTTCAACTATCCCTGTGGCTGTGTTCACCTTTCTACGCCCCTTTATGAAGCGGCGTTTTTTTTGACCTAACGTTTTTTAATTGATAATAATTTTATTGTATTTCATGGGCTTGCGTAATTTGATCAGGTTTTTATTGGATTTTTATGTGGTTATGCAGGGGTTTTGATCAGGTTAATTATTATCCGCAGATTACATTGAATATGTCTGAACAAAAACCGCACAGCGGATCAAGGAGAGCGTTATGAAAGCAAAAGCATTGGGTATTTTTGGTTTGGTTACTGCTTTGGCAGCGGGTGCTGCGTTGGCTCACGACGGCAGTGCCATTGTTTACCAAGGCGATAATGGTGCAAAAAATGTTTGCCTGTCGATTATTCAGGATGATACTGCACAATTAAAAGCGGCCTTGCGTTGGGATCGTCTGAAATCACGTCAGATAGGTGATAATCAAGACAACTTCCGCTGTAATGATATGGCGCTATTGAAATTTGCCAACGATGTTGGAGCCTATAATGTCAGCAAATATCTCGACCGCAATAATCGAGGCCGTGTTGAAATGGAAGAAGTCGCTGCCCGTTAAGCGTATTTTTTGAAAGCTTTTTCTAAGCCCTCCGTGGAGGGCTTTTTGCGTTCATTCATGTTTCTCAGCAGGTTTGGATGTATTGCCTATACTGTCGATAATCAATTAAGGAACGACAATGGGTGCCTTGCAGCGGAAAATTTTTGTCATCACAACACTGGCAGTAATAGTCTTTATTTTTCTGTTAGTCAGTTACTACTATTCTGTGCTTAGCGTGCAGAATGACGTCGTTAAGAATGATGTAATCCACGCCGCCAATATTAGATATGATGCCCTTCAGGATGCAGTAGAGGCAAAGCGCGATCAGGTGAGTGCCATGGCCAGTACCGAGGCCACCCGAGAAGCTCTTTTGGCGCTGGATAAAAGCTTTACTTTTGGTGCGAAAACCGCTGCATATGAGGTTGCCGCAAATAAAGCAGATAGTTATTTACGATTTTTATCGACGATATCTAATGCAGATGACGTGTATTTGATAAATAAGGCAGGCGATGTCGTCCTGAGTTTGAGTCAAAACTCTCCTTATGATCACAACCTATTTGAAAGTATTTTTCAAAACCTCGGTTTGGCCAAGGTCTCTCAAGCTGTCTTAAATGGGGCTCAAACGACGGTTTCACCGTTTGATTTACACACTGATTTTGGCCCCAAGCACACCAACAGAGTTAACATTCCGTCGGCTTATTTTGTGGCTCCTATCTATCACGAAAACGAGTTGCTGGGGGCGTTAGCGCTGAAGGCTTGGCCTGAAAACCTGCACACTATTTCGGGAAATTGGCGTGATATTCAAGAAGGCGGCATTATTGCGTTGTTTGCCTTTGCCGATAGTGAAGTGGTTTTGCTAAATTCTTTGCAACCCTATTTTACTCTCAATGCTGGCGATACTTTGATGTTTAATCAGTTTGATACTAAGGGTTCTGTGACTAGAATTGTCAACGGCTTGTCTGGTTATCATCTGGTTAATGATATGGTTCACGGGCTCCCTCGATACGAGGCGTATCGTTCTATTCCTGAGATGAAACTGGGCCTTTTGATTTCAGTGCCTGAGCAGGCTATCTACGATGCCACTTGGCAAATCGTAAGGGTTCGAATCATGGTGGGCGGTTTTGTCTGTCTTGCGTTTTTACTATTTGCCATTGTTACCATGCGACACGAACAAAGAGTCTACGCCACGATAGTTGATGTGTTGCGTCTGGCTTACGAAAAAGGCCAAATCCCTATATTTCCAGATGCCATTAAAACACGCTTTAGAGATGTGCTTACTTATTTGGACGGCATCTTGAACTATGAAAATAGTGAAAAACATAAGCGAGAGAGAGTCTTACAGCACATAAAGACACAGGAACATGCCGAGTCTTTACTGCTCGATGCAATTCACCTCAAAGCAATCGAGGCTCTCGAATTTGCCTATCAACGTAATAAAGCTGTACTCCTAGATAGCGACTTCAGGGGGCGGTTGGAAGGCACTCTGGGTCTCAGTCAGCAGCAGATTCAGGAGGCTATTTCGATGTTACATGAGGCTAAAGATCTGCAGAATTTAATAGCAGAGAAATTAGTCCTTGACCATCAGGGTTGTAATTTAATCGTGTTTTTGAACAGTGTTGATGAAGAGTATCGCTTGTTTGCCTCGCGTTCGGGTCGGCAATTTGAAATGAATTTGCCTGACTCGATTCCTGAAGCCATCATCTCAGATGTCAAACGATTGTCTCAGGTATTTAGTGTTCTTATTGATTACGCCTTTTCCATGTCCAGTAATGGCCGTGTTGAGTTACATGTCGATATCACCCAACGCACGGCAAATAATGCCACCTTTGCGATTGAGATAGAGTGTTGCGAAGGCCGCTTTAACCCGACACTGATTGCCATTATGGAAAAAGAATTCAGTGTGTCACTGGTAGAGCACGTGGTGACAAGTTTCATTGAGCACCTTGATATGGCTGTTTGCAAAGGCTTGCTCGCAAAAATGAATGCCAGCATGACGTTGGCTAATAAGCAAGAAGGGGCCTCAATCGGACTGAATATCAATTTCAGATTTGCATAAAAAAAGCACCCGAGGGTGCTTTCGATCTTTCGTCATTTAGCGTTGAAACTGGCTGACATAGTTGACGCTAAGGCGTTTAGCATAAAAATACTGATAGTAGTGGCAACGAAATTTCTCATCCATTGCACTGAGCGTTGTGTGCAGTTCATTGAGTTGTTGTTTGGCACTACTCAGTGGTGCTGTGTTGTTTTTTAATGCCTCTGCCGTTGCTAAAATAGCATCTTCATACAGTGTGGTGACGATAGCTTCAGTATTGGGGTAATACTGGTACAGTGAACCCATACAAATACCGGTAATCTCAGCGATTTTGGTAGATTTTAACGCTTCCATTGGCGTCTCTTGTAGCAACATTTCAGTGGTTTGTTTAATGCTGTCTACAAGAATCTTTGAGCGGGTTTGTTTGGGGTACTTGCGCGGTTTAGGTGGCGCAAAATCGACACTTTCTTCAGTGTAGACTGAAAAAAACGGAGCGCCTACTTGAGTCGAGGGAGATGTATGGACATTTATTCCTTTGGCAATACCGTTCATGCTCTGTTTCCTGTGCTCGTTGAAGAATGTCATTGTCTACGCAACGTTGAAACTATATTGCGCGATACACTGTTTTTATAAAAGGTCGTATTTCATCAAAAAAACTCACATTAATTATCATTTTTATTGTCATTGGCCGCTGCTATTGGTATTAATTGCCATTATTTTTCACTAAATTTAGCTTGGGAGTCGTACTATGGCGACCATTTGTCACCACCACGTCATTACCAGCACCGCAGGGTTGCGTGCGAGTGGTATGGAGGCCGAACCCCTGTATGCGAGAGCCGCTATACATCCACGCTTGTTTGATGACCCGAATAAACGCGTTCATACAGATCAAGTAGCACGTTTGTTTAAATCGGTCATGGAAATGCTAGATGACGAATTTATGGGATTTACCTCTCGTCCGATGCGGGTAGGTGTTTTTGCCATCATGGCCGAATTGGTAAGTCGTTGCCGCACTATGGGCGAGCTGCTCACTAAAGCGGCTGATTTTTATAATCTTGTCGGTAGCGACATATCAATGTCGCTTCAGCAAAGCGATCTATACGCCCGCTTTAATATTGATTTTGCCAAGCCAGAACTGGATGCTGAGCATTTTCTACGCGAATTTCTATTAGTGATCTGGCATCGCTTTCCCAGTTGGTTTGTCGGCTCAGCCATTCCATTAATCGAGACACACTTCACCTTTGAAAAGCCTGCACATTTTAGTGAATTGAAGGTGATGTTTCCGTCTCGTCTGTATTTTAAGCAGCCCACAAACTGTTTGGTGTTTGACGCGGCAGAATTACAACGGCCATTGATTAGAACGGCCTATGAGTTGGACAATTTTTTGCAGAATGCGCCGGCTGACTTTATGACGATTCCCAGTTCAGAAGGTAGCCTCGAGCGTCAGCTAATGCGCTATCTGATTGATCCACGTGGAGGTGGAGTGCGCTCAATGAGCTTGCAGCAATCCGCGAAATTTTTAGGTATTAGCCAGCAAACCTTACATCGTAAACTACTGGCCGAAGGCACCAGCTTTCAAGCCATTAAAGATAGTCTACGCCGCGAGAAAGCTATTTCGTTGCTTTACGGTACGCACTCTGTGGAAGAGATATCAGCTTTGCTAGGTTTTGGAGAGGCCCGTTCCTTTACGCGCGCTTTCAAATTATGGACCGGCGTGTCACCGCGCGAATACCGCAATACACATCAATAAGAGAATCTTGTATGTCGATAACTGCCAGTATGTTCAAACTGTTGATGCTCCTGAGTGGCTTTAAATTTTGGTTAGGATTGGCATTCAAACATCCACCACAGCGTTTATTTACCCATTGGCCTAAGTTGTTATCATCTCGGTGGCCGGTGGTATGGCATGAGCTGGAAGGTCGCAAAATAGCGACGCTTGATCCCCATGGCAAATGTGCAGGGCACGTGATTTATCTCCACGGTGGCGGTTATGCACTAGGATTTTTGCCGATGTTTATCCGCTTTGCGCGTCGTCTTGTCAGCGAACACAATTTGCGGGTGAGTCTACTCGATTACCCCTTGGCGCCTAAAGCTGGCGTCGATGAAGTGCAAGCCTTTGTCGCTGCCGCTTACGCTAATTTGCGGCATCGTTATCCCGACGATAGGTTTAGTCTTTGTGGCGACTCGGCAGGTGGCGCTTTGGCCTTGGTGTTACTGCAGCAATTGCGCGACATTGGCGAGGATATGCCCGCTAAGACTGTACTGATTTCGCCTTGGGTCGACGCGGATATGCAGCGAGATTTTGATCCTTGGTGCCGGCAAGAGGTGGTGTTGCAGCAAGCGGCGTTAGTGGCAGCCATCGACCAGTATCGCCGTCATTTACCCGTTGAGCACCCACGAATTTCACCTATAAATGGTGGTTTGCAGGGATTGGGTGAGGTAGCGTTGGTCGCAGGGGGAGGCGAGTTATTTTATCCTGACTTGTGTCGTTTGAAGCGAGAGCTTACAGCCAGTGATGGGACGTCCTTACTGTGGTTCGAAGGCACTGGTCTATGGCATGATTGGCTTTATTTTCCCCTGCCTGAGGCTAGAGTCACAAGGCGGGATATTGGCCGCTGGCTAGCGAGCTAGCGGCCAATATGGCCTTACTTTCCGCGGAATACTGGCGCGCGCTTCTGGAAAAAGGCGCTGGCACCTTCCTTAAAATCTTCGCTGGTGAAGCAGACGTTCTGATGGATTGACTCCTCGTCCATGGTGGCAAAGAGATCGTGATCCTCGGCAAATCGCAGGACTTTCTTGGCGTGCTTCAAGGTTAGCGGTGCACAGCTTGCCAATTGGGCGGCGAGCGCTTGCGCAGCGCTTAGCAGCTGCTCGCTGGGAACCACGCGATTGGCCATGCCCATTTGTAAGCTAGTGGCCGCCTCTAGGCGCTGCGAGAAGGCAATCATTTCAAAGGCTTTCTGAGGGCCAAGGCTCGTTAATAGGTGTTTGTGGAGCCCGCCGTCAGGGATCAAGCTTATGGCGCCAAAGGCAGAGTAGAAGAAGGCATCCTCGGCCATTACTACCATGTCGCACACCAGGGCTAAGGAGGCGCCAATGCCTGCCGCAGCGCCATTCACTGCCGCTACTACCGGTTTATCCCCTTTGCCGATCGCTTCCATTAGCGTGTGGTATTCCTTGCGTAACATCTCGGTGACGTAGCCGTCTCGATCAGCGTCGGCGTCGCGTTCCATTAAATCTGTCCCGGCACAGAACCCCGCGCCGTTTGCTGCCAACACAATAGCGCGGACGCTGTCGTCGGCGTTAAGGGCATCCACCGCGTGCCGCACTTCGGTACGCAGTTGTCGGTTCATGGCGTTACGTGCCTCGGGTCGATTCATAGTGATAGTGGCGACAGCGTCTTGTGTATCCACCGAAATCGTTTGATAGCTCATGGTTTTTCCTTATCTTGGGGGCATACGAATAGCGCCATCCATGCGGATGCATTCGCCGTTGATGTAATCGTTGTCGACAATATGAGCCGCCAGTTTGGCAATCTCTTCGGGTTTACCTAATCGCTTAGGATAGACTGTGGAGGCGACTAAACCATCGATATATTCTGGGTTTAAGGTGTCAAATAATGGCGTGTGAATGATACCGGGAACGATGGTAGCGACACGGATGCCGTAGGGTGCCAACTCACGCGCCATGGGAAGTGTCATGCCAACGATCGCGCCTTTGGTGGCAGAGTAGGCGACTTGACCGACTTGTCCCTCGTAAGCGGCCACCGAGGCGGTGTTCATGATCACTCCGCGACTGCCATCGGCGGTGACGGGCTCACCTTGCGCCATTGCTTGCGCGGCTAATCGGCACACGTTGAAAGTACCCACTTGGTTCACCATCACCACCTTCATATAGGTATCGAGAGGGTGGGGACCATTTTTGCTGTAGGTTTTGCAGGCGGGTCCGATGCCCGCGAAGTTGTTGACGATATGTAAGCCGCCGCGGTGGGCCACGACCTCGTTGATAGCGGCCTCAACGGCCACTTCATCGGTGACGTCGACGTGGTAGTAACGGCATGCTTTGCCAAGTTGTTCCGCCAATGCCTCGCCTGCTTCGCGGTTTAAATCGAAAATAGCGACATATGCGCCATCCGCCACGTAGCGCTCCACTGTGGCGCGACCAAGTCCCGACGCTCCGCCAGTAACGATGGCTGATTTTCCTTGAATATCCATGTTGATCTCCTAGTTAAATACGCTATTGTCGGCAGCGGCTTGGCGCAAGATGTGGGGTGGGATAAAACGTTCACCGTATCTTTTCGACAGTTCATCGCAGCGCGCAGCCAGCGCGGCCGGGCCATAAAATGATCCGTGGCTGTAAGTGTTTGCCATTTGAATGAACCCCCCCGTCCACGTTGGTGCTCCGATACCTAGTAGCGAACCGACATTGCCATCAGCGACCGAGCTCAGTACCCCTTCTTCTAGACAGCGTAAGCTTTCTAATACCTGACGAAATAACAGTCGCTCTATGATGTCCTCGGGCAGGGGTTCTTGGCATGGGTTGAAGAAGTGTTCACGCAGCCCTGGCCAGAGTGATTTATGCCCCGCATGGTAGTCAAAAAATCCACCGCCGTGGTGGCGCCCGCCGCGATTAAAGTCATTAACCATGCGCGAACACAGCTCGGCATTGGCCGAGGTGTCGGCCTTGCTACCGAAAACTCCCATCGCCTTGTGGGTCTCGGCGATACGCACCGCGAGTTGTTGGCTCACTTCGTCCTGCACGGTCAACGGCCCGACCGGCATACCAATATGGCGTCCGAGATTGTCGATCAACAAGGGGTCAATGCCTTCTAGTACCATCCGAGCGGCTTCATCTAGGTAGGTTGAAAACACCCTGGAGGTAAAAAAGCCCAATGAATCGTTGACTACGATTGGCGTTTTCCGAATCTGCTGAGAGAAATCAAAGGCCAGTGCCAGTGCCATGTCGTCGCTTGCTTCGCCGCGAATGATTTCAATCAGCGGCATTTTATCCACCGGTGAGAAAAAATGTATTCCGATAAAGCGTTGCGGTTGGGTCACCGCCTTAGCCAGTAAGCTGATAGGCAAGGTTGATGTATTCGAGGCGAGCACACCGTGTTCGGCCAGTAATGGTTCTGCCTCAGCCAGTAGGCGGTGCTTTAAGTCAAGGTCTTCAAATACCGCCTCGATGATCAGATCGCATCCAGCTAGATCCGCCATTTCTGAGGTCGGCGTAATCAACGCCAGTAGATCCGCTTTGTCTTGTTCGTTGGCGCGTCCACGACGGATACGCTTGTCCATCAGCATTGCACTATAAGCTTTGCCTTTGTCCGCGGCCTCTTGCGTGACATCTTTTAGTATCACTGTTAGGCCAGCAGCGGCGGCGCTGTAGGCTATGCCTTGACCCATCATGCCGGCACCGAGGATTCCAAGTTTGGCAATTTTGCGGCGGGCAATGTCGCGCGGGCGGCTAGCGCCGCTATTGATTTTGTTCATTTGGAAGAAGCCGCCGTTGATAAGGTTTTTGGCTTCTTTGGTCGGCACTAACGAGGCGAAGGCGCGCGATTCAATTCGCTGAGCGGTGTCAAAATCTACTGCCATCACGTCAGCGGCTACGGAAAGAATTCGTTCGGGTGCCGGGAGTAGACCGCGGGTTTTTTGAAACAACATGGCTGGGGCAGCGGCAAGTGTTTGTTGGATGGTGGGGTGCCATATATCTCCACCGGGGATACGATGCTTGGGGCGGTCCCAGGGCTGTTGCCATTGGCCATCTGGGTGGTTATCGATCCAATCTTTGGCGGCGTCTAGCAAGTCACTGTCGCTATCCACTAGCGCATCGATGAATCCAACCTCGAGCGCTTCGTTAGGGCGAAGCCGTTTACCTTCGAGAAGCAAGGGAAGCGCTTTCTGTAGGCCGAGCAAGTGGATGCTACGCACTACTCCACCTCCGCCAGGCAGAAGGCCGAGCGAGACTTCAGGGAGGCCGATGAGGGTATTGGGTTTGTGACTGGCAATTCGATAGTTGCAGCTCAGACAAAGCTCTAGTCCGCCGCCCAGCGCCGAGCCGTTGATGGCGGCAACAACAGGTACCTGCAAGCGTTCCACACGACGCATGTACGATTTAATTTGTTCCACCATCTCAAAGTAGGTGTTTTCTTCACCCAATTGACAGGTCAGCATTTCTTTCAGGTCGCCGCCAGCGAAAAAGGTGGGTTTGGCCGAGGCAAATATCACACCTTGCAAGTGGGGTTCTTCACAAAGACGTTCAACCGTCGCAGCATATGCCTGGCGAAATTGGGCGTTCATAGCATTCACCGGACCATCCAAATCCATGGTGATAGTGACAATACCCTGCGCGTCTTTTTGGTAGTTAAAACCGTGCAAATTTTCGTTCATGGCTGGTTCCTATACGCGCTCGATAATGGTGGCAATGCCCTGGCCGCCGCCAACACAAAGTGCCACCAGCCCACGCTTGAGATCACGGCGCTCTAGTTCGTCTAATAAGATGCCGAGGATCATGGCGCCCGTGGCACCTAATGGGTGCCCCATGGCGATGGCACCGCCATTGACGTTGGTAATATCAGCACTTATCCCCATATCCTTCATGAAGCGAAGGGCGACAGAGGCAAAGGCTTCGTTAATCTCCCAAAGATCGATATCAGCCACCGACAACCCAGCCTTGGCAAGCGCTTTATAGGCGGCGGGACCCGGTGCTGTCAGCATAATGGTTGGGTCATTAGCCGTGACCGCGGTGGCGACGATACGCGCTCGTGGGGTGAGGTTATTAGTTTTGGCGGCGGTTTCGCTGCCAATAAGGACAGCCGAGGCGCCATCCACAATGCCCGACGAGTTGCCTGGTGTGTGGACGTGTTCTATGGCGGCGAGTTGAGGGTACTTTTTTAGCACGATATCGTCGAACCCCATGGCGCCAAGGTTGGCGAACGATGGCTTGAGCCCGGCGAGTGCGTCCAAGGTGGTATTGGGTTTGATGAATTCATCACGTGTCAGGATCACGATGTCATTACGATCGCGCACGGGAATAACGGAGCGGTCGAAATAACCGGCAGTTTGTGCCGCGGCAGCGCGTTGCTGGGACTGTAAGGCAAATCGGTCGATATCTTCGCGCCCCCAGCCCTCAAGCGTAGCGATGGTGTCGGCGCCTATTCCCTGAGGCGTAAACCCTGTGTGAATGCTGATTTCAGGGTCGTTGGACCAGGCGCCGCCGTTGGCCCCCATCGGTACGCGTGACATCATTTCAACCCCGCCCGCAACCACCAGGTCTTCCCAGCCAGAAGCGACTTTTTGGGCGGCTATATTCACTGCCTCTAAGCCTGACGCACAGTACCTATCGAGTTGAACACCGGGTACCGATTCATCCCAGTCGGCATACATCACCATAGACTTGGCGATATCAGAGCCCTGTTCGCCAATTGGCGTAACGCAACCCATGACGACGTCGTCAACTCGCGCAGTATCTAATTGGTGGCGCCGTTGCAAAGCCTTTAGTAATCCAGCACCCAGTAGGGTGGGTTTAACTTCGTGCAAGCTGCCGTCACGCTTACCTTTGCCGCGTGGTGTGCGAATAGCATCAAATATATAGGCGTGTTGACTCATGGTATGTATCTTCTTTTCCATTACTTATCCGATTATGAATTTGTTGGCGATTAGTAAAAGGGTTATTTTTAGCGTGGCGTCAAATGACTTCAATGGAGGCGGTTGCTTTGCAAAGTGCGCACGACTAAAGTGTCGCCTCTTGCGGAGGGTCTATGTTTTACGGCGTTATCGATATCGGCACGTTTGTGCTGGGTACTATTTTCATTGTTCTGATTCCAGGGCCTAATTCTCTCTATGTGATGACCACCGCATCGCGGCAAGGCCATCGCGCCGGCTTTATCAGTGCCTTTGGCGTATTTTGTGGCGATGCTCTATTGATGCTAATGACGGCCATGGGCGCCGCCACCTTGCTGCAAGCCCATGGCCTAGTATTCACATCTCTGCAAATCTTGGGGGCGGGTTACTTAATGTGGCTTGGGGTTGGGCTTTCCCGTGAGGCAGCGGCTATGTGGCGCGCGGGAAAGATGGAAAAGCCGACGCAACTGGTGATCGATAAACGCCATCCGTTCAAGCGAGCCTTGGTCATTAGCTTGCTCAACCCTAAAGCCATTCTATTTTTTGTATCGTTCTTTATTCAGTTCGTATCGCCCGACTACGATTACCCCGCGCTGAGCTTTTTGATCTTAGCCAGTATTGTGCAATTAGTGAGCGTGTTGTATCTGACCGTGTTGATCTATGGTGGGGTGGGTTTGGCGAAAATGTTTGCCAGTCACGCCCGCTTGGGTGCCGCCGGCAATGGCTTGGTGGGGCTTATTTTTCTCGTCTTTGGTGGCAAGATGATTGTCGATGCGTTGATGCTAGTGTGATTACAGCCAGCCCCAGTGGTGAAGACCACCGATAAGGGCGCTATTGGTAATGATCGACCCGAGAGTGGTGCTGGCGATGATCGTTGCCGCGAGCTTGGCGTCGCCGCCCATAGCGCGCACCATCACGTAACTGGCTGCTGCTGTGGGGCCGGCGCACATCATCGCTAACACGCCAAGATCGATTCCTCTTACCCCTAGCCATACGCCGGCGGCCGTTAGCCCTAGCGGCATCAATATCAATTTGAAACTACTCGCCACAAGGGTACTACGCATGTTGCTACGCAGTGACTTGAAGGGCAGGCTAGCGCCGGTGCAAAGCAGCGCCAGTGGCAGCGTCATTTGGGCAAAATAACTGCCCGTGCGCTCTACCCAGCCTGGCAGCCCAAGTTCGAACCAAGCTAGGGGGAGGGCGGCCAGAATACTTAAGATAATAGGGTTGCGAGCGATGCCGCGAAGGGTGTTGCGAAGATTGAATCCGCCGTCTAACCAGCGGCTCAGCGTTATCACACTAAGTACGTTGTAGATGATGGTGACAATGCCTAAATAAATAGAGGCCGCCGCTAACCCCTCATTGCCATAGGCGTTAAAACAATACGCTAGCCCAATGATGCCCATATTGGCGCGAAAACCGCCCTGTACCACAACGCCGCGGTCGCGTGGTTCGGTAATCCACCAGCGCGCTGCGATTTCCAAAAGAATGTAAAACATCACCGTGCCGATCACGCCAATACTGAGCATGGTGAGATTGGCAGCCGAGTGCAGCGGTGTATTGGCGACATTGATGAACAATAGTGCCGGCAAGGTCACGTTAAATACCAGCTTGGAGCCGACATCGATAAAGTTATCGTTAATTTGGCCACTGTTATTAAGCCATATACCCAATGCCATCACGATGAAAATAGGGCCTGTAATGGAGAGTGAGAAAAGGAGGCTTTCAAACATGGCGATGTTCAGGTGGTTGGGGATCAGCGCGCTATAATAGCACGCCGCGGAGTAATTCTTTAGTTGTTATACACCAGCACAGCGTTGTCATCGCGGACATAGTGGGCGGTGCGTCCGGGGACTTTTTTATTGCCTTTCATGTAAAACGATTCAACAGTCATACCCCCATCGGGGTTGAGGGTGCTGCGCGCCACGACTTCTGTGATTCCCTGGGCGTTGCCCGACACTACTTCTCGTGACACAAAGGTGCTGTCTTCGAAGCTCCCAGTGCCATTGGTCTGAAAACCGGCGTTAGTGACGTAAAAAAAACCAATGGATTGTGCTTTTGCATCCCAAAAAATAAGGCTTTCACCCGCATAATCACCATCGTTAAGTGAGTGGCTGATGCGGATGGCGCGACCGTCGAGAATACGTTCCCAACGCGATACGTCTATCGCGACATTGCCCTTGTCATCGGGCGCGAATTCGCCGCGGTAGGTGTGTCCGACAAAGGGCTCAAATTGCGCTAATTCCGCTTGCATGCCTTGCGCCATAGTGACGCAGCTGACGAGTAAGCCACCTAGGGCGAGTAACCATTTTTTCATAAGCAAACCTCCTTTTGCGTCCACCTAGTGTAGTTCATCTCTTCGCGTTAGGTGATAAACGTGGTGCGATTTACTGGTTGACGTTTACGTAAACTTACTTAGACTCTATGTCATGCTAGGAGAGTATTTATGAGTGCACGTTACACGATATCTGAATTGGTAAAGGAATTTGGAACCACCTCCAGAACCATTCGTTTTTATGAAGAAAAAGGCTTGTTGAGCCCGCAGCGAGAAGGGCAACACCGCCTTTACAGCGCTGCTGATAGGACACGCCTAAAATTAATTTTGCGCGGTAAGCGCATCGGTTTAAGTCTGGAAGAATCGCGTGAAATCATCGACATGTACGATCCGTTAAGCAACAACCGGCAGCAGTTGGAGCGCCTGTTAGAAAAGGTTGCTCAGCGTCGCGCTCTTCTGCAACAGCAACGTAGCGATATTGACGCGACCTTGGCTGATTTAGCCGAGGTTGAGAGCAAGGCAAAACAAGTCCTCGCTAGTCACGATGCCACTAACCAACAAGGAGCGAAGCATGCACAGTAACTACAAAGCAATGGACTTTGGTCTCGGCGAAGAGATCGATATGTTGCGCGGCACGGTATATCAGTTTTGTCAGCGCGAGTTAGCGCCGCGCGCGGCTCAAATCGACATCGACAACGATTTTCCCGCCGATATGTGGCGCAAATTGGGTGATCTTGGCTTGCTGGGAATTACCGTGAGTGAAGAATACGGTGGCGCTAATATGGGCTACTTGGCGCATAGTGTGGCGATGGAAGAAATATCCCGCGCTTCTGCGTCGGTGGGGTTGTCGTATGGGGCCCATTCTAATTTATGCGTGAATCAGATCTATAAGAACGGCAACGCTGAACAGCGCGCTAAATATTTGCCATCGTTGGTGAGTGGAGAGCACGTTGGGGCGTTGGCGATGTCCGAGCCGAACGCTGGCTCGGACGTGGTGAGCATGACCTTGCGCGCCCAGCGCCAGGGTGATCACTACCTCCTCAATGGCAGCAAAATGTGGATAACCAATGGCCCCGATGCCGACGTGTCATTTGTTTACGCTAAGACAGACCCCGAGGCGGGCTCGCGGGGGATTAGCGCCTTTATTATCGAAAAGGGCATGGCCGGATTTTCCTGTGCGCAAAAACTGGACAAATTGGGCATGCGTGGTTCTAACACGGGAGAGCTGGTGTTTGAAAACTGCCAGGTGCCGCTTGAAAATCGTGTCGGTGCCGAGGGCGATGGGGTGCGTATTTTAATGTCTGGGTTAGACTTCGAGCGCACGGTTTTATCGGGCGGACCGGTGGGTATCATGCAGGCGTCGCTGGACTTGATGTTGGACTACGTGCACCAGCGCCAACAATTCGGCCAAGCCATAGGAGAGTTTCAGTTGATCCAAGGCAAATTGGCCGATAACTATACCCAGCTTAATGCTAGTCGTGCCTATTTGTATGCGGTTGCAAGGGCCCTAGATAATGGCTTTGAGTCGCGTAAGGATGCTGCCGCCGTGATTTTGTACACCGCAGAGCGTGCCACCCAAGCGGCACTGGATGCGATCCAAATACTGGGGGGTAACGGCTATATCAATGAATACCCCGCGGGGCGTTTGTTGCGTGACGCCAAGTTGTACGAGATTGGTGCGGGCACCAGTGAGATTCGCCGCATGCTGATCGGTCGTGAGCTATTCAAGGAGAGTCACTAATGGCGCGCCTTCATAGTCTGTTAGATACCCGCAGCGAGGCCTATATGGCCAACACCGCAGCGATGCAAGCTCTGGTCGATGACCTAAGAGCCACTTGTGCCACGCTCGCCGCAGGGGGTGGGGAAAGCTACCGCGCAAAGCATAAGGCGCGTGGCAAGCTGCTCGCACGTGAGAGGATCGATGGACTACTTGATCCGGGTAGTGCCTTTTTGGAGATCGGACAATTGGCGGCGTACCAAGTATATGAAGAGCGTGTGCCTTGTGCCGGCGTGGTGGCGGGTATCGGCCTGATCGAAGGCCGTGAGTGTATGGTGATCGCCAATGATGCCACCGTCAAAGGCGGTACTTATTTTCCGCTGACGGTGAAAAAGCATTTGCGCGCTCAAGCTATTGCCGAGCAAAATCACTTGCCATGCGTTTACCTTGTTGATTCTGGCGGGGCCAATCTTCCCCATCAAGACGATGTGTTTCCAGATCGAGAGCACTTCGGCCGTATCTTTTTTAATCAAGCGCGTATGTCGGCGCAGGGAATTGCCCAAATCGCAGTGGTGCTTGGGTCTTGTACAGCCGGCGGTGCCTACGTGCCCGCCATGGCGGATGAAACCATTATCGTGCGCGAGCAAGGCACTATTTTTCTTGGCGGCCCACCCTTGGTCAAGGCGGCGACCGGTGAGGTGGTGAGCGCCGAGGCACTTGGTGGTGCCGATGTGCACTGTCGCACCTCTGGGGTGGCGGATCACTACGCCCACGATGACCACCACGCCCTAGCGCTGGCGCGCGCGGCGGTGAAGCGAATTAACCGTCCGGCGAAAGCTACCCTAGATGTCCGTCCAAGTGTGCCTCCTGCGTATGATCCAACGGAGATCTACGGCTTAATTCCATGCGATTTACGCCAGCCCTACGATGCGCGTGAGTTAATCGCGCGGCTAGTGGACGACTCGGATTTTGACGAATTCAAAGCCCTGTTCGGCACCACCTTGGTATGCGGTTTTGCCCGCTTGCACGGCTATCCAATGGGTATTGTTGCCAATAATGGCATCCTGTTTAGCGAGTCGGCGGTGAAGGGGGCGCACTTTATCGAGCTTTGTTGCCAGCGTGGTATCCCCTTATTGTTTTTGCAGAACATCACCGGCTTTATGGTGGGCAGCCAATACGAAGCCGGGGGCATTGCCCGCCACGGCGCTAAGTTGGTGACAGCTGTTGCCTGCGCCAACGTGCCTAAATTTACCGTCGTGGTCGGAGGCTCTTTTGGCGCCGGTAATTATGGTATGTGTGGCCGCGCCTACGACCCGCGTTTTATGTTTATGTGGCCCAATGCGCGCATTTCTGTGATGGGTGGCGAACAAGCAGCGGCGGTGCTAGGGCAGTTAAAACTCGATCGAGCCGAGGGGCAGGGCGAGACTATCAGTGACGCCGAGATGGCAGCTTTTAAACAGCCCATTCTTGATACCTACGACAAGCAAGGTCACCCGTACTACGCCTCGGCGAGGTTGTGGGATGACGGTGTCATCGATCCATTGGATACGCGCGATGTATTGGGGATGGCGCTGTCGGCAAGTTTAAATGCCCCGATCGAAGAGACACGCTTCGGCGTGTTCCGCATGTAGGAGGTTAGTATGGCAGCGACAATTCACTACCAATTAGATGAACGAGGGGTGGCAACGGTGACCTTGCGTCGACCCGCGGTGCACAATGCCTTTGATGACAGCATGATCGAGGCGATGATAAATGCGTTGGCTGAGATTGAAGAAGAGCCCACAGCGCGGATATTAGTATTGCAAGGAGAGGGCAAGAGTTTTAGCGCGGGTGCGGATCTGGCGTGGATGAAACGCATGGCAGACTACGATTTCGATACCAACCTCAGCGATGCTGGTCGCATGGCGGACATGTATAACGCGCTTTATCAGCTTTCATTGCCCACTATCGCCTTGGTCAACGGTGCTGCTTATGGTGGTGGCGTGGGTCTTGTGGCGGCTTGTGATTTTGCCATTGGCGGACCACAGGCGCAGTTTTGTTTGTCTGAGGTAGCCCTTGGGTTAGTACCGGCGGTCATTAGTCCCTTTGTGGTGGAGACGATCGGTGTCAAAGCGTTTAAGCGCTTTTCAATGAGTGGCCAGCGCTTCAGTGCCGACGAAGCCCTGCGTCTGGGCTTGTTGTCGTATTTGGTTGATGAAGCGGCACTGGCGCAGGCTGTCGATGCCATGATAGCCCAGTTGTTGCACAACGGCCCTGCGGCGATGACCGCCACTAAGCGTCTGGCAACAGACGTTGCCTTGCAGCCTATTGGCGTAGAAAGCAAACGCCATACCAGTCATCTGATTGCTAGTTTGCGCGGTTCAGAGGAGGGAAGAGAGGGCATTCAGGCCTTCTTGCACAAGCGTCCAGCGGCGTGGCGGAAGGAGGCACAATGAAGCGCTTATTAATTGCCAACCGCGGCGAAATCGCTTGCCGGATCATTCGGACTGCCAAGGCCTTGGGCATTGAAACAGTGGCGATTTACTCCAGTATTGATGCGAATGCACAACACGTTAAACAGGCCGATTTGGCTTACTGTGTCGGCGGGGCAGCAGCCAGCGATTCCTACCTACGTGCCGATCTGGTGCTAGAAATCGCGCAGCGCACGGGCGTTGATGCCATCCACCCCGGCTACGGTTTTTTAAGTGAAAATGCCGATTTTAGCCGAGCGTGTGAAAAGGCGGGCATTATCTTTGTGGGGCCTAGCGCCGATGCTATTGCGGCGATGGGGTCAAAGTCGCGTGCCAAAGCTACCATGCAGGCGGCAGGTGTTCCGGTGGTGCCCGGCTATCACGGCGATGATCAATCTGACACAGCACTGTTGGCGGCCGCCATGGAGATCGGTTTTCCGGTATTACTCAAGGCTTCTGCGGGCGGCGGTGGTAAGGGGATGCGCCGTGTAGATAGTCAGCAGGCATTCGCCGAGGCATTGGCGGCGGCCAAGCGTGAATCCCTTGCTAGTTTTGGCGACGATCACATGTTGATCGAAAAGTGCTTGTTGACACCGCGCCATATTGAAGTGCAATTGATGTGCGATAAGCACGAAAACGCTATTTATGTGTGGGATCGTGATTGTTCGGTGCAGCGCCGTCACCAAAAGATTATTGAGGAAGCACCGGCCCCAGGATTAACAGACGAGATTCGTCGCGCCATGGGAGAAGCCGCGGTGGCCGCGGCAAAGGCCATCAACTACAGCGGTGCAGGTACCATAGAATTTCTCTACCAAGACGGCGCCTTCTATTTCATGGAAATGAACACCCGCCTGCAGGTGGAGCACCCTGTCAGTGAGGCTATTTCAGGGCTGGATCTTGTGGCGATGCAATTGTGGGTGGCGGATGGACAACCCCTTGGGCTCACACAGCAACAGGTAAATCTCTCTGGCCACGCCATCGAATTGCGGGTCTATGCTGAGGACGTTGCTGGAGGTTTTTTACCCGCCTCGGGTCGACTTGATATCTATCGTGAGCCAGCTTCAGCTGAGGGGTTGCGTATCGATAGCGGCGTGGTGCAGGGCGATCACATCAGCCCCTATTACGATCCCATGATCGCTAAGGTGATTGGTTATGGCGCCAGTCGTGCGGCGGCGCTGGCGCGTTGTCGCGAGGCGTTACGTGAATATCGCCTTGAGGGTGTGGCGCATAACTTGGATTTTCTCTACAACGTGCTGGGAGATGAAACTTTTGTCGAGGGGGAAGTGTCGACAGCCTTTTTAAACGATAGACTGGAACAGGCAATGCAGTGGCGCGAGCCCCTTCCCCTCGGGGCGGTGGTCGCACTGCAGCAGACGCTACGAACGCGGGGCGACAATGTGTGGCTTGCGCAGCCATTTCGCCGCTTTAATTTGCCCGCACTCCACACCGTGTCCGTTGCGCGGCAAACGTGGCATGTTCAGCAACAGGGCCAGGGTTGGTGCGTGAGTCATGGCGATCAGCACTTTCATCTTAGCGCTGACTGGCATGGCGATAAGTGGCGCTTTTATCATAATGAGGCAAGCTATCGATTTACCTGTTTCGAAACCTGTGATGGCCTGCGCTTACTCGGTGCGCAATCGGCGCAACACATACGCTGGCCGGTGCCAGAATGGCACGAACACGACGCGGCGGATGATACGGCGTTGATAGCGCCGATGAACGGCCGCGTCGTGGCCTGTTGTGTCGAGCCAAATACGCGAGTGCGCAAGGGGGATAGTTTGCTGGTGATGGAGGCAATGAAGATGGAATACGCCCTTAAAGCGCCCGAAGATGGTATGGTAATGTGCTATCGAACTGCCCCTGGCGAATTAGTAGAAGGTGGGCAAATGCTGATTGAATTTACCGTAGAGCCGGGTGTCATATGAGCTTAGCAAAACACGTCACCTTGCCATGACACCGAAGGCTAGGCGCCGGCACAATCACATTAAGATTTTCGATACACACTATTTGTCGCATTGACTTAGCAGTGGCGTCCTTCAGTGTTACTATTCACAAAAATTCTATTCACGGATTAAACGGATATTATGAGCTCTAACCCCATCTATATCCCCTACGCGGGACACATGTTATTAGAATCCCCCCTGTTGAACAAAGCCAGTGGTTTTACCCCACAAGAGCGCGCCGAGTTCAATTTAGACGGTTTGTTGCCATCGATTGTTGAGACCATCGAAGAGCAGGTTGGCCGTGCCTACGAACAGTTGACATCTTTCGAAACACCGATTGATAAGCATATTTTTTTGCGCAATATCCAAGATACCAATGAGACACTTTTTTATCGCTTGGTGGTGGAACACTTAGAAGAGATCATGCCGTTGATCTACACCCCGACCGTAGGTGAAGCGTGTCAGAATTTTTCGCATATTTATCGCCGCGCGCGCGGCTTATTTATCAGCTACGAAGATCGCTATCGCATCGACGACATTTTGCATAACGCCACTAAGCAAAACGTGCGTGTCATTGTGGTGACCGATGGTGAGCGCATTCTCGGCTTGGGAGACCAAGGGATTGGGGGTATGGGGATTTCCATTGGTAAATTGTCGCTGTATGTCGCCTGTGGCGGTATTAGTCCTGCCAATACACTGCCCGTTGTGCTTGATTGTGGTTGTAACAATGAGGAATTGTTGAATGACCCTATGTACATGGGGTGGCGCCACAAGCGCATCGACGGTGAACAATACGATGAATTTGTCGATTTGTTTATTCAAGCGGTAAAACGTCGCTATCCCGACGCGATATTGCAGTTTGAAGATTTCGCTAACAAAAACGCCAGCCGTTTGTTAGAGAAGTACCGCGATGAACTGTGCTCGTTCAATGACGATATTCAAGGCACCGCCTCAGTCACCGTGGCTACATTGATTGCAGCCGCTCACGCTAAGGGTGAGAAACTCTCTGACCAGCGCGTAGTGATTGTTGGTGGGGGGTCAGCCGGTTGCGGTATTGCCGAATCAATCATTCAGAAAATGGTGCGTGAAGGTAGCGGCGAAGAAGAGGCGCGCCGTCGTATCTTTTTAGTGGGTCGAAATGGTCTTTTCCTGCAAAGTATGGATGGCATGACCGACGGCCAACAGAAATTAGCCTTCCCGAATGAGTTGGTGGCGAACTGGTCGAGCAGTGAAGTACTTCACTCAGTGGTCGAAAACGCCAAAGCCACGGTACTGGTGGGTGTCACCGGGAAACCTGGTTTGTTCGATGAGTTGTTGATCAATATCATGCAGCGCAACACTGATCAACCGATTGTCTTCCCGCTGTCAAATCCCACCTCGCACATGGAAGGCGTCCCCGCAGATATTTTGAAATGGACCAACGGTAAAGCCATTATTGCAACCGGTAGCCCGATTAAACCAATAGAGTTGAATGGTGAGGTCTATCCGATTGCACAGTGTAACAACAGCTATATCTTCCCCGGCTTAGGCCTGGGTGTGCTGGCGAGTAAATCGACCCGTATCAGCGATAGCATGTTGATGGCGGCGGCGGAAGAATTGGCGCGTCAATCACCTCGTGTTAAGGATGGCGTAGGCCCCTTGTTGCCGCCCTTGAGTAATATTCGAAAAATTAGCCACGCCATTGCCTATGCGGTCTATACCCAGGCGATTGAGGATGGTTACGCTAAGTTGCGTGACCCTGAAGAAATGGATGCGCGGATTGAGAGGTTCTGGTGGCATCCGGAGTATCGTGTATATAAACGTGTTTCCTTCTAGGAGCTAGTCACGTTGGCATTACGGCGTTGATCACTATTTTTTATCTCGTCATTTAGGAGAACTAAACTCCTCGTTAAAAAATAGTGATCGCCTTGTACTGCCTGCCTTACTGACGCTCCTAGGGAATTTTTAGTCACGTTGGCATTACGGCGTTGATCACTATTTTTATCTCGTCATTTAACTGTGGGTCGACGTTTTTTTAAAGCTCATGCTGGCGCGGTCTTTGGCCACGTCATTGGGGCGGAATATCTCCCCGTTCATCGCGATATATACCCCTGCTGGCAGAAGCTGGCAGGCGGCGCTAGCAAATCCAATGTTGTACACCGCATCACTGGCAATAATTCGGGCAGGCTGCATCGCGCCCACCAATACCAAGGTTTTATCCTGTAACTCGCCAATGGCCTTGGCAGTCTGCACCATGGTATCGGTACCGTGGGTAATCAAGATGTGTTGCTCGGGGCATTGATGTACGGCGTCTTTGATTATCGCTCGGTCAGCATCGTCAATTTCTAGGCTATCTTTTTTCAGTAGCGAGGTGACACGATAGCTAAAATTGACGTTGGCTTCGTGCAACAGGCGAGATATTTGAGGTTCACCTATCTGAAATTCGCTCTGAGCATCGAAGTAGATTTTGTCGATAGTACCGCCGGTGGTAAAGATATGCATGGTCATTCCTAGAGGTGTGTGAAAAGCTCACCCATTGGAAGGCGAGATTTGGGTAAATCAGCGTTGAAGTCTTCTTGGGCGGCGTAACCAAAGCAGATAATGGCTAATGGCTGCAGGCCTTGGTTGTTAAGATTCAACGTTTTGTTTAACCCGTCAGTGTCAATACCTTCCATCGGGAGGGCATCGATTCCCATCTGCGCCGCTGCCATTAAACTCGCCCCTATGTTCAAGTACACCTGTCGAGCACACCAGTCGGCTAAGCCACGTGGGTCTTCGCGATTGATAGTCACGAACTGTAGGCGGGTGTTTTGATAGTTACTTCGAGCTTGCGGTGATTTATATCGTCCATCGGCTTGTTCTACCCCGCTTAAGTGATGCAAGTAATCATCGCTCAGCGTCTGTTGGGCAGAAAAAACAACCGAGTGTGAAGCGGCCAAGATTTTTGGTGCGTTGTAGGCATATATACTTCCCACTGGCGCCGCGGCGGCGGCTAGACGAGTTTTGGCGTCGTCATCGGCCGCCACGAAGAAATGCCACGGCTGGGTGTTGACGCTTGAAGGTGCCAAGCGCATCACCGCCATCAGTTGCGCAAAATCATCGTCGCTAATGCGCTGCGTAGGGTCAAAGACTTTTGTGGCGTAGCGCTTGGCGGCAACGTCGGCTGGTGTCATTATTTATTCTCACTATGTTTGTATACGACGCCATCCTTCATCACAAATGGGATGTCTTCTAATACTTTGATGTCGCTTAGAGGGTCGCCTTTTACCGCCACAATATCGGCCAGTTTACCCGCGATTAGCGTGCCGAGTTTGTCATCTATCTGCAGCAACTCGGCAGCGGTTTTAGTGGCGCTCACGATCGCTTCCATGGCGGGCATGCCGGCCTCTACCATGTAACCAAACTCACGTGCATTGAGGCCGTGGGGGAAAACGCCAGCATCGGTGCCAAATACGATGGGTACTCCTTCACGATAGGCTTTGCCAAAGGTATTTTGAATTAACGGGCCAATCGCGGCGGCCTTGGGGCGAACCAGGGCAGGGTAGTAACCTTCTTCTTTAGCCATTTCAGCCACCCATCTGCCCGCCGTGATGGTCGGCACATAATAGGCATTATTGCGTTTCATAAGCTTCATCGCTTCGGCATCCATATAGGTGCCGTGTTCCACCGTTTTAGCACCCGCGCGCAGGGCGCGTTTCATACCTTCAGTGCCGTGGGCATGGACCGCGACGTGGAAGTTGTAATCCTTGGCCGCTGCCATTACTGCTTCGAGTTCTTCATCGCTAAACTGTGGGTTATCACCGCTTTTAGCGACACTCAAAACGCCACCTGTAACCGTGAGTTTGATAAAGTCGGCGCCGTCTTTGTAGCGTTGACGAACGGCTTGCCAGGCATCGGCGGCGCCATTAATGACGCCGGCTTCGGGGCCTGGGCTGCCCATCAGGTCATGGCGAAAACCATTGGTTGGATCGGCGTGACCGCCCGTGGTGGCCAGGCTCTTACCGGCGCTAAATATGCGTGGGCCGATGGCCTTGCCGCTATCGATGGCCTTGCGTAAGGCGATGGTGGCATTAAAGTTGTCGCCGGGGTTGCGTACAGTGGTGAACCCTGCCATCAAGGTTTTGTTGGCGAAGTAAGCCGCATTCAGGGCGTAATCGGCCTCATTGCGGGTAAATCGACCCAAAAAGGAAGAGCGGTCATATTCGCCGTCGAGGTGGACATGCATGTCCATCAGCCCAGGAAGTACGGTGTATTCACGCAGGTCGATGACTTTGTCGTCGGCGGGGTCGATGAAGCCGCTTTCGATGGCTTTGATACTGTTATCTTCAATTACAATAGACACGTTATCGCGCGGCGCTTTACCGTTGCCGTCGATTAACGTGCCTGCGTATATGATGTCGCTGTGAGCCGTTTGACTAACAACAGTTGAAATGAAAAGTCCGAGTAGGTGTTTTCGCATAACGCTCTCCAGGTTGTGAGCGGGGCGGCAACACCTAATCTACGTTGGGCAGGTGTCGCTCGCTATCCCATCCCCCTAGATTCTTCCATCGATTGACGATCCAGCAAAACAATTCTGCTGTTTTTACGGTGTCATATCTAGCCGAGTGCGCTTGGCTATTACTAAACTCAACACCTGCGGTCTTGCAGGCCTTTGCCAACACTGTTTGACCGAGCGCCAAACCCGACAGGGAGGCCGTGTCAAAACAAGAAAAGGGGTGGAAGGGGTCGCGCTTGATGGCGCAGCGGTCGGTGGCGGCGCGCATAAAGCCGTGATCGAAGTGGGCGTTGTGACCCACTAAAACGGCGCGTGTACATCCGTTGTCTTTGACTGCTCGTCGCACATGGTTGAAAAGTTGCTTGAGGACTTCTTCTTCCGACTGGGCATTGCGGTCAGGGTCATCCGGGTCGATACCTGTAAAATCAAGCGCCGAGGCTTCTAGGTTGGCACCAAGGAACGGTTCTACTTGATAGTCGTAGGTCGCGCCTAGGCAAAGCTGGCCATCGTCATTCATATCGATAATCGTGGCTGCTATCTCAAGAATGCCGTCGGTGGCGGCATTAAAGCCGCCCGTTTCTAGGTCAATGACTACGGGTAGAAAACCCCTGAAGCGCAGCGCGAGCGGCGACTTCTCGTAAACCTCGGGGTTCAGGAAGGCTTCATCCATGAGGATTCCTTAGGCGATAACACGCCACTGAAGATTTTCACCCGCACGCAGTGGTGTGAGATTCTCACCGCCAAAGTCAATGCTGTTTGGCGCGGTCCATTCGGTGCGCTCAAGAATAATACGGTCTTGGTGTCGGGGCAAACCGTAAAAGTCGGCACCAAAATCGCTAGCAAAGCCTTCTAGCTTTTCAAGTGCGCCCGCTTGATCAAAGGCCTCGGCGTAAAGTTCGATAGCTGCGTAAGCGGTATAGCATCCAGCGCAACCGCAGCTAGTTTCTTTGCGGTGGGTGGCATGGGGCGCCGAATCGGTACCGAGGAAAAACTTGGGGTTACCACTCGTGGCAGCCTTAAGCAGCGCTTCTTGGTGGGTGCCACGCTTTAAAATGGGCAGGCAATAGAAGTGGGGTCGAATACCGCCGGCCAACATGTGGTTGCGGTTGTATAGCAGGTGGTGAGCCGTAATGGTTGCCCCCACGTTGCTGCCAGCGGCTTCCACAAAAGCCACAGCATCAGCGGTGGTGATATGCTCTAAAACCATTTTAATGTTCGGATAGTGCTGCAAGATCCAGCTTAACTGTTGGTCAATAAAGGCCTTCTCGCGGTCGAAAATATCCACATGCGAGGCGGTCACTTCGCCGTGTACCAACAGCGGAAACTGGTGTTCTTCCATGGCCGCAAGGGTATCGCGGATGTTGACGAGGTCGGTGACGCCTGAGTCCGAGTTGGTGGTGGCGCCCGCAGGATAGAGTTTGGCGGCGTGCACAAAGGGGTTGGCGGTAGCGGCGGCGATATCTTCGGGGCTGGTTTTGTCCGTTAGATAAAGCACCATCAGGGGTTCAAACTGCCGTGGGCAGTCCGCTTGCGCGGTGTTGATGCGGTCTCGATAGGCGAGGGCTTGCTCGACGTTCATCACCGGCGGGGTTAGGTTCGGCATGATAATGGCACGGCCAAAATAGCGTGCGGCATCGCGGCAGGTCGACGCTAAATAGTGACCGTCGCGAAGGTGAATATGCCAATCGTCGGGGCGACGAATTTCTAACCGCTGCATGCCTGTCTCCATCTGTGGGTGTCGCAGTAAATTTGCCTCTATGTTATCGCAAATGCTGCACCGCTGACAGACTCCTTCAGAATTTTGTCCTCGCGCCGATAGTCTAGGTGTTGGAGGATGCCGCCCATGATCGCCCGTTTAAAAAGACTGTCAAGCCTTTGTTTTTTGGCCGCTATGCCCGTTCACGCTATGAATTATAGTGCCGACGTTGGGCAGGCGGACTGGCGCGTGTCGACCTCACTTTTTGAGTGTAGGGTCACCCAGGATATCCCCGTGATGGGGGAGGCGCGATTCATGCAGCGAGCCGGTGATAAGCTGCGTTTTGAAGTTGAAGCGTCTAGCGAGCTACCTATGCGAGATAATGCTAGCGTAAATTTGGTCGCGCCGGTGTGGAACGATTTCCTCAAGGGTCGTGAGGTGCATCAGTTCGCTGTAGAGCGCCGTGATCGCGTGCGCTTTGACGATGAGCTTTCAAAGCAACTACTGGAAGGCCTTCTGTTGGGTTACTCAGCAGAAATTCGCGATCTCAGCCCCAATACGACCCGCAAAGACCGGGTCGCGGTGGTGCCCGTTCGTTTCAAGAGCGCCTACCGAGAATTTCAAAATTGTATGGCGCAGTTGTTGCCCTTTAGTTTTGAGCAAATTGAGAAAAGTAAAATTACTTTTACGAGTGGAGACTACAAGCTTAGTGAGGCTGATAGGGAGTTGCTAAGAAACGTCGCTCGATATGTCAACGCAGATAATGAGGTCAATGCGATTTATATTGATGGCCACACCGATAATGTTGGCGACCGCAACGATAATTTTGAGTTATCCCGCCATCGTGCCGAGCAAGTGGCGCTGTATCTCATCCAGCAGGGGGTGAACCCTGATTTTGTTGCGCTGCGCTACCACGCTGATTTCTATCCGGTGAAACCTAATACCAATGCGAGTAATCGCTCGCTGAATCGCAGAACAACGGTTCGTTTGGCTAAAGAGCCCAATGAGACCATTCGCGATAAATTGTACAAGGCGATGGCGCAGCGTGAAATGCCAACCCCCATTGATGTACAGCCTTAATGTATTGATGAATAGTTGCTGAAATCTCAACGCGCATGCTGTAAAATCCGCACCCTAATTTATGGGCAGGCTGGTTGCTTGCCCGCCATTTTTTGGAGAGCGGATGAATGGCTGACATCAAAAAAGTCGTACTCGCCTACTCGGGCGGTTTGGATACCTCAGTAATTGTACGTTGGTTGCAAGATACCTATCAGTGTGAGGTGGTGACTTTTACTGCCGATATCGGTCAAGGCGAAGAAGTGGAACCTGCGCGCGCTAAGGCTCAAGCCTTAGGTGTTAAAGAGATCTACATCGACGACCTTCGCGAAGAGTTTGTCCGCGATTACGTTTTCCCTATGTTCCGCGCTAACACCATCTATGAAGGTGAGTATCTGCTGGGTACCTCGATTGCTCGTCCGTTGATCTCAAAGCGCATGATCGAAATTGCCAACGAAACCGGCGCGGATGCTATCTCCCATGGCGCCACCGGCAAAGGCAACGACCAAGTGCGTTTTGAGTTGGGTGCTTACGCTCTGAAACCCGGTGTACGTGTCATTGCCCCTTGGCGTGAATGGGATCTCAACTCGCGTGAAAAACTCATGCAGTACTGTGAAGAGCGCGATATCCCTGTCGATTTTTCAAAGAGCAAGAAAAAATCACCTTACTCAATGGACGCTAACTTGCTGCACATCAGCTACGAAGGCGGCATTTTGGAAGATCCCTACGCGGAAGCCGAAGAGTCTATGTGGCGCTGGAGCGTTAGCCCAGAGGCAGCCCCTGACAAACCGACGTACCTTGAATTGACTTACCGTGGTGGTGATATCGTGGCCATCGATGGTGAGGACATGTCGCCCGCCACTGTGCTTGCACAATTGAACAAGGTCGGTGGTGAAAATGGTATCGGACGTTTGGATATCGTGGAAAACCGTTATGTAGGTATGAAGTCTCGCGGTTGTTATGAAACGCCCGGCGGCACCATCATGTTGCGTGCTCACCGCGCGATCGAGTCCATTACGCTCGACCGCGAAGTAGCGCACTTGAAAGATAGCCTCATGCCTAAGTACGCTGAGTTGATCTACAACGGTTACTGGTGGAGCCCCGAGCGCAAGATGCTGCAAACCATGATCGATGATTCACAGGCGGTAGTAAACGGCGTGGTTCGCGTGAAACTGTATAAAGGCAACGTGATCGTGGTTGGCCGTAAGTCCGATGATTCACTGTTCGATGCTAGCATCGCCACCTTCGAAGACGACGCCGGTGCCTACAACCAGAAAGATGCCGAGGGCTTTATTAAACTCAACGCCCTGCGCATGCGTATTGCAGCCAATAAAGGCCGCGGAGTACTGTAGGTCGCACCTATTTTTTAAAAATCCAGCTTCGGCTGGGTTTTTTGTGTATATGCCTTCGCAATGTCCCACATGGCCTGACAAGTTATTTAAAAAAAGGCGAAATCATTTTTTTCAACTAAGATGCATCCAAACCAATGATAAGCCGGGTCTAACCAATGAACCCGCTAGAGTTATGCGGTGTCCACAAGACGCCGCAAAGATAAGGAACCCCAGTGAAAAAATTAAAAGCGATCGCCATCCCCTTGCTCATTCTCGTCGGCAGTATCGGTATTTACCAAGTACTCCACGCCACTAAGCCTGAGCCAGAGACGAAAGAAGACGCGGCTCGGCCGCTGTCGCTGTTTGTTGAGTCTGTCCGTCAAGTTGATAAAACCCTCGATGTACAAGTGACCGGTGAAGTGCGCGCACGCAACGAAATCGATCTCGTCGCTCAGGTGTCAGGCCGTATTGTGCGTTTGAGCGATGCCTTTACCGAGGGCAGTGCTGTCGCACCGGGCGAGGTTCTGATTGAGATTGACGATCGCGATTATCGTGTCGCGGTGGCTAGCGCAGAAGCCCGTGTCGCCGAGGCTGAGGTGCGCTTGGAGCAAGCCTTGGCGGACGCCGATGTGGCGCGCAAACTCCTCATTGATCGCGTGAACCCCACCGCCTTGGCGCTAAAAAAACCGCAGGTCGCTCAAGCCCGCGCGGCCCTTAAAGCGGCCAAGGTAGAATTACAACGTGCCGAACTAGATCTAGAGCGCACCAAGCTGACGGTACCCTTTAATGGACGCGTGAAATCGCGCCTGGCGGGTCTTGGTCAATTTGTGACGCCTGGCACATCACTGGGGCGCGTTTTTGCTACCGAGCAAGTAGAAGTGCGTTTAGCATTGACCGATGCGCAGCTGCGCACCCTAGGTAAGAACATGGGGTATGTCGCTCAGAGTGAGGCCGAGGCGCCTCGGGTGATATTTAGCAATGCCATGGCGGGCACCACCCACCACTGGCACGGTTACTTAAAAAGTGTCGACGCGGCGGTAGATAGCAACACGCGCTCGATTTATGCCCTCGCTGTATTGGATAACCCCTATCAACAGGACGCGGAAATCCCCATGGCGGTAGGAATGTACGTCGAGGCCAGTATTGCCGGACGAGAAGTCAGCCGTGCCACTCTCATTCCACGCAGCGCGCTTCGCCCAGGTAACGTGGTGTTTACTATCGAGGAGGGGGTGTTACGCCGGCACTTGGTTGATATCCTTTTCCAAGACGATGAGTTTGCCTTGTTGAACGGTGGTGTGCAGCCGGGCCAAGACGTGGTGGTATCGCCAATCCGTAATCCGATCGATGGCATGGCCGTGGAGGGGCGTCATCTCGATGCCAGCGACATTGCCAACGGCCATTCGCCCGCGCAAGACCCTATTAACTAGGAGGCTACCATGGACGGATTAATCGCATGGTGGGCACGCAATCCCGTTGCCGCCAATCTACTCATGGTAGGTATTATCATCACTGGCCTGTTGGGCTTCATGAATATCGAGCGCGAGGCTTTTCCCGTCGTTAAAGCCAACAACGTGGAAGTCATTGTGGCTTGGCCCGGCGCTGCACCGCAGGAAGTGGAAGAGCAGATCATTGTCCGTGTGGAAGAGGCGCTCACGGATCTGGATAACATCGATCGCATATTTGCCAGCGCCAACGAAGGCTCGGCCTATATTTGGGTGCGCGCGCTTGGGCCGGTCGATATGGGTGCCTTTGTCGGCAATATTAAGCGCCGCGTTGATGCCATTAGTTCGCTACCGCGCGATATTGAGCGCCCCATTGTGCGCGAACAAATCTATCGCGATCAGTCGATGCGCATTGGACTATACGGCGATATCGGGGAGCGCCAATTGAATCGACTGGCGGAAGAGTTGCGTGACGAAGTCGCCATGTTGCCCGGTATTTCGATTGTCGAATTGTTCGGTACTCGCCGCGAAGAAGTCTCAGTGGAGTTGTCGGAAGCAGCGTTGCGTCGCTACGGTCTGACCTTTGACGAAGTCGCGCGCGCGATTGGCTCGACGTCGGTGAACGTTTCTTCTGGTCGCGTGCGCACCGAATCAGGCGACATATTGCTACGTGCCCGCAACCTAGCTAATACTCAAACTGAGTTTGAAAACATTATTCTGCGTCAGGATATCGAGGGCGGTATTTTACGTGTAGGTGATGTCGCCAAGGTCATTGATGGCTTTGAAGACGAAGATATCCTCGCCACCCTCAATGGCGAACCCGCGGTGCTGATTCAGGTGTTATCGCAGGAGCACATGGATGTCGTGAAGGCCTCAGATTCAGTGCACAAATGGGTCGAAGAAACCCAGCAACGCCTCCCCGAAGGCGTCGGTCTCACGATTTGGTGGGACAACGCCGATGTCTATAAAGGCCGCATGGAAACCATTGTCAGCTCCGCGGTAACGGGACTCTTATTAGTATTTATCATCCTCATTTTGACCCTGCGCCCCAAAGTTGCGCTATGGGTGACAATTGGTATTGCCACGGCCTATATGGGGTCGTTGGCCTTGTTACCCTCGGCAGATGTGTCGCTTAACATTATTTCGACCTTTGCCTTTTTGTTGGTGTTAGGTATCGTGGTAGACGACGCTATCGTGGTGGGAGAGAGTATTCACCACCTATCCCAACAACGCGGCGGCGTTGTCGAATCGGCCATCTTGGGTACTCAGTTAGTGGCTAAGCCGGTGATGTTTGCGGTGCTAACTACCATGATTGCCTTCATGCCTTGGCTTTTCTTATCTGGTGAAGACGTACAGATTACACGCCATATTTCTATCGTGATCATTTTGGCGCTGACATTTTCGCTCATCGAAGCCTTTTTTATTCTTCCCTCTCACCTGCGCCATCTATCACCCGAAAGCACCGATTCCAAATACTTGGTGGTGCGCAAATTTTTAGCCTTACAGCAGGCTATTGCCCACTCGATTATGCACTTTGCTCGCACCCGTTATCGTCGCAGTCTGGCGTTTAGTTTGCGTCATCGCTACGCCACTGCGGCTACCTTTGTGGGTGTTTTCATTATATCAATGGGGGTGTCCAGTTCCGGATGGGTGAAATTTTCCTTTATGCCTGAAATCGAGGGTGATGGCGTCTTCATCAACGTTGATTTACCCAACGATACGCCTTACGAGCGCGCGCTGCAGATTTTGAAACAGATCCAAGGCGCTGAAAAACAGTTGGTGGAAGAGGTCGATGCTCAGGCGGAACCTGGCCAAGAGAAGTTGGTAGAAAACTGGTACAGTCGTTCACGCCGCGACAGTGTATTGGCGATGGTAAAACTAGTGCCACCCTCAGAGCGCGAGTTGTCTGCTAAGGATGTAGCGTTACGCTTGAAAGCCTTAATTGGTGATATTCCCGATGCCGAAGAAATTACCGTTAATTACACTACCAACGATTCGGTGCCGCGCTTGAGTTATGCCATCAGTCACCCCGATATGGAGATGCTGTTGCAAGCCAGTGATGCCCTACAGGCCAAACTGCGTAGCTACGATTCGGTCTACTACGTGCGTGACGATATGCAGGGTTCGGTCAGCGAACTGCACTTTTCATTGTTGCCAGGAGCTGAGCGCATGGGATTGACCCTGCGCGAGGTGTCTCGCCAGGTTCGCCAAGCTTACTACGGCGAAGAAGTACAGCGCTTGCCGCGCGAAAATGGCGATGTACGCGTGATGGTGCGTTACCCCAGAGCGGATCGCTATAACCTGGCTAGTTTAGAAAATTTCCGCTTGCGTACGGCTGATGGTCGCATGGTGCCGCTGTTGTCGGTGGTCGATGTGGAGGTTGCTTCAGGTGTGAAAGAAATTAAACGGCGCGAGCGTCGCCGCTCGACCACGGTTAATGCCAACCTCACTTCGGATGTCAGTCGTGATATTCAAAAGGACTTAGACGAAAACTTTTTCCCGCAGTGGGAAAAAGAATTTCCTGGGGTTGTACGCGGAGCTGTTGGTCAGGCCGAGGGTGAGGCCCGATTTATGAAAGAGGTGACCAGTCTCTATTTGCTCGCTTTCTTCGTCATGTACTGGTTGCTGGCGGTGGCATTTGGTAGCTATATACAGCCTTTGCTTATTATGACAGCGATTCCCTTTGGCTTTATGGGCGCTGTCTACGGGCACCTCATTTTTGGCCTGTCGATGGCACTATTTTCGTACTTCGGGATCGCAGCAGCAGCGGGGGTCGTGGTCAACGATAATCTGGTACTGATGGACTACGTTAACCGTGCTCGTGCCAGGGGGATGAATGCTGCTGATGCGGTGTTGGAGGCTGGTCCTGAGCGTTTCCGCCCCATTTTGTTGACCACAGTGACCACCTTTGTCGGCTTGATACCCATGATGGCTGAGCGTTCCATCCAAGCGCAATTTCTGCACCCTGCGGTGATTTCGTTAGCCTTTGGTGTATTGGTTGCTCTGGTTGTGACCCTTTACTTGGTGCCTTCGCTGTACTGTATTGGTGAGGATGTGAGATGTGTCTTCGCGCGCCGTTTCAATCGAGCTAAAAACGAGCCGCCACGTAGTGAGGCAATTGACGGATAGGCGGCCAACTAGGTCGCCAATCCCCGCTTAATTTTTGCGCTTTCCTTTCATTTTTTCCGCCTTGCGTGCTTCGCGCTCGGCCTCTTTCTGAGCCTTCATTTCCTCCACTTCAATCAATTCACTGGCCATCATAGCGGGTGTTTCGAGTGAGATGGGGCCAAGCCGACCCTCGCGCAGTTCGGTCAGGAACAGTTTGCAGGCACGATTTAAATCGACCTGCTTGCCGCCGCGCAGGCAGCCGCGGCGGCGGCCCAATTCTTCCAACGCCTCAATTTCTACCATACCTTTTGGGTCAAAACCGTAGCGCTCTGCAAGGGCATCGGCGTAGTTATGCAGTAAATACTCCATGCCAAAAAACGCGACATCGTCATAGTCCATGGCGGTTTCTCGGATGGCCCCAGTCACGGCTAGGCGATAGCTGCTTTTAGGGTTTTCTACTTTGGGCCAGAGGATTCCTGGGGTGTCCGATAGGGTAATGCCATCACCGAGATTGATGCGTTGCTGGCCTTTGGTAATGGCCGGCTCGTTGCCAGTCTTGGCAATCATGCGACCTGCAAGGCTATTGATGAGGGTGGACTTTCCGACGTTGGGAATACCACAGATCATGGTGTGAATGGCGCGGTGTTGATCGGCTCGCTGAGGGCACAACTGGCGAATCAAATCTTTTAACTTGGCGGCGCGATTCGCTTCTTGAGCGCACATTTCCAGAGCGGCCATGTTGTCGCGTTGCGAAAGATGTTTCAGCCACAGTGCGGTTACGGCGGGGTCTGCTAAATCGGCTTTGTTGAGAATCTTTAGACAAGGCTTATCACCGCGCATCTCGGCGATCATCGGATTTTCGCTGCTGTAGGGGATGCGCGCGTCGATGACTTCGATAATGACATCGACCAGCGGAAGGACTTCTTTCATTTCCTTGCGGGCTTTGTGCATATGCCCTGGGAACCAATGAATAGCCATGAATAAATGCTCTTAAAATAATTAAATAGTTATTTTACGTGTAAAATGCCCAATTGTCTGGTGCGTTGAAAAATGTCGCCCTCAAGAACCAGAGAGTCTTTGTGAGTTACCTAATCCCTGTCGCTAGAGCAGATGTTGAACTCGACGTGAAAAAGAGTCGTTTCATTGCTTCTGCATATCCTGTTACCAGTCGCCAGCAAGCCTTGCAGATTGTTGCCGAATTACGTCAGCAATACCCCGATGCGCGCCATGTTTGTTGGGCCTATGTGTTAGGTAATCAATTGAGTGCAGCCATGTCTGACGACGGAGAACCAAGTGGCACGGCAGGTAAACCGATACTGAATGTGCTGCAGCACAAGAACATTGGCAATGTATTGGTGGCCGTGGTGCGTTATTTTGGCGGTATCAAACTGGGCGCCGGTGGTTTGGTAAGGGCATACAGTGCGGCGGCGCAAGGGGTTGTGGATGCGCTACAATTGCAACCATATGTGGCCCTTCAATGCGTTGAAGTTATGTTGGATTTTTCCCAGGAGCAACTGCTGCGTCATTGGTGCCAACAACACGATGCCTTGGTGGAGGACGTGGCTTATGGCAGCCAAGTAAATATCTGGCTGCAGTTGCCGGCAGAGGTCATGCCGGCATTGCAGGTGTTTTGCGATAACCTGGGGGCAAACCTAAGCCCCCAGAATGAGTAATTACTGATCGTCGACTTTTTCTAGCACGAAGGGCAGATTGGTTTTTACAGTGAGCGGATGGTAGCCATCTCTCGCTTGAGCAAAGGCCTTGGCGCCAAAAGCGCGCCCCTCAGGTGTCTTAGCCAATTCGCGGTAAAGTGGTTTCACCAGTTTGTTGCGACCAATAGTCACAAGGTAGTTGTGAAGGCGATCAAAGGCATTTTCGTACCAATGCTCTACCGACAACATTAGCCACACGTGGGCAATCTCATTGTTGCGACTAGCGGTGAAGTCGTAGGCCGCATCCAGCGCTTCCATCTGCTGCAAGCTCAGGCTGTCGGGCATGCCTTGCAAAAAGTGCATCCACTGGTGGAATGCCCAGTCACCACTGGGGATATCAGCGGCGGAAATTTCACCCGTTAACCAGGCATTGCGTGCGCTGTCTACCATCTCAAACGCCGGGCTGCTAGGCTCCGGGGCGCCTTCTGGGATACCTGGCTGATGTATCCATTTCGCCAAGCGTTCAGGGCTAATAGCTTCCGGGTGAGCGGACAATAATTCTTCTCTAAGGTACTTTTCAAACTGCGCGGTGGTGATGCTTTGAAAGGCAAAGTGTTCAAAATATTTCAGTAGGAAGGCATCAAATTCGGCACGGCCGATACGTTGTTCCAGTTCGCGCAGGAAGAGAGCTCCCTTTTCGTAGGGGATGTTGCTAAACACGGCATCAGGGTCTCTACCCTTCATATCGATAGCCAAGATGGTGTCATCGGCGACCAAATCGCCTATATCGGCCTGCAAGTCGCCATAACCTAGCACAAACTCCATCGCCTCTCGCTCTTTGCCATAGACGATTTCCATGATGCGGTAGGTAAGGTAGGTTGTGAAACCCTCGTTCATCCACAGGTCGCGCCAAGTGGCGTTGGTCACGGTGTTGCCCGACCAAGAGTGCGCCAGTTCGTGGGCGATCAAAGATACTAGGCTTTTATCACCCGCCAACACGGTGGGAGTGATAAACGATAAGCGAGGGTTTTCCATGCCACCAAAGGGGAAGGAGGGTGGCAAGATCAGAAGGTCATAGCGGTCCCAGCGGTACTTGCCGTAAACCTTTTCGGTTGCGATTAGCATCGCTTCAGTGTCTTCAAACTCCGCCGCGGCGGCATCGAGGTAGGCTGGCTCAGAGTAGATGCCGGTGCGCTCGCCCATCGGTTTGAAGTGGATGTCACCGACGGCGATGGCAATTAAGTAGGAGGGAATTCGCTGTGGCATATTGAATTCGTAAACCCCGTCGCGCTCGGCGTTAGGGTCGTTAGACGCACTCATCACCGCCATCAACTCAGGTGATGTGCGAATGGTGGCATCGTAGGTAATTCTTACGCCAGGGGAATCTTGAAGCGGGATAAAGCTGCGTGCGTGAATCGCTTGTGCCTGGCTAAACAAGAAGGGGTGTTTTTTGCCGGCGGTTTGTTGTGGGCTGAGCCACTGAAGGCCTGAGGCATCCGGTGATGTGGCGTAGTCAATACGCACGCGTTGGCAGTCGCTCGACAGTTCAATGCTGAGAGGCGTGCCAAGGTGTTGATCGGTGTCGCCTAAGTTGAAGGGTACCGCTTGCTCGCCGCAATAGGTGCCGGCGATATTGAGGTCTCGGGTGTCTAAAAACAGTGTGTTTGTTGAGCTATCGATGCGTTCAACGTCAAGACTCGCACTGCCTTGTAGGGTGCGCTCTTCAAAGTCGACCGATAAGTCGAGCGATACATGCCGCACAACCATCTGTTCTGGATTGCTAAAAGAGTGGTGGTCGACGCGACTGGTCGCATGTGCTGGTTTGGGCTGAGGCGCTTGATTGGTAGGCGCTTCTGGTGATGAACAGCCAGCCAAAACGCCAATGAGGGAGGCGAGAGCCAAACGTCTGAGGGGGGCGTTACGTGTCATAGCTACCTCTTATTCTTTCAGTAAAACCCAGTCGATTAAGTATTTGCTGGGGCGTAGGTCGTCTTGCCACTCCGTGGCGCGTACGATGTACAGTGTCCACAATTCACCGTCGACGTACACCGGTGCAAATTGGCCACTTTCCAATAGTCGACGCTCGCCATTGTTGTCAGTGATTTTTACGACCGCCTCGCGATAACTGTTGGCAAAGCGAAGGTTGAATACCGAGTCTTTGCGTTGTGGACTAATGCTAAACGCTTTCAGGATGTCGCCGCCGCGATCGGATTTTGCCGCTACGATGCGCAGTTCGCCAGATTTACGTGCTTCAACGCGGCGAATAACCCCATCCTTAATAGGTTGGTCGTTGTCTTGCCAGTCACAGCCAAAGCATTGAATAGGTGCCCACGGCCATGGCTCAAAGGTAAGCCCATAAAGGCTCTGTTTACTGTGGTTGGCAAGGCTTTGACAGGCGGCAAGAAAAACAAAAGAAACCAGCGCGATGCTCAGTTTTATACGTGACATGGTATCGTCCTTGAAAGTTGACATTAATTATAAGCCCTGTGGCGGGCTATTGTATTGAGGGCCTTTGTGAAAGGTCGCCAGTTTTAGTCTTCTCTGGCCAGGTCGACGATGAGTCTGCGCAGCCATTGGTGTCCTGGATTGTGTTGCAACAGTGGACTCCAGATCATTTTTATTTCAATAGGCACCAGCGGAAAGGGCGGGGTGCGTATCGCCAGTTTTGGCTCGTTGGCGTAAACCTGAGCCATACGCCTTGGCAAGGTAGCGATCAGATCCGGTTGTGTGGCGAAGGTTGAGGCCACCATATAATTACGGGTAAAGACGCGAATGTTACGTTTTACATCGAGCTCGGCTAAAGCTTCATCGATCCACCCAAGACGCGACGTGTTGCCCCGATCCATGCCTGTGCCTACCCCCATGTTGGTTTTATTCACCCAGATATGGTTTGAGGCGAGGTAGGCGTCCAGATCGAAGTTATCGACAGCAGGGTGGTCAGAACTAAGCAGGCAGGCAAAATTGTCGCGCCACAGCGTGGTCTGGTGAAACGATTGTGGCAGTTGGTTGAAGCGATTGATCGCCATATCGACCTTGCCTTTCTCGATGTCTTGAAAACTGACGTCACTGGGGGTCAAAATGTCGAGACAAATGCCCGGTGCTTGTTCATGCAGAGCGGCAATGACTTTGGGTAGCAAGGTCGCTTCAATGTAGTCGCTCGCCATCACGCGGAAGGTGCGGTCGCTAGTAGTGGGCTCGAAGGGGGTCGATGGTTGAACGGCTTTTTCTACCTCGTTGAGTATGTTGCGAACTAAAGGTTGCAGTGTTTCGGCCCGCTCGGTGGGTGTCATCCCTTCGCTGGTGCGAATAAGCAATGGATCATCGAGTAGGTCGCGCAGACGTTTTAAACCGTTGCTCATGGCGGGTTGGGTAATGCCTAGTTGCTCTGCGGCCTTGGTAACGTTGCGTTCGCGCAACAAAACGTCTAAAAATACCAATAAATTCAAATCTACTCGTGACAGGTTCATTTTCTTGCCTAATAGTGACCATCAATTCCATAAAATAGAATGATGTTTTACCATGGGTAGTGCAAAACAACAATAAGGAAAGGCTATGCCTAGCCAGTTGCAACGACTTAAAAACGATATGGCACAGCGTCTCGCCAGTGCCATCCTCAATGGCTTCGAAGCGATGTTTGCCGATTTTACCAACGTCACCCTTGGGGCTAAGGTGCGTTTTGAAAAGGCCGACTGGCCGGCGGTGCAAGAGGCCTCGTCACAGCGTATCGAGATTTACAAGGGCAAAGTGCACAGCATCGCCGAATTGATCAAAGGCCTCGTGGGGCCACCCATTTATGAGCCCGAACTCTGGGTGCTTGCCAAGGTTTATTACATCGATATTTTGCAGTACCACGCCAACTACGAAATCGCTGAAACCTTCTACAATTCCATCTATTGCTACGTGTTTGGTCACGACAATATCAACGATGATCACGCCTTTGTGACCTCGTCGCAAAAGCCTCAATCGCTGGAAGTCAGTCAAAATCTTTACCATCGCTACTCGCCAGGTGAACAGGTGACTGACTTAACACGCGACCTATTGGACGGCTGCTTATTTAATGTGCGGTGGGAGGACAAAGAACGCGATATTCACAATATCGTTGCCGCCGCTCGTGAGCCGTTGTTGCGCTTTTCGCCGCAGGAGCGCAACAATATGCAGGTTGATGTGCTGAAGTCCGTGTTTTATCGCTCAAAGGCCGCCTATGTTATCGGTCGGGTGGTGCTGAGGGATAATACTATTCCCTTTGTGTTGCCCATCATGCACAACAGGCAGGGGGAATTATTTGTTGATACGGTGATTTTTGACCGCGACGAATTGTCGGTGGTGTTCAGTTTCACTCGCTCCTTCTTTATGGTCGAGACCAACGACCCCTCCAGTATTGTCGACTTTTTGAAGATCTTGATGCCGCACAAGGCGCGCTCAGAGCTTTATGCCTGTATCGGCTTTCGCAAGCACTCAAAAACCGAATTCTTCCGAGATTTTCGTCGCTACATGGCCAAAACGGAGGAGCAATTTGTCATCGCCCCAGGTATTAAAGGTATGGTGATGTCGGTGTTCACGCTGCCGAGTTACGACTTTGTGTTCAAACTCATCAAAGATCGTTTTGCCCCGCCCAAGGATATGACCCGCGATCAAGTTAAGGAAAAGTATCGCTTGGTGTCGCGCCACGACCGTGTAGGCCGGATGGCTGACACTCATGAATTCTCCAATTTTGAATTTGATAAACGGATGCTATCGGAAGAGCTTTTGCATGAGCTATACCAGCTGGCCCCCTCACTGCTGAAAGAAAAGGGCGAACACCGCCTCGTCATTGATCACTTGTATATCGAGCGCAAAATGATTCCGCTCAATATATATCTTCAACATGCCAGCGATGAGGACATTGTCGATGTCATGGACGAGTACGGTAATGCCATCAAACAATTGGCCGCGGCTAACATCTTTCCGGGCGATATGCTGTTGAAAAACTTCGGTGTTACGCGCCATAAGCGGGTAGTGTTCTATGACTACGACGAAATTTGTCCGTTGACAGACTGTGTGTTCAGAACGCTCCCCGAGCCCCAGAATGAATACCAGGAGATGTCGGGTGAATTGTGGTACACCGTCGGGCCGTTTGATATCTTTCCAGAAGAATTTAGGTTGTTTTTTTCTGGGAATCCCAAGGCGCGCAAGGCCTTCGAAGAGCGCCATGGCGATCTTTACAACGTCAGTTATTGGACTAGCATTCAAGAAAATATTCGGGCGGGTCAAATTCTCGACGTCTTTCCCTATCGCAAGCGTCGTCGTTTCCAGCGCAATGTAGACAAGGCATCATAGCGGAGCAGACTATGCAGACCTATCATCGGCTAGAAAGTTTGATGAATTTAGCACCGGGATATCGGCGGGAATTTATTGTCGCTGGTCGCCAAATGTTGTTACTTCAAGAGGGCGATGTCACTGCATTGGTGGAAAATCGCTGCCCCCATCAGGGTTTTTCACTAGTCGATGCGCGTATTAAAGGGGGTGTTTTGACTTGCGCCGCCCACGCGGTGAGCTTTTCCCTGCGCAGTGGCGAGGTTCAGCCCGGTGCAGCATTTCACTGTTCGGCACTCAAGGTGTACGAATTGATTTATCGTGGTAACGAGGTAGGGGTCTACCTCGATTGAGCATGGCGCTACTTGGCGACTTTTGTCAGGTCCAAACTGTGCTTGATCAACTGTAGGCGGTTTTCAATATCGGGCCCCATCTGCAGAGCAAGCCCTGTGGTCAGGATGTCGATAATCGTCAGGATGACGATGCGGGTGACCATGGGCACGTAAATCGTGGTGTCTTCCAATTCCGAAGCCGAGCTGATAGCGACGTCTGCCAGTTTGGCGATGGGCGAGTCGGTAGCTGTGATGGCTATTAGATCGCCACCTGCACGCTTGACGATTTCAGCTGTCTCGATCATGTCCTTGGTGCGCCCGGTGAAGGTAATGATCAATACCGCTGTTCCCTTGGTGGCGCTGGCTGCGGCCATGCGTTGTTTCAATGTATCTTCATAGCACACGGTGGGAATACCACTGCGAAAGAAGCGGTTTTGTGCATCGGCGGCAATCGACGCACAACCGCCCATGCCAAAAATTTCGATTCTCTTGGCGTTTCGAATAATCTCAATGGCTCTGTCGATAGCGTCGAGTTCGAGTCCATTACGCAGATATTCCAAGCCATTCATGTTGGCGCCGATAATCTTTTGTGCAATTTCTTCGCTGTTATCGCCAGCGGATACTGTGCTAGAAATATAGGAATTTCCACTTGCCATGGCACTGGCGAGTTGTACTTTTAAATCGGGGAAGCTTCGGCAACCGGCTGACCGACAAAGACGCGAGACCATTGGGTCGCTAACGTCGGCCGCGCGAGCCAACTCGGCGGTGGTCATGTGCACCACGGCGGCAGGATCCTTCAAGATGACTTCGGCAATCCGGCGTTCTGCTTTGCTGAAGTTATTGATTGATTGCTGTAAGCGATTGAGTAGCATGTGATTACCTCGTAGATATGCGCAAAATATACCATCGAGATGTCATTGCAAGAAGTCTTTTTTGTAACTCAATTAAAAAATATAGCTTTATTTTGTTGTTCAAGTGTGGAAAAATTTAACCCAATTAAAAGATGTTAAGGTTTCGTAATACTTTAGCACGCCAGTTTGCAGCGTCTATGTTTAAGCTTACAATCGGTTGCAACGCTGACTGGATATAAACCTTAAAAGAGGGTTAACAATGAGTTCAAGATCGACACTGCCTGCATGGACAGCCCTACAATCACTCGCTGCACAGCAGCGCGAAATCCATCTCAACGATCTATTCAGCGCCGATCCCTCGCGCTTCAGTACTTTTTCTGCTGAGCTGCCTGGCGTATTGTTTGACTATTCTAAGCAGCGTGTTGACGCCAATGTCATGCAATCTTTGCTGGAACTGGCTGAGCAATGCGATGTCGCCGCTTGGCGGGATAAAATGTTCAGCGGCGAACACATCAACATCACTGAAGACCGCGCCGTGTTGCATGTCGCCCTTCGCGACCGCGCTAAGCGTTGTATATTGGTGGATGGTGTTGATGTCAGCGGCGAAGTTAGCCGCGAGTTGGCTCGTATGGAAGCCTTTGTCAACGCCGTTCGTAGCGGTGATTGGAAGGGTTACAGCGGCGAAATGATTACCGATGTGGTCAGTATTGGTATCGGCGGTTCGCATTTGGGCCCACAAATGGTCACTGAGGCCTTAGCGGCTTACGCCGATGAGACGCTTAACGTTCACTATGTGTCTAACGTCGATGGTACTCAAATTGCAACCACCTTGAATGGCTTAGATCCTGCCACGACATTGTTCGTTATTTCCTCGAAGACGTTTACCACCTCTGAAACGATGACCAATGCCCGCACGGCGTTGGCCTGGTTGACAGCCGCGGCCGCCGAGGCCGGTATTAGCGATAGTAAGTCGGCAGCGGGTAAACACTTTGTGGCTGTCTCATCCAATGTGGCCGCCGCGGGTGAGATGGGCATCGAGCAAGACAATATTTTTAGTATGTGGGATTGGGTGGGTGGCCGTTTCTCGCTGTGGTCAGCGATCGGTCTTCCCGTTGCCCTCTACCTTGGTTTTGAAAAGTTTGTCGAGTTGCTAGAAGGCGCTCACGAGGTCGATGAGCATTTTGCTAGCGCTGATTTCGCTAGCAATATCCCCGTACTGATGGCGTTGCTGAGCGTTTGGAATACCACCTTTATGGGGTTCCCTGCGCAAGCTATTTTGCCCTACGACCAAGCGATGCATAGGCTGCCGGCCTACTTGCAGCAAGCAGAGATGGAATCCAATGGTAAATTTGTTGTGCGCGATGGTGGTAGCGTTGACTACGCTACGGTGCCACTGATCTGGGGCGAGGTGGGTATTAATGGCCAGCACGCGTTTTACCAGTTCCTGCATCAAAGTCCCGCCATTATTCCCGCTGATTTCATTGGTTCGGTGCGTAGTAGCATTGAGGTGGATGGTCACCACGATGTACTGATGTCGAACTACTTTGCACAAAGTAAGGCGTTGATGACAGGCGTTAGCGCGGCTGAGATTCGTGCTGATTTGACCGCCAAAGGACTCTCGCCTGAGCGTATTGATGAAATCGTACCGCACAAGGTACATCAAGGTAATCGCCCTACCAGTAGTTTCCTGCTGTCTCGCGTTGAGCCTCGTACCTTGGGCATGATGATCGCCCTGTATGAACACAAAATCTTTGTACAGGGTGTCATTTTGGATATTTGTTCATTCGACCAATGGGGTGTCGAGTTGGGCAAAGTAATCGCCAAGAAAATTGAAGCAGATATCGCCGCCGATTCGATGGGCGAAGCTGAGTTACAGCAGCAATACGATGTCTCCACCGCGGGCCTTATGGCGCGCTACAAAACTATGCGTCGGAGTTAATGATGTCTATGAATTCAGTGGTGGCAGCAGTCACCGCACGTTTGATTGAGCGCAGCAAATCCAGTCGCGACGACTATGTCAATCGCATGAACAAGGCTCGCAGTGTTGGCCGCGTCCGTTCTCGTTTGTCGTGTGGCAACTTGGCCCACGCCATTGCTGCTTGCAGTAGCAGCGTTAAGGGACAGCTTGCGGGTGATGACGTGGCCAACGTGGCCATTATCTCGGCCTATAACGAAATGTTGTCGGCGCACCAACCCTATGAATCCTATCCCGCGACCATTAAAAAGGCCGCCGCAGAGCAGGGCGCTTCAGCGCAATTTGCCGGCGGTGTGCCAGCTATGTGTGATGGTGTCACGCAGGGGCGTGACGGTATGGAACTGTCGCTATTTAGCCGCGATGTTATCGCCATGGCGACCGGTGTTGCTCTTTCGCACGATGTATTTGATGGCAGTTTGTGCTTGGCAGTGTGCGATAAAATCGTCCCCGGGATGATGATTGGTTCGTTGGCCTTTGGCCACCTGCCTACCGCTTTTGTCCCTGCCGGCCCGATGCCATCGGGTTTGCCCAATGAGGAAAAAGCCCGTGTGCGTCAATTGTATGCCCAGGGCAAAGTGGGTCGCGAAGAACTTCTGAAAGCGGAAAGCGAGTCCTATCACAGTGCCGGTACTTGTACCTTCTACGGCACCGCCAATAGCAACCAAATGCTTATGGAAATCATGGGGCTGCACCTGCCTGGTTCTTCTTTCGTTAATCCCGGTACCGAATTGCGCGAGGCGTTGACCGAAGAGGTGACGCGCCAGTTATTGAGAAATATCGACGCTGAACAGCGCATCATGCTAGCCGATATCGTCAACGAAAAGACTATCGTAAACGGTGTCGTTGGCTTGTTAGCTACCGGTGGTTCAACTAACCACGCTATCCACTTGATTGCCATCGCAAAAGCAGCGGGCGTGCAACTGACCTGGCAAGACATGTCCGATCTGTCGGATGCGGTGCCCTTGTTGTGTCGTATTTATCCCAATGGTATGGCCGATGTGAATCACTTCCAAGCTGCTGGTGGTATGGGTTTCTTGATGCGCGAATTGCGAGATGCAGGCTACCTGCACGACGATGTCTTCACCACCATGGGCTTTGGCTTGGACGCTTACACCAAAGAACCTCACCTTCGCGACGGTGCGATTAAATGGCATGATGTTCCCGCCAATAGTTTGGATGAAGAGGTGCTTCGCCCCGCCAGCAATCCATTCGCTTCTGAAGGTGGTCTTAAGTTGTTGAAAGGCAATCTCGGCAATTCGGTCATTAAGATTTCTGCGGTAAAACCACAGCACCGCTTGGTGAAGGCGCCCGCGATTGTGTTCGATCACCAAGATGATCTGCTACAGGCTTTCAAAGAAGGCCGTCTGGAACAAGATTTTATTGCGGTAATCCGCTACCAAGGCCCTAAATCCAACGGTATGCCTGAGCTACACAAGTTGACACCGACGCTAGCCACCTTGCAAGACCGAGGGTTTAAAGTGGCGCTGGTCACTGATGGTCGTATGTCGGGAGCATCGGGTAAAGTACCGTCCGCCATCCACCTCAGTCCCGAAGCCTTAGACGGCGGCCCCATCGGTCGCGTTCGCGATGGCGATTTGCTTGAGTTGGATGCTGAGAATGGTAGCCTGCGTTTGCTGGTCGACGAGGCTGAGTTTGCTTCGCGTATTCAGGCACGTCCCGATCTCAGTGGCAACGAGTACGGCATGGGTCGTGAACTGTTCCACTCGCTGCGCGCCTGCGTTAATTCCGCCGAAGACGGCGCTACCATCTTTACTATGGAGTAAATATTATGGGCTCTGATAATAGCAATACCGTCGCCCTGGTTGATTTTGTCATTTTTGGGGGTGCCGGCGATCTGGCCTACCGCAAATTGCTGCCAGCGATGTACCGCGCCTTCAAAGAAGGCAAAATTGCTCCTGAATCACACATCTTCTGCACGGTCCGCAAACAAGAAGATTTTGATAACTACATGGGCAACGTCAATAAAGCGCTGCAGAACTTCCTTTATGACGGCGAATTCGACAAAACCATTTGGAAGGGTTTTTCCAATATCGTTGCGCCGGTGATGGTCGATATTTCTAAGCGTGATGAAAAATGGGCCGTGTTAGAAAAGCATTTAGAATGCGACGATGACCGCTCGCGTGTTTTCTACTTGTCTACCCCTCCAGCGGTGTTTGGCGAAGCTTGCAAGAACCTTCATGAACAGAGTTTGATCACTGCCAACTCTCGCGTAGTGGTAGAAAAACCTCTCGGCTATGACGCCAAATCGGCGGAACAGATCAACGCTACCATCGCCACTTACTTCGAAGAGTCGCAGATTTTCCGAATCGACCACTATCTTGGCAAGGAAACCGTGCAAAACCTGATGGCGCTGCGTTTCAGCAATATCTTATTTGAGCAGTTTTGGAACTCGAAGTTTATTGATCACGTGCAAATTTCGATTTCTGAAACAGTGGGTCTGGAAGGGCGCGCGGGTTTTTACGACAACGCTGGCGCGCTGCGTGACATGATACAAAACCACTTATTGCAGCTGCTCTGCCTGACGGCTATGGAACCGCCAAACACGATTTCTGCCGACAATATTCGCGCTGAAAAATTGAAAGTACTGCAGGCGCTTCGCCCCCTGCGTGGCGATGACGTGATAACCAATACCGTACGTGGCCAGTACGTGGCGGGTGAGTTCAATGGCAAGTTGGTCCCTGGCTACTTGGAAGAGTTAAACGATGGCGCCAGTCATACCGAAACCTTCGTAGCTATTCGGGCCTACATCGATAACTGGCGCTGGGCGCGTGTTCCGTTTTACCTTCGTACAGGCAAGCGTATGAAGGAGCGTTGCGCGGAGATCGTGCTGCAATTCCGTGAAATTCCACACGATGTATACAGCGGTAAGCAAGGCACAACACCACCCAACCGTTTGGTCATTCGCCTGCAACCGGACGAGAGCATTCAACTGTATTTGGTGGCGAAAGACCTTAACGAATTGGATATCAAACTTAAGCCAGTCGTCTTGAATCTTAACTTTGCGGAAACCTTCGAAAACTTCCGTTCAGACGCCTACAAGCGTTTGATGTTGGATGCTGCGCTTAACAACCCAAGCCTGTTCATCCACCGCGATGAAGTGGCGGCAGCATGGGCTTGGATCGATCCGATCATCGAAACATGGGTCGAGCGAGAAGTGATTCCTGAGCTTTATCGCGCCGGCTCTTGGGGGCCACAAGCCGCCACGGAGTTGATGAGCGATGACGGTCGACGTTGGTACAACGCTGGCGAAGGGGTGTAAGGATGATTCAAGAACACTTCTTTGATAGCCGCGAAGCATTAATCGAGGCACTGACCGAGCGCTGCCAACAACGGTTATCTGCTTGTGTAGCCCATAGCGGTGACGCTGCGTTTTACGTGTCGGGTGGAAGTACCCCTGAGTTGGTTTACAAAGCATTATCAGCGCGCGATTTAGCCTGGGGCAACGTTCATATCGCCATGGTTGACGAGCGCTGGGTTGATGTTGATCACCCGCGTAGTAATGAGGCCTTCCTCAACCGTTGCCTGCGCATTAACCATGCTGCTGATGCGCCATTCGTCGGTATGAAAAATCCAGCCGAGACTCCTTGTGAGGGTTGGCAAACCTGTGAGGAGGCCTTTCAGGCGCTGCCCAACAAACAAGGGATTTGCATTTTGGGTATGGGTGGCGATGGACACACGGCCTCGTTTTTCCCCCACGCTGAAGGGTTAGATAACGCGCTGCAAAGCAGTGCCTTGGTGGCCGCTTTGACAGCCAAGCCCTCAGCAGTGACCGGCGACGAAGTTGATCGCATGACCATGACCCTGAGCGCCATACAACACAGCGGCGATATCGTGCTGTTGATTACCGGCCAAGACAAACTCGACGTATACCGCGCCGCCCTAGAGGGTGGTGAGGTTGCCGATATGCCCGTTCGCGCGGTGCTTAACCAAACCGTCACACCTGTCCACGTATACTGGGCAGCCTAAAGGAAACGCTATGAGCTACAACATCGATGAAGTGATGACCGCTGCCCCCGTGGTACCTGTATTGGTCATTGATAAACTGGAGCACGCTGTACCCCTGGCTAAGGCCCTTGTGGCGGGTGGCTTGCGGGTGCTAGAAATTACGCTGCGCACAGACTGTGCCTTAGAAGCAATTCGCGCCATGAAAGACGCCGTTCCCGAGGCTATCGTTGGGGCCGGTACCGTGAATACCCCAGAATTGTTGGATGCGGCGGTAGCGGCTGGTTCTGATTTCTTAGTTAGCCCCGGTTCAACCCCCGCCTTGATAGACAAAGCGCTGAGCCAGTCAGTACCTCTGTTGCCAGGTGTTAACTCCCCCTCTGAAGTGATGGCGCTGTTAGAGCGTGGTATTTCACGTATGAAGTTTTTCCCCGCTGAAGCGGCTGGCGGTATGCCCATGCTCAAATCCATCAATGGTCCACTGCCGCAGGCATTATTCTGCCCCACCGGTGGCATCAACCTGGAAAAAGCTAAGCAATACCTGGCGCTGCCTAACGTGGCTTGCGTGGGTGGTTCATGGTTGGCTCCGGCCGAATTGATGGCCGAGGGTCGCTGGGACGACATTACTGCACTGGCCGCTGAAGCGGCGGCCTTAGCAAACTAATTAACAATTGAATTGAGCGGTCACAAGCCGCGTTACTTGGAGTTTTAAAATGACTATTCGTGTTGCAATTAATGGTTTTGGTCGTATTGGCCGCAATGTCTTGAAAGCCCTGTACGAGGGTGGTTACCGCGATCGCATCCAGATCGTTGCGGTAAATGATTTAGGCGATGCCAAGTTGAACGCTCACCTGACACGTTACGATTCGGTACACGGCCGCTTTGGCTTCGATGTCAGCTTGGACGGCGACGTTATGACCGTGGCTGGCGACGAGATCAGATTCGTCTCTGAGCGAGATCCTGCCAACTTGCCTTGGGGTGAGATGAATATCGACGTCGTTTACGAATGTACTGGTATCTTTACTTCACGCGAAACTGCCGGTAAACACATCACAGCAGGCGCTAAAAAAGTCATCATTTCTGCCCCCGGTAAAGATGTCGATGCCACCGTGGTTTACGGTGTTAACCAAGACGTTTTGACCGCTGATGCCACCATTATTTCAAACGCCTCATGCACGACCAACTGCTTGGCGCCCGTGGCGAAAGTATTGAACGATGCGATCGGCATTGAAACGGGTCAAATGACGACGATTCACGCCTATACCAACGACCAAAACTTGAGCGACGTATACCACCAGGACATGTACCGCGCACGTTCAGCCACTCAGTCGATGATCCCCACGGCTACCGGTGCGGCCAAAGCGGTTGGCCTTGTATTGCCAGAACTGAACGGCAAGTTAGACGGTATGGCGGTACGCGTCCCTACCATCAACGTTTCACTGGTAGACCTGAACTTTGTAGCGAAGCGTGAAACCACCGTTGAAGAAATTAATGCCCTTATGAAAGCCGCTGCTGAAAACGGTCCTTTGAAAGGCGTGTTAACCTACAACGAAGAGCCTCTTGTATCGATCGATTTTAACCACCAACCAGCATCTTCAAACTTCGACGCGACCCAAACTAAAGTCTCAGGTACTTTCGTGAAAGTAATGTCTTGGTATGACAACGAGTGGGGTTTCTCAAATCGTATGCTGGACAACACCATCGCCCTGATGGCAGCCAAGTAAGAGAGAGATCATGACACAAGCTAATCCACAACTGCGTCGCACCAAAATTGTCGCGACGCTTGGCCCGGCAACGGACGATCCAGCGACCCTGGAAAAACTGCTGTTGGCGGGCGTCAACGTGGTGCGCATCAACTTTTCACATGGCGACCCGGATGAACACCGCCGCCGTGTTGAAATGGTCCGTGAAATCAGCATCCGCCACCGCCTCTTTGTCGCGGTACTGGGTGATCTACAGGGACCCAAAATCCGCATTGCACGCTTTGCTGACAAGAAAATCTTCCTCAAAGATGGTGATAAATTCACTCTGGATGCGGGCATGGATAAATTGGCCGGTCACCAAACCGCGATCGGGCTTGATTACGAAGACCTGCCCAGAGATTGTCACCCCGGCGATATTTTGATGCTTGACGACGGCCGCGTACAAATGCGTGTCGATAGTATCGAAGGCGAAAAAGTTCATACCATCGTTACTGTTGGTGGCGATTTGTCTAACAACAAGGGCATCAACCTGCAAGGCGGTGGTTTATCGGCTCCCGCATTGACTAAGAAAGATCTGCGCGATATCAAGACCGCTGCAGCACTGGACGTTGAATACCTGGCGGTATCCTTTCCGCGCAGTGGGGCTGACATTGAACGCGCACGCGAGTTGATGCTTGAGGCCGGCGGCAACGCAGGCATTGTGGCTAAAATTGAGCGTGCCGAGACGGTTGCTAGCGAAGAAGCTTTGGACGATATGATCGCCGCGAGCGATGCGGTCATGGTTGCGCGGGGTGATTTAGGCGTGGAAATTGGCGACGCTAGCTTGGTGGGCGTGCAAAAGCGCATCATCAAACGCGCTCGCCAAATGAACAAGGTAGTCATCACCGCGACCCAAATGATGGAGTCGATGATTAACTCACAGCTACCTACACGCGCAGAAGTCTTTGACGTGGCCAACGCCGTGTTGGATGGGACCGATGCCGTGATGTTGTCTGGCGAGACCGCCGCCGGCAATTACCCTGTGCAAACGGTGCAAGCCATGGTGCGCGTGATCTTAGGGGCCGAAGTGCAGCGAGAAATTCAGCGCTCGCGTCACCGTATGGATCAAGAGTATGAGCACATCGACGAAACTATTGCCCTAGCGGTGATGTACTCGGCCAACCACCTCAAGGGTGTTAAGGCTATTATCGCCTTGACCGAGTCTGGTCAAACCCCGCGTGTGATGTCTCGTATTAGCTCTGGTTTGCCGATTTTTGCACTGTCACCTAGTGTTAAAGCCCAGCGCAAAATGATGTTGTACCGCGGTGTTCAGTCGGTGCCCTTTGACCCCAAAGGCATGGATATTGAGGAAATGACGCATAATTCAATCCAGGCCCTTAAAGAGGCCGGCCACGTAGCGATTGGCGATGTTGTTATTCTTTCGCGTGGTAACGAAATTGGTTTATTGGGTGGTACCGACACCATGCAAATTGTGCGGGTAACCGACTAGTCTTATGCCCGCCTCGCGGCGGGCATTCACACCTTTGGTTGGAGAACGCGATGCAAGGCGACATTCTCAACGAGTCGATACAATTGCTCATCTATGGCATGGGCACTGTGTTTATATTTCTATTTATCCTAATTCTTGCCACCACGGCTATGTCGCGCTTAATCACACGCTACGCGCCTGAAATCGCGCCGGTTGCGCCTGCTAAGCGACAAGCTGGGGCAGTGCAGAAGGTTGATCCCGATGTGCTGCAAGCCATTGGTCAGGCGGTACAAGCGTACCGCCGCGAACGCCGTTAATCCTTTTCAAACGAAGTGGATCTTATGAGTGAAAACAACAAACCCTTAGGTATTACCGATGTCGTGCTGCGCGACGCTCATCAATCATTGTTTGCAACGCGAATGCGTATCGACGACATGTTGCCGATTGCTGAAAAGCTCGACAAGATTGGCTTTTGGTCGTTGGAATCTTGGGGTGGTGCCACCTTTGATGCATGTATTCGCTACTTGGGTGAAGACCCGTGGGATCGTATTCGAGAATTGAAAAAGGCCATGCCCAATACGCCGCAACAGATGTTGTTCCGCGGACAAAATATCTTGGGCTACCGCCACTATGCGGATGACGTGGTGCAAAAGTTCGTCGAGCGTGCCGCGATTAACGGCGTCGATGTGTTCCGAGTGTTTGATGCGATGAACGACATGCGCAACCTCGAAACCGCGCTAAACGCCGTTAAAAATGTTGGTAAGCACGCTCAAGGCACCATTTCTTACACATTGAGCCCTGTACACGACATCGATTTGTGGGTTTCCCTAGGCAAGCAATTGGAAGATATGGGGGCAGATTCTATCGCCATCAAAGACATGGCGGGATTGTTAACCCCTTACGTTGGTTATGAACTAGTGTCGCGCTTGAAAGCGGCGGTGGATATTCCGATTCATATGCAGTGTCACGCCACCACCGGTCTGTCTACGGCCACGGCTTTGAAGTGTATTGAGGCGGGTATCGATAACGTCGATACCGCCATTTCGTCCATGTCCATGACCTATGGCCACAGCCCGACAGAAACCTTGGTGGCTATCTTACAGGGCACTGAACGCGATACCGGGCTTGATCTCAATGCCTTGGAAGAGATTGCCAGTTATTTCCGTGATGTCCGCAAAAAGTACGCCAAGTTTGAAGGCAGTTTGCGTGGCGTAGACGCTCGCATTCTTACCGCACAAGTGCCCGGCGGTATGTTGACCAACATGGAAAATCAGCTGCGCGATCAAGGCGCGACTGACAAATTTGATCAAGTGTTGGCGGAAATCCCCCGCGTCCGTGAGGATCTGGGCTTCATCCCCTTGGTGACCCCTACCTCTCAGATCGTGGGTACACAAGCTGTGTTAAATGTGATCACTGGGGAGCGCTACAAATCGATTTCAAAAGAGACCCAGGGCGTGTTGAAGGGTGAATATGGCGCGACACCTGCGCCCGTTAACCCTGAGCTGCAGGCGCGCGTGTTAGAGGGTGCAGAGGCGATTGCTTGTCGTCCCGCCGATTTGATTGCCCCGGAGCTCGACAAGCTCACCCAGGACTTGTCAGATCTTGCTAAGGAGCAGGGCATTATACTGGCTGAGGAAGCCATCGACGATGTCTTAACCTACGCCTTGTTTCCGCAGGTTGGTCTTAAATTTTTAGCTAACCGGCATAACCCTGAGGCCTTTGAGCCAGCGCCAGGCAATGAGCCATTGGCGAGCGAGTCGGGCGTGTATACCGTCAACGTCAATGGCAATAGCTACACCGTCGAAGTTAGCGCTGGTGGCGATGTTACCGCGTTGGCACCCGTTGCTAGTGCAGCCCAGGAAGCATCAGCTAGCGCGGTACCCAGCCGTGGTGGTGACGACCTTCCATCGCCTTTGTCAGGTACCATTTTTCGCATCGATGTTTCACCTGGCGATCGTGTGGAAGAAGGTGATCTGCTGATTATCCTTGAAGCGATGAAGATGGAAACGGAGATTCGTGCGCCTAAGGCTGGCACTGTGACCACGGTATTCACTAAAGTAGGTGATGCCGTCGCCACTGGTGATGCCCTACTGAGTATTGCTTAGGAGCCTGCCTGATGAATGAAAAATTGATCACATTGTGGCAGAGCACGGGGCTTTACCAAGCCGAGGCCGGTCAGTTGATTATGATGGCCATTGGTGGCTTGCTGCTGTACTTGGCCATCAATCGGAAATTTGAACCCTTGTTGTTGGTGCCGATTGGTTTTGGCGGCATTATGGCAAACATACCTGGGGCGGGGTTGGCGAACTCAGCGGTGGAGAATGCCTTCCTGCACGGAAGTCCAGAAATGTTGTCGCAGATGGCGCAAGCACTGACCTTGAGTAGTTGGGAAACGGTTAAAGATCTAGTGCACGCCTATGAAAATAGCCCGGCAGGGACGCACGTCGTTTTGCAGCAACTGGCGGCAGATGCTGGTTTTGCCAATGGCGCGCTGTATCAGTTTTACAGTGTGGCGATTGGCTCAGGTGTGGCGCCGCTGGTGATTTTCTTGGGCGTCGGTGCGATGACCGATTTTGGACCACTGCTGGCCAATCCTAAAACGCTGTTTTTGGGGGCTGCCGCGCAGTTTGGTATTTTTGCCACGGTGCTTGGCGCGGCGGGTATGACGTACTTAGGCTGGATGGATTTTACCTTAGCCGAGGCGGCTGCGATCGGGATTATCGGTGGTGCGGATGGCCCCACAGCGATCTATGTGGCGAGCAAATTAGCTCCCGATTTGCTCGGGGCGATTGCCGTGTCAGCATACTCTTACATGGCGCTAGTGCCGATGATTCAACCGCCCATCATGCGCGCGCTGACGACAGAGCAAGAACGGGCTATTGTGATGACCCAGCTGCGTACAGTGAGCGTGCGTGAGAAGATTTTCTTTCCGATTATCCTACTGATATTGGTGGCCTTGGTGCTGCCCGATGCGGCACCCTTGCTGGGGATGTTCTGCCTTGGGAACTTGATGAAAGAATGCGGTGTGGTGGATCGTTTGAGTGACACTGCTCAAAACGCCTTAATAAACATCACGACCATCTTCCTAGGGTTATCTGTTGGCGCTAAGCTGAGTGCCGACAAGTTCCTTGATCTCAAAACGCTCGGCATTCTCTCGCTAGGCATGGTGGCGTTCGCTATTGGCACCGCGGCGGGGGTTTTGATGGCTAAGTTGATGAATCGCTTGAGCAGTACACCGATTAATCCCTTAATTGGTTCAGCGGGTGTGTCTGCTGTACCGATGGCGGCGCGAGTATCCAACAAGGTGGGCTTAGAGTCGAATCCTCATAACTTCTTGTTGATGCATGCCATGGGGCCCAACGTTGCCGGTGTTATTGGCTCAGCAGTGGCCGCGGGTATTATGATTAGTTTGGTGGGGTAGCGGAAAGGTGGGCGCTTGCTCGAAGGCCAGGAAAACTTTTCGAATATCAACGTAACCCGCTAAAAGTGAAGATAGGCTATGATACCGCCACATACTCAGCCGAACCGCCGTGAATCCATCCTTGGAGGCTAAACGTCAGCATCCATACTTCCGATTGTCGGCTTGAGTATGATGGCAGCCTCTTGATACATCGTGCCCAATCAATTCCCTTGTTCTTAGAGCAAGGGCCCACAATATTCGGACAAATGTCCCACATAGGGAAGAGAAAGCTACCACGGGGGGCTGACAAGCCCCACATGAAGTGCATTGCTTAGAACTGTGAGGTTGGCAGAGTCACCACCATACCGTCCATGTCATCGGTGACGACGACCTGGCAAGACAAGCGGCTGTTGTCCTGAGGTTCAACCACAAAGTCCAGCATGCTTTCTTCCGTAGCGTTGGCGGTTGGGATTTTGTCGAAGAATTTTTCATCGATGTAGCAGTGGCAAGTGGCACAGCTGCAGCTGCCGCCACAATCGGCGAGAATGCCGTCGACCATGTTGTCGATGGCCGTTTGCATCAAACTGTTACCGGGGGTAGCGTCAACCTCGATATCAATGCCAGAGGGCTGGATAAAAGTAATCTTAGTCATGGTGTCTCCTTTCATTTGCCGCACATAATAGCGGCGTCGGCAGCGCCTGTCATGCGCTGCGGGTGTAATGTTGTCGCATTTTTTCGACGCTATCCTCAGGCAGCCCTAGCCCCTTCGTTAGAAAATCGTGTGGGTTGGTAAAGCGTTCCTGTAATCCTTCAAACATCGCATCTAGGTAGCTCTCTCGGACCTCCATGATGGGGGTCACCCAGTGCGGTTCTATGCGCTGTGTGGTTTCGATCTGTGCCAGCTGCATGGCCATGTGCAAGGGGTCGACGTTGTCGCAGTACAAGGGTTTACTTAGCATGTAATCACGGGTAATCGTGTCGCGATCGCAGCCCAATACCCATAAAATCAGTGCACAGGTTGAGCCGGTTCGATCTTTGCCGCCGCTGCAATGCACCAATATAGGTATGTTGTGATCGTGCAGTAATCGTTCAAATAACTGCGCAAAATAGCCGTGGCTATAATCTCCTCGGCCGATATCTCGGTAAATCAATTCCATCAGGGCGACCCCGGGCTCTGGCAGATGGCGCAAATCTTCAAACGCCTGCAGCAGACCTTGTTTATCCATGTCAGGTGGAATGATCGAGTAGTGGTGGGTGACGGCAGGACTTGCTTGCCATTTACTTGGCGCCTGAGCAACTTCGTCGGGGCGGCGCAGGTCGTAAATATGGCCGATACCGCAAGGTGCCAATGTTTGATGGTCTTCGTCGCTGAGTTCGCTTAATTTATCGGAGCGGTAAAAGAAGTCGCGAATTACGCAGCGACCTTGAAGGGTGGCGTAGCCGCCAAAATCGCGGAAATTGAGTGCCCCTTGCAGGGCAATATGCTGTGGGTAGAGACTCATTTCGCGTCCTTGTTGATCGCAATTGTCATATTCAAATTGTGTGTCATTTATGGTTTGTTTATGCTTTCTTAGAATATATTGTCTTAAATGTCGAATCTACCCTAAAGCCTTCAAAGGAGAGTGAATGATGCAGCAACACGGGCCAACTTCGCAGCGGTTTATGTCGCAGCGTTTGCAACTACACTACGTAGATTGGGGGAGTAGGCATAAGCCCACGCTCGTCTTGCTCCATGGTGGTCGCGATCACTGCCGTAGCTGGGATTGGCTTGCTGAAGAGCTGCGCCATGATTGGCATGTTGTCTGCCCCGATATGCGGGGGCACGGCGATAGCGCTTGGTCCCCCGATGCCGACTATCGTATGGAAACGTTGATCTACGACTTTGGTCAGTTCATCCATCAATTAGATGTCGAGGAAGTGACGATCATTGCCCACTCTCTTGGTGGTATGGTCGCCTCGCGCTACTGCGGGATCTACCCGGAAAAAATTCGTCGCCTGGTATTGGTCGAAGGCTTGAGTATGTCGCCACGTATGATTCAAGAGGCCTTAAAAACGCCGATTGAAAGGCGGCTGCGGACATGGATAGAGGGGCGGCGGAAGACCTCGGCGCGATTGCCGAAACGTTACCCAAACTTGGACGCTGCCTGTGCCAGAATGCACGAAGAGAATAGTTTTCTCAGCCACGAACAGGCCTATCACCTGACAGTGCACGGTGTTAGCCGCAATGAGGATGGTACCTATAGTTGGAAGTTCGACAATTATTTACACGATTTTCCTCCCTATGAATTGCCCTATGATGATGTCACTCGTTTGTGGCAATGCATAACCTGTCCTACCCTGTTGTTGTACGGCGAGGATAGTTTTGCATCAAACCCAGAGAAGGATGGTCGTCTGGACTTTTTTCAGCAGCCTACCTTCAAGGTTTACCAAAAGGCGGGGCATTGGCTGCACCACGATCAGTTCCCAACCTTTCTCGCCGACGTAGAAGACTTTATTGAATAACAATATCTTGGAGAAGTTATGTGCGATGACTCGATACTCGACCAGATGGGCGTGAACCTGTCTCGTCGGAAAACAGTACAGTTGCTGGGCGTAGGAAGTGCTTTAATGAGCCTGCCTGCCACCACCGTGTTAGCGGCTGAAGACAACGTTGTTACTGAACAGGTGATGGTGCCCACACCCGATGGGGAAATGGATGGTTATTGGGTATATCCTAAGCATGCCAATAGCGTCGTGGTACCCGGGGTCATCATGTGGCCAGACATTATGTCTACGCGCCCTGCCTTTGTGGCGATGGCGCAGCGCTTGGCGGGCGAGGGTTACGGCGTATTACTGGTGAATCCCTACTACCGTCAAGTCAAGGGCACCATTGTGTCTGAGGGCGAAACGTTCCGCGATCCAGCGGTTCGAGAACGCGTCTTCCCCTATGCACGTGCGTTAACTGCGCAAGGCCATATGTCAGATACCCGTGCCTTCGTGTCGTTCATTGATGCGCAGCCACAGACAGATTTAAATGCGGGCATAGGTGTACAGGGTTACTGCATGGGTGGCCCGATTGTATTCCGCGCTGCCGCTGCTAAACCTGAACGAATTGCGGCGGTGGCGTCCTTTCACGGTGGTGGATTGGTCACCGAGTCCGACAACAGCCCGCATCTGGGGCTGCGTGCGAGCAAAGCCGGATTCTTAGTGGCTATCGCTGAGAATGATCATGAAAAAAATCCCGGCGAAGAGCAGTTTTTGAAGGATTGGTTTGCGGAGCTCGGTCTGAGTGCGGAAGTGGAAGTATACGCCGGCGCCATGCACGGTTGGTGTCCTTTAGACGCCGCCGCCTACAACCACGAGCAGGCCGAGCGAGCATGGTCGCGCCTATTGGCGCTTTATGGACAGAGTTTGAAAGGAGTATCATCATGAAAGCATGGGCAATAGCCTTACTGGGTATAGGTATGGCTGCCCAAGCAATGGCCACAGAGGAAGTGGGAACCACTGTGTTTACCCGTGGTGACGTGATTGCCGCTGTCGATGACAGCGAGCGCGATTTGCAGCGCCGAGATCCGATTTATGCGCAAGAGCGCATCAACACGGGTGAAGATGCCCGAGCGGTATTTCGCTTGTCCGATGATACTGTGGTGACGCTGGGCGAAAATGCCGATGTGTTGCTAGAGGACTACCAGTTTGATGCCGAGGACAAACGTTTGCTGCTCGATGTGACCACCGGTGCTTTTCGAGTGGTAACAGGTAAGTTGACCCTTACTGATAAGCCCAATTTCACCGTTAAATCGCAACGCAGCACCATCGCTGTGCGCGGCACCGACTTTTGGGGCGGCAGTTTGCACGGCCCCGGTACATTAGATGTCGCCTTGTTGGACGGCGAGCACGCACTTATTGTCAGCAATGATTATGGTACGGTGGAAATTACCCAGCATGGTTTTGGTACCACGATTTATCCGGGTAAAGCACCTACTGAACCCAGCCAGTGGGGGAAAGATATGATGCAAAAAGCAGTGGCCACAATTGCTTACGAGGATAACGAGTAGGTTTTAGGATGCTCAACCCATCCCCGTCTCCGTGAGGAGGCGGGGATTTTTTATGGCTAGCGTTTGCGAATCACTAAGCTGCCGATGGAATAACCCGCACCAAATGAGCAGATCACACCCATGTCATCGCTTTGCAAATCTTTGTGGTGTCGATGGAACGCAATGATGGAGCCCGCCGAGGCGGTATTGGCAAACTCGTCCAGTACAATAGGGGCTTCTTCGCCACCGGGGTCTTTATTGAGCAACTTACGCACAATGAGCTGATTCATATTGATATTGGCTTGATGCAGCCACCAACGCTTGACACCCTGTGGCGACTCGCCATTGGCGGCCACGTGGTCTGCTAAATGCTGCGCAGCCATCGGGCAAACCTCTTTGAAGACCTTGCGGCCATTCTGGTGGAACAACTTGTCGGGGCCAAAAGGATCGGTGCTGGTCGCGCGTGACATATAGCCAAAATCTGAGCGGATGTTGTTGGAGAAAACGGTCTGCGCTCGGGTGCTGAGAATATCGAAACAATGTTCGCTGCGGGCGGTTTCAGCGCGTTCCACGATAAGTGCGGTAGCGACATCGCCAAAGATGAAATGGCTGTCGCGGTCGACGTAGTTCAATTGGGGAGAGGTGAGTTCGGGGTTGATGACTAATACGGCGCGTGCGGTGCCTGCGGCCACCATCTCGTAGGCGCGGTGTAGGGCAAACGTCGCCGCTGAGCAGGCTACCAACATATCAAAACCGAACCCTTCAATACCCAGTTCGGCTTGTACCTCGATGGCAATGGCAGGGTAGGCGCGCTCTGTGTAGGCACAGGAAACGATGACTGCGTCGATATCGCTGGCGCTTTTGCCGGCGCTGGCCATTGCATCACGTGCTGCGTGGCAGGCCATTTCTGCTTGGTAGCTCAAGCTGTCTTCGCTTCGCTCTGGCAGTTGCGGGCACATACGGTCGATATCCAAAATGCCGCTTTTGTCAGTCACGTAGCGCTGTTTGATGCCGGACGCTTTTTCAATGAACTCGGCATTAGAGAGCGGTTTAGCCGTCATTTCACTAGCCTCAATGGCCGCGGCGTTTTGTTCGTTATAGCGCTCGGCGAAACGGTTGTAGGCATCGACGAGTTCGGCGTTAGTAATGACATTGGCTGGGTGCCAAAGTCCACTGCCAGTAATTGCTGCGGGATGTAATGTAGCCATATTTATTCCTCTTTATGAGCGTAGTGTAATGTTTTCGTCATTGCGATAGGGCACAACCGCATGCCTTGGCAAAATATGACTTGAAGGCCGCGCTGTCGACCCAATTTCTACTCAGCAAAGCGCGCTAGTTGTGGTAAATTAGCATTTTTTATCAGGTCGGAAGACGCATGGATAAGCAGATATTTAATCGTGGGTTGTTAGATTTCCTCAGTGCTTCACCCACACCTTTTCACGCGGTTAACTCGGCAGCAGATTTGCTTGTTGCAGCGGGTTTTACCGCTCTTAATGAGGGTGACGAATGGCAGCTTCAGGCGGGTGGTAAGTACTTCACTACCCGTAATGACTCGTCATTGATTGCCTTTATTCATGGCGAGCAATCGCCGGTAGAGGCGGGCGTTCGGATGGTAGGTGCTCATACCGATAGTCCTTGTCTGAAGGTAAAGCCCAAGCCAGACCTGCAATCGCAGGGTTATCAGCAACTGGGTGTTGAAGTCTATGGAGGGGTTTTGTTGCACCCTTGGTTCGACCGTGATCTATCGCTGGCCGGTCGGATTTTCTATCGCGATAGTCAAGGCAGCATGCAGCGTGTATTGATTGATTTCCGTCGTCCTATCGCTATCATTCCCAGTCTAGCTATTCACCTCGACCGTGAAGCTAACAGTGGCCGCACGGTGAATTCTCAAACCGAAGTGAATCCCGTGCTTCACATCGGCCAAGGGGAAAATGTACCGACCATCCGCGAACTTATTAGTGCACAATTAGCAAGCCAGCACCCCGGACTTGATGTCGCGGCAGTCTTGGATTACGAACTGTGTTTCTACGATGTCAATCCGCCGGCGATGGTGGGATTAAACGATGCCTTTATCGCCTCGGCGCGCCTGGATAATCTGCTCAGTTGCTACGTATCTTTACGGACATTAATCGATGCAGATAGCCGCCAGTCTCAGTTGATTGTGATGAATGACCACGAGGAAGTTGGATCGTCGTCAATGTGTGGCGCCAATGGCCCTATGCTTGCCTCCTTTTTACAGCGCATTGTGCCGGATGCCATTCAGCGTGATCGTATGATTCAGCGTTCGGTGATGGTGTCGGCAGATAATGCCCACGGTGTGCACCCCAACTATGTGGCAAAACACGACGGTAATCACGGCCCCATTCTGAATTGCGGGCCGGTGATCAAACTCAATAGCAACCAACGCTACGCCACAAACGGTTTTACGTCGTCGCTGTTTAAACACTGGTGTGAAGCCAGCGACGTGCCTGTGCAAAGCTTTGTGGTTCGCAATGACATGGGTTGCGGCAGTACGATTGGTCCCATTACCGCGAGTGAAATCGGCGTGCATACCATTGATATTGGTGTCCCTACCTTTGCCATGCACTCGATTCGCGAGACCGCGGGTAGCGATGATGCTCACTCCCTTTATCGCGTGCTTTGTCATTTCTTTAACGAGCCGCGCCTAGCCTAAGGAACCCCAATGCAAAAACAACGTGTTCTGACCGGTATCACGACCACCGGTACCCCACACCTCGGCAACTATGTAGGTGCGATTCGACCCGCTATTGCAGCCAGTAATGGTGACGCCGTCGACAGTTATCTATTTCTGGCGGATTACCACGCGCTGATTAAGTGCCATGATCCCGCCCATGTCCATCAATCGACGCGCGAAATTGCCGCGACCTGGTTGGCGCTAGGTTTGGATACATCCAAGACTTATTTTTACCGCCAGAGTGATGTACCGCAGATTCCGGAATTGATGTGGATTCTAACCTGCTTAACCGCTAAGGGTTTAATGAACCGCGCACATGCCTACAAAGCAGCGGTACAGTCCAACGAAGAGGCGGGTGAAGACCAAGACTACGGTGTGACCATGGGGCTTTACAGTTACCCCGTGTTGATGGCGGCCGACATTTTAATGTTTAACGCGCACAAGGTACCTGTCGGTAAAGACCAGATTCAGCACGTCGAGATGGCGCGGGATATTGCCCAGCGTTTTAACCACCACTTTGGTGAAGTCTTCACCCTACCCGAAGCCGTGGTAGACGAGGACGTATCTGTCTTGGCCGGCCTAGATGGACGTAAGATGAGCAAGAGTTACGGTAACACCATTCCCTTGTTCGATACGCCCAAAAAGTTGCAGAAGTCTATTAATAAAATTAAAACCAATTTGTTGGAGCCCGGCGATCCCAAAGATCCCGATGATGCTGTTGTATTTCAATTCTGGGAAGCGTTTGCCTCGCCAGAGCAGGTGGCCTATATGCGCGACCAGTTCGCCAAGGGCATCGCTTGGGGACAGGCGAAAAAAGAGCTGTTTGAGTTGATTAACGACGAGTTGGCACCGGCCCGTGAGCGTTACAATGCCTTGTTGGCCGATATGTCGTATATTGAAGATGAGTTACAAAAAGGAGCCCAGCGGGCCCGTGAAAGTGCCGCCGAAACAATGGCTAAGGTGCGAGCCGCTGTGGGTATCCGTCCGCTATAAAAGAGGAGAGGTTGTATGTGGCGCCTAGTTTTATTGTCGTTCTTGCTGGGCCTGGTGGGCTGTAGCACAGCGCCGACAGTGTTTAATACACCGATTGAAGGTTCTCCTGATATCGCCATAGTGATGGCGGCTGAGGATGAGCGTTACGCTGGACAGCAAGTACGCTGGGGCGGAGAGATTATAGCCGTTCGCAACCAGCCCGATGAGAGTTGGATCGAGGTGTTACAACGCCCCTTGAGCGGAAGTGGTCGACCTATCGATAAGCCGTCGGAAGGGCGCTTTTTTATCAAGTTGTCGGGTTTTGTTGAGCCGGTCGATTACAGTGAAGGTAAGACCATCACGGCGGTCGGTGAACTGAGTGGTGCGATCAATCAAAAGGTAGGGGAGTTCGATTATCGCTATCCAGTGATTGATGTAGCGCCAGTAAATCATAAGTTGTGGTCTGACAGGGTTCAGCGTAAAGGTTGGTCGGTTCGCCCCAGCCTTTACTGGGACTGGCCTTGGCACTATTCCCCCTATCATCGCGGTATCGGCACGCGCGTGATTGTAATAAAGGACAGCGAAACTAGATAATGTGTCTATAATTCAAAAAAATAGATACGTTTGAGGGACCCATGGCGTCGCGAGAAAGCCCATACAAAAATTTGAAGTTTCTCATCATCGATGATTTTCCGGCCATGTGTAAGCAGATCGAAAGGATCCTGAGCAGCGCCGGCGCTGAATCGATTGATATCGTCTACAATGGTGAAAAAGCGTTATTGGCGTGTAGTAAGCAGAAATACGACGTTATATTTGCCGATTTTAATCTCGGCGCAGGCAAGAACGGCCAGCAGCTGCTCGAAGAGCTACGGCATCGCAAACTGCTCAAGTCGACCTGCGCTTATATTATGATCACCGCCGAAGCCACTAAGGACTTCGTGTTCGGTGCATTAGAATTCTCCCCCGACGCCTACCTCAATAAACCCTTTAATCAGGCTGAATTGCTACAGCGCCTTCAGCGCATTGTGGCAGAGAAGCAATCCATTGCTCCCGTACTTATGGCGGAAGAGTCGGGCAACATCGAATTGGCTATCGAATTGTGTATTTCTGGCATTCAAACCGATGCTAAACGGCGCACTAGCTACATGAAGATGCTGGGTGACTTTTACATGCGTAGCGGTAAGTGTCTGAAAGCAAAAGGGTGTTTGATCAAGTGCTGTCCGTGCGTGAGTTGGACTGGGCCAAGTTGGGCAAGGCGCGGTGCCACTTTGAGTTGGAAGAGTACGATCAAGCAAACGCTATTTTGGCGCCGATGTTGGCGCAAAACACACCTCACATGGAAGCCTACGATTTAATGGCGGCCGTTGCCTCTAAAAGAGGCGATAATCGAGGTGTCCAGGCAGTATTGGAGCATGCGGTCTCGGTTTCACCACGGTCGGTAAAACGACAAAAACAACTCGCCAATGTGGCAGAGGAAAATAACGATCTGATCGCCGCTGAATCGGCCCACAAGAATGCTATGAAGTCTTCCGAGCACTCCATGCATGAGGGGCCCAACATGTACCTCGATTACGCCAACAGTGTGAACAAAATGATGGCGATTCAAGGCCCGGAAAATAGCGACCGCTTTAAGGAGTCGCAACGTGTACTCAGTAAGGTAAAACAGAAATTTAGAGATCCGCTGGTAAGTATGCGAGTGGATATGGCGTCGAGTACCGCTAATTTGCTAACGGGTAACGAGGCCGAAGCGAAAGCACTTATGGCGAAAGTCGAAACCGATTACGCCTTACTTGAAGGTCAAATGGGGGCATCAATAGGCCCTGAGTCGCGTCTAGAATTCGCTAATCTTTTGGTGACTAATGGTGAGCAAGAGCGTGCACAAGATGTCCTCAAGGCGCTGGCTGCCGACTATCCTGATGACGAAGTGCTCGGTAAGAAAATCGATCGCGCCTCGTTTGAGCCACTCTCCCAACGTGGTAAAGCGGCGGCGATTAAACTCAACGGAGAAGGTAAGGCCTTGTTGCAGGAGAAAAACTTCGATGCCGCGGTGGAATTGTTTACCAAAGCCCTCGATTTGTACCCCAACAATATTGGTTTGAAACTCAATTTAGTCCTCGCCCAAGTACAGAGAATGCAGGTGTTAGGGCGTGATGCAGAATCTACTACCTATTGCCGTGACTTGCTTGACTCTTTGGGTGAGCTGCCTACCAGCAGTGAATTCTTCAAGCTCTATCAAACCTTGAGGCAGTCGCTGTAAGGCCATGGCTGCCCCCGATACGAGTAATATCGATTTTTCAATGCTGCTGGCATCAGCCGCGCACGATATGAAAAACTCCCTCGGTATGCTGCTCTCTACCTTGGATCAAATGGATTCGACGACAAGTGAAAGTTCGCAGCAATTGCGTGGTTACTTCTCACTGCTGCGCGGCGAGGCAAGCCGTATCAATAACGATCTTATTTATCTTCTGAGCCTGTATCGGTTACAGAATAAACAGCTTCAAGCCAACGTTGACGAAGTCTACGTCCCCGAATTTTTTGAGGATCAGCAGTTGCGCCACGCCGTACTCTTGCAGGCCTTCGATGTCGCGTTAGACATCGATGTGGCGGAAGATGTGGTGGCTTACTTTGATGCCGAATTGATTGCTGGTGTGTTGAATAACGCCATCGTCAATGCCGCCAAGTACACACAAAGTGTGATTAGTCTGTGGGCTGATTTGCGGGATGGCGGTGTCGTCATTGAAGTGCGAGACGATGGTCCTGGATTTCCTGAGGGGATGATCGATGAAAACCAAGACTATCAACGCGGCGTGAGTTTTAAGTCTGGAAGTACTAATTTAGGGCTGTTTTTTTCCAATCATATCGCCGCGCTTCATACCAATGCCGGCGTAGTGGGGCGCATTGAATTGCTCAATGGCCCCAATGGCGGCGGCATTTTTCGCCTAGTGCTGCCCTAGTTGTTGGCAAAGGCGCGCGATACACTGTTTATAGGCGGTGACAGCGGGTCCCATGCCTATTGTAAGGGCGTCAACGGTTAGGGCGTGGCCAATCGAGACTTCTAAAATTCCTTCTATAGCCAAGAAGTCTTCTAAGTTATTTAAATTAAGATCGTGTCCGGCATTCACGCCAAGTCCTGCCTCAAGTGCCGCAGCGGTGGCCTCGCGATAGCCTTGCCAAATGTCGTGCCAGTTGTCGCCCTCGGCGTGTGCTTTGGCGTAGGGCCCTGTATACCATTCGATGCGGTCAGCACCGATCGCTTTGGCGAGGGCCATTTGCTCTGGGATGGGGTCCATGAATAAGCTTACGCGACTGCCGATAGCGTGCAATTGCTCAATGATAGGCACGAGGCGATCGCCATCGCGTGCCAGATCGAAGCCGTGATCCGAGGTGAGTTGTGCGTCGCCATCGGGTACCAGGGTGCACTGCGCGGGTCGGCACATGGCTACCAACTCCATAAAACCGGGGTAGTCACCCACGTGGTCATATTTGCTTTTTTGCGCTGGCGCGAAGGGGTTGCCCTCGATATTGAATTCTACCGAGATGGCTTGGGCTAGATCCAAACAGTCGCTGGCGCGAATGTGACGTTGATCCGGGCGCGGGTGCACGGTAATGCCATCGGCGCCGGCATCAATGCACACTTGAGCAAATGTGACGACATCTGGAATGGCGGTGACCCGAGAATTGCGAATCAGGGCAATTTTATTCAGGTTGACGCTTAGTGCGGTGCGAGGGTGGGGACTATTCATTAACGAATTCGCTCTGCCTTTATCAAGATGACCGGTTTAACAGGTACGTCTTCCATACCAGCAACCACACCGGTTTCAACAAAACTCATATCATAGACCACTTCTTGGCCTTCGATCACGTTTCCAAATACGGTGTAGCCCCATTTCCCCATGCGATAATCGAGGGAGCTATTCATGCGCAAGTTGATATAAAATTGGCTAGTGGCACTATTAGGGTCATCGCTACGTGCCATGGCAACAGTGAACCGCTCATTATATAGACGATTTTTCGATTCGTTGACAATCGGCTGGTGGGTCTCTTTCTTGACTATGTCAGGGGTGAACCCGCCCCCTTGCACGACAAAACGGCGAATGATGCGGTGGAAAATGGTGTTGTCATAAAAGCCTTCATCCACGTAGCGCAAAAAGTTAGCGACCGTTACAGGAGACGCTTCGTGATAGAGTTCCAGCGTGAAACTGCCCATATTGGTTTCGATGCGTACCTGTGGTGCGGCTTCAACCTGCGCTGTGGCATGGCTATTGAACAGCAGTTGACTCGTCAAGCATATAGCGAGCAGCCAGCGCATTAGAACCACTCCGAATGCTTTTTCTTGGCCGTTAAGTGGGGCACGATTAGCGCGATGATGACGCCAATTAGTACTGCAAATGCTCCGTACAATATGAAATCACGGTTGTTCTGTTCCGCTAGGCGGGTGTTCTCGATGCGCAAAACGTCGAGCTCATTGATCAGATTGGAGTTTTCTAAGCGCAACTTGGCGTTGCTTTCATCTAGTTCAATGGTTTTGCCCGACACACTTTTGATACGCTCTAGCTCGTTGTTGCTATTGTCCAGTGCGGTTTGTAATTCTTCTGTAGTGCTCTTCAATTGTCGGTTTTCACTGTCTAATTGAAGCAGGCGCTGCTGAGTGGGTGAGGCGTTAGCTTTTAGGTTGGCTAACTCTTGCTGTACTTTGGCAAGTTGAATGCGTGCACTGGGCTCACTCATCAAATATTGGCTCGCCACCCAGCCGGTTTGGCCCTCAATACTGACGTTTACGTAGCCATTTTCAGCGGGTGTATCGGTGACATTAAGGGCCGTCCCGGTTTGTAAGGACTTGATGATTCGGAACTGTGTGCCTGGGCCGCTACGTAATTGTATTTGAAGAACATCTGATACATAGCGCGTTTCAGCACTCAAGGCCATGGAGAAGGCAAGTGCAAGCACAACTAATGATAGGTATCGCATCCTTGGATCCTTTTACGGGAGAACTTTTTTAAAGGGTTTAACGGTGACCTGCTGGTAAACGCCGGCTTCAATGTAGGGATCGGCATCGGCCCATGTTTGGGCGTCACTCAGGCTGGCAAATTCAGCGATGACGGTACTGCCGGTAAAGCCTTCACTGCCTGGGTCTTCATTGTCGATGGCGGGCATGGGGCCGGCAACCAGCAAACGGCCAGCTTCAGCCAGAACGGTGAGTCTCGCTAGGTGATCGGGGCGGGCAGCCATGCGTTGCTCGAGGGTGCCTGGTTTGTCTTGTGCGTAGATGACATAGTACATGTGGTTGTCCTTACAGGCTTTCGCTGCTTTCGTTTTCTTTTAAATGGGGCGCTATCATAACGACCGTTACGACCATCATGGCCAGGGTGAATCCTAACGATGAATAGAGTTTATAGCTCACCCAGAACGACTCACTGTAGGTTTTGGCGACCCATATATTGAGCGTGCCAACCACACTGAAATTGGCTATCCATACATAACTCAAGCGGGTCCAAAGTGCCTTTGGTAGATCCATTTGAGCACCGAGGGTGCGTTCGAGTAAATTTTTCTCTCCCACCCAGTGGCTGGCGAGAAAAACCAATGCCAGAGCCCAGTTGAATATGGTAGGCTTCCACTGTATGAAACTCTGATCGCGCAAAGATACCGTCAGCGTGCCGAAAACAACCACTGCCAGCCATGTCCAAAACAAACGTTTTTCTATATGGCCTGTTGTCAGCTTGGCCAACAGCAGTTGCAAAGTTGTGGCCAGCATTAGTACCAAGGTGGCGCTGAAGATGCCATCTAGGGTGTATTGCCACTCGCCTAGTGAGACGGTTTGTCCCGACATTTGGTAAGTGGCGAAAAAAAGGACGATCGGAATAAATTCTAGAATTTGTTGCATGGTACCGTGTCTTAAGTGGGCTATGTCTTAGCGATGTATGATACCTCGATAGATCTCTCAGTGCTATGTAGAATAAGGAGTTGAGCGTAATTGGCGCCTTTTGATAACGTTGACCTACATTGTCACACCACCGCCTCGGACGGGCGGTTGTCGCCAGCGGCATTGTTGCAGTTGGCGCTGGATCGTGGTGTCGATTTATTGGCGATCACCGATCACGACAATGCTGAGGGTCATCGGCAGGCAAGGGCGATCATGGCGTCGCGCGCCGAGGATTTTAGCTCGCTAACGCTGGTGTCTGGGGTCGAGTTTTCGACCTTGTGGCGCGGTTTAAATATCCATCTTGTTGGGCTCGGTGTCGAAGTGAATAGCGAGGCCTTTCTTGAGGCTGAGCAGCAACAGGCTGCAGCCCGCTCGGCGCGGGCAAAGACGATTGCGGCGCGACTGTGTAAAAAAGGGTTGCCAGATGTTTATCAGGCGGCACTTGAAATGGCCTCGTCGCCCACCGCCATAGGTCGGCCACATTTTGCGCAAGCCCTCATCGATGCAGGGGTAGTCAAAGATTTCGACGAAGCCTTCAATAAATGGCTGGGCTCCGGCAAGATCGGTGATGTAAAAGTCATGTGGCCAACCGTGACTGAGGCGATTAACTGGATCAAAGGTGCCGGTGGTGTGGCGGTGTTGGCCCATCCGCACAAGTACAAAATGTCGCGCACTAAATTGTGCGATTTGTTGGCAGAATTTTCCGCGGCAGGCGGCGAGGCGATGGAAATCGCGTTTTGTCAGCAGCGTGGAGATGAGCAGCGCGATTTAGCGCGTCTTGCTCGTCAGTTTGAATTAGCGGCTTCGCGAGCGAGCGACTATCATGGCGACCATATGCCATGGAATGCCCTCGGCAAAGCTAATCAGATTGTTACTGGTGTGACGCCAGTATGGGAAAAGTATTCACTAGGACGATGACATGAGTCAGTTTTTTCAAATTCATCCGGATAACCCGCAGAAGCGTCTGATCGCACAAGCGGCGCAGATCCTAAAAGAGGGGGGCATTATTGCCTACCCAACAGATTCGGCCTACGCACTCGGTTGTCATTTGGATGATAAAGCGGCGCTAGAGCGTATCCGTCGTATTCGCCAACTAGATGACAAACACAACTTTACCTTGGTCTGTAGTGACTTATCGCAGGCATCAAATTATGCGCGCTTTGACAACCACAATTTTCGCTTGATAAAGGCGCACACGCCTGGTGCTTATACCTTTATTCTGCGCGCTACGGGCGAAGTACCGCGCCGTTTGCAGCACCCGAAGCGCAAAACCGTTGGCCTGCGCGTTCCGGCTAACAATATCGCCTTGGATTTATTGGCGGCGCACGGTGAGCCTATTATGAGTGTGTCGTTGATCTTGCCCGGTGAGAAACTGCCGATGCTTGACCCCTACGACATTCGTGAGGCCCTTGAGCATGAAGTGGACTTGGTGATCGATGGCGGTTACTGTGGCGTTGACCCTACCACTGTCATTGACTTGTCGGGCGACGAACCCGAGCTTATCCGTCAAGGGGTGGGTGACGCGGCGCCTTTCGGGCTGTAGTTTACCCAGCGTTGTTTGGCGCTATAATGGCGCAAAACGTGAGTATTTAAGTGAGCGAAAACGAGCAACACACAGCCAGCGTAATAGCGAATTCCCCTGCGCACGTCGTCCAGGGGGAGATGCCGTTTGCCTTGGTGATGGGTCAGCCGCTCACCGAGATGCCTAAAGATCTCTATATTCCTCCCGATGCCCTGGAAGTTTTTTTAGAGGCTTTTGAGGGGCCGCTCGATCTGTTGCTCTATCTTATTCGCCGGCAAAATATTGATATTCTTGAAATTAATGTCGCTGAGATTACCACCCAGTACATGTCCTATGTCGATCTGATGGAAGCGGTGCAGTTCGAATTGGCGGCCGAGTATTTGGTCATGGCGGCGATGTTGGCGGAAATTAAATCGCGTATGTTGTTGCCGCGCTCGAAAGAGGGTGAAGATGATGATGAGAATGATCCACGCATGGATCTTATTCGTCGCTTGCAAGAGTACGAGCGCTTCAAACAGGCGGCGGAGGATATTGATGCGCTGCCTCGGGTAGGACGAGATTTTTACACGGCAGCGGCTGAAATCCCCACGCTGCAAAAAGTTGTTCGTCACCCTGAAGTCGATATGCAAGAGATGCTGATTGCGTTGGCAGAAGTTCTGCGTCGCGCTGATATGTTTGAGTCGCACCAAGTGACGCGCGAAAAACTCTCTACGCGCGAGCGCATGAGTCATGTCCTGGAGCGTTTGGAGAGTGGCCAATTTCAACCTTTTGTCTCGCTGTTCGATCACGCCGAGGGACGCCTTGGGGTTGTGGTGACCTTTTTGGCGATCATGGAGTTGATCAAAGAGTCGCTGCTGGAAATTGTCCAAACCGAAACCTTTGGCGCGATACATGTGCGTTTGCGGCGCAATGACTCGCCCCTGTCGGAGGATGTAGAATATGAAGGTTGAGCAGATTGCGCGCATTCTTGAGGGTGCCATGCTGTCTTTTAATAAACCTATGTCTGAAACGCAGATGGAGAATTTGTTTCTCGAGGATGAGCGTCCCGCTAAACAAGACATACGCGCGGCATTGGCACTACTTTTAACGCAATGCGAAGGCCGCGGGGTTGAGCTCAATGAGGTGGCGAGTGGTTGGCGTTACCAGGTATGTCAGGATGTCTCGCCATGGGTCAGTCGGCTGTGGGACGAGCGCCCCCAGCGCTATTCTCGTGCGCTGTTGGAGACCTTGGCGCTTGTCGCGTATAGACAGCCAATTACGCGTGGCGAAATCGAAGATATACGTGGTGTGGCCGTGAGTTCCCATATCATGAAGACGTTGTTGGAGCGCGAGTGGGTAAAGGTTATTGGTCATCGCGATGTACCTGGTCGTCCGGCCATGTACGCCACTACACGACAGTTTTTAGATTACTTTAATATGCAGAGTCTCAATCAATTGCCGAGTTTGGCTGAAATTAGAGACCTCGAAAAAATTAACCGCGAATTGGATCTCGACGATGCCGATCCAGAAGCAGCCAAGGTTGCTGAGGTAGTGCATGGTGAGGAGCAAGACGCAAACACCAGCCCATTGGCGGATGATGTCCCTGCCAGCATCGCTGACGATAGCGACGAGGAAGACAAGCAGAACCCAAGTATGAGAGATGATAGTTAACGCATGAGCGAAAAAATTCAAAAAGTCTTAGCCCGTGCGGGCTTGGGTTCACGACGCGAGATAGAAACCTGGATCGAAGCCGGTCGCATTAAGGTAGGCGGCGAGCTTGCCACACTGGGTGATCGAATCGAAGACGGGCAAACGGTATATCTCGATGGTAAACCACTGAAACTACTCAAAGCACACGAAAAGCGTCGCAGGGTGTTGTTATACAACAAGCCAGAGGGTGAAATTTGTTCGCGCCGCGATCCTGAAGGTAGGCGCTCTGTGTTCGAAAGCTTGCCAAAGTTGAAGGGCGAGCGCTGGATTGCGGTGGGTCGTTTGGACTACAACACTGCAGGACTGTTGCTCTTTACTACCGATGGAGAGTTGGCTAATGCACTGATGCATCCCTCTAATCAAATCGAGCGCGAATACGCCGTGCGAGTCATGGGTGAGGTGAGCGAGGAGTCGCTGGCAAATTTGCTGCAGGGAGTGATGTTGGATGATGGACTGGCAAAATTTGGCGATATTCAGCCGGGGCGTAATGAGCGTGATGACAGTATAAACAAGTGGTATTACGTGACCCTGTGCGAGGGGCGTAACCGCGAAGTGCGCCGCTTGTGGGAGTCGCAGGGCTACACAGTAAGTCGTCTCAAGCGCGTGCGCTATGGCAATGTGTTCATCCCCTCTAAAGTTAAGTCAGGTCAGTGGATTGAACTTAGCGACAAAGAGGTCAACACGGTGAGTGAGATGGCAAGCTTGCCAAGCTATGAAGGCCCTGAGTTGTTGCCTGCCGAGCGCCGCACCATGCAGCGCCAAGAGCGTAAAGCTAAGCCGCGCCGTGGAGGGCGTTAGACTGACTTTGCTTTAAGCAGTGGTGTTGGTCAGCGTGTTCGCAGCCCTCGCAGAGTGTGTGGCTGCCACACTCCACTACTTCTACTTTGATTTGGCTCTGGATGTCTATGCCTTGGAAATGTTCTTGGTGGCGTTGACAAACCTCGCCTAGACGATGGGCAATGACCTCCGCCTGTTGGGCTTCGGTATCGGCTAATAAGATTACGAATTCATCGTCGCTGAAACGAAAAATTTCATCTCCACCGCGGCAGTGGTCGCGCAATTGATCGATCAAGTGGCATAGCATGGCGTCCGAGGCGTTGCTCCCGAATTCCCCGTAGATGTCACGTAAATTTTGTAAGTGAATGAACACCGCGTTGAGCTTTTTGTCACTGCTTCGACGTTGTGTACGTTGCGTGTTTAAAGCGCGTTTAAAGGCCGTTTTGTTATTAACCCGAGTTACTGGATCCCAGTTGCTGTGCGACATCGCCTGTTGGTAGAGCAGGCTATCCTGCAAGGGCATCATGAGCATGCCCAGTATCGTTTCCAGGCGTGTGAGCGCCACTTCGCTCAAGCGGTGCCGTTGCAGGGTAGTGATTTTTCCGAAGTTGTGATTATCTTGTGTAAGGCTGTATTCGCAGCTATGGGGTGCGCTATCGCCGATAGAGATGTGGATGTGAAGCTCTGGGTGGTCGTAGCGAAGACCACTGATGTATAGTCTCTCCTGCAGCGCGGAGTAAAGGACGTTGACCAGCTCGCGGGTGTCAAAGGCACGATCAAGATCGTGCTGGAGTTTACTTAATTCGCTAGGTGCACGATATTCTGTATTTGTATGAAACATGGTCATGCCTGCTTGTTAAATCCAACGTAATGTGGATAAAGCGAAAAGCGTGCCATGTAGTAAATAGCCTGTTAAAACAGGCTGTTGAATATCTTGGTGTCAAGTTTTTGCCGCCTTGCGGCAGTCATCAGCCGAAAGCGTTACAGGCCTGGCCGTTGACGCCAATGCTATCGGGGCCCATCAGGTAGAGATAGGTATTCATGCGCTCGGCGGGTGAGGGGTTGTCGCTAGGGCGCTCTGCTGGGTAGGCGGTACGGCGCATTTCGGTGTTAGTGGCACCGGGATTAATGCTGTTCACTCTGACGTTGCTGACATTTTCTAGTTCGTCAGCGAGCACCTGCATCATGCCTTCGGTGGCGAATTTGCTGATGGCATAGGCGCCCCAGTAGGCGCGTCCTTTGCGGCCGACGCTGCTTGAAGTCAGGATGATGCTGGCGTCATTTGGCGACCGTTGGCATAGCACCAATAGGGATTTTACCAACAAAAAACCTGCGGTCACGTTGACCTGCATCAGTTCGTTCCAGCTTTTAAGACTGGTTTGCTCGAGTGGTTTGCGTTCACCGAGCAGGCTGGCGTTGACCAATATGCCATCGATATGACCAAAGGTTTCGGCCAGACGGTCGCGTAAATTCATGTACTCACCTTCGCTTGCATTGGCGAAGTCCATGACCACAATCACTGGTTCAGGGTGGTCTTCGGCTACGATCTCGTCGTAACAGCTTTCTAGTTTGCTTTGCGTGCGGCCTATCAGTACCACTGTGGCACCGTGTGCCGCGTAGGCTTTAGCGGCGGCGCGTCCTATGCCGGCTCCGGCGCCGCTGACGACAATGGTGCGATTGGCGAGCAATTGGCTAGGGGCTTGATATTCGTGCATGCTGAATCCTTTTGTCATGGGGTGAGCAGTGTCAATATTTGTTGTGGTGTGTCGAAGTAGTGATCTGCCTGCCACGTGATGGGTTGGTCGTCGTCATCCAGGTAACCCCAGTTGGCGACAACGGTAGCCATACCTGCGGCCCGTCCGGCGTCGATGTCGCGGCGATGATCTCCGACATATATACAACGCTTGGGGTCGATGCCTATCTGTTGCGTGGCTAGGTACATTGGCTCGGGGTTAGGCTTGGCGAGCGTCACGTGATCAGGGCAAATCAAACAACCTAATTGATAGGGTAGGCCAAGGTCGCGCCACAGTGGTTCGGCAAAGGCGGCGGGCTTATTGGTAATAATGCCCCAGGGTATTTGGCGATCCTCACAGTGTTGGAGTACCTCACTAAAGCCTTCAAATAAGCAAGTGTGGACGGCGTAATGTTGACCATAAAGTGTTAGAAAGGCTTCCCGCAGTCGGGCAAAATCAGGGTGATCTTCGCTGATGTCAAACCCCATGCTAACCATAGCGCGTGCGCCGTGCGATACGACACGGCGAACCTTTTGGTAACTCACTTCGGAGCGGTTCTCCGCTCGCAACAGTTGGTTAAGCACAGCGTGAAAGTCTGCCGCGGTATCGAGAAGTGTGCCGTCTAAGTCCAGAAGTAGGGCGTCGTAGTGCATTACAGAGGCTTACTAACGTGTATGAGGTAGTTGACGCTGACATCGCGCTCATTGAGACGGTAAACCTTGGTAAGAGGGTTGTAGGTCATGCCAGTTATGTGATCCATCTGCAAGCCGGCGTCTCGAACGTAGTTGGCTAGCTCAGAGGGCTTAATAAATTTTCCGTATTCGTGGGTGCCCTTGGGAAGCATGTTTAGAACGTATTCTGCGCCAATAATGGCAAAGGCATAGGCTTTGGGGTTGCGATTGATGGTGGAGAAGTAGGCGTGGCCACCTGGTTTCAGCATCTTGGCACACGCGGCAACCACTGAAGCTGGATTGGGGACGTGTTCAAGCATTTCTAGGCAGCACACCACATCAAAGGTGGCGCTATTTTGTTCGGCCATGGCTTCGGCGGTGATGCGCTGGTAGTTGATATTGAGGCCGGATTCCAGTTGGTGAAGACGGGCGACAGCTAATGGCGCTTCGCCCATATCGATACCCGTCACCTCGGCGCCTGAACGTGCCAGCGCTTCAGACAATATGCCGCCGCCGCAGCCCACATCAATGGCCTTTTTGCCTGTCAGTGGAGAGTGCTGGTCAATAAAGCTTGCGCGCAGTGGGTTGATGTCGTGTAAGGGTTTAAATTCGCTGTCTTTATCCCACCAACGCGAAGCGAGGGCTTCAAATTTTGCTATCTCAGCGTGGTCAACATTGCTGTGCTGTTGGGTGGTGTTATCCATGGATGAATTCCTAGCGTGTTGTGGCTGGCATTATACATAGAGTGGGGCGTTAACTCACCTGTCGCGTGCCGCCTTTGATGGGTCTATCGTGGCACTATTTTGTTCTACGTAAGTGTTAGTCTTTTGGGTCGTTTGTGGGGTATAATCTCTCCTTTTAGATTGTCGCGAGAACATGGTTTCTGGCACCAACAAAAGCGCATAGCAAAGACAATAAAAGGATCCGACACTGTCATGGGTGAATCAGCCAATCAAGTGCTTTCTGTCAATATCGAAGACGAACTGAAACAGTCCTATTTGGACTATGCTATGAGCGTTATCGTGGGTCGGGCGTTGCCCGATGTGCGCGATGGCCTCAAGCCGGTCCACCGTCGCGTTCTTTTTGCGATGAGTGTGCTAGGTAACGACTGGAATAAAGCCTACAAAAAATCGGCGCGTGTGGTCGGTGATGTCATCGGTAAGTACCACCCACATGGTGACTCGGCGGTGTATGACACCATCGTGCGCATGGCGCAGCCATTCTCGCTGCGCTACATGTTGGTAGACGGCCAAGGTAACTTTGGTTCGATCGATGGCGATTCGGCGGCGGCAATGCGTTACACCGAAATTCGTATGAAGAAGATCGCCCACGAATTGCTGGCCGATCTCGACAAAGAAACCGTTGATTACGTCCCCAACTACGACGGTGAAGAACTGATCCCCGATGTTCTGCCTACCAAGGTGCCCAACTTGCTGGTTAACGGCAGTTCGGGTATTGCTGTCGGTATGGCGACCAATATCCCGCCTCACAACTTAAACGAAGTGATCGATGCGTGCTTGGCGTTGATCGACGACGAGCATATCGATATCGATGGCCTGATGCAGTTTATACCAGGTCCGGATTTTCCCACAGCGGCTATCATCAATGGTCGTTCTGGTATCGTGCAAGCTTATCGTACTGGCCGCGGCCGCATTTATGTTCGTGCCAAAGCGGAAGTGATCAGCAACGAAAAGAACGGTAAAGACACCATTATCGTCACTGAAATTCCCTATCAAGTTAATAAAGCGCGCTTGATCGAAAAAATCGCCGAACTGGTTAAAGAGAAAAAAATCGAAGGTATCACTGAATTGCGCGATGAGTCGGATAAAGATGGCTTGCGCATCGTGATTGAACTCCGTCGCGACGTGATGGGCGAGGCGATTTTGAACAACCTTTACGCCCAAACGCAGTTGCAAACCGTGTTTGGTATCAACATGGTTGCTTTGGTCAATGGCCGTCCTCAAGTGCTGAATTTGAAGCAGGTGTTAGAGGCGTTTGTCAGTCACCGTCGTGAAGTGGTGACGCGCCGCACCGTTTACTTGCTGCGTAAAGCGCGTGAGCGCGGTCACGTGCTGGAAGGTTTGGCGATCGCGCTGGCCAATATTGATCCCGTGATCGAAATGATCAAGTCATCACCTAGCGCCGCTGAAGCGAAAGAAAAACTGCTGGCCGAGAAATGGGATGCCACGGCGGTGCTGCCAATGTTGGAGCGCGCCGGCGAGCAGGCGTGTCGCCCTGAGGATTTGGCGCCGATCTATGGCATGCACGACGGCAACTATCAATTGTCACCCGTTCAGGCGCAGGCAATTTTGGATTTGCGCTTGCACCGCCTTACCGGTTTAGAGCACGAAAAGCTTATTAATGAGTACAAAGAACGCCTCGATGAAATCGCCGAATACCTGCATATTCTCTCTGATCCAAATCGCTTGATGGAGGTCATTCGCGAAGAATTGGCGCAAATTAAGACTGATTTCGGCGATGTTCGTCGCACTGAGATTATTGAGTCGACCATGGATCTGAATGATGAGGACTTCATCAGCGTGGAAGATCGCGTGGTCACCATTTCTCATCAGGGGTATGCAAAGACTCAGCCCTTGACGGATTACCAAGCCCAGCGCCGTGGCGGTATGGGTAAGTCGGCGACCGCGGTCAAAGACGAAGACCATATCGAGCACCTGTTGGTGGCATCGACCCACGACACCATTTTATGTTTTACCAACGAGGGTAAGGTCTATTGGATGCGGGTGTTCCACATTCCGCTGGCTGGCCGTCAGTCGCGAGGTCGTCCCATTGTGAATCTTTTGCCGTTGAGTGAAGGCGAGCGCATTACCTCTATCCTGCGTGTTAATGAGTACCTAGATGATCACTATGTATTTATGGCCACGGCCGGCGGCACAGTGAAAAAGACATCGCTGACCGATTTCTCTCGTCCACGTAGCGTCGGTCTGCGCGCGGTTGAGTTGGATGAGGGTGATCACTTAGTAGGTACTGCTATCACTAACGGCAATAACGACATCATGTTGTTTGCCAGTAACGGCAAGGTGATCCGCTTTAACGAGAATGACGTGCGCGCAATGGGTCGAACCGCTCGCGGTGTGCGAGGTATCCGTTTGGCTGACGGCGCCAAGGTGATTTCGTTGATAATTCCGCAGGAGAACAGCCAGGTGCTGGTGGCCTCGGTAAACGGTTACGGTAAACGTACCGCGATTGAGGACTTCCCCGTTTATGGTCGCGGTGGTCAAGGTGTGATTGGTATACAGGCCAGCGAGCGCAATGGCGACATTGTCGGTGCTGTGCAGGTCAAAGAAAATGAAGAGATGATGCTGATTTCTAATCAAGGCACCTTGGTGCGTAGCAAAGTCACAGAAGTGTCGGTCTTGGGACGAAATACCCAAGGTGTTCGCCTTATTCGTCTGCGCAACGATGAGTTGTTGACGGGGCTGGAGCGTGTCGATGAGCCCGAGGATGTCGATTTCGATGACGAAGTAGAGGGTGGTGATAGTGGCTCTGAAGCGCCCGCAATCGAGGCATCAAGTCAAGAAGACGCCTCTGGCGAAGAGTGATTTTACAATTAGGGTATCCCCAACTAGGAGAAAGTATGTCGCGTAAGTACAATTTCTGTGCAGGTCCAGCCGCGTTGCCCGAGGCGGTTTTGCAGCAGGCTCAGCAGGAGATATTGGATTGGCATGGCGCTGGTATGTCGATCATGGAAATGAGTCACCGCAGCGAAGAATTTGTCGCCGTGGCAACTGAGGCAGAGCGTGATCTGCGTGAGTTACTGTCCATTTCAGACGATTACGCTGTGCTCTTTTTGCAGGGCGGTGCGAGCACCCAATTTGCCTCTGTTCCCCTGAATTTAATGCCCGCGGGTGGCAGTGCCGACTACGTGCATACTGGGCAGTGGTCCAAAAAAGCCATTGCTGAAGCAAAGCGATACGGCGACGTTAATGTGGTCGCCGACGCCGCGGCGAGCAATTACAGCACAATTCCTGCGTTTGATAGCTGGTCATTGAATCCGAATGCGGCCTATCTGCACTATACCCCCAACGAGACCATAGGTGGCGTAGAGTTCTTTTGGGAGCCTGATGTCAATGTTCCGCTGGTAGCGGATATGTCTTCTACTATTTTGTCTCGACCTGTTGATGTCAATAAATTTGGTGTCATTTATGCTGGCGCCCAAAAGAATATTGGCCCTGCCGGTCTGACCATTGCCATCGTGCGTCGAGACCTATTGGGTCGTTCGCAAGTCGGTTGTCCCGTTATGCTGGATTACAAAACCGCCGCCGACAATGACTCCATGTACAACACGCCCCCCACTTACTCAATTTATCTAGCGGGTTTAGTGTTTAAATGGTTGAAAGGTCAGGGTGGGTTGGCCGCGATGGAGCAAATCAATCGACGTAAAGCGAGCAAGCTTTACGATTACATCGATAACAGTGGTTTCTATGCGAACCCCGTCGAGTTGGCGAGCCGTTCATTGATGAATGTGCCTTTCACATTGGCGGATGCGGCACTGGATAAACCCTTCTTGGCGCAGGCTGAGGCGGCGGGGTTGATGAACCTTAAAGGCCATCGCAGTGTGGGTGGTATGCGAGCATCTATCTACAATGCCGTGGGTGAAGATGCGGTTGATGCATTGCTTGATTTCATGCGTGAGTTCGCTCGCAGCAACGGCTAGGTATTATGCCAATGAATGATTTCGAAGCTGAACTCAAGTCACTCCGCGATCAAATTGACGGTCTCGATAAGCAGTTGATCGATATCGTGAATCGCCGTGCCGGGTTTGCTAAGCAAGTGGCTGAGGTGAAACAGCGCGAGTACGAGCACGCCTTGGCGACTGGTCGCCGCCCCGGAGAGATTTTATTTTATCGTCCCGAACGCGAGGCCCAGGTGCTGCGTCGAGTCATGGATAACAATCCTGGTCCGATGGATGACAATCGCATGGCGTCGATTGTTCGCGAGGTAATGTCGGCGTGTTTGGCGCTCGAGCAGCCCATGCAAGTGGCGTACTTGGGTCCCGAGGGTACATTTACACAGGCGGCCGCGCAAAAGCATTTCGGAAGTTCAGTGATTTCACACCCGCAGGTGTCGATTGCCCAGGTGTTTTCGCAGGTTGAGTCGGGTGCCGTAAACTATGGTGTGGTGCCGGTGGAGAACTCCACCGAAGGTATGGTGTCGCACACCATCGATAATTTCATCCAATCGCCACTGCAAATTTGTGGCGAAGTCGAATTACGTATCGAGCACCACCTGTTGACCTCGGAAGAGACCGGCGGCAACGTTGCAGTAATTTGTGCTCACCAGCAGGCCCTTGCGCAGTGTCGTCAGTGGTTGGATGCCCATTACCCCAGTGCCGAACGCGTAGCCGTCAGTTCTAATGGCGAGGCGGCCAAATTGGCTGCTAACACACCCGGTATGGCGGCTATTGCAGGTGAAGTAGCGCAATCGCTTTACGGCTTGAATCGCGTGGCGAGTAATATTGAGGATCTGTCCAACAATACCACACGTTTTTTGATTATTGGTCGCGAAGAGGTGCAGGCAAGTGGCGCAGATAAGACGTCAATTATTGTGTCTACTCGCAATGAACCCGGCGCCTTGTTTAAGCTTCTTGAGCCTTTCGAAAAGGCTGGCATCATGTTGACCAGACTCGATACGCGCCCCTCGCGAACCGAGAAATGGGCCTATGTCTTCTTCATTGAGTTTGAAGGCCATCAATCTGAACGCCATATCGCTGCAGTGCTTGATCAGTTGCAGGGTGGTTCAATTATGATCAAATCTCTGGGCTCTTACCCCCGAGCGGTGCTGTAATGACGGTGATTTGTTCGCGCGTTTTGGTGGTTGGTTTGGGTCTCATTGGTAGTTCATTTGCCAAGGCTTTGCGCAATGCCAATGTGGTGAAAGAGGTTATCGGTGTCAGTCGTTCGCGCCGGACATGTGAACGCGCCCTTGAATTGGGGGTGATAGATTCATTCGATGTTTCCCTGGATAGTGCGCTAGCGAAGTTAGAAGCAGGTGATGTTGTCATGGTAGCCACGCCTACACTTTCGGTGCCAAGTATCATTGCGCAGTGTCAAGCAGCGTTGTCACGAGGTGTGATTGTGACGGATGGCGCCAGCGTTAAGGGCAGCGTAGAAGCAGCTGCACGCCAGCTGCTTCCAGTGGATGCCCTTCCATACGTGGTGCTGGGCCACCCCATCGCCGGCTCCGAAAAGAGCGGTGTTGAAGCGGTTAATCCGAGTCTTTATGTCGATCACCGTGTCATTCTGACGCCTTTGCCTGAAACCGATGCTGCGGCTATTAGAACCGTCGTCGAGCTGTGGCGCGCCTGTGGTGCGGTGATCAGTGAAATGAGCGTGGTCGAGCACGATCGCGTGTTGGCCGCTACCAGTCACCTGCCTCATGTGTTGGCGTTTTCGCTTGTTGACGCGTTGGCGCAGCAACAAGAAAGCCAGGACATCTTTAAGTTTGCCGCGGGTGGTTTCAAGGATTTCACTCGCATCGCTAGCAGTGACCCTGTCATGTGGCACGATATTTTTCTGGCCAATAGCGAGGCCGTGTTAGAACGTATGGATCAGCTGCAAGCGCAGATTGCGTTTTTGCGTGATGCTATTATCCGCCGTGATAGTGACGCTATTTTGGCGAGTTTTCAGCGCGCCAACGAAGCGCGCGATTATTTTTTAACCCACTACAAAAATCCAGGAGCCTAGCAGCGCTAGGTATTTTCATGAGTTCACATTCCATTGTCTTTCTTGCCCAGCCCGCTGGAGCACTTCAAGGTGATATTCGCGTCCCCGGTGACAAGTCGATGTCGCACCGCTCAATCATGCTCGGTTCACTGGCCGAAGGCACCACCCATGTCAAAGGTTTTCTCGAGGGTGAAGACGCCTTGGCGACCCTGAATGCGTTTCGGGCTATGGGAGTACAAATTGACGGTCCTAGTGGGGGTGAGGTCACTATTCACGGTGTGGGATTGCACGGTTTACAGGCGCCAAGTGAAGATATCTATCTAGGGAATTCAGGGACCTCGATTCGTTTGATTGCTGGCCTTATGGCGGGTCAGGCATTCGATGTCACCATGACAGGTGACGCCTCGCTTTCCAAACGCCCCATGAATCGTGTTGCGGTTCCGCTGCGTGAAATGGGTGCTGTGGTTGACGCAGACGAGGGCGGTCGTCCGCCATTGACGGTGCGCGGGGGGAGTCGCTTAGAAGCCATCAGTTACGACATGCCCATGGCTAGTGCGCAAGTAAAATCGTGCGTGCTATTAGCAGGTTTGTATGCTGATGGCATCACTGAGGTCACCGAGCCCGCCCCTACACGAGATCACACCGAGCGGATGTTGCGCGGTTTTGGCTATGACGTCGATGTGCAGGGTAACAAAGTTCGTTTGGCGGGTGGGGGCCAGCTCACAGCGACCAATATCGATGTGCCGTCTGATATCTCTTCGGCGGCATTTTACATGGTGGCAGCGTCTATAACACCAGGGTCGGATTTGACCCTTCGTCACGTAGGTATCAATCCTACACGTATTGGTATTGTGAATATTTTGCGTTTGATGGGCGCGATCATTGAGATCTTTAATGAGCGCGAGGTGGGTGGTGAGCCAGTGGCGGATATTCGTGTACAGTACGCACCGCTGCGAGGTATTGAAATTCCTGAGGATCAGGTTCCGTTAGCCATTGATGAATTTCCTGTCTTGTTTGTCGCGGCAGCCTGTGCTGAAGGGCAGACGATACTGACTGGGGCAGAGGAGTTGCGTGTCAAGGAGAGCGATCGTATTCAAGTGATGGCGGATGGTCTGCTGGCGTTGGGTGTAGACGCTCAACCGACAGAGGATGGTATTGTTATCAATTCTGGTCCTATTGGCAGTGGCGAAATTTGGTCGCACGGTGATCATCGTATAGCGATGTCGTTTGCCGTTGCCTCGCTGCGTGCAGCGGGTGCTATCCGTATCAACGGTGCTGAGCACGTCGCCACCTCCTTTCCGGGCTTTGTAGAGCTAGCGAATGGTGTTGGCTTTAATATTCAAGTAATCGAAGATTAAATCATGAGTGAACAAGCATTTCCGGTGTTAACCATTGATGGTCCCGGCGGCTCGGGTAAAGGAACTATTGCACAAAAGGTGGCTGAACATTTGGGTTGGCACTTTTTAGACAGTGGTGCGCTTTATCGACTATTGGCATTGGCGGCCATCAATCATAGCGTAGCGTTAGATAATGAAGAGAGTTTGGCTATTTTGGCAGCCCATCTCGATATCGAATTTATCGTGATCGCAGGTCAAGAGCCTAAAGTGATGCTGGAAGGCATTGATGTGTCGCTTGATATCCGTCTGCCTGAAGCCGGTGAGGCCGCCTCTAAGGTCGCAGCGCTACCCTCGGTGCGCGACGCGCTGCTGTCTCGTCAGCGTGAATTTCAAAAAGCACCTGGTCTGGTAGCGGATGGTCGAGATATGGGGACAGTCGTTTTCCCTGAAGCTACGCTGAAGGTTTATCTCACCGCCAGTGTCGAGGAGAGAGCGCAAAGACGCTATAAGCAGTTGAAAGAGAAGGGCCAAAATGTTAATCTCTCGACCCTTTTGGATGACATCCAGGCCCGTGACGACCGTGATATGAATCGTGCGGTTGCACCGTTGCGTCCAGCTGAGGATGCGGAAATCATTGATAGCTCGCATATGTCTATCGATGAGGTTTTCGATAATGTACTCGTATTGCTCGATAATTGCGGCATGATCGCTGCAAATAGACGCAATTAATTTGGTTTTTTTGTCCGCGGCGGCGACCAGCTCAGTCGTGGCGGATGGTGTACAACATGTACACGCACTGTGAATTGACCCGTATTGCTGGTGATACGGTTTATTAAAGGTACTGACTAATGAGCGAGAATTTCGCTGAACTATTTGAAGAAAGTTTGAAAACCATCGACATGCAACCCGGTGCAATTGTTACTGGTGTTGTTATCGATATTGATTCTGATTGGGTTACTGTTCACGCAGGTCTGAAATCTGAAGGCGTTATACCCAAGAGCCAATTCGTTGACGAGAATGGCCAGTTGAGCCTGGAAATCGGTGACGAAGTTCAAGTTGCTCTGGAAAGCGTTGAAGACGGCTTTGGCGAAACTCGCCTGTCGCGTGAAAAAGCTAAGCGTGCCGAGTCTTGGAAAGACTTGGAGAAAGCGTTTGAATCAGACGAAGTGGTTAAAGGTGTTATCAACGGTAAAGTCAAAGGTGGCTTCACTGTTGAGCTGAACGGTATCCGTGCCTTCTTGCCCGGCTCATTGGTTGACGTACGTCCAGTGCGTGAAACAACTCACCTCGAAGGTAAAGAGTTGGAATTCCGTGTAATCAAGCTAGACCAGAAACGCAACAACGTGGTTGTATCACGTCGCGCTGTGATGGAAGCAGCTAACACCGAAGAGCGTGATGCTCTGTTGGCTACCTTGGCTGAAGGTGCTTCGGTTAAAGGTATCGTTAAGAACCTGACCGACTACGGCGCGTTCGTTGACCTGGGTGGTGTAGATGGTCTGTTGCACATTACCGACATGGCTTGGAAACGCATCAAACACCCCAGCGAAATCGTTAACGTTGGTGACGAAATCGATGTTAAGGTCCTGAAATTCGATCGCGATCGCAACCGCGTATCACTCGGCTTGAAACAGCTAGGTGAAGATCCATGGGTAGCTATCACTAAGCGTTACCCCGAAGGTGCTCGCACTACGGCTAAAGTGACCAATCTAACTGACTACGGTTGCTTCGCGGAAATCGAAGAAGGCGTTGAAGGTCTGGTACACGTGTCTGAAATGGATTGGACTAACAAGAACGTACACCCCTCTAAAGTTGTTCAATTGGGCGACGAAGTAGAAGTGATGGTTCTGGATATCGATGAAGAGCGTCGTCGTATTTCACTGGGTATTAAGCAGTGTCAACAGAACCCTTGGGATGCTTTCGGTGAGCAACAAGCTAAAGGTGACAAGATCTCAGGCGCTATCAAGTCAATCACTGACTTCGGTATCTTCATTGGCCTCGACGGCAATATCGATGGTCTGGTTCACTTGTCAGACATTTCTTGGAACGAAACGGGTGAAGAAGCCGTTCGTAACTACAAGAAAGGCGATATGATTGAAACCGTTATCCTGTCAATTGATCCCGAGCGTGAGCGCATCTCACTGGGTATCAAGCAGTTGGAAAACGACCCCTTCAGCAACTTCGTCGCTGAGTTCGACAAAGGCGCTATCGTAAAAGGTACCGTTAAAGAAGTTGACGCAAAAGCTGCAGTGATTACACTGGCAGATGACGTTGAAGGTACGTTGAAAGCCTCTGAAATCAGCCGTGAGCGTGTTGAAGATGCACGTAACGCGCTGAAAGAAGGTGAAGAAGTTGAGTGCAAGATCGTAAACGTTGATCGCAAAAATCGCGCAATCGGCCTGTCAATCAAGGCAAAAGATATCGCTGAAGAGAAAGACGCTTACAAAGCGCTACAGCAAGAAGCAGCCCCCGCCACCACATTGGGCGACCTGCTGAAGGCTGAGATGGATAAGTAATTATCTGTCATACCGGGGCCTCAGGGTCCCGGTTTTACTTGAGGTTGATAACATGACTAAATCAGAGCTAATTGAAAGAATCGCATCCCGTCAGTTGCAATTGTCAACGAAGGACGTTGAGCTGGCTGTGAAGTCGCTGATTGAACAGATGTCTGAAGCTTTGTCCTCAGGTGACCGCATTGAAATTCGAGGTTTCGGCAGTTTTTCATTGCACTTCCGCGAACCACGTCGTGGTCGCAATCCCAAAACCGGAGAAGCTGTTCAGCTCGAAAGTAAGCATGTTCCTCACTTCAAGCCCGGTAAAGAACTTCGCGATCGCGTCAACGCGAGCATGCAATCTGACGACTAGCGATGGCGCTAGTTCACGTCGCTGTCGGCGTTATTGTCGACGAGCAATTCAACATTCTTCTAAGTCAGCGCCCAGACCACGTTCATCAAGGTGGTAAGTGGGAATTTCCTGGCGGTAAGGTCGAGCAGGGCGAATCCGTAGTACAAGCACTTGATCGCGAATTACACGAAGAACTTGGCATTCGTGTTACCTCATGTTATCCGCTTTGCCAGATTAGTCACGACTACGGTGATAAACAGGTCTTGCTCGACGCCTATGTGGTCGATAAATTTACAGGACAACCGGTTGGAAAAGAACAGCAACCGGTTGCATGGCATGCCATTAATCAATTAGGATATGTGGACTTTCCTGCGGCAAATCTAGCAATATGTCGTGCCATAACCGAAAGGTTTAACAAAAACGAGTAAGTCCACAGCATGACTAAAACCATTGATAGGCCAAAGATCACTAAAATGTCTGATCTTGCGCTGATCGCGGGCGTTTCAAAATCAACCGTTTCTCGCGCTCTTGCAGGTAATGAACTGGTTAACAAAGAAACTCGCGATCGCATAGCTGCACTGGCACGCGAACACAATTACCGTATTAATACTAAGGCGCGTAACTTCCGCACGAAGCAGAGTTTGACGATTGGCCTGATGGTGCCTTCTAGTCAAAGCAAGTGGCAGATTAACGACCCTTTCTTTCTCGAATTGCTTGGATCAATCGCTATTGCGCTCAATGAACGAGGCCACGAGCTGTTGTTGTCGTCAGCTAAGTTGAGTGCAGAGCACGGTATCGACGAGTTGGTCTCACAGAGCCACTGCGATGGATTAATTTTTATCGGTCAGGCAGATATACATCAGCAACTTAATGATCTGGCCAGTTTCAACCACGCCATGGTGGTGTGGGGTGGCAAACTCGACGACCAAAAATATGTCACCGTCGGAGGCGATAACTTTAAAGGCGGCTATGAGGCGACCAAGCACTTGTTGAGCTTGGGCCGTCAGCGTGTTGCTTTATTAGGTGACAACACCACCGTTGAGGGTTCCATGCGTTTCGCTGGCTACCGCCTGGCGCTCGAAGAAGCGGGTATTGCTTTTGACGAATTGCTTTGTATCCGGCCTGAAGCGGTTAAAAATGGCGGCATGAAAGCCGTTCAAAAATGCTACGACAGTGGTATTCGCTTTGATGCGCTGTTTGCTTTCAGTGATATCTTGGCCATGGCTGTAATCCGTGCCCTCACACCAAGGGGTGTGAGTATTCCTGATGACGTTGCTGTCGTAGGGTACGACGATATTGCTTTGGCGGGTTACTATCTGCCGCCCATTACATCGATTCGTCAGGATCGTGAACTCGGTGGGCAGTTGCTGGTTGAAAAACTCCTCGCCCTACTCGACGGTGAACAAGTTGCCTCTAGTTTATTAGAGACGACCTTGGTCGTTCGCCAATCAAGCGTTAAATAACAGTAATTTTTTTGAAGGTAAAGCTATGTTCGGTGCGATTGAAGCCGGTGGTACCAAGTTTAACTGCGCCTTGGCAAATGCCAACGGTGAGGTGGTGGCCAAAACACAATTTCCCACCCGGGATCCCGAAACAACGATGATCGATGTGGTGGAGTTTTTTACCCACACACAGCAGACGCACGGCACCATGCAGGGCATGGGTATTGGCAGTTTCGGGCCGATTAATATCGACCTCAAAAGCGAACATTATGGACGGTTTTTAAAAACGCCTAAGCCCGGTTGGAGTCACTTCGATTTTTTAGCCACGCTTCAGCAGTCATTTGATGTGCCTATATTCGTTGAGACTGATGTTAATACTGCTGTCCTGGCTGAGCATTCCAATGGCGCAGGTGCAGGATGCGACAACGTGGTGTATGTCACCATCGGCACCGGTGTCGGTGGCGGGATCATCAGTGATGGCCGCTTGGTGAAAGGAGGCATTCACCCCGAGGTTGGCCACATGCTTTTACCTCGTCACCCTGACGATCATGAATTTCCTGGTGCTTGCCCGTTTCACGGTGGTTGTTTAGAAGGATTGGCGGCAGGCCCTTCCATGAAAGCGCGCTGGGGAGTGCCCTCCGAGACATTGGGTGATGACCACATTGCTTGGGATATCCAAGCCTATTACTTGGCCGCTATGTGTATTAACTTGACCTCGACGCTATCGCCACAAAAAATCATTTTGGGCGGCGGTGTTAGCCAAAAGCCCGGTCTGATTGATCGCGTTGCTGCACAGTTTGAATCCCTTTGGGGGGACTACTTGCCACTGCCTGGGAGTGGTCGCGTGAGTGACTACATTGTTTTGCCCCAATTAGCTCCGGAAGCAGGCTTGGTCGGCGCGATTATGTTGGCTCAGCAAGCCGGACAGTCCCCGCGTTAAAGTTTTAGTCTCACCCGGTCGATATATCGATGACTCGTGGAAATGGAGTCGTTGATGTTACGGCGTGCTGTACTCTTTTTACTGATCGTTTTCTTACTGCCCGCGTGTAGTGGCGGCGATCAGTTGTATTGCTCGCGTTATCAGTATCTTTACAACCAATTGTTAGAAGACGACGCCCCGCCAGAAAAAATTCTCCGCCTTGCCATAGCCAAAGATCGTCGCGATCCAACTAAGGATCAAAACGAACTAGATTTTATGGAACAGGTTTTGGATGACTTTAGCGCAGAGTTAAAGCCCGCCGACCAAAGTCCCAAAGATTTTTGTTTGAAGAATAAGCGTTTTAAACATTAAAGGTGTGCTTATTGCAGAAGGCGGGGAAGTCTGGATGGGTCAAAGGGCCGCTGCGCGATAACTGCTAAGTTGCGAGGTGTCAGACTTTTGTCGCAGAACGCCACAATGTTAGTGCGATAGCCACACTCTTCGGCGTAACACGCCAAATCCAGCACAACAAAGTATTCTAAATAACGTTTTAATCCCTGACGAATAATGCCGAGTCGTTCACTCATGGCAAAATCTCGCTCGCCTTGAATAAGGTAGAGTTCGACCTGATCTTCTGCGTCAAATACTAAACCATGTAGTGTTGCCGCCCATTCAAAAAACTGTCGTGGGTCTTGCTTTAAAAGGCTCTTACTGACCGAACGCAATGGACGATATTGCGGGTCATCAGTGGCCTCTGCACGCCATCGGTCATAAGCAAGTCGCCAAATTTGTTCAGTGCGACGATTCCTTAGCGCCTGTTGCCCACCCGTGACTGTTTCAAGTAGGGGGATTCTCAGTTCTTTGGCGTTGAGCTGAAGATCTGATTGCTTAGCCGCCTCGGATAATTGGCATATATCGCTTGCGCCCAGATGGTAGCAACAGGGAGATATACAAACTTGCTCAGCGACACCGATGGTTTGCTGCCATAGGCTGCGATGCAGTTCACCACAGGCGTGTAAAGCCACGTGACGCTCGTTGGCAAGCACATCGTTAGCGACCGGTTGGAGTGCGTCGCAACGGTGGAAAGCGACAGGGAGATCGTACTGGTCAACCCGTTGAGCACCCTCTTCACAAAGTGTTTGGTCAATGTCTATGCAGTCTACTTGGCAGCCTTGATGGCTAGCTAGATAGGCGGCCAGATAGCCCTTTCCACCACACCAATCAGTGCACGTTAGCACGGCAGGTAGGTGTTGAGTCACTTGGTGAAATGCTTGTATTTGCAGCCATTTACGACCGCCTATACCGATGCTCATAGCGTCGTGTTGGTGGTCAAATTGAGGGGTGAATGACATGGGTTGCCACTGACGTAATACCTCAAATAGCGACGGAAGCTGATGTGCTAGCCAGGTCTCGCTGTGACAACTATCACTCAACATGGCATCGACTTCGGCTTGAGAAAGCGACAGTAAGGCATCTTGCATGGCGGGTTCGCGCGCTCCCCACGGTGCCTCTCGCAATAAGAAGGGTTCTGGCTCCCACAAATAGCGGTGCTGTTGCAATGTGGTGGCGAGTATTTGCAGTGAATGTGCTAGCGCTGTCACGCGATGTCCTTAGTCAAATTTTCGGCATGTGCTTGTGCGCACCACCGAATACGCTTCATAAATGCCCATTCCTCAAGGCTTTAAGAATTCTGGTCTAATTTATGCTAATAACCACGTATAACGGCGTTTAATAGTTTTTAGGAGTGTGTCGTGGTTACCAATCGTGTGGATATTAACCAAGTTCTTATGCAAATGCGCGCGCTTAAAGCGGAGACGCAAGGCATTCCTGTCGGCGGTGCAGACTTCAATCCAGCGCAGGGTATCAATCCTGCAGAGAAAAGCAATTTTAGCGACATGATGGTCAAGGCTATTGATACCGTCAATGACAATCAAAAAGCCGCCTCTCAATTAGCTACTCGATTTGAAATGGGTGATCCCAACGTTGGCATTACCGAGGTGATGATTGCCTCACAAAAAGCCAGTGTCTCCTATGAAGCGCTCACTCAGGTGAGAAACAAGCTAGTAAAGGCCTACGAAGATATTATGAATATGCCGGTGTAAGGAGTTAAGTCATGGCGGATACAGCAATCGAAGCAACCCCGGCGAAACGATCTTTTGGAAATGCCTTTATTGAGGGGTTTGAAGGTCTTGGTATTTTGCGTCAAATGGGTTTGATGATCGGTTTGGCGGCCAGTGTTGCGATGGGCTTTGCACTGGTTCTCTGGATTCAGGGTGAAGACTATAAACCACTCTACGGCAGTTTAGAAAACCTCGATGCCCCCGAGGTCGTTCGCATCTTAGAGAGCAATACCATTCCCTATAAAATTGATCAAAACAGTGGTTCGTTATTGGTCGCTAGCGACGATATTCACTCTGCGCGTCTGAAATTATCTGAGGCAGGGGTTCAAGTGGGTAACGGACGAGGTTTTGAACTACTCGATCAAGAGCAGCCATTAGGTACCAGTCAGTTTATGGAACAGACGCGTTTTCGTCGCGGTTTGGAAGGCGAATTGTCTCGAACGATTACTTCGATTAATTCCGTACGCAGTGCGCGAATACACTTGGCTATTCCTAAATCCACAGTATTTATTCGCGATCCCCGCCGTCCAAGTGCCTCGGTATTCCTCGAATTGTATGCCGGCCGCAGCATGTTACCTGAGCAAGTTATGGCGATTGGTAATCTGGTGGCTTCAAGCGTTCCAGAGTTGGAGTTGAAAGATGTCACAGTGGTCGACCAACGCGGTAATTTATTGTCAAACTTTACCCGTGACAGTGAATTGGACGCGGCTAACAAGCAATTGGACTACCAGCGCAAGTTGGAGGAGCGTTTGACTCGCCGTATTCACGGCATACTGGAACCGATGTTAGGAGAAGGGCGCTTCCGCGCTGAGGTTGCGGCAGATATCGATTTCACCGCGGTCGAACAAACGCAAGAAATGTACAACCCCGAAGCCACGGTCATTCGCAGTGAGCAAATTTCTGAAGAGCGCAATCTCAATGGTTTGGAAATAGGCGGCGTCCCCGGTGCGTTGGCTAACCAGCCAAGCCCTGATGGTAACCCTGCCACCGCGACTGGCAGCAATGGCGCAGGTGAGAAATCAATGCAGGCTACCCGTAACTACGAGGTAGATCGCACGATCGCCCATACTCGTCATCAAGTAGGCAAGATAACTCGCTTAACGGTGGCCGTAGCAGTTGACGATCATCGCGCGGCGGGCGTTGATGGTGTGCCTGGTGAGGTTACCGCGTGGACTGAAGACGACTTAGAGCGGATACGCACTCTGGTGAGCAACGCTGTAGGATCTGACCAAGGCCGCGGCGATGTGGTCAATGTGATTAATAAGCGATTTATCGAACCTGAGACCTACGTCGCAGAAGACATTCCCTTTTACGAACAGGATTGGTTTAACAAATACGCCAAGCTGGGTGCCTCGGTGTTGGTCATGATCGTGTTGGTGCTCGGTGTGTTGCGTCCAATGTTTACAGGTATTACCGCCGCCGGAACTAAAAACAAAGAGAGTGAAACGGTCTCTGAGTTCGGCGGTCTTGATATGTATGGTAGTTCGCCTAATTACGGCGATACCAAGGTAAGTCTGAGTGGTGGTGATAGTGTGATGCTTCCCAGTGGTAACGAAGGTTACGAGCAGCAACTTTTGGCTATACGTGGTCTCGTCGCCGAGGATTCAGGTCGTGTAGCACAAGTGATTAAACAGTGGATTAGTCAAGATGAGTGATAATAAACCCGCACCCCCCATGTCCAAACTTGACAGTGCAGCGGTACTGTTGATGAGTCTGGGTGAGGCTGATGCGGCGGCCATTTTAAAGCATATGGGGCCCAAAGAAGTACAACGTGTCGGTGCGGCGATGGCCAATTTGGGTAACGTGTCTCAGCAGCAGGTTGAAAATGTGGTACAAACCTTTGCCTCTGATGTGGGGACGTTAACCGGTCTAGGCATGGGCGCGCCGGTATTGTCCAGCCTGTTGCCACGCCAGTTAGCGATGAGAGCTCATCGGTGGGGCAAAATTATCGTAGTTGGGTGGATGAAGTGAGCGAAGCGCTTGGCCGTATTCGCTCTGAAGCGCCAACACAACAAACGGTGATCACTCCACCAGAGGGCGTCGATATTGTGAGGACGAAAGACGGAGGTATTTTGATTACACGGGAAGAGCAATAGATGGTTCGAAAATTGCTTCCTATTTCCTACATGAAACGAATTGACGGGGTTTTGTCGTGAAAGTATGGGCGATCTCAAATCAAAAAGGCGGCGTGGGCAAAACGACCACAGCGGTTAGTCTAGCGGGCCTATTGGCCGAAAAGGGACAACGTGTCCTGTTGGTCGATCTTGATCCTCACGGATCAATGACTAGCTATTTTGGTTTTGACCCTGAGGAGCCGGCGGCAGCCACCACCTATCATTTTTTCGAAATGACGTCTTCGGCCACCCGCGACCAGGTACTGGCGTGTGTCCAGCCAACCGCTGTGAAGGGTATGTCCATCGTACAGTCTTCCACTGCGTTGGCTACACTTGAGCGGCAAATGGTCGGCAAGAGCGGTATGGGTTTGAAGGTAAGCCAGGCATTAGCGCTTATCGCTAATGATTTTGACTACGTGTTGATTGATAGCCCGCCGATTCTCGGCGTGTTGATGATCAATGCCCTGGCGGCTTGCCATACGTTACTTGTCCCTGTGCAGACAGAGTTCCTAGCAATTAAGGGCCTGGAGCGCATGTTGCGCACCTGTGAGATGGTGCTTAAATCGCAGAAAAAAAGTTTCGATTACCTCATTATTCCCACCATGTTCGACCGGCGTACGCACGCGTCGACTGCCAGCCTGAGAGAGTTGCGCAACACCTATCCCGAGGCTATTTGGGCGGCCATGGTGCCGGTGGATACCCGTTTTAGGGATGCTAGCCAAGCCGGTGTGCCCATTTCGGTATTTGACGCCAATACTCGTGGTACAGAGGCCTACCGCTCGCTACTTAAACACCTGATAAGTGCCAAAAAGAGCGCAGTCTAATGTCTCTGCCGGGCGACAAAAAAAACAGTGAAGTCCTCGCGCAGTACTTCGATGTATTGTTGACCCCTCAGGAAGATTCTCCTGTTGACCTTACTGACGCCGCTGATGAAGTTGATTTAGAAGAGGAGGGGGTTGTTGAGGCGGTGGTCGTGGTGCCGGAACCCGAAGAACCAGAACCAGAGCCAGAACCAGAGCCCCAGCAGGCACTTGAACCCGAGCTTTATATTGCCCCTTTGGGCAGTTTGCAGATGGTCATTCCCGCCGCGCTTCCTCTAGCAGAAGAGCAGCGATTGCGTGTTCTGGCTGAGTCTATGCAAGCCCAGCTGCACGTTGATACAGAAACGGTACAGCTTACCGATGAAGCGGTTCAAGAAAATATCCAACAGGCCGATAGTTGGAGTGATGTTGGCAGACCGCACTGGGCAGAAGGCGATTTTGACTGTTTGCTGTTTGACGTACAAGGGTTGAGACTAGGTTTGCCATTGGTGAGTTTGGGCTCTATACACCCGCTCGATTTCGATGCCATCAGTACCATGCCTGGTCAATCCCAATGTTTTTTGGGTGCCGCTACAGTACTGGGACAGCAGTTTAATGTAGTGGATACTGCGCAAATGGTCATGCCAGAGCGTGCCGATCCAGCAAAGAGTCAGCAGTATCGATATTTGGTGACGTTGGACCACTCGCGCTGGGCGCTGGCAGTCAGTGCAATAGACGTGGCTAAGCGCTTTAATCCAGAAGACGTGCACTGGCGCAGTCAGCGCACACAAAGGCCTTGGTTGGCCGGTACCATTCGAGCGCACATGGTGGCTTTGATGGATCCACGGGCCTTGGCTGAATTGTTGGTGCAGAAAAGTTAGACATGGCACGTTGTGTGCAAAACGGATAATGAGGATGGTTTTTTGACGCCGTCCGGAGCGAGGATAAATCATGGCGAGTTCAGCTGAAAAGGTAGACGAAGATCCCATTTTGCAATGGGTGACCTTCTTGCTGGAAGGCGAGGTATACGGCATCAATGTGATGCAGGTACAAGAAGTGTTGCGTTATTCGGATATTGCGCCCGTTCCTGGGGCGCCCACTTATGTGTTAGGGATCATTAATTTACGTGGCAACGTGGTAACGGTGATAGATACCCGTGACCGCTTTGGACTCCCACGTGCAGAAGTCACCAATAACACGCGAATCGTCATTATTGAAAGCAATGATCACGTGGTGGGAATTCTGGTCGATGCTGTGGCGGAAGTCATCTACCTGAAGCAATCAGAGATTGAAACGGCGCCAAATGTGGGTAGTGACGAAAGCGCCAAATTTATCCGTGGTGTGTGTAACAAAAATGACGAACTGCTTATTCTTATCGATATCGACAAAATGTTGACCGATGATGAGTGGGCAGAGGTCGACGATATTTAAAGGGTTTACCATGGTGGATTACGATATGGCGATTATCGCCGGTAGTGTGTCAGCGATGCTCTTATTGGCCTTTATTGCTGGTATGGCCATCGTTCAAGTTAAGCGCGTGCAGGGGCAAGTAGATGGCCTCAAAAACGAGATGGCCGAATTCAAACGACAACTCAGCACTGTTAATAGAGGCACCATGGGGGTCGGGCAGCACCTATCGGCGCTAGAAAAACGACTTTTAAGTGGTCTCAATAAAGTTGAGCAGCAGTCGCTTAAGGAAATGAGTATGTTGAACTACGGCGACGCGACGCGCTTGATCGAACAGGGGGTGGAACCCGAAATCTTGGTCAAGCGCTGTGGAATGTCACGCGGAGAGGCCGAATTAATGTGTAAGCTTCGTCAAAGCGCTTAGTCTTGATCACCGAAGTAGCGACAACCGCTGGTACAGGTTTCGCGAATTTCAATCATATGAAGCTGGGGTAGGCCCGGCTTCAGTTCTCGCCATATCCAACGCGCTAGATTTTCACTGGTGGGATTCTCCAAGCCTTCAATGTCATTAAGATAGAAGTGGTCGAGTCGATCATAGATTGGTTTAAAGGCGGCCTTAATATCGGCAAAGTCCATTACCCAGCCGGTGTCTTCACCCACCGGGCCAGACACCAAAATACGCACTCCAAACGAGTGACCGTGAAGGCGACGGCACTTGTGACCATCGGGGACATTGGGCAAGTGGTGTGCTGCTTCAAAGTTAAAATCTTTGTACAGTTCCATGGCAAATCTCCACGCTGAGTAGGCGCTAAATAACAAGCAAAAAAAAACCGCCAAGTGGCGGTTTCTTTATACGAAGTGGCGGACTGGACGGGACTCGAACCCGCGACCCCCGGCGTGACAGGCCGGTATTCTAACCAACTGAACTACCAGTCCAGCTTCGTATCTATCTGTGCGACTTGGTGGGTGGTGACGGGATCGAACCGCCGACCCTCTGCTTGTAAGGCAGATGCTCTCCCAGCTGAGCTAACCACCCGGTGTGTCGTCCAGATGCCGCGCATTCTACAGCAATCCGATTTTCTGTCAAACGTAAAATCACGCTTTTTTTTAAAAAAAAAGGACATTTTTTTTTCGGCTGCATATTTAATCATCAATATGGTTTTATTTTGATCAACACAGGGTGGTTTGGACGTGGCCGAAGATGAAAAATCTTTGCTATGCTCCAACTAGGAAAGAATAAAGCGAGACGCTATGACGCGTACCATCATTTTTTTAGCCATTTTTTGGCCTGTTGTCGCCAGTGCCCAGACCGATGGCACCGAGCAAAAAGTTTTTTTTATGACGGAAATGTTACTTACCGCGATTGTTTGTCTTGTGGTGCTAGCAATTGTTCTGCACCGCAGTCGAGCCAAGCATCAAATGGCTGAGGCCGAATTAGAACAAGCGCGAAAGGAACTGCAATTTCTTGTTGTTCAACGTACCCGTCGTCTACATGAATTAAACCAAGCGCTGCAAAATGAAATCCGCTTGCAGGATCACACTTCGCGTAGTTTGCAATCCGCCAATGATTTACTCGACAGTATCCTCACGTGCATGCCTTCTATGTTGGTGGCCGTCACACCCGATGGTTCGGTGACACATTGGAATAAAGCCAGTGAGTTACTCACCGGGATCGATGTAGCTATCGCACTTGGTAAGAATTTGCTGGAGTTGTGTCCCGATTTGCCTGTCAGCTGGTCTACGATTCAAGACACGATTGCTTGTTTGGTGCCCTGTACCGAAGAGGGCGTTGCGTGGAAGGGTATCTACTGCGATGTCGCCGTTTATCCTCTACTGGGTAGCGTTGCCAAGGGGGCTGTGCTACGTATCGATGATGTCACTACGCGAACGACGGTAGAGACCATGCTTATTCACAACGAAAAAATGATGTCGCTCGGCGAGATGGCAGCAGGCACTGCCCATGAGGTCAATAATCCGTTAGCGACCATATTACAGAATGTACAAAACGCTGAGCGCCGACTCTTTGGTCGTTTAAAGGGCAATACCAATGCGGCAGATAAGGTGGGGTTGGATTGGCATTTAATGCAAGCTTATTTAGAAGAGCGCGACATTCGTCGTATGTTTAACGATATTCGTGACGCTGGCGAACGCGCGACCGAAATCGTCACCAATATGCTAGCGTTTTCGCGTCGTTCTTGCAGCGATCAAGAAGATATAGATCTATGTGAGTTGGTTAACAATACTATTATTCTCGCTCGCCAAAATACCGCAGCAAAGGGCAAAGGCCGCGACAAGGTCAAGTTGCAAACTACATTTGAAGATAGCCCCGTGGTGGTGCAATGCTTGGCGACGGAAATTCAGCAGGTGCTGTTGAACTTGATCACCAATGCTGAGCAGGCTCTGCAGGGTTTTGAGCCTAAGGAGGGGCGACGTTCGATCACCATTAATGTGCGAGCGGATAAAGAAACAGCCACCCTTGAAGTACAAGACAATGGCCCAGGCATTTCCGCAGAACTTCGCCGTCACGTGTTTGAACCATTCTACACCACCAAGAAGGTTGGGCACGGTACCGGCTTGGGCCTGTCGGTGTCCTACTTTATTATCACTAAACACCACGGCGGCACTATTACCTTAGAGCCCGCTAGAGGCGGTGGTTGTCTGTTTATCGTTACCTTGCCTAGGCATCAAACTACCCCCCAAACCTTGGAGAACTCACCCCATGTTAGCTGAATGGATCAATGCCGGCGGAGATATAAGTTGGATCCTCTTTGCCTTTATGACCGGTTTTATTGCTAGTCGTATGGGGTTGCCCCCGCTGATTGGTTATTTGGTGAGCGGATTCGCCTTGTCGGCCATTGATGTTAAAGGCGGCGCCATGATTGAGCATCTGGCGGAGATCGGGGTCACGCTGTTGCTCTTTAGTATTGGTCTTAAATTAAAGTTGAAAAGTCTTTTACAGCCCGAAATTTGGGGAGTCACACTTGCCAACACGGTCTTAATCATGCTGGTCGTAATGGCCGCGTTGATGACTTTGGCCGGTATGGGAATGCCTCTAGTGCGAGATCTCGATACCCAGTCGGCAGCCATGGTGGCCTTTGCACTAAGTTTTTCCAGCACAGTTTTCGTGGTAAAAGTGCTTGAGGCGCGTGGCGAAATAAAATCGGTACACGGTGGTATCGCGATCGGCATTCTCGTGATGCAAGATGTTCTAGCGGTAGTATTCTTGGCTTTCAGCGCGGGCTACGTGCCGAGTATCTGGGCTGTGGTATTGTTTTTGTTGATACCATTACGCGGCCAATTTCACCGGTTGCTGGATCGGGTAGGGCACGGCGAATTGTTGCTGTTACTGGGGTTCAGTTTGTCTCTTGGTGGTGCGCTATTGTTTGAAAGTGTGGGCGTCAAAGGTGACCTTGGCGCACTCATTATGGGGATGCTATTCGCTAGCCATGCCCGAGCAACGGAATTTGCTAAATCGATGCTGGGCTTTAAAGATATTTTCCTGGTGGGCTTTTTTCTCAGTGTTGGACTCTCCGGTCAATTTAGTATGGATGCCCTGTCAGTGGCACTGGTGTTGTTGCCGCTACTTGTCGCCAAGGTGGTGCTGTTTTTCTTATTGTTTGTGGGGTCTAAGCTGCGTGCCCGCAATGCTCTTTTGGCGAGTGTCAGCTTAACCAATTTCAGTGAATTTGGTTTGATTGTTGTCGCGGTTTGCGTGAGCAAGGGCTGGCTAGCCAGTGATTGGCTGGTGGTGGTCGCCATTGTGCTGGCGCTTTCCTTCTTGGTGATGTCACCCTTCAATGCGCATCAAAACCGTCTTTATCAGGCGCGTGCTGCGTTTTGGCGCACGTTTGAACGGGAGGTTAAATTGCCTTGGGATAACGCCATCGACCTGGCCGGGATGCGGGTGGCCGTTTTCGGTATGGGGCGAGTGGGCAGTGGCGCTTACAGCAAAATGGTGGAGGTGTACGGGGATTCAGTGGTCGGTTTTGATTACGACCCAGACACGGTGGCGCGTCAGCGCAATAATGGCTGCCGCGTCATGCAAGGGAATCCCGCCGATGCGGACTTTTGGGAAAAAGTGGAGAGTTACCACAACGTAGAACTGGTATTGCTCGCTACGCCCAATGTCGAAGCTAACGTTGAGGCCATGGAGCAACTTAGGTTGGCGGGTTACAACGGAAGCGTCGCTGCGGTCGCGCATTTTCCAGACGAAGAAGAGGTGCTAAAAAAAGCCGGGGTCGACGCGGTGTTTAACATCTACGCCGAGGCAGGTAGTGGTTTCGCTAACCATGTGTGCGGCGTGGTCAATGCCTAAGCTTAGTGCAGTGCCTTTGCGGAAGGTGACTGTGGGCTCTGGTCTGAGGTAAACCACACGGGCCATTGTGGCAGTTCCCAGCTAGCTTGTTGTGCGATGCGGTGCAAAATATTGAGCCACTGCAACAAGCTATCCTGCTCAAAGGGAATGATACCCTTGCTGTTGTCCTGCATCGGAAACAATAGCAAAAATCGGTTCTGTTCAGTTTTTACATCCACCGACCTCAGCAAGTATTCAAAACTATTCGGCTGCGCGGTGACGGGCGACTCATCTTGCATTTTAGCCTGAGCACTCGACTGGGCCATGGCGAGGCGGGCCTCTTTGCTACGTTCAGCGGCTTCACCGATATTTCCCAGCCCCTGCGAGGCACGATTTTCCAACCAAGAAAACATTGGCGTGAGCACCACACCCAGTATGCGACGGGTAATCCAATAGACCACGATTTGATCTTCACCCGCGGCGGCCGTCAAGCGAAGACGATCTTCCTCGGCCGAGTAGGTGACGGTAATTTTATGTAGGGTAACGGGGGCAATGGGGGTGTTTGTCATGGCTGCAGTATCGGCCATTATCGATGTTGTCGCAATGCTTGCGCGACAAGTTTGTGTAGGGTGTCTAGGATGGTGGCCAGGCTGGAGGTATCACTTAAACGATGGCCGCCCTGAGGACGTAAAACTAGCTCGCAAGGCGCTCCGTGCCAGTGTTCTTGCAACACTTGCGAACGTTGCCACGGTATGTCTTGATCATCTCTGGCATGGATGAGCGTCAGGGGAATATGTAGGTTGATAGCGCCATCTAATACTCGGTGCTGGCTGCCGCTATCGAGTAGCATCTTGTAGAGCAGTAACGGGTCGTTAAAATCGGGGTTGTGCAGACCAATAACCCCTTCACTCGCCAGTACCAGCTGTTGCTCCTCGCTAAGCCCGTGCGCCAGTTTGTAGTCCGTCATGTCTGGCGCCGACGCCAACCCAAGGCATTGAATGATGCGTTCGCGACGCGCTAGCGCAATGAGAACCATGAGCCAACCTCCCATCGATGAACCAACAATAACTAACGGGCCGCTGGTAATATGATCAATCAGTTGCAGGGCATCATCGCGCCAGCGCGTAATAGTAGCAGTGGCAAAGTCCCCCTCTGATTGGCCGCAGCCACTTAGGTCAAAACGCAGAAAACCATAACCCCAGTCGCGACAGGCCCGCTCCATAGCGATGGCTTTATCACCACGCATACTTGAGCCATAGCCGTGGCAAAATACCACGGTGGGTTCAGTGCCTGGGGCGTAGTGGTAAGCCAGTCGATAACCATGGCTAGAAGTGAAATAAGCCGGTGAGTCTTCCATACAATGTATTCCCTTAAAACGAAAAAAGGCGCCGCTTGGCGCCTTGGTAGTTTACCTATATTCGTCCATGCTGGGGCAGGAACAGATAAGGTTTCGGTCGCCGTAGACATTATCAATGCGGTTAACACTGGGCCATACCTTGCCCTGTTTTACCCAGGGGGCAGGGAAGGCGGCCACTTCTCTGCTGTAGGGACGATTCCACTCGCCGATGATATCGTCGCTTGTGTGAGGAGCATTGCACAGCGGATTGTTATCCGCAGGCCACTCGCCGCGCTCGATGGTGTCTATTTCTGTGCGTATAGCAATCATCGCTTCGCAGAATCTATCCAGTTCGGCCTTTGATTCGCTTTCCGTTGGCTCGATCATCAGTGTGCCAGCGACAGGGAATGACATGGTGGGTGCGTGGTAGCCAAAATCGTTAAGCCGTTTGGCGATATCCTCCTCCGAAACGCCGCTAGCTTCCTTCAATGGACGAAGATCCAGTAGGCATTCGTGTGCCACGGTACCGTTTTCACCTTGATACAAAATGGGGTAGTGCGGCGCTAGGCGTGTGGCAATGTAGTTGGCATTCAAAATCGCGTATTCACTGGCCATACGCATCCCTCTTGATCCCATCATGCGGATATACATCCAGCTGATGGGAAGGATGGATGCGCTACCCCAAGGCGCGGCAGAAATGGTGCCATTAGCCGCTTCGGTACCGGGAATATCCTGCAGTGGGTGACTGGCCAAAAACGGGGCTAGGTGTTCGCGCACGCCGATGGGGCCCATGCCAGGACCGCCGCCGCCATGAGGAATACAAAAGGTTTTGTGCAGGTTGAGGTGGCTGACATCGCCGCCAAACTTACCGGGGCCGGCGATGCCGACCAGCGCGTTCATGTTGGCGCCGTCGATATACACCTGACCGCCGTGTTGATGAATGATGTCGCAGATGTCGGTAATCCGCGATTCGAATACGCCGTGCGTTGAAGGGTAGGTAACCATCAATGCCGCTAGGTTTTCGCTGTGCAATTCTGCCTTGGCGCGCAGGTCGTCAATATCTACGTTGCCGTGTTTGTCGCAGGCAACCACGACGACCTTCATACTTACCATGTTGGCTGAGGCGGGATTGGTGCCGTGCGCCGAAGAGGGAATCAAGCAAATGTTGCGGTGGCCTTCACCACGCGACTGGTGGTACTTCTTAATGACAACTAGCCCAGAGTACTCCCCTTGAGACCCCGCGTTAGGCTGCAAACTCACTCGGTCGTAGCCGGTGCACTCGGCCAGCCATTGCTGAAGTTGTTCAAATAATTCGCGATAGCCTTGAGCTTGGTCCATTGGTGCAAATGGATGGATTTTGCCAAACTCTGGCCACGTCACTGGAATCATTTCGGCGGTTGCATTCAACTTCATGGTACATGAGCCGAGTGGAATCATTGAGTGGTTCAAGGCAATATCGCGCGACTCTAGGCGCTTAAGGTAGCGCAGCATTTCAGTTTCTGAGTGATAGCTGTTAAATACAGGGTGGCTCAAAATAGCCTCTTGGCGGAGTAATTCGGCGGGTAACCAAGGGCTCGCCTGGCCGTCTAAGGCCTCGGCAGCGGGGGCTTCGCAGCCAAACAAAGCTAATAAAACCGCGACATCATGGTAATCGGTGGTCTCGTTCATACTCATAGTGATCGCATCGTCGCCGAGTGCGCGCAGGTTGATATCGGCGTCTCGGGCTGCCTGCATGATGCTAGCTTGCTCGTTGCCAACGTCCACACATACCGTGTCAAAAAAGCGGCAGAAACGCAGTTGACGACCTCCATTTTGCAGCCCTTGTGCCAGCAAACTTGTCAGGCGGTGGATGCGGTGAGCGATTTTTGCCAGCCCTTCGGGGCCGTGGTACACCGCGTAGAAAGCACTCATGACAGCGAGCAGAACTTGAGAGGTACAAATATTAGAGTTGGCTTTTTCGCGGCGGATATGTTGTTCGCGTGTCTGCATCGCCATGCGCAGCGCAGTTTTACCACGGCTGTCGCGTGATACACCAATAATGCGACCGGGCGCAGAGCGTTTGTAGTCGTCACGGAAGGCAAAGAACGCCGCGTGCGGACCGCCAAAGCCCATCGGAATACCAAATCGTTGATTAGTGCCAATCACCACGTCTGCGCCCATAGCGCCCGGCGATTTCACCACGACCAAGCTCATAATATCAGCAGCCACAACCGCCAATGCGTCGTGGCTGTGAATGGTGTCGATTGCCTCGGTCAGATCGCGCACCTCGCCACTAGTGCCAGGGTTTTGCAGCAGAGCGCCAAAGTAATCACCTTCTGCCAGCAAACTGTGTTCACCGACAATGACCTCAAAGCCAAAGTGTTCAGCACGGGTTTTTATCACCGCGAGGGTCTGTGGGTGGGTAGCGGCATCGACAAAAAAGCGCTCACTCTTGTTTTTGCGCTTTTGACGCTTGCACATCGCCATGGCCTCGGCGGCTGCGGTAGCTTCGTCGAGCATCGATGCGTTGGCCAAATCCATGCCGGTAAGATCGGTAATCATCTGTTGGAAATTGATTAACCCCTCGAGGCGGCCTTGTGCGATCTCGGGCTGATAAGGGGTGTAGGCGGTTAACCAACCCGGGTTTTCCAGCACATTGCGCAAAATAACATTAGGGGTATAGGTGTCGTGATAGCCCATACCAATATAACTTTTGAATACTTTGTTGTGCTTGGCATAGCGACTGATTTCGCTCAGCGCCTGCTGCTCGCTGGCGGCCTCGGGGAGGTCCAGCGGGGTGTTACGTAATATACTCGCTGGAACTGTTTTTTCTATTAAGGCGGCCATCGATTCGGTGCCAATAGTGTCGAGCATCGCGTCAACTTCGCGTGCGTCGGGGCCGATGTGACGGCCGATAAATTCGTCGTTGTACTGCAGTTGCTCAAGGGTGGCGTTGGACAGGGGTAAGTGCGCCATTGATATCTCCGGTGGGGTTAATCAAGGCGATTATTCTAGGGCTAGGTTAGTCAATAGTGAAGCGCATATCCTGACAAAACGGATGATATATGCGTCGAGTAACGTCACGCCTCAAGTCAGTCGATCAAAATCGGCTTTAAACGAGTTAAACCCTTGAATTACTCTGGTTTTGGCGTTCGCAAACTGGAATAATGGCGTCTTTTATTTTGGATGTGCTATGCCGACTCCATTGATCACTCGCGACGGTTACGAAGCGCTTAAAAAAGAGCTCGATTTTCTGTGGCGCGAGGAGCGCCCTGACGTGACGCGTAAAGTCAGTTGGGCGGCTTCGTTGGGTGATCGAAGTGAGAACGCCGACTACCAGTACAATAAACGCCGTTTGCGAGAAATCGACCGCCGAGTACGTTATTTACGCAAGGGCTTAGAAAACCTGAAAGTGGTGGATTTTCATCCCAGTCAACGCGGCAAGGTATTTTTTGGCGCCTGGGTGACTATTGAAAACGACGACGGTGAGCAAAAGTGCTTTCGGATCGTGGGGTACGACGAAATCTTTGATCGTAAAGATTATATTTCGATTGATTCCCCAATGGCGCGAGCACTGATCAAACACGAAGTTGACGACGAAGTGATTGTACGTACCGAGGCTGGGCAATTTACTTGGTATGTTGTCGCCATAGAATACGAGGAGCAGGAAAGTGAAAGCTAAAGTGTTGCTGATGGCCTATCTGTGGCTCGGTTTGATGAACAACGCGTTTGCTGAACTTAATGTCGACCAGTGGCACGGGCAGTGGAAACAGGGCGGTCTGATCTGGGGTTATCTAGAGCCCGGTATTGAATTGAAAGTCGATGGTGTATCTGTTGATCGAGATGCGGATGGCTTATTCGTGTTTGGTTTTGGTCGCGATGCGGCAGCGGAGGCGACACTGACAATGTGGCGCGGCGAAGTCAACCTGGCGACTGCGGTGGTGGATGTCGCACCGCAGGAGTATCGGATTCAGCGGGTCGAGGGTGTACCGCAGCGCACTGTGACACCAAGCGAAGAGCATTTAGCACGTATTCGCCGCGAGGCGGCATTGGTAAGCTCGGCTCGAGCGGAGAGCCTGCCAGAGGGCTTGTTTGTCGAACCCTTCATTTGGCCCGCCCAAGGGCCGATAACAGGTGTGTTTGGTAGCCAGCGTGTCTATAATGGCGTGCCTGGTCGTCCCCACTTTGGTGTCGACGTTGGCGTTCCTAAAGGCACTCCGGTGGTAGCGCCTGCGCAAGGTGTCGTGACACTGGCCGAGAACGATTTATTTTACTCCGGTGGTACCATCATCATCGACCACGGAATGGGCGTATCATCTTCCATGCTGCACTTAAGTAAAGTGGATGTCAGCGTAGGACAACGCGTTGCCCAAGGCGATAAAGTCGGTGAAGTGGGTGCTACGGGGCGAGCCACTGGGCCGCATTTAGATTGGCGCATGAATTGGCGCAAAACGCGCATTGACCCCTACTTAATTGTCGGGCCAATGCCTACAAAGCAACCCTAATAGGTAGCGACATGGATAAGAAATTATTACAGATTTTGGTGTGTCCCGTCAGTAAAGCTCCGCTGCAGCTCGACGCCGCCAACAATGAGTTGATCAGCGTAGCCAGCGGTTTGGCCTACCCAATTCGTGACGATATTCCAGTAATGTTGGAAAGCGAAGCGCGCCAACTCAGCAGCGACGAAAAAGAGCAGTGGAGAAAAGCATGAGCGATACCATTTTTGGAAAGATCATTGCTGGCGAGATACCTGCTCCCAAAGTATATGAAGACGAGCACTGTATCGTTATCAACGATATACAGCCCCAGACCCCTGTCCACATGTTGGTCATTCCACGCAAGCCTATTCCCCGTTTAGTGGATGCCGGCGCCGACGATCAAGCCCTGTTGGGACACTTGATGTTGGTCGCCCGCCAAATGGCGGAAGAGCAGGGCATTGGCGAAGGTTTTCGCCTAGTGATCAACAACGGTCAAGGCGGCGGCCAAACCGTATTCCATTTGCATCTTCACGTCATGGGTGGCAAATCCATGGCTGAAGGCACCATGATTTAATCCACAGGAGTTTGCTAATGAGCAGCGCAGTGATGACCAGCGCAGAAATCCGTGAAGCCTTTTTGAGCTTCTTCGAAAAGAAAGGCCACACTCGTGTGGCGAGTTCACCGCTGGTACCCGGCAACGATCCTACCTTGTTGTTCACCAACGCGGGTATGGTGCAGTTTAAAGATGTGTTCCTCGGCACAGATAAGCGCAATTATAGCCGCGCGGTGTCTTCGCAACGCTGTGTGCGTGCTGGAGGCAAGCACAACGACCTTGAAAACGTGGGTTACACTGCGCGACACCACACCTTCTTTGAGATGCTGGGTAACTTCTCCTTTGGTGACTATTTTAAAGAGGACGCCATCCTGTTTGCTTGGGAGTTCTTGACGTCATCTGAGTGGCTTAATATTCCCGCCGAAAAACTCACGGCTACCGTCTATATCGACGACGATGAGGCCTTTGCCATTTGGCGTGACAAGGTCGGTTTGCCCGAAGAGCGTATCATTCGTATCGGCGACAAAGGCGGCGTGAGATATAACTCGGACAACTTCTGGTCGATGGGCGATACCGGACCATGCGGTCCGTGTTCGGAGATTTTCTACGATCACGGTGCGGACATTTGGGGAGGCCCTCCAGGCAGTCCCGAAGAAGATGGTGATCGTTTCATCGAAATCTGGAACAACGTTTTCATGCAGTTCAATCGCAGTGCAGATGGCGAAATGGCGTCATTGCCTGCGCCTTCGGTTGATACCGGTATGGGGCTGGAACGTATTTCGGCAGTACTGCAACACGTTCACAGCAACTACGAGATCGATTTGTTCCAACACCTGTTGGCCGCCGCGCAGCGTGCCACCGGTGCCACCGACAGCAACGATAAATCCCTGCGGGTGATCGCTGACCACATTCGTTCTTGTGCCTTCTTGATTGTCGACGGTGTACTGCCTGGCAACGAAGGTCGCGGTTATGTGTTGCGTCGCATCATGCGTCGCGCTGTTCGCCATGGCAATAAGTTGGGTGCCAAAGGGCCTTTCTTCCATACGCTAGTAGCTGCCTTGGCCGAAGTCATGGGTGAAGCCTACCCCGAGCTGAATAGCCAGCGTGCCGCCATAGAAAAGGTCATCTTGGCCGAGGAAGAGCAGTTTGCTAAGACCTTGGACAAGGGCATGGGTATTCTCAATGAGGCCCTAGCGGATCTGAAAGGCAATGTGATTCCTGGTGACGTGGTGTTCCGTTTGTACGATACCTACGGTTTTCCCACCGATTTAACCAACGATATCGCCCGCGAGCGCGATTTAGACATCGATCTCGATGGCTATGAAGCGTGCATGGCTGAGCAGCGTAAGCGCTCGCAAGAAGTGGGTGCCTTTAGTGTCGACTACAACGACAACATCGATATCCCTGGCCAAACCACGTTTACCGGTTATACCGATACACAAGGTGTCGCTAGCGTGACCTTTATTCTCTGCGGCGGTGAGAGTGCCCAAAGCCTTAGCGAAGGTGAACAGGGTATTATCGTGTTGGATACAACGCCGTTTTACGGTGAGTCTGGCGGCCAGGTAGGCGACACAGGCTACATCATCACCGGCAACGGGCGCGTGGAAGTTCGCAATACCACTAAGCATAGCGGTAATCATCTGCACCACGTGCTGGTGACCCAGGGTAGCGTGAATGTTGGCGACAAGATAGAAACTCATATCGACAACAGCTTGCGCGCGCGCATTCGTTGTAACCACTCGGCGACGCACTTGCTGCACGCCGCGTTGCGTAATGTGCTGGGTGATCACGTTCACCAAAAAGGCTCATTAGTCGACGCCGACAAACTGCGTTTTGACTTCTCACACTATGAAGGCGTTAGCCAAGAACAGCTCGCTGCCATAGAAAGCGAAGTGAACCAACAAATCCTGATCAATAGTGCGGTGGAAACCGTGGTGACCGATATGGATGACGCCATCGAGCGTGGCGCGACTGCCTTGTTCGGTGAGAAGTACGGCGATGTTGTGCGCGTATTGAGTATGGGGGAAGGCTATTCTGTTGAGCTGTGCGGAGGAACTCACGTGGCGCGTACCGGCGATATCGGCCAGTTGCGCATTACCTCTGAAGCGGGCATCTCTTCCGGCGTACGCCGCATCGAGGCGGTTACCAACGTAGCTGCACTTGCGCTATTTGATCAGTTGCGCGAGACCCTTGGCAGTGTTTGTGGCCAAGTTAAAGGCAACACTGAAAACGTGGTCGACAAGGTGTCGGCACTGCGTCAAGAAAACCGTGACTTGGAAAAAGAAATTGTCCGCCTTAAGGCTAAATTGGCCTCAGGTGCAGGTAGCGACATCACCGCTTCCGCGATTGAAGTGGCTGGCATTAAATTGTTAGCTAAGCACTTAGACGACGCAGATCCCAAAACGTTGCGCGATACCGCCGATCAAGTAAAAAACAAGATTGGCAGCGGTGTGGTAGTGCTGGCCACAGTCGCCGACGAAAAAGTGGCGCTAGTAACTGGCGTGACTAAAGATTTGACCGACCGCGTAAAAGCGGGTGAATTGATGGCCCATCTTGCTGCTCAGGTTGGAGGCAAAGGTGGCGGTCGCCCCGATATGGCGCAGGGCGGCGGTACAAACCCAGCAGCACTGCCAGCAGCACTTGATTCTGTGACCTCTTGGGTGAGTGAAAAACTCAGCTAAGATTAGCGGTTAATCCTTTTAATTGGGGCGTGTCAATGGTAAATTGCGCGCCTTTATTTTTTGACGATGGAGCGTAATAAAGCCCATGAGTTTGATCGTACAGAAATTCGGCGGCACCTCGGTTGGTAGTGTCGAGCGCATTGAAGCTGTCGCAGATAAAGTGTCAGGCTTCGTTGATGCCGGTCACCAGGTCGTTGTTGTTGTGTCTGCCATGAGCGGCCAAACCAACAAGTTGATTGCCCTGGCTAATGAGATTATGGATACCCCGACCCCGCGCGAGATGGACGTGTTGGTATCAACCGGTGAGCAAGTGACAACCGCGCTACTTGCGATGGCGCTGCACAAGCGCGGCCGTAAGGCGAAGTCTTACAACGGCTCACAGGTGCGCATTTTAACCGACGATTCGCACATGAAGGCGCGTATTCGCGAAATCGATGACCATAAAATTCGTGCAGACCTCGATTCAGGTCATGTTGTTATTGTGGCTGGCTTCCAAGGTGTTGACGAAAACGGCAACATTACGACCTTGGGTCGTGGCGGATCCGACACTACCGGTGTAGCGCTGGCGGCGGCCCTGAAGGCTGATGAGTGTCAGATTTATACCGACGTTGATGGTGTTTACACCACCGATCCCCGCGTTGTCGATTCAGCGCGTCGCCTCGAAAAGATTACGTTCGAGGAAATGTTGGAAATGGCCAGCCTTGGCTCAAAAGTGTTGCAGATTCGCTCTGTTGAATTTGCTGGCAAATACAAAGTCCCCCTGCGTGTTCTGTCTTCATTTAAAGACGGCCCAGGCACCCTAATTACCGTAGAGGATGAATCCGAGATGGAAGCACCAGCAGTTGCAGGCATTGCATTTAACCGCGACGAAGCAAAAGTTACCGTGTTGGGCGTACCCGATGAGCCAGGTGTTGCGTATAACGTGTTAGGCCCCGTTAGTGAAGCCAATATCGAGGTTGATGTTATCGTGCAGAACGTCGCCGAAGACGATACCACCGACATCACATTCACGGTTCACCGTAACGACCTGAAGCGCGCGGAAGACATCGTACGTGCCTCAGCTCAGTCGTTGGGTGCTCGCGAAGTAAAAACCGATGGCAAGATCGCCAAGGTATCAATCGTCGGCGTGGGAATGCGTTCACACGCTGGTATTGCGGCAACTATGTTCCGCGCGCTATCAGAAGTTGGCGTTAACATCCAACTGATCACGACCTCAGAAATCAAAATTTCTGTGGTGATCGACGAGAAATTCCTCGAGCTTGCCGTCCGTACCCTGCACAGCGCGTTCGGTTTGGACAGCACTGACGAAGAATAACTCAGCAGTTTTGAACGGGTGTGCTATTCTTCATTTACGTTTTAGGACACCCAAAGCAAAGGAATAGGAAACGATATGCTGATTTTGACTCGTCGGATTGGAGAAACTCTCATGGTGGGTGATGAAGTCACCGTGACCGTGTTGGGTGTCAAAGGGAATCAGGTACGTTTAGGCGTTAATGCTCCTAAAGATGTTGCTGTTCACCGTGAAGAAATTTATCAGCGTATTCAAAGCGAAAAAACTGATGATAATTTCGGTAATAAAGAGTAGTTTTGCTCTTTAAAATAGGCATTATTTCTGTATAATGCCGCCCTGTTCGGTGAAGTGGGTGAGTGGCTGAAACCACACCCCTGCTAAGGGTGCATACCTTAACCGGTATCGAGGGTTCGAATCCCTCCTTCACCGCCATACATAAAAGACTAGACAGAGATGTCTGGTCTTTTTTTTCGTCTAAGCATTGTGTTTTTCCCGGGGGCGCATCACAACGCTAGGATCGCTTACGGTGGGCACGCAGGATATCGCCCAAGCGATTTTTTAGCTCATTGGATCAGCCAGTCAGGTGCTAATTTTCTTACTATCTCTTATCCTATCGATACTACTGGCGGCCTTTTTGAGCAAACATTTCCTGATTTCGGCGTGAGAGATTGGTGTGCACAAGCGGCGCAGATTACGCAACAGGTGTTGGTTGAAGAAAAACTGACGGGGCCTGTTATCGTTCTGGGTTGGGGTATGGCTGGCAAGGTGGCACAGCCATTCTTTGAGGAAGCAACTCGCCTCAACCTGCCTTTTAAATACTTCATTTCAATGGCCGCTACCCCACCCATACCCGGCATCATTACCAGTAACAAGGAGGTCAATATGGCTTCAACTGGATTGGCGTCTCGGCCCGAGGATTACCCGTCGTGGTACCGTCAATTGGAGCACATGCCTGCGCCTCATGGTCAGTGGATCATCCCACACGCGGTTTATTTAGACGATTACGTGGGTGATATCAGTATTAATCAGCAGGCGTATGGACTCAGATTTGATCTCACTTCATGGCGGTTTATCAGGGACTTCGATAGTGATACACAAGATACGAAAGGCATGAAGTATGGGCAATTTCCTCTTGTGGCCATGATTGTGCCTTCTCCGCCGCAAGACCTTCGTCATAGTCTTACCGATCAAGCGAGCTGGGGTCTGTACAATGCTAACCGTTTTTATAAGGAGTTGGCGCAATGCTTTGGTCCGCGCACTATGTCTTCAGAGGTCATTGAACGGGCGCGTCATGTGATCAATAGCAGTTCATCCGTATTGTCCCAGACCGTGTCAGGGAATCATTTTTTCTTTGTGGGTGAGCTTGGCGCTAGTGAGACAGCGAATGCGATCGGCGCTCTGCATGACAAGGTCACAAGCGTTGAGCAGATGTTTAACCAACGTTGTCAATTGTCTCACTAAATTTCTTTGTCATTTGCATTCAGTATATTGTCAGTGTATTTAAGCCTTATTTAATGTTTGGCTTATAAACTCTCCTTTTATTTGATGCATAATGCCCCTATGAAAATTCTTATTGTTGAAGACGATCTCAGTATTGCTGAACAAATTTCTCTGGCATTGAGTGCTGAGCACTTTGTCATAGAGGTATCTAATACTGGTATTGATGCCATAAAGCTGGAGCGCTATTTTGAACCAGACTTGGTAATTCTTGATTTGGGTTTGCCTGATATCGACGGAACCGAAGTGCTCGCTAAGTTGCGTGCTGCTAAGAAAACAGTCCCTGTGTTGGTGTTAACGGCACGTGCCGATATTGAAAGCAAAGTAAGTGCGCTTGATTTAGGTGCCGACGATTACCTAGCCAAGCCGTTTGAAATGTTGGAATTAGTGGCACGCATACGGGCCATTACTCGTCGCATGGGCCAGGCGGTAAGTAGTGTCATGGAATACGGTGATGTCGCCCTAGATACGGCGGCCCATACCTTGAAGGTTGGCGACGTAACCATGGACATCAGTCCGCGCGAGTTTGCTATCTTGCGTGATTTGTTGCAAAACATTGGTCGTGTTCGCACGCGTGCCTCGCTTGAAGAAGCCATTTACAGTTGGGATAAAGAAGTCTCGAGTAATGCGATTGAAGTGCACCTAAGCCATTTGCGTAAAAAGCTCCCCAAAGATTTCATCAAAACCATCCGTGGCGTGGGTTATACCGTGAATAGCCAGCAAGGATAAGACGTGTATTCATTAAGTCGATTAGTCTTCTCACTGTTAATGGTGGTGTTGGTTATTGGTAACTTTTATGCCGCCTTCAGTGGTTATAGGCAAGGACTCGACATCGCCGAAGACATGCTCGCCGAAAGACTTCGTCAAAAGCATCAGTTGTTGGTCGGCGAAATGCAAGAACATGGTGTCGAGGTTGATCATCCATTTGTAGAAGAAACGCTTTACCAGTTCTACAAACATGACGAGGTGCAATTTGCCTCTAAAAATGCCAAAGAATCGATATGGTTAGCGCCGCAACCCGGTCTCAATTTTGTGGCTTTTGAAGGCTATCGCTGGCGCAGCTATAGCGTCGATGTTGAGGGCGGAACGCTGCTTGTAGCAGAGCGTTACGATACGTATATCAATGTGCTTGAAAAGCTGCTTGTAAGTGCGGTGCTCCCCTTGGTTTGGATGATTCCGCTGATCGCCATAGCAATTCTACTCATTATTCGTATTGGCCTTAAACCCTTAACGAATATGGCAAAAGCCTTAAGCACACGCAGTGATACCGATTTTTCACCCATTGTGATCGAGCGTCCCACGCGCGAATTAGCGGTCGTTATTCAATCGCTTAATCATTTGCTGGCTAAATTGGGAGCCGCCTTTGACCGCGAACAGCGATTTGCCTCTTATGCGGCGCATGAATTGCGTTCGCCGGTGACCTCGATGAAATTGAGTTTACACAACTTGGCCACGTCACCGTTGTTAAGTGAAAACTCCTCCTACCAAACATTACAGCTCAATGTTGAACGTATGCAGAACACTATCGAGCAGTTGTTATTACTCGCTAAAATTGGTGATGAACAAGCGATGGCAAGCCGCGAATCACTATCATTGCAGGATGTGCTAGCGGAATTGATCGCGGGGATGTACAGCCGTATTGAAACGCGCCAACAATCCATTGAGCTTTGTTCAGACGAGCACCACTTGACGGCGAATCGCTTTGCGCTGGAAGGTGCTTTGAGTAATTTGTTAGATAACGCAATAAAATACACCCCGCCAGGCGGTCAAATTTTAGTATCAGTAAAACAGCGCCATCAGGCAATCGATATCGTTGTGGAGGACAGTGGGCCAGGCATTCCAGGGCAAGACAGGGCGCGCGTTTTTGAACGTTTCTACCGGGTCGGTGCCGATCGTCACAACTCTGGCGTTAAGGGCACCGGTTTAGGCCTATCCATTGTTGCCCAATGTTTATTCATTCACGGCGGTGATATTCAACTCAGCCGTTCTGACACCCTTGGAGGGTTGTGTGTGCGTATGACACTACCACAGGAAGTTAAAGTATGAAGTGGCTCACGCCTTTAGTGGCTTTCCTTTTAGCTGCAGATGCCTTAGCTGGTAAGCCACAATTCGAAATTGAGATAAAAAATCATATGTTTTATCCCGATCGTGTTGTGGTTCCGGTGGGTACCAAAGTGCGCTTAATTATTCACAATCGTGATGATAAGCCGGAAGAGTTTGAAAGTTTCGAATTAAATCGCGAAAAGGTGATTGCGGGCAACGCAACCACGGCCATATTCATCGGGCCATTGTCTGCTGGCGAATATCCCTTTTTTGGTGAATTTAATCTTGAAACAGCCCAGGGCATGATCATTGCGGAGTAAATGATGTTAGTTAATACCTTTACGGTTGTGCTTGGCGAGACATTGGAAGCGGGTGTGCTGGGGAGTTTACTTTTTTACAGTTGTCACTCGCTTAACGTGTCGCGCAAGGTTCTAATATTCGGGCTTATTTTTGGAATAATGGGTTCGGCGCTATACGGTGCTTACCTGAGTGAAATTTCTGATTGGTTCGATTACACCGGGCAAGAGTGGGTCAATGCCCTGATTAGTATCGGCGTTTTTATATGCTTGATTGTGCTCGCTTTTCAGCTAGTGAGTCACAAAAAGGGCAGTGTGTCGGCACTCTTTTTTTGTAGTGTGATGATTTTTGTTCACGAGGGGAGTGAGCTCTATTTATTTTATGCCAGTGTCCAACAGGCTAACTTTTGGCAAGTGTTGCTAAGCGGTTTGGTCGGATTGGCGGTTGGTGCCTCTCTTGGCGTGCTTCTTTACTATGCTATTTTGCTTTCTGGTCGTTATCAAACCCATGTGGCATGGGTTTTGGCTGGTTTGGTGGGGGCTGGTTTGCTCTTACAAGCCTCGCAATATTTAATCCAAGCTGATGTGTTACCCGCGATGGAGATGCTTTGGAATACCGAATGGTTGTTGAGCGAACGTTCCAGCACGGGTCAGCTCTTGACGGCTACCATTCGGTACGAGTCGACCCCCAGTCTGGTTGAGGCGGTGGCCTATGCTGTCGCATGGGGTATTTTTCTTGCCACACTTAAAGGAGCAGCTCTTCATGCGTAAGCCCATGCTAATGGTGATCTGTGCATTGCTGCCACATGTCGCGCAAGCCAGCGTGGGAAAGGTCTATGATCCCTACGTGAACGCCTATGAAAGTGAAATAGAGTATCGAGCCATATACGATGACGGCGAAAGTGCTGACTCACGTAAAAGTCTTAAACAAGTGCTTGGCTTTGCCACCGGGGTAATGGAAGGTGTCGCTATTGAAGTATCTACGAGCCACTATGAAATCACCGATGGCGCCAATGAGCTTCGCAGTGCCGAAGTGGAAGTATTTTGGCAGCTGACGGAGCAGGGCGAATACGACAGTGACTGGGGAACGTCTTTTTCCCTAGAGCGAAATAAAGTAACTAACTACTGGGAGGCATCCAGTAAAATTCTTATGGCACACGACTTTGAGACCACCTCGCTCATTTTTAATGCCGGTATCAACTACAGTTGGGGTTCGGGTGTCGACAATGAATTTGAAGGTGAATTTCGAGGTGCTTACCTGTGGCGTTATTCGCCAGAGTTCGCCCCAAGTATTGAATTTCATACCTCGGAAAGTTTGACGTCTATCGGGCCAGTTATAGGTGGCAAATATCGTGTCGCGGCAGGAAAAGCTCTCCTATGGCGCACCGGTGTGATGTTTGGTATCGATACCTATACTCCCAACAATATTGTTAAGTTCGAACTCGAATATGAGTTTTAAGGTTTATTTAAGTTTCGCTAACGTAACGTTAAGGTTCGCCCGCTAAAGTACCTTCCATAAACATTTTGGAGGTGTCTATGAAAAACGTTACTAAACTCACGCTTGCCCTTGCGATATCTGCAACCCTTGCCGCTTGCGGTGGTGGTAGTGAAGACGACGATCGCTATGAAAGTGACTATGATCGTGATGATGTAGTGACTGACAATTCCTCAAATACCGACAACAGCAATAGCGGTGATAGCACGGTAGATACCGATACAAGTGGTTATGTGAGTGCGTTGATTACCGATAACCTGAGCCGCGATTATGCCAAGGTATGGGTGACACTTCACGAAATTGAAATTGTTACCGCGAGCGGAAGTAGCGCGCTGATTTACCAAAGTGTAGGTGGTTCGCCAGTTAACCTGAGTGAATTGGTAGATGTTAGCCAGTTACTTGGTCAGCAAACGGTGCCAGCCGGAACCTATACACAATTTGAGGTTCGCCTCGGTAACGACATCAACATGGTAGATAGCAATGGCAATATTGTTAATGCCACCTTTGGATCGGGTGTTGAACAGTTTGAAATTATTGTTAATGGCAACCTCGAAGTCACAGCGAATGCCGCATCAACGTTAACGCTTGATTTTGACCTGGCGCAGTTTGTTTACGACGCGACAACAAACCGTGTTACACCGACCGTCTTGCAATTCAATGATGATTCGCGTGAACAGCAGGCTGAATTACAAGGTCAGGTTACCGCGGTATACAGTGATCGTATTGAAATCCAAAGCCCCAATCACGCTAATACTTTAACCGTTAATATTGGCACGGGTACCGTTGTATATGACGAGTCTGACCGTTCATCACGCAACAATACTAGTGCTGTCGTCGTGGGAGATTATGTCGAAATCTACGGTGACTACGATGCTGCAACAGCGAGTATTGCCGCAGCTAATGTTCGTATCGATAGTGACAATGATGGCGGTGAATACCGTCAAGACAACGATTCTTACTATGAAGTTGAAGGTCGTGTTGTGAGCTATGACGGTTCATCGCTGGTGCTCGATGTTCGTGAGGCTAATTTCTTTCCTGGCGCCAATACAGTCACAGTCAGTGGTGTCGCCAATGCGAGTTTTCAAACGGGTATTGCCAGTGATGTCAGCGTTGGTCAGTGGCTTGAAATTAATGGTCAGTGGGATGGTCAAACCTTTACCGCCAACTATGTTGAAATCGAAGGCGGCCTTACCACAGAGGAACGTGAGTCTAACGAATACAACGATGGTTATTTAGAAGTTGAAGGTGTCATTACCAGTGTCGATACGACGGCTCAGCAATTTGTTATTGCCGTGAGTGATAGCGACGATGGTGGATTTGCTTATGGCGCTAGCGTGACTGTGAATTATAGCGGCGCGTGGCTAAATTCATACGCTCAGGGCTGTTTGCTCGAAGGTAGCTACGTTGAAGCCAAGGGGGCATTAGCAAACAATGTCGTTGCCGCTAAACGCGTGGAGTTTGAAGGCGCCTGCGGAAGTTTTTCTGATTACTCTTATGTCGATGACAGTGCCGATGAAAGGTCAGAAGTAAACAACGACAACGACAACGACAACGACAACGACAACGACAACGACAATGGCGTTGCTGATAACGATGATGGTTACTCCAACGACGATTTCGACGAAGCTTATGGAAATGAGGATCACGAGGCAGAAGGTTTAATTATTGCCTTGTCTGACACGCAATTGACACTACGCGTTTCTAAAGTGGAAGGCTTTGCCCCAGGTACAACAACGATTGTGGTCGATATTACTAACGCGTGGTATGAGGACGGTAGTAAAGCTACTCTCGCACTAAATCGTTTTATCGATGTAGAGGGTGTGTGGAATGGTACTGTGTTAGTTGCACGCAAGGTCGAATTTGATTAAAAAAGCCTTGATAGTAAAACCGCAGCAGCGTGAGCTCCTGCGGTTTTTTTATGCCTGAAAGGTTTAACTTGAGGGAGATTGGCATAAGGACAGGGTAGTGCTTCTAGGTGACGCTGTACACGCCACAACACCCCATTTAGGCCAATGGGCAGGGCTAGCCATTGAGGATCCGCTGGTGCTCGCTGTCGAATTGTCTAAGGCGAGCACGCCTGAAGAGGCGTTTGTAAGTTATCGTAATCGTCGTTTCGAACGCTGTAACTATATCGTGAAAAATAGCTTGGCAATTTGTAAAGGCCAACTAGGTAAAGGTCCGCTGATCGATAACAGCCAAGCTACCGCTGACAGCATTGCCGTAGTGGCCCAGCCAATTTAATAGTTAAGTGGCGATGGGGTATTACTCATCGCCACCATACATTTTGACGAGCAGTCGATTAACTACATTTTGCTTGAGGTTGTGATTTATCTCAGGGTTGAATTCGTCGCGCAGAGATTGCATCAGTTGCTGCCTGAATTACTCGCTGGCAGGGGTGATATGCCCCTGCGGCGTTTGTCCTCGCCATTGCCACGGCGTTCCACGAGGCTTTTAGATTCAAGGTCGCTCACCCGCGCCGTCACGAATGAGCGCTCCATACTGTGGACGTGAGTGATATCGGCGGGAAAAATCCCTGGCTCTAATCGGCTGAATGGTTGGGCATACTTCCTTTTTCTGCGAGAAGGCACAAACTGCGGGCAAAAAAAACCGCGGCGAGCCGCGGTTTTGAAGATTTAACAGCCTTAACCGTCGATCAATGTATTCAAGGTCGCGCTTGGGCGCATTACCTTAGTAACAACATCAATCGGTGCATTGTAGTAACCTTGTAGGTCGGCGGGGGCGCCTTGTACCGCTGATAGCTCAGCAATAACCTTTTCTTCGTTGCTAATCAGGGCTTCGGCAAGGGCGGCAAATTCAGCAGCCAGCTCTTTGTCTTCTGTCTGAGCGGCCAGTTCTTGTGCCCAGTACATCGCCAAATAGAAGTGACTGCCGCGGTTATCCAGCTCACCTGTACGACGTGAGGGCGACCTGCCTTTGTCTAGCAAAGTGCCGGTCGCTTTGTCCAAGGCAGAGGCAAGGATTTTTGCGCGGGGGTTGTTTTCTTTGATGCCGGTTTCTTCAAGAGAGACCGCAATAGCCAAGAACTCGCCAAGCGAATCCCAACGCAGGTGGTTTTCTTCTTGCACTTGCTGTACGTGCTTTGGTGCAGAACCGCCAGCACCGGTCTCGTACATGCCACCACCGGCCAGCATAGGAACGATAGACAGCATTTTCGCTGAGGTACCCAGTTCCATAATGGGGAACAGGTCGGTCAAGTAGTCGCGTAGTACGTTACCTGTGACAGAGATGGTGTCTAGGCCACGAATCAAGCGCTCACATGAGGTACGCATCGCACTCATGTAAGACAGAATGCTGATGTCCAAATCTTCAGTATCGTGCTCTTGCAGGTAGGTCTCGACTTTTTTTCGCAGTTCGTTGTCGTGCGCACGCTCTTCGTCCAACCAGAACACCGCAGGAGTATCCGATTGGCGAGCGCGGGTCACGGCCAGTTTTACCCAGTCGCGAATCGCTTCGTCTTTGGTCTGACAGGCGCGCCAAATATCGCCTTTCTCAACCTTGTGGCCCATCAGAACGGTACCGTCTTCGCTAACGATACGAACGATGCCGTCAGCACTCATTTCGAAGGTCTTGTCGTGCGAACCGTATTCTTCGGCTTTCATGGCCATCAAACCAACATTGGGGACAGTGCCCATGGTGGTGGGGTCAAATGCACCGTTAGTTTTACAGAAATTGATCATTTCTTGATAGATACGGGCATAGGTTGATTCAGGCATAACGGCCTTGGTGTCTTTGGGTTTGCCATCTGGGCCCCACATCTGACCCGAGTTGCGGATCATAGCGGGCATCGACGCATCTACGATGACATCCGACGGGATGTGCAAGTTGGTAATGCCTTTCACTGAGTCAACCATGGCCATTTCGGGACGGTGGCTGGCCGCTTCATGAATGTCGTGTTCGATTTCTTCGCGTACAGAGTTAGGTAGTTCGGCAATTTTCTCATATACAGAGTTCAAACCGTTGTTGGGGTTCACGCCCAATTCTTTAAACTTGTCGCCCCACTTAGCCCATACATCTTTGTAGTAAACTGTTACTGCGTGACCGAAAACAATGGGGTGAGACACCTTCATCATGGTGGCTTTCACGTGCAGCGACCACATCACACCAGAATCTTTACAGTCTTGCAGGGTCTCTTCGAAGAAGTTGCGCAGTGCTTTTGCGCTCATGAACATGCCGTCCAATACTTCGCCTTTTTCCAATGCCAGTTCTTTCAAAACGCGAATATTGCCGTCAGCACCAATGAATTCAATGCGCACGTTAGTGGCTTCTTGCATAGTGACCGACTGTTCACTAGAGAAGAAATCGCCGCCACGCATATAATCGGCGTGGGTGCGTGAGGATTTTTTCCAAGCGCCCATGCTGTGTGGGTGTTTGCGAGCGAAAGCTTTAACCGCGGCGGGTGCGCGTCGGTCAGAGTTGCCCTGGCGTAATACGGGGTTTACCGCAGAGCCTAAAATTTTTGAGTAGCGCGCACGTATTTCAGATTCTTTGTCGTTACGGGCTTCATCTGGGAAGTCAGGTACATGGTAGCCCTGGCTTTGCAGTTCTTTGATGGCGACTTTTAACTGGGGAACAGAGGCTGAAATGTTGGGTAACTTGATGATGTTGGCCTCAGGGTGCAGGGTCAACTCGCCAAGACCGGCCAAGCCATCTTCTACTTTTTGCTGGTCGTTCAAGTATTCGGGGAAGGCCGCAAGGATGCGTCCAGCCAACGAAATATCGCAGAGATCAACATCGATGTTAGAGCTCTTGGTAAATTTGCGAACGATAGGAAGGAGTGAAGCGGTGGCGAGAGCAGGTGCCTCGTCAGTCAGGGTATAGACGATAGTACTGGTTTTTTTAGCCATTCTGATTTCCAAGATGTGGCAGTAGGGCGGGTCTTCAATCAGTGGTTTTTGGCCTCTGCCATATCCCCGAACTACTGCGTTAAAAATTCGAGACACATTTTACACTATTCAGAGCAGGTTTTGATGCTAATAGCGGCGTTAATGCGCTTAATACGACAAAATTTTATTAAAAACTCCACGCCAACATGAGTTGCGGTGCAGATTCATTCACTACGGGATTGCCGAGTTTATTGTGCCAGAATTGATACTCTACACCGACAAATAGCTTACCGGCTTCTTGGCCAAGGCTGTGCCCAAGGTCGAGCCGAATTTGAGGCTGTGCCAAAACCCAAGACGTTTTCTTGGTGACGCCAACATTAGAAATTTGGGTATTACCAGCGATATATTCTACAAAGCCGCCCACATTCCATTTGCTTGAGCCAATTTCAAACGGATAATCCCAGACAAAATTAATCATGTAAGAGGCTGTTTCATCGAGTACCGAAAAGTGGCTCGCCGTTGGGCTGCCGCCCCATTGGTGTTTGTAGTAGCCTAGTCTCACATTAGCAAAGCGAAATCCTGGTAGATCAAAATCCAGCCGTATTGACGGCATTATCCACAGGCTGTCAACTTCCGGGGCGTGCTTGAATCCGGCGGTAAGACCAATATCTTTCAACAGGCCCGCACTGAGGTCCTTGTCTAATAGTGCTGAAAGGCTATAGTTGGCAAAAAATTTACTCACGAATTCATTGTTGTTACCCGCCTGTGAGTCGTAGTCATAGGTGGCGCGGTCGATAAAGAAAAATGTATCCCACCCTTCTCCGCCTGAAGCATTGACCAAGGTAAAGGTCGAGGTTTTTGTGGCCGCTTGATTGCTCGGGAATTGGATGTCGCCATAGATCCATTGGATTTCGGTGTTACTCCACGCCTGCACCTGCGTGGCAAAACAAAAGCTAATTAGCAGTGCTAACGCGCGGCGTATTTGGTGTGTCATTGGCGATTTGATTTAAATTTTATAATTCACGGCATTCTAACAGGTATGACGGTTTTTTTACATAAATGTTGGGGTGTACCTGCCGATATAGACAAAAATTAATATTCGCAAATATCCATCGCCCACAAGGCGTCTCGGAGGCCCAAATGTTCAAGCGCACCATCGCTGGCGTAAACTTCTCCAGCACCCTCATGAGTTTTATTGTTATTGCTGTATTGGCCGCACTGGTGATTGTCAGTAGCTCTATGGATATGAGGCGTGCACAAACAGACAGCCAATTGATGGATGTCATCGCCGCACTTGATAATGTCGCCCACAATTTTGCCGTTGAGCGTGGCCTGACGGCGGGCTTCCTTGTTAGCAGGAAGAGCGAAGCTAAAGCCAAGGTTGATGCGCAAAGGGAAGTCGCCGACCGCATGCAACAGTCGTTATTGAGCATCATCGCTAGCAGTGATGATAACTTAATACGTGCTTATACTTTGGCGGTGGTCGAACAGTTTAAAAGCCTTGATAGCGTTCGAGGCTTTGTAGACCAGGGTCAGCGCGGTGGATTTTTTGCCTACTATAGCCAGCTCAATCGTCTTTCTCTGGATAGCATGGCCTCCTTGGCGCGGGCGCTTTCAAATGATGACATTAAAGCGAAAATTAATACGGTTATTCAATTAGCGTGGTACAAAGAGCGGGCGGGGCAGGTACGCGGCAGGCTCAATGGTGTATTAGCCTCCCGTGCCTTGAGCGACGATGCAAAAGCCGATGTGCTGTTTTATCAACGAGAACTCGCCACCTTAAAGCAATACGCTTTACAGCAAGCAGATGCTGAAGACAGAGTGATTGTAAAGGGGGTTGTCGATAGTGACACCAGTGGCGAGGTAGCGAACATTATTGATCGCGTGTTAAGCGGTAGTGAGTCTTTTGATCGTTTGCCCACTTCGGCCGACTGGTTCGCACTGGCGAGCAAACATATTGGCGAAGTGAAGGGAGCTATCAACAAAGAGTGGCAGGTGCTGCAGGAAAAAACAGCAGAGATGCAAAGCACGGCATTTTTCTACTTAATATTAACTGTAGGCCTTATTGTGGTGGCTATCGTGTTGTTGGCCATGCTGAATTTGTGGCTGCGCAAGTTGCTGCAAAAAGATATGCCTGTATTTATTACCAAGTTGGAAACCATGGCCAACGACTACAACCTTAGCTTGGATGTTGGCATGGAAGGGGACAATGAGGTGGCGCGTATTTCTCGTGCGGTGCATCGTGTCGTAGACACCATGCGCGAAGCGCTCAGCAAAATGCAGCGTGTGGTAGACACGACCCAGCAGGTGAATATTCAACTCGAGGACGCAAGCCAGAAGTTACTGGATAACTCTGACAATACCCAGCGCATGGCGACTAGTATCGCGGCGGCGATTGAGGAAAACTCTTCTACCAGTAGCGAAATTGCTCACTCTGCCACCAATACTATGGAGAGCACCAAGCATATTGCTGAGCAAACAAGAGAGAGCTTGGCAGCGAGCGAGGGTGCGAGTCAAAAAATGGCCAAACTGCAAGACAACTCGATACACATCACCGAGCAGAGTAGTCAGTTGACAGCCGCGGTAGATAACATCAACAAAACGGTCGGTCGTATTAATGAGTTATTTGAGCAAACCAATCTGTTAGCGTTGAACGCGTCGATCGAAGCGGCAAGAGCAGGTGAGCACGGACGAGGGTTTGCTGTGGTAGCTGATGAGGTACGCAACTTAGCATTCCGCAGTATCGAAGCGTCGGATCAAATTGCCGAGGTGCTTAAAACGCTAAGTGCCATTACCGATAAGGTGAGCCATAGTGTGCATGAAAATAAACAGCTGTCGAGTGAAGCCATGGATGCGATGCTACAGAACAGAAGCATCATGCAAGCCATCACGGCAACACTGAATGACCTAGAGTCGATGAGTACCTCGGTGGCGGCCGCGACAGAGGAACAGTATGCGGTGTCGCAGACCATTGCTCAGGATGCGTCTCAGGTGTTGTCATCAGCAAATGTGAACCACGAAACTTCAAAGATAGTTCAAGAGTTGGCAGTAAAGCTCGATCATGCCCAACTCGAGCTCAAAAACGCCTACAGCCGCTTTAACTTGTAGGGCAAAATACTCGCAGTTCTATGTCGAATTGGCATTGCAGTGCGTCTAGGGCAGCGGCGCGCTCACGGCCATCGCGGCTGGCTCGAAACAGGTGTGGCGTCATCAGTAGCAGATCTGCCAAGGCGGTTTGGTCTAGCGTCATCTCGCCGGCAATGTGTTGCTTTTCTAACAAACGAAAACCTTCCGGGGTAGGGCGCTCGCTAGCTTTGTCGACCACCTCGGGATAGATGACTTTGCGCAGTGCGAGAAGGTGGTTGACCCCAGGGTCTACCATGATCAAACGGCCGGAGGGTTTTAACACCCGCTTAAACTGCTCGAAGTCTGCAAAGCCAAAAACACACCAAACCACATCTATGCTGCTATCCTGCAGAGGAATATTTGTGTTGCTAGCCACTAAGTATTGAAAGCCTTTATCTAACTTAGCAGCATAATCAATCGCGGGTTTAGAGATATCTAACCCCGCGGCATACCATGAAATGTTGGCGGCGTTTTGCTCGAGTTGGCGTAAATAATAGCCTTCTCCGCAACCCGCATCGAGCAGGCGAACGGAGTCACCGGTGGTGCTAAGCGTGGTTAGGGCAGTTGCTAGCGCGTTGTAGTGACCCTGCGCTAAAAACCGCTGCCTAGCTTGGATCATGGCGAGGCTATCGCCGGGATCTTTCGAGCGTTTGTGTTGCGCAGGTAAAAGGTGCAAATAACCGCGCTTTGCTAGGTCGAAGCTATGTCCAGCGCTGCAGGTGTAGCGCTTGTGGTCACGTGCGAGGGGCTGACCATCGAGCGGGCAAGCGAGGGATGTGAGGGCTATTTGAGTCATATCAGCATTTTAACCTGTTGCAGGTGCCGGTGATACGCTTATCGTTTACACTCAAACTATCGATCAATTTGGGGGTGGCATGGATAAGCGAAAAGTGCTCATTGCTGGCGCGGGTATTGGCGGGCTAGCCACTGCCATTGCACTGGCGCAGCGAGGCTTTAAGCCAGTGGTACTGGAAAAGGCAGATGAACTGCAGGAGGTGGGTGCAGGCATACAACTGAGCGCTAACGCTTGCCATGTGCTCAATCATCTCAATATCATGCCCTTGATTCGTGACCATGCTGTGGCGCCAAAGTGCATTGAGTTTCGACATTACCACAGCGGCAGTAAGTTGTTTCGTGCCCCATTGGGGTGGGTACACCGTCTTGCTTTCGGTGCGTCCTATCTACATATTCATCGCGCAGACCTTCAGTTGGCGTTGGCGTCGGCGCTGCAAAACATCTCCCCAAATGCCCTACAGTTGGGAACTAACATTACCGTTATTGAACCGCGCGATAATGGTGTGACTGTCAGTTGTGCCGATAAAAGCGAGTACCACGGTGAGCTGTTAATTGGTGCCGACGGTGTACGTTCCACGGTCCGTGAATCCTGCTTCCCTGAAGCCAGCCAGCCGCAGTGGACCAATAACTATGCCTGGCGGGCCACTATACCAACACCTGCCTTGGGTGATAACTTTATGCCCAAGCAAGCGACCGTGTTTGTCGGCCCCGGCAAGCACGTGGTGTTGTATTACATTCGCGGTGGGCGCTGGTTGAATATGGTCGGCGTCGTAGAAAGCGACCAGCCCTGCGCAAAAGACTCTTGGAGCGCTAAAGCGCCCTGGGAGTATCTGCGAGATGATTTTGCCGACTGGCACCCCATGGTACAGCAAGTTATAAAGGCGGTACCTCGCGATACATGCTATCGCTGGGACCTTTACCGTCGTCCCGCGTTGGATAATTGGCACCGCGATCGCGTGGTGTTGATGGGGGATGCTGCCCATGCCACGCTGCCTTTCATTGCACAGGGGGCCGCTCTGGCCTTGGAAGATAGCTTAGTGCTGGCTCGCTGCCTGGACCGCTATAACGATATTCCTCTGGCATTGCAGCATTTTCAAAAGGTGCGTTTTAATCGTTGTAGCGACATCCAAACCCGCGCCGATGAAAATATGGCGCTATATCACGGTGATGAAGCCCATTTGATGCGCGATTTTACCTCCCATATGCGGGCCCCCTCGCATTATCATTTCATGTCAAATGTCTATCGCTACAAAGCGGCTCAAGTGCCGCTTTAAATAGGAATCGCCATGTTATCGTTATTTGCTCGATGTTTACTGATTGTAAGCCTCATTGTCAGTGTTTCTGTACACGCCAAACCCAATCAATTCGCCCTCGCTGTTCCTGATCACTTCGCCGCTGACGTCGCTGAGCAGGTGTTTGCCGACGGAGGAAACGCCGTGGACGCCGCCATCGCGGTAGGGTTTAGCTTGGCGGTGACTTATCCCGAGGCCGGCAATTTGGGTGGCGGTGGCTTCATGCTGATCTATTTTGAGGGCGAACCCTATTTTATCGATTACCGTGAAATGGCGCCGGGTGCCGCCTTCCCAGAACTGTATCTTAATGAAAATGGCAACGTGGTAGGTCACCCTTCGCTAGTGGGTCACCGTGCGGCAGGCGTTCCAGGTACGGTCATGGGTATGTGGGAAGCGCATCAACGCTTTGCCACACTGCCTTGGCAGCGCTTGTTGGCACCGGCTATCAATTTGGCGAAACAGGGCTTTATTGTCCCCGAGCAACTGCAGCAGCACATTGAAGAAAGCCTCGACTTTTTTGCCCCGACCAACTTTGCCGATTATTACGGTGCGGTTAAAGGTGGCGAACGATTGCAGCAATTGGCGTTAGCGAACACCCTAGAGCGTATTGCTGAGCGTGGACCGGATGACTTCTACCACGGCGACACCGCTAAATTATTGGTGGCGAGTATGCAGGCCAACGATGGATTGATCACGATGGATGATTTAGCCAATTATCGCGCCATTTGGCGAGCGCCAGTGGCGGCCTCGTGGCGCGACAAGACACTGCTAACCGCGCCTCTGCCAAGTTCTGGCGGTATCGCCGTTTCCAGTTTGTTGACTATGCGCGACCTGTTGAGCGAGCAATTCAAGGGGCTACCCCACAATAGTGTGTCTTATGTTCATCTACTGGCTGAGATGGAAAAGCGCGTCTATGCCGATCGCGGCGAATACTTGGGTGATAGCGATTTTGTAGAAGTAGCGGTCAGTGAACTTCTTGACCCAGCCTATATTGCCAAGCGCGCTGCGCAGGTTAACCCAAAGGCGATAAGTAAAACCGCAAAGGTGCGTCCTGGCTTATACGAAAGCCCGCAGACAACACATTATTCTATTGTCGACGCCGAGGGCAATGCGGTGTCGAATACTTACACGCTCAATTTATCCTTCGGCAGCGGGGCGGTAGTGGAAGGTGCGGGTTTTCTGTTGAATAATGAAATGGACGATTTCAGTATTAAACCAGGCGTGCCTAACGCCTACGGTGTGATCGGCGGGCGTGCGAATCAAATTCAGCCTGGCAAGCGCATGCTCTCGTCGATGACCCCCACAATCGTGCTGCATGCAAATAGTCGTGTAGATATGGTGACCGGTTCTCCCGGTGGTTCTACCATTATCACGACCGTCATGCAGAGTATTCTCAATAACTACGATTTCGCGATGAGTGCTGAAGACATCGCCGCCGCTGAGCGTGTTCACCACCAGTTGTATCCCGAGAATCTGATTACCTACCATCCCAGTCTTCCGCAGAGCGTCATCGACGGTTTAGTGGCGATGGGCTATCGCGTCGAGCAGCATCCCTGGACCATGGGGGACTTGCAGGTAGTGTTGCGCAAAGCTGATGGTGATTGGAGCGCCGGGTCCGATCCACGCGGGCGCGGTGCAGCTGTGGTTGGGGAAATCACCCTGCAGTGATTTGTTGTCCTTGAAATACTTTTTATTAGCCCCATCTAATGTAAAGCGATAGGAGACCCCCATGACCCAAATGATTTCACTGTGCTCACACTGCTTTGCAAAAAACCGCCTCGACAGCGAGCGTATCACCGATAAACCTAAATGCGGCGCCTGCCACAAGCCATTGCTTGGCAACACGGTGGTTGCCGCTAACGACAAACAGTTCAGTCAATTGATGAGCAATGAAGAATTACCTATGGTGGTAGACTTTTGGGCGCCGTGGTGTGGACCTTGTCGTTCCTTTGCGCCGACCTTTGAAAGTGTGTCGCGTCAATTCTCTGGCCTCGCCAAATTTGTTAAGGTCAACACCGAGCAAGCGCAGCAGACGGCGGGGACTATGCGCATACGATCGATACCGACGCTGATGATTATTCACAAGGGTAAGGTGGTCGCCCAACAAGCCGGTGCTATGCCTGCGACAATGTTTGAGAAATGGTTGCAGCAGTCGTTGCCAAAAGCCTAAAAACGATGCCCAAAGCGGCAGGTTTGGGGTAGAATCGCCGCCATCAAAAAACAGGAGATCGACAATGGGACGCGCTTACCAGAACCGTAAGGATTCCATGGCGAAAACCTCGGATATGAAAGCCAAGGTTTACAGCCGCTACGGCCGCGAAATTTACATGTGTGCAAAGACTGGGGGTACTGACCCCTCGGGTAACCTAACACTGCGTGGATTGATGGATCGCGCCAAAAAAGAACAAGTACCCAGCCATGTTATTGAGAAAGCACTCGACAAAGCTAAAGGTGCTGGCGGTGAAGACTTTAACCCCGCTCGTTATGAGGGTTTTGGCCCCGGCAATTGCATGGTGATCGTGGAGTGTTTGACCGACAACCCCAACCGTACTTTTGGCGATGTGCGCCAGTGCTTTACCAAGACTAAGAGCAAGATTGGTACGCCCGGTGTTGCCTCTCACATGTTCGATCACGCGGCTGTGTTCGCCTTTGCTGGGCAAGACGAGGACGCCGTGTTGGACGTCTTGATGGAAGCTGACGTCGATGTCATGGATATCGAAGCCGATGAAGACGGTATGTTGTCAGTGATGGTTCCACCTAATGAACAGCATAAAGCGCGTGTCGCATTAAACGACGCCTTCGAAGGCATTGACTTTGAAATGGATGAAGTACAGTTTTTGCCCAAGGGTGAGACCCCTATCGCGGAGGAAGATGTCGAGATGTTCAACAAGTTCATCGACATGCTGAACTTCCTCGACGATGTGCAACATGTCTTTACCGACGCAAAACTTCCCGAATAAGTCTTTGGTACAAAAAAGGGCGACCAAGGGTCGCCCTTGTCGTTTCAGGCTATTTGGCTTGAATCATGCCGTGTTCTGTCATCAGCGCTTCGATCTCTGTAATCGAGGCCGGGTCGTCAATGGTTGAAGGAATGGAGTAATCCTTACCGTCGGCGATCTGGCGCAGTAATTTGCGCAGAATTTTTCCTGAACGGGTTTTGGGCAAGCGTTGTGCAATGAGAGCTCGCTTGAAGCAGGCGATGGCACCAATATCGCGGCGAACCATAGCCACTAATTCTGCTTGCAACGTCTCTTGATCGATATCGCTGCCATCTTTCAACAACACAAGCCCGATGGGTTCTTGGCCCTTGAGTTCATCGTGGATACCAATCACCGCACATTCTGCAACGGCAGGGTGGTCGGCCACAATCTCCTCCATTTCTCCGGTGGATAAACGGTGACCAGCAACATTGATAACGTCATCGGTGCGACCCATGATAAATACGTAACCGTCATCGTCTTTATAGCCGCCATCGCCTGAACAGTAATAGCCTGGGAATTCGCTTAGATAGCCTTCTTGAAAGCGATTAAAATCGCCCCAAACGGTAGGCAGACAACTGGGGGGCATGGGTAATTTAACCGCGATATTACCCTGTTGACCGGGGGGCAGTTCATTGCCGCTGTCGTCGAGAACGCGCACATCAAAGCCAGGTGAGGGCAGGGTGGCAGAGCCCGGCTTGGGTGGCATGGGCTCAACGCCCATCAGGTTTCCACAAATGGCCCAGCCTGTTTCGGTTTGCCACCAGTGGTCAACGACGGGCTTCTTGGTTTTCTCAACTGCCCAGTAGTAAGTGGGGGGATCTAAGCGTTCGCCAGCCATGAAAATGGTGTGCAGTTTGCTCAGGTCGTACTGGCCGATCTCTTGTCCCTCGGGGTCTTCTTTTTTGATGGCGCGGAAGGCCGTCGGGGCGGCAAATAGCACGCTTACCTGGTGTTCCGCGCACACGCGCCAAAAAGCTCCCGCATCTGGGGTCTTCACTGGCTTCCCTTCATACATCACGGTGGTACAGCCAGCTAATAACGGTCCGTAGACGATGTAGGAATGCCCAACTACCCATCCCACATCCGATGCCGCCCAGAAAACATCGCCCGCCTCAACGTTGTAGATTGCTTTCATAGAGTAGTTAAGCGCGGTGGCGTGTCCGCCGTTGTCGCGCACCACCCCCTTGGGTTTACCCGTTGTTCCCGACGTGTACAAAATATAGAGCGGATCGGTGCCTTTGACGCTGACTGGATCTGCTGCACTTGCCTTGGTCATCTCTTCCAGCCAATCAAAATCGCGTCCGGCGATCATGCTGGCGTTGGCTTGTGGGCGTTGCAATACGATGGTGGCTGAGGGTTTGTGGTTCGCGAATTCGATCGCCTTATCCAGCATCGGTTTGTATTCGATAACCTTAGCGACTTCGATACCACAGCTGGCCGAGACGATAACCTTGGGGGTAGCGTCATCGATGCGCACTGCCAATTCATTGGGAGCAAAGCCACCAAATACCACCGAGTGTACGGCGCCTAGGCGGGCAACCGCCAACATGGCGACCGCGGCCTCGGGGATCATCGGCATGTAAATTACCACGCGATCGCCTTTTTCTACCCCGTGATTTTGAAGTACGCCGGCAAATTGGGCGACCCAGTCTCTCATTTCGGCGTAGCTATATTTTTGTTGTTGGCCGGTGACTGGTGAATCGTAGATCAAGGCCGTGCGACCACCGTTGCCCGCTTCTACGTGTGCATCCAGTGCCATGTAACTGGTGTTCATCTCACCATCTGCAAACCAGCGGTCAATGCCGTTTTCATCCTTGCTGAGTACTTGGGTGGCAGGTTTGTACCAGGGCAAGGCGGCCGCTTTGCTCGCCCAAAAGGCTTCTGGGGTATCAATCGATGCTATGTATTCGCTTTGGTAAGACATGCAGGGTTTCCTCAGGCGGGTAGTCAACGTATCTCAATACGTTAACCACAAATGCCTCTTTTGAATATTCGACTTATGGCGAATGCCATCCCTAATGCGATTATTGCCTGTTACAATAAACCTTTTTTAGAGATCTCTCCGGTGAGTAACACAACCTGTCCATGGCGCCTCGAGTTGCGACACTATATTCGCATTGCTTGGCCACTCGTTTTGAACAATCTTGCTATGGCTGGTATGCAGTTCGCTGATACTGTCATGGCGGGCCAGTTGGGAGCTGAGGCGCTGGCGACTGTGGCGGTCGGTTCCGCCGTGTGGTTTTTCTGTTTTTGTTTTTCCATGGGTTTATTAATGGCGTTGTCGGCCAGTATTGCTCATTGTTTTGGTGCAAAGCGGCCATTGGCAATTGGTGAGTATGCTCGCCAGGGTGCCAGCATAGCCCTTCTAATGGCAGTGGGGGTGCTGGTGTTTGCCCAGTTGGGTGTGGCGAGATTTTTCGACGCGGTTGCTATCGATGCCAGTTTTAGAGCTAGTGCGGTTAACTACGTTAAGGCGATCAGCTTTGGTGCACCGGCCATGTTTTTATTTTTGGTGATGCGCTACATCACCGAAGGCATTGGTGAAACCCGCCCCATTATGGTGGCGACCGTGTTCCAGTTGGTTTGCAACGTCGTACTCAATTATTGCTTTATCTTCGGTAATTTGGGGGCACCAGCGATGGGGGCGGTGGGCGCTGGCGTCGCAAGTGCAATTACCATGAGCCTGACAGCTGTGGGAATGCTGTTGTACTTGTGTTGGCATCCGCGCTACCAACCCTACCAGCTTTGGCGGGGGCGTTGGCTGCCCGTTTGGAGCTTACAGCGCGAGCTCTGGTGGCTCGGTTTGCCTATGGCGATTGGTATCTCGGCTGAAGTAGGGTTGTTTAATGCCGTGGCGCTGCTGATGGGTAGCCTAGGAGCTACCGCCGCGGCTGCCAATCAAATTGCCATCAACTTTGCGTCCACCACCTTTATGATCCCCATGGCGATTGGCGCGGCAGCCACAGTGCGTGTGGGGCATTTGCTTGGCGCGGACCGACACAAAGACGCACGTTACGCGGCCTGGTTTGCAGTCTGGCTGTGTACCGGGATTATGGCGGTTGCAGCCGTGCTAATGCTATTTACCCGCGATGCCCTCGTCACGTGGTACACCCCTGTGGCGTCGGTGGGGGCGGTCGCCATCGATATGCTGGCCATAGCCGCGATTTTCCAAGTCGTCGATGGTCTGCAGGTGGGCGCGGCTGGCGCACTACGAGCGTATAAAGATACCCGCGTACCGATGGTTATTAGCTTGTTTGCCTACTGGGCGTGTGCTTTTCCGGCGGCCTATGTGTTTGTCATTGTTTTGCAGCGGCCAGCAGCTAATGTATGGTGGGGATTCGTCATCGGGCTAGGGTTGGCGGCCCTGTTGTTGAGTCAGCGCTTGCGTATCATCGCTAATCGACGTATTCCTAGCCCAGCGCCTCAATCGGTTTGACGTCTTGCCAGTCCTGTCTGTGTAGCCGGTCATGAAAGGCGTCGGCGAGACGAGAGCTCTCTGCTTGAACAGTTCGCCAAAAGCGCTCGCGCTCTTTATCTTCGAGTTCAGCAAAGTCTTGACGATCGGGTATCTTGCCGTAGGGTAGTTGCCCGATAAATGTCTCGCTTGGTGCTAGCACAATAGTGTTCTGGTAGTGCTCGCTGCGTATTTTGCGTTGACCAAACTTATCAAACCACGCGGGTCGAGGGTTGTTGTTGAAGTGGGGGTATAGGCATAGCCCTTCACCGGGATCGACATCAAAATGGTAATCGACAATGCCGCCGTCGCGGTAGCAGCCCGCAGGTGCCCCGGGAATATCATAAATACCCTCCATCACCATGGGGATAGAGCCGGAGGCGAGCGCGGCTAAATACAAGTTCTTTTCGCTCAAGCTGACATAGCGCGTTCGCAGGGGGTATTTTTCTTCGAAGTGCATCGGTTGACCGGTGAAGAAAATAACGCGTTCAAAGGGAATATCTAGCCAGCGGCGCGACATGCGATTGAGCGCGAACCCGCCTAGCATTCCCAACCCTTGCAGAGCACTCTGTTCTTTGCCAGCAAGACCGTGACATCTGGTCGTGACAATGCTAAGCGCACGGTGAGGATTACGAAGTATTTGCTGCTGCCCGTCTTCGCCGAACAATTGCTGTAGCAGGATATGGGCAGAGGCAGTAATGTCGGCAGGGCTAGGTTTGTTGTTATAGCGCGTGTTGGTATAGGCATCGGCAAAGCGCTGAATGGCGGCGCTAGGGTTTTGTTGTGCATAACAGCAAGCGCGCATCGCGCCGGCGCTAGAACCCATGATGTTCAGCGCTTGCTGATCCTCAAAGAACCCTTGAGTGAGATATTGATCCAAGCCAAAGAGTACCATCCACTTAGGCCCCCCGCTGGCGGCAAGCATGTGTTTTACGTCACTGGCACACAGCCCATATTGCGCCAAGTGTTGGCGTGCGTTGTGTCCCGCATAGATATTTAAATCTTTATTTTTCATGCACTTTTTGTCGGCTGTGTTAGTATCAAAATAGTGCCTAACTATATCACCAAGCGTCGCGGAGCATAAGTGAAACACGGCTTAAATCAAGCATTCAGTCTGACCCGATTCTGGTTGAAATTATCTAGCCCAGTGCGGGTGTGTGTGATTGCCAGCTGTATGATGGTGATATTCGTGTTGTTGGCGTTTTTTCTGGTTGCGCAACAAAACGTTGCCCGTCAAGCGAGTGTCACTAATGTACAATCGGAGGCGGCGGCGGCAGAGCTTGATAGCTACTTTAGCCGCCTCAGTTACAGCATCCACATCGCTGCTAAGGACCAAGACCTAGCGCGTATGCCGGTGGATATTATGTATTTTGGTTATGCCAAGCAGCGATTGAGTGAGCTGGTAGGTAACGACGAGGCTATCGTTGGCGCTTTTGTCGTCGACGGTAGTCAATACGTGTTGGAGGGAAGTCCCATTGAAACGTTGGGTATCCGCTCCAAGCGTGTCAATAAAATAACCTCAGAAATGTTTCAATATGAATCTCTTCGGCCTACTAAACCCACCTTGTATTTAATACCCCGAGATGACGTCGAATTTTTATTGCCTCTGACATCCAATGCCTCCAGTTGGTTGTTGTTTGGGGCGCCTCTAGTGTTAGAGCGTAATGATTTTTTATCGCCATCCGAACATACAGGGGTGCTTTGGGTGGCCATTGATATTGTCAGCCTATTGGAGACGCAATTGGCGGGAGCCGATCTTCTGCTTGGGGGCTATAAGGTACACAGTATGAATGTCATTGATCCCAAAATCACGCCCGATGTAGTTGTTTCTCCTAATACTCCTATCCTTTATGACGGCAAAGTCGCGCGGTTACATCTTTATTTACAGAGTCAGGGGGGACTGGCGTGGTGGGCGTTTATGCCCTGGATGTTGCTGTTGTTGCTCGCGCTTAGTATCGTCGGGTTGTACCTTTTTTCCAATCGCGAGCAGGCGCGCTTGATACACGCGACAACCAATATTGCAGATAACACGTCCCCTATACTTAGCGCAGATCTAAGCGCAATAAAGGCACTTGTCGAAAACAATTCCATGCAAAGTAGCCTAGTGTCTCAGCAACTCCTATCAGACAAGGCTTCGTCGATTGAAAGCGAGACGCGTGAAAACAGTTTTCGTAGCGTGGCTAAAGTGCTGCAGCGTAGATTAGATGATCCGTTATTAAAACTCAGTCTGGCCAGTTCAGTTTTGCAGCAGTACAGCAGCGATCGAGCCCTATTGCCCGTGATGGAAGATCTTCAGCAAGCATTGGAGGATATTCAGAGCAGTAGCCAGCAGTTACAAGTGGCGCTGAGTGGGGAAGTGATGAAGAGCCTGCATAATCCACGCGAAGTCATGCTAGAAAAACTATTAGCTAATTTTTATAGCGCATGCCGCACACAGGGTAAAGATGTGATCTTTATTGTTGACCCAGTGTTGCATAGCCGAGTCATGGTGTCAGCTGAAGCCTTGGAAGAAATATTAATGGCGACAGTGCGTTCAAAAGATATCGCCACCTTTGGCGACAGATTTGTGCTTCAATTGGTGGCGCTAGAGAGTAATGAGCGGCAACAAGTTGTACGGTTTGTTTTTTTCAATGATCTATACCAGGCAGACGCTTCAAATATTACTCTGCCAGAGTATATTCCAAACAATACCAATAGATGGTCTAAAATTAGTTCAATCATGAGTGATTTAGATCTGCGTTTAGCCGCGATCTATCTTCAAGTGCTTAAAGGCAGCTTAGGCAGGATTGAGCATGAAACGATAGGCGCACTAGTATATTTCGATATACCTCTGCATGTGCTAGATGCCGACATGGTGATGAGTAACCTCAGCATGAATCTTTCAACGACTTTGAGGAACATTAAGCATGACCAATAAGCATCTTGATTTGGCCAAGGTCATGGATTGCTATGGGGGTAGTCCACAGGTACTCATTAAAACCCTGCGCCGAATTCATAGTACATTGCCGACGGAGTGGCAGCTATTTTTAACGTGTTGTGACACAAGCGATTTCAATCAGGCCTCGGTTGTTTCACACCGAATGGCGGGGACGCTTTCGATGGTTGGCGCCACTGAATTTGCCGATCTCATGCGAAGAATTTCACACGTTACTAAAGAAAACCGTGCGGTACCTACTGAATTGTTAGCTAGAGCAATAACGTATTACGACGCAGTGCTGGTGGAAATAGATAGCTTTGTTGCCCGTTTTCCCCTCGAGGCCAGTCCAAAATGAGGTGGTCGCTTGGAGTCATTGTTTGGCTGTCGGCGGTGTTGACTCCGTTGGCCGCAGAAGAGCGTCTTACCCTTGCATATAGTGTTACCAACTTAGTTTTTTCCAGTTTACTTAATGAGCTTGTTGAGCAATATGCCTTGCCTATCGACCTTGTTTACGTTGATAACGACGAAATCAAGGTCACACTGCTCAAAGCCCAGCAAAATGAAGCCTCGCCCGACATACTGATCATGCCCAATGATCATTTAGGATTAAATCTATCTTTCAGAGAATTGCCCGAAAGTTGGCTGCAGCAATCGATTGAACCATACTACCTGCCATACGATTTGCGTACAGCTCGATTAGGTGTGCCCGTCATAGGCGGTAACCAGTTAGTCCTTTATTTCAATAAGCGTTTCGTGGAAAGCCCAATTAACGATTTCAATGAACTCGCTGATGTGGTTGGAAGTTTTCCTGAGGGTGTTTCCTCCATACTGTGGAGTGTGATGGAACCCTTTTGGTTTCAGCCGTTTTATTCCATCAATGAAGCAAGTTTTTTTATCGCAGGTCGACCAGATTTAGACCGCCCTGAGATGTGGAGAGGGCTGTCTAATTATCGCCGTTTGATTGAAATGTCCAGCATAGACCTAACATGCGACTATAGTTGTGCCTTTAACGGTTTTGCGCAAGGTAAGGCGGCATATACCATTAACGGTGAGTGGGCGATGCAAGAATTTAGCGCTCTGCTGGGTGATGATCTTGGCGTAGTTCGTCTGCCTTCCTTTGAAGGGCATCTGCTGCATCCTTATTATGGTAGCCGTGTATTTGCTATGCCAGAAAAGCGCCCGCTGTCGGATAAACAAAAAAAGATGGTGCAATCGCTACTTGAAGGTATGCTGTCTGAAGAGTTTCAAATGGCACTGTGGCGCAGAGCCCAATTGATGCCTGTTCACAACGGTGTGGCAAGTGCGCTTGATGACCCGGTTTATAGCTCGCTTGCAGATCAGGTAAAGCAAGGCAACTATATGCCGCAAACCCCTGCTATGACGGTTGTATGGGGAAGTTTAAATATCGGATTGCAGCGCTTTTTATTGGGCGTTCTGGATGAAAAGGAAGCCGCGGACTTTATGCAAATAATGACGAATAAAACGCTGAATGAGCAACAAAGAGCTAAACATAATGCTGGATAAATTCAACAAGTTATTATCACGGTCAAATATTTTAGCCTTTATCAGCAGCAGCTATATGCTGATGGTTACGCTGCTTTTTGTCTTTGCTGTCGGCGACGTTCTTTTCGATGATCCAATAGCCAAAGGCATTGTTGTAGCCTACCTAGTTTTGACACTACTGAGCTTCGCCGTTTGGCAGCGTGTTACCAATCGCTATTTTTTATCTGTTCACAGTGCTATGGCGTTAGGTTTATGTGCTTACACAGCCTATTTAGAAGAACCACCTGTGTATATTTTGGCGTACATTTTTCCTTTTGCCATTTTGTGGAATGCCAAGTTGCGCTATGACATAGGTTTGGGGCTGTTTATCCTGGCTGCTCTTATTCAGGTCGCGCTCGTTGCCGAGGTCGATAGCATTAATTACTGGCAATTTATCTCCATTTCATTTGTGTCAATGATCGGTCTGTTGGGGATTACCTTTGACCGTCATCTTCGCTTGGCTTGGATAAAACACAAAAATGCCACAGACAATGCGCAATACGAAAAAGAAAAAGCCGAATCCTCGTTGGCTATAGCTGAGCGTGGATTTGACAGCATGATTGAACGCTTTGTCGATCAATTTAAGGAGCCTTTGACGGTAATCATGGGTATGAATACCGTTTTACAAAGCCATGAAACCACGCGGCGCGGCATGGATGTTTTGACCCGGCAGTACGTGACCGGCCATTATTTGTTGGACGTGCTTGCTCGGATGTCCGCCAACGCCATGCAGAAAAAGGCGCTGATTGACATACAACATTCCTCCTTCATGATCAGCGATGTTGTCACCGTCCTAGAAAATCAGATCTCGGCTTTGTTGATGCCAACCCGCAAAGTCGAGTTGGTGTTCGATGACAAAATATTTAATCACTTATTAGGTGATAAATTTAGGTTGCAGCAATTGCTACAAGGGCTTTTGGAAATTGCCGCTGATCGCCTCATTGATGGAGCAATATCTGTCTCTATTTCTGGCCATCCCAATGAGTTGGAAGATCAAGTAAAAATTAACTTTGCCATCAGTGCTATTGGGGATTTGTTGGAAGACGATACCGTCCCGCCAGACGTTGAGAATCTGCAAGATCCATTCTATGAAAAAATATTTTTTGCTTTGGGTTTTAACCTACAGTTTTTTAGTGCCTTGCTTGAGGATATGGGTTCCACGTTACGCGTTGAGGAGGATCAGGGCTCGCTTACTTTCCGTTTTGAATTAATTTTTCAAACTGAGCATAATCATGAGTCGATTGGCGATTTCTTTGATAAATCTCAACGAGACACTGAACCCGATTGGTACAACGCCTTGCAGGGTTATCGTGTGTTAGTTGTCGACGATAGTGACGATACCTTATTTGTTTTGAGAGAGTTATTAACCCTCGCAGGTGCATCGGTTGATACTGAAATAGACGCTAATCAGGCCATTCTGAGAGTGCTAGATGGCGCTAAGCCCTTCGACATGATTATCATGGACCTGCAAATGCCCTCCTTGTCGGGAGAGGCAACAACGCAAGCCATTAGACAGCAGTACAGTAAGGGACAGCTACCTATTATGGGTTTATCAGCGAGTAATCGTCCTGAAGATATAAAATCCAGTTTGGCGGCGGGTATGAATGATTTCATGGTGAAGCCCTTCAATATCAATCATTTTATTGATTTTGCAGTTTCACATATGCCGCGTCGTATGACTGAGATTCCTCTTCCTGATTTACTTGAGAATTCGTCCAGCAGTCTCGACGAAGACAGTGATGTTAACGTGTCTCAATATCTGAGCCTGCCAGATGGCTATGATGTGAATGCAGCTATTGCCAATTTAGGCGGTGATACACAGCTTTACCTTTCGATGCTAGATGCCACCTTGAGAGAATGGGGGGTAAACATGAATCAATTGCAGAGCGCGTTAAAGCGAAATGATATCTATTATGCGCAGCATGTTATTTCGCGCTTTGCAAATAATGCGGCGATGTTGGGCGCCATAGAGATGGATAGTTATTTGCGACAACTAAACTTTTCGCTTGGCTTGCGAGCAATGGACAAGCAGAGCGAAGATGCAGGGTTGCAAGAATTGGGTCGCGAGTTAGAGGAGCGAATTTGGCGAGTCAGTTCGGTACTGAAATCGGTGGCTGACTCGCTAACAAATCGCTAGCGAGTCAGCGTGGTTTAGGCCTTTTCTTCCGTCAGTAGAATCATGGTACCTGCTGGCTTGGTGCCTTTAGCCGGCGACGGAATAATTTCTACCGTAAATACATTGCCGTCATCGGTTTTTAAAACCTCTTTAAAGGGCTCGTTCTGCAAGTGCGAATCTCTCGTTGTTTTCAGCACATCAAACTCACCTAAACGATGCGAAAGGTGTCCAATAGGTCTTCCAATGTCGTGATCGATGATGTTGAAAACTTTCGACGCGCCTGCCGAGAAACGGCGGAGATTCATGTCGTTATCTAAGAAGACATAAGCTGAGCGAGAGACCGATAAGAAGCTTTCAATGTCTTCGCTTAGCTGACTCATTTGAGAAATCTTGCCCTGGTACTCGGCGTTGACAGTAAACAGCTCTTCATTGACCGATTGCAGTTCTTCGTTTGTTGACTGCAGTTCTTCATTACTAGCGAGAAGTTCTTCGTTGGTTGCTTGCAGTTCCTCGTTAGACGTCTCGAGTTCCTCAATCGTGGCCTGCAAGTTTTCGCGGCTAAATTGCAGTTCTTGTTCAAGGTCATTTAAACGATGCATTAACTCAGTGTCGGCATCGTAGGCGTCTTTCAGCGCGGTTTCAGAGATGTTTTCTGTATCTCGAATAATGATTACCGCCAAGCGTGGCGAACTGCGCGTAAACCGCATGGGGCGAATCGTCACGTTAACGAGTTTTATTTCGTCGGCGTTCTTGATGCGGACTCGGCTGAAAGTGACCTCTGAGTTGGTGCGATGCAAGCGCGCCAGACCTGTTGTAATTGGAATCTGCAAGTCCTTGATGATCAATTGATTCAAGTTACTCGACATGCGGCCGCTCAAGGGCAGCATGTAAGGGCGAGAGTTACCGATAATACGAACGATCTCGTTTTCATCATTCACCAACATCGAGAATGGAATGAACTTGTCTGACAAGACGTCTAGATAGCTTTCAAGTACTTTGACCTCCTCGCTAGCTTTGCGCTCGTAGGGCGTACCATCGCTGACGAGTCCAGGTGTCCAGGAGTTATCTCGCTGACTATCGGCGGTGGCGCTCATGGTGAAATTGGCGGAGCGTGCTCGTCGCGTACCTAACGTGCGGAACATTTTGTCCTTAGCGTCTAGCGTTTCAAACAAAGTGTCGGCATCGCCAAGCGACTCAGAGTTGCCCAACATCAATAAGCCACCGGGATTCAATGAGAAATTGAAAGACTGGAGTACTCGGCGCTGAACTTCGGGTTGCAAATAGATGAAGAGGTTACGGCAACTGATGAAGTCGATTTTGGTGAATGGCGGGTCGGACAGAATATTATGGCGAGCAAATACCACCATCTCGCGGATTTTACGCGAAATAATAAAGTGATCACCGTTGCGTATGAAATACTTGCCGAGCATATTGCTCGACAAGTCAGCCACGATGGATTCTGGATAAATACCCGTGCTGGCTCGCGCTAGTGCCTGTTGATCGATATCGGTAGCAAACACCTTTAGTTCAAGATCGAGTTTGAGCTCTTCAACGATTTCTAAGAAAATCATACACAGCGTGTAAGCTTCCTCACCTGTCGAACAAGCGGCTACCCAGAAACGCACTTCGCCGGTCGTGACTTTACTCAGATATTTCGCCAAGTGAGTATGTTCGAGGTTTTCAAACACACTTTTGTCGCGGTAGAAGTTAGTTACACCGATCAGCAGTTCTTTAAATAGCGCATGGGGCTCGTCGCCATCGGAGCGAACAAAGTCGGAGTATTGCTGCAGACTCTTGTGCTGTGTAATCGACATACGGCGTTGGATGCGACGGCCGATGGTGGACGATTTGTAGGAGGAAAAGTCCACTTTGAAACGCATATTTAAAACGTTAAAAATTTTACCTAGAGATGTTTTGCTGTCAGTAAAATCTTCATCAATTTCCTGAGGCGCTGTTGTCAGCGGGTGGCGAATGTATCGGATCAGGTAAGAGGGCATTTCATTGATAGTAAGAATGTAGTCTGCCAGGCCGTTGCTAATAATGCTGTTCGGCATACCATCGAACTTAGCTTCTTTTTCCGATTGGGCGATGACCAGACCACCCACTTCTTTAATGGCTCGACAGCCACGAGTGCCGTCGCTGCCTGTGCCCGACAAAATAATGCCCACTGACGATGGCCCCATGTAGGTGGCCAGTGAGTCTAGAAATACGTCGATAGGCAACTGGGGAGCACGGGTTGAACGGTCTTGCGGTTCGGGAACCAGTTGACCCTGAATTAATCGCATGTTGCTACCTGGAGTAATCAGATAGATAGTGTTGGGTTCCGGGCGGACGCGATCCGACACTTCTTTGACCGGCATCTTGGTCACACGACGCAACAAGTCACTCATCATGCTTTTTGTATCAGGCGACAAATGTTGGATGACAACAAAGGTGAGGTTGGAGTCGGCGGGCATCTGTTTAAAAAATTCAGAGATGGCTTCCAGGCCACCCGCGGAAGCGCCAATACCAATGATATGTTGTTGTTTAATTTCGGTAATTTCTTCGAGTTCGCCGACCATGCATCTGATTCCGTTGCTTTTTTCTTAAAAGATTTGAGTATTATGCTATCTCAAATGATTTATTAATTCATCATTCTTCAATAATAAGCTAAAGTGCAGTCAAATGCTGAATTTTTTAGCAAGGTTTTGGATGGATGTTTTGATTCTGCAGCAAGATAATGTTGTGTCAACGATTTTGATAGGTATTTTGTCGCGTGCAGGTCATAGACCGCTGTTGGTAGAAGACCCTTTTGCCTGCTATGAAGCCATTCAGCAAAAGGATGGCGCTGCCATCGTGCTGCTTGATAAGCGCGACGATAATCTGGATGTTCGAAGTCTTTGCCAGTTGGTGCGAAACACTAAAATTGGTTACCAGCCTTATATTATTTCACTTTTCGAGATGCTGAGTTTTAGCGACATTGAAGGCATCTTGCGCGAGGGTGTAGACGATGTTTTGCCGTTGCCACTCAACAATGGTCTGTTACTCGAAAAAATCAAAGTTGCAGAAAGGTGGTTGCAAGTTCAATTGGATCAGCGTGAGTTATTGAACAATGTACAATCCAACGCTATGTATAACGAAGATCTTGGCTTGTTTAATGCCAAGGCCGGAAAAAACTTGATTACCAAAGAGCTATCGCGTTTACGATTGTTGGCCAACAGCCACTCGGGGATTGAAGTATATCCAGAGTTTTTCGCCATTAAACTCACAAATATGACACAGTTGATGGATGATTTTGGGCAGTCCTGCCTGCAAGACGTGCTCGAGCAATTATCGGTGCGCATACAACGTCATTTACGCGGATCTGATATCTCATTTCTAATGGAAAATGACATTGTTGCTTGCTTTATTACGAGTTATCAGCAGCGTAACCAACTTGGCCAGGAGTTACACCAAGCGTGCACGGCAGAGCCCTATGTGATTGGGAATATCCATTTTACGATGGTATGTAGTGTGGCTGTGATTGGTTTGGATAATCCTCCTATGCAGTTGGTGACTGAAATTTTTAGCAAAGCGCGCGAGCTGCATACACATTTGTCGACTAAAGATGCCATGCCAGTTTTCCGCTTTAATTTTAAAAATGATAAAAATTAGCGGTACGCTTCCAGATTAATAGGCCTGTTGGCAGAAGATGACCGAATTAGTACTATTCAAAATGTTGCATCCAGACGTTTGAAAAGTATATTGTTCTGATGTTCCATAATTAAAAATACAGGGGATCTGTGAATGTCTTTATTGAAGAGCAAAGCAAAATTAACTCTCGCCGTGGCCGCTGCCGTAAGTGCAATGTCGGCTGGCGTATCTGCGCAACAGCTCGAAGAGGTTGTAGTTACCGCGACCAAACGTGCCGAGTCGTTGCAGGATGTACCTATTTCTATGTTGGCTGTCGACGGTGAAAGCATACGTGAAGCAGCGATTACTAAAATGGAAGACCTCACCAACAGTCTTCCCGCTGTGACAGTGGTACCTAACCCCATTGGTAACTTCATCTTTATCCGTGGTATTGGTTCTTCTACTAACCAAGGTATTGAACAGTCAGTATCGATGTTCCACGACGGTATTTACATGGGTCGCCACCAGTTGTCTCGTGCGCCCTTTATGGACTTGGCGCGTGTGGAAGTTTTGCGTGGCCCTCAGTCGATTTTATTCGGTAAGAACACCATCGGTGGCGCCATGAGCGTCATTTCAGCTAAGCCTACCGAGGAATTTGAAGGTTTGGTGAGCGTGTTAGGTGGCGATTATGGCGAGCAAGAGTACAACGTTGTGTTGTCTGGCCCTATATCTGACACCTTCCGCGCGCGTTTAGCGGCTCGCGGGTACCAAACTGACGGTTATATTTTCAACGAATTGGGCCGTAACGACGACGGTACTTTAGGTCGTGATGAAACCCAACGCGATGACCAGTCTATTCGTTTGACCTTGGAGTGGGATGTCTCTGACGACACGACATTGACGTTGAAGCATGAAGACAGTTCATTTGAAGATCTGGGTCGTACTCAGCAAATGGCTATTATTAATCCATTAACGCCAACGGCTGTGGGTCTTACTGGTTTAGCTAAGGGCATTATTACGGTGGCTGGCGGTAATCCTGACGAAGTGGTTGATGACCGTCGTGCGGTAACCAACGATGGTGGTGTACTTCTCCAGCGTGTTGCTCCTGTGCTTGCAACTGATCGAGATGGTAGCCTATTACCCGGCTTCCCTGATTTGGATGAGCTAAGCAATAACAACATGGCCATCACCACATTTACTGTGGATACCAGTATCGGTGACAACACCCTTACGGCGATTTATGGCCATGCTGAATACGATTACCTCGATATCTGTGACTGTGACTTTGCTGCCATCCCTTTGGTTCAGGTAGAAGCGGCTGAGGAATATCAGCAAGATAGCTTGGAATTGCGTTTAACCTCTCCTGGTGGTGAAAAGGTTGACTGGTTAGTAGGTGCTTATTTCCACGACAGCGATCTTTACTATACCTCTGGCGAAAGCTTTGGTGCAGCCATTGCCACTCCGCCAACGTTGATTGGGGCAACAGGTGGACAGTTGCTGCCCAACATCACGCGTAACTACTTCCTTGATCAACAGCAAGAGCAAGCTTCAGTGTTTGGTTCAGCCACGTGGAACGTCGATGAAACTAATCGCGTGACATTGGGTTTACGCTACACACAAGAAGATAAAACGGCGGCTCGCAAACTCGACAAACGTTTCACTGATGGCTGGGATGCTACCCGTCTAAATGTGAACCCTCAGACGGGTGCACCAGCGGGAGAGTTGGTTTTTGGTAGCACGGCGGCGGAATACGACCGTGTTGCTCAGTACTTTGTGCCAGCCATTTTGGCGGGTGTTACTGCGGTTCCTGCCATTCCAATGGAAGCTTTCCTGAATGGCGGTTTATGGGAAGGTTTGTTGAATACCTACGAACATGATTTCACAGGTGCCAATGCATACAACCGCAGTGAAAGCTTCCTCGATTGGTCGTTGAACTACGAACATGACTTGAGCGAAGACACCATGGTGTTCTTAACCGCCTCTACCGGGGTTAAAGGTGGTGGTTTCGACGCGCGTTACTTGAATGCACCTGGTGCGAACTTCGAGTACGAAGAGGAAAAAGCGAAAAACTTTGAGTTAGGTATTAAGTCGACCCTGCTCGACGGTGGTATGACATTGAACGCTACCCTGTTCCGCACCGAAGTCGATGACCTTCAGGTCTCTATTTTCGACGGTAAGACCGCTTTCTTAGTGGACAACGCCGGTGCTATGGCAGCACAAGGTTTAGAGTTTGATATGAAGTGGGCAGCCACTGAGAACCTGACTATTACCGCGGCGGGTGCTTACTTAGATAACAAGTACACCAAGTTTGATAACTCACCTTGCTGGGTATCGCAAACCGTTGATGGGTCTTGTAATGCGGCGCTAGGTCAAAGTGCGGCGGGTAAGGCAAACATTTTCTCTCCTAAGCAATCTGCTAACTTGAGATTTGACCACGTGATGCCTATGGATAACTTGGAGTTGCGTTCAACACTGGATGCGTTCTTCTCAGGTGGCCATTTCACAGCAGCTGACTTAGACCCTGTTTACGCTTACCAGCAGTCTTATCAGCGTGTCAATGCGCGTATTGCCTTGACTGATCCTGAAGCAGGTTGGGAATTGGCGGTTATTGGTAAGAACTTGACTGACGAGAAGGTCAGTACCAACAACAACGACCAACCTCTGGTACCTGGCAACGGCTTTACGTCCTTGCAGCCACTCAAGTCAGTCGCTGTTCAGGCGACCTACAAGTTTTAAGGTTTAGCTAGAAATGACAACGGCACCTTCGGGTGCCGTTTTTTTTACCGTTAAAAAACCTCGTTTACCAATGGCTTATTGGCCACGTATGTATCGATGTTACTGCGGGTAGTTTGCGCAATATTGTGCAGGGCTTCATGGGTTAAAAAGGCTTGGTGCCCAGTGATGAGCACATTGGGAAAGGTGGTCAGTCGCATCAGTATGTCATCGGTAACCACTGTATTAGATTGATCCTCAAAAAATACCGTGGCTTCTTCTTCGTAAACATCAATACCTAGCGCAGCAAGTTGTCCTCGTTTTAAGGCACTGATGACGGCTTGCGTGTCGATCAGTCCACCACGACTTGTGTTAATTAACACCGCACTAGCTTTACAAAGTGCGAGAGTGTCGGCATTGATGAGATGCTTGGTGGCGGGCGTTAATGGGCAATGTAGGCTAATAATATCCGCATGAGTTAGCAAGTGCTCTAGTGACACATAGTCAACCCCAAGCTCACGGCAATGGGGGTTTGGGTGTGGATCAAAGGCCAGGACATGGCAGCCAAAGCCAGCCATGATTTGGCAAAATACGCTGCCAATTTCGCCGGTCCCAATCACACCCACGATCTTGTTGTGTAGATCAAAGCCTACTAACCCCTCTATAGAAAAGTTGCTGTCGCGCACACGATTGTAAGCTTTGTGGATATGACGATTAAGTGAGAGTAACAGGGCGCATGCATGCTCAGCCACTGCGTAGGGTGAATAGGCGGGCACGCGTACCACTTTAATGCCGAGTTGATGTGCCGTGGGTAAATCAACGTTGTTATACCCCGCGCAGCGAAGGGCTATTAAGCGTGTGCCTCCTGCTGCTAATAGAGATAAGGTATGGGCATCTAGAATGTCGTTTACAAAGGCGCAGACAATGTCGCACCCCTTGGCCAAAGCGGCGTGGCTCGTGTTTAAGTGCACATCGAAAAAGTGCAGTTGGTAGGGGCTGTTGGTAAAAGCTTGCTGAAGACTTTCTTGTTCATAATGGCGACGACTAAAAATCGCAATATTCAAATTCTACTCCTTATTGCTGGGCATGAGCGGGTTGTCTATTTAATATAGGGGTAACTGATTTAAATAGTGTTATACATACGTAGTCAGAATTTTCCTAGGAGTGTTATATGTCAGATTCGTTTAATGCCATGGTGGTTGACGACGTCGATGGTAAAGCCCGCGCCAGTATCAAAAGCCTTACGTTAGCTGATTTACCCGACCATGACGTGTTAGTTGAGGTGGCCTTCTCCAGTCTCAACTACAAAGATGGGCTCGTGGTGAAAGGCAATCGCAACAAAGTGGCGCGTAAGTTGCCGATGGTAGGGGGGATCGATCTGGCGGGTACAGTAGTGGAATCATCAGATCCTAACTGGACACCTGGCGACAAAGTCATCTGCAATGGCTTTGGTATGTCTGAGGGCCATTGGGGTGGTTACTCACAGTTCCAGCGCGTGCGCGGTAATACATTGTTAGCGCTACCCGAAGCCTTCACTATGGAGCAAGCCATGGCGATTGGCACCGCTGGTTACACGGCAGCATTGTGTGTTGAGGCGCTAGAAAATTGGGGGGCTATCCAACACAGTGATTTGCCGGTACTTGTCACCGGTGCCGCAGGTGGTGTTGGCTCGGTGGCTATTTCGTTGCTATCGGCGCGCGGGTACAAAGTGGCCGCGGCCACCGGCCGGCCTGAGCAAGCAGAATACTTACATGCGCTAGGCGCCACTGAGATTGTGTCTCGTCAAGAATTGGCAGAGGCGGGTGGTCCGTTGCAGAAAGAGCGCTGGAGCGGTGTGGTTGACTCTGTAGGCAGCACAACGCTGGTAAATGCCATGGCTCAAACTGTCTATGGCGGTGCGGTGGCTGCGTGTGGCTTGGCGGGCGGTATGGACATGAATGCCACAGTATTGCCCCATATCCTGCGTGGTGTGGCGTTGCTTGGTATCGACTCTGTCATGGCGCCGATGAGTAAGCGCATTCCCGCCTGGGAGCGTCTGGCGCGCGATTTGGATCAGGCTAAGTTGGCTGAGGTTACTTCGTTGTATGGTATGAGCGATTTGTTTGACTTGGCTGAGCAGATTTTGGTGGGCCAGGTTCGTGGCCGTGTGGTTATCGACGTCAATAAATAGCCCATTAGTACCTTGCTCGTTCCTCAGTGGGACTTCTATAGCCTTTGTGGGACCTTGATCGAAGATCAAGGGAAGGATGATTGCCCTTCGGCAACACTACGACGGGCCGCCGTGAATACTTCCATGTAGGCTAAACGGCAGCATTCATGCTGCCGATTTCCGTATTAAGTGTTTGCCTATGGGGCTTGATACATAGTGCCAGCGTGGAGATTTCCTAGTGCTGCGCACAATCTTCCAAAGATACATTTAGCTTTTCATCTCGCTAACGATTAGCGTGGTAAAGTGATATCCCCACGGCAACACGTCGACGGAATGCCGTGGATACTTCCATGTAGGCTAAACGGCAGCATCCATGCTGCCGATTTCCGTCTTAAGTGTTTGCCTTTGGGTATGATAGATAGTGCTAACTTGAAGATACCCTAGTGCTGCGCACAATCTCCACAGATTCATTTAGCGTTTCATATCGCTAATGATTAGCGTGGTAAAGTGATATCCCCACGGCAACACGTCGACGGAACGCCGTGAATACTTCCATGTAGGCTAAACGGCAGCATCCATGCTGCCGATTTCCGTCTTATGTGTTTGCCTTTGGGGCTTGATAAATAGTGCCAGCTAAAAGATTTCCTTGTGCTGCGGACACGTTTCCTCATTTGCCGGTAACTTCTAGTTACAGGTGGTCACAATGCCTTCGGTTTGACTGCTTGGCGCTGCTTTAATCTGTTCGAAAAGACAAGACGCGTCGTTGTTATCTAAACGAGGTCCTCCCATATATGAAAATCTTCCTCTAGCGGGGCCATAACTATTCACTGAGATGATTGGGCCAGTTCCTAAGTTATGTTCTTGTGATTGACTCCACGGGCCACCGGACGCTCCGCCTGAGAGACCACAGTTTGATAAAAGATATCCATCATAGTTACTTCCAGCAACGGGTTCTCCGCAATACATGAAATGTGGGTCGTCACTATATGAGTATCCCAGTGCGCGTGTGTAATCCTCTAAAACGGCAAAATCGAAAGACACTTTCATTGGTGCGATGATGGAGTCCATGGAGACATTTCGACCTTCATTTTTAAATGAACTGTATTGTGTGATTTCTGTATTAGTACCCAATGCATAAAAGCCATAGTCAGAACTGATATTGTTGGGAAAAACATCGGCATCCCATCCGGTGCTCACCACACCAAAGTCTGCTATCCAGCAGCCTTTTGGATCATTTGCGCAATCAACGTCTGTTCCACTGCCAGTGGTTGCTGTTTGGTTGGGTATAAAAATAGCAACTTCGGCAAAGGCATCGTTGGCATCATCGTAAACACAATGAGCAGCAGTTAAAATAATACTCCTATCGCTAACTGTTTCTCCGTCATCAATAAGTGTTCCAGAGCAAACATAACCTTGACCATCCATGACAAAGAATATTCTTCCAGCAGCTTCTTGAACAATACCTCCAGAGCCCCATTCCGAATTTACAATATTTGTGAACCCAGAGCCTCCAGTATTTCCACCGCCATTCCCGTCGCTGGGCTTCCCGCCGCCTTTACCACCTTTTGCCCTAGGTTCCGGTGTTGCCGGGACATTATGGCCATAGGGTTTCAAAACGCCTCCTTTACCTTTTAAGTATGCAAGTCCTCGGTGATCTAGAACGAAATCCCGTGGCTGTGCCGCTGCCATGCGTTCGGCGGTCCAATATTTAGAGACTTCAAGGGCGCGTTCGTTGGGCGCGTTCGTTGGGGGCGGCGTGAAGTGTAAGTGAAGTGCTTAGTGAGGCGAGCAATAACAGAGTATGGGACGTTTTCATGACATCAGCCTGTATCTACATATAGTTTATTTAAGTGTAGATACAGGGACGGCCTTTGGTCGGCTAAGTACAGTTTATTTTATTCTGAAAACGAGAGTTCTTAGATTTAATTCGACTTTTAATCGAACTGTAGGTCATCTTTCCAGGGGGATTCGGCACCTGCATGTTGCACTGTCACCGCCGCCGTTGCGGCACCATAGCGAAGGGCTTGGCTGGTATCTTCTTTACACAATTTGCCAATGCTACCTTTGGTGAGTAACCCTTGTTCTTGTAAATACGCCATAACGCCAGCATTGAAGGTGTCGCCTGCACCGACGGTGTCTACCACTTCAACGCGTTTGGCGCTCACACTACAGACGTCGCCATTAGACAAAATACCCATGGCTCCGTCACCGCCTTTAGTGAGTATTCTCAAGGCAGTATCGGCGCGCCCTACGCGCTGGAACTTGGCCGTGAGATTGCCTGGGGAGGGGTCGAACCATTCAAGATCTTCATCTGACATCTTGATGATATCGGCGATCTCTAAAAAGGCGTCCATTCGTTGCCGGTAGTCTTTTGGGTCAGTAATGAAATCTGGGCGGATATTAGGGTCAAACACAATGACTCTTTTGTCCGCTTCACGTTGTGCAAGACTGAGGTAGGTGTCAGCGGCGGGGTTATTGATGAGGCTAATACCACCAAAGTAAAGCGCGCATATGTTGTCGTCAAAGTCAGGCAGGTCGCTGGAAGAGAGCATACGTCCAGCGCTATTGTCATCATAAAAGGTGTAGTTGGCGTGGCCATTGACCAAGTTGACGAAAGCGAGGGTGGTCAGCCGGTCACTGCGAGCAATATACGACGTATCCACGCGGCTTTCGTGCAGCTTGTGGATCAAATGCTGGCCAAACGCGTCGTTGGATATGCCAGAGAATAGTGCGCTAGTACAGCCAAGACGGCCAAGGGCAAGAGCTGTGTTATAGATAGCGCCGCCCTCGACCGGTCGCAGCATGTCTTTGCCTTTGTAGCGCTGGGGGATCATATCGATCAGTGCTTCGCCACAACAAACAATCATAGTCACGTCCTAGTCGAATGTAATTTCAAACGTATCGGCATCAAGGTGGACCGGAAAGCGTTCCCGACAGTCTTGCAAAGCCGTTAGATCCAACGTCGCACTATAGGTTCCCGCGACATCGCCGGCATCCATCAGAATGTCTCCTTCAGGCGACACTACCAGCGAGTCACCAGTGTACACTTGCCCCTTGGGATCTGGCCCGGTTCTATTGACGCCAATCACGTAGGCCTGATTTTCTATCGCGCGCGCTTGCAGTAGGGTGCGCCAAGCATGGCGGCGGGTGCCTGGCCAGTTCGCCACAAAAATTTGTAGGTCATAGTCGCCGCGATTACGACACCACACAGGAAACCGCAGGTCGTAACACACTTGGGGATTGATACGCCAACCGCGGTAGTTAACAAGCAGCCTGTCACGGCCACTGATATAACGCCGGTGTTCGCCAGCCATCCTAAACAAGTGGCGTTTATCGTAGTAGGTGTGGCTGCCATCTGGCTCGCACCACACCAAACGGTTGCCCACGCTATCGCCAATATCCACGCCATAGCTGCCACATATAGCACTTTGGCGTTGGGCAGCTATATCCATCATCCAGCGGAACGTCTCCCCGTCAGGGGCTTCAGAGTAGTGCTTTGGGTCGCTGCCAAAGCCGGCGGTGAACATTTCGGGGAGTACAATTAAATCGCAGTCGGGGACGTCGGCCAATTGTTTGGCCAGTCGTTGGCGATTTTCTTCAGGTGCCTGCCACACTGGGTCCGTTTGCAGCAGGGTCACACGGAGCTGGCTCATGGTTACTCTGGAAATACCGTCTTGCGAATATTGTCTGCGCTAATTTCTTGAATGTTGGTCAATTCTTCAACTTTACTGGCGCTGTTTTGAATGACGTCTTTGATCAACACTTTTACATCATTAGGAAATTGATCAATCTGGTTGGCGGTTAATTCGAACAGCATCATCTGATTCAAAAAGTTGTTCAGGATGTGCTGCGTAGACTGCGCCATAGCACGATAAATTTCATATTTTTCATGATCCAGCAAGGACTTTTGCGCGGCGAATACGGTCAACTGATTGAGCACCCGTGCTTTGAGTTGTATCGGCATTAATGGTTTGCGTATGAAGTCTGACGCCTCGTGTTTGAAGGCATCCCTTTCACGTTCTTCGTCCATGTTGGATGTGATGAATATCACAGGTATTTGAGGCGATGGGTAAAGTTGGCGGATGTTGTCTAAAACCTCAAAGCCATCCATGTCCTCTAAGCCAATGTCCAACAGCATTAAATCAGGGGGATCGCGTTCCGCAATCACGAGTGCTTCGCCGCCCGTACGGGTGAGAATCACACGGTGGTCACTCGAGAGTATCTCTTGTAGCGCGGCAAGAATGATCGTGTCGTCGTCAACGCAAAGTATGGTGGCCATAGTATTTGTTTCTCATAGCGCCATTGTTTAACGCCAGCTTTTTGGCAAGCGTTGCATAATAAAAGGTCCAATTGCTATACCAACCAGCATCCCCACCAAAACACCAAGAGTATTGGCGCCAACGTCGGCCCATTCGGCGTAGCGGTTGCTAAAGGGCTGGAGTAATTCAATCAAACCACTGTATAGAACTATAGCAGGCGCAAGCCATATAGCAAGGTGTCTGCGAGACACGGCGACGGGGAAAATCGCCGCACAATAAGCTATGAAATGGTGCAATTTGTCGCTGCCATGAATATTAGGCAATTCTTCCACAGGAGATAGCGAGAGCACAGTAATAACAGCGATTAACATGGCGCTGAGTACAATGGCGCCGCGATCGACTGGGCGCTGCCATGCGCCGAGCAGGCTATTGAGTATCCTTTTCAAAAATCATCCTAAATATTTAATAAAGTACGCAAGGTTAAGAGGCCGCTGATTGGCAATCTTGGCAACGACAATGTAGTTCAATTTGCGGGCTAGTCAATACAAAATGGTTAGCGTTTGCCTGACGACTGAAGTCGGCAATCATATCAGGGTCCACGCTGATCTCTACCACTTTATGGCAGCTGTCACACACCAGAAATTGAGGCACATCGTGGCCGTGATCGCAGCAAATGTGTGAGCAGGCGATATAGCGATTTGATAAATGTAGTTTGTGAACCAGATTTTCGCCGCTCAAAATATCAAGTATGCGATACACGGTAGTGGGTTGCAGAGTTTCTCCATACTCCAACTTCATTACCTCAATTAGGTCGTAGGCCGATTGCGCATGGTCAGTTTTCAGCAGCCCCGTCAGTAATTTACTTCGTTTCGGGGTTAGCTTGATGCCGTTCTTTTGGCACATGTCAGCCGCTTGTGCCAGGGTTTTGTCTAACCTGTGGTATTCGAGTTGCCCCATGCTTTGCCCCTTAAAACGTTCCGCGAATGCCCAAGCTGAACCCGCGTGCGGGTAGTGGTGCACGGTCTTTCATAAATGATGAATGCACGCGCGCGTCGCTGTCGGTAAGATTGTTAACCTTGAGAAAAATACGGTAATCGCCGTCGTTAAAGGGCAGGGTATAGGCTACTTGAGCATCCACCATGGTGTAACCCTTGGTGGGTGTTTCCAGCGTGGCGACCGTATTTTGATCAAAATAGTGATTCAGCGTCAGGTCAGCATTCCAGCCGTGGTTGTCATAGGTGAATTGTGCGCCTAGGCGTTTAGGTGGAATACGCGGTAGGTTGCCGCCGGTATCTAGTTTGCCGCGGACCGTGTCGCCGTAGAGGTCTACTTTCAAGCGGGGGTTAGCCTGCCATGACCAACGCGCTTCTAAGCCATAAAAGGTAGCCTGTGCTTGAGTGAACACATAGATTGGTAGATCCATATGAGCGTGTGCATCCTCGGCCAGAGTGGCTTCCTCTTCGTGTAAGGACTCGCTAGAAAAGCCTGTGTAACGCTCGTAGTAAAAATTATCAATCTGGTTGTAGAAGGCGTTGAGGATCCAGCCGGTGTCTCCTGAGTGTTTACGTAAACTGATGTCGATGTTGTTCGACGTTTCCATTTTAACAGGGTGGCCGGCGTCAAAGTGCAGCTCATCTTCAGCATGCATATCGAAAATCGCGCCCACTTCAAAGCTACCTGTGCCCAAGTGGGGGCCAAAGGAATACAGCTCTGCCGCACTAGGTGCGCGTTGCGCGTGGGTGAAGGACAGGGCGGCGTTGTAGTTTTCCGTAAAATCCCATACCACACCTGCAGAGGCGCTGAAGGGCTTAAACGAGGTGTCGGCTAGCACTAAGGTTGTTTCCAGCACAGTGCCGGTCGCTTCGTCGTGTTCCTCCCATGGAATGGCGGCGGCCGAGATATCTACTGCCTCAAGGCGGGCGCCCAGCTGCCATAACAGGTTGCCGACATGCTTTTCAGACATCACCGCCATGGCGTTTTGGGTCGTGAGGCTAGGTGGAGTAAAGGCCTCATCTCCAATGGCTTCGAAATCCGAGCGTTTGTATTCCAATGATACCGCGCTTGCCCAGCCAGCCATTTCTTGCAAAACCACGTCGAGTCGCGCTTGTAGGGTTTGGTTGTTGAAAATGGTGCCGACGGTGTCACCTTCGATTTCCTTGTGTTGGTAATCGGTATAGCTGACACCGGTGGTAATGGTGTTGATTAAATCGCTTTGGCTGTATATCTCACTCATCAACTGCCAGCGGTCTTGCACTAAGTCCGATTTGACTAGCGCGTCTTCTTCTGCGCCATCAGCTTCGTGGGCATGCTCATCGCTCTGACCCGGTATGCCATTGAGTCGTTCTAAGCGGCCGTAGGAAATGCCAACAAAGCCGTTGTCGAGCAGCCAACTGCCACCAAGGTTGACGCCCTGACTTTGTGATTCGCTGTTTTCCAATGTCCCGTCGGTGTGCTCCTCATGGCCTTCCTCCTCGTGCTCCTCGTCAGTCTCCAACAGCGCTTGGCCAGGAATCTTAAAATCGCCACCGTCTCGATAAAATCCGTCGATGTGAAAGGCGATCAACTCGCCGCCACCGGTGTAGGCAAAAGAGGCTTCATCTTCAGCATTGACGGAGTTGTGGCCAATAATAAACGCGCCCTTGGGGTCAGAAAATTTGGGGATGCGGTCATCGACAATATTGACGACACCGCCTATCGCGCCTGAGCCAAAGAACAAGGTCGATGGGCCGCGCAATACTTCGATCTGCTCGGCTGTACTCGCCTCGGTGGCTACCACGTGATCTGGTCCAATACGCGAGGCGTCGCCCACGTCTAGGCTATTTTGGGTGATAAGTACGCGCGGACCGCTCAAGCCGCGAATGATGGGCGTGCTCGCGACTGGGCCAAAGTAACTGGAGTGCACACCCACTTCATTCTTAAGGGTTTCACCCAAGGTGGACTGCTGCACTTTGCGCAGTGTCTCAGCCGAGATCACGCTAATGGGTTGTGCCGACTCTAAGGCTGAAGCGTGCAATGGCGTGGCAGTGACATCGATATGTTCCATGGCCGAGGTGGTCATCACAATGCTGAGCTGCCCATTGGGTTGTTCGGAGAGTCGTATCGTTTTATAGCTGTAGCCCGCCGCGATGACATGCAATTCGGCCGGGTAACTGCTGTCGGGTAGTTGAAACTCACCTGCGCTGTTGGTTAAGACTTGATCGCTCAGTCCAGTAACATCTACCACGGCGCCAGCAATAGGCTGCAGGTTTTTATCGACGATAATACCCTGCATGGCATGGGCAGGGATCGAAGCGCTGCAAGCGGCAATGGAAAATACCAAGAACGATTTTTGCAAAATAGTGATCTTTCATATCAAAGTGTTAAAAATGATACTTTGTATCATATCGCAAAATGATGGCGAATGCATGACGAATTTAGAATTCGTGGCGCACATTGACTAGCCACTGCATGCTGTCGATACCAGGGTGGCCATCTAGCGGCGTGGCAAGGTCGATATGCATGACGTAGCTTCTACCTACATCGCTTTTCATGGCGCGGGTCGGGGAGATTCGCAAACCAATACCGACGTTGCGCAAAGTGCCTGTTTCGCTCTGTGGCATTAAACTGTTTCCCCAGGCACGGCCTTGGTCGTAAAAAACGGCAGCACCTAAGTGAAAGAGTGAGAACCATTCGGTTTCGCTGTAGTAGCGCTGCTCGATATTAACCAAATAACGCTGTTCGCCCATTTGGTAGTAAGCCGGGTAGCCGCGTAGGCCACTTTTACCGCCAAGCAGCATTTGCTCTTCGGCAAAGCCGCGAATCTGCTTGTCACCAGCCAACGACACATACAGCTGCCCCTGGCTGAAATTATTCCAGTGGTAGCGCATGGCGCCACCTAAGAAGCCGCCCTGCGTGCCTCGATCGGTTTCATAACCGCTGAAGTAGGCGTGGGTAAAGAACACATTACGATCGTTAAAGGCATGCGCTTTTTCAAGTTCAAGCTCGGTATACATAGTGTGGTTTAGCGATACGTCACTTGAATGGGTGTAGCCGATGCGTGCTCGCGCTTGCAGACCTAAGTTAATATCTTCGATTTCGCCCATTTGCCTGACGAGCACCGCTTCGATGTAGCGGTCTTGTACCATTTGGTATTCACCCCACACCACGTTGGCATCCCAATCTTTAGGCGTAGCGCCAAATTCATAGCCAGGTGTTTCATAGAAGGTGTTTTTGTGGGTCGTTATGCCAGCATTGAAACGGTGAATAAAATCTCCGCTCACATCCAGTTTAGTGCCCCAGAAAAACGCGAAGTTTTCACTGATCTGGCGATAGCGACCTCGGGTTTCACCGAGGTCGTACACGGTGTTGTCCTGCTCAAAGTTTTGTATGTCTACCCCTCCAGAATTTGGGGTTGTGAGTTCAAAATAGGGGCGAGTAAAGTTTATGTGATTGACGCTGCCATCGGAGTTGTTTTCGTATCGCACAAACAGCGTTGTCTGATGCCACCCTGTATTTGGATCGTGATAGCGTAAAACATCGCCGGTGCGTTCGGCTTCTTTCTGGTGGATCAAGTCAATGCGCTTGCCGCTGCCGAGAATGTTGGAATCGTGTATGCCAAAGCTCCAATCGCTACTGCCGCCACCGCGTGCGTATTTTAAATAGGGTAGGGTGGTCCACACGTCACGGGTAGTGACGTTTACGTCCGACGTGCCGTCGCCATTGTCGCTGCTGTCTATGGAGGTAGCGTTGAGGTAGCGGCGCGAACGCAAAATACGCGCGCTCTCTTTAAGCTTGCTGGGTTCAAGGGCGTCGCCCTCAGTAAACAGCAGGTCACGTTCTATGACGTTTTGCTTAGTGCTGAATTTGAGTTTGTTGGCGAGCTCGTATAGCCAAATATTTTGACCTTCAGCCGTGGTATCAAAGATGGGTTGAATGTCGATATTGATAAGACGAATCAGGTGGCCTTTTTGCGCTTGGCAATCTGTATCGCAAGCGTCTTCGACGATGAGATCGGAGGCGCTTGCGGCGCTGGCAACAGCCAGAAGGCCTAGGCTAATGAGTGTTGGGCGAAAAGAATACACCGATACATCCTTGTTACGGAAGAGATGTATCAGTGTAATGTAATTTTCTTAAGATTTCGTTAATTACTTAGCATTAGTGGCGGGTTGCGAGGGTTCGCTGCCAACTCGCCAACGTTGTAGTAAGCGTTTGAAATCGTTAACGATCATCACGTTGGTGGGCACCATAAATAGTGTGATTACCGTGGCGAACAAAATACCGAAACCGAGCGACAATGCCATTGGAATCAGGAATTGCGCGGAAATGGATTTCTCCAAAATCAGTGGTAGCACGCCAAAGAAGGTGGTCAAACTGGTCAAGGCCACTGCTCGGAAACGTGAAACACCAGCAGCCCTCACGGCGTCTTCAAGCGGCATTCCCTTTTGCTGACACTGATTGATGTAGTTCACCAATACCAAGCTGTCGTTCACCAATACCCCCAGCAGTGCCAACATACCCAGAACACTGGTAAAGGCAAGGGTGTAGCCGGTAATCCAGTGGCCGAGTACCGCGCCGATTAAGCCAAATGGGATCACCGACATGATGATCAGCGGTTGGCTATATGAACGCAGTGGCAGTGCCAACAAGACATAGATGGCGAACAGTACCATAATCAAGGCTGACTGCATGCTGCCGAAAGATTCGCGGCGTACTTTGTCTTCACCCTCAAGGGTGTACTTCACATTGGGATACTGCAGCAGCAACTGATCAATGTAGTTTGTAAGATCGGCTTTTAGAACTGTCATATTGACTGCCGATTTGTCGACTTCAGCGCGCACGTTGAGCACGCGCATGCCGTCGATACGAGTAATAACCGACGGCCCTTTGCCGGGCGTTAAATTAGCTGCCACGGAAAGCGGAACACTTCTGCCATCAGGGGCTTTCACCAGCATGTTTTGCAGTGTATCAATGCGCCCACGCTCATCTTGGGAAAGGCGAACGATCACTCGAACATCGTTACGTCCCCGTTGAATGCGCTGAGCTTCAGCGCCTTTGAAAGCGTTGCCGATTTGGCGAACGAGGTCTGTGCGGTTAAAACCGAGGACTTCCCCTTGTTGCGTCAGGGTAAGTTCCAGCTCCTGTTTGCCATCCGACAAGCTGTCGGTGATTTCAAACACTTGCGGGTTACGGCTCAAGTGTGCCTTGACTTGATCGCCAACGTTGGTCAGCGTTTGCAATGAGTTGGCGCTAAATTGTACGTCGATGGGAGACCCCGTGCGCCAAAGTGTTGAGCGATAACTTAGTGACTCGGCACCGGCGATTTCACCCACGGCGCGGCGCAGTTCACTCACCAGATCGCGCGTTGAGACACTGCCTTGTGCGCGCTCTTCAACTGGCGTCACTTCAAAACTTACTCGGCCCACGTTAGGCGCGGAACCTCGCCCGCCGGAAGAACCTGCGATTGAGCGAATACTGATGATAGGACTCACACCGGTTTGAGAGTCTCGATACTTGTCTTGCAGTTCGACAACCTTACCGGTAATGGTCTCTACGTGCCGATCGGTGACAACAAAAGGTGTCCCCACTGGCATTGTCAACGTCACATTGCCTCGATTGCCTTCAACCGGTGGCCAAAACGTAAAGCGCATCCAGCCGCTCTGTAACATGGCAATGATTAATACCAGCAGGCCGATAAACGACACCAGCGTGGTATAGCGATGTTTCAAGCTGATATCTAGAGCAGGCTTGTAATACTTAATAATGCCGTCCTCGAAGCTTTGTGCGAAACGACTTTGCCACTGCGACAGCTTATTTTGTTTGCGGGCTTTATTAACGTTAATGTTTTTCAGGTGGGCGGGTAAAACAAATTTTGACTCCACCAAAGAAAATAGCATGACCGGCACAACAACCGCGGCGATCGGCATAAAGATGTTGCCGAGGCGGCCTTCGATAAACGCGATGGGCATGAAGGCTACGATGGTGGTTAGCACACCGAATGTCACCGGTATGGCGACTTCCTCTGTGCCCTTGATCGCCGCGTCGAGCCCGGTGTCGCTAGTTCCCAAATGTCGGTAGACGTTTTCGCCTGTCACAATAGCGTCGTCAACAACGATACCCAGTACCACAATAAAGCCAAAGGCACTCATCACATTGAGCGTGATATCCATGACGCCCATGACCGCGACCGCGCCAAGAAAGGTCACAGGAATGCCAATGAACACCCAAAGTGCTACCGAGGGGCGCAAGAATAGTGACAGCAGAATCAACACTAGTACTGTGCCCTGAATAGCGTTGCGCTGCAAAATACTAAGACGATCCTTCAAGATTGTAGAGTCGTCATCCCAGAACGATAAGGTCATACCTTCGGGGACTTTATACTGGTTGTCACCGATGTACTGCTTGACCTTTTCAGCGACCTCAAGGGCGCTTTGGTTGCCAACGCGGCCCACATCGATAAAGGCGGCGCGCTTGCCGTTGAAGCGTGCGCTCAGGCCTTCCTCTTCAAAACCGTCGAAAACGGTAGCGACATCGCGGATGCGAATGACAGAACCATTGTCATCGGTTTTGACGATAATGTTTTCAAATTCACCTTGCCGGTAAGCCTGGCCTTTACTCCGTAGCAGAATATCTCCCCCGGTGCTGCGGAGGTTGCCGGCGGACATGTCGAGTGAATTGTTGCGAATAGCGCGGCTAATATCGTCTAGGGTGAGATTCCACTGGTTGAGCTTGTCTTGCGATGTTTCAATCGCGATCTCATAGTTGGCCACAGCGTCAAGATCGACCTGGGTGATACCATCAATAGCCAGAAGGTCTTCGCGAATGCTTTCGGCGAATTGGGCAATCTCGTCTTCGCTTTGGCTACCGGCCAGTGCCACGGTAATCACCGAAAAGCGTCGCATCGCCAGACTGATAATGGGTTTTTCCATGTCTACCGGGAAGCCATTGATTGAATCAACCCGGCCTTTAATGTCGTCTAGCATGTCGCGAGGATCGTAGCCTTCCTCGAGCTCAATCGATACCCGGGTGCTCCCTTCACGGGATTGGCTGGTCATGGTATCAATGCCCTCAAGGTCGCTGACGGCTTCCTCGATACGCGTCGCAATTCCGAGTTCGACATCTTCTGGTGTGGCTCCGCGCAAGGCAACACTAACATTAATTCTATCTGGTTCAGCGCTAGGGAAAACCTCAAGTTTTAGCTCTGTTTGAATCGTCAGTATGCCCGCAATGACGATGCACGCCATCAGCAGGTTAGCGGCCACCGAATTTTTAGCAAACCAAGCGATCATTCGTTAGCTCCTTGGCCTGCGCTTGCGGGTGCTCCGCCGGCAACAGAAATACCGCCGGTCGCTTTTTCAGCGACGTTGACACGCGTGCCCGAGGTGACTTGGCCAAGCGGTGTAGTAACTAATACATCGCCCTCTGCAAGTCCATTAGCAATTAATGAATGCTCGCTGTCCTGCCAGGCAATATCAATCACGCGACGCTGTAGCGTTTCGTTTTCTACGATATAGACAAAACGGCCTTGATAGATCGATTTGCTGGGAATCACGATGGCATCGGACACCACTGAGCCTTCGATATTGGCGGTCAGGTATTCGCCAATTTTAATGCCACTGGCGCTTTCATCACCCAGATTACCATCGATGCGTGCTATTACGTGCAACTGGCGCGAAGTACTATCGATGGCGCTCTCAACGCGGGTCAGTCGTCCCTGCCATTGTCGGCCAACGTTTAAGCTAGATAAAAGCGTGACATCCGGCGAGTCGGCACCTCCCACTTTGTCTAATTCGATAAAGTCTAGGTCGCAGTTACAGATGGGTAGGCGAACTTCGACGTATTGGTTGGCATAGATTTCTGCCACCGCCGTGCCGGTGTTAATGAACTGACCTACATCGACTTTATGCTCCAAAATTCGGCCATCAAAGGGCGAGCGAATCTTGGTGCGTTCCAACGCCAGGTTGGCTTTGCTGTAGTTTGCTTCGGCAGCCTTGTATTTGGCTTCTGCCGCCAGTAATTGCGGTTTGCGCAGTACTAAGTCGTTGGGCTGGTCGCTGCGGCCAAGGGTTTTCCAGTCCTTAGCGGCTTGTTCAGAGCGGGCGCGCTCTTCCACCAATACGCGTTCGGCTTCAATGAGATTAGCTTCGGCGGCTTTCAACTCCGCCGCGTAGTCGCGATCATCAACCGACACCAATACGTCACCTTTTTTTACCACGCCACCACTTCTAAATCCTTCAGAAACCGCGACAATTTGCCCAGCAACCTGTGACACCAGCATGCTCTGTGTCGCTGCGCGGGCTTCGCCATAGCTGTCGAGCTGCACTTGGAAGAGTGCTGCACGTAAGTTTTCAACCTCGACGGTCACGCGAGGCACCGGTGGTGCCTGGCGGGGACCACTGGCAGGGGGATTTTGAAGCAGGGCATAGGCGCTACCGAAAAGCGTCGCGCCTGCCACAATAGGTAATAACATCCTTTTGGAGATTTTCATTCTCAAGGTTCCATCAAAAATATAAATAAATACGCCGCTATTAAACAAACGGAGCCTGAACGGCAAATGAATAGCACAGTAGGATAAAGGCTATTATATTCGCTGAACAGCGTATTTAATGCCCATATCAAGACGTTTTTGTCATGTTGAGAACGTTTTGGAATATGAGTAAACGTATCATTCATTAAAAAGAGCTTATGCTCAGCTGAGTAGTCGACTCGATATCAACGACGCAGCGAAGCAATAATGGAATCTACGCACTCTTCAGGGGTGCTGTTGTTGCAGTCGATGGTGATATCAGCATAACGGCGGTACAGCGCTTGTCGTTCCTCGTAAAGGCTTTCTAAACTTTGCCCGGGGCGGCGAGCGATACCGCGTGACTCGTAGTTGTGAATACGTTTGAGCAGTCCTGCTAGGCTGACATCAAGGTGCACAATAGGCCCTAGTGAGGCTAGCCGCTTCATGCCCGCGTCGCTATAAACCACACTGCCGCCCGTGGCGATGACCCGATTTTCAAAGTCGGCGTCGACTAAGACGTCTTCTTCGATTTGACGCAACACTTGATAGCCTTCTTGGTCGACAATATCTTGTAAGGAGCGATTGTGGCGCGCTTGAATCAGCAGGTCGGTGTCGATAAAGTCACGCAGCGAGGTTTTGGCCAGCAGTGGGCCGATGGTGCTTTTGCCCGAGCCTGGCATGCCGATAAGTACAATGACTTGGTGATCTTTTAATTGCGACATAACACGTTTTCCATTTGGCAGCATATTTCCAAGCCGCGCGTTGAGCTGATTCAGTTGCCATTGCCAGATAGTGCTGTCGTGGCATGTGCGATGTTGCGCCTGGACGATCTGCATCCGCTGATGTCGGGCAACAAGGTCTTCAAGTTGCTGCCCAATCTGGTTGCGGCTAATGCGTCTGGTGCGCGTGGGATTCTAACCTTCGGTGGCGCCTTTTCCAACCATATCCATGCGACCGCAGCGGCGGGCGAGTATTTTGCTATGCCCACGGTAGGGGTGATTCGCGCTAGCCCAGAGGCGAGCGTAAATCCCACCTTGTCAGATGCTAAAGGGTGGGGAATGCAGTTGCACTTTGTTGATCGGGCTGAATATCGCCGCCGCCACGACCTCGACTACTGGCAGGAATTAAATGGTCTATACCCGGAGTACGTCATTATTCCAGAGGGTGGCGGCAACGCTTTGGCACGGCAAGGCTGCGTCGAGCTAGGCCAATATATTGGCGAACAAATGTGGCGACATATTGTTGTTGCCTGCGGTACAGGTACCACCGCTGAAGGTGTGGCGCTAGGCGTGTCGCCGCAGCAGAAAGTGCACGCTGTTGGAGTTTTGCCCGGTTTAAAGCAAGAGCAACAGCGTTTAGAAGCCGCAGGTGCAGCGTTTTGGGGCGACGACGTTGGCGCTGGGTACGCCTTGTTGACGCCGGCGTTGGTGGACTTTATTCGCCGCTTCGAGTCGCTCAATCGCGTGCAGTTAGACCCGGTGTATACTGCTAAAATGGCCCTCGCGGCCAGTCGTGCCATCGCTTCTGGCAGGCTTGATCCAGCACAGACACTCCTGGTCCATAGCGGGGGGTTACAGGGGCGTCGTGGTTTGCAGGCGCAATTAGATGCTCACTGGCGCGATAATCCCGCTTGCACATGACGTCACGGCTTGTACAATCGACGCATAACATTACGAGAGCCAACTATGCCCTCTGAAAGATTTAGAACCATTGGTGTCCTCGGGCGGGTCGAGAAACAGGCCGTCATCGAGTCCGTGTACGTGTTAATTACGTTCCTGCGAGAACGCAAGGCACGCATCATTCTCGAAAGTGATGTGGCCGCCGTGTTGAAATGCACCGAATGCGAAGTGCGACCGATGGCAGACATTGGCGGGCACTGTGATTTAGTGATTGTGGTGGGTGGTGACGGCAGCTTGTTGGCGGCGGCGCGTACGCTATCTAAATTCGACGTGCCGGTGCTGGGTATCAACCGCGGCCGATTGGGCTTTTTGACCGATGTCCGACCAGAAGACATCGAGCAGCAGGTCGGCGAAGTACTCAATGGCAAGTACCTCAGCGACTCGCGTTTTTTGTTAGAGGCCGAGGTAGAGCGCGATGGCAAAGTGGTGGCCAGCGCCGACGCCCTCAATGATGTGGTATTCAAGTCGGGCCGTTCGGCGCGCATGATCGAATTCGAACTTTGGGTCGACGGTAAGTTTGCCTACAGCCAGCACTCCGATGGACTGATTGTGTCTACGCCCACAGGTTCAACGGCTTACGCCATGTCGGGTGGTGGTCCCATTATGTACCCTAATCTCGACGCCATGGTGTTGGTGCCGATGTTTCCGCACACCTTGAGCAGTCGTCCGTTGGTGTTGGATAGCCGCAGTGAATTGCGATTAGTCGTATTGGACTGTCATCCCCAGATCAGTTGTGACGGTCAGGTGCACATGAATCTGCACCCCGGCGATGAGATCTATATCAACAAAAAGCCCCACCGTTTGAAATTGATCCATCCCATGGATCACGATTTTTACGCCACCTGCCGCGATAAGCTAGGTTGGGGCGGTCGACTCGCCGAGGAGTAGCGTGGCGCAAGAACTGTTTCGCTGTGCGACCTCTGTCGACGTATCTGAACTCAGCCGCCAACTTTGGCAGCAGGGAATTCCCCATCGCATAGAAGAGATTGGTAGTTGGCAGTTTGTCACCGTCGGCGATGACGTCGATATCTTGTCGGCCCGGGCGTTGCTCGAGGCTTGGATGGCCGGTGAAGAACTCCAGGTTCAAGTCGTGCACAGTAGCGAGCGGGAATCGCTTGGCGCACTGGTCAATCGATTCTCGGATGTGCCCGTCACCACCGTGTTGTGCGTACTGTCGTTTATTGGCTTTGCCGCCACTCAATGGCTGAGCATTGACGGCTTACTGTCTTGGTTAACCTTTCAGAACTTTGAGGTGCGCGGTGCGAATATGAGAGTGGCACCTACCTTTGATGCTATCAGCGAAGGTCAACTTTGGCGATTGATCACGCCGGCGTTTATTCATTTTGGTTGGCTACACATCGCCTTCAATACGCTTTGGATCATTGAGTTCGGGCGCTGCATCGAACGTCGCCAAGGCAGTCTTACTTTGCTGGGGGTGTTTGTGTTCCTCGCCTTGGTGAGCAACATTGCCCAGGCGGTGGTGGCCGACAATTTGTTTGGTGGGATGTCGGGCGCTATCTATGGGTTTTTGGGTTACTGCTGGCTGGGGAATCGCCTACGCCCAGGTAGTTTGCCCTGCGTACCGCCAGCGCTTTTTGCGTTTATGATGGGTTGGTTAGTGCTTTGTATGAGCGGCATTGTTACTATGCTTGGCTTTGGTCAAATTGCCAACACTGCTCACGTGGCGGGTCTGTTGGCGGGATTATTGGCGGCGCTAGGATGGCCACGCCGCGATGGAGTTTCGACATGACACTGGAAGAATTGATTGCCAAAATGACCCCCGAAATGCACGGTGTGGTGAGGCAAGCCGTAGAGTTGGGGCGCTGGCCCAATGGCATGGCGCTAGACGCTGAACAGCGCGAGATGTGTATGCAAGCGCTGATCGTATACGAAGGCAAACACATACCTGAAGAACAGCGCACGGGCTACATCAATACCGAAAAACTGGAAAAGACCGTCTGCGACGACGATGTGCCGCAGAACCTCACTTGGGTCGACAAACACTAAGGAGTTCCCTTGAGCGAGATTATCGCCTGTGGTGCCATCGCGAAAATGCGCACCGAACTAGTTAGCCCCGTACAATATCGCCTGCCTATTGGCGACACCGAGGTGGCTATGAACCCGCTCATCGGCAAACGCCTCAAGTTGGAATTTCTCAACGAAATCAGTTGTTGCCACTGCGGCCGCAAAACCAAGAAATCGTTTAGCCAAGGCTATTGCTACCCCTGCTTCACCAAGTTGGCGCAGTGCGACAACTGCATCGTAAGCCCAGAAAAGTGCCACTACGACGCTGGTACCTGCCGCGAACCGGAGTGGGGTGAAGCGAACTGTATGATCGACCACTACGTCTACTTGGCCAATTCGTCAGGTTTAAAAGTGGGTATTACCCGCGGTACGCAAATTCCTACGCGTTGGATGGACCAGGGCGCCACCCAAGCCATTCCATTGTTGCGCGTGTCAACGCGTCGCCAGTCAGGTTTAGTGGAGGTGGCCTGCAAAGCCTTTGTCGCGGACAAGACCAATTGGCGCACCATGTTGAAAGGTGAGGCGGACAACATCGATATGGCCAGCGCGGCCGCCGACATTTTAAGCAAGGCGAGCAGCGATATTGCCGCTCTGCAAGGCGAACATGGTTTGAATAACATCCAAGTCCTCGAGCAGGCAGAGCCCGTGGCTATCGACTATCCTGTGGAAGAATATCCCACCAAGGTGTCATCGTTTAACCTCGATAAAGACCCCGTGGTCGAAGCAACGCTGCGTGGGATTAAGGGCCAGTATCTGATTTTTGATACCGGCGTTATCAATATGCGCAAATATACTTCCTACCATTTGCAACTGTCTGTGCTGTCGTAAAGGATGACCATGTCTACACCGCAAACCATCTACCTAAGTGATTACCGTGTTCCCGAGTTTTGCATCGACAAAACCCATTTGTTAGTGCATATCGACGACGAGGTCACCACGGTGACGACGACCCTGCACATGCGTCGCAACCCAGACAGCGAGGTACAAAGCGCGCCGCTGGTATTGCATGGGGTAGAGCTCGACTTGGTGCACATCTTCCTCGACGAGCATGAGCTTCATCAGCCTGCCTTCAGTCTCACTAAAGAAACCCTCACCGTGCACGAGGTGCCCGATAGTTTTGTGCTGCGCAGCGTGGTGCATATCAAGCCGCAGAACAATACCTCACTAGAGGGGCTTTACAAGTCTGCCACTATGTATTGCACCCAGTGTGAAGCCGAGGGTTTCCGCAAGATTACCTACTATTTGGACCGACCCGATGTGATGTCGGTGTTCACCACGCGTATTGAAGCCTGCGCCGAGCGCTACCCCGTGTTGTTGTCGAACGGCAACCCCGTGGCAAGCGGCACCAATGACACTGGCTGGCATTGGATGGAATGGCACGACCCCTTCCCCAAACCCGCCTATTTGTTCGCCATGGTGGCGGGGGACCTGTCCGTACGTGAAGACAGTTTCACCACCTGTAGTGGCCGAGAAGTAGCGATCAAACTGTACGTAGAGCCTAAAGATTTGGATAAGTGCGACCACGCCATCGATTCGCTCAAGCGCAGCATGCGATGGGACGAGGAAGTCTACGGCCGCGAATACGACCTAGATATCTTCATGATTGTGGCGGTGGACGACTTCAACATGGGCGCCATGGAGAACAAAGGTCTCAACATTTTTAATACCTCTTGCGTACTGGCTAACCCCCAGACAACCACCGATTTTTCGTTCCAGCGCGTCGAAGCGGTGGTCGCCCACGAATACTTCCACAATTGGTCGGGTAACCGCGTAACCTGCCGCGATTGGTTCCAGTTGAGCCTGAAAGAGGGCTTTACGGTTTACCGCGATAGCGAATTCTCAGCTGATATGGGCTCGTGCGCGGTGAAGCGTATCGACGATGTGTCTTTCCTGCGCACCATGCAATTCGCTGAAGATGCTGGCCCGCTGGCACACCCTGTGCGTCCGGCGTCCTTCATCGAAATTTCAAACTTTTATACCCTGACCGTTTATGAAAAGGGCGCCGAAGTGGTGCGCATGATCAATACCCTCATCGGTCCTGAAATGTTCCGCCGAGGCAGCGATCTGTATTTTGAGCGCCACGACGGTTGTGCGGTAACCTGCGATGATTTTGTCGCCGCCATGGAAGACGTTAGTGGCAGAGATTTGAGCCAGTTCAAACGCTGGTATTCACAAGCTGGGACGCCACGAGTGGAGGCGCGTGGTGAATACGATAGTGTGGCAAAAACCTACACCCTGACCCTTACGCAAAGCAGTTTGCCTTCGCCAGGCCAAGACGTTAAAGAACCTTTTCACATTCCCGTGCGCACTGCCTTGATCGGTGAGGCGGGGGAGTTGTCTTGCCGCCTGGATGGCGACAACGTAGCAGGTACTGATTGGGTCTTGGAACTGACCGAGCCAGAACAAGCCTTTGTGTTCCACGGCGTGGAAGAGGCGCCCGTGCCCTCAATATTGCGCGCCTTCTCGGCACCGGTGAAGGTGAACTTCCCCTATACCCAGCCGGATTTACGCTTCTTGATGACGCGCGACGGCGACCCCTTTAATCGCTGGGAGGCGGGCCAAAACTATGCCCTGCAAATCATTCACAGCTTACTAGATGACTACGCTGCCGGTCGTGAGTTGATATTGGATTCGGCCTTCGTGGCGGCCTTTGCTGATTTGCTTGACGACAAAACGCTCGAAGACGCCTTCCTAGCCCGTATGATCTTGTTGCCTAGCGAAGCCTACATCGCAGAGACCTGCGACGTGGTTGACGTGCACGCTATTCACGCAGTGCGTCAGTTTATTCGCCGTACCTTGGCCAACGCTCTGCGTGCCAAATGGTTGGCTATCTACCATGGTCGCCGCGTGCAACAAGCCTACGAGCCAACCGCTTCAGCGATCGGTCAGCGCAGCTTAGTCAACACGGCGTTGGCCTACCTGATGGCCGACGATCAGTACGCCGAAGTTGATTTGTGCTACCAACAATTCAATGCCGCCAACAACATGACCGATCAGTATGCCGCCCTGAGCGCCTTGGTAAATAGTGGTGCTGCCCATGAAGACGGCGCCGCCGCAGAAGCGCTGGAGCAGTTTTATCGGCAGTGGTCGCACGAGCCGTTGGTGGTCAATATGTGGTTGTCGGTGCAAGCAGGAGAAGCCACACCTGGGGCATTGCAACGCGTTAAAAAATTGCTCGATCACCCCGCGTTTGATCCCAAAAATCCGAACAAACTTCGCTCAGTTATTGGGGTATTTGCGGGCAATCCGACCAATTTTCACGCCCTGGATGGCGCCGGTTACGCCTTTTTAGCGGATCGCGTGATCGCCCTGAATATGGTGAATCCCCAGATAGCAGCGCGCTTGGTGGTGCCTCTGACCAAATGGCGTCGCTATCCCGAAGTTGCCCAAGTCATGATGAAGGCCGAGCTGCAACGTATTCTTGCGGTCGATGAATTATCGAAAGACATTTACGAGATTGTCATTAAAGGCCTTGCTTAGCCCCCTAGTGCTGGCAGAGATTAACCCCTCATGTGAGGGGTTTTTTCTATATAAATACGACGTCTAACGAGAGGTCAGTTATGAAAAAAATAATGAACTTGTTGGCGATCGGTGCAGTGTCCTCTGCGTTGATAGCCTGTAGTCAATCTGAGCAAACAAATACAAGTGCTGCTGCGGCTGCCCCGGCGGGGGTGACAGAGCAAACTATATTGCAGCCCGGCGGTGAATGGCCGAGTATCGGTCGCACCTACGACGAACAGCGTCATAGCCCATTGAATGCAATTAACACCGACAACGTGGGCAACATGGGGTTAGCGTGGTACGCCGACCTTCCCACCAAACGTGGGGTAGAAGCGACGCCCTTGATGTATGACGGTAAGTTATTCCTGTCATTGCCTTGGGGCCAAGCGATGGCCTTCGATGCGAAGACTGGGCAAACATTGTGGCACTTCGATCCGCAAGTAGATAAGGCTTACAGCCGCTATGCTTGCTGTGATGTAGTAAACCGCGGCATGGCGCTGTGGGGCAGTAATGCCTATGTCGCCTCCATCGATGGGCGCTTGCATGCCCTCGATCAGGCCACCGGTAAAACTATGTGGGAAGTCGACACCAAAATTGCTAATCACACCTACACCATTACTGGCGCACCGCGCGTTGTGAATGGCCTAGTCATTATCGGTAACGGTGGCGCGGAGATGGGCGCGCGCGGTTATGTTACCGCCTATGATTCAGCTACTGGCGAGCAGAAGTGGCGCTTCTTCACGGTGCCTGGTAATCCAGCCGATGGCTTTGAGAGCCCTGAGCTCGAAATGGCGGCTAAAACTTGGAACGGTGAATGGTGGAAACACGGTGGTGGTGGTACCGCGTGGGACGCTTTCGCCTTCGATCCAGAAACTGACATGCTGTATATCGGCGTCGGTAACGGTTCAACCTGGAACCGAAAAGTGCGCAGCCCCGACGGCGGTGACAACTTATTTGTGTCTTCCATTGTGGCGGTGAAAGCTGATACCGGCGAGTACGTTTGGCACTACCAAACGACCCCGGGTGATCACTGGGACTACACGGCAACCCAACACTTGATTCTGGCAGATATGGACGTTGAGGGTGAACAGCGCAAAATCATCATGCAGGCGCCCAAAAACGGCTTCTTCTATGTGCTTGATCGCGTCACGGGTGAGTTGTTGTCGGCGGACAACTACATGCCTATCACTTGGGCTACACACGTGGATATGGAAACTGGCCGCCCGGTGGAGAACCCCATGGCACGCGCTAGCAGCATGGAATTTCAAGTGGTTCCTGGTCCATCGGGGGCGCACAACTGGCACCCCATGACCTATAACCCAGACACCGGTCTGACCTACATTCCCGCTATGGCAAACTCGGCCCTTTATATCGACGATCACCGCATCGCCGATCGCAAAGTGGTGTGGAATATTCACTACAACGCCGAAGCGGTGGTTTTCCTGCCCGACGAAATTCCGTTCGAGCAGCGCGCACCGATCGCCGACATGGTGGCTAGTGCGGTGCTGATTGCGCGCGACCCCAAGACCAACCAAGAAGTGTGGCGCATTCCTCAGGGTTACTATTCTAGCGGTGGTTTGCTGTCTACTTCAGGTAACCTGCTGTTCCAAGGTGATCTAGACGGTGACTTCCGCGCTTACAACGCGACCAACGGTGAAGAACTGTGGAGCTATCCCACTCAGGGCGGCATTATGGCGGCGCCCATGACCTACGAGATTGATGGCGAGCAATACGTCGCCGTTGCTCAGGGTTGGGGCGGAGAGAGCGGTTTGCCATTCGGTGTAATTTCAGGCCCGAAAAACATGTTCAACATTAGCCGCCTGATGGTGTTTAAGTTGGACGGCAAGGGAGAGCTTCCCGTGATTCCTTCTAAAGAAGAAGTGTTAGCCGACGTCGATCTGCCCCACGGTAGTCCTGAGAGCGTCGCCGAAGGTAAAATCTTGTACGGCCAATACTGTGTGTTCTGCCACGGCGGTAATGCGGTGAGCGCGGGTCTGATTCCCGATTTACGCTACGGCTTAGCCAATACCTATGCGGCGTGGGAAGCCATCGTGCATAAGGGTGGTTTAGGTGCTAATGGTATGCCCGGTTGGGAGGGTTTCATGAGCCTTGAAGAGACCATGGCGATCCGCGACTACGTCCGCCACGAGACCAAGCTAGGTGCTGAGCGCGGTGAGCGGCGCATTGTGCGCGGCGATTAATCGTTATTTAACGATCGAAAGAACGAACGGGCCTCACGGCCCGTTTTTTTTGTCGCCATGTCTTCGACATGCCTCCTACATGGATAGCAAGGTTGCTGTGGGAGGCGTTTGCTTGCAAACGGCGACAAATTTCAGGCGGGCCTACTCAGCCGCGTATACGCCCGCAGTGTCTCCACCACCGACGCGTTCAGCGAACTGGCGGGGAAATCCCCTGGTGCGCTCTCTTTGCCTGGGTCTGCGCCGCTCAATAAGGCTAGCGCCTCATCGGCGTGCTCTACCGAATAAATATGAAACTTACCTTCCGCCACGGCGGCAATGATGTCTTTGCTGAGCATCAGGTCGGTCGTATTGCTAGCCGGAATAATCACCCCTTGCTGACCAGTTAAGCCACGCTCGCAACATATATCGAAGAAGCCTTCGATCTTCTCGTTCACGCCGCCCACTGCTTGAACCTCACCGTACTGGTTAATCGAGCCAGTAATGGCGATATCCTGTCGCAATTCGCGTTTGGTCAGCGCCGACAGCAGGGTGCACAGTTCCGCCACCGAGGCACTATCGCCGTCGACGTAGCCGTAGGATTGTTCCATGGCGATATGGGCCGCCATAGCGAGTGGGAATTCGACACAGTAGCGACCGCACAGATACCCCGACAACAACAGAACGCCTTTCGAATGTACCGCTTGCCCAAGGTTTACTTCGCGTTCGATATCCAATACACCGCTCTTACCGGGGTGGGCGGTAGCGGAAATCCGCACGGGACAGCCGTAGGCGCTATCGCCCACTTGAATCACCGTGAGGCCGTTGCAACGACCCACCGCGGCGCCCTGGGTGGCGATCTTTATGCGGTCACTGAGGATGCTCTCTTTGATCAATTCGTACAGCCGTGCGTTGCGTTTGGCACGGTACTCTAGGGCGGTAAGAATATGTTCGGCATCCAGACGGTCGGCATAACTGGAGGCGACAAATTGGTTGGCCTCGACGACCACCTCCATGATGCGGTCGATACTGGCAGAAAATTTCTGTTGGTCTTCCGCTAGGCGGCAGGCGTGGTTCAATAGCGCCGCCACAGCACCATTGCTGATGGGGGTAGCTATGCTCATGTCGGCCGCGCGTTGGCGCACGTCCTGGGCAAAGTAGTACACGCTCTGCTCGTCGATTTTGACTTCTGAATCCATATCCACCAAGACCCGGAAAAGTTCGTCAAAATCGTGGTCGTACTGTTGTAGGCCGTAGTAAATATCAGGTGGCCCAATGAGAATCACTTTCACGTTTAACGTGACTGACTCGGGCTTTAACACGGTTGGTAGCGTGCCTTGAAGTTCACCCACTTGCGGGTCGATGTGGATGCGTCCATCGCGCAAGGAGTGTTTCAAGGCTTCCCAAGTGGCGGGGTCGCGCAGCAACTTTTCGATGTCTAAGAGTAAATAGCCACCGTTGGCTAGGTGTAATGCACCAGGGGTAATTGAGCGATAGCTGGTTTGCAGGCCTGTACTACTGGCCACGTAGTTGATACGACCAAATAAGTTGCTGTAGGTTGGGTTGCTCTCCATGATGATCGGCGCGCCGCTGCGAGCGGCATCGCGTGTTATCAGGTTGGGCATGAAGGTCGCTTCTAGGTTTTGGCGTTGGCTACTGAGGGTTTCCTTGGGGCCTTCGCTATCGTTGTCCTGCAGATTTTCTTCGATGTAGCGAGGGAGGTGGCTAATCATCTGTGCTAGGTACAACAACACCCCGGGCTGGCTGGAATATTTTTGCTGCAGGCCTTCAAACAAGGGTTTGATGGTTTGTTTAATGATGTTCTCGCGTAGTTCTTTGAGCTTGTTGTTCAGCTCGCGTTGCCACTGCGGCAGTTCCAGTAAGCGCTCGTTGAGCATCTCTTCCGCTTGCTCTACGGCTTGGCGGAACACTTCGCGCTGTGGCTCGCTCATCACCGCAAACTCGGTTTCGTCCATGGGTTGGCCGTCAAGCAGCGGGGTAAAAGTAATGGCGCCATCTTCTTTGAAAATTGCCATGCTGTGTTCGGAGGCAAAGCGTTCGACATGCGCCATGGCCTGTTCGTAAGTTTGGTCGTAGAGCTTTTGCAGCGAGGCTTTGGCGCGCAGGTAACCCGGGTTTTCAAATACCGTTGGGAACAGCGATAATAGCGATTCCACCAGGCTCTCCATGTCTTTTGCAAACAGCGACCCTTGCTTGGGCGGCATGCTAATAGCACGCGGTTCCAAGGCGTTGTCGAAGTTGTTGACATATAGCCAGTCGATGGGGGTAGGGCGACTGCTGGCAAGCGGTTTCAAAAAGGTGCGTACATGGGCCACGCGACTACTGCCATTGGGGCCGGCGATGTATAGGTTATAGCCCGGCTGGGTGATGTTGATGCCGTGGCTTAACGCGGCGATAGCTCGGGGTTGAAGTGCGCTGGCAATGGTACTGTCTTCGCTGGGTGCATAGCTGTCGTGCAGGGCCGGGTGATCGGGGCCAATGTGGTGGGCGAGTTGTTGCACAGCGAGTTTCATGGCGGCTCCTTGCGATGGCTTACTTGGATCCTAGCACATGGTTGCGAAGCTGTGACAAACAATTTTGATGCGGCAAAAAAGGACTATTTATCCCTACCCCTAAACCACTGAAACCCTGTAAAATTACGCCCCTTTGATGAATATCCAATCCACGATCAAGGCCAATATCATGACTGTTAGAACGCGTATCGCGCCATCACCTACCGGTGATCCGCACGTCGGCACTGCCTACGTTGCCCTGTTTAACCTCGCTTTCGCCAAAAAGCACGGCGGCGAGTTTATCTTGCGCATTGAAGACACCGACCAAACCCGTTCTACCCGCGAGTCAGAGCAGGCGATCTTTGATTCGCTGCGTTGGTTAGGGCTCGATTGGGCAGAGGGCCCAGATGTTGGCGGCCCACACGGTCCCTACCGTCAGAGCGAGCGCGGCGATATCTATGCCGAGCACTGCCAAATGCTGCTCGACCGTGGTCATGCTTTCAAGTGCTACCGTACCCCTGAAGAGCTTGATGAGCTGCGTAATAGCCTGAAAGAGCAGGGTATCAACCGCGCCTTGAAACACTGCGATTTGGAATTGCCTGCCGACGAAGTGGCGCGCCGCGAAGCCGCCAGTATGCCTTATGTGGTGCGTATGCATGTACCGGTAGATGGTCGTGTTGAAATTACCGATCTATTGCGTGGCCCAGTAGACCTAGATTGGGCCTTGGTCGATGCGCAGATCCTGCTTAAATCAGACGGCATGCCGACCTACCACTTGGCCAACGTGGTTGACGACCACCTGATGCAAATCACCCATGTATTGCGCGGCGAAGAGTGGATTAACTCGGCACCCAAGCACAAACTGCTTTATCAATACTTCGGTTGGGAAATGCCTGTTTTGTGCCACCTGCCGCTGCTTCGCAACCCCGATAAGTCGAAGTTAAGCAAGCGCAAGAACCCCACCAGCATCTTGTACTATCAGCGCATGGGTTTCCTGCCCGAAGCCTTGGTGAACTACTTGGCGCGTATGGGCTGGTCGATGCCCGACGAACGCGAAAAATTTACCCTGCAAGAGATGCTCGAGCACTTTGATATTAGCCGCGTGAGCTTGGGCGGTCCCATTTTCGACATGGAAAAACTGCGCTGGTTAAACGGCTTGTGGATGCGCGAAGACCTCAGTCTCGAGCAGTTGGCAACGCGCTTGCACGATTGGGCGCTAAATAAAGACAATCTACTGCGCGTGTTGCCCCACGCCCAACAGCGCATGGAAGTGCTCAGTGATTTTGCCCCTCTGGCGGCCTTCTTGGCGTCGGGCATGCTACCCATCAATGCGGCGAGCTTTGCTCAGTGCAATATGGACGAAGACAAGCTTAAGCAGGTGTTGCAGTTCGCCCTTTGGCGCCTAGAGGCCCTGCGAACGTGGCAGCGCGACGAAATTTTTAATGCACTGAAAACCCTTTCGGGTGACATGGGGATTAAGCTACGCGACTTCCTCGCCCCCCTGTTCATTGCGATCTCGGGCACTACCTCATCCTTTTCTGTGATGGACGCTATTGACCTGCTCGGCCCCGATATGAGCCGCGCACGCCTGCGCCACGCCCTCAACGAAGTGGCTGGCGAAATCGGTAAGAAACAATTGAAAAAGCTCGAAAAAGCCTATGCCGCTCTCGGTGGCGAACAGGCCTAAGGGCAGATCTCTTTCACCTCGTCAGCGCGAATGCGTTGACGGCGGTGTCCCTCCTTTGACAGCCACAACCGATCTATCTCGACCACTGCAAAAGCGATGACGCAAAAATTCTGCTCGGCCTTGGCCAGATCAAACGTTACCGCGTCAGCAAGGGTCTCCCCTGGTGGGGACTGCGTGGCATAGTCATGCACGGCATGCGTACCAAAGATACTTTGCCAGTGCGAGGCGGCGAAGGCTAAGAAGCGTGCCTGGCAGGCCATACGCAATTGTTGCTGCCTAACGGGGCACCACAACAGCAGCGAACAGTGCGGATGTTGCGCAAGTTCTAATACTTTTTGACTGCGTTTATCGGTGTAGATTAGTATCTCTGCTGCGTCGGTATCCACTTCGCGCAACACCACGCTGCGCACCTGTGGGGACTGTGCGGCGTCTACAGTGGCTAAACTAGCAATTCTCCATGCGTCACCACGCAGCTGCAGCGCGTGTTTAAGTTCTTGTAAGCATTGCTGTTTGGGGTTTGTGGTCATTGCGGCTACACTGTGGTTTTATAAACGATAAGAAAGAGAAGTTTAGCATGTTGCAGCGTCGCGCCCATCGCGGTTTTACCCTAATTGAGGTAATGATTGCCATTGTGATCATCGGTATTCTTGCCACCATTGCCGTGCCGTCTTACCAGCATTACATGTTGAAAGCGCAGACCGCCGAGTTGATGGAGCGGATAGACGGTATGCGCACCAAGATGGGCGCTGAATTTGCCCTAGGTGATGAGCGCATGTTAGAAGCGACGTCAGGATCATTGAGTTATTTCCCCGATTATCTTGCTAGCTATGGCTTGGCAGGTGATTTCAAATCACCCTATCCTGGGGTGAGTGCATTTTATCGCGTGGTGGATACCTCCTACCCAACATTGCGCGGCGATGGTGGTGTTCGCCCTTATTTTGGTTTGTATGCCACGACTGCCCAGGGCACTTTGTACATGCAGGCCTTTGCTGAGATTTTCCCCGAAGACCTGCGTGTGTGGGCCGTGCCAAATGCCTTATTATTGGTGCCCCTGGTTGATCACGGTAGCCATGTGGCGGCTAAAGCGGCTGTTGCTGCGGGGACCGGGCAAACAACGGCCTCCAATAATCAGCAGCCCACTAATCAGCCGCCGACGGATCAGCAACCTGCAAATCAGCAACCTGCCAAATCCACGGATTGCCCACCAGACAAAATTACCTATCACTCTTATGCTGTGCCCAGTGACCCTTGCGCAAGATTGGTGACTGATAGGCCTGTGTCAATGTTAACAGGGTCCTCAACCGGCGGCACAGGTACAGGTACAGGTACAGGTACAGGTACAGGTACAGGTACAGGTAGCAGCACTATTACTGGTGTAGAAACCGGTTCTACCAATAAGGGATCCACTGATTCAAGTTCTTCAGGATCAAGTTCTACTGGCTCTTCCGGCTCGGCGTCTTCGGGCTCCTCTCAGAGCTCATCGTCGGAATCACCGGATTGTTCAACGCTTGGCCCCGGTAACAGCGGATGTGCCCACATGCACCAACAGAATCACCATCACCGTAATAAATAATTGCTGAGGTTGTCTATGAGCGATTCACAGTTAAGCAGCGCCATTCACAAAGCCACCGACGCAATCGAGGCACAGCAACGTCAGCAAGCGGGTCAAAAACCCAGTGGCCAAAAGCTGGGTGTCAACCGCGTGGTCGTGTTTTTCCTGGCGCTGCTGGTATACGGGTGGGTGAGTTATGACGTGCTAGTAGGTAATGCTCACGAAGCTCAGCAAGACTTTCACGAGGGCGCGGTGGGGATCTTTGTGCACAGTGATGAGGCGGTGCAGCAGTTTTATCGCTCAACGGGCGTGCTACCCAATCACATGCCCAATGCGTTAATTCATTCGTTCGTCGAATACGAAGTGCTGGCAGATAACGAATACACCTTGGCGGGCCGCTATCCCCCCTACGATGTACTGGTGGTTCGCGACGTCAACCAACCCCTTGATAGAGACTGGTTGAGCCGATTATTGGCGGGACATGCGGTTGATTAAGACTGCCAGCTAAAGTCCATATTTAAGGCTAAGGCCTCGCTGACAATGCTAATTAGTTCATCGTTGGTAATAGGTTTTTGAACCATCTTTGAGGTGGCACCTTCATCGCGCAGCAGGGATTCCCATTCGGGGTGTTCATGTGGCAGTAAGATCAGCGCGGGTAAGCGCGACCACGCCATGGCTGTACGGTAGTTGGCAACCCAGCGTTTAATTTCATTATCGTTAAGCCCATCTGGCGCATCAACCACCACAAAACGAATACCTTCATTTTCTTCCAGCAGTTGCTTCGCCTCGTTGGGTGAATGGGCGCTGAAAACATCAAACCACGCCTCTTGCAGCGACTGACTGTAAAGGCTTTGTGAGCTGTGGCTACCCGATACCCACAGCAGGCCGCTGTTGCTGGTGCCGGTGCTGCTGTTATCCAGTGTGGGGATATCATAGCCCTCAATAGCATGGGCTTCTGCGAGTTGTTGCCACAGCAGTCTACCGACTACCCGGGCTGCTTCGTCCACGGAGGTATCACCCGAAATGACGCGTCGCTCGGCCGCTTGACCAAGGGACACCATATTTCGTTGGCAGTGTGACTTAAGTACTTTTTGGCGCGTTTCACCGCTAGCGATAGCATCGGCTAGGCCCGGTGTCATTTCTAAAATTTCGGTAATGGGCAAGCGGCCACTGTAGCCGGTGAAGCGGCACTTGTCGCAACCGCGCGCACGAAAGGGTGGAGCAATGGAGGTAATATCTTTAAAGGCCTTTTCAGCGGGGCGCAGCGGTTCGCTCGTGGCTACTTTGCAGTGCTCGCATAGTTTACGTAGCAGACGCTGTGCGACCACGCCGTTCAGGGCGTCGGCTAAGATCGAGGCATCAATACCAATGTCTAGTAGCCGCGGGATCGCTGTCAGCGCGTCGTTGGTATGAAGGGTCGATAACACTAGGTGTCCGGTTAGCGCCGACTGCAACGCAATTTGGGCGGTTTCTCCATCGCGCACTTCACCGATCAGAATCATATCGGGGTCTTGTCGCAAAATCGAGCGAAGGGCGCCGGCAAAAGTCAGCCCCGATTTAGGGTTCACTTCGGTTTGTGAAATGCCGCCCATGCGGTATTCCACAGGGTTCTCAACCGTGGTAATGCTTACGTCTTCACGGTTAAGTTCGTTTAACAGCGCGTACAGTGTGGTGGTTTTACCCGAGCCGGTGGGGCCGGTCAGTAGCATGACCCCCGAGGGATTACTGGAAAGGCGGCGAATAGCCTGTAGCTCTGCCAGTGAAAAACCGTTGTGCGATAGGCGATAACTGGCACTTTGATCTAAAAAGCGCAGCACCATCTTTTCACTGTGGTTTTCTAGCGGCAGGGTCGAAATACGAATCGAGTACTCTTGATCACCTAAGTGGATCCGCATACTGCCATCCTGGGGAACCAGTCCGTTGTAGGGGTCCATCTTGCCTTGCGCTTTAAAAAAGCGAATCAGCGCTTCGGCCACTTTTAGCGGCAAAATAGCCATGCGGTGCAGTACACCGTCGACCCGCATACGCAGCGCGGCGCCGCCAACAAACGGTTGCAGGTGTAGATCAGAGGCCCTCGCTTTTACCGCTTTCAGCATGATCTGTTTCGCCAGTGCCGGCACTTCCCGGTCGTCGATGCCCTGTTTGTGGTGGGTGGGATCGAGATCGACGCCGTGGCTTGGGTTGAGTTTGTCGAACGCCTGTAAAATGGCGACTTCAATAGCATCGGGGTGGGCGATTTCAAGGTTGAACGCACGTCCTAATGCAAACTGCAGGTTTTTCATTTGGGCATCGTCAAAGGGGTCGGCACAGATCACGCTAAGACCTTGATCTCTCTGCACCGGCAGGACGCACATGGCGAGGGTTTGACTCAAGCTGAGTTTGTTCAGTTCGTTAGCGGCGCGCTCGCCTCTGGGGTTAGCACAAAAGGGGAGACCGCTACTTTCCGATAGTTTTTGTGCGATGGCGGTTTTGGTCAGGCTCGCTTGCGCGGCAAAGTAACTCCACAGTTCGCGTACCCCAAGGTCTTGTCCAGGCGCGTTCAAAGGGGTGGGAGATAAATCTTGTAGGGTGCGCATTAATTGCGAAGCCAGATCGTTCATCACGTCGTCCATGCTGTTGTTATTGGAGGATAAAGCTTACGCCGAAATGTCTTTTTTTGCCAAATGAGAATTCTTCTCAAAAACTTCTTGCTAATCTAAATACGAATTATTATCATTTGTGAAAATTGAACGATCACAGGACATCCAACCACGTGAACAACATCAAACCTCTCATCTTGGCTATCAGTGCGGCGTCTATTATATCACTTGCCCACGCTGACGTAGAAGAAGTGTTTATTATTGGCAACGCAGACGACCAGCGCGAGTTGACCGGCTCTGGTAACTTAATCGACAGCGAAGCACTGCAAGTATTTAGCTACAACGATATCAACCGCATTTTGAGCAATGTGCCAGGCCTGTATATTCGCGACGAAGAAGGTTTTGGCTTACGTCCAAATATCAGCATCCGCGGTACCTATAGCGATCGCAGTGGCAAAATCACCCTGATGGAAGACGGCGTGTTGATCGCTCCCGCGCCATACACCGCCTCTTCGGCCTATTATTTTCCCAGCGCCGGCCGTATGCACGCAGTTGAAGTACTGAAAGGCCCCTCAGCCATTACCACCGGCCCCTACACGATCGGCGGGGCAGTGAACATGATTTCAACCCCAATCCCCGATGAGGTTGCTGGTTTCTTGCGTCAAGAGTTGAGCAGCTACGGTGGTTTGCGCACGCATCTTAGTTACGGCGATGGCAGCGACGACTTAGGTTACTTGTTGGAATACCACGGCGGTCGTTCAAATGGCTTTGACAGCATCGACAACAGCGACAATGACACGGGTTTTAGCGTGGATGACGTTGTCGCCAAGCTGCGCTACCGCGACACCCTGTTTGGGGTGGATGCCGAGTACGGCCTAAAAGTACAGGCTTCAGAAGAGACCTCTGATCAGACCTATGTCGGCCTTACTGAACAGGACTTTTTTGCCAACCCTCACCGTCGTTATGGCTTGAGCCGCCAAGACCAAATGAACAACGAGCACCGTCAAGGTATCGCCAGTTTGACCCTGAGTGGCAGTGATTGGCAGTTGACCAACCAAGCCTACTACAACCGCTTTGAGCGCGACTGGTATAAGGTCGACAAGATTGATGGCGAGGGCATTGACGAAGTGTTGATCTGCGCCACCACCGCCTCTTGTAATGGCATGACCAGCGTCTATGGCAGTTACGACCAAGCCTGGGCGCAGGCAGTATTGGACGGCAGTGTTGCCGCCGATGTGGCATTGAAACACAACAACCGCGCCTATGTCTCTAAGGGGCTCCAGTCCAAACTAGAGTGGACTTTCGACAACCACAGTGTTGAGGCAGGCGTGCGTTACCATGAAGACTACGAGGCCCGTAACCAGCCGGTAGACAGCTGGACACAGGGCGCCGATGGTAGCTTTACGCTGGCACAATTGGGTACGGGAAGCGATTCAAAGAAACGCAGCCACGCCACGGCGGTGTTCGTGAACGATGAGATCCAGCTTGGCCAGTGGAAAGTAATACCCGGCGTGCGGCACGAACGCTACGAGATAGCAGGTGTTAATGCCAGCGAGACGCTCGCGGGATTGGCTTTGGGCTACCAACTTAGCGACGCAAGCTACGTATTTGCCGGAGTGCACCAAGGTATGTCGCCGTCAGCCTCTAGCAGCAGCAACGCGGAATCAGCCACCAATACCGAATTTGGCTGGCGCTACCAAGCGGGCGCGACCGACATCGAGTTGGTCGGCTTTCACAGCGACTACAGCAATATCATCGGCGTGTGCACCAATTCTGGTGGCGCGGGTACCCAAGCCTGTGAAGCGGGCGACACCGAAAACGGCGGTGCGGCCACCGTGCAGGGCATGGAGTTCCAGTTGGCGCAACAAACCTACACCGACAGCGGTTGGCTGATTCCCATTAACGTGACCTATACCTACACCGATGCCAGTTTTGATACCAGCTTTGTTGGCGCCAGCTTGTGGGGAAGTGTCGATGCCGGCGACCGCTTGCCCAACCTGCCAAAGCACCAACTGGCCCTGCAGTTAGGCGCTGAGAAAGGTGATTGGCGGGCCGATGTAAGCCTGCGCCATCGTAGCGCCACCTGTTCCGCCGCGGCGTGCATGTCTTACCAGAGTATCGACGCCTACAGCACCATCGATCTAGCCGTGCGTCATCAGTACAGCGGCAAAATGTCGCTGTATGGCAAGGTCGATAACGTGCTCGACGAGCACGATGCGATTGTGTCACGCGAGCCCAAGGCCGGCGCCCGCGGTCAGAAACCACGTACGCTGACAGTGGGCCTGACCTACGCCTTTTAACCCCCATTTGTAGGAGGCATATCGCAAGGCATGGCGAACTGTCGCCGTTTGCAGACAAACGCCTCCCTCGGTAGGGCGCAAACACCTCCCGCGGTAGGTCGCAAGCGCCTCCCACATTATTCCTACGAAGCCCTTGTAGGAGGCATGTCGTAGACATGGCGAACTGTCGCCGTTTGCAGGCAAACGCCTCCCACGGTAGGGCGCAAACGCCTCCCACGGTAGGGCGCAAACGCCTCCCACGGTAGGGCGCAAACGCCTCCCACGGTAGGGCGCAAGCGCCTGCTACATTATTCCTACGAAGCCCCCCTTTAGGAGGCATGTCGCAAGACATGGCGACCTCCATACCATCAGGCTGTGCAATTTCTTTCTGAATGGCTAAACTACACGCATTGTTATTTGCAAACAGGTGTCCTTTGACTAACGAATTTCCCACCGACGTAAAACTCGAATTACGCAACTTCCGCGAAGACGATCTCAACCAGCTCGAAACCCTGATGGAAAAGGTCTATCCCGACCTTGGTGGCTCTTGGCCGCGAGCCACGCTATTAGCGCTTACTAAAGAATTCCCAGAAGGGCAGATCTGCATTGTTGACGGTGATGCCATTGTAGCCGCCGCACTGACCGTAAAGTGCGATCACGACCGCTTTAGCAAAGTGCATACCTACGACGACCTCATTGGCCGCCGCGAGCGCATCAAGCACGACCCTGAGGGTGATGCTTTGTACGGTATGGACGTATTTGTAGACCCCGATTACCGGGGCTATCGCTTGGGGCGCCGCTTGTATGACGCGCGCAAAGACCTGTGTGTGAATCTCAATCTGCAAGCGATTCTTTCTGGCGGCAGGATCGTTAATTATTACAAGCATTCTCACGAAATGACGCCTAAAGAATACATTCTAGCGGTTCGTCAGCGGGAAATTTACGACCCCATCCTCAGCTTCCAGCTGGCCAATGAATTTGATGTGAAGCGCATCATGAAAGACTACCTGCCGGATGACAAAAGATCGGAAGGCTTCGCCACCTTGCTTGAGTGGAGCAATATTCTTTACGAACCTGAAGTCACCGACGTGACCGAGTTTAAAAAGTCCTCGGTACGCGTCGGCATCATCCAATGGCAAATGCGCTTACCGGCGTCTTTCGACACTTGGTTAGAACAAGTCGAATTCTTTGTTGACACTATGGCCGACTACACCGCTGATTTCGTGCTGTTCCCCGAATTCTTTAACGCCCCGCTGATGAGCCTGAGCGAGGCTCCCAGCCAATACGAAGCCATCCGTGAGTTGGCTAAATACGCCGAGCGCACGGTACAGGCCATGAGCCAACTGGCGGTCACCTACAACATCAACATCATTGCCGGTAGTATTCCCGAGTTGGGCGACGACGATACGCTTTACAACAACGCATACCTATTGCGCCGCGATGGCACCGTAGAAGTGCAGCCCAAGATCCACATCACCCCACACGAACGCCGCGATTGGGTGATCGAGGGTGGCCATAGCCTGCAAGCCTTCGATACCGACGCCGGTAAGATTGGTATTTTGATCTGCTACGACGTGGAATTCCCCGAACTAGCTCGCCTGTTGGCCGAACAAGACATGGATATTTTGTTTGTGCCTTTCTGGACCGACACCAAAAACGGCTTCTTGCGGGTGCAGCGCTGCGCTCAGGCCCGTGCCATAGAAAACGAATGCTACGTAGTGATAGGCGGCAGTGTCGGCAACCTGCCCCAGGTACACAACGTGGATATTCAATACGCCCAGTCGGCGGTGTTTACCCCCTCGGACTTTGCTTTTCCGCACGACGCGATTCTAGCCGAAAGTACCCCCAATACCGAAATGGCGCTAGTGGCCGACCTCGATATTACGCGCCTGCAGCAACTGCGCCACAATGGCTCGGTGACCAATGGCAAGGATCGACGCCACGATCTGTATAAAATTCTTTGGCAGAAATAGTCGAAAGCCGCACGGAGTGCGGCTTTTTGGTGTTTAGCAAGCTAAAAAGCTTGTCGCTTTAAGAAAATTGCCGATAATTCGCGCAATTTCACTACTTGGATTCGTGTATGCGTCTTGTGTCTTTTGATGCTTTTCGTACTTGTCGTTTACCTAGCGCCCACTACCTAAAACCTGACCACCAAAATACACAGCTACCGTTAATTCAAGACGCGGATTGGTGTTTGTTTCCAGAATACTGGCAGGTGAATACCCTCGTGTTTGGGTTGCAAAAACGTATTTTCCCCAGTCTGGCTTCGTACCTTTTGGGGCATAACAAGATCGAGTTTACCCGTGTGATGATGAGCCTTTGGCCTCAGAACATGCCGCAAACGTTTATCCTCGATAACAGCCCTCAGACGCGTGAAGATATTCTTTCCGTGATGGATTATCCCTTTGTGTGTAAAACCCCTAAATCGAGTGAGGGACGGGGTGTCTACCTTATTGAAAACCGCGCTGACTTTTTGCGCTATTGCGACGGCAATGTTGTGCTTATGTACAGGAGTATCTGCCCATTCAGCGCGACTGCCGAATTGTGGTCATCGGCGATGAAGTGATCGGCAGCTATTGGCGCGTGGCGGGTGAGGGTAACTTCCATAACAATATCGCCCAAGGTGGTAGTCTTTGTTTTGACCCCGTGCCACAACGCGCTATTGACTTAGTGATAGATATCGCTTTGGCGCTTGGGATTAACCACGCGGGCTTTGACGTCGCCATGGTGGGTGATAATCCTTATATATTCGAATTTAATCGATTGTTTGGTAACCATGGTTTAACGGTTCAGGGTATTGATCCAAGCAATAAGATATACCAATACTTGGTGGCCAACACTGAACCCGAACAGACACCACCGAAAACGCCTGAACTAGCTACGGGGCGAAGACGTAAGATTAGACCGTTGCGTGCAGCCTAAGTTTGGCGTGAATGGCATGGGTTGGTAAAGTAATTCCTTGTAGGATGATTGTTAAAGCAACTCTGAGGAGAACCCGTGCACATCGATCACATTCTCAACGGCATTCACAACGGTGACTTTCCCCTTATTCCCGATGCGTGGGGGCAGGGCAGAACTATTTACGGCGGTATGACCGCGGCGATCTTACTGCAAGCCATGTTGAGCGAGGTTGAACCCGACCGCAAACTGCGCGCCATGGATGTCAATTTTACCCGCCCGTTTGAAGCCGATGTGCCCTATACCATTGAGGTAGAAACCCTTGGCGAAGGCCGTACCGTATGTGTCAAATCGGCGCGCTTGATTCAAGGCGACAAGATCCGTGCCGTGGTGCGCGCCGACTTCTGCAAACCTTTAGACAGCCCTGTGAGCATCGATCAATTTACCGTGCCTGATATCCGTGCCCGAGAGGAATCGTTCCGCATCACCGGCATGCACGCCCCGGTGTTTTTCCAAAATGTCGAAGTGTACATGGCATCCCATGTGCCCCCGTTTGGAGGCAAACCCTTCCCTGAAATGCATGGTCACATGCGCTTTGCCCAAGCCCCAGAAAAGATCACATCTCCCCATCTGGTGGGTCTGATTGACGCCTGGCCGCCCACCGCGTCGACCCATTACGACAAGCCTGTGCCCATGTCGACCATTAGTTGGCATTTGCACTTTACGCTGGATGCCGACAACTTTGCCCCTGATGATTTTTTGGGATATGCATCGACAGTGAGTTTTGACGAGGCGGGGATCAGTTCATCGACCGCGCATATCTGGCGGCCAGATGGAAGGTTGTTGGCCAAGAGTGTGCAGACCAATATTATCTATGGTTGAGCATCATCACGTTTAAACCCTGCCACAAATTGCGCCCAATACCCGCTAGGGTACTTGGGTTCGCGCACACCGTATTGGGTGGGCCATTGGTCGCATTGGTCGCCGAGTAAATAAAACGTACCCACCGGGAAGTGCACGGCAAAGTTTTTGTCGTAGCTGGCCTGTTGGTCATTGTGGTGCCAGTGGTGGTATTGCTGGGTGGCTATCACGTAGCGCAGCCAACCAAAGTTGATGCCTACGTTGGCGTGCAGTAGCACGGTGTGAAAGGCCATAATAAGTATGTAGCCTATTACTGCTTCGGGAGCGAGCCCTAGATACATCACCATGGCGTACACGGGGCCGCGCACCATATGTTGTCGGCGATGTGAAGCCGTGATCCGGCCAGCCAGTCCATGCGTTTTATGGAGTGGTGGATGGCGTGAAAGCGCCACAATGTGGGGATACGGTGGGTCGTGCGGTGAATCCAATACTGCGCCATGTCGGCCACAAACAGTGCCAGTAATATCTGTGCAGCAAGGGGTAGTTCGGCAAGAAAGCTTTGCTGACCGGGCAACCGCACCAGGGCAAGTAGTTCGTCGGCGGGCTTTTGGGTTAACAGCATAATGAATTGAAAGCCAAGGTGCCCCACGGCGAAGTAGGCCAGATCAGTCAGCGTTTCGCGGCGCACTAAGCCCTGCCGTTTATGCTTAGCGAAAAGCGCTTCCAATGGAATAAACAAAGCTGCCAATATCAACAGATCGAGCACAAACCAATCCAAACCAATTTGAATGACAAATGTATCGTACTCGGGCTTTTGGTGTACCTGGCTGCCACCTAACGCAGCGCAGGCAATCAATAACCCCAGCGAGATAAACGACAAGCGTTTATTTGGTAAAAACAACAGCGAATACAATGTTAATGCGCCCGCGAGCATCAGCCCATAAGACATGGCTTCGCGAATGAGGGGTATAGGGTAGTTCTCGCGAATCGCCGGTGTGGTCAGAAATTCTGGGAAAACAAAACACAGAATGGTCATCAGCCCCAGTGCGCTTAGGGTAAGGCCCGTGTGGGGAAGGAGGGTGATGAGACGTGTGCTGAGGTGGGTTTTCATAAGGGCTTGCTAGGCCAGTTTGTGAACAGCGTCTAGTTGGAAAAATCCTGCACAAATAAATGCGGTGATTTTTTGTACAACATTTGAATTAATCTTCTATAGTCATAATCGTGTAATAAACATAATAATTAATAGAGCAAAGGACGCCGTAACATGGAAAGTTATCTCGAATTGCCGCTTCGGGCAAAAAGCCTTTTAAAGTACTCTCTGCCTGATATTTCTTATCCTTTTCGGGTGCTTGACGCAAAAGAGTCGTTCACTAAAGGTGAGGATTTGCCTTTTGCCTTGATGCTGCGTCGATTACAACAGCGTAACAGTCATGGTCATATCGACTGGAAGAAAGACGAACCCGCTATGCAGCGTTTGGCGGAAATTTTAGCCGAAGGCGATTCGCGTGATTTAGTGATTGTGCAAGGCGCGGACTGGCGTGTCGTTATTGGCGAGGTTGATGTATCCAGTGAATTAGTGGCTATTCAGCGTGGCGACGATGTGGTCGCGCTCTTAAGCCCTCGAAAAGATGGTCGCTTGAACCTTGCCGTGTACCGCCCATTAGAGGCGACAAGCGCGCAGTTGATTATCGCCCTTGCTCAAAACCCTAGCCCAGAAACGGGCGTAGGTCTACGCGCTAACAATTGGGAATACGCCAAAGACTGTGCCGCCTCAGCGGGGCAAATGTACAGTGTTCATCACGGCAAAGCCTACCTTTCATACTGGCCGTTTGGTTTGGGCATTAACAGTTCACGCCAGGCCAACGCCATGTGGTTTAAGCAGCGCTACTTGATTCCCCGGTTGGCTAGTCAGGTCGCTGCTGAACTGGACGTATACGACTCACTCGCCGACAACGCTTAACCGCTCACGCTAGGTAAATCTCCGCCCTCTTAGCTGCCCTCGTGGGCGGCAGTTTTTTTCCTTGATTGGCGACTTTTTCGCCAGTTTTTTGTATCATGCGCGCCCTGAATTCATCGCACTAGGTACCACCATGTCAAAAGTTGTTGTCTGCGCCCTGTATCGCTTTGTTCGCCTCGATAATTACGAGGCGCTGCGCGAGCCGTTGCTGGCGATCATGGAGCAATTCGATGTGCGCGGTACATTGCTGCTGGCGAACGAAGGGGTTAACGGCACCATCGCCGGTAGCCGTGAAGGTATCGATGCGGTGGTGGCATTGTTGCGCAGCGACGAGCGTTTGGCACCCCTGGATACCAAAGAATCGTTGCACGATGAGCTGCCGTTTAAGCGTTCTAAGGTGAAATTGAAAAAAGAGATCGTCACTTTAGGTGTAGAGGGTATCGACCCCAACCGTGTGGTGGGGACCTATGTCGAGCCCAAGGACTGGAACGCACTGATTTCAGACCCCGATGTGGTGTTGATTGACACCCGTAACCAATACGAAGTGGATGTGGGTACCTTTAAGGGGGCTATCAGCCCGGTGACGGAGTCTTTCCGTCAGTTCCCTGATTACGTGAAAGACAACCTCGATCCGCAGAAAAACAAGAAGGTTGCCATGTTTTGTACCGGCGGTATTCGCTGTGAAAAGTCGACCGCGTATTTAAAAGAGCAGGGCTTTGACGAGGTGTACCACCTGAAGGGCGGTATATTGAAGTACTTGGAAGACGTGCCCGAAGAAGAGACGCTGTGGCAGGGTGAATGTTTTGTATTCGACGATCGCGTCACCGTCGACCATAAGCTGCAAAAAGGCCACTACGACCTATGCAATGCTTGCCGTTTGCCTATCACTGAGCAAGACAAACAGCATGAACACTTCGAGCAGGGTGTTAGTTGCCCGCATTGTTTTGGCACCCATAGCGATGAGCAAATGGCTCGCTTCCGCGAGCGCGAGCACCAGATGCGGTTAGCAGAAGAATGTGGTCTAGCGCACATTGGTAAGGATGCTATTGCCGCGACAGAAGTGCGCCGTGAAGCCAAGCGCGCCCTGCGTGCACAGCAGCAAGAGCAAAACCAAGAAGGATAGGGTTATAGCGAGGTCGCCTCGCTGACCTTAAGCACCGGAATGGTTACCTCGTTGCGTCGTAACCACCACAAGCGCCACGGCGCGTCGTAACCCAATACGGTCTTATCCCCTACGACTTGATATCCCTCTTGGGCAATCAGATCGCGCAACAATTTTTCGTGTTTGGCGATTTTCTTATCGCTGTTATAGCCCGAATAGCGAACAGTGGCGACCAATTTGGCAGGTCGCTCTTCCAAATACACCTCAGGGTGGATGGGCTTCGGTGCCGTTTCGAAGCTGTATTGGCTTGGTAAGAAGAAGCGCATTATCTGCCCGTTAGCGACATCTTGCATCTCCACTGGGGTGGTCATGGCGACCTCGACCGATTCCATTTCGCTGGGTTGGGTTCGGTTTATGGTCGCTTGGCTAACATTGGCGCCGGTAATGTATTTGAATAGCAGGTTGAAGGCATTCTCGTCTGTTGTGCCACGGGTGGCGACGGAAACGACGGGAGCATATTGGCGTATTTCAATGTCGTTGTCGTAGCTTTTTACAACGCGATAATCGAGGGTTTCGTAGTCGTTGTAATAGACCGGTTCAGCAATAGCATTCATAGCAACGAGGCTCAGTAGGAGTAAAAAACGCATACATCTCTCAATTATTTTATCTTTATACGTTGGCCGCTCTTGTTCAGCTTCGTTGGTAACCAGGCGGAAAGGGTTATAAAAGCTATTACCGCTTGCTATCTTATCTTTATACTTATACTTATACGGAAAAATCTTTAAGTATGTAAAGACAAAGTAACAGTTATGCTTTACCTTTATCATTATATTTACTGTTATTGGTTTTTCACGATGATATCGTTTTCTCAGCAGCAGCAGCAGCAGCAGCAGCAGCAGCAGGAGCAGCAGGAGCAGCAGCAGCAGCATGAATTTGCTGTTGAGACGATGCGTATATTCTTTATTTCGACTTTAATTTTTACCCTCATTCCCCTCTACAGGGCTTTTTTTTGGGATGAGTATGGCCGGTTAGGTTTTGTTTTTTCTTCGTTGACTATCGGGTTAGCTTATCGCTGTTCGGCGTCGGATGTCTGGTTTAACGTTAGCAAATGGCTATTTGGTTTCTCCTTAGCACTCTCCGCTGTCGTCATTTTTTTTACCAATGGCATGTTCGCCTCTATCACATCCCTTTGGGGCATTATCTTTGCCTTAGTTTGCTACGTAACGATTGAAAAACGAGTGGGTGTTATGGTGGCAATCACAACACTGGCTATGTACTTGCTTTCCATAGTGAGTGTGGACATGGGTATTGTGCTTCCTGTCATCAAGGAGCCTGGGGTGGGCGTTCAGTTAATTCACCTTAGCTTTATGGTTGTTATTGTTGTTTATGCCATGCGCCGTTTTAACCAACTAACCCAGATGCCACTGCAGGCCATGCAACAAGTGCTAGCACAGGAGCAGCACTTGAATCAGCAAAAAGATCAGTTGTTTTCCAATATGTCGCATGAGTTACGCACCCCGTTGAACGGCTTGTATGGTGTGCTGCAGGCAGCCCAGGGTAAAACCGATTGCGATAGGGCCTTGCTGAAGGCTGGAATGCAGTCTGCTCGGCACTTGAAGTTGATTATCGATGACATTCTAGATACTCAAAAACTTGCCTCTGGGCATTTGCAGCTGATGCCTGAGCTGATGGAGCCGCGCGACTGTTTGGCGCCGATTCAGTCATTACATACCGTGGCGGCGCAGTCTAAGGGGATACGTTTTAATTGCCATCTGGAGCCTTCACTGCCCGTATCGGTGGAGTGTGATGGACTTCGTGTTGGGCAGATTATCAATAATTTGTTATCCAATGCCGTTAAATTTACTGAGCAGGGCGACGTGACATTAACGGTGGGTTACCACGAGCAGTGTTTGCAGATTACCGTGGCGGATTCGGGTATCGGTATGGATCGCGCTACGCTCGATCGTTTATATGATCGTTTTGAACAGGCCGACGCAAGTATTTCAAAGCGCTACCAAGGGACGGGCTTGGGCATGTCTATTGTGCAGCAACTGGTTGAGTTGATGGATGGCAGCATCGAGGTTGAGTCTTTCCTGGGAAAAGGCACCACCTTTACCGTGACATTGCCGATGCGTACCGTGCAAAGTAAACCGGCTTTCGCACTGGCCGATGCCAAGCCTGTCGACGTTGCCGCGGTTAATACGGCGGATGCAGCGATCTTGCTGGTAGATGATTCTCCGGTCAATGTGATGGTGGGTAAAGTGATGCTAAACAAGCACTTTGCTCACGTGGATACCGCCGAAGGAGGCATTGAAGCCTGCGAGAAATGTCAGCAGAATTGCTATGATATCGTTCTCACCGACATTGGCATGCCCGATCTTAATGGTGAAGAGTTGCTGCTTAAATTAAAAATGTCCCACCCCGATATACCGGTGATAGCTGTCACCGGCAACGCCACCCAGACTGACCGCGAACGCTACCTGGCACTTGGGTTTTGCGAGGTGATCACAAAGCCCTATGACCTACACGCATTGGTTAATGCGGTGTCAGTCGCGCTGCAGCGTCCTGTAAACGCGTCTTTCAGCCAGTCTACTCAGCGTGCTTGATCGCCAGTAATCCCCCTGCGCTTATCGCTCCAACGGCAATGACTGATCCCAGCGATAGCGTCGCAATGCCCGTTAGGCCGTGACCCACTGAGCAGCCCATTGCCAACACCGCGCCAACGGCAGAAAGTGCAGCGCCAGTGGTAGAGGTGACAAAATCACGCCAAGAATCAAAGCCCGATATTTTAAAGCGGTTGCCAATGACGGCGCTTAACGTCGAGCCGAGCAGTACGCCAGCAATTGCCAGCACACCAAAGGTCAACTGCGCTATACCGCGCTGGTCGATAAAGTACACCAAGTCACCTAACGGGGCGGCCACGGTAAACGATTGACTGCCCAGACCGGCAGGTGGGGTCGACATGAAATCGGCTTCCTCTGCCAGGTATTTCGCGTATTCACCGCCGGTGAGTACGTAGCCTAAGGCGATGGCAACACCTACCGAAATAACGGTAAACCAGCGAGTGGCATCGGCTTTTTGTACAGTGAGTCGCCAGGCCACTAACACGCAAAACACAACGGCAATGATCAACCGAAGGCTATTGGCGCTATCGCTAAGCAGTAAACTTCCCATGTCTTGTTGGCTGGCTAGGCTGGCGCTTAGCGGCGCAAATACAGGTAGTACATAAAGGCCGAAGAATTCACCACGGGTGAGAAAATATATCGAGATGGCCATGACCGATAGCAGCCATAAGGCTTTCAGGTTGCCTTCGCCGCTTTTGATCACTTGGCGGAAGCCACAGCCCGCGGCAAGGACCATGCCATAGCCGAAGATGAATCCGCCCACTAGATAGCGACCCCAGGCAAATTCGCTGGAACGATAGCCAGGTTTAGTGTTACTAAGGTCAGTGAGGCCGAAGGTTTCAACGACGCTTGTGGCCAGCACGGTAAAAGCCATGGCCGCTAAATAGGTGGTAAGGCGGTGGCTATTGTTCAAATTGCGCCAGTCGCGAAGCCCACCTTGTAGGCAGAAGCGGCTGCGTTGTGCCACGACTCCGAAGAACATGGCCAAGGCCAGTGCCATGGCGTAATAGGGCCAAAAAACGGGAAAGATGTCTTCCATGGGGTTAACTCTATTGAAAAAAAGTAGATTACTTATTTGTTATATAGGCGGCAAGTTTTAATAGCTTTTGCTTATACCGATGAATCATAAGCGCTGGCATAAAGCGTATAAATACCCTAATCTGCGCACATGACTTTTGGAGATCACACATGGGAACTGAACTATTAGCCGGTATTGCAGTGTTTGTACTTGGGCACTCTATTAACCTCTTTATGCCATCTTTTCGTCAAAGCATTATCGATACCATCGGTGCTCTGGCGTGGAAGGGCGTTTTTTCATTGATCGCTTTGGCTGGTTTTTACCTGCTGGTGGTTGGGTATGGCGATGCGCGCATGAATCCCACCTGGATTTGGCAACCCCCGGTGTGGACTCGTCACGCCGCGGCTTTGTTGACGTTGCCTGCCTTTATTTTCTTGGTGGCGGCGTATGTGCCCGGCAACCGCCTGAAGGCGAAGTTAGGCCACCCGATGTATTTGGCGGTGAAACTGTGGGCAGCGGCGCACCTGTTGGCGAACGGTGGTTTGCATGACATAGGTATGTTCGGTGCGTTATTAGTGTGGAGTATTGTCGGCTTTGCCGTGTCGCGTCGCCGTGATCGCGCCAACGGTGTGACTCGTGAGCACTTGGGCTTTGGTCGCGATGCGGCAACCATCGTGTTTGGTTTAGTGGCTTGGGCGGCCTTTGCGATGTGGTTGCATAAGGCGTTAATCGGCATCTCGCCTTTTGCTATGGGCTAAGCTTGCCCGCTTGACGCCATCGCAGTGCGATGGCGTCGCATTGAGTTGTCGTCTGTATCTGCAGTTTTAGCAAAACGCTAATCCTCTTCAATCCCCCGCAATTCAACCGCCTTTCTCTCTGCCTGCCGCTTAACATCGTCATCAATGACGTCAGCAATCGCCATCACGGCGGCGCTGAGAATAGCGAGGTCATCGGTGTAACCGATAATGGGTGTTAGGTCGGGCACGGCATCGATAAAACTGATCAGATAGCCAAGGGCCCCCAGTACCGCCGCTTTATGGCGCAAGTCGAGTTTGTCGCTGCGCATTGCGAAATAAAGGATGAGAGCGTTTTTCAGACCGCCTCGACCGATATTGCCGGCGTAGCGTTTGCACTTATTCCAGAAAGAATCTTCGGCAAATTCACCGCTGTATTTGGCTTCGATATCTTCTGGTGGGGGTAGGGCGAGTACAACCTCTTCGCAATTATCATTGGCTTCAACAAGCTCGCCTTCAATGGGGGCGTCCTTTTTGTTGGGTAACCACTTTTTGCGTAAGCGAATGTTCATAGTACGCGCGCCTTCAGTCCAAGCGCAGTGCTATAGCCTAGCGTGCGGTCGCGCACGATGAAGTTTTCATCTAGCACGAAGTAGCTGGGGTAGGCGCGGATTTGAAACATCTGTTTGAGTTGGTCATAACCCATGTGTACCGGAAGTTTTAGTCCCACCTCGTCCACGAAGGCTTGCACTTCATTAGCGTCGTCGTAGTCCAGCGCAATGACATAGACATTGGCGTCGTCAGCATTGACGTATTCTAGGTTGTTGATGCTGAGGCGGCATACGCTGCACCAGGGGGCGAAAAAATAAAGCAGGGTAGGTTTGCCTGCGGTAGGGGTGATGGTATCCACCGCATTGCCGTCTAAGCGAGCGAGCTGCAGTGACGGAATTTGAACATCGCCGGCTGCGCTTAGCATGTCTTTGGTTTGCCACCAGTTGATGGCCCATACCATCATGGCAAAGATCAGCAGATCGCGGAGCCAGCCAAGGATTCGTTGATGCCTCGTCGGGGTTTTGCTCATGTATCAAATCCTGTATTCACTGGTCTAATGAATGGTGGTGTATAGTGTGACTATGCATTGATGATAGTCATAGTAGAATCTAAAAACGAGGCTGGATTTTTGTAACAATTCTGTTGTGTTTTTTTATCTGGGACTAAAATTTTTACTAACAAGATTATATGGCCAACCAAATTGAAATTTAAATATACCGTAGTTGCCTGCTTGCTAGGGATGCTGCTTACGGCGACCGTGTGCTACAAAGCCTATCAGATTAATCAGCAAGCGGTAGCTCAAGAGCTGGCCCACGAGGGCACCACAAACTTTAACTTTTTAAAAGAGCTCTTTGTGCAGATCGATAATACGATGACTGCCTTGAATTCAGTGATTAGTAGTTTGCATAGGCTTCCCCAAGACAGTCGTGATTTGGCGGTAAAAGAAAGCCTAGCAAAGCTAAATTTAGAGACGGTCTCGGCAGTCCTTCACCATGTAGTTTATCTGTCACGTTCCCCATCAACATCTGAGAATATCGACCAACCACATCCAAACTGGCGCTTTGTGTCGGATGTAAGTAAAAACGGGTCCCATTTGTGGCCAATTTACCGTAATGTGCCAGATTTATTTGAGCGAGCTGAGTCTGGTGAGCCTTTCACTTTTTCTAGCCAGTGGGAAGGGGCGGATAGTACCTATGGCTTCTTTGTATACCCTGTCGAGCATGCTGGACATGTGGACGGGGTTTTGGTCGCATCGACAAAGTTTGTAGATAACGGTTTTGCCATTGTCGAAGCTTATCAAGCTAGCTTGGCCGGTGTGTTACCTAAAGTGCTAATAGAAATTACTCACCTAGATGGTACTTGTATAGCGGTATGGGATCTCGCTGCCAAAAAACCCTACAGTTGTGTCGGTGCCAGTTCATTAATCAATAACACGATTAAGTTTCAAGCAGGGGTTGAAAATTTTTTCGGCTCTTCTGCTATTTACCATTCAACCCCGGCGTTTTATCAAGAATACCAATACTTTGAGGTTGAGTTCATTGCGTTTATGGGTGTGCTTTTTAGTGTGTTCTTGGGCTTTGCCGTATTTAGCCTCTTCGCTGAGAAAAAACACGCGAAACTTGAATTTACGCGCGTGCAAAAATTACTCCCCGGAAGCACAGGTTTTATGGCGAGTATACTGCTTTGTGGTGCCTTTTATATTGAAGACTCCAGTTACGGATCACAAATTAATGCCTTGAGAGCTAATCTCTCGCATCAGGATTATCATCATCTGTTGTCGCTCGCTGGGTTTACCAGTCCTTGGCGTTGGTTAGTGATTGTTAGCATTGGTTTGATCGTGGGATTGATAGTGCACCATTTTTTGCGTCAGCGTGTAGATCTCGAGGGGCTGTTTAAAGAGCAGTCTGAAACGCTTATAGCCTTGAAAAGATCGGAGGATGTTAAGTCTCGCTTTCTTTCAAATATGTCCCATGAACTACGTACACCGCTAAATAGCATTTATGGGATGGCGCAGATAATTGCAACCCAAACCCATGATGAAAGCATTGCCGGATTTGCTCAGCGCATCAATGAAAGCTGTGCCAGCTTAACTGGCATTTTTGAACAATTTACCGATGTCAATAAATTGCAGCATGGGCTTGCAACGTTCGAACCGAGTGCTTGTGATGTCGTGGCTTTAGCGAAAGAAGTCGGTGCGATTTTTGCACCAACCGCTTATCAAAAGGGCCTAGAATATGCTGTGCCGCGATATAGCCAAAAGCCTGTAATATCAGTTGATACCGATCGGTATAAGTTACAAACGGTATTGATTAACTTACTTTCCAATGCGGTGCGATTTACTGAGCAAGGCGCCATATCATTGGACATTGAATATGGTCCAAATGACGACATTATTTTTACGTTGATTGATACAGGTCCAGGAATTAGCGAAGCAGATCAAAAGAGAATTTTTGAGATGTTTACCCAAGTTGATGAGTCTTTCACTCGTGAACATGGAGGCATAGGTGCAGGGCTGTTCTTAGTCTCGGGCTTTGTTAAGTTAATGAATGGAGAGATCCATTGCGAATCTAGCTCGGGGCATGGGTGTCAATTTACAGTTAAGATACCGTCTGCAAGATTAAAAAATAAGCCAATTCACAACACTCATATCGATGCCAATGTTAATGGAGTCACTTCAGTCTAGGTTAAAGATTGAGACTTGCGAGTCGATTATTAAGCATTGTCTGAAAAGGAGTGGTATATGTGGATGGCCTTGAGTGGCCTGCTGTTGCTGGCGGCAGGTGCATTAGCTTGGATGGCGTGGCAGCAGCGGGTTGAATTGACTGAACAGCGTGAGCTGTTGGATGATCTGCAAACGACGCTAAAGGGCTATCAACAGCAAGCGGTCGACACCGAATCAAACATTCGAGAGTCCGATGCTTTCGAACACCGTCTCTCGACGTCCTTGTTACATGTCACTAGTGCCTTCCACAACGCTTCCTCCTCGCTGGAGAGCAATAATGCTAGTCTGGAGAACATCCAAAGCCTGGTGGCTAGTTTAGAGGAGCCCATCTTTCATGTGGCGACCATTGGTGGGCAGGTGCAGCAGGCGGCTAGCGGTAATGCCGGTATGTTGGACCATGCGAGTAAGGCGTTGCAGGATCTTATTAATACTGCTGATCAACTCAAAGCCTTGAATGCAACGTTGCAAGAGATCGATAAAAAAGCCGCTATGATCAATAAGGTTTCTTTGCAGGCCAATATTCTCTCATTTAACGCGGCCATTGAGGCGTCCAAAGCAGGTGTTTATGGGGCTGGTTTTGGTGTGGTGGCCGATGATATCAAGCGTTTGGCCGCCACCTCGGGACAGGCGGCCTCAGAAATTGCCAGCATGTCGGGTTTGGCCCTGAATCAGGTGCAGGAATTCATCAACGCCATCGGCGAGCAGATGTTGGTGTCCAAAGAAGAGCTCGACAAGGTCAGTGAAGGGTTCGGAGAGATAACCCAGCAAGCGGGAGAGGTAGAGCATCGCGCCCAAGATCTGGCTGCGCAGTCAGCCGGTGCGACCACGCATTTAACCAGCATGGCCGAGGAATCGCGCACCGCCATGGAGGGGTTGATTACCTTGCTGTCTGATGTGATTGGAAAGTTGTCCGGGAATGAGATTGCCAACTTGTCGCCACAGGAAGTGAAGCCTTCATTGAGTCGTTATTCCATTATCGATGTACGCCGCCCTGATGAGTTTGAGGGGGATTTAGGGCATATCCCCGGGGCTGAACTGATAGGCCTGCAAGATCACTTTGCCGATCGCCTACAGGGCAAAGACACGCAGAAAAAATATCTGTTTGTATGCCGTTCTGGTGGTCGTTCCTCTCGCGCCGCGCGCATCGCTCAAGCGCAGGGGTTTAGCGATATTACTAATCTCGACGGTGGCATGATCAAGTGGCGCGAAGTGTTTGGGTAGTTGGATATATGGGACCTTGCTCGAAGTGCTAGTGAACCTTTCACGAGGTCTATGACCAAAAAAGGGCCCTAAGGCCCTTTTTTTAAGCTTTCCGCAACTCGCGGCGGAGAATTTTACCCACCGAAGATTTCGGCAGCTCGTCGACCTGTACAATCTTTTTCGGTACTTTGTAGTTGGTCAGTTGCTCACGGCAGAAGGCTTCAATGGCCACGGAATCTAATGGAGATTTCGCCGTGACGTAGGCGCATACTTTCTCACCAGTGCGGTCATCGGGTTCACCGATCACTGCCGCTTCTAAGATGTCGGGGTGGGTCATCAACACGCCTTCAATCTCGTTCGGGAATACGTTAAAGCCAGAGACGATGATCATGTCTTTCAAGCGATCGACGATTTTGATGTGGCCACTGGGCAAGCGCAGGCCCACATCACCGGTTTTGAAGAAGCCATCTTTCATTACTTTGGCGGTCTCTTCGGGACGGTTCCAGTAGCCCATCATTACCTGAGGTCCACGACATACCAATTGGCCAGCTTCTCCTTCGGGGACAGGTTTGTCGCTGTCATCCCAAAATTCAACGTCGGTATCAATCAGGGCAGGGCCTACAGAACCAATGATTTGATCAGTGGGGTCGTTTAGCGAGACAACAGGCGCTGTTTCTGATAGTCCGTAACCCTCGGATACGCGACAACCGGTGGTTTGTTCCCACAGGCCTGCAGTGGCTTCCATCAGCGCGGTACCGCCAGATAGCGTAATTTTAAGCGCCGAGAAATCGAGCTGTTTAAAACCTTCGTGCATGCATAAACCCACAAACAAGGTGTTGAGGCCCGCGAAAATGGTAAATTTGTAGGGCTTCATCATGGCGACAGTGGCATCAAGATCACGCGGATTTGGGATCAACACTGTGTGGTTACCAAACGACCCGGTAAAGAACATGCCCATATTGAAGGCATAAATATGGTAGAGCGGAAGCGGGCACACCAAAATTTCTTGGCATTCACGGTATGTCGGTTGCGCACGTTCAGCAGTCTGTAACACATTGGCCAGTACATTGAGGTGAGATAGCGCGGCCCCTTTGGAAACTCCTGTGGTGCCGCCGGTATATTGCAAAATGGCGACATCATCTTTGGTGGCTTTGGTAGGGGTATACTCAGTACTGATTTGGTGTGCAAGAATATTGGCTAGGCTGTAGTTACCGTCGGCATCTTTGCTAATCTCGCCGTCAGCCACCTCTGGTAACCCTTGGATAAAGTCCATAGCACCGGTAACGATCACATTCTTAACCGGGATGTCAGCGCGAATCGCCTCTAAGGCTGGTTTGATCTGATCAAAAATAATCAATGCTTGGGCGTCAGAGTCATTGAACTGGTGCTGCATTTCACGGGGGGTATACATGGGGTTGGTATTGACAATGACCAAGCCAACACGCAATGCAGCAAATACTGCAATGGGGTATTGCACTAGGTTGGGCAATTGAATGGCAACGCGTTCACCAGGTGTCAGGCCAAGGGTGTGCTCGAAGAAACTGGCTAAACGTTTAGACGCCACGTCGACATCATTAAAGGTGAATTCTCGACCTACGCTGGTAAAGGCCACACGTTCAGAATACTTATTCAAAAAGTTTTCGACGAATTCAGCGAGGTTTTTAAATTTATTCAACTGCTCCATGGATAACATACCTATTTATTGAGAATCATTTCTAACTGAGACTAAGCGTAGCTGTTTTTAAGGGCAAGGGGCAGAACCCGCCATTCCCTAATAATGACTACCCAGTGGCAATATCTGACCTTAAGATGCTAGCCACTCGCGTATTTGTTTCACGATGACATCTATTGGGTCTGAGATAGAGGCCGCTAAGACATTGTCCTCTCCACGAGGCGTTTCTAATGTGTCGAGTTGACTGGCGAGCATTTCCGCTCGCATGAAGTGCCCTTGGCGGGCATTGATCCGAGCGAGGAGTAGGTTTGGATCGCCATTAAGAAATACAAAACGCAACTCAGGGTTACCTTCGCGCAGCGTATCGCGGTAGCTCTTTTTTAATGCAGAGCACGCCACAATGGCCTGTGAATGGTGCTGCAAGTGATCGCGAATACTGTCTAGCCAGGGGCGTCTATCGTCATCATCCAGCGGCTTGCCGCTGGCCATTTTGTCTATATTGGCTTGCGGGTGGAAATCGTCTCCGTCAAAAAAAGGGATATCGCTGGCTGTGCTGAGTGCAATGCCGACGCTGGACTTGCCGGTGCCGGTAACACCCATTAGGATAAGTTTTGTGTCCATGCTGTCCTTATTGTGATTCTGCATGTTGTGTCACTCAACCATAACAACAACATAACTACGTTGCGAGAAACATTTTAATGGAAGTTAACTCAAGCGCTTTTCTGCTAAGTTTAGCGGCGTTATCGGTCGCCGCACTCTTGCTGTTGATCATTCGTCTCAAAATTCATGCCTTTGCCGCGTTGACCTTGGTGAGTGCTGTTACCGCCGTTGCCGCTGGGGTGGAGCTTGACGAAGTGGTATCTACTATGACCAAGGGGTTAGGTGGAACGCTGGCGTCAGTATCTTTGTTGGTGGGGCTTGGGGTAATGATAGGCAAGTTGCTTGAAGTGACAGGTGGCGCGGCGGTATTGGCCAATGCCATGATCGAAAGGTTTGGTGAGTCTAGGGCACCTTTGGCGCTGGGGGTAGCCTCGTTGTTGTTTGGTTTTCCGATCTTCTTTGATGCCGGCTTGATCGTGATGATGCCCATCATTTTTAGTGTGGCTGCGCGTCTTGGCGGTTCGGTATTACTGTATGGTCTACCGGCGGCAGGCGCGTTTGCGGTGATGCACGGCTTGGTACCGCCGCACCCTGGGCCCGTCGCGGCAGCTGATTTATTGGGTACCAATTTAGGGCTGTTAGTGGGCATGGGCCTGTTGATTGGCTTACCCACGTGGTATCTGGCGTCATACCTGTTTGGTCTTTGGGCAGGTAAGCGGTTCCATATCCCGATGGATGAGGCACTATTTAGTGAACGTGAGCTCGATGATCAAAGCGCGCCATCATTCGCCACTGTGTTGGGTTTGTTAGTGTTGCCGGTGTTGCTGATCTTTTTGAATTCCGGGCTCAATACCTTGTCTGTAGCGGGTGTGGTCGACGGTTCTGCGATCTGGGTAAAAGCGCTACGCTTGCTAGGCAGTACCCCCATTGCCTTGCTTATTACTTTGTTGGCGTGCTTGCTGGTGTTTGCACCGAAACTAGGGCGTGCCCGCATGGAGGCCCTGTGCGGCGAGTCGCTTGGCCCGATCTGTGGTGTCATTCTGGTGACTGGAGCTGGTGGCATGTTTGGCGGCGTGTTGCGCGCTAGCGGCATTGGTGATGCCTTGGCTGCTGCGCTGTCGAATACTGGTCTGCCAGTGATCGTAGCGGCGTTTGTGATTTCTACCTGTATTCGTGTAGCGCAGGGGTCGGCCACCGTGGCCTTAACCACAACTGCCGCGTTGATGGCGCCGGTCGTGGCAGCGACCAGTGGTTTGAGTCAGGTCGATTTGGCTTGTATTGTCATCGCTATTGCCGGTGGAGCCACGGTGCTGTCTCATTTCAACGACAGTGGGTTTTGGTTGGTGTCACGACTCTTCAATATGGACGAAGCGACGACGTTGCGAACCTGGACAGTTATGGAAACCCTAATTGGCAGTATTGCGTTTGTGTTTGCGCTGCTGATGAGTTTAGTTTTCTAGTGGAATTCTTTGCATAAATTCAGTCGTCTTGTTAATTTCATCAAAACACTGATAAAGAGAATAATGATGTTTAAAAAATTAGCTAACAATCCGCTTTGTAGTAATTGCATGATCTTTGCCGGTGCAGCGTTTAACGTGGCCGCGTTATTTCTGCCTAATGGTGGCACTTATGTTGCGCTGGGGTGTGCGTTTATCGCTATTGGCGCAGGTTTAAAAACGGCTTAAAAGCTCAGGCAAGACTACTCCTCGTCTTGCCAATGGCCTTTCATGATATCCGAGAACATCCCTGCAGACTTCAGTAATAAGTGCCTTGAATTAATGATTTTGGCGACAATGTCAGCGAGTGTGACAAGAATTTTACGCTGACCGGCGCTCAATGCTGCGCGTGATTGATAGTCAATTAAACAAAATGCACCTATGGTTTGACCTTTTATAATGATGGGCGCGCCGCAGTAATAACGCAGATGAAGATCGCCCGTCACCAAGGGGTTATTTATAAACCTCTCATCGTTCAAAGGATCGGTCACTTCAAGAATCTCATCAGACATGACGGTGTAATTACAGAACGCAATCTTTCGCTCGGTTTGACAGGCATCCAGACCGAAGTGGCTTTTAAACCACTGTCGAGTCTCATCAACAAGTGAAATGGTAACCGTGGGGACGTTGAATATAAGCGCCGTCATCTCGGTCATATCATCGAAGGACTTCTCTTCGATACTGTCGAGAATAGCCATTTCTTTGAGAACGTTGAGTCGTGCTTTTTCTTGTTTGCCAACAGGGAAATCCTTATCGCTCATAAAATTTCCTCCACCGGGCAGGGGCGCTGAAACAGATAGCCCTGAAACACTTTGAAACCAATGTCCCTCAACTGTTGAAATTGAGCCTCTGATTCCACACCTTCAACCACGTGCTGTTTGTTTAATGCGTTCATCAAATCCAACATATGCTGCAGGATGAACAGCTTTTGTGGGCGAGTTTGGATGCCCGAGATAAGCGTGCGGTCAATTTTAATGATGTCAAAATCGTAGTCTGCAAAAATAGACATGCCGTTGAAACCCGTTCCAAAATCATCCAAGGCGATGGTGATGTTATTTTTTTTGAGCAAGAAAAATAGCGCGTTGACTTCATCGGCGGGAGGCATCGGGCGAAGTTCAGTGAATTCCAAGATAATGGGGTGTTCAAATTGTTTGCAGGTATCAATCAGACGCTGTTTGAGGGCATCTTCGACTAATACAATATTGTCGACATTGATCGCGCAGATCAGGCCTGTGTTGTCGTATATCTGCCGACTTAAATGAATCTGTTGAATCGCAACGTCGACGCTTTCTTCTGGTGTTAAATCACCAAAGAAAGATTCTAAATCTTTAACGGGGGCATCCGGGGGAAGACGAGAGAGCAGTTCATACTTCAATAATTTTCCATTTTCATCAACCACATGTTGGGCAAAAAATGCCAGATTACTCAGACAGTATTGCCTTTGTGTTTCGCTCAGGATCATTGCCGTTTGCATAAATACTGCTCTCGATGCTTATAACATTTGTCAATCGGGGTATATTTAGTGTCATGAGTGTAGTCCATAAATTGACTCATTGATTTAGAAGGCGTGATAAATTCTGTCTATGATGTATATCGAACTCATATAGAAAGGAAAGTATCATGCGCTGTCACGAGGTTGATTACGACATTATTGGATCTGAAATGCAGCTGGTTGAAGTGGAGCTCGACCCGGGTGAAACCGTCATTGCCGAAGCTGGCGCGATGACCTACATGGAAGAGGGAATCGACTTCCAAACGAAAATGGGTGATGGTTCAAATCCCGACCAAGGGGTGATGAGCAAGTTGTTTTCAGCGGGAAAGCGCATGATCACCGGTGAATCAGTGTTTACTACCCACTTTAGTAATCAGGGGTATGGTAAGCGTCGGGTCGCCTTTGCGGCCCCTTATCCTGGTAACATTGTAGCGCTGAATATGGCGCAGCTCGGCGAGCGAATTGTGTGCCAAAAAGATGCCTTCCTTTGCGCAGCGTTGGGTACCAAAATCGACATTACCTTTAACCGCCGCCTAGGTGCTGGCTTGTTTGGTGGTGAGGGCTTCATCCTGCAAGAGCTTACCGGTGACGGCATGGCGTTCATCCAGGCGGGTGGCACGGTGATTGAAAAGAAACTCAACGGAGAAACCCTGCGCGTGGACACGGGCTGCTTAGTTGGCTTTACCAGCGGTATTGAGTACGACATTCAACGCGCGGGCAATTTGAAATCGATGATTTTTGGTGGGGAAGGGATGTTCTTAGCCACCTTAAAAGGTACCGGTACTGTTTGGCTGCAGAGCCTGCCGTTTGCGCGCATGGCCGATCGAATCCTCGCCAATGCGCCGAGCTTAAGTGGTAAAGGTAAGGGCGAGGGATCGCTGCTCGGCGGAGTAGGCAGAATTATCGATGGGGATAATCACTAGATCAGAGATTATTTCAGCTGCGGCTCTAGCCAATCAACGACGTCATCTGACAATCGCTGCAAGCAGCGATTCACCGCCGTACATACCGTTGCCACGGTGCCCATGTCGAGAATGTTGGATGACGAGGTAAACTCGCTTAATGCTGTAATCGCACACATGTGAGGCGCAGTAACACTATCTTCTCCTTTCACAAGCGCTGCTGTGACCTTCACCTTGGGCAGTGGATGGTGGCTTTTGGGGCCGTACTGCACCTCTTCTGTTAGCACCAGTTGATCAACATCCAACGCTAACACTGGGATCACGCCGTTATTGATTTTGTCTGCGGTAGCCACGGCTTCAGCATCTAGATGCCGTTGCTGGCTTTCTTCTAGTAAGTGATTCACCAACAAGTGGTCGAGATCACAGGGAAATTCCTGCTGTGTGTATTTGTAACCCTCGACGTTAAAGCCGATGTTTTTGTTTATGTACAAATTAACGGTGTTCTCATTGGCGAGGCACAGCGGCGCTGCGGTAAGGATACAGGCGGCAGTAAAGTAGTGTAACGATCTCATGCAACCTCCAAATCATTGCTGTTTCATCACTATCTATACGCTGGATTTAAAAATAAATACCCAGGAAGAGGCGATGGTGTCTTCTAATAATAGCCTGCTCGCTGTGTACTTCTTAATACTTGTTGGTTATAAACGCTTGCAAATAAGTCAATGAAGGATCAAACGATGCGACTTATCATGTTGATGATGTGCTTGTCGTTGTTGTCGCCACATGTATTGTCGGCTGACACTGAAAAAAACCGTAACATCGTTTTTGTATTGATGGACGACCTGCGCTTTGACGGTTTGGGGTTTCTTCAAAGAGAGGTTCAAACCCCAAACTTAGATAGTATTGCTGCGCAAGGCAGCTACTTCCCCAACGCTGTGGTCACATCATCGCTCTGTTCACCCAGTCGCGCGACCATTTTGACCGGTATGACGGCACGTAACCACGGTATCGTCGACAACAATAATTCCACGGAAAAGGGACTGACCTTTTTCCCCAAATACCTGCAAGACGCCGGTTACCAAACGGGGTTCTTCGGTAAGTGGCACATGGGTGACCACCACGATGGTCCTCGCCAGGGGTTTGATAAGTGGGTGAGCTTTGCCGGACAAGGTGCCTATTACCCCACCGATGCCATTGCCCCCCATTTGTTGGAAAAGGGTGTGGTCAACCAGCTTAATGTCGACGGTAAACATGTCGATCAGAAAGGCTACATTACTGACGAGTTAACCGACTATGCCATGCAATGGCTAGACACCGAACGCGACCCTAACAAGCCCTTCTTCTTGTATCTGAGTCACAAGGCGGTTCACTCAGACGCCAAGCCTGCGCCACGCCACAAGGACCAGTATGCCAATACTAACTTCAAGTTGCCGGCATCGAGTGTAGCCACTGAAGAGCGGCGTAATAACAAGCCCATGTGGGTGCAAAACCAACGCAACAGTTGGCACGGTATCGATTTCTTCTATGCCAGCGACCGTAAGATGACCGATTACCTGCGTGACTACTACGGCGCGTTGTCGGCGGTAGATGATAGCGTCGGTCGCATTGTGGCTTGGCTGAAAGAGACCAATCAATTAGAAAACACGGTATTGGTGTTTTACAGCGACAACGGTTTCTTAGTGGGCGATCACGGCTTAATCGACAAACGCAACGCCTATGAGGGTTCCGTGAAGGTACCTCTGCTGGTTTACTCACCCGGGCTAATTCCTTCCGGTGATACTAATCCCGCTGTTGTTCGCAACTTGGACTTGGCACCCACCTTCCTTGATATCGCTGGTGTGTCTGCACCTGAGCAATTTGAAGGCGTCAGTGTGCTGCCGATTGCCACCCGTGCGGTCGATCCCGAGACTTGGACGGCCCCTGATTTTGTGTACGAGTATTTTTGGGAATACAACTTCGGTATGACGCCCACCACCTTTGCCATTCGCCGCGGTGATTACAAATACATTCAGTATCACGGTGTATGGGATATCGAGGAGCTTTACAATGTGGCGGACGATCCGGAAGAGCAGCGCAATTTGTTCTTCGAGCGTGAGTACAAACCCCTGGTGCAAGAATTACGCGAGGCGCTTGCTAAGCAGTTGCTGAATAATAAAGGCGAGCGAGTGGTACCTTACACGGCGCGTCTGTCGGATGGTATGAACCTGCGTGACGCGAAAGGCCCCACCGCAGCGACCTTCCCTGCAGAGTGGAAAACCGTGCCCAACCGCAAGGATATGTATATGGGTTTATTCCCCGATACGCCGATGAAACTTGAAAAGCAAGACAAAGGCGAGCCCTACTGGCCCTATATGGAGCGCATGGAGCACTAAGCGCTATACCTTTAGCCAAGCCCCGATGTCGATAGCAGCGGCGGCTTGGCGCCAATCGCCCCCAGCAATACAGGGCAGGTGTGCCAATCTAGGTGCCGGAATTGCCCGATCTAACATAGCTAAGCATTCCTCAAGGTAGGCCGTTTCTGGCTGGTATTCGTTGGCGATCCAGCCCACCAGTGGCAATCCATCGCGCACAATAGCTTCTGCCGTTAGCACAGCCTGGTTTACTCCCGCAGCGTTGAGACCGACTACCAAAATCACTGGTTTTTTTATGTCTTTGGCGAGGCTGGCGATCGTTTCCACGTGGTTAAGCGGATTGCGCCAGCCACCCACACCTTCAATTAACATGAGATCGTGCCGGCCCATCATGGCGCCGCGGCAAAGGCCGCTAATGCGCTGTACCGCCAGTCGCTTTTTTTCAAGGCCCGCGGCGATATGGGGTGGAAGTTTTGCAGCAAGAGGAAATGGGTTGATCCGATCGTAGTCGACCTCGCCACTGATCGCCTGCATCAACTGCAGAGGGTCGTGGCCGCGCAGGCCGTTATCTGTTTGCTGGCAGCCCACCGATACCGGCTGCATGGCAAAACGGCTAAAGCCGGCGTTGTTGGCGGCCTGTAAAATGGCGCAACTGGCAAAGGTGGTGCCCACGCCCGTGTCGGCACCGACCATGAAGAAGGTCTTAGACATACTGTGTTGTTTACTCGGCGCGGTTGCGAATAATGACAAATCGGGCTTGCGCGGGGGGGCTTACTACCTTGCTGTAGAAGAAGCTGTCGCGCACTTCTAGGATATCAAAGTGTGGCCCCAAGACTTCGTAGAACTTTTCTTCAGTGAAGTGAAAGGGCATCTGGATGGTCAAGTTTTCAGCAATTTTGTCGTAGGCTACGAAACGCTCTTCTTTGCTACTCATGGTCTTTAGTAACAGGATGCCGCCGGGTTTTAGTACCCGCTTCACACCGGCGATGTACTCGGGGGTGTTGAAGACACAGATCGAGTGGTAGCAGCCACGGTCTAAGATCATATCGAACTGATTTTCCGCCAGCTTGCTCTCGGTGATGTCATCTTTCACCAGCGCCACACGAACATCGGGTTGCGTAGCCAGTGCTTCACGCGCCTTATCAAGAGCCGTGTCAGAGATGTCGCTGCCCACCAAGTTGTGGCCGCGCTTGGCTAATTCAATAGCTTGGGAGGCGGTGCAGGTTCCCAGGTCGAGAATATCGAGATTTTGTAAGTTGTTGCTCTCTAGATAGGCTTCGATATCGGGATCGAGGTCTTCGTTAAACCATGGCCAGCGGTTCTCGTCGAACTTCTCATACATCGCTTGGTTCTTGGTTTCCCATTTCCAAACATTCCATTGTTTGAGGCGTTCTTTCATTTCCATGGTGGTTCTCTTTCCCGGTGAGGCCTAGGCCAATTTAACAGTGTGGTCATGATATGCGCTTAGCCAAGTCGAGGCAACGCATGCTGACAATTCAACGACCGTTAAACCTTAGTAAATAGCATTGCAGCCAAATGGGGGTTTAGTTAAATTGCTTACCCATAACAACGCCGTATCTTTTTAGGATTTCATATGAAAAAGCCCCTTGGATTAGTCCTTTCAGCGGCAGTGATGGCTGGCTGCAGCCCGTCGAACGACACCCCATCTGTGGCTGAGAAAGCGCCGGTAATACTGCCATCTGCCGAGGTCCTGGCCGCGCGTTGTAGCGATATCGCGCAAACAATGCAGGGCGCATGGCCCGATGCGACGACGCTCATTAACCGTGCCGTGTGGCACGCCGAACCCTACACGCAGCCTGCGGAGGGGCGAAATCCTGCTATTGATTTCCCCTCGCATTGTGAAATTAGTGGCTCGCTGCAGCAACGCGAAGGCTTTGCCGGCGAACAATACGCCATTAAATTCCAAGTGCGTATGCCTGAGGCTTGGAATGGTCGTTTTCTATTCCAAGGTGGCGGCGGAAGCAATGGCGAAGTTCGCGATGCGGTCGGTTTTATGGGTAGTGATCAGCCTACTGCTTTGAGTCGGGGTTTTGCGGTGGTATCGCAGGATTCGGGACACGATAACAAGGTGAATAATAACCCGGCCTACAATGGCACTATATCCTTTGCGTTCGATCCCAAAGCGTTAACCGACTACAGTTATGCCTCGTTAAAGCCTGTTGCTGATTCGGCTAAGCTGTTATTAAGAAAGTACTTCGACGCGCCTATTCAATACTCTTATTTTTATGGTTGTTCCAAAGGCGGTCACGAAGGTATGCAGTTCGTGCAACGCTACCCCGATGTGTTCGACGGTGTCATCGCTAAAGCACCGGCGTTTTCACTGCCGCGTGCGGCCTTGGCCGAGATACACGATAACCAACAATTTGTCAGCATGAGCGGCGCGGAGCAGGTGTCGCTTGATGCATTACGCAATGCCATGAGCGATGCACAATTGGCGAGCGTGGCTGACGCCATTTTGGAGGCTTGTGACGCTGACGACGGCGTGGCCGATGGCATGGTTTTGCAATACGGCAGCTGCACTACCGAGCGCGTTTTGCCTAAACTGCAAGCCAAGGTTTGTGACACGGATGAGGGCTGTTTGAAGCAACCCCAAGTGGACGGTTTGGTCGCCATTATGTCGGGGCCGACAACCGCCGAAGGTGATCTTGTGTACACCGATTGGGCGTGGGATCCAGGTATTGCATCGCCAGGCTGGCGTACCTGGAAAATGGGCTCGGCCGATGGCCGTGTGCCCGCCCTTAATATCGTGTTGGGGGGTGTTTCTTTCGGCAGTATGATGCGGCCAGAGCCTATGGTATTTGGCCCAGAAAACGTCGATTTGAACCAGTTCCTGACTGAATACGATGTCAGCACGCAATATGTAGATATCTACAACGTGCGTCAAGGCATCAATACCTCAAGCTGGGATTTGTTTAGTGCGCGTTCACCCGATATTTCGGCCTTTAAAGCCGCCGGCGGAAAACTGATGATGCCTCATGGCGTGTCGGACCCCGTGTTCTCGGTGAACGATGGTGCCGAGTGGTACGACCAGATGAACCAAGCAACCGGCGGCGCAGAAGACTTCGTGCGTGTGTATCCCATACCCGGAATGGCGCACTGTGCCGGTGGTCCTGCTACCGAGCAGTTTGATGCGCTGAGTGCCATGCAGGCCTGGGTAGAGCAGGGTGAAGCCCCTGTTGCTTTGGTAGCCACGGCTTCTGAGCAAACGCCTTGGCCTGGCCGAACACGCCCCCTTTGCCCGTATCCCACCACGGCGAAGTACAAGGGCGCGGGTGACATTGAAAGCGCGGCGAGCTTTAGTTGCCAGTAGCGCTCCTGTGGGACGTTATTCGCCCCATCCATGGGGCTCATCCCTAAGGGGTAGCATCGCTATTAAAATCGCTCCTGGCGATTTTGTGTTTGAAGAACAAGGGATGTATTTCGCTAGGTCTTCGACCTAGCTCCCACTTATTTTGGGGGCGGGGCCGTCGATTCACGCGCAACAAGGTTGCATTCAAATATGCTATGGGACTCATGTTGTTTGCCGGTATTTAGCAAGTGCATCAGCGAAAGAAGCGCTGCTTCGGTCATCTCTTACAGGGGTTGGTGTATGGTGGTTAATGGCACCATATTCAGCTCGCCCTCGGCTAAATCATCAAATCCGGCCACACTAATATCATCGGGTACCCGCAGTCCTCGTTTATGAATGGCTTGCATAGCGGCTAGGGCACTGGCGTCGTTGGCGCATAGGATGGCGGTAGGGAGGATATCAAAATCGAGTAGAGCATTAGCGCCAGCAAAACCCGATTCACGCGTAAAATTGCCCTGGTAAAAATACGCCGGGTCGAACTCTAAGCCTTTGTTTTGAAGGCTTTGGTAGAAGCCGCGTTTGCGCTCATTCGCGGGTGGCAGGTTTGTCGGCCCTGCGATAAAAGAAATCCTCTTGTGACCCAGGTTGATGATATGTTCTGTCAAACTTGCCATTCCGCTGGCGAAGTCAGATGTGCCGAAATGTGTATTTTTAAGATTCAAAATCTGAGCAATACTTGCGTATGGAATCTTTTGTTTTTGCAGCCAAGCGTGGACTTTCTCGTCATTGGAAAAAGGCGGGGGGAGTAGGATGCCTTCAGCTCGAGCGTCATTTATTAGGGTGCTGATTGCCGCGATTACTGCTTCAGCCGAGATACCGCTATTATCCATTGAATGGCCAAGGATTTTAAAAGACGAGTTGCTGCAATAATTTACGGGAGCTTCATACAAACGATAATAATAAGAATTGTTGTTAAAGAACATCGGAAAACCGATCAAATACGTGCGCTGAGCGCGCATTGATCGTGCGACTAGATTGGGTTTGTCATTAAGTTTAGCGATGCTTTTTTCGATCCGCTGTCGTAGTGTTGGTGAGATGTTTTCCTCATTATTGATGACGCGGGAACCCTACGCTTAATCCCTACCTGTCAGACAACCTCGATGTTACGTTTGAGTGGTATCAGGATGAAGATACAACCTTGACCATGGCCGTATTCAATAAAGATATCGCCAGTTTGGTAAGACCGTCGAATGACATCATATTTATGGATGTGAATTCGATTTATGCGGCTACCAATACCTCTAAAGTCACTTCTGAGCAGTTCACCCGTACTCGTCCCAACAACGAGGAAGGTGTCAACTTGAAGGGTTTAGAGCTGGGTTACCAAACCTTCTTCACCGATTACCCTGGTCTGCTGTCTAACACCGGCTTGCAGGTAAACTACACCTTTATCGATAATTCTGATCCGCAAGTATTGACGGCGGCTTCGAAGCACAATTATAACGTGGGTGTTTTTTATGATTCGGATACAGTGGGTGCCCGTGTTTCATACACGTAGCGTGATAAGTTCGTCTCTGGCGGTTTGCCAGATGCATATTCTGGCCTAGGTTTGATGACAGGCGCACGTGGAACACTTGATGCGAGTTTAAGCTATAACTTTACAGAAGAGTTTGTGGTTAGCTTCGAAGGTTCAAACTTACTCGACGAGGTTGATACTGCGACAAGTATTTTGGGTAACCTGCCTGCAGATTACTTTGATACAGGTCGCCCTTTGATGCTAGGTGCACGTTACTCATTCTAAGTTAGAGTTGAGTTTATAGTCGGGATGGTTGGTAGCGAGCTATCAACCATCCTTTTCTTTTATTAACCATGGTGTTCATATGAAAAAAATAGTTAAAAGAATCACCGGTTTGTTTCTAATGTCGTTGAGTGTTGCGCTACACGCAGAAAATACACCGCCCAACATTATCATCATGTTCGCGGACGACCTAGGTTATGCCGACTTGGGTAGCTTCGGTAACCCCTATATACGCACACCCAATCTCGATCAAATGGCGCAGGAAGGCCAGCGCTGGACGGATTTCTATGTCGCCGCACCGGTGTGCTCCCCCAGTCGTGGTGCGTTAATGACCGGTCAGTACCCCGTGCGAAGTGGCTTGTATGGTCAGGTCTTACCCGTCATGCATCCACAGGATCCCTACGGCGTGCCCGAGGACATTACGACCCTGCCAGAAGCATTGAAAACGGCAGGTTACGCTACTGGAATGTTTGGCAAGTGGCACTTGGGCGATGCGCCCGCGCATTTTCCTACCCGTCACGGTTTTGATTACTGGTATGGCCCTCCGTATTCCAACGATATGGATCGCGTAGGGGCACCTTCGGCCACTGAGATTTTTACTGCCATGAAAAATGGCAGCCAGCTCGATAACAATCAAATGAACTCCTTTGCTAAAACCATCGAGCTGTTTAAAGATCCCAAAGAAGAGTACTGGAATGTGCCTTTGTATCGCAGTCAAAAGACCGCCGATGGCTATCAGGATGAGTTGGCAAAGCGCCCTGTGGTACAGCGTACCTTGACCAAAGAAATTACCGAAGAAGCGATCGCCTTTATCAAGCGTAATAAAGATAAGCCTTTCTTCGTTTACATGCCCTATGCCATGCCACATTTACCGGTGTTTGCTAGCGAAGAGTTCGCTGGTAAGTCGCTGCGCGGCCCCTATGGCGATGCGGTAGAAGAGCTCGATTGGAGTGCCGGCCAAATGAAAAAGGCCGTTCAGGAATTTGGGCTGGCGGACAACACTATCATTTTGTTTACCAGTGATAATGGACCCTGGCAGGCGGTGTCTACATTAAATGCCGGTAGTGCGGGTGTGCTCAACGGTAGCAAGGGCCAAGTTTGGGATGGCGGTATGCGTGTGCCAGCGGTGTTCTGGGGCCCCGGTCATGTCGCTCAGGGTAAGGTAAGTGACATTGGTACCACGCTTGACGTGTTTAATACCGTGCTTACGAAAGCCGGTGTAACAGTCCCTGCGGCGAACGATGGCTTCGATTTAAGTGATACGCTTGGCCACCTGAAAAAGTCACCCCGTGAAGAGCTGGCCTACTATCGCAAAGGTGTTTTGCGCGCCTATCGCAAAGGTAACTACAAGTTGCAGTTGTACTCGATTCCTATTCTTTACAGCCGTGAGCAAAGTGTGAAGCTGGATAAGCCCAAGCTGTATGATCTTCGCCAAGACATTGGTGAGCGTAAGGACCTAGCGGAACAGTATCCTGAAATTGTCGCGGAAATTCAGGCGGCAATCGCCGCGCACCAAGCGGCAACACCTGTCGCTAAGCCGTTGTTTGATCGCCGTATGGCGGATTATTAATCGTTCTTTCCATGGGGGTTTGATAACCCCCATTGTTTTACATATCAAACCAGTAATTGGCTTTTAGGGTAATCGAGCGGTAGGTGGGGGTATA
>JAHEIH010000012.1:0-12093 GCA_024639455.1 Cellvibrionales bacterium
AAGAAGGCATGGCTAGGTTGAAGGTGTTGATTGATAAGTGCCCTTTCAATATCGAGTGGCTGCGGGATATCAGTTATGGTTCGCCGATCGCACAATCAACGGCGTATTGTTATGAGGAGCTGATGGCTTATCAAAAAGAGGTGATTGCAGAGAAGTTCAGGCATAAGAAGACCATTAAATAACCCCCTTCTTTGGGAGGCATGTCGAAGACATGGCGAGCATCGTCGCTTGTAAGCAAACGCCCCTTACGCCAAATCAGCCGACCTTTCGTCCGCTCCAGCCTAAGCAAGTATCATTTTGACCATTTATGGCAGATAGTCGAAGTAATACTAATAAAGGCTTAAATATGAAAAATCTGCTCGCACTTGCCATCACTACTACCATCCTTGCTGCCTGTGGCGGTGGCGGTGGCGACTCGGTACCAACACCTACGCCGTCACCACAGCCACAACCTCAGCCACCCGCTGATACTATGCCGCCGGAAATATCTTTATCGGGTGACGCTTCGATCACACTGGTTGAAGGCACTTCATTTACTGACCCAGGCGCGACAGCGACGGATGCAGTAGACGGTAGCATCGACGTCACTGTTAGCGGCAGTGTCGGTAGCGCGGAGGGCTCTTACACATTGACGTATTCAGCAACGGATGCGGCAGGCAATTCTACCTCTATTTCGCGCACGGTTATCATTGCCGCGGCGCCAACACCTGAACCTCCGGTAGATCCTGAGCCGCCCGCAAATAATAACCTTGCCAACGTATTGGTTGACGGCAACATCGGTGATGCTTGGGACGAAGGTATTTTAGCCTTTGATGCGGCGCTCAATTATAGCAATTGCTCGCCTGCGAGCGGCACTGCCTGCCAAAGTATCAGCTGGCAATTCATCAACGACTCCACAGAAGGCAATGTACTGGAAATTACTCATCCCACTAATGCTGATCACGCGGGAGTATTTATTGCGTCTAGTGACGGGGTCGATCTTCGCGCCTATAGCAATGGCGCCGTGGAATTCGATATCTATATCACCCGTGGCGACGGGCTCATTACCACCAAACTCGATTGCGGCTACCCTTGTTCGTCTGGCGACCAGGCCTTGGCGGCGCTTGAACTCAACACATGGCACACGGTTCGTTTGTCGATGGCTAGCCTCATTCAACAAGGATTAAACGCAGCAGCCGTCAATACCGGTCTGGTTGTGTGGGCGAGTAATCACAACGACAGTATTTTTCTGATCGATAATGTCAAGTTTACAAGCAGTGTTGATGGCGAACTGACAACACTGGCTGGCGGAGGTAGCGACCCATCGGCACCTGTTAGCAAAGACTATATTCTTACCCCCATGGGCGCGGGTTCATATTCAGATACTATCAATATTGCCAGTTATCGCTGTGTGTTTGATTACGGCAACTGGATCTACAGCGCCGGCATGGTCGAGCCGGGCATCGCCGGATGTAATACTGACACAGGCACACCCATTGGCAACCCTACCCCATTACGCCCCCAGCTTGTAGCGCCAGCCAGTGAATCTCCTACACCCACACATAAATGGTGGGGTTCTGTTAGTTTCATGGGTGAAATGACCATCGGTGACCCCAACGATGCCGCTTACATTACGCCAGACCCAATTACTGCACGCATCACCAACAAGGGCTTCCGTGCAATGGGTATCCCCGGTGGCCTGCGTGTCAATGGCATCAACTTTGATTACCCTATCCCCGACCCCTTTGCGGAAGTCTTTGACGGTATTGCCATCAGCCATTCCAATGGTGGCGATATGGAAGCCTTCCTAAAAGATCATCGCGATGCCAGTGTCACCGTGCAATGGAAACAAGGGCAAACCGCGCTCATGGAAGCCACCTTTGTGCACGGTTCTCCCTACGTTTACATCCATGTGTTAAGCGGAAACTTAGTGATAAAAACCCTCCGCGAAGACGGTGGTGAAAAAGGGACCTTTGAGACACCAACCAACACCCTTGGTGTATGGACCAGTGTGGCGGGTAACCACAACAATTACATGATCACCGGTCAAGGCGATACGACCTTTAGTAATACAACAAGTAATGTTATAACGGCCAGCAATGCCACAGGCCTTTTCACACTAAGCTACTTACCACAGGCCGATGGTTTACCCAGTGCCAACACAGTGAATACCTTTGCGGCCAATGCGGCCGCTACTGTGGCTAAAGTGAACATCGATTACAGCGTTGATCGAACCAATAATGTCGTGACAGTAACGCATAGCTACGTTGACGACGCAGGAAATCCAGTCAATACCCTCATGGGACTTCACCCACTGCACTGGAAACGCGCGGGCGATATCAGTAGTGTTACTCAGGTGCGCAGCGCAAGGGGTATCGTTAAGTTTGTCGAAGGTAGTAGCTTTAGTTATCAGATGGACAGCGTGGGCGTGCTTCCCGCTCTGCCAAGCACAGCATCGAGCCTATCGGCGGCCGAATTAACCGCCTTGGTGAATGAATTCTTGGCCCTTGGTGAAGGTAACTGGAAGCCTTATAACGATGCCTATTGGTCGGGCAAAATTTACAGCAAGGTCGCTGAACTGATAGCCATTACCGAGCAAGCAGGGCTCACTGAACAACATGCACAACTATTGGCATGGCTAAAAGATGAGTTAGCGAATTGGTTTACTGCCGGTTCAGATGACACCCTAGATATTGATCAGTACTTTGCCTATGACGACGAGTGGAACACGTTGTTGGCTATGGAAGAGTCGTTTGCGTCACACCAGCAACTGAACGACCACCATTTCCACTATGGATATTTAGTGCGCGCTGCCGCTGAAGTCTGTCGCAACGAACCCACTTGGTGTGGTGATGACCAATACGGCCCCATGGTGGAATTATTGATTCGCGACTATGCCGCGGGTCGAGATGACCCAATGTTTCCCTACGTGCGCCACTTCGACCCCGCCAATGGTTTTTCGTGGGCGTCTGGCAAGGTGAACTTTGTGCGCGGCAATAACAATGAATCTACCTCTGAAGCGGCCAACGCCTATGGCGCGATGGTGCTGTATGGTTTGATTACTGGCAAGAATGACATCGTGGAACGAGGCATGTATCTGCACGCATCCACTGCCGCCAGTTACTGGGAATACTGGAACAACCTTGACGGTTACTTAGGTACTGGCGCCGATTTCGACAACTTCCCTCCCGGTTATGAATGGCTCTCTACCTCCATTGTCTGGGGTGACGGCGCTGTTTTCTCTACTTGGTTTAGTGCCGCCTATGCGCATATTTTGGGCATCCAGGGCTTGCCGTCTAACCCATTAATTATGCACGTGGGTTTGTATAGCGATTACATGAGCGAATACGTAGCATTAGGCCTGAGCGAGTCTTCCAATGGCAAACCCTCCGGGCTTGTCGACGACCAGTGGCGGGATCTCTGGTGGAATTTATGGGCTATGGTCGATGCCGATGATGCGCTTACGGACTATGAAAGCGTCAGTAGTTACAACCCTGAAGCGGGTGAGAGCAAGGCGCATACCTACCACTGGCTGCACAACATGCGTGCCTTAGGCCAAATTCAGACCGGAAAAGGCAGCATTAGCGCCGATTACCCCGCCGCGATGGTGTTTGATAAGGCGGGCGTGAAGTCTTACGTAGTGTATAACTTTAGCGAAACGGCCATCACGGTTAGCTTTAGTGACGGGGTGAGCGTGAACGCAGCACCGGGGCAATTTACGGTTCATCAACCATAAATTAGACGCTGCGGGAGGCATGTCGCAAGACATAGCGACAGGGTCGCCGTCACAGCGTGACGCCTCCTACAGTGCAATACAATACAACCAGCACCCCTGTCGACGCTCGAACTTAGAGCGTTCGTGGTGGCAATCTTGTTGACCATCGGTATCGAGAAAATACGCCTTAAATTCCACCATGCCGTAATCGCCCTGCTGGGATTTTTCGATAATCTCCAACCGCTGCCAATCGGTCTCGCGTTGATTGAGGTCTAAGGCCGTTAAGCCACCTCGGTGTTCAGGCGCCCACGTATCGAGCAAATATTGTCCGTATCCACCAAGGTAAAACGCGCTAAAGCGCGATCGCATTAGTTGCTCGGGGGTTTTAGCGAATGAATGGCCGTCGAGGAAACGGCCACAGCATTGGGTGAAAGGTTTGTTGCTGCCGCAGGGGCAATATTTAACAGAATTCATAAAATTTGGTGATAACCCTGTCGCCGTCTCTACGAGACGCCTCCTACAGCTTAACTAACCTTGTAGGAGGCATTACACAGTAATGGCGACCAAATCAGCGTTGCTACTACTGACTAATTACCGCAATCACGCGGCGGTTAGTCGCCATATTCTCTGCGCTATCATTCGCGACTAGTGGTGTACTTTCACCAAAGCCTTTAGAAGCGATACGATCCGCCGTAATACCAAAGCGATTCTCTAATACACTAGCGACGGCTTCCGCGCGTTTAGCAGACAACCATTGGTTATACTTTTCACTGCCACGATCATCGGTATGCCCCTCAATCACAACACTAGCCTTACCGTGGCTATTCAGATAGTCAGCGACTTGTTCTATTTCACCATAATACGAGGCACTTACCACAGAACTATCTGTATCGAAGTTCACCTCCAAGCGAACATTCATCACAGCAGGTACAACCGCTTTTTCTGGCACTACTGCGGCGGGAGCTTGACTACAACCAAACTCATTAACCTCACGGCCGCGGGGAGTATTAGGGCAGCGGTCGTTGCTGTCCATCACGCCATCACCATCGCTGTCTAATTCGCGACGCAGGCTTACTGGCGCAGTGGCTTCTGTAGGATTTTCAAAGTGGTAGGTTAAACCCGCGCTCAACTGTACATCGTTGTCTGCCTGGCCGTAGTCGCGCAGGAAACGCAAATCACCGCGGAATGACAATTTGTCGAGCAAGCGATAGTGAAAACCACCACCCAAGTTGAAGGTATTGGTGTCACGGTCAAAGGCATTGTCATTGGCATCAAAACTGGTACGCCCCACACCAAACGCCGCATAAGGACTAAAGCGGTCTTCCCAAATGTAGTAAAGCGCATCTAATTTAAGACTATTAATAACGGCATCAGATGAACCAGATGCCACTTCGGTAGCTTGGCCGGCAAATGAGCTCATTTCAATGGCCCATGGACCTGAAAAACGATAGCCAACATTCGTTGAAAGGCCTATTTGGCTATTAAAGTCGCGATCGTTTTCCAACTGATAGTGGCTTGCCATGCCTGATACAAAAACACCTTCTGCGGCTGCAGAAAGAGAGGTTGCAATAGTGGCTGCCAACACAGATAAACGAAGAGCATTACGAGATTTCATGAACATTTCTTGCATGATGAGATAAAAAAACTAAAAACCGATTTCGCGGCGTAATACCGCCGCGGCACTTAGGGCATACTTTCCGAGCCAAGCTTCACCGTCCGCACGGATGACAACTTGACCTCGTGAATATTGAAAGGGTAAAACAGCAGAACCGTCTGCGGGTTGCAGCAAAACGCGATAAATGGCCCGTTCGGGCACCAACTGCTGGCTGGCTTCGCGCACTAAAATTTCACCACCCATGGTCGAGGCCAGCACACCCTCAGGCAGTTGACGGGTGGCATCGCTATCGACACGCGCAACCACCAGATCGACACCGGCAAACATAGAGTGCTCGCCAACAAACACCGCCCGCTGCCCGGCTCGCACACGGTGCAAGCTGCTTTCATCGATATAGGTCACCACTTCGCGCTGTTCGTTGTGGTATATCTCTAATAAAGAATCATTTTGGCCGATCCAATCGCCCACCAAGACATCTGGATTAGCTAGCGATACGACGCCGCTACTGGGTGCGGTGATTTGGTAATTCATTAACTCCGCACTGATATTGGCAACACGCGTATTGGCTCGCTGTTGATCCGCCACAATAACACCCAAATTCTCGCGGCGTTTTTCGTCGATACCGCTGGCACTCATTTGCCACTGCGCAGCAACCTGCTTGGCTTTTTCAGCCTCTAACTGAAAGGCCAAATCATCTGAGCGCAAGGTCAGAAGCGCCTGACCAGTCACCACAGACGCGCCGTCTTGCACGTTTATTTCACTAATTTGGGCGGGGCCTGGCGCGCTCACATTGGCCAGTTTCACTGGGCGATAAAGGGCTTGCGACTGAAGGCGCCCATCCCATGGCACAACGGCCAAAATGAACAAACCTACCAATCCGGCGAACCACACTTTACTGCGTCGACTTTGCACAATTTCGCTCCCGCGACTCAACCAAAACATCATTTCCTTGATCACTGGCATAGCGATAAATACCCCCAATTCGATCCCTGCTAATAGCGGACCAAAGGGCTTGGGTAAGGCGTAATAAAGCAACACGGCGATACCGATAAACACCACCGCACGGTAGAGCCATACACCTACAGCAAAGACATTCAAAAAGCGGGTCATGCGCGGCGAGAAATACTCGGGCTTCTCGTCGCCCAAGGCAAACAAACTTTCCCGCAGACGCCATTTTGCTTGATCAAACGAACGTTGGTGCAGGTTAGGAATGCCCAAGGCATCCATTAACAGAAAGTAGCCGTCAAAGCGCATAAAGGGCGACGCGTTAATTAACAGGGTGGAAATCCACGTGGTACTGGCCACGAGGAAACTGGCATCTTTTAGGCCGCCTTCGGGCAAGAGCGCCCAAAACAACGTAGCCCAAACCGCCATACCTAACTCGGTAATAATACCCGCGGCGCCAACCCGCAACCGCTGGGAACGATTGGTCAGCTTCCACACATCGTTAACATCCGTGTAGGCCACGGGAAACAGGACTAAAAATGCCACGCCCATGGTGGGCACGCGACAACCATAGCATTTGGCCGTAAACGCGTGGCCCAGCTCGTGCAGCACTTTTACGACTACAATCGTCACGCCATAGAGAAAAATCCCCCCTATGGAGAAGAAATCAACTAATTGGGAGATAAAGGTTTCCCACTGTTGAATCACCTGTGAAATCCCAATGACGCCCACTAAGGCGGTCACCCACCAGAACATTGGCGCAAAAAATATCCCGACCTTAGAGATATGTTCTGACAACCATTTGTCAGGCGACACTAGAGGTAAGCGGAAGAATAAATAGTTTTGCAGCAACCAGCGCCAGGTCGATTTTTTACGACGCTGCTTCTGCTCTGCCAACCAGCGCACAGCGGCCTCTCCGTCACGCTGTACCAACTCATTCTGGTCGAGGAATTTCGCTACATACGACACCAATTCTTCGTCCACTTCTAAGCTGGTCTCACGATTGATTGATTCGACGATCAGCTCTGTCTCACCAAAATGCCAGCGCGACAGCACCTCGAAAGTGAGCCAATCGATACCAAAATATAAATTGCGCACGGGATCATTAAGCGACCACGTTGGGTGCCCATCTCGCCCCTTCGGACCCTTGTGCAGCGCAAGTTCGCTGCGCAATTCTGGCCACTGAGCAATATCCATTACATGCCCAACCAAGCGCGCATTGATGCGAGCGGCCGGCGTAGCATCCAATAGATTAGGGGCACTCGGTCACCATGCAACTTGAGCGTCCCTTTTAATCCAATGCGAACATTTTCTACCCCGGCAGGCAAACTGGCACGCACACGGTAGGCATAATAGCCCTCGGGACGCATTTCTGGCTGCAAGGAAATAAATTCAATTCGCCCATTCAGGGCACTGAGAGGACTATTCGTCAAAAATAACTCTACCTCACCACCTGCTGGAAGATCGATCATGTCTCCAGGAGCCAACCACGCTTCAATTGCCACATCGCGCTCGTTGGCCACCACCATAACTTTTTCACCGGTAGCAACTGGGCGACCAATCCACTGGTTTGGGTCTTCCAACAGCACCATGCCCTCAATGGGTGAAACCACAATGGCACGCTGATTTAGCGAACGCAGGTAGTCAACGTTTACCTGTTTTTCGGCTAATTGACTTTGCAGCACGGCAAGCTCTGCTTTGCTATCGGCTTCGTACAATGCGCGCTGAGCAAAACGACGGTATTCCGCCTGAGTGGTCGAGAATTCACGATCAGCAAGCGCCAATCGATTTTGCAAACTCATGCCATCAAATCGAAAAAGCTCTTCGCCAGTAGTCACACGTTGGTTTGGTATCACGGCCAGACGTTCTATCACGCCATCCATTGGGGCGCGTATATAGGAAGGCGTAGCCGGAATGAGGTCAGCTGGCGCTAACACGGTAAGATGTACGGGAAAAACCAACAACACCATGATTGCGGCAGTAATCCAACGGCCGCGATGGCTAAGCCCCTTCCAGCGCTGTTTCAAGCGCGAGCGAGTGGACTGAATATGGGTGGCCGCCAAGCGGGTGGAATACTCGGCCACCCAGATATCGATCCATTCCTGCAGGAAGTTAATTTCCACTGGCATGAAGCCTTTGTCACGTGCCAGCATCAAGTAGCCGCCTGTCGCTCCCTTGCGCGCAGGCACAGGTAACACCGCAACCATGGCGGGCAGCCAATCACTCCAGGTGGTATCGTTCTTATCCCAGCTATTGAGATCGACAATCATCGGTTTGGGCTGTTTGTCTGACTTAGCCGCGTGTCGATTTTTCACTTCCTCAAAAAACCGCTGCAGCCATTGCACATACGGTGTATTGGCATCGGCAGCCACTACACCCGACAAGCTGCTTACCCCGCCGTCGTGCGACCAATACACGGCCTGACGATACGGGATCAGCTGATGGGTTTGATTCACCAACACATATTCCAACTCGTCAGCGTTTGCCGCATTGCGGGCACTGCGCGCCAGATGAAGAACGGTCGCTAACGCCGATTGTCGGTCGGCGTCGCGTTGCAGCTCAGGGCTCATCAATTAACTCGCTAGCTTATCTGCATTAGCCAATTGTCTGGCCTGGGCAATCCACTGATCACGCGCTTGCTTCCATGCGAAGTGATCGTCTTGCTGCATTTGATCAAACACGTGAAGCTTTCCAAGCACGTCACGGTTTTGCCCTTTCACCACTTCAATACGCACTTCGGTTTCCACTTGTCGACCTGAACTATCTCGGGCAATCACGCGAATTTCAATGACGCCTTCAAAATTTTCTGGGGCGATGCCACGGAACTCACCTTTTTCAGCGTCAAATACCAGCCAAGCAGGCAGTTCTGAACCATCGACCATCACAGCAGACAATGTGTAGTCTTTCTCTGCAGTATGGGCAAAGGTGTCAGCCGGAATCGTGAAATCGACGACAGTAAGACCATTATCATCAACTTTAGCTTCCTGAATTGGGATGTTGCGCTGAACGATCAATTCACCCTCTGGCAGAGATGTAGGCTCTACAGGAACGGTTTCAACAACAATAGGCTCCACTGGCGCTGCAGAACCCGCTGCAGGACCCGTAACTGGAGTGGTCACAACAACTTCTACCGCTACCTCAGGCAAGACAGGCGGGGTATCGTCGTCTGCAACAGCCAAAGGATCAACCGTGCCATCATCGTTCAAGATAACACCCGAACCATCATCCACAATCGCACCCGTGTCGCTATCAGAAGCATCGGGCATGCTCTGCAAGGCGGTGAGGCTCCCCATAAACATCACAAAATTTTGTAACAATGCCGACTTTCTATATTCCGCTCGACGAACATCAAAAAAAGTTTTAGAAACAAAGCCATTAACGCGAAGCTTAGTCCAACAGCAGCCCCAACAATATGACTGGAAAAACGCCAATCTTGCCATGGCAACCACGCAACATAGCCATGTTGACATAAGGTAATGACAATAACGGCAGACAAATAACAGGCGTATACCGCATGCAACCATAGCCCCAAGCGAAGACCAAACAACAAATAGACAAGCGCCAAAACACCCAGTACAGCGGTGTAGGCGCCAATATATGTCGCGCTTTGTTGTTGCAATTCATCTAGCTCACTAGCCGTCACCCAGTCAGCGACTAACACATGCGAACTGGTTGTATTTAAACGCAACAATAGTGCCGTGGGGCGTGATGCCGTATCCACTATTGGAATTGCGAAATAAGGGCTTTCACCAGGTGACGAGTAGCTGCTGAAAATCTGCTCAAGCCCATCCGTATGAACGGCAAATACCTGAAGATCATTCAAGTAACCCGGCTTAATGTGTAAGTAATGAATATCTTCTGCGGGAGGTATTGGCAGCATCAGCCAAGACGTCGCGTGAGTAAACCCTCTTGAAAGCGCGCCAGAATTCGCCTTTTTTTCTGGAGGCAATTGTGAAAACGTCTGCCAAGACTCTTGCGCCGATAGCTCGCTATAAGGGTCATCTAAAAATGCCAAGCCATGCTTTGCTCTGCATTGACCATGAGCGGCATAAAACCAATCAAAAGCAACCACATTCGACAGCATAATGTTAACGGCACATAACAATATTGTAGTTTTGTGAACACCATCACACCCGCTTGAAATTCCTCAACTAGACTTAAGCTTACCCATTAACCTACAAGGTATAGTATATGTCGATTAAACCTATTGTCTCAGCACTTTCTGCGGCATTTTTTCTCTCTGCGTGCGGCGATGAAGACGTCACTGCAGTCGACTATACCGTGATCTAAACCTGCAATTATTTACTGGATAGTAATACCGGCGTTGATCCCAAGGGATTACCGCGTAAACTTGAAAAAGGTTTCATTGGCCTACAGCACGGCATGCGCTAAAGTAGACACTCGATTCATTGAGGACGCTACATGTTTGATTATGTCGGTTTGGCTTCTGGGCCCTGCAAGCACTTGGCATATGCCGTGCTCGGACCCCGCCTAATGGCCTTTCCGGGGATACGTCGCCAGTTACCCATTGACATCAGCATGTTCAACTCGTGGTTTCGCACGCTGTTAGGTGCACCCAAGGATCTCAATCACTTCATCACCCAGCAACGCTCTCACAGACTGGGCTTTTACCACGAAGCGCTATGGCTGTATTTCATAGACACCTTTCCGCAATACGAACTCATTGCCCACAACGTAGCTGTTCGCAATAGCGAGCGGACTATCGGTGAGTTCGACTTTATTCTGCGCAACCGGCAAGACGGACTTGTTTATCATTTGGAGGTGGCAACAAAATACTATCTTGAACATCAGTATCAATGCGATACCTTCTGGATAGGCCCGTCGCTGCAAGACCGGTTTGACATCAAAGCAGATCATCTCATCAATCACCAAATTGCCCTTAGCGAGACGCCGGAAGGTAAAGCCGAGCTAGTACATCTTGGGGTGTTGGAACCGATCAAGGTCATCGCGGTAGGCGGCACGTTATTTTATAAAAGCCAGTTGGATGCGCTTGACCCTTTTATCGCACCAGAACACCAAAGTGCAAAACACCTAACCTTGGGCGAACTCAATCAACGTAGCGATAGCTCGCGTTGGATGCTTGTAAGCCGGCGCGATTGGTTAGCCCCACTCTTAATGCTTAAACGTGATGCAGACACTCTAAGCATTGCCGAGCTATGTAACCACTTAGCGCATGAATTCGACAACGATAGCCAACCGGTGATGGTCGCTCGCATGGAGCAATGTGAACATCACAACTTTTATATTCGCGAACACGAACGTTTATTTATCACCCCCGATAATTGGGCCAGCAAGGCTGATGAATCTTTGCAGGCGCTAAACGCCGATGTAGATTTGCGCTAGAATCTCAACTTCAAATACATTTGTAGCGTATAAGCCACTCAAACATAAAGACTCTCGAACACAAAGACTCTCGAACATACATATTAAGGATGCCCATGCGTTACCAAGGCTCTCCCAATTATTCCCACGCCACTCCAAGCAAAGTGGGGGTACTCATTACCAACTTAGGCACCCCACAAGCACCAACAGCCATGGCGCTGCGTCCTTATTTGAAGCAGTTCTTGTGGGACCCCCGAGTGGTAGAGGTGCCGCGCCCTATTTGGTGGATGATCCTCAACGGCATCATTTTGAATGTGCGCCCCAAACGCTCGGCAGAGGCCTACAGCGAAGTGTGGACCGAGCGCGGCTCGCCTCTGCTGTTTCACACCCAAGACCAGTGCGATAAATTACGCGGCGCAATACAAAGCCAATTCGGCGAGCACATTCTGGTGGATTTTGCGATGCGCTACGGTCAACCCAGCATCGATAGCGCACT
>JAHEIH010000012.1:12193-53842 GCA_024639455.1 Cellvibrionales bacterium
TAGAAACCATCGAGGAAATCGGCGGTGAAAACCGCGAGTACTTCATGGAAGCGGGCGGAGAACGCTACGAATACATTCCCTGCTTAAATGCAGAGCCCGTGCATATTGAGATGATGCAGAATTTGATTACCACTCAGGCGAGCGACTGGCTGGGTGGTTTTAACGAGAATCCCGAGGCCACCGCACAGCGTGCAATAGCCATGGGTTCAAAAGCCTAATCGAGCGTGAACCATTTGATGGGGAGTTGGCCGTCGTAACGGGCGAACAACTCACCCTCAAACACCTCAACGCGGCGCACCCCTTGCAACGCGCTGTATTCATCGCGCTCGGCTAAGCGCTCAAGCACTTCTTCAGCCTTATCAGCGGCTACGTGAAAATAATAGATAGCGGTTTCTGTCACGGCTTGTGCAGTAAAGATTTCACTGCGAAAAGATCGGTGGGCGGTTTCCTTTGCATGTGCAACGCGCGTATTCATAGTGCCTCTTAGCGAATACCAATGAACAATGCCCAAAAAAGTAGAAAAGAAATCTTAAGCCGTCAAAATTTTAGCGTAAAAATGTTACAAGATGATTGCAAGGAGTAAACAGAGGAATGAAGAGTGAGGGTAACCATCAAGCTATCCCCCACTCAAAGGCGCCCGGCGATACGGGCACATAGCCACTCGGCGTAAATTAAATATGGCTAAGAATTGAACAATAAACAAGCCATGCTTTAGACAGATAATTCATAAAAAACAGTAATTTTTTATGACATCAAGCTAAGACTAATGCCCCGGCAACATGTATATCGCGATATCGACCGCGATCAACAAAATAATAATCCATTCCAAAAACGCACTGTGCTTGTGTCGCTGCTCTTCCGCCAACATCCCTAGCATTTCATGGATGGTGGCCAGCTTGGTATTTAAAATAGATAATCGAGCATTGATGTCTAGATACTTGCTCAATACGTTATAAAGGCCTTCTAATTCGGGGTATGACCAGAAAAACTCAGGCGTATCTAAGAGAGTAAATTGCCATGTGATATCGGTACTGGTATCGAAAAGGACGCCGCGCAACTTTGATAATTCTCGTCGACTCAAGGGCACTTTACCGGTACGAGCCAATTCTTTCGAGACATACATATTGGATTGAATCACATCGCGAGCGACCCCTTCAAAAAACTCCAGCTTGGTCTCTTGTGCAAAGGCGTGGCTGAGTGCGAGCCGAGTTAATGGATCGTCATTTGGCAAACTCAGCACATCATCTCGTACCTGAAAACTACCTTCATCGCTGAAGTGGTACTGGTACTTTTCAACGACCACATCTACAGGATCTATCACGATGTCTTCAATGGCTTCTAACAAAGACTTCCGTTGGTCGTATCCAACACCCCATGTTACCAACACACCATAATCGAAGACCCAGGCTTCACCTTGGGTAAAGCTGATCAGATAGGCATCGCGATAACGCACAGCAGACTGTTGCTCAATCAATACCGTATCAACACGCTCGCTATTAAGGCCACGACCTAACAAACTAATTTGAATTTCTTTCACGCTCTTTTCCTTACTGCTACTGCAGTGCGCAGTCGAATGGCTCCAAAACTCACCATTTTGTCAAAATCTTCTCGCGCGATAGGCACATGCTGAGCATCGATGGCCAATTGATCCTCATCGAGGTCGGGGTCATGCAGATAAAAACAATGCTGGTCGGCGCCCGATACAGCCACCCAATGAGGCGCCTTGCGGCCATCCAGTCGATACGTACTAATTAGAACAATCAGGGCAAACCCATTCTTAAGGCACTCGTCAATGTCCTGCACCGTGATAGCGTATTTGTGGATCTGCAGGCATTTCTTAACCGCTTCCGCCATGAATCCATCGTGCACAAGAGTCATCAACCGCTTTTTCGATTCGCTACGCACACCGTCAACAAACAGGGCTGAATCGCTACTAATCCAAACCTCTGCAGCGAAACCACGCTTTTCGGCGGCCAAGGCCAAGCCTACAGGGTGCGTACCACCCAGCCCTGTGGTCATGTATATAGTGGTCGCCTCGCGCCATATTGCCAGCTCATGGGCGGCGTCCATAATGACCTGATCGTCCTGATTGACCATCGCCATCAACAACGCCGCCGGGCCACAGGTAAATTCAGTGGTCTGTTGATACCAAGGCATCTGTGGGCGACTTTCATTGGCCAACGGTTTGACGATACGCTTCTGCATACGCAGCGCATCGCTGTGATCTTCGTAGTAATCCAAGTACTCGCCAAACACGCGGTAACCAAGTTTCTCGTATAACGCAATCGCAACATGGTTGGTTTTTGCCACCTCAAGGCGCATGTATAACCTGCCCTGAGCTACCGCGCGAGATTCAGCCTCAAGCAATAACGCCTTGCCAAGCCCTGTGCCGCGGGTGGATTGATCCACGGCGATCGAATAAAGGCGGGCCAAACGCGTGCCGCGGTGACACCATATCAAGGCATAAGCGACGATCTTATCGGTACTATTACGTGCCACGATAAGCAAACCTGTCGTGGCGGTAATCCAATGTTTGAAGCGACGACGGCTTAGTCGGTCATGGCTAAAGCAGGTTTTTTCAAGCTGCCACAGGGCATCGACATCCGCCGGTTCGGCAAGACGAAAACGATAGGGAGACGCGTTCAAATGGGGGGCACTCAGCGAGGTGGTTCAATTTCGCGCAGTGTGCGCTTTTTAGGCAAAAGTACAAGCGATATTTTATGGCTTTAAACAATATTTTCTTATTAAATTTCGACCGCTTATAACTGATATAAAGGCCGGCATGGCATCGACACCCACCGACCTTCTTAAAAGATTTAGGCCGGTTTCTGAAGCACGAGGCTTTGCAACGCCGCCTTGCTTAAGCGCGGGCCGTATTTGCCTACTACTTGCGCTGCACAGCGGTTGCCAAACGAGGCGGCCGCTTGTTTGTCGCCACTGGTGACCAATACAGACATAAAGGCGCCGGCAAACATATCGCCCGCGCCATTGGTATCGACGGCATCGGCGGGGAATCCCGCCACGTGCTCCACGCTATGCATATCACCCACTAAGGCACCATTGGCACCATCGGTAATCGCAAACGCGCTGCAGTGGTGCAGCAACGTATCGCCAGCCGCCTCGAGTGACTCGCACTGAGTAAAGGCCTTGGCTTCGTCGGCGTTGCAGAATATGAGATCGACACCAGCGCCAATCACTTGACGGATGGCGGTTTCGAACACAGCTACGACGAAGGGGTCAGACAAACTTAATGCCACTTTTACGCCGTTGTCGCGGGCAAATTTCAACACGTCCAACACCATATCGGTGCGTGGTTGGTCAGTTAACAAATAGCCTTCTAAGTAGAGCCAATGAGACGCAGCCAGCGCGTCAAAATCGACCTCGGCGAGCGAGTGGTTCACACTGGCGCCCAAAAATGTATTCATCGTGCGATCGGCGTCAGGCGTCACCATCACCAGGCACTTACCGGTGATATCACCACTGGCACGAACATCGTGAAAGCGAATACCGGCGTCTTTTAGATCAGCGGCGAACAACGCGCCGTCGTCGTCGTCAGCAACGCGGCCACTAAAGGCCACACTAGCGCCGAACTCGGCGGCCGCCACAGCACTGTTACAGGCCGAACCGCCGCAGGCGCGGTCGATGTGCGAATGGTGTTTGATCAACGCACTCACCAATTCGTCTTGGCGTTGTTCGTCAACCAGGGTCATTACCCCCTTGTCGATGCCATTAGCGGCGAGAAATTCTGGGGTCACACGGATCTCGGTGTCGACCAGGGCGGAGCCAATGGCGTAAATGTCGATAGTTTTGGTCATGCTGTTCTCCTTGTTGAGGCTATTCTAGCCTACCCTGCGAGACTAAGCATTGTTGAATGCACGATTGGTCGCTATCATGCCGTTTCAATTAGGGAGTTTTTATGTCCGACAATGCGCAATGGTTCCTGTTGCAAACAAAAGCCCGCGACGAACTGCGCGCGCTTGAGAATTTGCACAATCAAGGGATCCACACCTACTGTCCGATGATCGAGGTCAGCAAAATTGTGCGCGGCAAACGCCAGCAACTTACCGAGGTGCTGTTTCCAGGCTACATCTTCGTTAAACTTGATGAACAATCCCCTAGATTTACTAGCATTCGCTCCACCCGCGGCGTGGCAAAATTTGTGAGTTTTGGCAGCACCCCCAGCGTGGTTCCCAATGAACTGATCGCTTTGATCCAACAACAGTGCGATGCCGATGATACCGAGATCGTTAATAACGCACCGCAGCGTGGTGACATGGTGGAAATAACCGAGGGCGCCTTTAACGGGCTGCAGGCGGTATTTAGCCAACCCGACGGCGCGAAGCGCGCCATCGTGCTGGTTACGGTGATGAGTCAGCAAGTTCCGGTGAGCATCAGCAACCGAGACATAACCAAACGCTAAGCGGCCTGCACCGCCGCCAAACACGCTTCACAAAGCGCTTTTGCGTGGTCAGCGTCAGTGGCTTCGGCGTAACAGCGCAATTCGGGGGCATTCCCAGAAGGGCGTAAGTGAACGATATCGCCGTTGCTGAAAGTCACGCGATAACCATCGGTAATATCAACATTGGTGGGCTCACCACTGTTTGGCGCCATCACTACAGAGGCGTCGCGAATGCCTTCAACGAATTCTGCAATGAGGGCTTTGCTCTTTTCGGTAGCAAAGTTTTGGATGCGATCGCTGTGGGTAAAGCGCGTGGGCAAATCCACCAATAATTCTGACACCTTGCAACCGCGCTCGGCCGCTAAACCGAACACCGCCAGCATGGGTAAGATCGAGTCACGCGTAGGCAAGGCTTTCAAACGCTGGGCACCTTTTACGATATCGCTGCCCAACAGCACGCCGCCATTTGCTTCGTAACCCAACACAGCACTCCCCTCTGGCGCATGTTCCATACCCGCGATCACATAGGGTGAGCCGATTTTGGTGCGGATGCATTCTTCAAAGCAATGCGAATGTTCCAAAACGGTATTACTGCTAACCGGTGTCACCACATAGTTCGCCGCCAAGAATTTCGCTGTTAACACACCGACCACATCACCGCGCAGCCATTGGCCGTTTTCATCGCCAATCAACGGGCGGTCTGCATCACCATCTGTCGACACAATGGCATCAAATCCCACCTCACGCGCCCATTTCGCCGCCTGTTCAATATCCTCGGGGCGAACCGCTTCGGTATCGATGGGCACAAAGGTTTCAGTGCGCCCAAGTGCCACCACCTCAGCACCGAGTTGCTCGAAAATATCGACAATAATATCGCGCGCCACACTCGAGTGTTGGTAAACGGCAATCTTTTTACCTGCTAGTGCACCCGCAAAAAAAGAGGTGTAACGGGCAATAAAGCTATTCAATGCCACCGGGTCCGCAACGGGCAAGGCGGGTAATGCCATGTTCGACGGAATTTCCACCAGCTGATGCAGCATTGCGGTTTCGTCGCGCTTGCTGATTTCACCTTCACGACGGTAAAACTTGATACCGTTGCGATCAAATGGAATATGGCTACCCGTAATCACAATGGCAGGCACGTTTTGCAATGCGGCATAATAGGCAATGGCTGGGGTTGGAAGCGCACCCACGTAATCCACATGAACACCCAAATCACACATGGCCGCCATACAAGCTTGTGTCATCTGCGGGCTACTAGGGCGCAAGTCATGACCGATGACAACACGGTCACCCTCACCCGCCGCACGCCAAAAAGCGGCGGCATAGGCATAACACACTTCATTAGTTAACTCTTCCACCAAGCCACGTACACCGCTGGTGCCAAACTTTACTGGGCTTTCCGATAAGACAAAAACAGATGACATGCAGGTAATCCTTAACGCGGCTCGCTGAAACGGGTAAAAAGTATGTGACAAAAAAAAATCCCCTGCAAGGCGAGGGATTTCTATAAGACAAAGCCTTAGTCGTTATCGATACAGCCGAATGACGCTGTTGCTAATACATTGCCTGCTCGCTCAGGAACGGCAACAGTCACCGTGACAAGACCTGACGTTTTGTCGGTCGACGTATCTTCACCGAGGAACACATCAAAGGCATGGTTACCGAAAGCGTTGGTATCAACAAATTCATAACTACTTACGCCCTGCACTTCGCAGTTATCGAAACTGACACTGACAGTGGTGCCGCCGGGTAAACGACCATTAAAGAGGTCTGAGATATAGATGCGGCGCGTATTTGAATTGTCGTTGTCGGTAATATCCACACCTACATCCGAACCGCTGAGCAGCACGTTACTTGTTGAATAAATACCAATGAATGGACTAGAGCCGCCTACATTTAGGGTCAAACTATCGCTAACAGTAATCAAGTCACGAGAACAAACCGTTGCAGCAGCACCATCGGGGCAGAGCGTGCCATTATAGACACCATTGGCGTAGTCGTAGGTACCATCATCATCGAAATCGACAAACTCTTCTTCTTCACCACCGCTCTGCCAATTAGCACAAACTGTAGCAGCTGAAACACTAGCGCCGCTTACGATAACTGAACTTGAGACGCCTGCCGATGCCGCTCTCACTTGAGTAGGACTGATACAAGCACCGACGGTATTCATGTTACCAAACACACCGTCTTCGTTGTGATCGATGTAGGCTTCTGGCATATCGACAAATTCTTCGCCCTCATCGTACTGGCCATTTCCGTTGGCATCGACAAAACTTTCTTCACCAATGGCATAAGCAAGAATGGTAGACCGACCACCAAATACTTGGCCAGGGTACGTTGGCGTAGCTGCATTTGTATCAGCAATCACACTCGTAAAACTGCCACCGGTGACATTGGCTACATTGGTGTTAGCCAAAGACAAGACGGGGCAAGGGACGCCAAATGGTACCGCGCCACCTAAAGACGCTGGCTCACCGCCATTCCATCCTGTACTGCCACTCATCAAATCTGCCGTGCCATCCATATTAGAATCACACTGGCGGTTACCTAAATTTGGCACTGGGCCAGTATTAACGGTGTTATCAGGTGTGCGAGGGTTCTGGCTATTCCAGGTGACTGAACAGGTCCCACCAGATGTAGAACATGTATCGACGATACGACCATATTCAGTAGTAAAATTAACTGAAGTGCCATCGGGTACAGGGTTGTTAAATGCATCCGCCGCACGAAGATTCAAGGTGGACTCAAACCCATCGAAATCATAACCTGCCGGTGTCAAAATAGTGGCGCTTAGCGACATCGAGTTTTGATCCGCTAGCCCCGTACTGACAATCAAACTATCGGACACACTGCTAATATCTACCCCGTTAACCGTAATCGTAGCCACTGCCCTTACAGACGTAGCAACGGTTCCGGCATTGACGATAACTGACACTCGGCCTTCGGCATTCGAGGTCAAACGCTCATCAGCAGTTGCAATGTCAGCATTTTCAAGCAGCATACCGTCATCATTAAGATCACCGGTTAAATTAATACCACCCGTCACCGTGCTAAGTTCCACGGAAACCGGCTCACCTGACTTCGGCTGACCTGCTTGGTCGATGACTTCGTAGATTAATGTCGCAAATTCCTGACGATTGTTACCACCTGTACCTGCCATTGCAATCGAAGTTGGTGTGGCTGAAACAAAGCGAATAGAGTTTGCAGGGGCATCTTCAACACTCAATGATCCTAGTGCTGTTACGTCCGCTAATTCAACCACCGTTGCCTGAATACTATCCGAGGTTGCACAGCCCGTTGCCTCGTAGGTTGCTGCCGCACGACCGTTGATTGTTTGCACACCCGTATCAATACGTGCATCACCCGAAGAAGCGCAGCTACTGGTGAAATTGATGGTCAGCGGTGTAGTGAACAAGTTGTCTTCGTAGTCGAAGACCGACACAGACAACGAGGCGGTACCCGCAGGAGATAAGGTCACAGAACCATCCGTTGCTCCGTTAACGCCAATCACCCCAGGATTTGCCGCGCTGAAGCCGAGCGCAAGATTAACCGCGCCTACCGAGAAGGTATTACTCACAGAATCTTCGGCCACGGTGGCTGTCACGGTACCCGCTGCACCGGGATCACTACCGCCCGATGCGATGGTGGCATAGGCAACCCCATTACCATTGGTAAGAACTTGGCCGCTGGCGGGAGTTAATGCCCCCGCTGTACTTTCGATGGTGACGATAGCGCCATCCAATGGAACATCGTTGGCATTGAGCACACGCACCACAAACAACGAGGTTTGCACTGCATTAATTGAATACTCTCCCTCATCTGACCGCGCCGCATCAAATTCGGTCAGGCTTCCGACAAAATCAGTCACTGCTGCCACAGTGCCCTCAGCATCTAACACTGACATCGGATAGATTCGACCTTCAAGCTGAAGACCGGCGGATGCATTAACTGCTGCAATCGTAGCACTGTAGGTTTGGCGAGCTGTCGCCGAACTGCCATCATCGGCGGTGTATACAACTGTAATAGCACCCGCTTCGCCTTCTTCAGAACCGGTGACATCGATCTGAACGGTAGCTACGCCACTACCATTAGTCGACACCGTACCTGAACTTGGGAACAGCGCTCCTAAACTTGCCGAGGCCTCAACCAATTCATCTGAAACCGGCGCGCCATCTGCATCCAACACGGTAATCTCGAGTGTGCGAGGCTCTGTATCGAGAACAATGTTACCCGTTTGACTGTAATTAGCTTCCCAAGCCAATGAAATAGATGGTGAGGCGGTCGTATCACCCGTATCGACAGTGCCACCTCCGCTAGGAGAAGGCGCCCCAGCCGGCCCACTGCCACCACAAGCGGCGACCATAGCCAACATTAGAATTGAAGACAGGGTATTTCTGATATTTTTAGCAACACGCAACACAGGCATGTAGATTTCCTCCGTGAACTCACCACGTATATACCGATGACTCGGTATAAAACTCACTTTCAGCATAGACCATATTTTTTAAATTCTCTGAAAAATTCCCTTAGATCAAACTTAATTGAATAAATAAGCACTGCGTCTGTCGAGCGATGGGTTTTACGACTAGAATAAAGCCACCATGGATGATTCTTACACGATGCCTGACAACCAATTTCGCCCTCGCTCAATCCCCCTCTTCGTTCTGCTGGCAATAGGCTTTTGGCCGGTATCGCTGTGCTTTGCTGAACTTAACGTCTCGGGTATCGACAGCGATTTGGCGGCGGCGGTGGTTGAGCAATCACCGCTGAATGGAGCGGCCTGCGACGCGCCCAATTGGTGGGTGGAAAAACAATTGGATAAAACCCAAGTAATTGCTGGGCAGCTCTTGGAAACGCAGGGGTTTTATCAATCGTCGTTTGAGCATCAGCAAAGCACTGAGAAGGATTGCTGGCAGGCGCAACTGAAGATTATACCCGGCACGCAAGCGATCTATCGTTCGGTTCTGCTCGACGGTATCGACACCCTGCAGTTTAATAGCGATCAGCTGGCCACCTTTGTTCCTCAAACGGGGTCGGGCTTTACCCACGCCAGCTATGAAGACATCAAGTCTAATGTCATCAGCCAAGCCCACGCTATGGGATACTTGGATGCCCATTGGCAAACCAACAAGGTCACGGTGCAGATCCCACGCGAGGACGCTGAAACCTCGGTCAGCGAGCAAACTACTGCCGACGTAGCGTTGCTACTTTCCCCTGGGCCGCGCTATCGCTTTGGGAGTCTTGAACACCACATTGACAACATCGACCCAGACTTTCTAGCGAAGTTTTACGATATGCGCCCGGGCGATCCCTTTACCCGCCAGGCATTAGACGAGGCCTATCAAAACTTGATGTCGACAGGCTATCTCGGTGCATTGGCTATTACCCCCCAGTACGATCAGGCCAGCGAACACGTCGTGCCAGTGTTAGTAGAAGGCGCTCCGGCTCGCAAACGAACCTATGAAATTGGCGCCGGTTACGCCACCGATAGCGGCCCTCGCACCCGTGGCGAAGTTCGCTGGCGACGCATCAATGATCGCGGCGACCGCGCCCGTCTGACTGCCATGCTGGCTAATAAAGAAAGCGTACTCAGCGGCGAATACCGTCGCGCCGATGAAGATGACCCCCGCAATCGCTGGCTAAGTCTGGGGGCCAGTTATGAGTTCGATGAGCCTGATACCTACAAGCGTGAGAAGACCGCGATTACCGCGACACAAAGCCTGCGCCGTGAAGATAAATGGCTGCGTACCCATGTGGTGCAATATTCTTCGGAGGTGTGGCGCATCGCCGACACCGACGGCGACACCCAGTTGCTGAGTATTGGCCAAGGCTGGCAGCGCAGCCTGGGCGAAGGGCGCGGACGCCTTGCCAGTGGTCGCTCGTTGAATTTAATTTGGCGCGCGGCCGCCAAAGCCGCGGGATCCGACATCGATGTGCTACAGATGCAGGCCGCCTATAAAACCATTTATACCCTATCGCCCAAATGGCGTTTGCTAGGCCGAGTCCACATGGGCATCAACGTGGTAGATGATCTCGATTTACTCCCTCCAGATCTGCGTTTTTTTGCTGGCGGCGATAACAGCGTGCGCGGTTACGACTTAGACACCTTAGGAGACATTCGCGTTGTCAACGGCGAATCCGTCGTTATTGGCGGCAAGCGCATCATCGATGGCTCTATCGAGCTAGACCGCGCCATCCGTAAAGATTGGTCAGCGGCGCTATTTGTCGACGCCGGCAGCGCGTTCAATAACGCCCCGGACTTGGCAATAGGCGCCGGAGTGGGTGCGCGCTGGTATTCACCGCTCGGGCCAATCCGCATCGATATTGCCCATGGTTTTGATGGGCTGAACCCTGGCTGGCGTTTACACATTAGCTTTGGAGCAGAGCTATGATCGCCCCTACAAAACGCCGGTTGCGCTGGCGCCGCTGGATCGCCGCCACTTTGATTGCACTTGGCAGCGTCCTGATGAGCCTGTATATGGTGCTTGCCACCAACGACGGTTCGCGCTGGCTGATTCAAAAAGTCGGCACGTCGGTACCCTATAGCACGACCGATATTAGCGGCAACGTGATCAGTGGACTTAACATTGGTCACTTGAGCATGGCGCTTCCCAGTGCAGCCATAAGCGTCAAAAACGCCAGCATTAATCTCGATCTTTGGCCATTGCTGTTCGCCCAAGAATTGCGCATTGCCTCATTGAGTATCGAGTCGCTGACAGTAGCCACGCGCCCCGCCGAGCAGGCCAATAGCGATACCTCGCTACCTTTATTACCCGCACTACCGGTACGCGCCGTGCTAAACAAGCTATCGCTAGACACTATCGTCATTGATGACGCTGTGCCCATGGGTCTAGCTATGGATAGCCTTAGCTTGATCGATCAACGCCTCAAATGGCAACGCTTAACCTTTACCCGTGCCGATCTAACGCTGCAAAGCTCTGGGGAATGGCTGGCCAACGCCCTCACCCAACAACTCAAAACCAAGACGCGCTGGTCGATGGGTTCTATGGGGGGTGAATTAGTCGGTGAAGGGCCACTTAAGGCCTGGAAACTCAACCACAGCTTCAGCGCCGGTGAAGCGCTGGGAAGCGGCAAGGTGTTTAGTGATGGCAGCCTGAAAGTGCTCGCCGTCGACGATGTCAACGTCATTCTAAACAACCAAATCAGCGGCATCCAAGGCCCTGGCTGGTCTATTGGTAGCGAGCAACTCACTGTGAATACTGATTTGACGACATTCACCGTGAGTGGCAACATCGTTTTAAATAGCGAACACGCCGGCGATGTAAACGGGAACATCCAAGCTAGCGGCACCCTTGCCAAAGGCGCGACCATCACCCTGGACGTTGCGGCTCTTAGCGGCAAAGCACAACTCAACAGCCAAGTCGACTGGCAACCCACCGTAAATATCATTGGCGAGATCCAAGGCCGCGGCCTTCGACTAGACCAACTGGCGGCATGGCCCTTAAATAGTCAGGCCATGACCGCCTTAAACATTCGTTTTGCTGCGCAGCAGAATGGCGAAGTGATCCATTGGCAGGTCCCAAAAGCCGCCCTTGACGGTGTGCTGGGTGATGCTCCACTCACCGTTGAAGCCCGAGCGAAAGGTACGCCGGACAATTTTCACCTTGAACACCTTTTCCTGAGGCACCTCGGAAATTGGTTAGAGGGTCGCGGCGATCTTATTGTCCAACAAGCCGCCATGCAATTTACCGCCAACTTCGACGACATTAGCCCCTACCGTGCGGGGCTTCAAGGTGATGCGGTGGTGAACGGCAAGGTTCAAACCGCGCTCGATAATTGGCAGCACGGCAGCCAGATCGCCATTGAACTCAACAGTCGACAACTGCAAGCCGGCGATACTCACCTGGGTGGCTTGTCTTTACAGCTCAACAACAGTGGCCAGCAGTTGAATGGTCAATTAAGCGCAGCTTTCATCCACAGCGGTGATATCGCGTTGGAGGATTTTAAACATAGTTTAGAGGGTGATATCGGTCACGATAGTGTCAGTGTCGCCGGCACTGGCGGCGGGCAACTGATTATCGGCGGGCAGCGTTTCCCTCTGCCCTCCCCCACCAGCCAATGGCGCTGGTATCGCCAGGGTGAATCTCTGCTAGATATCAACCTGCAAGCCAGCGATGACCGCTTTAGCTTGCTCGCTAATGCCAATATTGACCGACAACAACAATTGCTAGCTAATGCTGAGCTGGCCGTTACTTCCCTGCAATGGCTGAGCGATTTCAACCCGCGATTGGAAACCCTCGATGGCAGCGCTCAGCTTCACGCCGAGATAAACGGCTCGCTTGTCTCAACGGACGAACTAAACATCACCAGTCAGTTTAGCGTCGATGCCCCGGCCATCTCATTGATCGATCCCGCCATACGACTTAACAGCAACCGTATCGAAGGGGCATTGTTGCGCGATGGTCGCTTTACTTTTAGCGGTCACGCACAACAGGGTGAAAAACCCATCGCTCTGATGGGTAGCGGCCAGTTGCTAGGCGACAACTCACCGACGTTGCAGGTTTCGCTCAACGCCGAGGGCCTGCGCGCCACCACCCCCAAAGTAGAAATCGCCGTTTCACCCAACCTCAACCTTGCCATTGATCCGAGCTTGGTGAAGGTGCGTGGCAGCATTGCGGTCCCCCTAGCTGATATCGAAGTTAGCCAATTGCCCAACCCCAGCTTCACCCGCTCTGATGACGTGTTCGTGGTAGGTCGTAAAGCACCAGAAACAAGAACCAGCATGCAACAAGATATCGACGTCACGCTGCGACTCGACGATAAAGTGGTGATAAAGGCGGCGGGGCTGGCAACTAAATTGCGCGGCGAATTACGCTACAGTTCAGTCACTGGGCGCCCAGCGCAACTGCAAGGCAAATTGGACTTAGTCGATGGCAGCCTGAGTTCGCAGAACGGCGATCTATCGATCAAACGCGGCAGCCTGATTTTCAGCGGCAGCACTGATAACCCTGGAGTTGATATTATCGCCGTGCGCAAGATCGATTCACCCGCCATCGAGGTTGGCCTGCACATTACCGGCACGGTGAAAGACCTGCGCACGGCTATTATTTCGATTCCAGCCATCGATCAAACCAAGGCGTTATCTTACTTGGTGTTCGGGCGCGACATTAGCCAAGACGATGGCGACAGTGGCAACAGCAACGCACAACTAATGAGCGCCGCTATTAGCCTGGGGATTGGCCAGTCCAGCAGTTTGATGCAAAACCTCAAGCGCAGTACGGGATTGGACGAATTGGCCGCCGTCGCTAACGACAGCGGCTCGGCCTCATTGATTGCAGGCAAACAAATTAACAGCCGACTCTACGCCCGCTATCGCTACGACATGGCCGAGGCATTGGGAGTATTGTTGCTGCGCTACCGTCTAAGCCAGCGCTGGACGTTGGAAGCCGAAAGCGGCGCCGATAACTCTATCGATGCGCTATATCGACTGGGCGACTAGCCACTAATTAAACTGCAGCATGCTCCCCGCCTGATTGAACTGCAACATCAATGGGTTGGCACGCGCCAATGGTTTAAGCAAATCTTGAAGCGACATCAGTCTTGCGTAAAATAGCCTTGCCCCACATGACAGCCCATTTTCGCGAGTGTGGCTGCCTGAACGTCGTCCTCAATACCTTCTGCCACAATGGCGAAATCAAATATCTTGGCCAAATTGATAACATTAGGCACCCAGTTTATCGAGGGCTTGCTGGAGGGTAAGTCCAGCAATGGAGACATGAAAAAACTCGGCGACTTCTGGTGCCACATGACAGATCACACCACCGGGATCTAACTGTACTTGCCCGCTGGCTAAACTTTCTGCCACTTGACGGTAAGCATCATTGACCGCCGTGAGCTCTGCCTTATCTTTTAGCAAACGTTCGTGCTTGTATTGCAGCACCATGCGGCGCTGGTGCGCACGCAGTAAACCTTCAACTTGCAACGCAAAGGCCGATAAAAGCGACAATTCATCGCTGGTAAATTCCCGCGGCATAAAATCCACCACGCACAAACTACCTACAACAAACTCGCCATCGGGGCGGATAGGAATTCCCATATAACTACGAATGAAGGGCTCACCCGTAACCATTGGATAATCCCTAAAGCGTGGATCATGCTTGGCATCATCAACCATCAATATACGCCCATCGTTCACCACGTGCTGGCAAAACGACACCTCGCGACTGGCTTCACAAATATCCAATCCAACCACGGACTTAAACCACCGGCGGTTTTCGTCAACCAAACTAATCAATACAATAGGAACGTTAAGCATAGACGCCGCCCACGACGTAAGATTATCGAAGATCTCTTCGTTTTCCGTATCGAGGATATTTAAACTACGCAAAAATTCTAGACGAAGTTTTTCCGTGTTGCTATGTATTGAACTTATCGCCATGTGAGTTACCTATTCATAACACAAGCATGCGCCTTTCATAGAACATTAGCAAAGCAATCTCGATAATTTTTAACAAAAATGTATCAAAGCCCAGAAAAACATAGTTCTTGATATCGTCGAACAGCGAATTCAGCCCTTTAGGAGGCCATATTTTGTGCTCCTGTGTCGTTATTTAACTAGGCTTGGTCGTCTTGGCTAAGGCAAAATATAAGATGCGACTTAAAATGCTGCACATAATTTAGATAAAATTAACCAAATAGTTTAATTACGAGGTACACCATGGAACGCGAATTTATGGAATTTGATGTCGTCATCGTTGGCGCAGGCCCCTCTGGCCTAGCGGCAGCTTGCCAGCTGCGACAGCTGTCAGAAGACATCAGTGTTTGCGTAGTCGAGAAAGGCTCAGAAGTGGGTGCCCATATTTTGTCTGGTGCTGTTTTTGAACCCCGCGCCTTGAATGAGCTTTTCCCCGATTGGAAAGAGCGCGGTGCCCCGCTCAATACCGCGGTAACGCGTGACGAGATTCACCTATTCAAGAATGACACCGCCACGCAAGTGATCCCCAATATGTTTGTGCCCAAAACCATGCACAACGAGGGCAACTACATCATCAGCTTGAGCAACATGTGTCGCTGGTTGGCGGAGCAAGCTGAAGCACTCGGCGCGGAAATTTACCCAGGCTTTGCCGCGGCAGAAATTTTGTTTGGCGAAGATGGCCGCGTCACCGGTATCGCCACTGGTGACATGGGTGTGGGCCACGACGGCGAGCCCACCGACAACTACATGCCTGGCATGGAACTGCGCGCCAAATACACCTTGTTTGCCGAAGGTTGCCGCGGCCATCTAGGCAAGCAGTTAATGGACCAGCTCAACCTGCGCGAAGGCAAAGAGCCCCAGCACTACGGCATTGGCATTAAAGAATTGTGGGAGATCCCCGCCGACAAACACGAACAAGGCCTGGTTATGCACACCGCGGGCTGGCCGCTGGCAGAAAGTGGCTCCGCCGGCGGTTCGTTCCTGTACCACATCGAAGACAACCAAGTCGCACTGGGTCTGATAACCGATTTAGGATACAGCAACCCACACGTCAGCCCCTTTGAAGAGTTCCAACGCTACAAGCAGCACCCCGCTGTTAAACGCTTCTTAGAAGGCGGCAAGCGTATTTCTTACGGCGCTCGCGCCATCGCCAAAGGCGGTATACAGTCGCTACCCAAAATGTCATTCCCCGGCGGTATGCTGATTGGCTGTGACGCCGGCACACTGAACTTTGCAAAAATTAAAGGCAGCCACACCGCGATGAAGTCAGGCATGGTCGCCGCTGAAGTATTGGCACCTGCCTTGGCAGAGGGCGCCGATGGTGCAGAATTAGCCTACGATGCGGCGTTCCAAGACAGTTGGGCTTACAAAGAACTGCACGCGCAACGCAACTTCGGCCCAGCGCAGCACAAATTTGGCAACATTTTAGGGTCGGCCTATGCCTTTATCGATATCAACATCTTCGGCGGTAAATTGCCCTGGACCTTGAGCGATCCAACCCCTGATCATGCCACGCTCAAACCCGCTAGCGAGTGCAAGAAGATCAACTATCCCAAGCCCGATGGCGTGATCAGCTTCGACCGTTTGTCTTCAGTGTTCCTTTCGAACACCAACCATGAAGAAGACCAGCCTTGCCACTTACAGCTGAAAGATGCCAACGTGCCCTTGGCGCACAACCTGCCCATGTTTGACGAACCCGCGCAGCGCTACTGCCCTGCCGGCGTTTATGAGATCGTGGAAGAGGAAGGCGGTAACAAACGCTTCCAGATCAACGCGCAGAACTGCGTACACTGTAAGACGTGTGACATTAAAGATCCTAGTCAGAACATCGTTTGGGTCACCCCCGAAGGGGCTGGCGGTCCCAACTACCCCAATATGTAATAGCAAAAGCCCCGCTCATGCGGGGCTTTTTTTGGGAGCTGTTCTAAGAACCGTGGGACCTATCCCCACCGTGCAATAATCTGCTTACCAAGCGACATCAAGTGCACCTCGTCTGGACCATCTGCCATGCGGCACCAGCGCGCATAGCTAAACGCTTCAGCCATCGGGAAGTCGGCACTGAAGCCACCGGCGCCGTGCAACTGCATGCAGCGGTCGATAATGTCTTGCACCATGGTAGGCACGCGCGCCTTGGTGGCGGAAATCAAATCGATCGAGTGTTTTATACCCTGGCTATCCATCGCTTCAGCGGTACGATACACCATCAAACGCGCCATTTCTAAATCGGCATAACTCCGCGCGATTGATTCACGCACTCCTTGGTTGCGGTTCATAGGCTGACCAAACACCCCGCGGGCGTTGACTCTTTTGCAGGTGATCTCCAAGCAGCGCTGGGCAGCACCAATCAGACGCATGCAGTGGTGCATGCGGCCGGGGCCTAGCCTGCCTTGAGCGATTTCAAAACCACGCCCAGGGCCCAAGATCATGTGATCATCAGGCACCCAAACATTGTTAAACACCATCTCGGCGTGACCAAAGGGTGGGTCCACATAGCCAAAGGCACTCATTGGGCGGATGATGTCGATACCGGGCGTATCCCGCGGCACCAAGATCTGGCTTTGCTGCAAGTGGCGGGCGGGGTTGTCAGGGTCGTTCTTGCCCATCACAATGAAAATCTGGCAACGCTCGTACATGGCGCCAGAAATGAACCACTTGCGACCATTGAGACGCCAACCCTCGCCGTCTTTTTCAATACTCAGCTGCACATTCGTGGCGTCGCTACTGGCCACCTGAGGTTCAGTCATGGCGAAGGCCGAACGGATGTCACCCGCTAACAAAGGCGCGAGCCACCGATCCTGCTGCGCTTCGTCGCCAAACTTCATCAGCACTTCCATGTTGCCGGTATCGGGCGCGTTACAGTTGAACACTTCTGAGGACCACAACACTCGACCCATTAACTCTGCCATCGGCGTGTAATCGAGATTGGAGTACCCCTCGTGGTCAACGAACTGCGCTAGCGATGGAGGGACAAACAGGTTCCACAACCCGGCCGCTTTTGCTTTGCCTTTAAGTTCCTGCATGATCGGCACGGTGGCCCAGGGATCCGCAGCATTGTTTAATTGCTGGTGGTAGATCGCTTCGTTGGGATAGATGTGTTCGTCAAAAAAGGTGTGCAACTCGGCAAGGGTTTGCTCGGCGCGAGGAGATATCTGCAAGTTAAACATGGCGAAGCCTCTTATTCGTTTGGCTTCATTGTTGTCAGAGTGGCAGCGAATTGAAAGACGCAATATGCGCCACGATGATCTGTGGGTTGCCACGCGGAGCGTGCGCAACATTTTCAAGGGAATTAAATGGGGATTAAGCGTCGCGAGCGATGGCAGAGTGAGGCGCGCGCCTTTGAAAAAAAAGGAGTTTACTGGTCGTAAATGAGTATTTTTGAAAAGGCGCGCAACGAAGCTATGCCGAGCGCAGCAGCTTAATCGCAATCTTCACCAAGGAAGCCACCAGTCTGTCTCGCCCACAACTGGGCATAAATACCCTCGTGGCTAAGCAATTCACGGTGCGATCCAGTCTCGATAATGCGCCCCTCGTCCATCACCACCAATCGATCCATGGCGGCAATCGTCGACAAGCGATGGGCAATCGCGATCACTGTCTTGCCTTCCATCAATTCATAAAGACTTGACTGGATAGCGGCTTCAACTTCGGAATCGAGCGCCGACGTCGCTTCGTCTAATACGAGGATAGGCGCATCTTTAAGCAGCACGCGCGCAATGGCAATGCGCTGGCGTTGGCCACCAGATAATTTAACACCGCGTTCGCCCACTTGGGCGTCGTAGCCGGTGTTGCCGTCGGCATCGCGCAACTGCAGGATAAATTCGTGGGCCTCGGCGCGCTTGGCGGCGTCGATCATGTCGTCTTCAGACGCATCGGGGCGACCGTAGAGAATGTTTTCACGCACGGTGCGGTGCAGCAGCGAGGTATCTTGCGTAACCATACCAATATTGGCGCGCAGACTTTCTTGCTGTACCTGGGAGATATCCTGGCCGTCGATACTTATACGCCCCTCGGCGACATCGTAAAAACGCAGCAATAAATTCACTGTGGTCGACTTACCCGCGCCGGAACGGCCAACCAAGGCCACTTTTTCACCGGGCTTCACATCCAGGGTAAAGTTATCAATGACGCGGCGATCGCCATCATAGTAAAAATTGACTGACTCAAAATCGATCGCACCTGCGTTGACCTGTAACGCAGGAGCTGCCGGCACGTCTGTCACGCTCACTGGGGTACTCAGGGTATTCATACCATCGACCACGGTACCAATATTTTCAAACAGGGCGCTCACCTCCCACATAATCCAGTGAGCCATACCGTTTAAGCGCAGCGCCACCGCGATAGCGATAGCAATGTCGCCCACACTGACCAGCTCGTGTAGCCATAGGTAAATAGCCAAAGCACCCGTGCAAAAAGACAGTAAATGATTGATAACCTGTACACTAACGTTGAGTCCTGTGGCCAAACGCATTTGCCGGTATACCGTGTCGATAAAACCGTCCATGCTGTCGCGGGCATAATCTGCTTCTCGCGAGGTATGCGAGAACAATTTGACGGTTTGCACGTTAGAGTAGGCATCAACCACACGGCCGGTCATGGTGGCACGTGCATCGGCTTGTTCGATCGACACGTTTTTCAGCCTAGGCACAAAGTGGAACTGAATAACCACATAGGCGGCCAGCCAGGCCAACATAGGCAGCATCAGCAACCAATGCGAAGACGCGACAATGACCAGCGCGCTAATAAAGTACACCGAGATAAACACCAAAACATCCAGCAGTTTCATGACGCCTTCACGCACCGCTAGTGCGGTTTGCATCATTTTCGTGGCGACGCGGCCCGCAAAATCTTTGGTATAAAAATCAAGACTTTGGCGCAGTAAGTAGCGGTGGGCGCGCCAGCGAATCGACATGGGGTAATTCCCCAGCAAACTTTGGTGCGACACCAAGCTATGTAGCAACCCCAACAGGGGCAAAATTATCAGCGGCACCGAGGCCATCCACATCAATGTGGGCCACTCTGTATCGAGGAAGGTACGGCGGTCGCTCTCGGCTAGCCAATCCACCAAGCGCCCCATAAAGCCAAACAGGGTCACTTCGAACACCGCCACCAAGGCCGTGAGCATCGACAACACAATCAGCGGCTTGGCAAACCCCTGGCTGTAATAGCGACAAAACGCCAACACACCGCGCGGTGGTTGGCCGAGGTTTGTCTCGGGAAAAGCGTCAGTGAGGCGTTCAAAAAAACCAAACATGGATCAAAGCAACTTGGGTTGGCGCGCAAGCAGTTGTACAGCACTGCCAATCTGAATGCGACCCGACTGAACGATTTTGCAGCAGTAACCGCCGTAGCCCATCATGCTGACGAAACCGCCTGGACCGAGGGTCTTTTCCATACGTTCGCAGGGGTCACACAAGGCACCCACGTCAACAATTGCCTCGCCAATCTGCACACGCTGATAGCGCAAAGCATTGAGGTTTACCCCCGACACCACGATATTGCGACGCAATTCACTCGGGTCGATAGTACGCCCGACGCTGGCTTCAATTTGTTGGATAAATTCACGCGAAATGAGGGTCACTTGGCGACCAGAGCCGGGAGTTTTAGCCATGCGGTGATCGCGGTGCAGGCCGCGACCTGCCTCAGCTTCAACATGCTCTAACGCTTGCAGTGCCGCAAAACGCGCTGGCCGCACGCCAATCCATTCAACAGTACCTGTCGGCACCGTATCGGCGTAACGTTCAAACAGTTTGTAGACGTCCATGCGGCCTCGCTAGTCGCTATCGGTGCGGATATCGAGTTGAATGTCGCCATCCCACTCGAATACGTGAATTTCAATCGGGGAGCAACACACTCGACAATCTTGGATGAGTTGTTGACCGATATCGCAGCTGGTATCTACCGCGATATCGTTGGTTTGCAAACAGTAAGGACAGGCGAATTGGCAATCGACAATATCCACACGTCCCTCCGCTTACACCTTAAGCGCTTTAAGTTTGCTCAGATCCACTTGCTTATCGGCGTGGTACGAAGAACGCACCAAGGGGCCGCTGGCGACACTTAAAAAGCCCATCTCTTCAGCAATTTTGCCAAGCTCGGCAAACTCATCGGGGTGTACGTAGCGATCCATCGGGTAGTGATTCTTACTGGGCATCAAATACTGCCCCAAGGTCAGCATATCGATATTGTGCGCGCGCATATCTTCAAACACTTGCAACAACTCATCACGGGTTTCACCCATACCAAGCATCAAGCCCGTCTTTGTCAGCACCTCAGGGTTGCGCTCCTTGTATTTATTGAGAAGATCTAACGACCACTGGTAGTCAGAGCCTGGGCGCATTTCTTTATACAAACGCGGCACGGATTCTAAATTGTGGTTAAACACATCCGGCGCCTCGGCACTCAAGATATCTAACGCGACATCCATGCGACCACGGAAGTCAGGCACCAATACCTCTACCCGAATACCGGGGCGGCGGGCGCGGGTTTCGCGTATACAATCGGCAAAGTGCTGGGCACCACCGTCGCGCAGGTCATCGCGGTCTACCGAGGTAATCACCACGTATTTTAAGCCCATGTCTTGGATCGCTTCAGCCAGTTCGACGGGCTCGTTGGGGTCCAGTGCCAGCGGGCGGCCATGCGCCACGTCGCAGAAAGGGCAACGGCGGGTACAGATTTCACCCATAATCATAAACGTCGCTGTACCACCGCTAAAGCATTCGCTCAGATTGGGGCAATTGGCTTCTTCACACACCGAGGCCAACTTGTGTTTACGCAGACGTTCTTTCACTTCGGTAACTTTTGCCGAGGGTGACATTTTGATGCGCAGCCATTCCGGTTTACGAGGGATTTCCTCGGTGGGAATTATCTTCACTGGGATGCGTGACACCTTATCGTAGCCGCGCAATTTTTCTCCGGGGACAACCTTTTTGGGTTTTTCGTTACTCATGGTCTTTCTCAATAGGGCAATGCCAGGGTCGCCGGCACGCTGTCAGTAATTTCGGTGTTTAACTGGTCGGCAATAGCGGCCGCTAGTTTGGTCTCGACCTCGTCGATACCGGGTGTTTTATCGCCCAACAATTGGCGCATACAGATCACTTCCATGCCCTGATAGCCACAGGGGTTAATGCGCAGGAAAGGCTCCATATCCATATCTACGTTCAAACTTAAGCCGTGGTAGGAGCAACCACGCTTTATTCGCAATCCCAACTGGGCAATCTTGGCATCGCCCACATACACACCCGGCGCGTCAGGGCGGGCGCGAGCGCTAATGCCGTAACCTGCCAACACATCAATAATGGCGTTTTCAATAGCGTTCACCAAGTCGCGCACACCGTAATCGGCGCGTTTAATATCAAACAACACATAGCCCACAATCTGCCCGGGGCCGTGGTAGGTCACCTGCCCGCCGCGGTCAGATTGCACCACAGGAATGTCACCGGTGAGCAATAGATGCTCTGGCTTGCCGGCCTGACCTTGGGTAAATACGGCAGGGTGTTGCAACAACCATAACTCGTCTCTAGCACTGCCATCGCGTTGCGCGGTATAGCGTTGCATCGCTTGGTAGACGTCGTCGTAGGGAAGTTGTCCGAAGTGGCGCAGCCGCACTACATCACCATGGTCACAACACCTGAGTTTTTCAGGTCGCTGTGCAATGCCTCAAGTTGCGGCTGGCCAGTAGCAATAATCGTCACCGTCATCGATACGAAGGTTCCCTTGCTGCTATCTTTCATCACCACACTGGTACGATCGTAATCGGGTGAATGCTCCTCAACGATCTCTAATACCGTGCCCTTAAAGTGGTCACAGCTACGGCCTAAAATTTTGATCGGGTAGTCACAGGGGAACTCGATCTTTGGATCTTGAACGTCTTCGCTCATTAAATCGCACCAAATAATTGCATAAAGAACAGTTTGATGGCGTCTATCAGGCGGCCAAAGAAGCCAGCTTCTGCAACACTTTCCAACGCTACCACTGGCAGCGTCACGATGTTGTCATCGCCCAAGTTCACCACCAACTCACCTAGCGTTTGGCCTTCAGCCACGGCACCTTTAATCACTTTATCGATGGTCATGTTGGCCTGTAGGTCGCCACGCGAACCGCGCGGAATGGTCACAAACACATCTTCGGCAATACCCAAACGCACACTGTTGCGCTCGGAACCCCATAGGCGCGCCTCGGTCAACTGCTCACCGGCCTTATACAATTGGGGCGTTTCGTAAAAACGGAAGCCGTAGTTCAACAATTTGCTTGACTCCACTTGGCGGGAACGGGTGCTTTCGGTACCCATCACCACAGAAATCAAACGCATGCCGTTCTTCTCCGCCGATGTCACCAGGCAGTAACCTGCCTCTGAGGTGTGACCAGTTTTCAGGCCATCGACGCCAAGCTGACCACCCAGCAAGCTATTGCGGTTGGGGGTACGAATACCGTTGTAGGTATAGCTCCGTTCGCTGTAGAGCTTATAGTCTTCGGGAAAATCATTGATGATGTGCTTGGCCAGAATCGACAAGTCGCGCGCGGTGGTTAGGTGGCCATCGGCGGGAAGACCGTGCGAATTGACGAAATAGGTATTGCTCATGCCCATCACTTGGGCGTGCTGATTCATCACATCCGCAAACGCTGCTTCGCTACCGGCCAGGTGCTCAGCTACCGCCACAGTGGCATCGTTGCCAGAGCTGATAATGACACCGCGGTGAAGATCCTCTACCGCGACTTCAGTGCCGACTTCGATCCACATCAGCGATGACCCCTTAAACACAGGGTTTTGTGCCCAGGCATTCTTACTGATTTTGACCATGTCCGTGGGTTTGACGTTACCGCGAGCGATCTCGTACGACATGATGTAGCTGGTCATCATTTTGGTGAGGCTGGCTGGCGGCAACCGCTGGTCAGCATTGTTCTCCGCAAGAATTTTGCCGCTTTTAGCGTCGAGCAGCAGGTGAGCTGTCGCAGCCACCTCCGGTGGAGCGGGGATCAATTGGGGCGCGGATTGCGCCGCCGCAGATAAACTCAACACGCCCGACAACAGCGCGCTCGCAACGACCGACAGGTAACGAATAGACATAGTACAGACAACCCTCCTTTTGGTGGCCGCAGTGTACCAAAATCTCAGGCGCTAAGCGACGCCTAGCGGGGGCGAATCAAGACGGGACGGGAAAAGCCCGCGTCAACCAACTGCTGAATAAGCGCATCGGCGGCGGCAAAGGTAGTCAATGGCCCCAAACGGGCACGGAACACCCCATTTTCCGCTTCGATCACCGACGCCACCTGAACAATGGCGGCCACCTGGGTTAGCAGCGCCTCAGCGCGATGGCGTTCGCTAAAGGCACCCAGTTGTAAGAAATAACCTCCCGCTTTGGGCAACTCAAGTAAATTATTGGGATCGAGTACTTCAATCCGAACCCGCGCTGTACCCTTATCCATGTATCCCAATTTGGTCGCCGCGGCAAACGACAAGTCGATCAAACGGTCGTCGTGGAAGGGGCCGCGATCGTTGATGCGCACTACCGCCGTACGGCCATTTTCTAGATTGGTTACTCTGGCGTAACAGGGAATAGGTAGGGTTTTGTGCGCCGCGCTCATGGCGTACATATCAAAAATTTCGCCATTAGACGTGCGCCGGCCATGAAACTTTGTGCCGTACCAAGAGGCGATGCCCTCCTCCACATAACCGATGGGTGTCGGTAACAGGTGATAGGTTTTGCCAAGCACGTCATAGGGCGAGCGATTCCCTGCACGCCCAATCACCTCAAAACGCGGCACGGCGTCGGGAATGGTCTCAGGATCGAGGCGTATACTTGGAGCACTATCACGATGCTCGACAGCACTACAGCCCGCCAAGGTCAGAAACAAAACAGCGAGTAACAGCCTCACTTATTGGTCACCCAACTCGCGGCTCAATTGGTAAACTGCCATGGCATAGAGGCGACTGCGGTTGTAGCGGGTGATGGCATAAAAGTTCTTTAAACCAAGCCAATACTCTTCGCCGTGTTTAACGCGCAAGCGCACCGCGGTGGCTTGCATGTCATCGTTCACGCCCTTGGCTTCATGTCCAAAACCCAATTCTGCCAATTCGGCAACAGTGCGTTTTGGAGTCAAGGAATCATTCAATATAGACTCATCCAAGTCAGCACTCACTACGGCAGGAACAACGATAGGCGCTCCACGTTGCCAACCATGCTCAGCTAAATAATTGGCAACCGAACCGATCGCATCGACCGGATTATTTAGAATATCGACAATGTGGTCGCCATCAAAATCAATGGCATAGTGTCGGTAGCTGCTGGGGATGAATTGGCCATACCCCATCGCACCGGCATAAGACCCCAGTAGCTCTGTGATGTCAAAATTTTGTTCTTTAGTGAGCAGAAATAGCTCTTCTAATTGGCCGCGGAAAAACTTGGCTCGCGGCTCGTAGTCAAAGCCCAAGGTAGCCAAAGCATCCAACACACGGTACTTACCGGTATAGGTACCGTAACGTGTTTCCACACCAATAATGGCGGCTACAACATAGCGTGAAACGCCGAACGCTTTTTCAGCACGATCAAAGGTAGCGGCATGTTTCTGCAAGAAGGCTTTACCGTTGTTGATACGCTTACTATCCATGAAAATACGGCGGTACTCATACCATGCTAGGCGTTTTTCAGCCGGACGCGAAATCGCATCGATGATAGATTGCTGGTATGTCGCCTCACCCATGGTCGCGCTAACGTAATCGCGATCCAAGCTGTGCTTGCTCACCATCTCATCGATGAAGGCTTGCACCTCGGTTTGTTCACGATAGTCCTTAGCAGCCACACTGCTTGCCAATCCTAATGCCGCCAGTGCGACAAGGCCCTTCTTCCACATGATATTTCCCTAGTGCGCCAAGCGGCGCTGCTCTGTACTGATGGCCATCAAAATACCAAAACCCATCATCAAGGTCACCAACGAAGTTCCACCTTGACTCACTAATGGCAGCGGAACACCCACTACCGGTAAAATTCCAGACACCATGCCCATGTTGACCACCACATAAACAAAAAATGTCATGCTCACTGCGCCGGCTACCAAACGGGCAAACGTCGATTGCGCAGACATGCCAATGACAAGACCGCGCACCAAAATTAACAGGTACAAAAGCAGCAAGCTAACCACACCGATCAGGCCAAACTCTTCGGCAAGTACCGCGATAATAAAGTCGGTATGACTTTCAGGCAGGAAGTTCAGCGCAGACTGCGAGCCCTGCAAGTACCCCTTACCCTCAACACCACCTGAGCCGATGGCGGTCATCGATTGAATAATGTTCCAGCCGGCGCCCAAGCGATCGCTCTCAGGATCAAACAAGGTAAGCACGCGTCGCTTTTGGTACTCGTGCATCACAAAGAACCACATGATCGGCGTCGCCACTACCACCAAACCGCCTACAGCCGCAATGTAGCGCCCACTTAAGCCCGCAAAAAACAAGCAGAATAATCCCGCCGAAGCCACCAAAATCGCGGTACCTAAATCGGGCTGCCTAAAGATCAACACCGCCGGTATCATAGCGATCGCTAATGCCGTGGTTACATCTTTAAGACGCGGCGGCAACACCCGCTGCGCTAAGAACCACGCCGTAGCCAACGGCATAATCAGCTTCATAATTTCAGACGGCTGGAACCGAAAACCGCCAATATCTAACCAGCGTTGCGCACCCTTGCCGACCGTCCCTGCAAAAAGTACCGTCACCAATAACACCAAGCCCAGCACATAGACAAAGGGTGACCAGCGCCGCATCACATCGACACTGATTTGGGCAACAAAAAACATCGCACTATAGGCGATAAAGAAAAATGTCGCTTGTCGCTTGACGGTAGCCAGCGACTGTCCACTGGCGCTGTAAAGCACCACCAATCCAACACCGGTGAGAATCATCAACAGCAACAACAGGTAGGGGTCGATATGCAGCCGCTGCCACATGGTAGCTCGAAGACTCGAAGCACTGCCGCCGAGAGACATCTGCCTGACAAATTCACCGCTACTCACTTCCCGAGACCTCCTAAATCGCCCTGCTCGTCCAGCAGATAAGCATCCATCACTGCGCGCGCCACTTTCACCGCCTCAGAACTCTTTTCGCCATTTTCGATAACCACAGCTACAGCGATTTGTGGGTCATCCGCCGGCGCATAGCCGATATAGAGCGCATGGTCGCGCTTGCGCTTTGCTAAAGCTTCTGAATCGTACTCTTCGCCCTGCGCGATACCCACTACTTGAGCAGTACCCGTTTTACCGGCCATCGCATAGGGCATACCTCGCGACGCCGCGCGTGCCGTGCCACGTTCGCCGTGCACCACGTCAAACATGGCTTTTTCGATGACCGCCCAGTGTGCAGGGTCAACATCCAAGGTGTTGCGCCTTACCGGCATGGGTTCTAGTTCGCCCATTTTTTTGAGCACTCGGGGCTGAATCCACTGACCTCTATTGGCGAGCACCACTGTCGACGCCGCCAACTGCATGGGTGTGGCTAGCATGTAGCCTTGGCCAATACCGATATTGAGTGTTTCGCCGGGGAACCACGGTAAATTATGCGCCCGTTTCTTCCAGGCCTTGGAAGGCATTAGGCCGCTCCGCTCGCTGGTCAAGTCCACACCCGTTGGGACCCCGTAACCAAAGCTAGCCATGAACTCGTGGATTTTATCGATACCGAGCTTGTACGCCAGGTCATAGAAGTAAACATCGCAAGATTCGATGATGGCGTCCGTTACATTGATGCGAGCGGCATGACCTTCGCGCTTCCAATCGCGATAAAAACGGGTATCTTTGGGCAACTGATACCAACCAGGATCGCGCACGGTGGTATTAGGGGTCACCGTCCCATAATAGAGCCCCGCCATGCCGATCAATGGCTTCACTGTCGAGGCTGGGGGATATTGTCCCTGCAGACTGCGGTTGAAAAGCGGCAAATCGGGCGAGTCGCGCAGCGCCGCATAATCCTTGCTACTAATACCGTTAACAAACAAATTTCCGTCGTAGCTCGGCGAGCTAACCACCGCCAGCAATCCGCCATTCTTGACGTTCATCGCCACGACCGAACCGCGGCGACCAGCCAGAGTTTCATAACCGGCGCGCTGCAAATCTGCATCGAAATGAAGGTGTAAATCACTCCCGGGGACAGGGTCAATTTGATCGAGCACCCGTAGAATCCTTCCGCGGACGTCGGTCTCCACGTTTTGGTAACCCACCTGGCCGTGCAACTGCGATTCGTAGTAGCGCTCTACCCCCAGCTTACCCATGCTGTAGGTCGCCGAGTAATTTTCAGGGTCGAGCGTCTTCTGTTCGCGCTCATTAATACGGCCGACATAACCTATAACGTGGCCAAATAACTCACCGTAGGGATAGTGCCGCACCAACTGGGCCTGAATTTCCACCCCCGGCAAGGTGTGGATATTCACCGCTAACTTAGCAATCTGCTGTTCATCCAAGCTGAATATTAGCGGCACTTCCTCGAAGGGACGTTGTCGCTTCAGTCGTCGCCGAAAACTCTCAATATCTTCATCGTCGATCGAAAGCAATTGTTGTAATCGCGCCAGCGTATCCTCCAGATCGGGTACACGCTCACGCACCAAAACTAACGACTGACTAGAGATATTTTCTGCCAACAAGCGGCCTTTGCGGTCGTAGATCAGGCCGCGTTTGGGGGCCAGCGACTGCACGTGGACTCGGTTGTTATCCGATTCGGTTTTAAAACGCTGGTACTGAAATATCTGCAGGTAGATGTAGCGTGATAGCACCACGGCGAAAACCAGTGCAATCACGACAATGGCAAACACAGCGCGTCCCTGATATAGCTCGGCTTCAGCGCTGGGATCTTTGATGTAGCGACGATCTTGTTGCCACACAGTCTTTAGTCCATTAAAAGCGCCCTAGGCGCGATGATAAGGGTGATTATTGTTGATCGACCAGGCGCGATACAACTGCTCGGCGAGGATAACGCGCACCAAGGGGTGAGGAAAGGTCAAAGCAGACAAAGACCACTTTTGTTCGGCTCGCTGCAGACATTCGATGCTGAGACCATCCGGACCGCCGATCAGTAGACTTATATTACGACCACCCATCTGCCAGTTTTTGAGATGCCCCGCGAGGTCTTCGGTGCTCCAGGCCTTACCCTTTACATCGAGCGCAACGACACCATCACCTTTACCAATGGCCGCCAGCATGGCATCGCTTTCGACTTGAATGGCACGCGCCACATCGGCCCCTTTACCGCGTTTACCGAGCGGCAACTCCACCCACTCGATGCGCAGGTCAGGTCCCAGTCGTTTGGTGTATTCTTCGCTGCCCGCTTCCACCCATTTGGGCATTTTGGTGCCAACGGCGATCACCTTAAGACGCAAAACTTACTCCGCGTTACCGCTTGGGGCTGAGCCCCACAGTTTTTCGAGGTCGTAGAAAGCGCGCGTCTCGGGCATTTGCACGTGAACGATCACGCCGCCTAAATCGACCAGAATCCAGTCACCGGCGGTTTCACCTTCCACACCCAACGGCAATTCACCGCGTTTTTTTAATTCCATTACCACGTTATCAGCCATCGATTTAACGTGGCGGTTAGAGGTACCGCTGGCGATGATCATATAGTCGGTCATGCCGGTTCTGTCGCGAACATCCAACACCACCACCTCTTTGCCCTTGAGGCTATCAATTGCCTCGACGGTCGCGTCGCGAATTTCTTCAGAAGATAAAAAGCTCATTTTTGCAGCCATGCGGCGCACTCACCTGTACAGTTGATGTAATTCAATATATTGCGCCACAGCGGCCGGTACATCATGACCTATATCACCACCCTCGACGAGGGTTTGGCGAATCGCTGTGGACGACGTTGTCCAAAGTGGGCATTGTACACTAGTCAACGCACCACGGCTGCATACAATATCACTTTGCGAAGGTTGAAACGCCCCGCCCCACTGGCTAGCGGCAACATCTGGCGCCGGTTCACCGCCGCGATGCACCACGACGATATTCACTAATTGTAGAAAATCGTCAGCACGATACCAACGACCGAAGTAGCGAAAAGCATCAGCGCCCATGAACATAAAAATCGCCGCAGCGGGAAACTCATCACGCAGTGACTGCATGGTATCTATCGAATAGGAAGGGCCCGCGCGCAGCAGCTCTCGATTGTCGGGGTAAAGTGCCGGGTGAGACTGACACGCTTGCTGCAGCATGGCCCAGCGATGCTCGGTCGGCGTACTCGGCGAGTCGCGGTGCACCGGCTGGTAGCAGGGCACCATATGCAAGCGCGCGAGCCCGAGGCGCTCAACCAGCGCCATAGCGGTATGCAGGTGCCCGTTGTGCACCGGGTCATAGGTGCCGCCAAAGACGCCGATACGTTGCATTATTGGCGAATGTGACCGTCGCCGAAGACCACGTATTTCTGCGAGGTCAAGCCTTCTAGGCCGACCGGGCCACGCACGTGGATTTTGTCGGTGGAGATGCCAATTTCTGCGCCAAGGCCGTATTCAAATCCGTCGGCGAAGCGGGTTGACGCATTGACCATCACCGACGACGAATCGACTTCACGCAGGAAGCGGCGTGCCAGTGTCACACTTTCAGTAATAATGGCATCCGTGTGGTGCGAACCATAGTGGTTGATGTGATCAATGGCGTTATCGATACCGTCGACCACTTTGATCGACAGAATAGGTGCCAGATACTCTGTTGACCAATCTTCTTCACTGGCAGCCAATACGCCATCGCATAACGCACGGGTGCGTTCGCAGCCGCGCAACTCAACACCGTGCTCGCTGTAGGCTTTGACTAAATCAGGCAGCGCCGCTTCCGCCACAGGGGCATCTACCAACAGGGTCTCCATTGTATTACAGGTGCCGTAACGATGTGTTTTGGCGTTCACCGCTACCGCGTGGGCTTTGGCCAGATCAGCGGTCGCATCGATATACACGTGACAAATACCGTCCAAGTGTTTAATCACGTTGACGGTAGCATCTTTGCTAATGCGCTCAATCAAACCTTTACCGCCACGAGGCACCACTACATCAACAGTACCGTTCATAGTAATCAGTTCACCCACCGCGGCGCGATCGGTAGTTTCCACCACTTGCACCGCTTCACTAGGGAGACCCGCCGCCGCCAAACCGGCACTGATTGCTTCGGCAATCGCGCGGTTAGAGTGGATGGATTCAGAGCCACCTCGCAAAATGGTGGCGTTACCCGACTTAAGACAAAGACTGGCGGCGTCGATGGTAACATTGGGACGCGATTCATAGACAATGCCAATGACCCCTAGCGGTACGCGCATTTTGCCTAATTGAATGCCAGAGGGTCGGTAGGCCATATCGGTGATTTCTCCAACGGGGTCAGGCAAGCTCGCCACTTGCAGCAGGCCTTCGATCATGCCGTCGAAACGCGCTGGTGTTAGCGCCAAACGATCGAGCATGGCGTCATCAAGACCGTTGTCGCGACCGGCGTCCAGATCCAGTTGGTTTGCGGCCATGATGGCATCACGGCGCGCTTGCATGTGCTCGGCAATGGCGTCGAGGGCTGCGTTTTTCTGTTGGGTGTCGGTTTTGGCTAAAACCGCTGCCGCGCGCTTGGCTTTCTGGCCAAGCTCGCGCATGTACTGTGCAACATCCATGGAATTGAGTGCCTATCTTACGTAAAGAGGCACATTGTACACCCCTGAGAGGCAAGAGGGGATAGCTAGGCTTCCAGTTGTGACACGAACTCGGCTAATAACTCTAACCGATCGAGGGGATTGGTCTGTTCGAGCAAGGCTTGCTTTTGATCGTCATCGATCGGCAATAGCGCCGACAAGTGATTTGCCACACTGAGCGCACTGCGACTATCGATGGTCAGCATCAGTTGCTGGATCGCCTCGTGCTCTTGCAAGGTGTCGAGCAACTCCCACATGGGCAGGAATTCCTCCGGCAACTGGCAGTCCTCTTCTTCGGGCAAATAGATGACCTCACCAATACTCAGATTCGACTTATCGCGCTGCGCTTCAAGCACCTGAATCTTTTGCACACCCTCGACGACGATTCCCAAACGGCCGTGGGGCAATGCACTCCAATCGACGATTTTCACCGCGCACCCCACCGCCTCAAAACTGGGCAACTCACTAAAACGCGACGCCACCTCAGAACCCACCACCAAATTAACGATGCCAAAAGGTGTGCCATCGCGCATGCAGTTCTTCACCATATCCATGTAACGTGGCTCAAAGATTTGCAGCGGAATTCTCGCCCCTGGAAACATCACCGTCGACAGGGGAAACAAGGGCATGGTGATTGAGTCGCTCATAAGGATCCTTAGTGTCGTTTAGCTGGTTGGGTTTCACCCTCAAGCCAGGTCAGTGTTTGCATGGCTTGTTCGCGCTTGTCACCACACACCTCGACCATCGGTTTAAACGCCGCACAAAAATCTGGCCGGTCGGGTGTACCAAACAGGCGACACAGGTTGTGCTCGTCGAGGTGAATGCAGCGTACCCCCGCGGGTTTACCTTCGGGCATGCCAGGTAGGCCGCCGTTAATGGAGGGTGCAATGCAACAAGCACCACAACCGAGGCGACATTCCATTAGGCGGCGCCGCTCACGCGTTCCGGGCCGAAAGGTTTAATCCATACGATCAAACGCGGCAAAAGGGTCATCGCACCAAGCAAGGCCGCCAGCATGGCGACACCCGTCAAAATGCCGAAATAGATGCTGGGGGTAAAATTCGACAGCGTCAGTACCGAGAAACCAATCACAATGGTTGCCGAGGTGTAGTACATGGCGCGACCGATGCTGCCATGGCTGCGGAACATCGTCTCACGGTAGTTACCATCCACGGCAAACTCGGTTTTGAAGCGATGGATGTAGTGGATGGTATCGTCCACGCCAATGCCGACGCAGATAGCGGCGATCGTAATGGTCATCAAATCGAGTGGCATACCCAGCAGCCCCATGAAACCCAGCACCATACTGGCGGCCAAAATGTTCGGCGCAATGGCGATGAGCGATACACTGAGCGAGCGGAACAGCACCAAGAACATCGCCACAATCGCCACAAAAACAAAGCCCAAGGTCAGAATCTGGGAGCGGAACAAGCTCTGCAGCATGTTGTTATACAACACCAACATACCCGTGAATTGCAGGTCTTCATCGGCGATGCCCATCTCATTCACCAAATGGTCGCGCAGGTCACTGAGGAACTGATTGCGACGTAAACTGTGACTCGTTTCTTTCACGCGAAGATTAATGCGCGCTTGGTTATTTTCTGCGTCGAGGTAGGGCGCCACCAAGAAGTTATCGATATCCTCCGGTAGACTGTTCTGCAATACCGCTAACTGGATATCATCGACGTTGCCGGCCAGGCCTCGCACTACCTTGTAAAAGGTTCCCAGCGACAGCACTTTACCGGTTTCAGGCAAGCTCTCTAAATAGTCGTGCACCGCTTCGACCTTACTCAGGCCATCAACAGTAAACCACGGGCTTTGCTCAAACGATTCACCGCCGTCACCGGCGAAAGGATCGCTGTCGGCAAAGGGGTCTGCTTCAGCGAAGGGATCATCGCCAAAGGCATCTTCGCTGTCATCGCCCACCACCGCAAAAAGGTCTTCCCCAGCGCTTTCGAGCGGTGCCGTTTTTATCAAGATATCGAGCGGAATGGTGCCACCAAATTCACGATCGATGGTCTCCATGCCCTGATAAATTTCAGTCGACTCGTCAAAGTAATCGATAAAGCGGTTCTCTACCTGCAACTGCGAAATACCATAGGCACTGATGGCCGCCAACAACAGCGCCAACCAAATCACACCATGTTTTAGATGGTCGGTGGCGCGGGCAAACCAAATGGTCACGCCGGGCGCACCGCCACCAGCATAGCCGGCACCGCCCTTGCCCCACAGCACCATGCCCGCGGGCAACACTGTGAACGCCACAATCAAGGCGAGGCTGATGCCGATAGTCATCATCCAACCAAAATCAATCACCGGGCGAATCCCGCTCACCACCAGTGAGGCGAACGCCACTATGGTGGTCAGCGCAGTATAAATACAGGGCTTTGCCATGTAGCGCACGGTTTCATACACCAGCGCTTCGTTGTCATCGTCTGGGCGCTCCTGCAGCAATTCGCGGTAGCGCACCACCAAGTGGATACAGATCGACAACGTCACAATCAACAACAGGGCAACAAAGTTGGAGGAAATGACGGTCATGCGCCAATCGACCAAGGCGAGGTAACCCAACATGGTAACGATGGTGACCCCACAGGTGAGCAGGGGCAACACCACCCAGCGCGCACTGTGAAAAATCACCGCCAACAGCACCACGATAAACAGGAACAACCCTACGCCAAAGATGTTCAAATCGCTGCGGATGAAGTCGATCATATCGGCGGCGATCATCGGCACCCCGCCAAGGAAGATTTCCGTTTCGCCGCGATAAGTGTCGAGGATGGCGCGGATTTCGCTGATGTATTGATCGCGGGTAATATTGGCCTCAGCAACATAGTCTTTAAAGTTCTGTGAGGCCTCTGCCAAGGTCGTTTTTTCTTGCTCGCTCAAGGGGCGCTGTTGCGCCAAGGCGCGCAGGTCGTCGCGAGCGTTTAGCAGTTCGCTGTAGCGCGGGTCGTTATACAAATTGACCTGCAGCATGGTGATATCACCCTCAGCGTTACTGAGCAGATCTTTGTAAATGGGACTGGTGCGCAGTTCCTGTGCGGCTAGTGCGCGATCTACCGAAGGGTCAGATAGCGTGTGAATGTCTGCCGACAGATCGGTTAAAGACAGCGGCGGGCTTTCCAGCAGCGGGACATCGAGAATGGATACCACCGACGTCACCTGTTCGAGCTGAGTCAACTCATCGCGCAGGTTGGCCAAGACCGCCAAATTTTCATCCGTCAGCAAATCGCCCGACGGCTTAAAGGTCACCAGTAAGAAATCATCCGACCCATAGGTTTTGGTCGTTTGGCGGTAAACTTCGAGCGCTGTATCACCTTCGAGCACCAGCGAATCGGAGCTGGCGTCCAACTTAATATTGGGGACTTGTAGGGCGAAAAACACACTCATCGCCAACAGCGCCAGCATTAACCAAGCCGCGCCTTTAAGCACCATACGGCGATAAAAATTAGCCAAAATATCCATACTTATCCTTGTGTAGCGAGCGCGTCGAGCAATCGCTGGTGAATAGCCTCAAAGCCACCGTTACTCATAATCACCACGTGATCGCCGTCCCGACGGTCGGCAATAATGGCATCGATGATATGTTGTACGTTGTCGAACACGTGGGCGCGCTCGCCAAGCGACTGTTGTACTTTCCAGGTGATACCCGGCGATTGAAGGGCATAGATGTTGTCAGCCAAATCGAGCGCGGCGCGCAAGGTTTGCTGGTGGCAACCCATCTTCATGGTATTCGAGCGTGGCTCGAGCACGGCAATCAGACGACCACCATTAACACACAGCTTGTTTTTCGCCCCCTGCAGGGTGGTCGCGATAGCCGTGGGGTGATGAGCAAAATCGTCGTAAACACTGACCCCCGCGGCACTGCCTCGCAGCTCCATCCGCCGCTTCACACCGCCGAATTCACTCAGGGCCTGAGCGCTGACATCGAGCGTAACACCGACGTGTCGCGCCGCCGCCGCGGCATGCAGGGCGTTGAGCACATTGTGCTGACCCGACATATCCCAGGTGACTTCGGCCCGCTCATCTCCCAACACCAGAGCAAAGTGACTACCGTCTGAGCTAACGTCCTCGGCATGTAAATGATCCGCTGTATCAATCGCTTCACACTCAGACCAACAGCCTCGGCTCATCACATCGATAATATTGGCGTCGTCGCCGTTGTAGAGAATACGCGCACTACTAGGCAAGGTCTTAATCACATGCTGGAACTGCGCCTTGATCGCTTCGAGATCGCGAAAAATATCGGCGTGGTCATACTCGAGATTGTTGAGCACCAAGGTGCGCGCATGGTAGTGCAAGAATTTGGAGCGCTTATCGAAAAACGCGGTGTCGTATTCATCAGCTTCGATCACAAAGAAATCGGTCTCGCCGAGCCGCGCCGATTCACTGAAGTCCAAGGGTACACCGCCGATCAAGAAGCCCGGCGCCATGCCGGCGTAATCGAGGATTTTGGTCAGCATGGTGGCCGTGGTGGTTTTACCGTGTGTCCCAGCCACTGCTAACACCCATTTATCACGTAACAGGTGCTCACCCAGCCACTGCGGACCAGAGGCAAACGGCAGGTTCTGCTCCAAAATATACTCGACGGCGGGGTTGCCGCGGCTCATGGCATTGCCAATGATGTAGATATCAGCCGCGGGCAAATTCTCGGGCGCGTAGCCTTCGATCAGGCGAATACCGGCATTTTCCAATTGCGTGCTCATCGGCGGGTAGACATTGGCGTCACAGCCTGTCACTGAATGGCCGAGCTGTCGTGCCAGCAGGGCCAAACTGCCCATAAAGGTTCCGCAAATACCTAAAATGTGTATATTCATAGGTGTCTCAATAATTTTGGCTATATTCTAGCATGCATAGCAATAACACTGGCACGCCAAAAAGGACTTACCACGATGCAAAAAGCGCCCGTTAATGCGATCTACGCCCAAAGTGGCGGTGTCACCTCAGTCATCAATGCCTCCGCCTGCGGCGTGATCGAAACAGCGCGCCGCTACCAGGACCACATCGGCGTGGTATACGCCGGGTTTAACGGCATCCTAGGTGTGTTGCGCGAGGAATTGATCGACACCCACATGGAGACCGAGCAGACCATCGCAGCACTTCGTCAGACGCCTGGCGGCGCGTTTGGTTCCAGTCGTTATGTGTTGCGAAGCCCTCAGCGCGACCCTGCCGCTTATGAAAGACTGATTCAAGTCTTTAAGGCCCACAACATTGGCTACTTCTTCTACAACGGCGGCAATGGCTCGGCGGACACCTGCGAAAAGATCGCCAGTATCAGCCAAAGCATGGGTTATCCCATTCAAGCCATCCACATTCCCAAGACCATCGACAACGATATCGTCGGCACCGATTGCTGCCCTGGTTTTGGTTCTGTGGCCAAGTATGTCGCCACCGCCACTCGAGAAACGGGCCACGACATTGCCTCCATGGCGAGCTCATCCACCAAAGTATTTATTTTAGAGGTGATGGGCCGCAACGCCGGCTGGATCGCCGCCGCCAGCGCGCTCGCCCAACAGTGCGACAGCGAGCCGCCGCATATTATTCTTTTTCCCGAAGTACCCTTCGACCCCGATCGCTTTGTACAGTCGGTGCAGCAGGCCGTTAAGCAATATGGATATTGCAGCGTGGTGGCCTCAGAAGGGGTATGCGATGCCAACGGACGTTTCCTATCGGCCTCAGACGATGTCGACGCTGCCGGGGATCACCAGTTAGGTGGAGTGGCACCAAAATTGTCGCAATTTATTGTGTCGCGCACGGGGCTAAAAACGCACTACGCCGTGGCCGATTACTTGCAAAGAGCCGCGCGGCATATGGCCTCGGCCACCGATGTAGAGCAAGCCTATCAGGTCGGCGTTCACGCGGTAGAGGCCGCCATTAATGGGGTTAACGGTGCTATGGTCAGTATCGTACGCGACAGCGACTCACCCTACCAATGGCACTGCCAGACGATTGGTTTAGAAGGTATCGCCACCCTTGAGCGCAAATTGCCGCCCCACTTCATCAGCCAAGACGGCATGCACATTACTGACGATGCCAAACGTTACCTACAGCCGCTGATCATGGGCGAAGACTTCGGCAGCTACGACGAGCAGGGGTTGCCTGCCTATGCCAAACTTCGAAAAGTGATGGTCAGTAAAAGCCTTCCGCCGTGGGAACCCCTTGACTGACAACTTTGCACACCGCCACCGGTCGCCATTTGTTTTAATGTATGGGTAGCAGGGGAGAAACAGCATGCCAAACGTCGATATTTTGATTAAAAACGCCAAAGTCTTTCACCGCGGGGAACCGCCAATAGTGCAGGACGTGGCTATTGGAGACGGAAAAATTCTGCAACGCGGGGCCAATCTTGAGGTGGACGCTTCTTGTAAAGTGATCGATGCCGACGGAATGTGGTTGATGCCAGGTCTATTCGACATCCATACCCACTACGACCTCGAGTTGGAGGTGGCGCCTGGACTACCCGAATCCACTCGCCATGGCACCACCACCGTGGTGATTGCCAACTGTAGCTTGGGTTTGGCCTACGGCAATCAACGCCGCGACGGCCACGATCCGATAGTCAGTTGCTACGCTCGGGTGGAGAATATTCCCAAAAGCGTACTTCGCGCCGTGGCCGACAAGGTGAATTGGTCGACCCCGACACAATATTTAGCGCACCTTACTAAGCTTAACTTGGGGCCTAATGTGATAACCATGATGCCCCACTCTATGCTGCGCATTGAAGCAATGGGCTTTGAAGACAGTATTAGCCGAGATCCAACGTCAAGCGAGTTGGCTAACATGCGCAGCCAACTTCAAGCAGCGCTCGACGTGGGTTACGCGGGTTTTTCAACCGACGCCCTGCCGTTTCACTACCTGGCCAACCAGCCCTACACCGCGCGCACCATTCCCACCCAGTTCGCCAAGTACGAAGAGATCAAGGCACTCACCCAAGTTGTGCGCGAAGCCGGTGCCATTTGGCAGGCCACACCACCCAAAGACAGCGTCTTCGGCACGTTAAAGACTATGCTGCTAACCAGCGGACTGATGCACGGCAAGCCCCTTAAAACCACTGTGGTAGCCGCGATGAAGATCAGCAACAATTGGAAGTTGTTAGGCATGGTGAAGGTGCTGGCCCACCTACTCAACAGCGCCATCGTGCGCGGCAACTTCCACATGCAAGCACTGGGCGCCCGCTTTAAGACCTGGTCCGATGGCGCCATCACGCCGCTAGCAGAGGAAATACCTGAGCTACGACGCCTCAACGAAACCGACCTTGAAGACCGCGAGGCGCGCCAAAAAATCATGCACGATCCTACTTTTGTGGCTGAGTTCAAGGCCATGTGGTTGCGCGGTAAGCGCGGTTTTGGCATCGACCGCATTAAGCGCCTCATCAATCTGGAAGACTATGCCTTCCATCGCGACATGGCGAAAATGACCGTGGAACGCTGCCCCATGAAGCATTGGGAGGGATGGACATTTGAAGCCGTTTACCAGCGCGTGCAAGCTATCCACGCCGGACAAATCGCCCCGCAAAACAAAAGCGAAGCCAAATTAGTCGAAAAAGATTTTGCCAGCATCCACGATGAGGGCGATTTCATGCTGCAAATGCTGCGCAGTTTTGACACCAAGCTGTCGTGGTCGACGGTTACCGGCAACGACGATCTTACTACCGTGCGCGAACTACTGATGAACCCCCTATTCATCCCCGGTTTTAACGACAGCGGCGCCCATCTAACCAATATGGCCTTTTACGATGCCAATCTACGCAGCCTGAAACTGGCTGCCCAGGGTGGCGAAAACGATGTTAGCTATATAGTGAAGCGACTCACCTTAGATGCTGCAGAATTATTTGGCGTTGACGGCGGCACCCTCGATATTGGCGCGGCGGCCGATGTGATTCTGATCGACCCCAACAAACTCGCGCAATACGATGGCGAACGCAGTGCTGTTCGCATACACCGTGAAGACATTGGCCACGAACAGCTGGTTAATCGCAGCGATGGTGTGGTTGAGATGGTCATCATCGGCGGAAATGTGGCCTGGAAGCAGGATCAACCGAGCTCCACTCTGGGCGTAAAACCCATGGGACGTTTGCTGACGCGTGTAGCGATGTAAGCCATTCGGACGTATCTTCCCCCCTCGCCTTGCGCTGAAATGCCGTTTTTCTAGGAAAAAATAATGAAGCCAAACTATCGATTTCAGTGCGAGGCAGATGAGGCGTCGATCAATGCCCACCGACAAGTGGTCGATGCACTAAGAGCCATTAATGAAGGTGTTGTTCTGCTCAATCAATCACCTCAGCAATTATCAGAGCTAGCGACAACGCTCGGATCGATTGCCGAGCAGGTGGAAGCTGGCCAAGGCGAACGACTCAGAGAGTATTTCACACCACTAAAGCAGCTAGAAAGACGCGAAGGATTGCAACCTTATGCACCCTTTGGTGGCAGCCATAGCCCTATCACGCCGCAACTGCACTACCGAGAAGAAGGCGATAAAATTATTGCCGAAGCAACTTTTAGCTTGTTGCACGAAGGCCCTATTGGCTGTGTCCACGGCGGCGTAATCGCTGGGATTTATGACTGTGTGCTTGCTGCAGCTGTGGTTAAACATGGCTACGGCGGTCCCACAGCGCAACTCAATACCCGCTATATCGCCCCAACATTACTACACAAACCCTTGATATTCAGCGCCTGGCTGGAAAAGGTCGATGGCAAAAAAATTCACGTTGCGGGTGAATGCCACTGCGACGGCGAACTCCTTTCTAGCGCTGAAGCGCTTTTCATCAATAACTTGAAGACACGCCCATGATAAAAAAAATTCTTCTCTCACTCGCCGCTTTGTCCACCCTCGCAGTGGGCGGGGGCATTGCTTTCATTCAATATGAATACGCTGGTGTAGGCCTACCGTGGGTAAACTCGGTCGATTTGCCTGACCTCCCTGAGTTTCCTACCCCAGCTGGCGATTTACAAGAAGCCCAACAAGGCACACTTTACTTTGCCTCCAAAAGCCCTTATTCCTTGCAGAATGCGCTTTTTAGGTACGACCAATCGGTCGACACCACGGGTATGGGTAAGCTCTATCTACCCGCTAATGCAAACGCAGCATCACCCGTGCCTGCCATGATCATTTTGCATGGCAGCGGCGGGCTTCGTGAGGATCGTGAATACCGCTATGCTGAGTGGTTCGCCAGCGAGGGCATTGCTGCCTTCGTGATTGACTACTACAGTGTTCGCGGTGTCACGCCCGACACCAAGTATTTGTATAAAACGCTATCAGCGAGTGATATAGACATCGTGGCCGATGCCTTTTCTGCGTTGAAACTACTGGCGAATCATCCGGCGATTGATGCCCATCGCATTGGTGTTACTGGCTATTCCTATGGCGGCATGGCGACCCGCTATACGCTCGACCGACGGTTACAACAAGCTATCGCGCCCGACTACCCGCCCTTTGCTCTTCACATCAGCGTGTACGGCCCTTGCTTTCAGACAACAGGCAGTGAAATCACCACTGGCGCGCCCTACATGGCAATCTATGGCACCGAGGACAATAGTGTGGATCCTGCCCACTGCGCAGTATTACACCAGCGCCTGGAAGAGGGCGGCAGTTCAGTGGCTGACGTGATGATTGAGGGGGCAGGACACGCGTGGGAAAATGAGATGCCTCGCCAGAAGTATGATTTCCCCTTTGTACGTGGCTGTGAATTTTCTTACACCGCTGATGGCATCCCGACCATCGATGGCAAGGCCATTGATTTTCCTGGACCCGACGCGAGCCGCGATGAACTGGCCTTCAATCGTGTCAGTGTTCATCTAACAGCACCGCATTGTCTTGGTAATGGCTACATCATTGGCCGCGATGAAAAGAGCGATAAAATCTCGCGCGATGCTATGTTGGACTTTATGAAAGGACACTTCTTTGAGCAATGAAAAAGGCGCCTAGGCGCCTTTTTCATGGTTCGGACATTACAGACGTAATTCCAAATCAAGCCCCACCGTACGGGGATTACCGAAATAATTTAACGCCACGGCCCCCAGAGGAATACCGTTGATGTAATACTCCTCGTCGGCGGGATTTTTCAGATGAATTAAAAAAGCCGCAAGGTTTCCCCGGCGGCTTTGTTAACATTTTTTGCCGGACATTACTCCACAAGGAACTGGCTATACCACTTCCTAAATTTGGCGAATGGGCCATCACCAT
>JAHEIH010000024.1 GCA_024639455.1 Cellvibrionales bacterium
CTGCAGGAAGTACCGTTGGCGATTACTGCGATCGGTGCAGCAGAATTAGACGCTCGATCAATCGAAAGCCTTGCAGATTTGAACGCTATTGCGCCAAACGTCATGGTTCGTCAAAACCCCGGAGCTCGGTTAATCTCTACAGTTTCGATGCGTGGCAGCACGCAGGGTCAACCAGCGATTTGGACTGACGCGCCGGTGGGCATGTACCTGAACGGTATTTATTTGGGTAAAACCCAGGGCTCTGTATTTGATGTTGTTGATATCGAGCGCGTCGAAGTACTACGGGGTCCTCAAGGCACGCTATTCGGTCGTAACACCGAAGGCGGTGCAATTAACTTTGTAACACGTCGGCCCTCTGGCGAAATGAGTGGTTCAGCGCGTGTTGGTTTTGGTAATTACGGACGCCAGATTGCGCGCTTACAAATGGATCTGCCCAAGATGGGTGATACCTCCATTAGCTTTGGCGTGCGTCGCGAGCAAGCAGACGGCTGGGCGACTAATATGACCGGTCCTGACATGGGTTCAGAAGACAATGAAGCATTCCGCACGTCGATTATGTGGGAGCCTTCAGATAAGTTAACGGCTGTTTACGATTTCGATTACACCTTTACCGACCAAACCCCAATTCCAACCAGTTTGGTTGAATTAACGGGTTGGCAGGGTAGCTTCCCCTTATTCTTCAACAACACCACCAATTTGCCGGCTGGCGTTGCGGGGCCTTTTGAAGCTACTGTATTCACGCCCTTAGGTAATGATATTCAAGCGGCAGCTACACCTTATTTGGCGAAGAGTCGGCCTAAGACAGTTAGCTACAATACGGCGCCTGGCCAGCCAGGATTGTACGAGACAAATCGTGGTCGCGCGCACGCACTGACACTAGAATATGATCTGACAGATCAGGATCAGTTGAAGTACATCGGTTCTTCAAGAACTATGTATTTTGAAGATTCGCAAGACATTGATGGCATGCCATTGGTATCGATTAGTGTTTTGCCTGCTTTTTCAGCACCTGATTTTCTAGCAGGGGTACCTGCAGGCGCTCCCTTTAACTATGGTATGTCTGCGAACTACAATCGTAAAACCGATTACGAGCAAATGTCCCATGAATTTCAATGGATTGCTTCGCGCAATGACGTGAACTGGGTCGCGGGTCTGTATTACTTCGAGGATGAGGGTGTCACTCGCGGTAGCCAGTTGTTTACGCTGTTTAGTCAGCCGCCACAACAATCAAACTACTCGGCGAATACCGAAGCTTGGGCGTTTTTTGGCCAAATGGATTGGGCCATGACAGATAGTTTGACCGCAACCATGGGTGTTCGTTATACCGAAGAAACTCGTGATGGCTGGACTCACCGCTATACGACCAACGGTTTTGGTGGTGACATCATTACTGACGTAGGTGCAGGCTTGTTACCCTACACGTCTTACGAAGAAACGTTTGATGACACCAGCCCCATGTTTGCGCTGTCGTATCAGTACTCGGATGACATTAGCTTCTATGCGCGTTTGGCTAAAGGTTTCAAGAGCGGTGGTTTTAGCTCGGAGATCGCAGATCCAAGTGTAAACACGCCGTTTCAGCCACAGACCTCTTTGTCTAAAGAAATTGGCATGAAGTCTGAGTGGATGGATGGCCGTGCGCGTTTGAACGTCGCCTTGTATCACAATGCAATTTCTGATCAGCACGTGACTCAATTGCTACCGGGTACCACCCAGTCATTGATGACCAACGCTGGTGAATCAACCTACCAAGGCTTTGAGGTGGAATTTGCAGTTCAGTTAAGTGATAACTGGCGTCTGTCTGGTAACTATGGCTACTTAGATGCGCAGTTTGACAAGTATCTGGATAATCCTTTCATCTTCGCACCTTTAGTGAAAGATTCGACGCGAACGATCGATACCGCGTCTAACCGTTTGCCAGGTTATGCACCCGAGATGACTTACAGTGTTCAGCTTGACGGCACCATAGCTCGTACGAGCGTTGGTGAGCTTCGCTTGGTACTGGATTATAGTTATGTTGATGAAATGTACCTTTACGCGGTAAACAAGTCTTACACGGCGCCTAACGCAGGTGGTAGTTACTTGGCTAGCATTAACAACATTCCAAGCGTAGAGAACTTAAATGTTCGTCTTGAATTGTCGGATGTTGAAGTGGGTAATGGAACGATGGACTTCGCGTTCTTCGCTCGTAACGCCACGGATGAAGCTGCTCGCTTACAAGGCATCGACTTCAGTATGTTCCGCACTGCGACTTGGCAAGAGCCACGCACCTACGTGTTCTCAGCGACTTACAACTGGTAATAGCTGAAATCAAAAAATCAAGGCGGGGTTGCGACCCCGCCTTTTTTTTGCCCAGCCAAATGGTTGTGA
>JAHEIH010000007.1:0-45018 GCA_024639455.1 Cellvibrionales bacterium
GTGTCTGCGTAGTATGTACCGGCCTCAGTACAAAAGATTCATAGCAATTAATAGAAACTAACTATGTTTTTAGCGGCTGCGCGAACAAGGTCCCACAGGTGGGGAACTAGGTTACAAAGGAGGGGGTGGAGAAGGTCGTTAGACCTTCTCGCCATCGGGCATACCATCGCTTAGAGGGTTGGCTTCGGCGGCGCCGAGGAAATCGGCTTTGCGCTTATGGCGGGCGGCGTCGAGGCCTTCTTCAAACTCGGCGCTAGACATCGCCAGTACCTGTAGGTAGCCCTCTTTTTCCATCATCTCTTCGAGGCTGGATTCGAACGAGCGAAGAAGTAGTTTCTTGGCCAATCCCATCACGTGGGCGGGGCTCTGTGCCAGTTTGTGTGCCAGAGCAAGGCCACTAGCATCGACGTCTTCATCAGCAACCACTTGGGTTGCCAAGCCGAGATCCATGGCTTGTTCGCCGGTCCATGTGCCATTGCTAAACAGGAAGTTGCGCGCTTTTGCCAGGCCCACCAAACGGGGCAGGGTGTAAGCGATCAAACAGTCAGGCACTACGCCTAGGCGAAAGAAACCGGCCGAGAATTTGGCGCTTTCACCGGCAACCACGAGGTCTGCCATCAGTGCCAAGCCCATGCCGCCTCCCATGGCGTGGCCGCGAACGCCGCATACCACCGGGGTATCTAGTGAGGCCCAGGGGATAAAAATATCATCCGAATGGCGGAAGCGGGTATGCACGGACCAAGGGTCCTTGGCTTTCACCAACATATCTAAGTTGCCGCCGGTGCAGAAACTCTTGCCTTTGCCGGTTAGGTACACACAGCGAATACTTTGGTCGTCGTGAATCACACGTGCTACGTCGCGCAGTGAATAACGCATTTCGCGGCTTAGCGAGTTGTGGGTTTCGGGGTTGTCTAGGCGAACGATCAGGACGGGGCCATCGCGTTCGGTTTCAACGTGCGGGTATTGGGTAATCATTCCACCTCTCCAGAGTTAGTCTCTTTTGCCAGGGTAGCCAGTGCCGCTATGGGTGCGGTTACGTCCGCCATCGACCACGATGTCGGCGCCGGTGATGTAGCTGCCAGCATCCGAACAAAGGAAGACGGCCGCATTGGCGATATCTTTTGTTTTACCGAGCTCACCCAGCGGAATCGACGCTAATTGGCGATTAGCCACGCCTTGGTCTTCGTAGATACGTTTGACACCTTCGGTATCGCCAATGGCGCCGGGAGCGATGGTGTTACAGCGAATGCCTCGATCGCCCCACTCGTTGGCGAGGGTTCGGCACAGCGACATAATGCCCGCTTTAGCAGCGCCGGCGTGGGCACAGCCAGGCCATCCTTCTAGCGCGCGGGTGGTCGAAATGGCGATGAAGCGACCACCGAATTCAGATTTGCTCAGCGCATCGAAGGCCGCTTGTGCGCAGAAGAAAGTACCGTTAAGGTCGATATCGATTACCACTTTCCATGCGTTGGCTGACATCTCTTCGGCGGGCACCACAAAGTTACCTGCGGCGTTAGCAATCATCACGTCTAGTTGGCCGAATTTTTCCAAGGTCTGCTGTACGGCGTTTTGCACGGCTTCGGGCGAGCGAACGTCGGTTTGAACCACGAGTACTTCAGCGCCCATCGCTTCCAGTTCTTGTTTGGCAGCAGTGAGTTTTTCGATGTTGCGGCTGGCGAGGGTTAGGCGTGCGCCACAGGCGGCGAATGCTTTGGCGATACCAAAACCAATACCACTTGCACCACCTGTAATGAAAGCTACTCGTCCAGCGAGTGCATCTGCCGTAAATGTCACTTGACTCTCCTTATAAATGAAAACGTGGGGCGCTAGGCCCAAGACTGTAACCCCTTGAGCAAATCTTATGCCAAATGGTCGAATGCCCTGTTTGTCTAGGACGTAATGGGGAGCTTGTACGATGTGATGGTAGTTTTGTATCTCAATCAAACACTTTTTGTTGCCAAGTGTTGCCTCGAGCTACACCGCTGTGAAGAACCGTGATGTTGAGCGCTACAACACGGCGGGATAAGAGCGAGAAACCGAGCAAGTAAAGGGGTTTTTACTGGAATCGCTTTGAATGGCATAGACATTGCTAACATCAACATGTTTAACGCTCAGGCCTATTTAAAAGGAGCTCAATTATGAGCCAATTGCCGTTTCACTCACTGCCACACGTCCCGACCTCTGCGGGTTTAGCGTGCTTTGATGGCATTCGAGTGATCGATTTGACCACCTCAGTCGCGGGTCCCTACGCCACCATGCTGCTCGGTGATTTCGGTGCCGAAATTATTAAAATTGAGCGTCCGCACGGGGACGATTCGCGCCATTGGGGGCCTCCATTTCTAGAGGGCGAGGCGCTGTGGTTCCTCGCCATGAACCGCAACAAGAAAAGTGTGGTGATGGATATGCGCGACGCCGAGCAGCGAGCTATGTTCGACGCGTTGGTTAAAACCGCCGACGTGGTGGTAACCAATCAGCCACCCGATGTACAAAAGAAATTGCGCCTCGACTACGATTCGTTATCGGCGCTGCGCGAAGATTTGGTGTTTGTTTCTATAAGCGGTTTCGGGCTAGAGGGTGAGCGCGCCAACCTTACGTGCTACGACCTGATTGCTGAAGGGTATTCCGGCATCATGGATATTACCGGTGCGCCCGATAGTCCGCCGCAAAAGGTCGGTGCTCCCGCAGCGGATATGCTGGCGGGACAAGATGCCGCCATGTCTGCTATGGCGGCATTGTTTGAACGCGCTCGTACCGGCAAGGGTAAAAAGATCGATGTTAGCTTGGTGCAGAGCATGACGCGTTTCCTCGCCTGTCGCATCTCGCCCTACTTGGGCGCCAACGAAGTGCCCAAGCGCTCAGGTGGTACCGACAGCGTTATCGCTATCTATCAATCGTTTGAAACCGCCGACCTGCCTATGACGTTGGGCTTGGGTAACGACGCCATTTGGCAGCGTTTCTGGGCGGCAGTGGGTGATGAGGCTTACGCCGCAAACCCTGATTTTGCCTCCAATGCGGATCGCCGTATACACCGCGAATCTATCGTGGCGAAGATCCAAGACATGCTGCTGACCAAGCCTCGCGCTGAGTGGTTAGAGATTTTGGCTGAAGCGCGCGTGCCCGCGGGTCCCATCTATGCAGTAGACGAATTGTGTGCCGACGAGCACCTGCAAGCGCGCGGTATGTTCTACACCCTAGAAGATGGCACCGGTCGCAAGGTGCCGCAGATCGGCCTAGGTATTAATTTTGATGATCAGCACGTGATCGCTTCCGCAGCACCGCCGCGCTTGGGCGAACACACCGAAGAAATATTACAGTCCCTCGCGCAAGGCAAAGACGCGAAGGCCGTTTAAATGTATTAGGAGAACACCATGAGCCACCCCCAGTACAGCACCATCCTGTTTGAAGAAGATGGCCCGATCGCCAAGATTACCCTGAATCGCCCCAATGACGGCAATATGTTCAACGTCACCATGTGCCACGAGTTGCGCGATTGCATGGAAGTGATCCGTCGTGAAACCCGTACTCGCGTCGTTGTGATTACCGGTGCTGGCGACAAATTCTTCTGCATCGGTGGTCAAAAAGACGGCATGGAAGATACCCAGTTGTACGCCGGTGTATTACCTACTCTGGAAATGTACGAAGCTATCGATCGGTTGCAAAAGCCCGTGATCGCAAGTGTCAACGGTTACGCTGTTGGCGGTGGCAACGTCCTGCAAGTGGTATGTGATCTCACCATTGCCAAAGAGAGCGCGGTATTCCGCCAAGTGGGCCCGATGATGGGTTCATTCGACGCTGGTTACGGTACCTGGTATCTGGAAGACTTAGTGGGTAAAAAGCGCGCCAAAGAAATTTGGTACACCAACCAGAAAATCAGCGCCCACGAAGCGAAAGAGATTGGCCTGATTAACCGCGTTGTCCCAGACGAGGAGTTGCAAGCTAAGACCCGTGAATACGCGCTTGAAGTGGCCGATCGTGGCGCCATGGCCTTGGCCTCGATCAAAGGTGCGTTCAACGCTCGCCACGGTGGCGTGGGTGGTTTGTCGCGCGTAACCCACGATATTCTGTTGCGCCAGTACCTTGACTCTTCAGAATCGAAAGAAATGAGTGCGAGCTTCAAAGAGCGTCGTCAACCAGACCACTCGACATTTGGTAAAAAATAATAAAGGCGGAAAGCTATGTTGCCCTATCTGAGTCTTCACCATCCCAGTCATGCGCGTAAGTTTTACGACGCGGGTCTGTGGCAGTCGGATACCTTTTATTCGCTGCTGGCGGAGCACGCCGCGGCGCGCCCTGATGCGCTTGCGCTTCGCGATGGCAGTGCCTCGCTGTCGTGGTGTGCGCTTAAAGCGCGCGTTGATGCATTTGCCGATGACCTGCGTGAGAACGGCATTGGGCAGGGCGACCGCGTATCTATTTGGATGGGCAACCGCGCCGAAGTGATTATTGCGTTTATCGCCTGTACCCATGAGGGCGTGGCGGTGAATCCCTCACTGCATAAAAGCCACACCTGCGGTGAAATCATCGAGCTGTTAACCGAGCTGCAAGTGCGCGCCTTGTTAACCGAAGATGATTGGGGTGCAGATCGCGCCGCGAAAGACTTCAAAGGAATGTTGGCGGAACTGCCCTTCTTGAAGAAGGTATACACCCCGCAAAACTTCCCCTCCACCATTACTAGTGTTGGTGCTCAGCCTTGCGATGACCCCGACGTAGTGTCTTACTTGGCCTTTACCTCTGGCTCGACGGGGCGTCCCAAGTGTGTGATGCACTCTGCCAATACCTTGCTTGCTAATGGCCGTGATCTTGTGCGCGATTGGCAACTGACTAACCAGGATGTCATCCTGTCGCTGAGTCCCTTGTCGCACCATATCGCTTGGGTGGCGTTTTCTCAGTGGTTGCTGTGCGGCGGTACGTTTGTGACCAATGACCTACCCACAGGTATGTCGACCCTCGATTGGTTGTTGGAAACCAACGCGACGTATGTGCTGGGTGTGCCCACCCACGCCATGGATATTCTCAGCGAGCAACGCCAACGTGGTCTCGCTACTTTGGGCGCAGTGAAAATTTTCTACATGGCCGGCTCACCGATTCCAGAAGTGGTGGCCGAAGCCTTCGTTAATCAAGGCATTGCACCGCAAAATGTGTATGGTATGACCGAGTGCTCTTCGCACCAGTACACCCACCCCGATGATAGCATCGATGTGTGGACTAAGAGTTGTGGTCGTGGTGGCCCGGCTTACGAAGTGAAAATTTGGAACCCCGAATTCCCCGATGAGGAAATGCCGCTGGGTGTGATGGGCGAAATTGGTGGTCGCGGCGCTTGTCAAATGCTGGGTTACTTCGGCAACCAAGCCAAAACCGAGGGCACCTTTAACAAGCACGGCTACCTGATGTCGGGGGACTTAGGCTACTTCGATAGCGAAGGCAACCTGATGATTCGTGGCCGGGCCAAGGACTTAATCATACGCGGTGGGCACAACATCTATCCCTCGCACATCGAGGCCAATGCGGTGAAACACCCCGCCGTGGAAAAAGCTGCCGCCTTCGGTATGCCGGATGATCGCCTCGGTGAGCGCGTATGCCTGGCGATCATTGGTAATATTTCGGCCGAGGATATGCTCGATCACTTGGCCAAAGAGGATCTCTCTAAGTACGACATGCCCGAGTGGTTTGTGGTGCTCGACGAAATGCCGCTAACCGCGAGTGGCAAAATTTTGAAACGCGAATTGGTGGTATGGGCGCAAAACGGCACCATGACCCCCGCCGAAGTTCGCTACAAAGCAAAGGCTTAACTATGCACGTTGAATTAACCAAGCAGGGCGACATTGCCCTTCTCACCCTCAATCGCCCAGAGGCACTGAACGCACTGTCGTTCGATATTCTGCAACAGATTGGCAGCGCCATCGATGAAGTGGCGAGCTACAACGACGTACGCGCGTTGATCATCACCGGTGCGGGCGACAAGGCCTTTTGTGCCGGCGCCGATATAAAAGAGTTGCGCAACCGCCGATTGATTGATCAGAAGCGTGGTGCCGAGTTGGGCCAGGCGATGTTTGCTAAACTAGATCGCCTGCCTGTAGCGTCGATTGCATTGGTCAATGGCTATGCCTTTGGCGGTGGTGCCGAGTTGGCGATGGCCTGTACCTTCCGCCTAGCCTCTAGTCATGCTGTTTTTGGTCTGCCCGAGGTAAAACTGGGTTTGATTCCAGGTTACGGCGGTACCCAGCGTTTACCGCGTTTGGTTGGCGAGAGTCGCGCCATGGAAATCATCATGACTGGTCGCAACGTCAAGGCAGATGAAGCGGAGCGCATTGGTCTGGTTAATCGTGTGGTGGAAGGTGATCTCATGGAAGCCGGCTTAGAATTCGCAGGCAAGTTCACCCGATACAGCCTACCTGTTTTAGAATTTGCCCGTCGCGCCGTGCAGCGCGCCGGAGACACCAGCCTGCAGGAAGGTCTGCAGGTCGAGGCTGATTTGTCGACCCTGGCTTATCGCTTGAACGATGCGGAAGAGGGCATGGCGGCCTTTGAAGAAAAACGTCGCGCGGAGTTCAAAGATGGTTGATGCACAAATCGTTGTCACCGGTGCCTCTAAAGGTATCGGTGCAGAAATCGTTACCCTGTTGGCTGCCAAAGGTGAAAACGTGGTGGGTTTATCGCGAACTGGCACCGTGCCTGCGGGTACTGGCTTCGCTTGCGACATGACCGACGAGGTGTCGGTGGTGGAGGCGTTCAAGAAAATCGGTGAGCGCGGTCCTATCAAGGCGCTAGTAAATAATGCCGGCGTGCACATCCTGGGTGCTATCGAAAGCCTGAGCGTAGCGTCGTTTAACGAAACCTATGCGCTGAACACCACCGCGGTAATGGTGGCGTCGCGAGAAGCCTACCCCCACATGCTGAAGAACGGCGGTGGCGTGGTGGTGAACATGGGGTCGTTTTTTGGCAAATTAGGCGTTAAAGATAACCTGGCTTATTGCAGTTCAAAGGCTGCGGTAGCGGCCATGACCCGCTGTATGGCTGTGGAGTGGGCGAAGGATGGCATTCGCGCGGTTAACGTGGCGCCAGGCTACATCGAAACCGACTTGAACCGTGACTATTTGCAGCGCGAAAAGGTCAAGGCTTGGATGGGTTCACGCATCCCCGTGGGTGCCCCCGGGGTGGCAGAAGACGTTGCCAAACTCGTCTCTTGGTTGTGTATCGAACAAGTTAATTTCTTAACAGGTGAGACTATCTACATCGATGGTGCTCAGGGAGTAAATCACTAATGCAGTTACTTAATCGCGTCCTAGCCTCTCGTCATTGGAACGAAGAGGAACGCATGATTCTGGATTCGGTGCAGCGTGTGGTGAATGACATTATCGCCCCCAACGCTGAACACATCGATGCCACTGGCGAGTTCCCTTGGGACAACGTTAACGCCCTCAACGAATTGGGGTTGAACGCCATTTTTGTTCCTGAAGCATACGGCGGCATGCCTATGTCGTACCGCCTCTATTTGGAAATCGTGACCCTGATTTCGGAGGCGTGCGCCTCGACCGGTATCATTTACGCCACCAACTACCACGGCATGAAGCCGCTGATCGAGTTTGGTAACGAAGAGCAGAAACAGCGCCTGTTGCCTTGTATTGCTGAAGGGGGGCTGGGCGCGCTGGCGATCACCGAACCTACCGCGGGTTCTGACGCCACCGGTATGAAAACCAGTTTTACCCCCGATGGCGACGAGATTATCATCAAGGGCTCGAAGATCTTCATCAGCAATGGTGACGTGGCCGACCGCTACTTGGTGTTCGGTAAGTGGAGCGAAATCGATGACAACAAAGGCTCTATCAGTGCGCTGATACTGGAGAAAGGCGCCGAGGGCTTCTCTGTCATTTCTAAAGAAAAGAAAATGGGTCACAACGGTTCTTCAACCTGTGCTCTCGCGTTTGATGGCGTGCGCGTGCCGCGCGCCAACCTGCTGGGTGAGCCTGGCGACGGTCTGAAAATTCTGTTGGCGTCCCTCAACAAGTCGCGCCCTTCGGTAGCGGCTCATGCTCGAGGTATTGCACGTGCAGCGTTCTACGACATGGTGAACTACGCCAACGAGCGCGTGCAGTCAAAGCGCCCCATCATCGATTTCCAAGGTATCCAGTTCAAGATTGCCGATCTGGCAGGTGAACTGTTGATGCTGGAAAAGTGGATGGACTACGTTGCAGACTTGGTCGATAGCGGTATTAACGACATGGGTATGGAAGCGTCCGTGGCTAAACAGCGCGGTAGTGACTTGGCCATGAAGATGGCCATCGAGTGCGTGCAGACCCATGGTGGCTATGGCTACTGTCGTGATTACCGCGCCGAGCGCCTGATGCGCGATGCAAAAATCTGTCAAATTTGGGAAGGCACCAACGAAGTGCACCGCCAGTTGATTGGTCGTAGCTTTAAAGCGCGTTAATTCCAAACCAATGCTAGGAGAGTAGGACATTGTCTACTGCAATTAAAAAAGTCGCCGTGTGTGGCGCAGGTGGTACCATGGGTGCCGGTATCGCTCTAGTGGCCGCGCGGGGCGGTTTTGAGACTGTGTGTTTCGACCTGTCGAGTGAGCGCTTAGAGCAGCAATCCGCCGCTGCCGCTAAGTTTTTCGACAAGGCCATCGCGCGCGGTAAGATGGATCAGGCACAGCGCGACGCTGCACTGGCTCGCATGAGCAACACCTCGGACCTGAATGATCTAGCTGATTGCGATTTAGTGATCGAGGCCATTTTTGAAAACCTAGAGGTGAAACGCGAGCTATTCACCAAGCTGAACGGCATCTGTAAACCTGAGACGATTTTTGCGTCCAACACCTCGACGCTGTCGATCACTCAGATCGCCGGTGGTTGTGGACGTGAAGACAAAGTTGTTGGCATGCACTTCTGCTTGCCCGCACAGGTGATGAAGCTGATCGAAATGTCGCGCGGTATCAATACCTCGGATGAAACCTTCAATAACGCGTGGGCTTGGACCGAAACGGCAGGTCAAATCCCCGTAGAAACCCAGGACAAACCAGGCTTCATCCTCAATGCCTTGTTGGTACCCTTCAACAACGACGTGATCCGCGCCATCGAAGCGGGCTTGGCCAGCGCCGAGGATATCGATATCGCTATCCGTACAGGCTTAGGCTACAAAATGGGTCCCTGCACCCTGTTGGATCTGATCGGTTTGGATACTCAAGTGCTATTGGGTGAAGCTTTCTACCCCATCACTCTCGACACCCGCGCATCGGTACCGCCGTTACTACGTCGCATGGTGGCAGCCGGTAAACTGGGTAATAAGTCGGGCGAAGGTTTCCTCACCGCTGAAGTAGCCCCCAAGGCTGAATCTTGTTTGAGTTACGAAGTGATCGGCAAAACTGGTCGCTCCTTCCCTGATGGCGACCACCCGTTGGCGGCGGGTTCAGTCATCCATGGTGATGTGCGTATTTACACGGGCACGTGCTTTGAAGTTAACGCCGACAAAGCCGCGATTGCGGTGGAGCTGGATACCGAATGTCTCGGTGTTTACACCGGCGAATTGGGTGACGAAGCGACCGCTAATGTGGTTGGCTTTGCGCGCTATCGCAACGGTAGTGAAGCACCGTCTAATCTTATTGAGTTGGTTTACAAGCCCCACACCAAGCCCGCGGCCATCGCCGCCGCCCGCGCAGTATTTGAAGTAGCCGGCTTTGATGTGGTGCTGTGTAATGATTTGCCGGGTCGTATTGTCGATCGCCTGGTGCGTCCTAAGTATAACGACGCACTGCGTTTTGTCGACGAAGGCCTGGCATCACCGGCCGACATGGACAAGACCTGCTGCATGGGGCTGGGTTATCCCGTTGGTCCTGTGGGGCGCGCCGTGGCGGGTGGCCTTGCGCGTCACTACTGTGTGTCAAAAGCGATCTACGATATGACCGGGCAGCCTGGTTATGCGCCCGCCCGTGCCGCCGTTGTCGAACATCAACGCAGTCAAGCCTAAGCGGCTAGCGCGTTTAATAGGCCCTTTCGAGGGCCTATTTTTTATCGAATTGAAAAGAGAATGAGTATGACAGCATTAGCATCAGACGTTGTGGTTGGGGTGGTTGGCGCCGGCACCATGGGGGCAGGTATTGCACAGGTGGCGGCAGCCGCGGGACACCCCGTGGTGTTATTTGACGCCTTCGACGGTGCGGGCGAAGCGGGTAAGCAACGGCTCGCGGCGGGTCTCGACAAGTTGGTCGCCAAAGGAAAAATGAGCGTCGAGGACTGCCAAGCATTACTCGACCGCATCAGCATCGCCGACAGTATGGCGGCCATGGCGCCAGCCGGATTGGTCGTTGAAGCGATCTTGGAAGACCTTGACGTGAAGCGACAATTGTTTGCCGAGCTAGAGGCTATTGTCGCGCCTGAGGCTATCTTGAGCTCTAATACCTCCTCAATCTCAATTACTTCCATTGCGCGGGATCTACAGCGGCCCGAGCGCTTTGTGGGTATGCACTTTTTTAACCCTGCGCCAGTAATGAAGCTGGTTGAAGTGATCTCGGGGGTAGCGACATCGAGCGAAGTGGCGGCCTGTGTATTTGCCATCGCGTCGACTTGGGGCAAGGTGGCGGTGCATGCTAAATCAACCCCGGGTTTTATCGTGAACCGCGTGGCGCGCCCCTACTATGCCGAGGCGCTGCGTCTTTTCGAAGAGCAATTGGCCGATCCCGCAACCCTAGACGCGTTATTGACCGGTGGGGCTGGCTTCCGTCTCGGCCCCTTCGCATTGATGGATCTGATCGGTCAGGATGTGAATTACGCTGTGAGTGAATCTGTCTTTAACGCGTTCTATCAAGAGCCGCGGTTTAGGCCTTCATTGGTGCAGCGCGAGTTGGTCAATGCCGGCTTCCTGGGTCGCAAAAGTGGGCGCGGTTTCTACCGTTACGATGACGGCGCCGATACGCTAAGCGTGAGTCAGATCGAGGTGCCTGCAGGGACAGCCAGCGCTGAGTTGAATCCGGCTGGTGTCAGCGTAGTCGACGGCGTACAAGTGCGAATGACCGATGGTCGAACCGCGCAGGCCGTGGCCCGCGCCGAAGGTTTCCCTGTGATCTTGTTTGACCTGTTAACCGAACAGTCGACGCGGGTGGCGATCAGTGCTTCGAGCGATGTTTTAGATACCGTGTTACACAGCGTGGTGGCGGGTTTTAACGCCCGCGGCATCGAGGTCACTCATGTGGCGGATTGGCCAGGATTGGTGGTAATGCGTACGGTGGCCATGTTGGCGAACGAGGCCTTCGAGGCAATGCTGCAAGGCGTGGCCAATGGCGAGGGTATAGACAACGCCATGCTATTTGGCGTTAACTATCCCCGCGGCCCCGTGGCTTGGGCACAGCAAATTGGCCTGACGACCATCCTTAAGGTATTGGATGCCATCCATGCGCTGACCGGAGATCCACGCTACCGCGCGTCGATGAAACTTCGCTTGGAGGCTGAATGCCATTTTTAAGTTCGCTGCCCGACAACGCTGGGCCGCCTAATCTGTTCAAGCGCTACCCCGAGATCTACGAGGCGTGGGCGCACATGAGTCAGGCCATGATGAATGGCCCCTCGCACCTGTCGCGCGGTGAACGCGAGCTGATACTCACCTACGCGGCGGGTGTCGCCGGTTGCGAATTTGTCTACACCGCCCATGCTGAGGTCGCCTACCAACTGGGTATCGAGCGCGGTCTGGTTGAGGCGATGTTGACTGATTTAGACACCGCGCCGGTGTCGGATAAGCTGCGTCCAATTATGCAATACGTCAGGCAATTAAGCATTGCTCCCGGCGGTGTGACTCAGGCGATGGTAGATGCCGTGATGGCTGCGGGGTGGAGTGAGGACGTCTTGCATTCAGCGGCGGTTATCTGTGCGCGTGCTGCATTTATGCAGCGTTTGGTGCAGGGTTTTGGTTTTGCCACAACCACGCCAGAGGTCATTGAAAAGCACGCTATCAAGCGTGTCGAAAACGGCTACGTCAATTTGTACAGTGTATTCAAAAAAAATCAGCCTTAAGGCTGACCAAAGGGGGAGATGGCTAGGCTGCCCATCCGGAAAAGCAGCCCAGCCATTGAACGGTATTAACCCTTGCGGCCCATCGAGCGCAGGCCGGTTTTGCCGTGGTGGCGATCGGCCACTTTGTAGCCCAGCGCGTCTTCAGCAATCAATATTTTCTGTACGTTCGCGGTGCCTTCACCGGTAAACATCAAGTCGGCATACTTTTTATAGCGCGAGATGCGGTACTCGGTTGAAAGACCGTAGCCACCGAAGATCTGTTGCGCGGTATCGGCGCAGAATTTGGCTGTTTTTGAGGCGTGGAACTTGGCAATAGCGGCTAAACGGTTGGTGGGCAATTCTTCGTCCATCGCTTGTGCCGCTTGGTATACCAGCGCACGGCTCGCTTCAATTTCTACCGCCATCTCAGCGATTTGTGCCTGAATCATCTGGTAGTGACCAATAGGTTGTCCTTTGATGATGCGCTCGTTGGCGTATTTCACCGCGTCTTCAAAACAGCCAATGGCAATGCCCAGAGCCTTAGCGCCGATTACCGCACGGCCGCCTTGTAGAGCACGCATAATGATCTTGAAGCCTTCGCCTTCTTCGCCCAAGCGGTTCTCCACGGGCACGACGAAGTCATCCAAGAATACCGCACAAGTGCGGAATGACTTAGACAGACCTACGTCGATGGGTTGTGCGCTGTAGCCGGGGTATTTCTTGGGTTCGACGATGAACGCTGTCACGCCACGTGCGCCAGCCTCGGGGTCAGTTTTGGCGAGCAAGATGCCCACATCGCACTCATCGCCCAAGGTGGCCCACATTTTTGAACCGTTCAGTTTGTAGACGTCGCCTTCGCGGCGCGCGAAAGTTTTCATTGCGCCTGCAGCATCCGAGCCACCGCCGGCTTCGGTCAATGCCATCATGCCCACGGTATTACCCGCTAGTAGGTCTGGAACGTACTTTTGAATTTGCTCGTCGGTACCAGCCAAGAAAATACAGGCAGGGCAGTTGCCACCGTTTTGGTTGAAGCCGCCGTAGCGAACGTCCATACGAGCGATTTCTTCAATGATGATGGCCGCCGCCAAGTAACCCATGTCGCTGCCACCAATCTCTTCTGGAAAGGTACAACCGTAGAAGCCAGCATCACCCGCTCTTTTGATCAGGTCGCGGGGCAATTCACCGCGTTCTTCATACGCATCCATATTGGGGATGATTTCTTGTTCCATGAAACGGCGAATGCTGTCGCGGATAGCGCCAATTTCGTCTGGGAGCATTTGATCCATTTGTCGAGTCCTCTGCTGGGATGTATTAGTCGTTCGTCGCTGTGTATTGATATACGACGAGATACTCCGCCTATACGCAAATTTCAGACCAGTATTGTGCATTTTGGTTTTTTGCTGAGGATTTTGTTGATGCGTGGCGCAGTTATTGCATCGCAGCAGCATAAAAATGCGTAGTGCACGCGTCGCTTCAGCGATGACGAGCCGCGCTAGGTGTCATGTCACTCTCCATGTGACCTTGAGGAGTACAGTTTGTGTCTCTAAGAAACAAAGCAGTGATTGTCGGTGTCGGTGAAAGCGACATTGGCAAGCTACCCCACATGAGTGGTTTGGGCTTGAACGCTCAAGCCGCCAAGCGCGCTATCGACGATGCGGGTTTGAAGCCCAGTCAGATCGATGGCCTGCTAACGGCCTACTCGTTTACTGAGCCCTATTTTATGTTGGGCTCGGTGCTGGCGGAGTACTTAGGGATACAACCAAAATACTGCAGTTCCATCGTGGTGGGTGGCGCTTCTCCTACTGTGATGCTGCACCATGCCGCGCAAGCGGTAGCGAGCGGGGCTGCAAATTACGTACTGGTATGCGCCGGTGAAAATCGCGCCACAGGGATGAGTCGTGACGATGCAGTGTCGGCACTGGCGGCGGTGGGCCACCCCTATTTTGAGGCGCCTTACGGTTTGGGAATTCCCTCTCTTTATGCCTTGGTGGCGCAAGCCTATATGAAGAAATACGGTACGACGCGTGAGCAAATGGCGGCGGTCGCGGTCAACACGCGCAACCATGCCTTGTTACACCCCAATGCCCATATGAAAAAGCCACTGACGATTGAAGAGGTCCTCAATTCCAAGCCCATTTCAGCGCCGCTCAATATGTTGGATTGCTGTCTGATATCGGATGCTGGTGGCGCTTTCATTGTTACCCGCCCTGAACTAGCAGAAGATTTACCCAGCGAAGCGGTTTGGTTGGCGGGCATCGGTGAGGCCCACACCCATGAGCACCTGCTGTCAGCGCCTTCCTTGACGGAATTCGGTGCGTCCCAGTCGGGTCAGCGGGCCTATGATATGGCGGGGCTCGGTCCCAGTGACATGGATGTGGCCATGCTCTACGACTGCTTCAGTATCGTGCCGATTATTGAAATGGAAGAGCTTGGTCTGGCCCCGCGCGGTGAAGGGGGCGCGATGTTCGCGTCGGGTGATGCCGCTGTTGGCGGGCGCCTACCCATTAATACTCATGGCGGTATGCTGAGTCATGCACACGCTGGTGCTGTGGGTGGCTTGATGGCCTTAATCGAAGCCGTGCGCCAGTTGCGTCACCGCGCCGATAAGCGCCAAGTGGCCAACGCCGAGACAGCGATCGTGCACGGTGAGGGAGGCATTTTGTCGTCGCACTGTACGGCCGTTCTTACGCGCGAAGCGCGCTAATTAAATATAAACATTAAGAATAGGAATAATTATGTCTCAACAAGTTCGCGGTCTGTACTTTGATGATTTTACCGTCGGTCAGGTGATCGAGACGCCCCGTCGCACCATTACCAACACCGATATTGTTAATTTCGCCTGCCTGTCTGGCGATTTCAACGGTGTGCACACCGACTGGGAATACTGCAAAACCACCCCTTTCGGTGAGCCAATCGCCCACGCGCCGCTAATCTACGCCATTATGGGTGGTTTGACTTACGCGAGCGGTGTTAACGACGGCACCTTGATGGCGGTGATTGGCATCGACGAGTGGCGCATGCATTCACCGGTGAAGCACGGCGATACCATTTACATGCGCCAAACGGTCATGGAAACCCGCGCATCATCTAAGCCCGGTCGCGGCATCGTTAAATTTAAGCGCGAGTTCATGAATCAGCGCGGTGAAGCCTGCCAGAGCATGATCGCTACCTTTATGTACAAGGCACGCCCCGAAGGTGATAAACAATGAGTGTCGAACAAGATTTATTGTTTGAGGTGACCGACAGCGTCGCGGTTATTACTCTCAATCGCCCCGATAAACGCAACGCCTTTACCGACGACATGGTGGCGCGCTGGGTTGATCTGTTGGGTGAATGCGAGCAGCGCGACGATGTGCGCGTGATTGTCATGACCGCGGCGGGCACCAGTTTTTGCTCGGGGGCTGATACCGGCAAAATGGCAGGTAACAGTGAACAGTCGCCCGTGCAGGCGCGTGATCGTATGACCAATGTGGCACACGCGTTGGTACGCGCGGTGCAGCGCCAGCGCAAGCCGGTCATCGCCGCGGTCAATGGTTCTGCCGTTGGCGGGGGTATGGATGTGGCCTTAATGTGCGATATCCGTCTCGCTTCTGATAAGGCGCGCTTTGCTGAAACCTACGCCAAAATGGGCTTGTTGCCTGGCGTGGGTGGTGCCTGGTTCCTACCTAAGTTGGTCGGCCAATCAAAGGCTTTCGATATGTTTTGGACCGGTCGTTGGGTTGAGATTGACGAGGCCAAAGCGCTCGGTATCGTGGACCACGTCTACCCCGATGAAGAATTTCGCGCCTCGGTGATGGATTACGCACGCAGTATTGCCTCGGCGGCACCGCTGTCGGTGAAAGCCATCAAAGCGTTGATCAAAACCAGTGCTGAGCAGTCGCTCGATACCCATCTAGATGGCTTAGCTGCGCAGTTGGCGGTGGTTCGCACCAGTGAAGATCACAAAGAGGCATTGGCGGCGTTTAAAGACAAGCGCAAGCCAGACTTCAAAGGTCGCTAGGATACTATGAATATTGGCTATATCGGCTTAGGTGTGATGGGCGGTGCGATTGCACAGCGCTTGCAGCTGACGCATTCTCTCAGTGTATTCGACCTCAACCAACACGCGGTGACAGCGTTGGTGGCCAATGGTGCCTGCGCGGTTGAAAGTCCGGCTGAATTGGCGCGATGCTGCGATGTGGTGATGTTGTGTGTGCCGCGCTCTGCCAATGTTCGCGAGATTATCTTTGGCGCCAACGGCCTGCTAGAGGGGCTCATTCCAGGCAATATTGTTATCGATCAGACCAGTGGTGACCCAGCGGAAACACGCAAAATGGCGGCTGAGCTCGCTGCCCATGGTATCTCCATGGTCGATGCGCCAGTATCGGGTGGCGCCGCTGGCGCTGCCGCGGGTACTATCGCGATCATGGTAGGCGGTGCCGATGACGTGGTCACCAAGGTGCAGCCGGTACTCGAGGCGATTAGCCCCAATATCTTTCACTGCGGTGACATCGGCAGTGGTCAGGTGTTGAAGTTGGTGAATAACACCATCAGTACCTGCAATCGATTTGCCTTGCTTGAAGGCTTAGCGCTTGGGGTGAAGAATGGTTTGAGTCTCGACAAAATGTCGGACGTACTAAACAACGGGGGTGCGCGCAGTCGCTCCAGCGAATTGTTATTGCCGGCTATGGTTCGCGGTGAAACCAGTGCCATTTTTGCTTTGGCGTTGATGTTGAAAGATCTCAATCTCGCCAATGAATTAGCCCACGAAAGCGGCGTGCCACTGCACTTTGGTCAAATGGCGCGCGGTATGCTGCAAACAGCGGCCAACGCGTTTGGTCCGGAGGCCAACCTCGATGATATTGTCGACCTGGTGGCCCAGCAAGCGGGTGTGACCTTTAAATCCTAATCCCCACTATCCAGAGAGTGATCATGTTGCTAAGCAAGCGCCTCGAGGGTCGTAATGAGACCATCCTCGACCCCGAATTGCCAATCATCGACTCGCACATCCATCTATGGGATCTTCCCGATAACCGCTATTTGTTTGAGGATTACCTGCAGGATGCGCAGGGCGGTCACAAGGTGCTCGCGTCGATTTACTGCGAGTCTCAGCGTTTTGTGCGCAGCGACGGGCCGGACATGATGAAACCCGTTGGCGAGGTCGAGTTCGCCAATGGCATGGCCGCCATGACAGCAACCGGGCTCTACGGGCAATGTCGCGTGGCGGCGGGCATTATAGGCCACGCCAATTTAACGTACGGTGCGCAGATTGGCGAATTACTTGACCGCTGCATGGCGGCGGCACCCGATCGCTACCGCGGGGTGCGACACGTAACCTTGGATTATCCCGACGAGCGCCCCTTTAAATACATTTTTACCTATCGCCCTCCGGCGGGCATCTTAGATCATCCCGAGTTCGGCAACGGCTTGGCCGAATTGGACAAGCGTGGCCTGATCTATGATGCAGCGATTTATGATCCTTCGCTGCCGCGACTGACCGAAGTGGTTGACGAACACCCCAACCTGACAGTGGTGCTTAACCATATGGGTAACGTGGTACGGGTAGATATGAGCGAGGGTGAAAAAGCGGCTACGTTTGTTCGCTGGTCTTCGCAGTTGCGTGAATTGGCAAGGCGTCCCAATGTGATGTGTAAGGTCGGTGGCTTGGGAATGCCCATTTGCGGTTTTGGATTTGAAGATCGTGCCGATGCGGTAGGTTATGAAACGTTAGCGGAGGCATGGCGGCCATTTATCGAAACCGCCGTTGAGACGTTTGGTACCGAACGATGTATCTTTGGTAGCAATTTCCCGCCGGATGGTCGTTCGGCGGGCTATATTCCCACCCTTAATGCCTATAAGCATGTGTTGCGTGATTTTTCCGACGACCAGCGACGCGATATATTTGCCCGCAATGCCTCGCGAGTCTATCGCTTAGGCATTGCAGAATTGTAGGTGTTTAGATAACGCTTAGTTGCTTACGAGGGTCCACTGAGGGAGCATATTGCCGTTGTGATCCTCTTCAAAGGCCACTTCAACCGCATCGCCGATGGCGGCATTCAACGCGTTTGCCCCTATCAAATTGGTAATCATGCGAGGGCCTTCGGTGGTGATAACGGATACCACCACGTAGGGCGCTTTGTCGCGAAATTGTGGCAGGGGTGCACGCTCCACGGTAGTCACGCTTTCGATACTACCCGTGCCTGCGCAGGTATAGGGCGCAAGGTTGTTCTCCCAGCACTTTTCACATTGGTAGCGTGGTGGAAATTGAATGTGCTGGCAGCCTTGGCATTGTTGAAATTCCAGCCGGCCTTCGCGCGCGGCTTGCCAGTAGCTTTGTGAATCACCGTTGGCGAATTCTGATGGTCTAGCCTCCATCACTGTTCCTCTTGTTCTATTTTGCGTGCATTGCAAAAGCAATTTTCGAGCCTATTGTCAGATAAATTCCCCAAAAAGGTCATTTAAAGATTTATTCCCATATAATGAGATTATGTTTTTTCAAGAATGCTCGTGTAATATACACTGGCATCGTTATAATGCACGTCATAAATACACGCTTAAAAAGGTTGATGTATGAACAAGGGGAATATCAGCGGTTTGGTGCTGGCCTCCAAAGAGGGAGAGGTGATTTTTTCGTGCGGTGAAGGCGAAAACTCTGAAGTCCTCGCCTTGCTCTCGGATGCAAAATGGCTTGAACACGCATTGGCTACGCGTATCGTGTCAGTCGATATCTCTGCCGGCATTCTTCCCGCTGTCGTAGTTCACAGCAATAAAATAATTGTCATGATCCTTTTGTCCGATGCCTCGGACACGGTCATGGAGTTTTTGCTGGGCCTCGATTTTTCGCTCGATATTCTTGATCACATCCTCAACGACCCCTATGACGCCATGGTAGTGACAGACAAGCAAGGCTTGTTGCGCTTCTTGTCACCAGTGCACGAGCAGTTTTTTCGCCTAAAACACGCCGAGGCCTATGGCAAATTAGCCCACGAAGTCATTCCAAATTCACGCCTCGCTCACGTTGCCAAGACAGGCATCGCCGAAGTGGGTCAGGTGTTGCAAGTGGGTAATACCCAGCGCATCGTGTCGCGCCAGCCGATTAAACACGGCGGTGAAATCGTTGGCGCCATGGGGCGCGTGATGTTTAAAGGCCCTGAACAAATTGAAAAAATGGCGCGCAAGGTTAGCTTGTTGGAAAAACGTCTCGCTGAATACGAGCGCGAGGCGAATTCTGACAAACGCATGGAGCGCTATTTAGACGATATCATTGGCCAGAGCTATGCCATTGAATCGGTGCGCCAGCAGATTCGCAAGGTGGCTGCATTGGACGTCCCCGTTTTGATTCAGGGCGAAAGCGGCACGGGTAAAGAGCTTGTCGCGAAGGCCTTGCACATGTGTTCGGCCCGTTCTGATGCACGCTTGATCACTGTTAACGCGGCTGCACTGCCAGCCAACTTAGTCGAAAGCGAGTTGTTTGGTTACGAAGCGGGTGCTTTTACAGGGGCGCATCGCAAAGGGCGCCCCGGTAAGTTCGAGCAAGCCGACGGCGGCACCATCTTTCTCGACGAGATCGGCGATATGCCGCTGGAAGTGCAGTCGAAGTTGTTGCGTGTACTGCAGGAGCGCGTCATTGAGCGGGTCGGTGGCGATAAGCCTAAGAGCGTTGACTTCCGTCTATGCAGTGCCACCAACCACGATTTAGAAGAACTGGTAGGTGAAGACAAGTTCCGCCTCGATCTGTTCTACCGTATCAGCCCGGTGGTGATTCGCTTGCCCAGTTTAGAAGAGCGGGTTGAAGATATTCCTTTATTGATGCGCCACTTCTTGTCTGAATTGTCGGACAAGTACGGCAACCACGACATCGATTTTGAGTCAGATGTGTTTGATTATCTGATGGGTCGCCAGTGGCCGGGTAATATTCGCCAGTTGCGTCATGAGGTAGAGCGCGCCTTCGTGTTCGCTGAAGAAGGCCGTATTACGATCGAAAGCTTTGGGCATAATCCCGGCATTGGTAAAGACGCTAAGTCGGCGACTCCCGCCAAGGCGAGTAAGTTCAACGTTGGCGGTGCCACCATTAAAGAAGCCGTGAGCGAACTCGAGTTGGAAATGATCGCCGACTGCATGGATCGTTTCCGCGGCAACAAAAAGAAAGTAGCCGACCATTTGGGGATTTCTCGTTCCTACCTGTATAAAAAGCTCGAAGAACTTAACTACACCGAAGAATAATCGCTTCCCTGAGCAGTTGGTATTGATATTGCTAACTGTTCAGCACAATTAATAATGACAACGATATTCAGTCTTTGGAGCGTGCAATGAACGTCGGTTATGTCGGCTTAGGAGCCATGGGTCATATTCTGGCTTCCCATTTGATAAGTCAGTACTCACTTTCTGTTTGGGATTTAAATCAAGGCGTGTTAGCCGATTTTTCCTCGCGCGGTGTGGATGTGCCGGCCAACGTGGCAGACATGGGTAAGTATTGCGATGTGGTGATTTTGTGCCTGCCCAAAAGCGAGCACGTGGCACAGGCACTTTTTGGAGAAACGGGTTTGGCGCAGACACTTCGCCCAGGTGCGATTGTGGTCGATCAGACCAGTGGCGACCCGGCCCAAACCGCCGCCTTTGCGGAGCGTTTAGCCCAGCAGGGCGTGACGCTGCTGGACGCGCCTGTAGCAGGCGGTATTCCGGCGGCCCATGCCAAAGAAATTTCTATTATGTTGTCGGGTGATCCCACCGCTATTGAAACCGTTAAACCGGTAATGAGCACTATCAGTCCTCATCTATTTGTGTGTGGCGACAAGGTGGGCAGCGCACAAACCCTCAAGTCGATTAACAACACCATTAATAGCGTCAACCGTTTCGGTGCGCTCGAAATTGCCGCCTTGGGGCGCGTTATGGGTCTCCCGCTGGCGCAGGTTATCGAAGCGCTCGACAATGGTTTGTCGAAAAGCTTCCTGACCAGTCGATTGCTGGGCGGTATTGCCAATCAGACGCCGTCTACCGATTTTGCATTGGCGGGCATGTTCAAAGATGTGGGGCTGTCGCGTGGTATGGCGCGCACCCATCGCTTGGCTCGCCCGATGAGCGAGGTCGGCAGCCATCTACTGGCTACCGCCATGGCGGTGGTTGGAGAAGACGCCCGCTTGGAGGACTTAATTGCCTTTACCGAGCGATTGGTTGGTTGCCAGTACCGCGCCGTGTCAGAGGTAAGTTTAAGCGATGCGCAGGTGGCCCAAACCCAAGCGGTGTTAACGTTGGCGCTCCAGGCCGTGCACGCCTTGGCGGTGTTAGAAAATATTCACTTGCTGCAGGCCTTGCAGGTCAATTTGGCCAGTGCAGGTTTGGTGTTGAGCAATGGCTCCGCAGAGAGTCGCATGCTGCAAGCTCTTTTTAGCGCCGTAGCGGGTGAGTGTGAGCCATTGCCAGCGCTGTCTGATTGGTTGGAAGCGCTGGAGGTGTTAGCGAATGTCGCCAATGCCCAGCACAGTGCGGCAGCTGTGACCTCACAAGCGTTGAGTTGTTTGTATCAGATGCTGCAAAACCATCCCCAGCGGCAGGTCATCGCTGAGCACGTGTAGCGGTTTGGGCATACGACCTTATTCTGGCATTGCGTTTGCTAGTTGTGTCGTCATTACACGATAAGCGCACTTCGGTGGCTGCCATGTGTCTTTCTGAAAGACGCAGTGTCTAGCCATTGGCCAAGTGTCATGGATTTTTAACGAAAAGGTATCTCATGCAACAGTATTCTCAGTTCTATATCGACGGCCAGTGGGTCGATTCCATCGAATCAAACCCCTTTGAGTTGGTTAACCCCACGACTGAGGAAGTGTTTGCTACCGTGGCACTAGGGAGCCCTGCTGATGTCGATCGCGCCGTGGTGGCAGCACGCAAGGCATTTGAATCTTTTTCGCGCACCCTAGTTAACGAGCGTATTGAATTGTTGCACACCATTGCCGCCGGTCTAGAAAAACGTGGTGCGGATGTGCACGCCGCGCTGACGCAAGAAATGGGTGCCCCCGCTAGCTTAAAAGCGCAAATAGGCTCGTCGATCAATGCGCTTAAACAGGCCGCTAAGAGCGCCGCGAGCTATGAATTTGAGAGCCGTCGCGACCGCTTCATCCTGCGCCATGAGGCCATCGGCGTGGCGGGTTTGATTACCCCTTGGAACTGGCCTATTCAATTGTTGTGCAACAAGTTGGCGTCGGCGTTTGCAGCCGGATGTTCGGTGGTATTGAAGCCCAGTGAGTACACCCCGGTGAGCGCCATCGTCTTCACTGAAATGCTGCACGAATTGGGTCTGCCCGCGGGTCTGTTTAACCTCGTCAATGGTGACGGCCCAGGTGTTGGCAATGCCATCAGTAGCCACAAGGGCATCGATGTGGTGTCGTTTACCGGTTCAACTCGCGCCGGTATTTTGGTGGCAGAAGCCGCCGCTGCTTCGGTGAAACGCGTTACCCAAGAGTTGGGGGGTAAATCGGCCAATATCGTGTTGCCGGATGCCGATCTGAAAGCGGCCGCGGAATTCAATGTCACGCGCGGTTTTTCAAACAGTGGTCAGTCATGTCACTCGCCCACGCGCGTACTGGTGCACGAAAGCCAATTGGAAGAAATGGAAGGTTATTTGGCCGAGGCCGTTGCGCAGCATACCGCGGTCGGTGACCCCACCGATCCGGCGATCACCCACGGCCCCGTGGTCAACCGTAACCAATTCCAAATGATTCAGCGCTACATTCAAAGTGCGATCGACGAAGGCGCCAAGCTAATTGCTGGTGGTCCAGGTCGCCCTGAGGGTATCGACAAAGGTTTCTTTGTGCAGCCCACCGTGTTTTCGCAGGTGACCCCCGATATGACCATCGCGCGTGAGGAAATCTTCGGCATGGTGACGGCGGTCATTCCCTACAAAACGGTGGCAGAGGCAATGCAGATTGCCAATGATACGCCCTACGGTTTGGCAGCTTACGTGTTTACCGCCGATGACCATAAAGCCTACGAAATCGCCTGTGAAATGCGCGCTGGACGTGTGTTTATCAATGGTGCGCCACCCTCGACTGATGTACCGATGGGGGGTTACAAAATGTCGGGTAATGGCCGTGAGATGGGTGAAGCGGGTATGGAAGAGTACCTGGAAGTCAAAGCTATTCTGTGCCCCAGTGCCTAAATTGCGCCAATAGGAATATAACATGAGAGATGCCGTTATCTGTGAACCACTGCGTACTCCGGTTGGGTGTTTTGGTGGCGTTTTTAAAGACCTGAGTGCTGCTCAACTGGCGGAAACGGTGGTGCGAGAATTAGTTGCCCGCAGCCAAATTGAGTCCGCTCTTGTTGAAGATTTGATCCTTGGTCAGTGCACCCCCAGCGGTGAAACTCCCGCCATTGGTCGCATCGTGGCGCTAGACGCAGGGTTAGGTGTGCAAGTGCCCGGTACTCAAGTTGACCGACGCTGTGGCTCTGGCATGCAGGCAGTGATCGACGCCTGTATGCGCGTGATGGCCGGCGGAGCGGATTTGTTGATTGCCGGCGGTGCCGAAGCCATGAGCCAAGCCGAGCACTACGTCATGGGGGCGCGCTGGGGGCTGAAGGGCGATTCAAATGAGTTTCGCGACCGTTTAGCGCGAGCGCGTATCACTGCCGGTGGCCGCGACCACCAGATGGCGGGCGGTATGATTGAGACCGCGGAAAATCTGCGTCGCGAGTTTGGTATTAGTCGCGAGGCGCAGGACATCTATGCGCTTGAGTCACAGCGTCGTGCTAAAGCGGCACAGGATGCGGGGCTTTTCAACGATGAGATTGTGCCGGTGGCTGTGCGACAACGCCGCGATACCGTATCGATTGCGGTGGATGAACACCCGCGCCCGCAGACAACTATGGCGGATCTACAAAAACTGCGTGCCATCCGCAGTGGTATTGACGCTGAGGCCACCGTGACGGCGGGTAATGCCAGTGGTCAAAACGATGGTGCGGCGGCGTGTATCGTGACGACCCGCGAGATGGCAGAGAAGCTAGGTTTGAAACCGTTGGCGCGTTTGGCGGGTTGGTCGGTGACTGGACTTGAGCCTGAGCGAATGGGGCTTGGGCCGGTGGTGTCTACCGAGCGCGCTTTACAGCGCGCGGGTATCACCATGGCAGATATTGATCTATTAGAAATTAACGAGGCTTTCGCTGTTCAGGTGCTCGCCTGTGCAGAAGCGATGGGGCTGGGGCAAGATGATTTTTCACGCCTGAATGTGAATGGTTCAGGTATCTCGCTGGGCCACCCCTTGGGGGCCACCGGTGCGCGTATCTTAGCGACCTTATTGCGTGAAATGGATCGTCGTGAGGCGCGCTATGGCTTAGAGACCATGTGTATCGGCGGCGGGCAGGGTCTGGCGGCGATTTTCGAGCGCGTCGTGTAAAGTTTGTACCCTAACAAAACCCGCCAACTCGGCGGGTTTTTTGTGTCGGCTTAATGTAAGCTGAGGCGGTAAATGCGAGCGGCGTTGCCGGCAAAAATGGCCTCTTTTTCGGCTTTGGAGTAGTCCTTAAGCATATACTTGTGGGCGTTGATCGAGGTGGCGTAGTTGCTGGCGCGCTTGTCAGGCGGGAAGTTGCTGCCGTACATGCAGCGCTCGCTGCCAAAGATCTCGATGCAGCTGTCTAGGAAGGGCTGCCACTGTTTGGCGAGGGTGATGTGAGGGTTGTCATCGCCTTCGGTAGGGGCGTCGAACTCCCACGTCGGCATACCGAATCCGCCTACCTTCAAGCTAACATTGGGGCGTTTGGCCAGTTCGCTCAGGTTTTTGCGCCAAGTGTTTATCGCGGCGGCTTTGTCTGCCGGGCCCATATCTACTAGTACCAAGTTACCACTGTTGTTGATGATCACCTGCAGATCGGGTACCTGGTCGATGATATCGGTTAAGCGTGGCAGCGACGTGTCGTAGCACGCCGCATCAAAGCTTAGGCCGCGTTTAGCCAGCGCTTTCAAACCGTCGATTAAATTGGGGTTTTCTAAAATCCCACCAGGTGGACGCCCGCTCATAATGAATTTGAATGGGCGCTCATCGGGATAGTCCAAGGTGACTTGGCGAATGCCGCGGTAGCGATCTGGTGCGGCGGCCATACAGCGGTCGAGTAGTTCACCTACAGCGGCGCCGTGGGTGAGGTCGGCGTGGCCGACAATGCCCGCGCACAACTGGTAGTCGCCGTAGCGACCCGATGCGGCCATCGCCGCCATACCGTTGGCAAATTCAACTTCGCCCAAGGGTTGTAAGACTTCAGGGCCGCGGCTGCGTTTAAATGCACGTGTTTCGCTATAGACCGAGGCGATGACCTTGTGGCCGCTGTTGATGTCGGCGAGGTGCTCATCAAACATATAGCGTATGTGTGGAAGGTCGAACAGGTGGAAGTGGCTATCGATGATTGCCAATTCGGGCTCGAGGATGTCCATGGTGTCTCCTTGTGACATAAGTGTGCGCGCTAATACGACTGGCTATTTTTTGTCCGCACAACGATCATAAACACCCTTTTAATGGGTAGCTAAGACATCCTATTGTGCAGGAAATATGCCACTCCCATTTGGATGATTTAAACTGGTCTGTTTTTTGCTGTAATGATGACTTTGCGCGTTAGTGTGACACGCAAAGGCGTCTTTTTGGGAGTTTTTATGCAGGTTATTTACTCGGGCTCACAGCCTTCTTCCTATGGTGGTGATGACAATTTTTCCGGTACGGTACGCCGCGATCCACTGTTTTTTGCCCCCGAACCCGGCCGTGTAGCTACCGGATTGGTGACGTTTGAGCCTGGTGGTCGCACCCATTGGCATGTTCACCCGTTGGGACAAATCCTTGTGATTACAGCGGGTTGCGGTTGGGTGCAAGCATGGGGCGAAGAGCGTTACGAAGTTCGTGCGGGCGATGTTGTGTGGATCAAACCACACGAAAAACACTGGCATGGTGCGTCTGACACCACGGCTATGAGTCACATTGCTATTACCGAGGCACTGGACGGCTCGGCGGTCACTTGGCAGGAGCCGGTGAACGATGAGCAGTTCTATCCCGCCGCTACCTAATGGAGGGTTGGCGTTTAATGCGCTGTTGTTGGCGGGAACACACTGTGTTTTGGGCAAACAAATCGCGCATAATAATGCCCACCAAATGAGGCGTCGCTCACAGGATGAGCGGTGTCGCATTGCACAAATTGTCGCTATTTTAATGCTCTAAAATATTGACGTTTAATTTGGTTAAGTGAGCGATTTTGCGCGTTAAAGTCGCTTGCTGAAATTTATAAACTGGAGATAACATGAAAGTACTAGTAACGGTAAAGCGCGTTGTCGATTACAACGTGAAGGTACGTCCAAAGTCTGATGGATCTGGCGCCGACCTTAACAACGTTAAAATGTCTATCAACCCCTTCTGTGAAATCGCGGTTGAAGAAGCGGTGCGTTTGAAAGAAAAGGGCGTTGCCACTGAAGTCGTTGTTGTGTCAATTGGCGACAAGGGCTGCCAAGAGCAAATCCGTACCGCACTTGCACTGGGTGCTGACCGTGGTATCCAAGTTGATGCGGGCACCGATCTGCAACCGCTGGCTATTGCCAAGCTGTTGAAAGCGGTGTGCGATAAAGAGCAACCTAGCCTAGTGATTATGGGCAAACAGTCTATCGACGGCGACAACAACCAAACCGGCCAAATGCTAGGCGCCCTGAGCGGCATGCCCCAAGGTACTTTCGCCTCTGTGGTTGAAGCCTCTGGCGATAGCGTTAACGTGACCCGCGAAGTGGACGGCGGTTTGCAAACGGTGGCACTGAAATTGCCCGCCATTGTGACTACCGACTTGCGCTTGAACGAGCCCCGTTACGCATCACTGCCAAATATCATGAAAGCGAAGAAGAAGCCTCTAGACGTGACCACGCCCGAAGAGCTGGGCGTGACTGTTGCTAGCAACATCACCCTGGTGAAGGCTGAGCCACCTGCTGAGCGTTCAGCGGGCATCAAAGTAGACTCAGTGGCCACACTGGTAGACAAACTGAAGAACGAAGCGAAGGTGATCTAATGAGCATTTTAGTAGTAGCAGAACACGATAACGCCTCTATCAAAGGCGCCACCCTGAATGCCGTTGCTGCCGCGCAAGCGATTGGCGGTGATATTACTGTATTGGTGGCCGGTGCCAACTGTGGCGACGCTGCCAATGCCGCTGCCAGTATTGCAGGTGTGAGCAAAGTACTGTGTGCCGATAACGCCGCTTACGCTCACCAATTGGCTGAAAACGTCGCCCCTTTGGTCGCTGAGTTAGCCACCGGTTACAGCCACGTGATGGCTGCTTCCACCAGCAACGGCAAAAACATCATGCCTCGCGTAGCCGCACACCTCGATGTTGATCAATTGTCTGACATCATCGCGGTTGAAAGTGCTGACACTTTTAAGCGCCCTATCTACGCGGGTAACATTATCGCTACTGTTCAAAGCAGCGATGCCGTTAAAGTGATGACTGTTCGTACCACAGCATTTGACGCGGTCGCCGCTGAAGGTGGAAGTGCAGCGGTTGAAGCCGTCGCTTCTGCGCACGACGCGGGTATTTCAAGCTTTGTTGGCGAAGAAGTCGCCGTATCGGATCGCCCCGAGTTGACCTCAGCAAGTACCGTCATCTCTGGCGGTCGCGGTATGCAGAACGGCGAGAACTTCTCATTGTTGGAAGGCATTGCTGACAAGCTGGGTGCGGCGATGGGTGCATCGCGTGCAGCGGTTGACGCTGGCTTCGTACCCAACGACATGCAAGTTGGCCAAACCGGTAAGATCGTAGCTCCTGACTTGTACATTGCTGTAGGTATCTCTGGTGCGATTCAACACTTAGCGGGTATGAAGGACTCGAAGGTGATTGTGGCGATTAACAAAGACGAAGAAGCGCCTATCTTCCAAGTCGCCGACTACGGTTTGGTAGCCGACCTGTTCGTTGCACTGCCTGAACTGGAAGCAGCGCTGTAATAGCGCGCAACAAAGGAGGGCGGCTTTTTAGCCGCCTTTTTTTATATCTATGGCTGAAATTATTTTACTTCGTCACGGGCAGGCTTCCCTGGGGTCTGCTAATTATGACCAGCTTAGCGAACTGGGTTATCAACAGGCGAGGCGACTCGGGGAGCACTGGCGCGCGCTAGATAAGCGATTTGATCGCATTGTGATGGGCACTATGGCGCGGCACGAGCAAACCACACACAGTTTTTTACAAGGCTTTACCGGCAGCGAAGATGTCGATTTGGCGGCGCATTCTGTTTCATTAGCGGCGGGCCTAAACGAGTACAACCATACTTACTTGCTAGAGCAGTTGCGCACCCAATTTCCCAAGCAGTGGATCGATACCGGTCACCTGCAGCGCGATTACTACAACAATATACGTCGTTCGCTGACGTATTGGGCCGAGGGCTTGATTCCTAGCGATAGCCAAGATACATGGCAAAGTTTTGGTGAACGTATTCAAACGGCGTTGGCTGGCAGCATCGATGGCTCATTTAAACGCGTTATCTTGGTATCGTCGGGTGGCCCTATCTCGCAAATGCTGGCGTACTTTTTGGGATTGCCGCGTGAGCAGTCGATCGATTTGAGTCTACGTTTGAAAAACACGAGCACTAGCACAGTGGTGACCAATCGTGTCGACTTCACCGTCGATACCATCAACGATGCCAGTCACCTGCAACGAGCTGAATATCAACACATGATCACCATGGCTTAGGCGATTAAATTGATCTAAAAAAGGCGCCATTTTGGCGCCTTTTCGTTAGCGTGCTTCTTGCTCTCTTATCAGTTTGGCCATTAGGCGGCGCATCATAGTAGGACCTTTGTCCTGCGGTAAGAACTGCTTTTTCATTTCAGGGTCGGTAAGCGCCCAAATCTTTTGCTGGGCTTCAATGATCTGGCGGTCTTCTTCGAAGGTTTTGATAACCACTTCCATGCGTGCCTTCACCTGGTCGGTGACATTGGCGGCGTCCATGATCAAGCCGGTGGCATAGCGGTAGGCTGTTTTGGTCTCTGAAATGGGAGTCACCGCTTGTTGCTCGATATTTTCAAAGAGTGGTGTGACGCCTTCGGGGGCTTGGTAGCCACATTTTTCTGCCGTGCCGGCAGGAAAACGTGCGCCGTACAAAATGAAGATGCCGGGTACCACAAATTCATAAGTAGACCAGGCGTCAACACGCACGCTGGTGTCACTTGGAAGCGCAGCATCGACAAACCAACGCTCGTATTTAATTGACCGGCCGGACGCTGTGATGTTGGGCTCTGTCGCCGACCAATCGGCGCCAGAGGCTACTTTTAGAGTCGTTTCGTGCACAAAGTCAACGTGCGACAAGTCGCACAGGTTATCGTGGATCAATTGGTAGTGCGCATCGTATTCAATACCGTGCGAGCGCATCGGCTTGTTGGGGTCATCGATGCCCCACGCCTTGGGAATGAGGCTTTCGTCTGCATTTTCCGGTGCGCCGGTCCACACCCAAATCCAAGAGTCTTTTTCCACCACGGGGTATGTGCGGATAGAGCACTTGGGTGCTTCTGCCATCAAAGGAGCGTCGACACATTGTCCGGCCTCGTTGAACGTCATACCGTGGTACATGCAGCGCAAGTGATTGCCTTCTACGCGACCAAATGACAACGGCGCATGGCGGTGTGGGCAGCGGTCTTCTGCGGCGTGGATTTGGCCATCGACATTGCGCCATACTACAATCGGCTGCTCGATAATCACTCGCCCAACAGGCTTTTCGGCGACCTCGTAAGACCAACCAAACACGTACCACGATTCCATCAAAAACATAATGTTATCCTTTTTTTTTCGGTAGGTTTTTATCCTGTTAGTTTACCAGTGCATCAACGGTGCACAAGCCTTCACCGGCGGGACGCACGATGATAGGGTTCATTTCAAATTCTTGAACCTCGCCGGCGGCGAGGAAGTTGTCGCCGAACTTAACGGCCGCCGCTACCAGGGCTTCGATGTCTGCGCGTGGTGCGCCACGGAAGCCTTCTAATAATGTCCATAGTTTGAGTTTTTTTACCGCGGTTAGTACCTGCTCTTCGGTCACGGGCAGTGACAGGTGGGTCACGTCGCGGTAAAGCTCAATTGCCACACCGCCGGTGCCAATCGAAATCACCGGACCAAAGTCAGTGTTACGCAAGCAAGACATAACGATTTCAATACCGCCCGATACCATTTCTTGTATGAGGATGCCGGCGTCAGCTTTGTTCAATTTTTGGCGGAATTCAGTGGCGTGCGTATCGACGTCATCAAATGACTGAACGCGCAGTTTCACCAGGCCCAGTTCGGTTTTGTGGTCTGATTCACTGGGTAGTACTTTTACTACCAAGGGGAAGTTTAGATGGGCGCAAGCCTCGGCGGCGCTATCGCCTGCCTTCATCACTGCCCACGGCGCGGGGGTGATACCACTGTCTTGGCAGAACTGCATGGTGGTTTCCCATGTGTCTGGCATGCTGCGAGCGGCGGCGGGCGCCCGGTTGGGCAGGGCGGGCATGCTCTCTGCGTGGCGACGGCGGTACAGAAGTGATAAGGCGCTGATGGTAGCGTGGGGGTCGGCGCATACCAGTACACCGGCTTCCATGAAGGATTTGCGCTGCTCTTGGCTGATCGCTTCGCCGATGATGCTCAGGAATATAGGCATGTCTTTGGCCAGTTCTTTAAACACGGCTTCGTTGGCATCGACGTGGCGCTTCACCGTTGAGGCGAACTGAATAATCAGAGCTTCGCTTCGTGGATCAGCCACAACCGCGCGGCACGAGTCTTCCAACAAAGTGGGTACGCTGTTCACTTGGCCAGTTAAGTCGATGGGGTTAGATTTCCGCGCAAAGTCGGGCAAGATGCCGTCGAGAGTTTGCATGGTGTCCGCCCCAAATTCAGCCAGGGTTAAATCCATTTCGCTGCTGTGGTCAGCCAGCAGTGCGCCAGCCCCACCAGAGACACTTAATACCGACACGCCGCGTTTGTCGTCGCTGCCGACGCGAGGGTTTGGCAGGTAGGCCAGCACTTCTACCGCCGCAATCATTTCGGCAATGCTGTTCACTTCGATGATACCCGCTTGGGCAAATACGTCGGCGTATACTACGTGTGACGAGGCTATCTTACCGGTGTGTGACGCGGTGGCTTCTTGGCCAACCGCTGAGCGACCTGTCTTTAGTGCAACGATTTGAATACCGCGTTGGCGCGCACGCTCGGCAATCGGCAGAATGCGGTTAGCCGCCTCTAAGCCTTCTAGGTAGAGCGCGACGACTTTCACATCGTCCTGTTCAATGATGTCGCCGGCGATATTGATCACATCGGTGCAGGTTTCGTTGCCCACGCTGACGATATACGACAGGCCTAGGCCACTGTTGTTTAGTGCGTTACTAATGGCGCCCGATAAGGCACCACTTTGGCTCAATACAGCGATAGGGGCGTGGTTGATTTTTTCGATGCGCAGGGCCGCGCCACTGAAGCTCATGATGGTCTTGTGTTTTACCGACCACAGGCCATTGCAGTTGGGGCCGATCACGCGCACATTGTATTTTTTAGCGGCTTCAGCCAAGCGTTGGGCGTTAATTTCGCCCCCTTCTACTTCTTCAAAACCAGCGCTGAATACTACCGCGTTTTCGATGCCTTTGACGCCGCATTCTACGATGATGCCAGCGACGGTAGCGGCTGGCGTGATGATCAGGGCGACGTCAACAACCTCGGGGATATCGCCTACACAGGTATAGGCTTTAAGACCCTCGATTTCAGGATTGGTGGGCGACACAGGGTAAACGCGACCGGTGTAACCATGCTTCAACAGGTTTTTCACCAGCGAATGGCGGGGCGTCCCTTCTTTGGGTGACGCGCCGACGATGGCGATACTCTGGGGTTGCAGAAGTTTGGCGATGTTGTGTTGATCGGTCATGGTGTTTTCCTTAGTGCCTAGCGCCATGGGGCGCCCAAAATAAAATGCCTTATTGCAAGCATTAGGCCAGATTTGGGATGGCTGGGGCAATGCGGTTAATGCCCTGTTTTAGCGGGATTGGTGTGGCTAAAGGGCGGGTAAATGTGTGGCTAGTGGAAAAGTGTTGCTAGCAAGGGCAGACAGCGGGGGGCGACTGCCTTTGAAAAAGACAAAGGGAGGCGATGCCTCCCTCACGAAGGGTCTATGCCTTGTGTTCTAGCCGAGCTTGGTTTGTTTGGCTTCTTTAATGTATTCATCAACACGCGCGGGCAGGATGTATCCACTTGCCTGTGCCATTTTTGCGGTAGCCGATACTTTCGCCACGTAATCTTTACGAGAGGGGTACATTTCAGCCAGTTTTTCCGCGCTAAAAGGTTCTGTGACATCTGCCGTCGTAGCGAGGGTCGCACCGGCGAGAAGCGTTTTATTAAAATCACGTCTGTTCATTGTTATTCCCTTGTTTTTATTTGGCTTTTTTGCCTTGTGCGGCGATGATTTGCCGACGCTATGGCCGCATCGCGACCGAATGGATGTTTGCTTGCAGAGAGTGTTCCAATCTTTGACGGGTTTTGTCATGTTGCGGATGTTATGTTTTCTCAGGTTATCTATATCCCGCAAAAATTTGTTTTATTATCTAGCCATACCTTGAATAAGAGATGAGCCACATGTTGAAGAAATGTTTAGCCTCGTTGGCTTTAGCAGGCAGTACCTACCTACCCCTCGCCGAGGCGGCCGAGCTCGTTGTGGCGACCGTTAACAACGATCACATGATTGAAATGCAAAAGCTGTCGCCCGAGTTTGAAAAGGCTCACCCAGGCACCACCCTAAAATGGGTGACCTTAGAAGAGGGTATGCTGCGCCAACGCGTTACAACGGATATCGCCACCAAGGGTGGTCAGTTCGACGTGATGACGATTGGCGTCTACGAGGCGCCTATCTGGGCTAGCAAGGGGTGGTTATCGGCCCTAGATTTTGGTGCTGACTACGACGTGGACGATTTGTTGCCGACGGTGCGCGGTGCACTGTCCTATAAAGGCGCCATGCACGCCGCGCCATTCTATGGCGAATCTTCGATGGTGATGTACCGCAAAGACCTCACCGAGGCGGCGGGCATCTCACTAGCCCAACGCCCCACATGGAGCGAGATTGAAAGCGCGGCGGCCGCAATTCATAACCCTGAAGAGGGGGTGTATGGCATTTGTTTGCGCGGCAAAGCGGGTTGGGGCGAAAACATTGCTGTTTTTTCCACCATGGTTAACGCCTTTGGCGGCCAGTGGTTTGGCATGGATTGGAAACCCCAGATGCAAACCCCGGCGTGGAGGGATGCGTTAAATTTGTATGTTAACTTGCTGCAAAAATATGGCCCGCCGGGTTCCACCTCTAATGGCTTTAATGAATTGCTAGCCCTTACCAGCGAAGGTAAGTGTGGCATATGGGTAGACGCGACCATTGCGGCCAGTTCCTTGACTAACCCTAAGAAGTCCAAGGTGGCGGATAAGATCGCCTTTGCTCAGGCACCTAAGCAAGTCACTGAGAACGGTGCTAATTGGCTGTGGTCGTGGGCGCTAGCGGTGCCTTCCTCGTCCAACAAAAAGGCTGAAGCAAAGGCGTTTATCGAGTGGGCAACTAGCAAACAGTATATAGAGTTAGTGGGTGAAACGCTCGGCTGGGGGTTTGTACCGACCGGTACGCGTCAGTCGACGTATGAAAATCCCGAGTTCCTCAAAAACGCCTTATTCGCTAGTGCCGAGTTACAGGCGATTGAGAGCGCCGATCCAAAAAACAACGCCATGAATCCTACCCCTTATGAAGGGATTCAGTTTGTCGCCATTCCCGAATTTCAAGCGATTGGAACTACCACGGGGCAGATGGTGGCGGCAGCGTTAGCTGGTAGTAAAACCGTCGACCAAGCCCTGCAGTATTCTCAGCGTATGGCTGACCGGCAGATGCGTCGAGGACGTTATTATTAAAGACACAGCTAGTTGTTAAAAAAGTCCTTTTTATGACGCTTTTTTTAACAAAAGGCTTGCCCCGAAAATTTTTTTGAGTATCATATGCGCCTCTTCCGGGGCATACAGGTTTCGGCAAGACTACCAGGGTCGTTAGCTCAGCTGGTAGAGCAGTTGGCTTTTAACCAATTGGTCGCAGGTTCGAATCCTGCACGACCCACCAAACAAACAAAAAGGCTCGCCAAGTGGCGGGCCTTTTTTTTGAGGGGTGGATTGACGTACAGAGATGAGGACCTGCAAGGTTCGACAATAAATCGCTAAGCTGATTTATTGGACAACGGCGCGAAGCAACGTTGCCCCAAGGGTTACAATCGGAGATGCAATCCGATTGTAATCAATCCTGCACGACCCATCATATATTTCAAGGAGTTGCTAAGGCAGCTCCTTTTTTTGCCTCGAATTTCTCATTCTGGGCTCTACACCTTAAACGGCATCCCCGTTAATAATGAAGAACCGAGCCGGCCTAACTACCCTTCGCGTGCGCGCTTGGGTGATCCTTCGAGCCCTGCCAGCATCTTATCTGAGCCTTGAATCTTCATCTCAAATTTGCTGTCGACGGTGGTGTAGTCGTAGTAACCCATGCGGGCTATAGGGCGTGCTTTGAGGATATCAAGTAAGCCGTTACCATCGATATATTCGTCTTTAATATGGACGCCAATCACACGGCCAAACACGACTTCAGCGCTGCCCATTTTACCGTTGCCCGGGAAGGAGACGGTTTGAAGGTATTCGCACTCGAAGCAGATGGGTGAGTCGTCAACTAATGAAACGCCTATCTTGTTTGCTTCGCGCTTTTTCAAACCCGCCATGTCGAACTCGTCGACTTCTGGCGGCACTTCCTGCGCTGAGGTATTAACCGCCTCGCGCAGATCGTAAGTTGCCATGCTCCAGCCAAACACCCCTGTTTCTTGGGCAAACGCCACACTGTCTTTGTAGGCGCCAACGGTGGAGTGGTTGGCCGAAAACATCACGATCGGCGGGTCAAAGGTGACATTGGTGAACTGGCTGTAGGGGGCCAAGTTATCAATGCCATCTTTATTTCGAGTAGAAATCCACCCAATAGGTCTTGGTACCACACAAGACTTAAAGGGATCGTGTGGGAGGCCGTGATCGGTAAAGCCGGGTTCGTAAAACATTGAAGTACTCTCTCCTCAAATATCCTTGGTATGTTTAGTCGTGCTGCCAAGCTTCAAGCAAGAAGTCACACATCACATCCAATACCGCCACAACCATGGCGTCGCCATCGGCAGTTTGGCAGCCTGCTTCGCGGGCCGCTTTCATCAGTTTAGTCTCGCCATGGCCTGCGACTACGTCGCCAACAAACATGCTGGCTTCAAGCAGAGATGTGTCGAATGGCGTGGGGTCGTTGTCATCCATGCCCATGGGGGTGGCGTTAGAGACAATGTCGAAACCTTTCGGGTTGTTGCTGCCCACGTAAACGCGGTCACCTGCGGTGGGTTTGAGCATATCAACCAGCTTGGCAGAGCGGGCTTCATCGGCGTCGTACACAGCCACCTCACCAGCGCCTTGTTCTAGGAAGGAAATCACGATGGCGCTGCCGGCACCGCCAGCGCCAAATACCAGTACCTTGGCGCCTTCAACGGTTGCACCGTTGTCAATTTGCGCTTTTACGAACGCGTCGCCATCGGTGGTGTGACCATACCAAGAGCCGTCTTTAAGGCGGCGAACGGCGCTCACCACACCCAGCATACGCGAGGTTTCAGATACCTTGGCGCACAACTCGTAACCAGTGATTTTGTGGGGCATGGTTAAGCTGTAACCGTCGACATTCTTGGTAGCGTACAAACCGTCTACTGCGGTCTTCAGATCGCCGTCATGCACCTCCATCGGCAGTGAAATCATGTTCATACCACGTTTGGCCATGTGCTTGCTCAGCCAGTCGGGCGAGCGGGCGTAGATGATTGGGTCGCCGAGCAGAGGGTATAGACGGGTACGGCCATTCAAGTTAATAGACATTTAGTGCTCCTTCGAGTCTTTGCAAATGTAGAATGAATGAATTGCTTCAATGTAGTGGGCAATACAAGCAATATGCACGCCACCTGAAATAGTGGATTAGGTTAATGTGACAAGATCATAACATATTGAAATATATAGCTTTGTCTTTTTTTCTGCCTTTGTTGTTAGGCCCAATGTGTTTGGCGTTGTTTTTGGTAGCGACATAAAGGCAATAGCTGCGTTTTGTAGAAACAGTCAGTCCAGTGAGTGATTTATCACGTACAACTAGCCACCAATCGTTTAGTTTTACGAGTACGGTAAGACAAGCGAGTTAAAAGCACGTATATTAGTGTCTATTAATTTGTGCACTGTTACCCTTGCGCTGCCCATCTGACAATGAACTGTTAATAAAGAGATATGGACAAATTAACGTCGAGAGCCATTTTTGTAGGTTTTTTCAGTATGTTGCCCTTGGCGACCGCTGTGGCATCAGCCGCAGGCATTGACGAAATCTTCGTCACCGCCTCGCGTGCACCCCAGACAGTGCAATCCTTGGCAGGTAACGCCTTTGCGCTTGATAGCGATACGCTGACTAATACAGCTCACCAACACATTCAGCAAGCGTTGATTAAAGTGCCAGGCGTAAGCATGCACCGCAATGACGGGATGGAATATTTACCAGCCATTCGTTCACCCGTGCTGTCTGGTGCGGGTGCCTGCGGCAGTTATTTGATGGCGGAAGATGGCATTCCTTTGCGTCCGGCGGGTTTTTGTAACGTCAATGAGTTATTTGAATCTCATACCGAACAGGCCGCTCGTATCGAGGTTATTCGCGGTCCTGCCAATGTTATGTATGGTTCCAATGCGTTGCATGGCGTGATTAACGTATTAACGCCTGAGGTGGCTGAAGATGTCGCGTCGTTGAGTGTCGAGACGGGGCCCAATGCCTACAAACGCCTCAAGTTGACCGTCGGAAACGAACAGCATCTATTGGCGATCACAGGGTTGTCAAGTGATTCGTTTCGCGACGAAAGCGGCGTCGACCAGCAAAAGCTAACCTACAAAAATCGTTTCATTGTTAATGACGTCGTGGTCACCTCCGCGCTGTCGGCGGTGAATTTGAATCAGGAAACGGCTGGTTATATTTCGGGTACCGATGTCTACAAAGACAAGGCGCTGGCGGCTACCAACCCCAACCCTGAGGCTTATCGCGATGCACGTGCGGTGAGAGTTTGGAGTCGTATTGAAAAGCAGATGGATGGCGCCAGTTGGATCGTTACGCCCTACATGCGCTACAGCAAGATGGACTTTTTACAGCACTTTTTGCCCGGCACGCCGTTGGAGCAAAACGGCCAGTCCAGCGTTGGCGTGCAGTCTTTGTATAAAATGGCCGAGGCCGATTACACCCTGAGTATGGGGCTAGATGCCGAGGTAACCAACGGTTGGTTAAAGCAGACGCAAGAAAACCCCACCGTAGGTTCGGCCTTTTTAGTGGGCACGATACCGCAAGGTAAGCATTACGACTACGAGGTGAAAGCCACCCAATTGGCGCCGTTTGTGCAAGTGGATTGGGCGCCGACCGATGCCGCTACTGTTTCCGCGGGGGTGCGCTACGAGCGCATGTCATACGACTATGACAACCTAATGGTCGATGGCCGCACTCGTGAGGACGGTACGACCTGTGGATTCGGTGGATGTCGTTACACGCGCCCCGCCGATTCGCGTGATGATTTCAGCAATTGGTCCCCTTTTGTGGGGGGATTGATTAATGTCAGCCCGCAAGTGCAGTTGTTTGCCAATCTCGCTGAAGGCTTCCGCGCTCCCCAGGCTGTCGAATTGTACCGATTGCAGCGTGCGCAACAAATCGCTGATTTGGACTCGGAAAAGCTGCGCAGCCTTGAAGTGGGCACGCGTGGAGGTTTTGATGCCCTTAGCTACGAGCTGACCCTGTATACCATGCAGAAGGACAATGTCATTTTCCGCGATAGCGACTTTTTCAATGTCAGTAACGGCAAAACCAGCCACAAAGGCCTTGAGTTAGCGCTGCGCTATCAGTTTAACCCGCAGTGGGATGTGTCTTGGGCGGGCAGTCTAGCTCGTCATCAATACGAGAATTCAGATCTGTCGTCGGACATCGAGATTGCTGGTAATGATGTGGATACCGCACCTAAACAGTTTGGTGTGGTGGACCTAGGTTGGCAGCCCTCAGCGAGCAGCCGTTATGCGCTGGAGTGGGTCTATACGGGCGCATACTTTACAGATCCCGAAAACGAACACCGCTACGACGGTCACGACCTGTTAAACCTACGTGCCCACTGGGCAATCAATGAGCAATTGAAGCTGTCAGCTCGCTTGCTTAATGCGCTGGATACGCGCTACGCGGAACGTGCTGATTATTCAAGCTTCGGAGGCGACCGATACTTTCCTGGGGCGCCGCGTAGTTTGTATGTCTCGCTGAATATCGCTTGGTAATTATCGTCTAAAAGATTGGGCGTTTAGCCAAAACACGCATACAATATAATGCCTTGCGGATCGAGGATCCGCTTTGCTTTTGAGTTTGCTTATGCGTGCGGTACTGCTGCCTCTTTTTTCACTGTTTATCTGTCTGGCCTTGGTTAGTGGGGGCAGCTCGTATCTGATAACCCTGATCGGTATTGAGTTGGGTGCGCAGGGCGTGCAGCCCATGCATGTTGGTTATGTTATGAGCTGCTATTCAGTGGGCTTCGTCCTCGGTAGTATCTTTACCCCCAAATTATTGCTAAAAGTAGGCCACATCCGTGCCTTTGCCGCGCTGGCCAGCGTGGTGGGGATGACGGCGATCAGCTACCCCATCAACAACGACATCTTCTTTTGGGCACTGTTGCGTGGCATCGGTGGTTTCTTTATCGCCGGTTTATACATTGTTATTGAGAGCTGGTTTAGTGCCTCGACCGACGCCAAGAACCGCTCTACGGTATTTTCGTTTTATCTGTTGGCCACCTATTCCGCGTCGGCCATTGGTCAGTTATTCATCGGTAAGGGCGTCGAATTGGGTGCCTATATCGCCTTTACCATTGGCGGCATGATGATCTTCGCCTCCAGTATTCCGCTATCGATTTCAAGCCGTCAGTCGCCTTCGCTGGATAAGTCATCATCCATGAGTCCGTTCCGCTTAGCAAAGCGTGCACTATTGGGCCTAGTGGGCGCTGTTGCGGGTGGTTTTATGCTTGGCGCATTCTACGGTTTGATCCCGTTGTACAGCACTATGACGGGTTTAACGTCGCATGATATTGGTAAACTGATGTCTATCTCGGTGACCTTGGCAATGCTGTGTGCATGGCCCATTGGATGGTTGGCAGACCGAATTCCGCGCAGTGTTGTACTGCTTGGCTTAGTGGTTGTTAGCGGTACAGCAGCACTTTTTGTGCTGTTGTTTGGATCAAGCGTGGTATCAATCATTTTTGTTTGTGCGCCGGTGATAATGGCGTGTAGTGCCTCGATTTACTCCATCTCTGTTGCCATTACCCAGGACTTAGTAGACAACGAAGAGCGCATTGCCGCCTCGTCAACGTTGTTGATGGCCTACGGTTTTGGCAGTATCTTGGGTCCCATGATTGGCTCGTGGACGATGCAGAATATTGGCCCCGGTGCCCTGTTCGCCTGCTTTATTGCCGTATTGACTGGATTGGGCCTATTTACTCTCTATCGCCAAGCACGTCAGGCGCCTATTCCTGTCGAGTACCAAGACCAGTTTGTACCCTTGATTCCCGAGGTGCAAGTCAATGCCGAGCTGATTCCGCTTGAGTCTGAAAACATGGCCGATGACACCGATTCGGCGGATCAGGCGCCTGTAGTAGCAGAGCAACCCCTGGCAGAAGAGCCCGTTACCGAGCTAGATGGCACAAAAAAAGAGGCACAGGGCTAGCCCCGGGCCTCTCGCTCTTACGCTAATCCTTAGCGGATGTAGCGATTGACGATATTCTCGTACAACTCCTGTTGGCCGCTGATCTGTTGCGGTTCACCGTAGCTGTCGCCTAGGCTGGCGAGGGTTTCCAGGTTTAATTCCCCTGCTTCAAAGCGCGCGCCATCGCCACTGTCGAAGGTGCTGTAGCGTTTGCTGCGCATGGCTTGCATGGGTGAGTTTTCGCGAATATCGGCGGCAATCAGCAGCGCACGTGCAAAGGTGTCCATGCCGCCAATATGGGCGTAGAAACGGTCTTCGTAGTCGGTGGAGTTGCGTCGCGCCTTGGCGTCAAAGTTGATACCGCCACCCTGTAGGCCGCCGTGGCGCAGCAGGCTCAGCATAATTTCTACGGTCTCGTTCAAATTGAAGGGGAACTGATCGGTATCCCAAGCATTTTGGTAGTCGCCGCGGTTCGCATCAATTGAGCCGAGCATGCCGGCAGCGCCAGCCACTTCAATCTCGTGTTCCATTGTGTGGCCCGCCAAGGTGGCGTGGTTGGTTTCTAGGTTGATCTTAAAGTCATTTTCCAAGCCAAATTCGCGAATGAAGCCCATCACAGTGGCAGCGTCGTAATCGTATTGGTGTTTGCTGGGTTCCATTGGCTTTGGCTCGATGAAGAAATGGCCAGTAAAACCATTTTTGCGACCGTAGTCGCGCGCCATGGTTAGGAACTGCGCTAAATGTTCACGTTCGCGCTTCATGTCGGTATTGAGCAGGCTCATGTAGCCTTCACGACCGCCCCAGAAGACGTAGTTTTCGCCTTTGAGGGCGATGGTAGCGTCGAGGGCGTCTTTTAGTTGTGAGCCGGCGTAGGCCACGGTGCGAAAATCAGGGTTAGTGGAGGCACCATTCATGTAGCGCGGGTGGCTAAATAGGTTGGCGGTGCCCCACAGCAGTTTCACCCCGGTATCGGCTTGCTTTTGCTTGGCGTATTCAACAATGGCCTGCAGGCGGGCGCGGGTTTCGGCGCGGTTAGTGCCTTCGTCGACGAGGTCCACATCGTGGAAACAGTAGTAGTTGATGCCAAGCTTGGTGATGAATTCAAAGGCCGCATCCATTTTTCCCTTAGCGCGTTCGACTGGATCTTTAACACCGTCCCAAGGGAAGGTGTAAGTTCCGGGACCAAAGGGGTCGTTGCCGGTGCCGCAGAAGGTGTGCCAGTAGCAGACGGCAAATTTGAAGTGTTCAGCCATGGTTTTGCCCGCCACTACGCGGTCAGGTTGGTAGAAGCGGAAGGCCAGTGGGTTGTCGCTGTCGGGGCCTTCAAAGGCAATCTTGCCAACATTGGGGAAGTATTCGTGCTGAGACATAGTATTATTCCTGTGTTCGTAATGTCTGTTGAAGGGCGAGTTGCCAGCGCTCAAAGGCGGCTTGTGTGGCGCCTTGCTGGCTTGAATTTGGCATCACCGTATCGAACGTGCGTTGGCTGGCAAAGGCTTGCTCAACGCCGGTGAAATAGCCGGTACCGACGGCTGCACCGCGGGCGGCACCTTCGGCGCCGTCGCTGTCGACACGCTCGATGGGGCGGCCGATGACGTCGGCCAGAGTTTGGGTAAACGTGTTGCTCAGGAACAACCCTGAGTGGGCAGCGCGCACCACATGGTTTTGGTAGCCGATGCTCTGCATGCGCTGGAAGCCATAGCCAAGAATAAAGGCCACGCCTTCAAGGAAGGCGCGGGCGATATCGGCACGACCGTGCTGATTAAAATCGAGACCCAATAAGTGGGCGCCTAACGTACGGTTAGCAAACATGCGTTCGGCGCCATTACCGAACGGTAGCAAGGTCAATCCACGGCTTCCGGCAGGGGCAGACGCGGCCATATCACTCATCTGGCGATAGGACACATCATCACCCAACAGGTGTTTGAGCCAGTTGTAGGCCCGGGCGCCGCCGTTGATACACACTAGTAAGCCATTCACGTTGTGGTCGTCGGTGGAGGTCACGTGTTTAAAGGTGTTACCGACGTTGTCGCGGTCGGCAATGTTTTCTTGAGTCAGTGCATACAGTACCGCCGAGGTGCCCGCTGACAGTGCCACTTCGCCGGGCTGCGAAACGTTCAAACTAAAAGCATTGTTCGGCTGGTCGCCACAGCGATAGGTAATTGGCGTGCCAGCGCTTAAGCCTAGCTTGCTCGCCATTGCCGCCGACACGGCACACTGATGGCCAATCGAGGGTTTGATAGCAGGGATAAAACGCTCGTCGATCTGCCAGTGGTGGAGCAAGTCGCGAGCAACGTCGTTGCGTTGAAAATCCCACAGGGTGCCCTCGGATAAATTGCCCGCGGTGGTGGTTGGCTCGCCGCTCAAGCAGGTCGCGATGTAGTCGCCCGGCAGCATAATTTGGCGTATGTGGGCGTACACGTCAGGCGCGTGTTGCTGTACCCAGCGCAATTTAGCGGCAGTAAAGTTTCCGGGCGAATTGAGCAGGTGGGTATAGCAATAGTCTTCCCCTAGCTCGGCAAAGGCGCTGTTGCCAATGGTTACCGCGCGGCTGTCGCACCAAATAATCGAGGGACAGACGGGTTGTAATTGCTCGTCTAGGCACACTAGGCCGTGCATCTGGTAAGAGATGCCAATCCCTTTGATGGCTTTGCCATCCACGCCAGAGCTTTGCAAGACGTTGGCTAGACCTTGTTTGAAGTATTCCCACCACATACGTGGATCTTGTTCGGCGAAGCCCGCCTGTGGCGCGCTAATTGGCATTTCTTCAGACGGGTGGGAAAGGCTGCCCAGGCTAGTGCCCTGCGCCGCATCAAACAGTGAAAATTTAATCGATGAACTGCCGAGGTCGATGCCAAGGAAAATCATTTTATGCGGTCTCGATGGGTTGTTTACTGGCGGCTTGGGACTGCCGTTTACGATTGACGTGCGCATGTAATGACATCGCGACACCCGAACCAAGAATCAAGCAGATGCCCATAATGGCCCATTGGTTGGGCAGTTGGTCAAATATGATCCAGCTCAGTAGTGCAGCCCAAACAAGGTGCACGTAATTGATCGGTGCGAGTAGCGAGGCGGGGGCTTCTCGATAAGCGCGAGCAAACATGAAGTGTGCACTAGATATAATAAGGCCTAGTAACACCATCATACTGCCATCAAACAGTGTGGGCATGCGACTTTCCCCTAGGGATGGGATAGCAGCCAAGCAAAACACTACCAACCCCCCAGCATTAACATAAAATAGCATTGTTACGGCGCTATCTTGGTGGGCGAGCTTGCGCGTCATGATTTGGAAGATGGCAATGCAAACAGCATTAGTTAAGGCACAGATGACACCCAATGTGTTCAAGTCACCGCTCAGGTTAAGCACCATGAGGACACCGCTGAAACCTAGTACCGTCATTGCCCAGCCAAACGGTGACACCTTTTCGCCCAAGAAGGGGCCAGACATGGCAATCACTATAAAAGGCATGATGTAGATAATGGCAATGGTTTCCCCGATGGGCATTAATTTCAGTGCGTAGGAAATGGTGAAAGAGCCAACGCACATCAGCAAGCCTCTGATAATCAGCAGTTTGGTGTTTTTTGTACGCCAAAGACCTGAGCCAGCATTGGGAAAGGCTACAACAAATAACGCGAAGAAGCTGACGATGTAGCGTATGGCGATAATTTCAGTCACTGGATAGCGCTGTGTTAAGTACTTGGTTAATACGTCGCTTATGGCAAAGCATAACACGGTGGCCATCACGAGCGTGACCCCGAGCCAGAGGCGTCCTTGATAAGGTGTTGTATTGGGCATAAATCAGGCCAGTTGTTCGACTAAAAACAACATACTACATGGCGGTGAGGTTAAAAAATACTCAGATAAAGCCCTGCGGAATCAATCCTGCGCATATCTTACAAAAGCGCACTAGTGATTGGGATATTATGATGAATTAACGTTAATAATAAGAGCACCTTATGGCCACTTGTATTCGTACCGATACCTACACAGGATTCACGTCTTCGATCCATCAGCAGGTTGATCAAAACCCCATGAGCCGCCTGCAAATTGGTGTGATGGCGATCTGTTTTATCCTGAATATGCTGGACGGTATGGATGTGTTGTTGGTGTCCTATGCGGCGCCAGTATTGGCCGACGACTGGGGTATCCGCCCCGAAATGCTGGGGGTGATCTTCAGTGCGGGCTTGGTGGGTATGGCGATTGGTTGCTTGCTGATCGCGCCCTTTGCCGACGTGATTGGACGCAAGAAAATGATCCTTATCGCGCTGACCGATATCGCCTTTGGGATGATGTTGACGTCTCTTTCTACCGAAATTTGGCACTTGGTTGCCTGGCGGCTGATCACGGGTCTCGGCATTGGCGCCATCTTGGCGAGCATGGCGGCGTTGGTGTCGGAGTATTCCAATGACCACCGTCGCAACTTTAATGTCGGGCTGCTACAGGGCGGCTTTCCGATTGGCGCCACCATTACTGGTTTTTTGTCAGCGCTGTATTTGCGTGAATACGGCTGGGACATGGCGTTTTTGGTGGCGGGTATAGTCACTGCCAGCATGATTCCCGTAGTGTTGATTTGGTTGCCCGAGTCGCTGGAGTTTTTGTCTAAGCAGCAGCCGGCCAATGCCTTACAAAAAGTGAATAAGGTGTGGACCGGTATGGGCTATGACGCGATTGAGCATATGCCTCCCAAGCCAGAGGGTCACGTTAACAAAGTGGCGCTGGGCGATTTGTTTAACGACGGCCGCCGTGTGTCGACCTTCTTCCTGTGGGCGGGGATCTTTTTCTGCTTTATGACCTTGTACTTTACCATTAGCTGGATCACGAAGAGTGCGGTCGATGCAGGCCTGCCGTTAGACAAGGCGATTTATGCCGGTGCGATCTACAATATCGGCGCCTTTGTCGGTACGGCAAGCCTGGGGCTACTGTCGGTGAAATGGGGCTTACAACGCACCTTATTTAGCATGATGATGCTGGCGGCCATGCTGCTGTTGGCCTTCGGTTGGATCAATACCTCTGTCGTGATTATCTTGCTGACGACCTTCGCCATTGGCGTGACCTTGGGTGGCGGCTTTAACCTGTTCTACCCCATTGCCACACGTCTCTATCCCAGCCATGTGCGCGCCACCGGTGTGGGTTGGGCGGTGGGCGTAGGGCGTGCTGGTGCGGTGATAGGCCCGCTGCTAGCGGGTTATCTCATGGGCGCCGGTGCGTCGGTGACGGTGACGTTTTCAGTGTTTGCGGTGCCGACCTTGCTGGGTGGGCTTTGCGTGCTGGGGGTGAGGAAACTCACGGCGTAG
>JAHEIH010000007.1:45118-201840 GCA_024639455.1 Cellvibrionales bacterium
GCTGCTAGCGGGTTATCTCATGGGCGCCGGTGCGTCGGTGACGGTGACGTTTTCAGTGTTTGCGGTGCCGACCTTGCTGGGTGGGCTTTGCGTGCTGGGGGTGAGGAAACTCACGGCGTAGCGAGTTGAGCCCAATATTGTGTTTTCGAGCGTCGATAAGTATCACTCGGAACCGCCGTGAATATATCCCTATAGGCTACGTGGCGGCCAAACAAGTGAAATACATCATCGTTTCTAAGTAGTGAGCATCGGTTTATTTCACTCGGAACCGCCGTGAATATGTCCCTATAGGCTACGCGGCAGCATCCCTGCTGCCGAGTTTCCTCGTTGAAATATACCTTTGCTCACTGTCATGGGCCTGCCACCCTGCAAGACTGAAGTAGGATGTTTCAAGCGCCCATGGATGGGTTTACGGCGTGTCAGCGTAGTAAATGGCGACAGTAATAAACCGAAAATCTAGGATGTCCTCATTCGCCTTTGCTATGCAAAGGCTCCCACAAGATCTATCTACAGATCAATAATCTTGCCTGGATTAAGAATATTCTTAGGATCAAATGCGCGCTTGAGGGTGCGCATCATGTCCAGTTCCACCTCACTGCGGCTATAGTGTAGATAGCTCTTTTTGCCCAGTCCCACACCGTGTTCAGCCGAAATGGAGCCGCCGTATTCGCTCATTAAGCGATACACCATATCGTCTACCGCCGCTTTGTCTTGTGCGGGGCCAATGCAGAAATGAATATTACCGTCGCCGAGGTGGCCAAAGGTCAGACATTGGCTTTCGGGGGACAGTGCGGCTACGCCCTCGCTGACACGGTTGGCGTAGTCTTCCATATGGCGCAACGGCAGGGCGAGATCGTAAGGGATCAACGGGCTTAGACGTTCGATCATAGCTTCGATATCGTCGCGCATGGCCCACAGCGATGCTGACTGCTGTTGGCTGGTGGCAATGACCGCGTCGGCGATCAATTCGTTTTCCAGTAGGCCTTCTAATACTTCCACAAACTGTTCACCGCCACGGGCGAGGTCAACGAATTCGGATTCGATCAATACGTAGTAGGGGTATTCATCTTGAAATAGTTTGGGGTGGCCGGCAGTGGTCTCCGTCATGAAGTGATAAAAGTTCTGCCACATCACTTCGAACGCGGATAACTTGCCTTCTAGGGATTGTTTAAGGTGATTGAGCGTTGACATCACATGGTCAAAATCAGAGCAGGCGACCAACGCGGTCTGCCGGGCGGGGGCGGCTGGCCACAAGCGCAGAACGGCGCGCGTGATAATCCCCAGCGTACCCTCTGAACCGATAAATATATGTTTTAAGTCGATACCTGAGTTGTCTTTGATGGTCTCGCCAAGGTGTGTCATGACCCTACCGTCGGGCATCACCACTTCTAACCCTAACACTTGGTCGCGTGCCATGCCGTAGCGAATCACTTTGTTACCCCCGGCGTTGGCGGATAGCATGCCGCCCACTTGGGCCGAGCCGCGAGCGCCCCAGTCCACGGCGAATAACAGGTTTTGCTCGGCCGCGGTCTGCTGCAACTTTTCAATGACCACGCCGGCTTGTAGGCGGATAGTGGCGCCTTGTACATCAACGTGCTCGATGTTGTTCATGCGTTCAAGGCTAAGTACTAGATCGCCCGCTTTGCATTGAATGCCATTGGCGAGGCCGGTGGTGCCACCGTGGGGAACCACCACTTGACCGGCGGCGTGGCACAGTGCCATGACGTTTGACACTTCTTCAGTAGTGGCGGGACGCACCACAGCGATGCCTGGGCAGCTCCCTTTGCCCCAGTTTTCGTTAGGGCGCTGCGCGACGCGCTCGTCGGTAATAATTCCGGCGTCTCCAACTATGGCGTGGATATCTTGAAGGAGGGTTGCAATTGTCGCCACGGGTTCTCTCGCTCTTGGGGGTAAACGTGTTGCTCATTATGCCAGAGCGAGACTTGATGCCAAGGGGCTTGTGTCAGATTTACCGGGGTTTGGGCTGTGTGTAATTAATAAGAATCATCGCCGCGATGGCAAAAAAAGAACCGATAAAAAATACCGCACCTGGCATTGCTGTGGCCGGATCATCAGTCGTCGCCTGGAAAATTCTAGGGATGGTTAGTGGTGCCACAATGGCCGCCAAGCTATTCAGGCCCGTGATCAGCCCCTGCACGCCACCTTGTTCTGTCACCGGGATTTGGCGAGAGATGAAACCATTGATTGAGCCCATCGACATTAAACCTACCGTGACTGGCACTGTGATAATAAATAGCCACACCGCATCGCTGACAAAGCCATAGCCAATGAGTCCAACAACAAATAGCGAGAGCGCGAATTGAGACGTATTGCGTTCACCATAATTGTCTACCAAGCGACCCACTAAAAAGCCTTGGTTGATGATGTTCATTACTCCAAAGAAACCCAGTGAAATACCTACCATCTTGGCGCCCCAGCCAAAAGTGAAGGAGGTGAAGTAGGGCCAGATAACAATGATGGTTTGAAGAGCTAATTGAATGGCTAGGTAGGCCCAAATAAGCAGTAGCACATTCGGGTATTGACGGTAGTGGCGAATCGCTCCCCACAAATTGGCGCGCGCCAAACTGAAGCGTTTGCGCTGATCTTTGTTCAGGGTTTCAGGAAGGATGAAAAACCCATAGGCTACGTTGGCAAGGACTAAGCCGGCGGCTAAAAAGAACGGCGCGCGGATGTCTATGGTGGCCACCAATCCACTGAGGACGGGCCCGATCATAAAGCCAAAACCAAAGGCAGCGCCCAGCATGCCGAAGTATTTGGCACGTTTCTCGGGTGGCACAATATCGGCGATATAGGCTGAGGCAATGGCGGGGGTAGCGCTAAATAATCCGGCCAAAAACTGCCCGAGGAAAAGCCATGGCAACGAAGGCGCGAAGGCCAGAATGATATAGTTGAGGCCAAAGGCAAACAAAGAAATCAGCAGCAGTGGTCGCCTGCCAAGGGCGTCTGAAAGACTTCCTAGAATGGGCGTAGCCACAAATTGCGCGATGGAGAATAACGCTGTCATAAAACCGCCGTAAACGGCGGCGTCGGAAATGCTCAAGCCTCCCAATTCTTTGATAAGTTCTGGAACGATGGGAACCATGAGGCCGATGCCAACAGCATCTAAAACGATGGTCGCTAGCAAAAATAAAAGCGTTTTATTCACAGATTTGGATTTACAAAATATATAAGATGAAGGATGAGAAGGTGAGGGCGGCGAATCACCGCCCTCGACAGGCTTAAAGCTGAATGACCACGGATTTTAATTCAGTGAATGATTCAACGCCGTAGCGACCTTGTTCGCGGCCGATACCTGATTCTTTGTAGCCGCCGAATGGCATCGCGGGGTCGATCACCGTGTGACAGTTGCCCCAGATGGTACCAGCTTTAAGCTTGGCTGCCATATCGTGCATGGTTTTAAGATCTTTTGACCATACGCTTGCCGCTAAGCCAAAGCGTGAGTTATTGGCGTAGCCAACCACTTCGTCGATATCGTCAAAACGGTGTGCAACAACAACCGGGCCAAAAATTTCTTCTTGGACAACACGCATGTTGTGGTTAACGTCTACCAACACGGTGGGGCTGACAAAGTAACCGTTGTCTGAAGGACAGTTACCACCCATCAGTACACTTGCACCTTGTTTCTTGCCGTCTTCGATGTAACCCAGTACGCGGTCGTGCTGCTCTTTAGACACCAGTGCACCATTGTGGCCGCTAGGTTGTAGCGATGCACAGGGTGCCCAGAATTCTGCGGTTTGGGTGAGGCCTTCCATCACGCTATCGAAAATCGATGAGTGAACATAGAGGCGCGAGCCAGCCACACAGGTTTGACCGGAGTTGAAGAAGATCGCGCCAGCGGCCGCCGGTGCTACTTCCTCGACGTTAACGTCAGGGAAAACAATGGCAGGTGATTTGCCGCCAAGTTCTAAGGTAACGTGCTTCAGGCTGTTAGTGACGTTGTTGTGAATGATTTTGCCGACTTCTGTCGACCCAGTAAAACCCACTTTGTCGACACCTGGGTGTTTAACTAACATGTCGCCAGCGGTGTGGCCATTACCTGTCACGACGTTGATAACGCCGGGTGGAAAGCCAGCTTCCACGCACAGTTCGGCGAATCGTAGTGCCGTTAGACTGGTCTGTTCGGCGGGTTTCAGGACCACGGTGCAGCCAGCGGTAATGGCAGGCGCTACCTTGTTGGCAATCATGATTAGCGGGTAGTTCCAAGGGGTAATCAACGCGGCCACGCCAACGGGTTCGCGGCGAGTGTAGGCGTGGAATGCACCGTTTGGTAGGCCCGCGGGCGCAATTTGCTCGCCGGCCAAGCGCGTTGCCCAACCCGCGGTGTAGCGGAACATATTAATGGTAGCTGGAAGGTCGACATGGCGCGCAAATGTGACGGGCTTACCTACGTCGATAGCTTCTAGTTCCGCAAGTTCATCAGCATTTGCTTCGATGAGGTCGGCAAGCTTGCGGATAATATTTTCACGCTCTAGTGGTGGCATGCCAGACCAACGGCCGTCATCAAACGCCTGGCGAGCTGCAGCAACTGCGCGGTTCACGTCTTCTTGGTTGGCGTCGGCAATGTGCGAAACAACTTTGCGCGTAGAGGGATCTTCTACATCTATGGTGTCGTGGCTGACAGGGTCGACCCACTCGTTATTGATAAATAACTGAGGTTTGCGAGCAAACGCTTTTTTGGCGGCGTCTGAGTATTCCGCTTGTTGGAAGAGATCAACACTACTATTCATTCTTATTCTCCATTTATGTGTGAGGGTGAAAGAATCTTATTTCATATTATTAATGTATGCCACAGGCCTTTCTAAGGTCCTTCGATAGCATAGTTGCACTTTTTATTTTTGTATACAATAAATATCTTTGCTTGATTGCCTTGCTTTATGGTTTAACTCCATGCTCCGTATGGCTTTGGCAGGTATTTTTGAGATATTAATTGTCCTGTGCGACCATAAGTTATCTTATTTTTTGAATGCAAATCGCCCAATTTGAATTGACATGTCATGTCTATTCCTGCATAAACTGTATCCAATTTACTCACTGATTGAATGACCGTTTGTGTCTGTGCTACCACGTCTTGTTTGACAGTAGTAATATGGCGCATTTTCAAGAATTTGAATGAGGCCACGTAGTAATATGAAGAACACTTTAGTCCATCGCTTAAGAGAAATGATCCTGTCGGGAGAGTTGCCGGCGGGTGAGCGACTGACCGAAATTGGCTTGGCTGAAAAGCTCAGTGTCTCTCGGACACCGGTGCGCGCTGCGCTACCGATTCTGGCTGCCGATGGGTTTCTGGATACGGTGGGTAAGCGTGGCTACAAAGTGCGCAGTTTTGACCCAGAGCAGTCGCTGCAACAGCTGGAATTGAGATCCGTATTAGAAGGTTTAGCGGCACGGTATCTCGCGAAGAAAGGACCTTCAACAGGACTCATTAAGGAAATTGATACTTGTCTCGCGGAAGGCGATGCGATCTTTAGCAAGGGCTATGTGACTGAAGATGATGAAGATGCCTACGGTGAAATGAACGCGCGTTTTCATTCCCTCATCGTTGATAACTGTGGCTCTAAACCTGTACAAGAAATGCTTGCAAAGATTAATAATATGCCCTTCATAGGCCCGTCGGTGCTAGTCTTTAACCAGATTGGTCTCGAACGAGCCTACGGTATGTTGTTCCGCGCCCATGGCCATCATCACACGCTGGCTGAAGCGATTCGTTTAGGTGAAGGGGATCGCGCAGAAGCCATCTTCCGCGAGCATGGCAATACGCAGCGAGAAAGTTTGTTCTCGCGTGTGGAAGCAAGCCTAGAAGAAAGATCTTAATTTGGTCAGATTAAAAGCTATGAAAACATTTCAGTTGAGTCTTTCGGAAAACGGCCCGCAGTTTAATATTGTGGAGCAGTCGCAGCCGGCGCTTGGTGCGCACGACGTACTCATTGATGTGCAAGCTTGGTCGCTTAATTACCGCGATCTCGCCATGTTAGGCGGGGGGTACCCCGGTAACGATAAAATCGTCAAAGATCCTCCCTTGGTGCCGCTTTCTGATTGTGCGGGTGTCGTATGTGCGGTGGGCAGTGACGTTACACGCGTGGTGGTAGGCGATAGAGTTTCCCCCATCTTTTATCAAGACTGGTTTGACGGTAATTTAACGGCGACAAACGTTGGTTCCACCCTAGGTGGTGGCGTTGACGGTGTGATGTCTGAGTTTTTTTCCTGCAGTGAAGAGAGTGTCGTTAAACTGCCAGACTATCTTAGCTTTGAAGAGGCGGCGACGCTTCCCTGTGCCGGCGTGACGGCATGGGAGGCATTGAGTCTCGGCGATATCAAACCGGATCAAACCGTGTTGTTGATTGGCACTGGTGGGGTGTCTATCTTTGCACTTCAGCTAGTGGTTGCCCAGGGGGCGAAGGCCATTGTGATCTCCAGTAGCGATGAGAAACTGGCTGTTGCAACGTCAATGGGTGCAAGCCACACCATCAACTATCAAGCAACCCCTGATTGGCACATTGAGGTGCTCGGTCTTACTAAAGGTGTTGGTGTGGACCATGTCATCGAAGTGGGTGGCGCGGGCACTTACGAAAAATCGTGCATCGCTACAAAGTTGAGTGGCCGTGTCAGTTTGATAGGTGTGTTGACCGGTTACCCCGAACAGAATCCGTCACCCTACTTGGTCATGGCTAAAAGGTTAACTCTACAAGGCATTGCGGTGGGGAGTCGTGAGCGCTTTGAATCCCTGCTACAGGTAATGGACGAGGGCCATATACACCCTGTTATCGATCGCCATTTTGGTTTTGATCAGCTTCCCATGGCAATGCAGTACCTTAGTTCAGCCCAGCACGTTGGCAAGGTGGTGCTAACCAAATAAACCGCCAACACTATCGGGCCGTCATTTGCCCAGAAATAATAACAATAGGATAAATATTTTGAATAATTCGGTTTCTACTCGTTATCCCTTAGGTGGGAAAAAGGCTTGGTATGCCTTGCTGCTCGTGTCTTTGGCGCAAGCCATATCGCTGATGGATCGTCAAATATTGGCGATCTTAATCCCCAGAATTAAAGCAGATCTGCATGTGGGCGATGCGGAAATGGGCCTGCTTTACGGTACCGTATTCGGGCTTTTTTATGCGTTATTTTCACTTCCGCTGGGGCGTTTAGCGGATGGTTGGTTGCGCACTAAGCTGTTAGGTATATCTATTGTTGGATGGTCATTTATGACCAGTTTAGGGGGGGCTGCGCAAAGTTTTACCTTGTTGGCTGTTTCTCGTTTAGGGGTTGGCATTGGCGAAGCCAGCGTCTCGCCCGCAGGGTTTTCAATTTTATCCGATGTCTTTCCCAGTAAAATGCGCGGTACCGTTAGTGCGATTGTGGCCTCGTCTATTGCTATTGGACTTGGTGGCGCTATTTGGTTTGGTGCGGGCATTGCAGGCTGGTGGGACATTAGCTATCCCGACGGTGATACTCCCCTGGGTTTGGCGGCATGGCAAGCGGCATTTGTTTTCGCAGCCATCCCCGGTTTAATTGTGGGCTTCTTAATGTTCCGTTTGCCAGAGCCCGAACGCGGTGTGGCAGACGGCATCACCACGCCAGAAGATCCCCATCCCTTCCGTGAAAGTTGGAGAACCTTTTCAGCCACGCTGCCAGGCCTTGTATGGTTGGAAATGCTACGTGACAAGGTTGCGCCTAAAGACTGGGCTATCAATATTTCTGGTGGCGCGGTATTCATCGCCTTTGGCATGTGGATGACCCACTGGACCAATAGTCTGCGTGATAGCAATCCCATTGCGATTCAAATTGGCGATATTGGGCTGACAGGCAATGGATTGCAGTGGGGCATGGTAGCGTTTGGCGCTTATGTGCTGCTCAGCTGGATGCAGTCGCTGTATCGTCGTGATCGCGTAGCCTTCAAGTTACTGACCTCTAAGACCATTCTGTTCATGATCGGTTTAGCCGTGCTGCAATTCGTCATTAACTACGCCATTATGGCTTGGACGCCCACGTTTTTGATGCAGCGCTTTGATAAAACCGCCGGAGAAATTTCCGCTGTTTACGGTGCGGTGATTATGACCCTGGGTATTGTTGGCCCCCTAGTGGCAGGTCCACTGTCCGATTTACTTCAGAAGCGTTTTGCCAATGGCCGAATGTACGTCACCCTCTTTGCCGTGGCAGGGTCTTCATTGGTGGTGTCTTGGGTATACAGTGCTGATGCCTTGGATCAGTTTTACTGGCGATTTGTGCCTTACAGTTTCATTTTAACCATGTGGATTCCACCGTTGTATGCCAGCTTTATGGATCTGGTCTTACCTAGAATGCGCGGTACTGTAATGAGTTTTTATACCCTCACTACCACCATTTTTGGGATGGGTTTGGGGCCCTATGCCACTGGTCTTATTAATGATACTCAAGGTAAAGGACTGGGCAGCGCGCTGGTATCTCTTTATTGGGTGGCTCCCATCATTATTTTATTTGCGGTGTTGGCGGTGATCTTCTTCAGCCGTGATAGCACTACCGTTGTCGAACGCGCCCGGGCCGCGGGCGAAAATATCTAGGAGAGTGTCGTGACGTCCTATCCCGAATTATGCATGATTATCAATGGTGAGCGAGTTGGGGTTGAACACCGTCGCACCCAGGCGATTGTCAATCCAGCTAACGAAGAAGTGATTGGCCAATTACCCTTGGCGGATAGTGCAGATTTAGATCGTGCGCTTGCCACGGCTCAAAGAGGGTTTGAAATTTGGCGTGAGTCAACACCGGCCATGCGTTCTCGCGTATTGCTAGACGCCGCTCGCTTGATGGAAGAGCGCGGTGATGAGTTGGCGACGGTTGCGGCTATGGAAATGGGTAAGCCGTTAGCAGAGGCGCGCATTGAAGTACACATGAACGCGGGCCTGTTCGAGTTCTACGCTGGTGAGTGCCACCGTATTTACGGTCGTGCGCTAGTGCGTCCCCGCGGTCAACGCTCTACCGTGGTGAAAGTGCCCGTTGGCCCAGTGGCGGCGTTTTCGCCTTGGAATTTCCCTCTAGGTAACCCTGGTCGAAAGCTTGGTGCGCCCATTGCAGCAGGCTGTTCGGTGATTATGAAATCAGCCGAAGAAGCGCCTGCTTCTGGTGTCGGGGTATTACAGTGCCTGCTTGATGCCGGCTTGCCTCCTGAGGTTGCCCAAGCTGTTTACGGTGTGCCGGATGAGGTGTCTCGCCATTTGGTGGCGTCGCCCATTATCAAAAAACTTTCTTTTACCGGTTCAACGGTGGTCGGCAAGCACTTGGTTAAATTGTGTGCTGACGATATGAAACGCACCACTATGGAGTTAGGTGGCCACGGTCCGGTGTTAGTCTTTGAAGACGCCGATATCCACAAAGTGTTGGATATGATGGTGCCGCACAAATTTAGAAACTCTGGTCAAGTATGTGTCTCGTCTACTCGTTTTATTGTGCATGAAAGTTTGCACGAAGCCTTTGTGGCCGAGTTTGCCAAACGCGCTAGTGCATGGCGGGTGGGTAATGGTTTGGATAGCAACACCCAGATGGGCCCCATGGCGCATCAGCGCGGTTTGAACAACATTACCCGCTTGGTGGAAAGTGCTATTGCAGATGGCGCCAAGCTTCACGCAGGGGGGCATCGGGTCGGTGATGTTGGCTGGTTTTATGCACCTACCGTACTGTCCGATATTCCATTGACTAGCGATATTATGAACACCGAGCCGTTTGGCCCGGTGGCATTAATCAATCGCTTTTCTACCTATGAGGAAGCCGTCACTGAAGCGAATCGCCTGCCCTATGGTCTGGCGGCTTACGCTTGGACCAACGACGACAAACGCAAGCAAAATTTAGGTATGGATTTAGAAGCGGGCATGATTGGCTTGAACACCACGATGATTGCCGGCCCCGATAGTCCATTCTGTGGCTTGAAGTGGTCTGGGCATGGCGCCGAAAGTGGCCCTGAAGGTCTTGAAGCTTGTTTGGTCACCAAATCCGTTCACGAGTGGTAAGGAAATACTATGAGTCATGAATTAAAAACCGGCGGCGATCGCGGCTATATTCGTATCGCTACTGAAGAGGCCTTCGGTACGCGTGAGATAATCGATACCTATTTAAAAATGATTGCAGATGGCACGGCTGACAAGGGTATGGTGTCGCTGTGGGGTTTTTACGCCACTTCGCCTTCCGAGCGCGCGGTCCAAATCATGGAGCGCTTGATTGATCTCGATGACATGCGCATCAAAAACATGGACGCAGCGGGTGTTGATAAAGCGATCTTGGCGCTCACGGCACCGGGCGTGCAGCCCATTAAAGATGTCGAGTTAGCCAAGCGTTTAGCTTACGAAGCCAACGATACCCTCGCCGCCGCAGTAGATCGCCACCCAGATCGCTATGTGGGTTTGGCGGCGGTGGCGCCGCAGGATCCGCAGTGGAGCGCGGATGAATTGCGCCGTTGTGCGGGCCTAGGTTTTAAAGGGGTGCAAATTAATAGCCATACCCAGGGTGAATACCTTGATAACCCCAAGTTTGCGCCAATACTAGAGGCTTTGGTTGAGCTTGATTGGCCGCTCTATATTCACCCCTCACCGCCACCCGATGAAATGATGGGTAGCATGGTTGATGCGGGATTGGATGGCGCGGTGTTTGGCTTTGGTGTGGAAACGGGATTCCATCTTCTCAGGTTGATGACCGCCGGTGTGTTTGATCGCTATCCAAGTTTGCAAGTGATTGTTGGGCATATGGGCGAAGCTTTGCCCTATTGGATGTACCGCCTCAACTACATGCACCAGGCAGGAGTACGTTCAGGTCGGTACGAAAGCATCAAGCCGCTTAAGCACGATATTCCCTATTACATGCAGAATAATGTGTATGTGACCTCTAGCGGTATGGCGTGGGCGCCGGCGATTAAGTTCGCCCAGCAAGTGCTCGGTGAAGACCGTGTGATGTACGCCATGGATTACCCCTATCAGTACGTCCCTGACGAAGTGCGCACCCACGATAATTTGGATGTGTCGGATTTAACCAAAAAGAAATTGATGCAATTGAATGCAGAAAAAATCTTCAAAATCTAAGGAGGTAAAATGCGCGCGTTGTTCTTAGTCTCACAGTATGTATTTGGGGCATGGTGGCTCTATTCAGGCCTCAATCCATGGTTTAATTTTTTTGAACAGCCCTACGGCGATACAGCCATTGCCATCGAGTACACCAAGGCACTTGAAAATAGCGGCCTTCTGCATATCGTTAAGGTGATGGAAGTCATCCAGGGAGTGATGATTTTGACCGGATTTATGATGCCGTTGGCCATCGCCACCGCGCTGCCACTGTCGGTAATGATTGCGCACTGGAATTTTATATTGACACCGGGCACGGTCGAGATTGTATTCGGGGCGTTAACATTGGGCTTTAATATAGTGTTGATGTTTGCCTATTGGTCATATTTCAAACCCTTCTTTACCCTTAAAGGTAATCTTGAACCGGCCTTCCAAAAGAAACAGAGATAACGTTTTTAGCGGGATAAAAAAACCCAGCGGATGCTGGGTTTTTTGTGCTCGTCTCACGCTTAGAAGTTGCGTTTGATACTGTAGTTGATCGTACGGGGTAGGCCAGGCGCAGCATAATAAGTGCCTGCTAAGCCGGGTTCCGCATCAGTCTTAGTGGTGTAGTACAACTTGTCGGTCAGGTTGCGGCCTTCAAGCGCAGCGACCCAATCACCGTCTTTCGAGGTCCACGTCAAACGAGCATTCACAAGAGAATACGCGTCGATGGCGCCGTTAGACGTATTAACGGGTGCGGTGAACTTCTCGCTGCGGTACGACACATCAATCCGGGGTGTCAGTGTGCCCGACGCCATTTCAAAGCTGTACTGCGCGCCTGCACTCCATGATTTCTCAGGTGAATAAGGCATCACTTTGGAGGTGTCCAAACCGGTAGCTGCATTGATTTCTGTCAGCTGGAAGTCGAGGTAGCTGTAAGACGCATCGATCAACAAGTTGTCAGTTGGGTTGTAGTCAATTTCAAACTCATAACCCGATACATCGGCGTTACCCGCGTTGGTGTTGGCCAAACAGGGGCGTCCATACACTTCACCAAACAGCGCCGTACAGTTACTCAGTGTGAATTGGATGTTGGTGTAATCATTCCAGAACATCGCCGCGTTGACGCGCAAGGAGTTATCCAGGAATTGTGCTTTCACACCGATTTCGGTGGCATCCAGTTCTTCTGGTTCAAAACTGACGGCCTGCACGTTATAGAACGGACGTGGGTTAACACCGCCCCCTTTGTAACCGGTAGATAATTGACCGTAGGCCATGATGTCATCTGTAACTTTGTAGCTTAACGCTAAGCGGTAGTCGGTACGGTCACCGTTGAAGTTACTCGACACGCCATTGAGTGAAGAGATCAAACAGTTGGGTGGGTTAGCGGGATCCCCCAGTGGGCCGACGCAGGCTTGAATGTCGCTATTGTCGGCGTTGTGACGCTGGAAGGTGTAGTCTTTGTCGTCTTCGCTGTAGCGAGCGCCAACACTCAAATCCAGTTTGTCATTGATATAGAAAATCGCGTTGGCAAAGAGCGCTTGTGTGGTTGAGTCAACCGGATCAGGGCCATGGATAAAGTCAAAACTAACATAGCCAAGGTTAACGCGTGCTTCCATGTCGGTTTTGCCATTGAACCAAAAACCGCCCACCGTCCAGTCTACAAAATCATCGACCTTGCCGTTTAAGCGAATTTCTTGGCTCTTTTGGGTGTGGCTCAGTGCTTGGTACATCATGATGACGGGCATCGGGCTGGCGTCGCCGTCCATGCTAAATCCACTGTCGTAGGTGCGGTAGGCGCTAATCGATTGCAGTTGCAGATCTTCATTAATCTGCCAATCAATATTCAGAGACTGTCCCATAGATTCCATGGTCAGCTCACGCGGCAGACTCGCGCCAGTACGATTATCTGTGTAGGTGGCGTAGTTCATGTATGGGTTGTTCATACTCTTATTGGGATCACAAGAAAACTCGCCATAGGGAACGAATTCACAGCCTGAATTCACTGCCAAACCCTGGCTGCCAAAGATCACTTCAGAGCCACCGGGGAAGGGTTCATTCCATTCCCATACCCGGCCATTCGATATAACGGGGGCTGTGGTGGGTACTGCGTTAATCAATACGTTGGCGGGTGGTTGAGAATCTTCATCGAGCAGATCCACAGAGTAATTCACTTCTAGGCTGTCGTTGGGGACAAAGCGCAATGCCGCGCGCACCGCGGTATAGTCGATGCCGCCTTCCTCGCCTGTCTTACAATGCGCGCCCACGTTGTCGCTGGAGAAACCTGAGCCAGGGTGGGTGCACTCGTAAGAAATATTATCTACGTGGCCGTCGCGAGAGCGTGACACGCCGGCGATTCGAGCAAACAGTTGATTGGGGACGATGGTAAAGTTCGACGCACCGCGTACTGACAGAGCATCAAAATCACCGAAGCCAACTTCAACATAGCCGTCGTTGTCTTCGTTAGGCTTTTTCGAGTACAGCTTAATAGAGCCGCCAATCGAGTTTTTGCCGGCTAGTGTACCCTGTGGCCCGCGCAGGACTTCCACGCGATCGAGGTCGAGTAAATCGAGTACTGAGCCGGTGAGGGTAGAGTAGTAAACGTCGTCAACATAGAGGCCTACGCCGGGCTCTAGTGCAGGGTTGAAGTCGGTTTGACCGACACCTCGAATAAAGCCAATCAAGGATGGGCCTGAGTAGGCTCCGCCTTTTGTGAGGGTCACGTTAGGCGCTTGTGCAGCGATATCCTGTACGTTCAGTTGGCCGCGCGCTTCTAGCATTTCGCCGGTGACGGCGGTAATGGCAACGGGGGTTTCTTGAAGGTTTTGTTCAACGAACTGGGCGGTGACGACAACTTCTTCAAGGGCGTTGCCTTCGGCGGCATAGCTCGCTTGAGAAGCAGCGAGTACCGCGAGCGCAAGGGCTGTGTGTTTCAAGTGAAAATCTCGTTTCATGTCATTTTCCTTTTGTTATTTGTAACGTGTAAAAACAATCACCGAACATTATTTAAAACAAAAGAAAGGCGCTGGGCGCCTCTCTTTTTACTGCTATGAAAATTAAAGCACGCTGCCGATGTAGGACTTAATTTCCATAAATTCTGAGATGCCCCATTTGCTGAATTCGCGGCCATTACCTGACTGCTTGTATCCACCAAAGGGCACAGTGGCATCAGGGGTGCCGGCATTAATATAAACCATGCCTGCGCGAATTCGAGGGGCAATTTGGTTGGCTACCACAGGGTCGCCACAAATGACCGATGACAATCCATAGTTTGTGTCGTTGGCGATGCGGACGGCATCCTCTAGATCTTCGTATTTGATCATGGTGATGACGGGGCCGAAAATTTCTTCCCGCGCCACGGTCATGTCGTTGGTCACTTGAGTGAACAGGGTGGGTTTTACGTAATAACCGTGGTCGACGTTGTCTGGTAAACCGGGGCCACCGGCGGCTGCGGTGGCGCCTTCTTCGATACCTTTGGCTATGAGCCCTTGGATCTTATCCCACTGAGATTTGTTCACCACTGGGCCCAGGTGTTGACCTTCAGTGAGTGGGTCGCCGACGGTGAGGTTGTTCATGAAGTTTGCCGCGATTTGGCAGGCTTCATCGTATTGTGAACTGTGAACCAATACGCGAGCAGGGGCAATACAGCTTTGACCAGAGTTCAAGCAAACGCCACCTAGACCGGCGGGCAGGGCTTGCTCGAGGGGGGCGCCAGGAAGAATGATATTGGGTGATTTGCCTCCCAGCTCTTGGTGAACGCGTTTAACAGTGTCAGCGGCGTCTTTGGCCACGGCGATACCTGCGCGTGTTGAACCGGTGATGCTGATCATATCAACGTCAGGGTGCTTGGCAAGCGCGCTACCTACAGTAGGGCCATCACCTTGCAACAAGTTGAATACCCCCGCGGGCACGCCCGCCGCATCCAGTACTTCGGCGAATATCGCCGCTGCGCCGGGGCATTCTTCTGAAGGCTTCAGAATCATGGTGCAGCCGGCCGCGATAGCTGGCGCCACTTTAGCCACGATTTGGTTCATGGGCCAGTTCCAGGGGGTGATCAAAGCAACAACACCGATGGCTTCGTGAACGACTTTGTTGTTGCCTACGCGCTCTTCGAACTCGAATTCTTTCAATGCGCCGATGGTGGTCATGAAGTGGCCGATACCCGAGCCCACTTGCGCGGTCTGAGAAACAGAGATTGGGCAGCCCATCTCGGTTGAAATCGCTTGAGCGATATCCCCGGCACGTTTCTGGTATTCAGCGACAATGTTTTCTAGCAGGGCGACACGCTCTTCGCGTGTGGTCTGAGAAAAACTATCAAACGCGCTACGAGCGGCGGCGACAGCGGCATCGACATCCGCTTGGGTACCAAGCGTGATTTCGCTGCAGGCTTGCTCGGTAGAGGGGCTAATGACTTGATGGCGGGTGCCGCCCACTGAATCGACCCATTGGCCATTAATGTATTGTTGTAAGTAACTTTTCATGGAATCTCCGTAAGGTTAATTTTTTGAAGTTAACGCGTGGTCGCGCGCTACATCTTCTGGCAGACGCTCAGCTGTGATCTCTTGGCCTGTGATCGGATGCTTCTGGTGGAAAGGCACCAGACGATGGCTAGGCCACAACCAAATGTCCTCGCGTGGAATCAGTGCGTCGGGCCCGGCAGGATCTTCTGGGTAGGTGGTGGACAAGAAGGGCACGTAATTTTCTTTGGTGTGCGCCCAGCCGGTTTCAAAGTCAGCGTGCCACTGGGGCATATAATTGAGCACATGAATGTGCCATACCCCGTTTATCTTGCGATAGGTGTTCTCATAGATACCACCTTCCCACCATTGGCGTTGGCGGCCTAGGTAGGTATCGTCGGCAAAATCTTTGTGCTTACCCGCTTGCATAGTGCAGCGGAAGCGACCGTAGGCGGTTTCGCCATCTTCGGCAATGTCGACGATATCCTGATGCTGTGGGTGGTCGAGTAAGAAACCGTCAACTGGACCGTTGTTGCCCTTGGTAAAGTTTTTCTGGAAGCGCTCTACATAAAGGCGCTGTGCGCCGGCCTTATTTTTGTAAATGCCTCCGAAAAAACGCACTTCGCAATCGGGGGTAAAGAGGTCCACGGCTTCTCTGTAGAGGCATTTATCAAGCAGATAGCCATACAGGTGGTGCAGCTTGCGAATGGCTTGCTCGTCCTCGCAAACAGTGACGCGGCGCTGTAGCGTGTCTACCAGGCCTTCCAGTCGGGCAATTTTGTCTTCTAGTGCTTTTAAATTGTCGCTCATATGCCTTTACCTTCTGTTGTTGTCACTGCTGCGGCCTCTTGGACGGCTTTTTGCGCTTCAGCGGCGGCGAGGGCTTCTGCCTCAGCAGCTTCCATGCGTTCGATTTCTTCGCGGTAGGGTTTGATGCCGCGATACATACTGTAGGTGGCAAGAGGAAGCAAAATGGCGGCGGTACTTACCATCGCTTTCCACAAATCTTGTGGATCCACAAAGATGCGTTGCGCCACGGTGCCGATGACCATGCTGCCCATGGCGCCGAAGAAGGTGAACATAAATAGGTAAATGGCAGTGACTTGGCCGCGCATGGCTTGGGGGGCGATGCGTTGAATGGCCGCGTTCTGAGGCACCGCGCCGGCAATGCCAAAGACCGCGCCAATACTCATGACTATCAGTGAGCTTTCGCCGGTGGGCATCATGGGTGCCGCGATAGAGCATACACTGACGCAGGCAAACAAGATGGTGGCGGCGCGAACGTTGGCATCTTTGTAACGCTTTGCTAACCATTCAACGAAAACACCGCCCAGTACCATACCAATCAACGACGCTGCCAAAATCATAGGTGCCATGACTTGGCCAATTTGGGCTTCATCCCAGCCGTAGGTGCGGATCATGAAGGGGGTGCGCCAGAAGGCGAGGCCTTGCGATTCGATGGCGCTAAGTGCGAGACCGATAAACAGCGGATAATAGACAGCCCCTTTAACATTGATCGCTTTGGCAGCATCTAGCCCCATAAATGTGAGCACTTTTTTACTCATTGGTGCGCTTTTGTCGGCCACTTCAAACACCGCGTCCGTGCTGGGCGGCATGCGGCGCACGGGTTCCTTTAATAGCAGGAAAATACCGCCGATCAACAATCCGGGCATACCAATGACAAGGAGAATGAGTTGCCAGTTATGGATGGTAAGTCCCATCCATTGAATGGATTCCATATCGGATACATAGCCAATCATCATGCCGCCGAAATAAACCCCTAGGGTGGTGCCGCCGATAAAGCCTAGCTGTAGCAGAGCGAATGCGCGTGTGATTTTCTTTGGTGGGAAGGAGTCAGCAAGCATTGAGTACGAGGCCGGTGCGTGGGCTGAGCCGCCGGCGCCGACAAACATACGCGTTGCCACAAATTGCCAAAAATTTTGTGCCAGTCCACCCAGTGCTGTGACGGCACCAATGATAGAAATACCCCCTGCGAGTACATATTTGCGGGGGTAGATATCCGCAAGGCGAGCAATGGGAATGCCGACGAACATATAAAAGATCACGTTGGCGGGGCCGCCTAAGAAACCGAGTTGTTCGTCACTGAGGTCAAATGTGGTTTTGATGCGTTCGGCCATCATGCCAAACACGGTGGCATCAAAAAAGTTAATGAACGTCGCTACGATAATAATGGCTAAAGAGCCGTAGGCGGCAGTATTGCTGGGCCAAGGTTGAGCAACTTTTATATTGTCAGGGTTTTCGACTGTTGTCGTGTGATGAACTGGTGCGCCACCGGCCATAAAATTTCTCCAAGGCTATTGTTATTATGCACAGATTGTGTGTTTGAGCTTTTGGCGGATCGATTGATTATGTATCCATTTTGTGTGAAAGTCCTATAAAAACGTAATAATAAGCCCATGTCTAGCATTATTTTGAATACAATTTGTGTTATTTGCCCGAGTATAAAATCAAGGAGAGAATAATAAATGACCTTTGTTAATTTAGATTCAGTGGAGGCTTCTGCGCGTGCTTTTGAGGCCCAAATTACCTATTTGGAGCCCAATAACCCCATTAATCGTCGCTACGTCTCTGCCGGGCAAGAGGCCAATACGGGCACTTATGCTCCCTACAACACCGAAGTTCGCGATGGTCGCTCTATTTCTGAGCACTTTAGCTTAGACAAACATGGCTTTGTGCATGGCCGCCATGTAAGCCAAGTGGGTGACTTTCTAGATAATGATCAAGTCGCCGCGGCTTACCCTGATGAGGCCATAGCATTAATTAAACAACTCACTGGCGCTGATTTGGTTTTCCCCCAGGGTTGGATGGTGCGCACTCCAGGTGAATTGGCTAAAAAGAAAAAAGTTGATGGTTATCAGCACCAGGGTGGCATTCAGCCGCAGGCCGGCGAAGCACATTGCGATTTTGCGCCGGATGTGGCTGAGATGGTAGCGGAAAATTACTACCGTCAAATGTGTCCGGATGGCAAACCTTACAAGCGCTTTATCTCAGCGAGCCTGTGGCGTTGTTTTTCTGATGGACCTCAAGATTGGCCATTAGCCCTCTGCGATGGACGAAGCGTCACCCCGGGCGAGGGTATTAAGAATACCTTGGTGGTGGTGGATGACATTCCTAGTATTGAACAAATGAAGGCCCCCATTGAAGGCGAAGACAAAATGCTGGCGGCGCACATCTATCAGTTTAATCCAGAGCATCGCTGGTGGTATTTCTCTAATATGAATCGCGATGAGTTTTTGTACTTTAAGTTTTACGACAGTGACAGCAGCGTCACTCAGCAGGTGCCGCACACCGCTTTTCATGATATAGCGGCTGTCAATCCAACAACCCGAATGAGTATCGAAATGCGTACGATGGCTTACTTCCTCTAATAAGCCATGTTGGTCCGTGACTGTGTTGTAGGATTTTTGCGAGGCTTAGGTGTCGATCGTATCTTTGGCAACCCGGGGTCTACCGAGTTGCCAATGTTTAAACAATTTCCCGATGACATGGAGTACGTGCTGGCCCTGCAGGAAGCGTCGGCCGTGGCAATGGCGGACGGTTATGCTTTGGCAGGTGATAGGTTAGGCGTCGTCAGTTTGCACTCCGCCGCAGGTGTTGGAAATGCCATGGGCAATATCTATACGGCGTTTAAAAATCGAGCCCCTTTGCTGCTTATTGCCGGTCAGCAGGCGCGCGGTATTCTTCCATATGGGCCCTTTTTAGGTTCTGACGACCCAGAGTTGTTGCCCCAGCCCTATGTGAAATGGAGTTGCCAGCCAGAAGCGGCGGCGGATGTGCCTGCGGCGGTGGCTGAAGCCTATCGTATCGCCATGACACACCCGCGCGGCCCTGTGCTAATTTCGGTGCCTGTGGATGATTGGGAGCAGGAAGCCCTTGCGCCGACTGTGCCAGCATTGCCTGCAGTATCAACCCTCACGGTATCTCAGCAGGCCGATCTAGTAGAGGCGCTTAATACAGCTCAGTCACCAACCCTTGTTGTTGGGCCTGAAGCAGCTAGAGCGTGGTCCGGTGTTATTGCGCTAGCTGAACATATAGGTTCCCCTGTTTGGGTCAGTCCGTTTTCTCATCAGGCGAGTTTTCCAGAAGACCATCCGTTGTTTGCGGGTTTTTTGCCAGCGATGCGCGAGGGTATCGTACAGCGTTTGCAGCCCTACGATCTGATCGTGGTGTTGGGCGCCCCTGTGTTCACGTATCATATCGACGGGAAGGGCCCATTTATCCCGTTTCACAGTCGTTTGATACAAATTACCGAATGCCCTCGCGTGGCGTCTCAAGCGGCCGTCGGCGAGTCGATGGTGGCAGATGTAGCGGCGTGCGTCAGCGCTTTATTAGACGCTTCAAATTTAGCGTCGAGGCCTGCTACTTTTATAAAGCCGCCTCCAAAGGCTTGCTCCGACGAGGTATTGACAGGGCGTGTGCTGATGCAGGCTCTGGCGAAGTGCATGCCTGAGGGATGTGTTTTAGTAGAAGAATCGCCTTCTACGCGCGCTGTCATGCATGACTATCTTCCCGTGGTGACCGAATGCAGTTTCTATACTTGCGCTAGTGGTGGACTGGGGTACAGTTTGCCGGCGGCAGCGGGGGTAGCTATGGCCCTGCCAGATAAGTCCGTGTTGGCATTATTGGGTGATGGCTCTTCGTTGTACTCCGTTCAAGCGCTATGGAATATGGTGCAAGCCCGCTTGCCGGTTGTGGTAGTCATAGTGAACAACGGTTGTTACAAGGCGCTCAGTGAATTTTCCCAGCATTTTGGTCTCACTCGCCTTGTTGGCACCGAGTTGCCAGGTATTGATTTTCTGGCTCAGGCGCAGACTTTCGGAATGCGAGCGGAATCGATTAAAGACCCTGCTGAGCTTGAGAGTAGGCTGCACGCTGCTTTTGCAGCGCGCGCACCGGTCTTACTCGATATCCATGTTACTTAGCGCTATCGAGCTGCTGCCGGTCTACCCAGTGGCCGTGGACACCCTGGCGTAATCGCACGGGCAGTTTCACTTTGGCGATCGGGCCGGCAGCGATATTCTCAGCGTCTAGTATGTGCAGCTCGCTGAGCATGGTGTCGAAGTTGTTCGCAACGCCCATCAGAAAGCCAGAGCCCTCTGGCGCCTCCGCTGATTTGGGTACAAACTGGCACTCTTGCAGAGTGTAATTTTCCCCGGGGAAGTAGGTTTGTGCGCTGCCTTTATCGTGATCGAAGCGAACCCAGGTGTTGATGGTCATGCCGACGTTGCCCGCCATACTGGCTGAGCGGGGTTTGGTCGGGTCCATGCAGGGCATGAAGCCCACGTTGTATGGTCGCGACCAGTAGCGCTCATCGGTGCGCGGTAGGACGCCAATTTGTGGGTACATGACTTCGGTTTGGTAGGTGGTGGCTGCTGGATCAGCAAGATCGATGGTGATGCGGGTTAAGCGGCCGGAGGCGCGTTCGAGATCAAATTGTTCGTGTAAGCTTGGGAAGAATGGGAATTGGTTGCCGGTGGCCATGTCCATGTCGACAATGATTTTGCTACCGTCATTAAATCCATTCATCACGTGGGTGGCACATTTTTCCGGGCCTTCGTACCAGCGAATATCGCTGCCATCGCCGTGACGTGAGACAACGCCAAAGTAGCTAGGCAAGCTAGAGTCCCACGCAAAGTGAACGCCCCCTTGCTCCATTTGCTCAACGTTAACCGCCATCGGTACGCACAGTATGGCGATATGTGTCTCTGTAATGGCAAAGTCGTGAATCATGCCTGAATAAGGAACTTCAATCCACGCCTCGCGAGCCACCTCGCCATGCTTGTCGATGGTATAGAGCGCCACGTCTTTACTTGCTTCGCCCTTGGCCTCGTAGGCCAGGCCAATCATCTCGTCTGTCTGCGGATCGATCTTGGGGTGGGCAGTGAAGGTTTTGGCGGTCATTTTTCCGCCAAAGGTGTAGTAGTCGTCGATACTCTTCAGTGTGTAAGGGTCAATATGTACCGGTGGGCTGTCCTCTTTGAGGGCAAAGAGCTTGCCTGCATGGAAGACGAGGTTGGTGTTGGCTGTGCCGCCGCTCAATCCCTTCACTTCATCAAGGTCGGTGCGTGGGTTGCGATAGGTGCCAAACAGTGCTTTACGGGCGCTAGCCTGCGCTTTATAGCGCTGGGTTTCAACGTGGTGGGTTTTAATATCCACGTGACCGTTGCTAAAACTGAACAACGTCACGTTGCCGTCGCCGTTAAAGGGGACGTCGTTGGCATAACGCGGTGGGTAGATAAAGTCAGGCTGAATGCGATAGAAGTGGCCGTTAAGTTCGGTGGGTATTTCACCTTCGTGTTCGGCATCGTGCAAATCGATGTTCATTCGAAACGGCGCATTAAACCCCATGAAGCCAGGATTTTTCGGAAATTCTAATGACATAGTGCTGTTCCTTAAATAAAAACGCCCGGATAAAGACCGGGCGTTGAAAAATTATTCTTGTTCGGGGCGAGGGCGTTGGCCTTCCCAGGGGGCGCCTGTGGTTGGGTGTGGATAGTGGAAGTCCACCACATCCACCTCGGGCCAGCTGACCGCAGTGTGGTCAATGGCATCGGGGCCGACGGGGTTGCCAGGGTAGAGATCCGCCTCGGTGTAGAACGGTACGAAGTTGGGTTTGGTGTAGGCCCAGCCATTTTCAAAGGTGCCGTGGAAGGCGCAGCGATAATTTAAGCGCTTTATTTTCCAAACGCCATCGACTTTGACATATTCGTTTTCATAGACGCCGCCTTCCCACCACTGGCGAGTGTCGACGCCTGCCATCATGTGCATGCCGGCCTGCATCATACTGCGGAAGCGACCTTTGGCGCTTTTGCCGTCGTCACTAATGGTGACGATGCCTTGCATTTGGGCGTGGTCGAGTAGGAACCCGAAGACTGGACCGTTGTAGTCATTGGTGAATTTTTTCCGAAAACGACCAATGTATAAGCGTGCAACGGAGGCTTTACTTTTGAAGGCGCCGCGCAGGAAAACGACTTCGCCATCGTCGGCAAATAGATCTACCACCTCTTCGTAGAGGCATTTGTCTAGGTAGTAACCATAGCTGAATTGAAGGCGCTCAATAGCGAGGCGGTCTTCAACATTCGTTAACCGATGGGTCAGTGCTGCCACTTGCTGGGTTAGCTGTTCAATCTGGTTGTTCTCGGTCATGGTTTATCCTTGTGATTTTATATTTATGTATACAAAAACAATTGTTATTAAAAGGCCTGGGTGAAGTGCTTTTCCTTTGTTTTTATTGGATTGATCTTAGATTAAGCGCTTTTTTGTGTCAATTGTTCTATATGGCGATACTGTGATTTTGTATACAGTATTTACATGTCATTCGATAAGCACTAATATCGATGTCCAATGAAAATTTACGCGGAGCGTGCCATGATCGACCTTTATTACTGGCCTACGGGTAACGGTAAAAAAATCACAATTATGCTCGAGGAATGTGGCCTTGAATACCGTGTCAATCCTATCGACATTACTAAAGGCGATCAGCACAAACCCGAGTTTTTGAAGATTGCCCCTAATAATAAGATGCCGGCGATTGTCGATCACGATGCCGAGGGCGGTCCCTTAGCGATTTTTGAATCTGGCGCCATCCTAGTGTACCTCGCTGAAAAGACAGGTAAATTTTTGCCTTCAGATCTGCATGGTCGTATGCAGGTGATGCAGTGGCTGTTTTGGCAGGTGGGAGGAATCGGCCCTAATTGTGGTCAGGCGCACTATTTTGTGCACTACGCAGGAAGTGTCAATGAGGAGGCTCGCCATCGTTTCAAAACCGAAGTGGCGCGATTGTATGGCGTTCTGGATAGACGTTTGGCCGATAACGAATTTATCGCTGGCAGTGATTACTCTATTGCTGATATGGCCACCTGGCCTTGGATCTATCGCTACGAATGGCAGGGGCAGGACATTAACGACTTCCCCAATGTAAAACGCTGGTTTGATCAATTGGCGGCACGTCCCGCCCTGGACCGCGGTGCTAACGTTGGCACTGACCTGGCTGACTTGCATAAGAAAATGGACGATGATGACCGCGATCGTTTGTTTAACGTTAAGAAATAGGAACTGTAGATGAGAATTTTGTTCGATCCGGTAAAAAAGTACGCTGAGACAACCCCGACTAGAACCGCCCTTGGCTGTGTAGAGAGCGGTCGTGAGTGGAGTTGGGCTGAGTTTGACGCTTCGGTGAATCGTATTGCCGCCTGGTTGGTTGATAGATTTGGTCCTAAAAGCGGCGTGCGAATTGCCGTGTTGGCAAAAAATCATCCCAATATCGCCATTCTGCAGTTTGCTTGTATTCGTGCCGGTGCCATTATCGTGCCGTACAACTGGCGGCTAGCGCAGGCTGAAATCTTAGAGTTGCTGACAGATGCTGAACCGCAGTTAATGTTCTGTGATGCCGATTTTGTCTTCGACGCGTTGAAGGATGCAATTGAAGTCATGCCGATGACCGATTTGGAAACATTGGGGGTGCAAGGTGCCGTTCCTCCCGTGGATGCTCGTCAAGCATGGGATCAGCCCTCTACCCTGCTTTACACCTCGGGTACTAGCGGTAAGCCTAAGGGTGTCATTGTGACCGAGGAAAATGCCTTTTGGGGAAATACTAACTTTGGCTTAGGCAGTTTGCTATCTTACGAATCTTCTTTCCTTTGTGACATGCCCATGTTCCATACGGCGGGTCTTTTTGCTGCGACGCGTGTGCCTATCTTGTTTGGCGGAACGGTTTGGATTTCAAGCGGTTTTGATCCCGCGAAGACAATTGCTCGTATTGCGTCGCCAGAATTGAAAATTACCCATTATTTCTCAGTGCCCCAGATGGCCACTACGTTGTGGCAGCATCCCGATTTCACACCCGAGAAATTGTCGGGTCTTAAGATGTATGTGACCGGTGGTGCTCCCAATTCTCGCGCGCAAATTGAGCGCTTTGCCAAGGCGGGTATTCGTTTCTCTGACGGCTTTGGTATGACAGAAACGGGTTCTAATTTTGCTATGCCTGTACTGGATGTTGATCGATTAATAGAAAAAGCGGGCAGCTGTGGTATTCCTTTAATGACAGTGCAAGTGCGTATCGTCGATGAAGACGGCAATGATGTGGCACAGGGCGAGGTCGGGGAGCTTTATATTCGTGGACCCAGTGTCACGCCGGGATATTGGAACCAGCCAGAAATTTCGGCCAATGCTTTCGATAATGGTTGGTTCAAAACTGGCGATGCCGCGCGCTGTGACCAGGACGGTTTTTACTACCTCGTGGATCGCAAAAAAGATATGTACATTTCAGGCGGCGAGAATGTTTATCCCGCCGAGGTTGAGCGTATTATCGTCGAGTTAACAGATATTGCCGATGTCGCCGTTATCGGCGTCCCCAACGAGCGTTGGGGTGAGGTCGGACGCGCCTTCATCTCGTTGAAGAGTGGTTCGACACTCACTGAGCAAGACATCATTGATCACTGCTTGAGCCGACTGGCCAAATTTAAAGTGCCCGCCAGTGTTGTGATTACTGAGCAAGTGCCAAGAACGCCGTCAGGAAAGGTGCAGAAGCATTTATTGCCCCGCGATTAACGCTTTTTATACGTTGGTGATAGCCAACAATAATTATAAATTAACCATAGGTATCAACCATGACAGATGTAACACTTTATCACTGGGAGCCCAATGCAAACTCGGGTAAACCCATGCTTGCTTTGGCTGAAAAGGGTGTTGATTACAACAGTCATTACCTTGATCTGCTGAACTTTGATCAGCACGATCCTGAATATCTAAAAATTAACCCGCAGGGCACTATTCCTGCCATGACTCATGGCAACTTAATGCTGACAGAATCGACCGCGATTATGGAATACGTGAATGAGGCTTTTGATGGGCCTGAATTGATGCCCTCTGACCCGCAAGCCCGTTGGCGTGTACGTTGGTGGATGAAGTTTTTCGATCAGTGGTTTGCCCCCTCTGTCAGTATGATGGGTTGGAACTGGTTTGTTGGTCCTTCTGTTCGCGAGCGTGACCCTGAAGAGTTGGCCGCGCGTATCGAGCGTATTCCAATGCCTGAGCGCCGCGTGGCATGGAAAAAAGCCATTTACGGTTTATTTAGCGAAGAAGAATTGCGCGTTTCACAGCAGCGTGCCGAGATCGGTATTACATTGCTTGAAGAAGAATTGACCAAGCACAAATGGCTTGGTACTGATGAGTACACTCTGGCAGATATTAATGGATTTAACTTAGGGTTTGCCCTGCCTATGTCGCAGCCTGATCACTGTAATGATGAGAAAACACCCCATACGATGGAGTGGTTGCGCAAAATCTATGAGCGCCCCGCCACGAAAGAAACCTGGGCTAAGGGTCGCACTGAGTTGGCGAGCCGCGTAACCTTCCTAGAGCGTCAATAAGAGGAGTATGCAATGAAACTTTATCATGGAGAACCCAATGCTGCTTCTTTGACCGTCATGGCAGCGTTATTTGAAAAGGGCATCAATGCCGAATTTGAAGCGATTGATTTGTGCGCTGGTGAGCGTCACGACTTGCCGATTACCTATGGGGTAGAAGTCTTGCGTAGCGTGGAGGGTGAAGGTCCTGTATTGGTTAACAATGGCGAAGCCATGGCCGATTCAGTGTTCATTGGTTGCATGTTGGATGAGTCTAAGGGTGATGCCACGCTGTTAGCCGGCGATGCGTATCGCCGTTGGCAGATTATGGTGTGGTGTCGACACGTGATCGAACGTGTGGCGCCGGCTGCTTCATATATTGGCAATCAGGCGTACTTGCAAGATGCACTTAAACGGATGAGTGATGCTGACTTTGCTGCATTGACAGCTAAGATTGCCGCAGAGGACCTGCGTGGTCGCTGGGAAGAGGTGCGCCAGGGCGACTTCACCGAGGAGCGCCTGGCGGAATGCCGCGCCAAAATCGTTCAGATGGTCGATAAAATAGAAGCTCAGTTGAGCGGTGATTGGATCTTTGGCGATTTCAGCTTAGCGGATCTCGAGACCTACAGTTGGCTACGCGGCATGTTGAGCCTTGTGCCTGAGTCGTTTGACGGTCACGATTCTGTGATCGCCTGGATGGGCCGTGTTCAAGATAGACCTAGCGTCGCAAAAGCATTATCTTTGTCTGTCACTGGTTCACCAGAAAAAGCTTGGCCAGTCGGCCCTGAAATTAACCGCTGGGGATAATTCTCCAGCGTGAGTACATAACGATAAGTAAAGGTATTCACTATGATTAAACGCACCGCAATAATTCTCGGTTTGGCTGCTGTATTAGCAGCCTGTTCGGAGAGTCAGCAAGCCGCCGCGCCTGCTGCCCCCGCCGCGCCGCAAGGCGTTGTTATAACCGATGCATCACTTGAAAATGCTGCCAGCGAAACGTCGCAATGGTTGACCTATAACCGCTCATACATGGCGCAGCGTTTTAGCCCTAATACGCAGATCACCAAAGAGAACGTTGCCAATCTTGGACTGGAATGGTACGCCGACCTCGACACTAAACGTGGCCAGGAAGCGACCCCCTTGGTGATCGACGGAAAGATGTATGTCACCACGGCATGGTCAAAAGTCAAAGCTTACGACGCAAAAACCGGTGCATTGTTGTGGGAGTTTGATCCTAAAGTGCCTGGCGAAGCGGCCGTAAAAGCTTGCTGTGACGTGGTTAACCGCGGTATGGCTGCCTATGGCGATAAGTTGTACTTTGGCTCATTCGATGGCCGTTTGATCGCGTTGGATCGCGAAACAGGTAAGGTCATTTGGGAAAAAGTGACCGTTGATCAGAATCAGTCTTATTCGATTACCGGTGCACCTCTAATTGTTAACGGTAAGGTGATTATTGGTAACGGTGGTGCAGAGTACGGTGTGCGCGGTTATATCGCGGCCTATGATACCGAAACGGGTGAAGAAGCATGGCGTTTCTACACCGTCCCAGGAAATCCTGAAACATCAAATGACCCTGCCTACCTGCAAAAGGCAGCTAAAACATGGACGGGTGAATGGTGGAAACTGGGCGGTGGCGGCACGGTTTGGGATTCGATGACCTATGACCCAGAGCTCGATCTCCTGTATATCGGTGTGGGCAATGGCTCCCCTTGGAACCAGAAGATTCGTTCACCCCAAGGTGGCGACAACCTCTACTTGTCTTCTATCGTCGCCGTGCGCCCCGACACTGGTGAATACGTATGGCACTATCAAGGTACGCCCGGCGAGACATGGGACTTTACCGCGACTCAGCACATTATGCTGGCTGACCTAGAAATTGATGGCAAGTTACGCAAGGTTCTCATGCAGGCACCTAAAAACGGTTTCTTCTTCGTGATCGATCGTGAAACGGGTGAGTTTATCTCGGCGAAGAACTTTGTCTTCGTGACCTGGGCAACCGGTTACGATGAGAATGGCCGCCCCATCGAAAACCCCGACGCGCGTTATTACAACAAAGATGGCGTTGTGTTTGTGCTGCCAGGCGCTGGTGGTGCTCACAGCTGGCAACCTATGGCGATGAACCCCAAAGAAGGACTGGTGTACATTCCAGCGAATATTGCGGGTTTCCCCTACGCGGATGAAAAAGGCTGGGAAGCGAAGCCAAAAGGCTTTAATACCGGCAACGATTTCTCGATGGGGGCGATGCCTCCAATCCCCGAGGTGCGTAATGGAGCGTTGGCGGCTACCGGTGGCGCATTGATTGCTTGGGATCCCATCAAGCAAGAAGCCCGGTGGCAGGTAGATTATGAGGCGGCATCAAATGGCGGTCTGTTAGCTACCGCAGGTGGCTTGGTCTTCCAAGGTACGGCGGCTGGCGAGTTCGTAGCCTACGACGCAGCCAACGGTGAGCGTCTGTGGAGCTTTGATGCGCAAAGCAGTATATTGGCGGCCCCCGTGTCGTTTGAAATGGATGGTGATCAATACATTGCGGTGCTGGTAGGACGTGGTGGTATTTTCCACTTGGCGCCTGGGTTGTTGTCGCTGGATGGTGCGCCACCAGAGAACATCAGCCGTATGATGGTCTTTAAACTGAATGCAGATAAAACCTTGCCCCCTAAAATTGCACAGCAGTTGGGTGCGCTTAACCCACCTGCCAAAGTAGGTACGGTGGAAAGTATTGCTGAAGGTTCTTACTTGTATGGCCGTTACTGTGGCACTTGCCACGGCGATGCAGCTATTGGTGGTGGCGTGTTGCCCGATCTTCGTCACTCGGCGATTAATGCCACCGCAGATGCATGGAAAACCATTGTTGCGGATGGCGCCCTTACCGATCGCGGTATGGTGGGTTGGACCGATGTGATGACGCTGGAACAAATTGAAGCGGTGCGTCACTACGTTATCAATCGTGCCCACGAGGACGCTGCGTTAGAAGCCGCTGGCCACTAGTTTTACTGATTTATACTCTTTGCAAAGCCGGCGATTCGTCGGCTTTTCTGTTTATACATAATAAAAAGGACTAAACATGTCTATTACTTACTATCACGCGGAACCGGTCGCCAATTCGCTGAAATCGATGATCCCCCTGTTTGAGAAGAACATTGAATTCACTAGTCGCTATGTGGATCTTCATAGGTTTGAACAACACCAGGATTGGTTCTTGGCGATTAACCCCGAGGGGCAGGTGCCCGTGCTTGATCATGACGGTACCATTATTACTCACACCACGGTCATTAACGAGTACCTAGAGGATGTGTTTCCCGACATCCCATTGCGCCCACATGACCCTGCAGGGGCGGCTAGAATGCGCTACTGGAATAAGTTTATTGATGAGCATGTGATGAACTTCGTGTCGCTACACGGATGGCACCGCATGGTGAGTGTCATTGCTCGAGGTATTGAGTCGGGGGAATTTGAAAACTTGATGGAGCGTATTCCACTGCCGGATCAGCGAAAGAAGTGGCGCGATGCGCGTTCTGGATACGAGCAAAAAGATCTCGCTCACGCGACCGCTAAAGTTGAACAAGCGGTCGATAAGGTCAACGCACAGTTAGAAAAAACGGAATGGTTGGCGGGAGGTGATTACACGCTGGCTGATATCAATTTCTTTAGTCATTGCGGCATGATGGTGGAGCGGATGTTCCCTGAGATGGATGTGGCTAACAGAGCACCTGCCTTAGCGGCATGGTGTGAGAGAATGAAACTACGTCCTGGGGTGGCTAAGGCACTCGAGATGCCGGATCACACTAATCCCGCGTTGCGTACATTTACTGGCCACGTGCGTTAAGGAGGCCGCTATGATTGATTTTAAAGATAGAGTGGCCTTTGTCACCGGGGGCGCCAACGGTATTGGTATTGGTTTGGTGCGTGCGCTATTGGCTCAAGGGTGTAAGGTAGCCATCGCCGATATTAGACAGAATGCGATTGATGATGCGCTCGCTGAGCTTAATAACCCAAATGCTATGGGTGTTCAGTTAGATGTGTCTAGTCGCGAGCAAATGGCTGCTGCTGCCGACAAGGTTGAAGCAACCTTTGGTGTGGTGACCTTGTTATTTAACAACGCCGGTGTGAATCTTTTTCAGACCATTGAAGAGTCGAGCTTTTCAGATTGGGATTGGTTGCTTGGCGTTAATTTGCATGGCCCCATCAATGGTGTGATGACTTTTGTGCCGCGCATGATTGATCACGGCAAGGGCGGTTATGTGGTGAATACTGCCTCCATGGCGAGTATTTTGGCTGGCGGCCGTCCCGGTATTTACAACACGGCGAAGTTTGCCGTACGGGGGATGTCTACTTCGTTGCGCGGTAGTCTAGCCGCACACAATATCGGTGTGTCGGTGGTGTGTCCTGGGCTGGTTAAGTCGTACATTTATGCCAGTGATGATATTCGTCCACAGGATTTAATGGCGGATGCTAAGCCCGTTGACCCCGAAGCTATTGAGCACCTAGCGGGTGTTCATGGTTATGGAATGGAGCCCGATGTCATCGCCGCACGCATTCTGGACGGTATGAAAGACGATCGACACCACATCTTTACCCATCCTGAATTCAAGGACGAGTTGCGTGAGGTATTCGATGAAATGCTCGATGATTTTCGTGATTATGAGGCGGACCCAGGATATGAGCAGCGACTGGGGTTTGAAAAGTTTCGCCGAGAAAGTTACCGTGAACAGCGTAAAGGGCGGTTGAAGTAATGTTAAAAGGGGGATGAAATGGCTGTTCCCCCCCCCCTTTTTTTTTATTGTTGCTTAGTCCTCTTCTTTCGGAGGCATCAAGCTAGCCAATAACTCCATGTTCATGGTTTTGGGCATGGTTTCCATAATGGCATCGAAACGTGCCTGAATTGGCACGCGCCACTCACCGTGAGTAATCACATAGAGTTTGTTGTTTTCGATCGCGTCAAGAATCATCTCGCCAACGTCGGTGGCTTCCATCCAAAGATCTGATACTTCGCGCTTGGCGAGGTTGTCAGCCGCTTTGTTAAACGACTCGCTAGTTTTGTAGCGCTCGGGGCGATTCAATTTGGACTGATGAATGTTGGACTTGATGGGGCCGGGGCATAGTACGCTAACCCCAATGTTATCTTCCGCAAGGCCCATACGCCAAGCTTCAGACATAGACACCACGGCTGCTTTAATACCGGCGTACATGACAAAATCGGCGGGCATAGGGGTAAGACCGGCCAGTGAAGCGGTGTTGACGATATGACCGCCTTCGCCATGTGACAGCAGGCGAGGCAGGAATATCTGCACACCGTAGGCGACGCCCAAAAAGTTAACGCCAGTGGCGAAATCCCAGTCGGCAATGGTGGCATCTTTAAATGGGCCGCTGCAGTCCACGCCGGCATTGTTAATAAGTATGTGAACCTTGCCGAAGCTGGCTTCGGTAAAGTCAGCCGCTGCTGTGAGGCTCTCTGGACTGCTTACGTCCACTTCTGTTGCTACTACCTGACCTGAGAAACCATTGTCGTTGAACCACTGCATGGCAGTTTCACAGTGGTCAGCGCGAAGGTCGCCGATAACAATTTTAGCGCCGGCGCCCGCTAGGACTTTGGCGATACCTAAGCCGATACCGCTGGCACCGCCGGTAATGAAGGCCACTTTATCTTTAACGTTCATATGTTTTTCCATGTAAAAAAGCGCCGCGCTAAGGGGAGTAGAGCGGCGCTATCAGGGAACCGGCCCAAGGGCCGGGATTTCAAGCTAATCGATTAGAAAGTTTTCTTGATCGACAGTGAGTACTCACGTGGTGCACCAATTTGTGAATAGCTAGTACCTGCAAATGCTTCAACTGAGTTGAAGAAGTATAGTTCGTAGTATTCGTCGCCAAGGTTTTTCGCAGCCAATGAGATGGTGAGATCCTTGTCGGCATTTTTCCAGGCAATGGTGGCATTGGTAAGGTTATAACCTTCAACGGACAACTGGTTGCTACCTGCGCCGCCCATAACACGATCGTCAACATACGAAGTATCGATGCGGTAGGTCATGCTTGAACCGCCAGACATTTCTGCGATGTATTGTGCGCCAATGCTCCACTGGTTCTCGGGAACCCAAATACGCTTGTCATCCGGAGTCAGCAGGCTACCTACTGCAGGAGCGATACTAGTCCAGTTGAAATCGTACTTGCTGTAGGCAACATCGATATTCAGGTTATCGATAGGCATCCACGCCATTTCGATCTCAAAGCCTTTCGCCTCTGCATCACCGCCGTTTTGAATAGCAGCACATGGCAGGAAGGTGTAAGGGTCATTAATGACCGAGCAATCAGCGATAGGCTGCTGTACATCTTCGTAATCATACATGTAAGCGGACACGTTCAAGCGCAAGGTGCGGTCTATTAAGTCAAACTTACCACCAATCTCATGGCTCTTCAGGCTTTCAGGACCAAAAGCACCATTTACCGCTTGCGGGGTGTCGAATGGGCGAGGTGATACACCGCCCCCTTTGAAGCCGGTAGAATAGGTGTAGTAAACCATCGATGCATCGCTGAGTTTATAGTCAACTGAGAAGCGCACGTCGGTTTCTGAACCTTCGTAGTGGTTGGTTAAGCCGTCCATCGCGATGGGGTTGCCAGCATCGTCGAATGCAGGGAACAGGGTGAAGAAGCTCGCAGGGGTTACGCCATCCCACTCTTTACGCACGTAGGTGTAGTCTTTTTCTTCGTTGGTGCGACGTAAGCCAGCAGTGACAGTCATCTTGTCTGTGACGCTCCAGATCGCCGAAGCAAAAATCGCATCAGAGGTCGCTACGACTGGATCGTCTTGGTAGAACGCAAGACCTGCATAACCAATATCCTGACGTGATGCGTAAGTTGTGGTTTGGTCAGACATGAAGCCGCCTACGGTCAGCAACAAGTTGTCAGCCACGTCATAGTTGAAGCGAACTTCGTGGCTGTCAAATTCGTGCGTCAAGTAGTTAGCACCACCCGCACCACCTACAGCTGAACCTGTGTCACCCAATGGGTGCGAAATAAAGTCGTCGTCGGTGCCGAAGGTTGAATCGTACTCGCGGTTACCGAAGATGTAGACCATGTTGAGCTTGTCAGAGAACTGTTTTTCAAAACGCAATGAGAAACCAGTGCCGTCATAGGTCTGGTAGGGGCCTTGGGGCGTGTTCATGAAATCAGCGTAGCTGCAGTGATCACCACAGAACATGTTCTCATTGGTCGAGGTGCGCAAGACTGAAGCGCCGCCTGTCATTGCTTGCTTCATGGTGTCTGCAGCAAGGTCAATGTTCCAGGTTTCAGCGTCGTAGCGAAGTTGGCCACGGAAAGCGGTGTAGCCAGTGCCACCCAATTTAGCCCAGTTACAGTTGCCGCCGACATTGCGGCTGCCAATACCTTCTGGGTTATCGGGGTTGGCACAACCGTAGTCGACTAAGTCAACAAAGCCGTCTTGTTCTTTGCGAACGCCAGCAACACGAGCAGAAAGTTTGTCAGTAATTTTGAATGACGCACCGCCGCGCAAGCTCATCAGATTTCGGCTGCCTGATTTCAGTTCAACATAGCCGCCTTCATCGTCGCCAGGCTTCTTGGTGAACATTTTGATGGCACCGCCCAGAGAGTTACGGCCAGTCAGGGTCCCTTGTGGGCCACGCAGAACCTCTACACGCTCTAAGTCGAGCAGGTCAAAGGTGGCGCCGGCGAGTGTCGCGTAGTACACATCATCAATGTACATACCAACACCGGGCTCAAAAGCAGGGTTGAAGTCGTATTGACCCACACCGCGGATGTAAGCTTGAATTGAAGGGCCGAACAGAGCGGCTGCAGATTGCAGCGAAACGCTAGGCGTTGAACGGGCGATATCTTCAATTGACGTTAAGTTTTTGATTTCCATCTGTTCTGCTGAAACAGCGGTGATAGCCAAAGGGGTATCTTGTACGCTCTGTTCGCGGAACTGTGACGTTACCACGACTTCTTCCATGAGCTTACTGCCTGCTGATGCTTCTTCAGCCATCGTTTGCAAGGACATGCCAACGGCGGTTGCGGCGATAACGGCGGCGATGGGTTTCAGGTAAAGTTTATGAGTGCGTTGCAAAGTTTTATCTTTCATTGTCATTGCTCTTTATTAATTAGATTTATATGTTGAGTCGACTACTTGGATACTTACATCCACGATCTTAGATAAACAAATTTGCAAAGCATTTGCAAGGATATTTTGGATACAAAATGTGTATTTTTTTTGTTTCTTTGGATTTTTGTCTGGAGGTTTGTATCCATTTGATTCAAAATTTGTTCTTCAAGTGAATTACAGAGGCGAAAAGGCGGATGAAAGAAGGTGATTTAATTTGGACGCCCGACCGTGCGGCTATCGACCATGCCAATGAAATGCAATATAGACGCTGGCTACAAGATACGCGTTGTCTTGAATTTGAGAATTATGCGGAACTTTGGCAATGGTCAGTCGATAACATCGAAGACTTTTGGGAGTCTATTTGGCAGTACTTTCATGTTCAGTCTTCAACGCCTTATACATCCGTGCTGGTCGGACGAAAAATGCCTGGCGCAGATTGGTTTCCTGGCGCCCACTTAAATTATGCCGAACATGTATTACGCAATGAGGCAAAAGGTGGCACTGCCATTCTGCACTGCAGTGAAACACGCGCCTTAGAAAGTTTGTCTTGGTCAGATTTGGGAACTCAAGTACGCAAAGTGGCTACCCAGTTGCGTCAAATGGGCGTGGGCAAGGGTGACCTGGTGGCGGCGTATATGCCCAACATTGTTGAGGCTGCAGTAGCGATGCTGGCAACGACCAGTATCGGAGCTATCTGGTCGTCATGCTCGCCAGACTTTGGTACACGCAATGTAGTTGATCGTTTTTCCCAGTTGCAGCCTAAGGTGCTGTTTTGTGTAGACGGTTATAACTACCGTGGCAAAGCGTTTTCGCGTCTCGCTGAATTGGATCAAATTCTTGAGGCACTTGATGCCTCGCTTGAGCATATTGTCTTTATGCCTTATCTAGATGAGGCGGTTGAACTGGCGGATGAACGTATGCGCACGTGGTCTTCTATGCTGGCGGGCCCGGCCATTGCCGCCGATGATTTCTCGTTTGAGCAAGTTCCCTTCGCGCATCCAATCTGGGTGCTGTTCTCCTCAGGTACTACCGGGTTGCCCAAAGGGATTGTACACAGCCATGGCGGCATTATTCTGGAGCAGATGAAGCTCAGCGCGTTGCACATGGATATGCATGAAGGTGAAAAGGTCTTCTTCTATACCACCACGGGTTGGATGATGTGGAACTTCCTAGTGAGTGCCTTGTTACTGCGTGCCATTCCCGTGCTTTATGATGGCAACCCCACCTATCCTGAAGTGGATCAGTTGTGGACGTTGGCTGAAGAGGCGGATATCACTATGTTCGGCACCAGTCCTACTTTCGTGCAAATGCAGGAGAAGGCGGGCGTTCGTCCGATGGAGAAATTTAATCTGCCCAGTTTGCGTGTTATCACGTTGGCGGGATCTCCTTCTTCTCCGGCCAATATGGTGTGGTTCAGCCAGAATGTGAAACCTAACCTGTGGGTATCTACTGGCTCGGGTGGCACCGATGTATGTACGGGCTTTACTGGTGGTTCACCTACTATACCTTCCTATGCCGGCGAGATGCAGTGTCGCCAGTTGGGGGTTGATGCTCATGCCTTGGATGACGATGGCAACAAGGTGCTTAACCAAGTGGGAGAAATGGTGATTCACCAGCCCATGCCTTCCATGCCGATCTATTTCTGGAATGATGCGGACGGTTCGCGCTATCACGATAGCTATTTTGCCGATTACCCAGGCAAGTGGCGTCAGGGAGACTTTTTCAGAGTTAATGAGCGCGGTGGCTGCTTTGTGCTGGGGCGTTCCGATGCTACCTTGAATCGCCAGGGTATTCGCATTGGTACGGCGGAAATCTATCGCTGTGTAGAGGGTGTTCCAAGTATTTTAGACTCGATGATTGTGAATCTCGATTTACCCGAAGGTAAATTCTTTATGCCGCTGTTTGTTAAATTGGCGGAGGGGGTTGTCTTAGATGAAGCCTTGGTTAGTGAAATCTGCCAGCGCCTGAAGACCGAGTATTCACCGCGCCACGTGCCCGATAAGATTTATCAAGTCGATGAGATTCCATCGACCCTGACGGGTAAGAAAATGGAAGTGCCGGTGCGTAAAATCTTGATGGGTATGGATCCCGGCAAGGCGGCCAATGTAAGTGTCATGGCTAACCCTAAGGCATTAGATTACTTTATCGAGTTTGCGGCCAACAAGGCAGATTATCCCGTCTAATTGCGCTGTTTGTTGAGCAATTAAGTGAATTAAAAAAGCCGGACAGCAGTCCGGCTTTTTTGTGCCTTAGGGTTGTCCTGATTTAACCAAAATATTGTGGGTATCTACATACTCTGCCCAGGCTTGCATCATCTCGGCAAATTTCTCCGGTTCTTTTTCTGCAAGATCGTATTTTTCCGCCGGATCATTGGCAAGATTGAACAGTCGCCAAGGACCACCTTCGCCGATGGGGTCGCCAGCGGGTGATCCAGGATTGAGTCGATCCACGGCTATGGGGTCACCAGAGTTTGCCCAGGGCTCGCCCTCTTTCGGCAAGCGCCCGGTCCAGAAACGCTCTTTATTCTCCCAAGTGAGTTTCCAGTCACCCTTGCGAATCCCACCGTGGCCAGCGTGTTCCCGCCCAATGACATCATTAGGGCCGCGGCGCTGGGTGAAATCCTGGCCTTTAAGTAACTCAACAAACGAACGTCCGGTGATGGGCAGTTTTCCTGCTCCCACGTTGTCGTATCCAATACCGGCAAGATCCAGCAGGGTAGGGGCGATATCGTAGGTCATGATGACGGCGTCATCGCGGCGGGCTTCAATGCCCAGTTTGGGGCCGTATACAAAGGCGGGGACGCGTACACCGCCTTCGGTGGTGTACGTTTTGTTTTGTCTGAACGGCGCAGAGCCAGCCTCGGCCCAGCCTTGTTTCAAGAAGACAAAGGAACCGACCCTGCCAATGTTTTCTAGGCTATTGTCTGCCCCTTGGCCTAAAACTGCATAGCCTGGGCTGGCCTCAGCACCATTGTCTGATTGGAATATCACCACGGTATTTTCGAGTTGGCCAGTCTCTTTTAAATAATTCAGCATTTGGCCAATACCGCGATCAAGGTGTTCAACCATGGCGGCATAGGTTTCCATGGTTCTGCGACTAATGGCTTTTTCATCTTCGCTAAGATCTTCCCAGGCTGTGTAGTCATCAGGCAGATTGGGCAGTTCATCGCTCGCTTTGCCCATGCCGATGGCTTTCCACGCCTCAAAGCGCTTCTCGCGAAGTATGCCATAGCCTTCATCGTAGCGACCTTTTTGCGCCGCGATGTCTTCATCGTGAGCTTGCAATGGCCAATGTGGTGCGGTGTAAGCAAGGTAGGCAAAAAATGGTTTGCCGCTATCACGCTCGCCATCGATGTACTCAATCATTTTGTCGGTAAAGAAATCGGTGCTGTAGAAATCTGCAGGGAGCTCATTCACCACTTGGTCATTATCAAAATACACTTTGCCCATGCGCATCAGACCATCGACGCCCTCTGCAAAGTGCATCGAGCCGCCGGGTGTCATGATATAGCTTTGGTCAAAACCACGTGATGCTGGGCGCTGACCGGCCTGTTTGCCGATGTGCCATTTGCCTGTCATAAACGTGTTGTAGCCATTATTTTGTAGTCGTGTCGCTAGGCTTACGACTTTGTCATTAAGACGACCTGCATAACCATCGTAGCCGTCAACATTGACATCCATGAGGCCTTCGCCAGCGATATGGTGGTCGGTACCACTCATCAATTCGGCGCGTGTGGCAGCACACAATGGGGCGCTGTAATAATTGGTGAGTACAAGGCCGTTGTTGGCAAGGTCATCGATATTTGGCGTGCTAATTTCGCTGCCAAAATAACCTAGGTCTGTGTAGCCCAAGTCATCAGCCAAGATAACCAAAAAGTTAGGTTGTTTTGAGGTTGCGGTTGTTGGTGTTTGAGTGGCGACTTGATCATTGGGTTGACAGCCGGCAATCGCTAATAAAAAAACTGCGAGGCCGAAGCCCCGAAGTTGTTTATAGGGTACGTTAAGCATCTTATCTCCTGCTTAGAAGCTGTATTTAAGACCTACGGTGTAACGGCGGCCTAATTGGTCGAAGAGGCTCTCGTTCACTTGATCAGAGGCGCCGAGGAACACCGAGTAATAGGGCGTCACTGGGCGGGCGCGGTCGGTGATATTGGTCATATTACCGAACACTTCAAAGGTAGATCCATTACTCAGCTTTTGCGTTTTCATGGGTGACGTTAAGGTTGCGGCCAGTCACGGGGTGCGCGTAGTGATAGGGAATCGCGGCGCGGTCTGGCCAGGCAGGGCGCTTAAACTCTAACAGCGCATCTGGCCCGAGGGGGTTTTCCGGGAAGGTGCTGTCAAAGGGCTGCAAGTGACAATCGGTGTGCGACCAGCCTTTTTCATATTCGGCTTGCCATTCGACGATGTAGTCAAGGCGTTGAATTTTCCAGACACCGTTTTCCTGCACATAGGTATTCTCGTAGATACCCGCTTCGTAGAACTGCTCGGGCAATCCCTCGGGGCAGTATTCACGGCTGTGGTGATTACCACCAGCGAGCATCGCGCGGAAACGGCCTTTAGCGGTTTTGCGATCGGGTGCGACATCGACGATGTCCTGCATTTGGAAGTGATCCAGCAAGAAACCGTCCATCGGGCCGTCGACGCTCTTGGTAAAGAACTCTTGGAACCACGTTTTGTAGAGGCGGCGAATACCTTCGTGGCCCTTATAAATGCCTGACAGGAAGAGGACCTCACCGTCTTCGGCAAACAGTTCAACGACATCGTCGTAACGACAGTAATCGATGAGATAGCCGTAACTGAAATGCAGTTTGCGGATCGCGTTGACATCCTCGAGGGTGTTCACTTGATGTTGAAGGGCGTCGAGTCGCGCTTCGATGGTCGATATATCTGTGCTCATGCTGGCTTCCTTGTTGTTAGATTTATTATGGGTTATAAGTATTAAAAAATAACAAACGATACTTTTCATGTAAATCAAACTTAAGAATAAAAAAGGAAAATCTGACATGTGGACGAATAAAGTTGCCTTCATTACAGGCGGAGTTTCTGGCATAGGTTTTGGCATTGCGTGCGCGTTTGCAATGGCTGGAATGAAGTTGGCACTGAGTTATCGCAACGAAGAATACCGGGCGACAGCGGCTAAGTGGTTTGAGGATAACGGCTATGATGCCCCCTTGTTTATCAAGCTAGATGTTACTGATCGTGAGGGTTTTGCTCGGGCGGCTGATGCCGTAGAGGCCCATTTTGGCAAGGTGCATGTGTTGGTTAATAATGCCGGCGTGAGCGTATTTGGCCCCACTGATGAGGCCAGCTACGACGATTACGATTGGATTATGGGGGTGAACTTTGGCGGCGTGGTGAATGGCCAAGTCAGTTTTATTCCTAAATTAAAAGCGCATGGTGAGGGCGGCCATATTGTGAATGTCGCCAGTATGGCGGCCTACCTATCTGGGCCGCAGGCCGGTATCTACACCGCCTCAAAATTTGCTGTGCGAGGTTTAACAGAAAGCCTTCGCTTTAATTTGGCACCCTACAATATTGGGGTATCGTTGATGTGTCCGGGTTTGACCAATACCAATGCCTGGGATTCCGCGCTGAAACGCCCTGAGGGCTTTGCCGAAAGTGGCTTTGCAGAGGTTGATGCGGCAGAGTTGGAGCAATTTGGTACAGCGTTTGATTTGGGCATGGATCCGCTCGAGGTAGGTCAGAAGACGCTGCGTGGTATGACCGAAAATAATGGTCTTATTCTTACCCACCCCGAGTTCGCCGAGGACTTTAAGGAGATATACGAAGCGTCGGTGGCGGCGTTGCCCGATGAGCAAGCGCCGGAAGGGCGTTTAGAGATTGAGCGCTTACGACGCGCGGCCAATAAGGCCGGGGCGGAAGGAAAGCTGATCAACTTGGGGGATTTGACCTAGTCAATCCCCTCAGGTGTTTGTTTTGCAGGGCGCTGTTTCCACCAGTCTAGTGGCGATGACCGCGGCAATAATGGCAAACGCGATGCAAATGTAGAAGACCGCTGACAGCCCCATGGTGTCGGCAATTAAGCCGGCGATGGGTGGAACAACAACGCCCCCGAACAGTTCCGCCGTCCCCATGGCTAGGCCAATGGCGGTGGTGGCGAGTGCTGGGCTAACGCTTTCAGACGGCACCGTGGCGCAGTAAAGTGGGGCAATACCCAGTGGTAGCCAGCCCAGAAGAATGGCGCCCCCAAGCAATACCGGGTCAGCCGGTAGTGTCAGTAGAGCGATGGGGCATATGGCGGCAGCCAGTGAGGCGCCGATCATGACAGGGCGACGCCCAATGCGGTCGGACAGATAGGGTAGGCCGATCCCCCCTATTATACCCGCGACGCCGCCCATCGAGATGACTTTCCCCGTCATCGTCGCACTGAGTCCCATATCCTGCGTTAGGTAAACCGCCAAGAATGTGTTTTGGAGAACTAGCCAGGCGGTAATCATGGCGGCGACGGCGAGTGAAACGCGCATATTGCCGATGCTCAATAGTTCGCGCAATGCTTGCCAGGTATTCGAAGAGGGCTCGCTGACGTGTGATTGCGCTTCAGGTTTGGTGTCTGGCTTTAGGAAAACCATCAACAAAATCATCAGTAATAAGCCAGGTAATATCGAAAGTAATAAGGTTGTGCGCCAACCGTAAACGTCCGCCAGTTGTGTGGCCACAATGGGGCCAAGGAAGCCGGCGATACCGAATGCGCCAACCATTTGCATAAAGCCCATGCTGATACCGCGACGCTCCGGGGCGGCGGTATCAGCAATAACGATTTGGCTCACGGGTACCATTGGGCCTTCGGCGACGCCCAATGCAAATCTTGCGGCAAAAAGAACGGTAAATGTCATGGCTAAACCGCCAGCGCCAGAGCCGAGTGAAAAGAGAAGGGTGCAAATGACTAAGATGAGTTTGCGGTGGCCGGTTTTGTCCGCTAATCGACCACCCAAAAAGCTGGAGAGTGCAATCGCGCCTGACAGTGCGCCGGCAAGCAAGCCTAGCTGGGCGTTGCTCAGGCCCATGTCGGTCACAATGTAGGGCGACAGGTAGGCAACGGTTAAGCGGTCGAAGGCAACAACGCCATTCACCAGGGTTAAAAGCAGTAATACGCCAATTTCATAGCGTCGCGAGACGTTTGTTGATGGTGCGGTCGCAGTCATATCGAAGATTCCATGTTGTTATTGTTATTTGATGGTCAGGGTTGGCGGCGCCAACCCTCTGTGGTGGTGCTAATTATTTGGCGTGGGGCACCATTTCCATTTCTAGGCTACCTAAGTAGTTCTTTTTACCCAATGGTACGCCCATGTTACGTAGAATGCAGTACGCCGTAGTGACATGGAAGTAGACATGAGGCACGGCCCATTGTTGAACAAAGGTTAAGCAGTCGTTGAAGTGCGCGCAGCCAGGGGGCAGCGTGCAGAACACGGGTGACATCATCGCTTTGTCGAAGGCGGCGGCGTCAATGTTATCAAGATCGACCAGCATAGCGGCTAGCGCTGCATCGGCATCCTCAAAGGAGGCAATATTGGCTGGGGCGGGAGATGGCTCGAGGCCGACCACGCGCAGCAGGCCTTGGTCGCTACCTAAGGCTTTGGCCAGATAGATTTGTTTGCCAAGGTCCAGCATGTCATCAGCCATTTTTTTGGCTAATACTTCTTGCTCAGAGAGTCCGTTATCCGCCGCGTATTGCTGGCCCATTGTCATGATGTCGCGCAGGTTTGAAACCGCTTTTTTCATAGGGCTGACGCTGGCGTCGTAGAAACTGATATTCATAGGTTGATTCCTTTGGTTAGTGTTCGTTGCTGATACGCAATACGGGTTTAATAACGTCACCAGATTCACTGGCCTCGACTGCTAGGTTGATGTCAGAGAGGTCGAAGTATTGAATAAGTTTGTCGAAGGGAAACTTACCTTCTAAGTGAAGCGACAGCAAGGTGGGGAGGAAGGTTTCGATATCGCTATCACCACCTAGGATACCCATGACGGTTTTGCCGCCCCCCATGAAAGCCGTCTCGTTAAAGCTAAGCATGTCTGTGGGGTCTGACGCGCCTACCATGCCTAGCACAGATTTGGGCGCCATCAAGTTAAAGACGTCCTGGATGACGTCTTTGCGGCCGGTGGTGTCAAAGGCGTACTTGAGTCCGGTCGGGCACAACTCGGCAATGCCTTGGATGGCTTCGGCGGCGGTAAAGCTGTGCGTCGCCCCTAGTTCGCGCGCCAATTCAAGGCGCTGGGTATTCACATCAACCGCAATGATGGGGTAAGCCCCGGCAATTTTTGCCGCCATTACCGCTGCGCAACCAACGGTTCCCGTGCCGAAGATGGCAATAGGCGCGCCCGCTTTGACTTTCATGCTATTTAAAACAGCACCGGCGCCGGTCATTAAGCCGCAACCAATAGGTGCCATCATTTCTAGTGGAAGATCCTTCGCTATCTCGGGAACGACAACGACATTGCGGCGGGTGGCGATGGCGTAGGTGGCAAAGCTCGATTGACCAAAGAAGTTGCCGTACAGGGTGTCATCCGCCTGCTTCATGGTGGCTGAACCATCGGGGCGGACGCCTGTCCAGTTGTAGTTGAGGAAATCGTAGCAATAGGTGGGTAGGTGGTCTTCACAATTGACACAGTTGCCACAACTGTTAAAGCTCATAACGACTCGGTCGCCAACAGCGATATTGTCGACATGGCTGCCAACCGCGGCAACGATGCCCGCGCCTTCGTGCCCCAGAACGGCGGGTACTGGCATGGGGAGTTGCGCATCTCGAACGGCAAGATCGGTGTGACAGATGCCCGAGGCCACCATGCGGACCAACACTTCATCGGGGTGCAAATCGTCGAGTTCAATATCTTCAATTTGAAAGGCCTTGCCAGGGCCATAACACACGGCAGCTTTAGCTAATGTCGTCATCTTTTTATCCTTATTTTTTTGTGAACAAATTATTTTTTACGAAGCATTAAGGAGGCGGGGCGTTTGCGCGGCTCCCACTGTCCTTTTTCGGGAAAGTTCTGCAGTATTTCACCGTCCCAAAGGCGAATGACGCGGCGCGTGAATAGCCATTCACCGTCGGCTTGCTTTTCGGCAATATCATTGTAATAGCCGGTGAATCTCAGCACGTAAGGCGGTTCACCTTCGCATTCAGTCACGAAGGCAAAGGAGCGCATGCTGACGTGTGTGTCGTCCACCACGTTGAATTGGGTTTGGGTGACGTGGTGCTGGCGACCTGCAAAACCGGGTGCGCCAAAGTAGTGATCGGCAAAATCGCGAATGCCTTGGTGGCCGGGCCAAATGTCGGGATCTTCAAATACCTCTTCGCGAACTTCACAGTCCTCGGTGAAACATTTGATCATACCCTCAACATCGCCTGTGTCGAGGGACCAAGCGTAAGCGGCGATAAGGTCTGTTAAGGCGAGGCGGTCTTCAATAGCGAGTCGATTTTTCATTGGATTATCCTGTTATTTTTGCCTGATATTAGGGGGTGGCTGCAAATTGTTCAATAACGATTTATTAGTAATTTTAAGGGTTTAGCTAATGCTTTGTTTTGCGTCTATTTGGTTTTTTTCAATATTGTCAGTGCGTTGGGGATAAATATGGCTATTGGTGATGGTTCTAAAAAAAATTAAATAATATCGTTTGTTATTATTGAAAGGCCTGTTCATTATGTTATCTTCAATAAAAATAAAAACACTATGGAGACGTTCCTAATGAAGCGCGTATTGCCGCCTAATGTGTCTGCCGCCCAATTTAAGGATGCCCTTGCTGATTTTGCCAAGGCCATCGGTAGTGATTGGGTATTGTCATCCGATGAAGATATTGCGACCTATTCTGATATCTACAACCCCGGTCCAGAGGAGGAATGGCTGCCCTCAGCGGCCGTGGCGCCTGGCTCGGTCGAAGAGGTGCAGGAAGTCGTCAGGATTGCCAATAAATACAAAACGCCATTGTGGACGGTAGCTCGAGGCAAAAACCTTGGCTATGGCACCGCCGCGCCGCGTTTGCCTGGCAGCATCGTGCTCGACATGGGGCGCATGAAGAAGATTCGCATGGTCGATGAAGAGCTTGGCTACTGTGTGATTGAGCCCGGGGTGAGTTTCTTTGATCTCTATGAGCACCTGCAAAAAATGGGTGGCAAACTTATGATGTCGGTGCCCGGTAACGGCTGGGGCTCTGTCATGGGTAACGCGCTTGATCACGGCGTGGGATATACCCCTTACGGTCTTCACGCCAGTAAGATCTGCGGTATGGAAGTCGTTATGCCAGACGGCGGCATGCTGCGCACCGGTATGGGGGCGATGGAGGGAAACCATGCCGCGCATTTATTCCCCTTTAACTATGGTCCCACGTGGGATCAGATGTTTACCCAGTCCAACTTAGGTATTGTCTGCAGTATGGGGCTTTGGTTGATGCCAACCCCGGATTCTTCGCTGCAGCTGACCATCGATATCCCCAAAGCGGAAGATATTGGCTGGGTCATCGATACATTGACGCCCTTAAAAGTGAGCGGACTGATCGATCAAAATGTGTTTATTCCCAGCTGGCTGGGAAAGATCTCCGTGATTGGGACGCGCAAGGATTTTTGGGATAAGCCGTCGGCGATCCCGGAGTGGCGTGTTAATGAGCTCCTCAAGCAATATAAGTTGGGCTATTGGCAGGTCAGCATGCGTCTATATGGCGAAGTGGATGTTGTGAAGGCGAAGGCCGAGGTCGTTAAAACGGCATTCCGTAAACAGACTGATCAGCCCATTGACGAATTGTGGTGGCATAAGGGTGACCCTACCAATGTCATGGATACCACGCTGGGTGTCCCTACCGCGGTGCCCTTGCAAATGGGTGCGTGGGTTGGCGGCCGCAGTGCCCACCTCGGATTCTCTCCGGTGGTGCCCGCGCAGTCTAGCCATGTGTTGGGCCAGCTCAAACGTAGCCAAGAGCTGTACGCAAAGTACGACGTTGATTTCTACGCGAGCTTTACCATCGGTGGTCGATTTGTGAACAACATCAATATGCTGATGTTCGATCGAGATAAGCCTAAAGATGTGCAAAACATTAAAGATCTTTTCGATGAATTGATTGTGGTCACTAAAGAAGCGGGCTATGGCGAATACCGAACCCATCTCAACTGGATGGATGAGGTCGCACAAACCTTTGATTACGGAGATAACGCCATGACGCGTTACAACGAAATTGTCAAAGATGCTCTTGACCCCAATGGTATTTTGTCACCAGGTAAACAAGGTGTATGGCCTCGCGCTTACCGCCAATTCGCAAGGAGATAACAATGAAGACACCTCTTTTGTTTGGCTTTATGTTGGCCGTGAGCTCGCTGGGCGCTGCGGCTGAAAATAGCGGCATGCCGCCGCTGCCTCCCCATCAAATGCGCCTAGAAGTACCCGATGGAGATCGAACACAAAGTCCAGCCAGCGGTGAGCAACTGTTTTCTAATGCTTGTGGATACTGCCATCTAACGTTTGGTATGGGCACCAATGTGTTAATGGGACGCCGTATGGCAATGGGTTTGCCTCCCCAAACAGCGTTGTTGGCAAATCGGACCGACTTAACGGCCGATTACATCGCCATGGTGGTGCGATCGGGTCAGGGCGATATGCCACGCATTACTCGCGTCGACCTCACCGATTCAGAGTTGGCACTGGTGGCGGAGTATTTAACGAGGAATAACCCATGAAGATGGATAGGCGTTCTTTTTTGGCGACCGCCGCTGGTGTGAGTGCGGCTCCCTTGTTGAGTACCTTGGCCTTTGCTAGCAGCGAAGCGTCAGGCAAGCGTGTACTTGGCGTGGTAGATAACAGTATGCCCGAAGCTCGGCATCTGATGCATGAGCAGGCCGGTTTGGCTGGTTTGCTCGAGGTGAAGCCTTTGAGCGCGGAGGCCTGGCAATCGCTGCAGGCGGTTGACTTGCAAGGGGTCGACAGGGTGGTGGCCTACACTCGCTGGGCCGACTATATCGTGCTGCGCGATGTGCTGCGAGAGAAGGGTTATAAACTACAAGGTGCCGAGCACCGTATCGATTTGGCTGGCGGCGAAACGCTCTTTGCTTGGCAAATGGCCTAGCAGCGTCAAACGCCCGCCTGGCTAACACTAAAAAAGAGAGCCACGCATGACACTCATGGTAAAACAGATTGATAGCGGTTCGTCGTCGGTCGAAGACGACGCTGTCGCTGTATACGACCCCATCGACACGTTGAACCGATTTCTTAAGCTGCACCAGTGCCTTTGGCGAGCTTTCAGCGTCAATATGCAAGATAAGTTTGACGTGAATCTGAATGACTTTCGGGTCATCATGATGGTCGGCGAGATGGGTGAAACTGCCTCTTATGAGATCGCCGAGGTCACTGGTATGCCTGAAATGGCCATCTCCCGAACCATGTCTTCACTGGAGCAGCGCGGCCTTATTATTCGTAAGGTGGATGAAAAAAACCGGCGCCGTAAGTCGGTCGTGTTGTCGGCCGATGGCCAAACGCTGTTTGACGCCATGATCCCCTCCAGTCGGCGCGTGGCGGATTTCTTGTTTGATTCTTTGAAATTGCATGAAGCGCTTAGTTTTGACGAATATCTAAAAACGTTGACCGATCGTGTGACCCAGGTCGACGACAGCGGCGAATCAATCTTTTTACAGGCCACGCGCCCCAGTAACGCGGAGTAATTTCCATGAGTAATGCTTTTAATATCGCTAATCCCGATAAAATTTTTGTTGATGGCGTTTGGCGCGCCGCTAGTGGTGGTCAATTTCATTTAACTAACCCGGCGACCGAAGAGGTCTTTATCAGTGTGGCTCAGGCGTCTGAGCAAGACGTTGACGTTGTGGTGGCTGCCGCCGTTAAAGCCTTTGAAGAGGGGCCTTGGCCGCAGTATTCTCCAGCAAAACGCGCCGAGTATATTCGCGCCATGGCGGCCGCTTTGGGGGAGCGTCAGGCAGATTTAGAACAGGCGTTCATTCAGCAGGTGGGCGGTTTGGCGACCTTTGCCCCGTTTGCCGTGGGTGGTGCTACCGCCACGCTGGCACGCTACGCGGATATTGCTGAAAGTTATGCCTGGGAAGAGGTTGTGCCAAGTTCGGTGCCCGGTCACGAAGCGCGTATTATGCGCGACCCTGTCGGCGTGGTGGCTGCCATTGCCCCCTGGAATATGCCGTACTCGATTATGATCCAAAAGATCGCACCAGCACTGGCGGCCGGGTGTCCTGTCATTGTTAAGCCCTCGCCAGAGACGCCGCTTGAGGCTTACATCATCGCTGAAGCTGCTGATAAAGCGGGCCTGCCCCCTGGGGTGATTGGTTTGTTGCCCGCCGATCGGGATGCTTCCGATTACTTGGTAAGACACAGCGGGGTCGACAAAATCAGTTTTACCGGTTCGACCTTGGCGGGTAAGCGCATCGGCAGTGTGGCGGCAGAGCGAGTGGCACGAGTGACCTTAGAGCTAGGAGGTAAGTCACCCGCGATCGTATTGGAAGACGCGCCGGTTGAAATGGCGGCAGATATCATCGCTGGGTCTGGCTGTATGTTAACTGGCCAAGTGTGCGCGCTGTTGAGTCGTGTGATTGTGCCGGAAAGTATGCACGATGCGTTAGCTGAGGCCATTGCGCAACGCTTTGCCGCGGTCAATGTTGGCGACCCTAACGATCCGGCGACACAGATGGGCCCCATCGCGATGGCGCGTCAATTAGCGCGAGTTGAATCTTATATTACCCTTGGGGTAGAAGAGGGTGCCACCCTTAAGTGTGGCGGCCAGCGCCCAGCAAACGTGGGCAAGGGATACTACATCGAGCCAACCCTGTTTACCCATGTCGATAACAGTATGCGCATTGCCCGTGAAGAAATATTTGGCCCGGTGTTGGTCCTCATTCCTTACCGTGACCTCGAGCATGCTATTGAGATTGCCAACGACACCAGCTATGGCCTTAACTCATCCGTGATTACTACCGATGCTAGCCAAGTAACGGCTATTGGGCGCCGCTTGCGTGCGGGTAACGTGGCACAAAATGGGTTAAAAGCCGACTTTGAACTGCCTTTCGGTGGTTTCAAAGAGTCGGGTGTGGGTCGTGAAGGCGGCGTTGAAGGCATTCAGCCCTACACCGAAACAAAAATCATTCTGACCGAGGTGGCTAGCGCATGATACATTTCACAACCTCCTGGCGGCTAGGAATGGGCGCCTTGATGATCGGAGTGGGGTTGTCGGCGTGCTCTGCACCTGAGTCGTCGAGCCCTGTTATTTCTGGGTGGTCTACCCCCGGCGGAGATAGCGGAAAAACCTTCTACTCGCCGTTGCAGCGCATTAATCGCAACAACGTGGCGCAGTTGGGGTACGCCTGGGAGTTTGATCTGGAAGTGAGTCGAGGTCAGGAATCTACGCCAGTTTTAGTTGGCGATACCATGGTGGTAAGCACTAACTTAGGTCGTGTCTATGGAATCGACCCTGTGACCGGCCAAGAGCGTTGGCGCTATGTGCCCAGTGTGGATATGCAGGTTAACCGCACCGCTTGCTGCGACCAAGTGAATCGCGGTGTGGCGGTGAAGGGAAATAGTGTATTTGTCGGCACGCTAGACGGTGATTTGGTGGCGCTCGACGCGCGAGATGGTCGCGTGCTGTGGCAGGCGGATACGCTGGCGGGTACGGCTGACCGTGGTCAAAACATCACTGGCGCTCCCGAGGTGGCGGGCGATGTCGTGATCATTGGTCACGGTGGTGCTGAATATGGCGTGCGTGGTTATGTGACTGCCTTTGATGTTAACACCGGTGAGCAAAAGTGGCGCTTCTTTACCGTGCCCAGTGATCCTGCCGACGGCCCTCAACATAATGCGGCCTTGGAGGCGGCAGTGCCTACCTGGCAAGGCGATGTGAAATGGGAGCATGGTCTTGGCGGTACGGTGTGGGATGCGATTCACTACGACCCGCAGTTTGATGTGGTGTATATAGGCGTCGGTAACGGTGGCCCATACCATGCCATGAAGCGCTCTTCGGAAGGTGGCGACCATTTGTATTTGTCATCGATTGTGGCACTTAAACCCAGTGATGGTAGTGTGGTGTGGCACTATCAAACGACCCCGATGGACAGTTGGGACTTTACCGCGACTGCGCCGATGATTTTGACGGATTTGAGCATCGACGGTGAGCAGGTTCCCGCGCTAATTCACGCGCCCAAAAATGGCTTTATGTATGTGTTTGATCGGCGCGACGGCAAGTTGCTTAAGGCCAATTCCATCGTCTTCCAAAATTGGACCAAAGGCATAGACCCGGAGACAGGTAAGGCCATCATCGATTTCGAACAGGCCGATTATTTTGCTTCGCCCAAGGTGATTTACCCCGCTACCCCCGGTGCGCGCAATTGGCACCCTGCCTCATACAACCCTGACACCGGTTTGTACTATGCCTCGGTGCAAGAGTTGGGTAATTTGATTCTTACCACGCCGGGCGATAAGCCCTACCGCGCGAAATCCTTAGGCGCCGATGCAGCGTTGGTTTATACCTCTGATCTACTCAATATTCTGCCTGGGATGCCGCCATTTATTGGTGATGCGGTGAAGGCGTTGCCGGTGTACGAGCGCATAGAAAAAGGGGGCGATAATTCGTACCTACGAGCGATTGATCCTCTGACCGGCAAAACCGCCTGGTCGGTGCCCGCCACCAGTTGGCAAGACCGCGCGGGTGTATTAACCACGGCCGGTGATTTGGTGTTTCATGGTGATGCTTCAGGTAAATTTACCGTCTACGATGCCGCGACCGGCGAGGAGCTGCACAGTTTGCAAACGGGCACCACCATCATGGCGGCGCCGATGAGTTACAGCATTGATGGCGAGCAGTATGTTGCCGTGACCGCAGGCTGGGGCGGCGGTGGCTGGCCCTACGTGCCTCGCGCCGCTGCATCTTATAAGTATGAAAATAACGGTCGCCTGTTGGTCTTTAAACTCGGCGGTGGCGCCGTGCCCCTGCCCAAAGAACTGCCCGCGATGACGGTGGCGCCTGAGCCTCCACCGATGCCCGAGGGCGCCGATCCGACCAATGGTTTTAACCTCTACATGTCGAGCTGCGTGCTATGCCATGCCAGCCAACAGCGCACGATGGCCGCTGATCTGCGTCGCATGGAATCCATTACGCACGAAATGTTCGATCGCATTGTGCTGGAGGGTATCTTTGTTTCCGCAGGTATGCCGCGTTGGGATGATCTGTTTACGCCGCAGGATGTTAAGGATATCCATGCGTATCTGATCAGTGAACAACAAAAAACACGCGCGCATGAATTAAAACTACAAGAAAAAGGCTTGCCACTAGACGCGGTTAATTCGGGTGTTTTGTCTAGCTACTAGTCACGCATGGAGAAAAGCGATGCAAAGTGCACTAACAGGAAAGGTGGTTTTTATTACTGGCGGTGGTCGAGGCCTGGGTGAAATTATGGCCAAGGCGCTCGCTCGTGAAGGTATGGCGATTGGCATTACTGCGCGTTCGCAAGACCAATTGGAGCGGGTGCGAGACGAGTTAAAAGGTTTGGGGGCTAGGGTGTCTATCGCCGTTGCCGATGTCACCGATAAGTCGCAAGTCGAGGCGGCGATTGCCCATGTCGAAAGTGAGTTGGGCGACATCGACTGCTTAATTAACAATGCCGGTGTGGACGATCCTTTTGGTCCGGTGGGGGTGATCGATCCCGAGCAGTGGTGGCAAACTCAGGCGGTTCACGTGATGGGCCCTATGTATACTATGTCTAATCTCGTGCCAAAAATGAAGGCGCGCGGTGAGGGGCGTATCATCAACGTGTGCTCTATGGCGGGTACGATTGTGCAGCCAAACATGTCGGCCTACGCCGTGGCCAAAAATACTGAAATTTGTCTCAGTAAGCACGTGGCCGCCGAGTGCGAGGGCAGCGGCGTGAGTGTCTTTGCCATTGAGCCGGGAACAATCTTAACCGGTATGGCAGACAGCACCTTGAGCAACCCCGATGCCATCAAGTGGGTGCCCTTTGGTATCGAGTATTTGAAGTCGATAACCCCGGAGGCCTCAGAGGCATCCAAGCAGCGTTTACAAGCGATGGTCGTCGAGTTGCTCGGTGGTCAGTGCGATGCACTCTCAGGTCAATACTTAGAGCCGGGAGATGACTTCGCTGCAAAAATTCAACAGGTGGCCACGGCCGCACAATAATAAAACAGGAGTTCTCCATGTCATTAGAGCAAACCATCGCCCAAATGCAGCAGCAAATGAGCGATATGCAGCGCGAGATAACGCGCTTAAACGACGCTGCCGAAGTGCGAAAATTGCACCATAAATACGGTTATTTTATCGACCATTGTCGCTACGATGAGACGGTTGATTTGTTCGATGAGGAAGAGGGTGAAGTCTATTTCCTAAACGGTGTTTACAAGGGGCGCGCTGGCATTACCCGTTTGTACTGCGACTGGTTCCGCAATATGTTTACCCGTGGTGTCAACGGCCCGATTCCAGGTTTCTTACTGGATCACTTTTTGTCACAGGATATTGTTGATATTTCTGAGGGCGGCAATACCGCGTGGGTGCGCGCCCGTTGCATCATGATGGCGGGTTACCACGAGAGCGTCGAAAACCTCGTGCCAGAAATGCCCCGTAGTTGTTGGGAAGGCGGTATTCACGAAAATACTTACATTAAAAAAGATGGCGTGTGGAAAATCAAAACCCTGAACTACAACATGTTGTGGCAAGCGGACTACGCCAAGGGTTGGGGTGCTAGCGATGTGCACTTACTGCCGTTGACGAAAACGTATCCAGAAGATCCCTCTGGGCCCGATTATTTGCGCGATGCCATTCCGCCCACTTGGCCCAATACGCGCCACGTGCCCTATCACTATAAGCATCCGGTGAATGGCAAAGACGTACCTTACGGCGAGTAGCTAACGCTACTTCGATGCGATTTGGCGTGTGCTTCGTTGTAAGAAATACACGCTGGTGAGGCAAAGGCCCGCCGGAATGACCAGTAGTGCCATAAAGCTGCTCATTTGCCATTGTGCCGCAATTAGTGCGCCGCCGGCGATTGGCGCGGCTACTGCACCGAGTCTGGCGACGGCGACGGTGAAACCGATGCCACTGGCGAGATAGTGATTCGGGTACACGTTGGCAGCGAGGGCGTTCATGGTGAGTTGTACGCTAGAAATGCCGGCACCAATAATGGCAATAGCCCAAGGCCAGCCGGCTTGAGTGGTATTAATGGTGAAGCTCAAAAGGCCCAGCGCGGTGATGATGTAGGTGATTTTGAGGGCGCGATACACGCCCCATTTATCCATCAAGCTGGCAACCAATAAGCTTCCCGCTAAGCCGCCAAATTGAAAGTAGGCGATCATCGCCCCGGCACGGGGAAGATCCCAGCCTTGTTGGGTGAGCAGTGTGGGTATCCAGCTAACCAAGCAGTACAACAAAAAAGAATTGCCTATGTACAGGGTCCACATGGCAAAAGTGGTGTTACGCAAATCGCCCTTGAGTAGTTCGAAGACGCTAAAGTTTTGTTTATCGCTGGCTGCGGTGGAGGACTGATCGGCGGGTAGCCAAATATAAAGCGCCAAAATGATCAGTAGGCTAAGTGCCGCACTTAGCAAAAAACCGCTCTGCCAGCCGTGCGCAGGGATGAGTTTAGGGACGCCCCAGCCAGACAGGATGGCGCCCAGTGGAATACCGCAGGCTACGACCGTCAGAATAAGTGAACGGTGCTGTTCTGGGCAGTGTTTGGCGAGCAGTGCATTGATGTTGACGATACAGAGTCCGAGCCCTAGGCCGGTGCCAAAGCGGAAAATGTTCATGTTGGTCGTGTTGTCTGCATAAGCACTGGCAAGGACGCAAAGGGTGGTTAGTGCAAAGCCAGGTATTATGGTTTTACGACGCCCGTATTTGTCACCTAGTGGGCCGAGCAGTGCTGATCCGACGCCGATGCCCAATACGGCGGCAGACTGAGTAACGCCGAACTCGGCGGCGGGTAGTTGCCAGATATCGGCCAGTAACGGTACCAGTATGGCCATGATTTGCATGTCGTAGCCATCGGCGACCATGATGGCGACCGCCAGTAGGGCGAGCGCCAAGAGAGAGGGTTTGTGCATGATGTTTTCCTTATTATTTGTTACTAATTTATCTGCTATTTGGTATGCCGTCTAGTCATGGTTTTTAACGTTATGCATCGATATTAAATGTGTGCTGAGGGAATGTTTGATCTGAAGCTGGAATACACTTATAGTCAGAAACAATAACAAATGATTATGTTTTACCGCATTACCCATAACAATAAATAGAGGGAATTGGTCATGTCATATACCGAAACCGAACAGCAAAATCTGGCGCTTATTCAAGGTCTATACCGCGATGTGCTGGGCCCAATGGACTCTTCTAACGTCGATGACTATATCGTCGAAGATTATATCCAGCACAGCCCGCTAGCCGAATCGGGCCGAGAGCCGCTGAAGGCATTCTTGGATTACATCAAAGGCGTTTCACCTGACGCCGTACATGATTTGAAACGACTTTTTGCCGATGGTGATATGGTGGTGTCACATACCCACGTGATTCGCTTTCCAGGTGATGTTGGTCTCGCTGTGGCCGATTTCTTCCGCATCGAAAACAATAAAATCGTCGAACACTGGGATGTGATTCAAGAGATTGAGACCGCCGCCCACGCAGACAAGATGTTCTAGGGGGGGGGCGTGAAACGCTTTGAAAATAAAGTTTTTGTGGTCGTAGGTGGTAATAGCGGTATCGGGCTCGCCGCCGCACAACTGGCTGCGGCTGAAGGGGCGCAGGTGGTGATCACGGGTCGCGACGAAACGACATTGCAGCGTGCTGCAGAAGGCATTCCACAGTCTGCTTACTACCGCGCCGATATCGCTGATCCACAGGCGATGCAACCCATCGCCGATGCTATCAAACAACGTTTTGGTCGAGTGGACGCGCTGTTCGTCAATGCCGGGGTCGGCGGTTTCGCCATGGTCGATCAAGTGACGCCAGAGATGTGGGATCAGGTGAACGACGTTAACTGTAAAGGGGCGTTTTTTGCCATCCAAGCCATGCTGCCGCTAATGAGTAGTGATGGTGGAAGTATTGTGTTGACGGGTTCGATTGGGGCGACCTTGGCGATTCCTGGCAATGTCAGTTATGCCGCCTCTAAGGCCGGTTTGCGAGCGGTGGCAAGAATTCTCGCCAAGGAACTTCTGCCACGCGGTATTCGCGTCAACATGCTCAGCCCTGGGCCTATTGAAACACCCTTGCTGTATCGTAACCCGGGAATGACCGAAGCCGATGCAGCGGCGTTGAAAGAAATGATGATTAGTAATATACCCATGGGGCGCATGGGTGCCTCTGAAGAGGTGGCCAAGACGGCGCTTTTCTTGGCCAGTAGTGACGCCAGTTTTATCAACGGTGTGGACTTGGCCGTCGACGGTGGTTGCATCGAATTATAAGGACTCGAGATGAGCGATAAAATATCTACCTTTGACCAACCTGAATTGGAATTTGCCTTTGAAATCGACCTCGATTTTGAACGCGTCCACCACATTAATAATATGCCTACTGGCTTTAATCGTGGCGCGGTTTACTTGGATGCAGGTAAGGTGTCTGGGCCATTGTTAAATGGCCGCGCGCTGCCAAATACCGGTGGAGATTGGGCCTCTTTTCGCCCCGACGGCACCGTTGAATTCGATGCGCGCTATATGTTGGAGGCCGATGACGGCACACTGATCCTGCTGCGCAACCGCGGCTATTTGTGGGGGCGTTACCCCGATACCGTGGCCAAGATTCGCGCCTGGATTTTTGACGGTGGGGATCCTGTGCCGGAAGACGAATACTACTTGCGAGCATCGCCTTCCTTTGAGGTGGAGTCAGGTAAATATGATTGGCTAACACGCCACGTGTTTGTCGGTATTGGTAAGCGCAAAGAAAAGGGCAATGTGGTGCGCTACTATCGCGTGTTGTAGTCGATGGATAGGTTTCCAGAGGGTGTATCAACGCAGGCTTTTTCCGCCTTCATGACTCGCTGTGAGTCGGTAGTAGGGCGCGACAGAGTGTTTCGTGAACCCGCTGATGTTGTGGGGTATCACGATGCGTTCTCGGTACTGAGCGATGATCCTCATATCCCTTCAGCAGCGGTCGCTCCAGCGGACATCGATGAATTGCAAGCCGTGGTCATCGCGGCAAACGAACACAAAATACCCCTTTGGCCGATCTCCAAAGGGCAAAATCTCGGCTATGGTGGTGCGGCACCGGTTTTGAAAGGTGCTGTCATCATTGATCTGTCACGCCTCAATCGTATCCTCGAGGTCAACGAAAAATACGCCTATTGTGAAATTGAACCAGGCGTCGGATTTTTTGAATTACACCGCTATCTAGAAGACAACGACATCGACTTGTGGATGTCGGTGCCCGGTTACGCCATGGGCAGCGTAATGGGCAATGCGCTCGAGCGAGGTGCTGGCGCCCAACCCTATGGTGATCACGCGGCGCAAATTTGTGGCATGGAGGTCATGCTTGCCAATGGTGAGATCGTCCGCACCGGCACGGGGGCAATGTCGAACAGCACCACCTGGCACACTGAAAAATTTGGTTTCGGTCCCAGTTGGGACGGTATGTTTTGTCAGTCTAACTTTGGTATTGTCACCAAGGTCGGTCTTTGGTTAATGCCCGCCCCTGAAGCGACCATGTCAGCGGTATTGAGCTTTTCAGAAGAAAAAGATCTGGCCACTGCCATCGATAGTCTTTATCCCTTAAAACGCCAAGGGCTTATCGAGCACAATATCGCGGTACTAAGCTATGTGGGGTTGGCTTCTTATACCGCACCACGTTCGCGTTGGTACCGTGGAGAGGGTGTGATGCCTGAAGAGATTGGTGCTAAGCTTCGTGCCGAACTAGGTCTGGGCTGGTGGACGTCGTTCCTCACGCTGTATGGCTATGCCGACGTTATCGAGGCGCAAGCCAAAAAAATTACCGAGTTACTCCAAGATAGCATCGCGCCACCTACGTTTAATCGTTGGAAAAAAGGCGATCCGATGGAATTTTCCGGTGCAGGAATTCCCAGTGCGCGCGATATTCAGATGATTAATTGGCGCGGCGGCCGTGGTGGACATCTCGGCTTTTCGCCGCTACTGCCAGCTGATGGTCGGCTCGCCTACGAGCAGTATCAGCGTGCGCGCGATAGCTTTCACGAGGTGGGTTTAGATTATTACGGCGCCTTTGCGATTCGCGATCGCTCTATCATCAATATCAATGAGATTCTTTACAACCGTGACGATCGGGCCATGTGCGAGGGCGTGCAACAGCTCTTCCCGCGGCTGATCAAAGAGGCAGCGGCCCATGGTTACAGCGAGTATCGCACCCATATCGATTATATGGATGCGGTGGTCGATACCTTGGATCACAACCAGCACGCCATGGCGCGTTTGAATCACGCAGTGAAAGACACGCTCGATCCACAAGGCATTTTGGCCCCTGGCAAGCAGGGCATTTGGCCGGCACGGTATCGCCACAAGTCATAAACATTAACAACGAAAACTATAAGGAAACGCGTTATGCCATCGTTTAAAGAAATACCCTACTACCAGTTTTTAAATAAGCCGGTCGGTAAAGAGGTTCGATTGGAAAACTTGGTTGTCCACGGCACCATTCCGGAAGAGATCAGAGGCTCACATTACCGCGCGGTTCCAGATCCTATGTTTGATCCCCGATTTGGCGACGACACACTACTGTCAGATGACGGCATGGTGAGTCGGCTCGACATTAGTGATGACGGTGTTAATTTCGAAATTAAATATGTACAGACGGCGCGTCACCAGGCAGAAGAAGCGGCCGGTAAGGCACTGTTTGGTCGTTATCGCAACCCTTATACCGACTTGCCTGACGTCGAAGGTGTCGACCGTACAGTATCGAATACTACACCGGTATTCCATGCCGGTAAGCTTTTGATGACCAAGGAAGATGGCCTGCCATATCAAGTGGATCCGATCACGCTGGATACTATCGGTCGTTATGATTTTGATGGTGCCATTCGCTCTGAGACAATGACTGCTCACGTGCGGATTGATCCTGCTAGTCAGAAAATATATTTCTATGGCTATGAAGCGGACGGTTTAGCCTCCAATACCGTGTCTTACTGCGTCGCCGATGCCAATGGCAAGCTGATCTCAGAGCAGTTCTTCGAAAACAAGTACTGCGCCATGATGCACGATTTCCTGATCAGCGAAAATTACGCGGTCATTCCCACCTTCCCAACCAAAGCTGATAGCGAGCGTTTGAAAGCTGGCGGCGCGCACTGGGCGCACGATCAAGAAGACGATAGCTGGATTGGCCTGATTCCTCGCGATGGCAGTGTCGACGATATGCGCTGGTACAAAGGCCCGAAAGGGGTTCACTCGTTTCACATGATGAATGCGTTTGAGCATGATGGCGCAGTGCATATGGATGTTCACATGTTTGCCAGTAATGCGTTTGAGTTCGTGCGCGAAGCAGGCGGTATACACATCCCTCAGCAACAAGTCGGCGGCGCGTTTGAGCGTTGGACTATGGATTTAGCCGAGGGTGTTGAAGAGGTGCGTATTACACCCATGGGCCCGCCGGGTGATATGCCGCGCATCGCGGATGCGGATATGGGGCTTCCCTATGTCAATGGTTGGTATCTCACAGTGAATCCAGAGGGTCCTCCACCGCTGCTGGGTGGCCCTGTGGGTGCGTTGTTCAACATGATTATGCAAATTAACGCTCAGGCAGGGCAGGTGGTTGGCGCTCGCCAAATGCCCCCTGCACATGCCATTAGCGAGCTAGTGCATATCCCGTCCTCAAAAGAGGGTCACATGGGGTATTTGATGGCCATTGTGGATCAGCAGGTGGGTGACGATGAGTACCTCCACGAAACATGGATCCTCGATGCCAACAATATTAATGCTGACCCGCTCGCACGCATTGAAATTCCGCATAGGTTACGTCCACAGGTGCACGGTTGGTGGGTGTCTCAAGACAAACTTGAGGCCTGCCAATGAACATTGTAATGACAGGCGCATCTGGGCAGTATGGTCGCGCCGCCATTGAATTACTGCTGCAGCGGATGCCCGCCGAAAACTTGATCTTGATGACCCGTACCCCCACAAAGCTTGAGGAGTACGCGCAACGAGGTTGTCGTATTCGTCGCGGCGATTTTGATGATCCCGCCAGTCTAGTTGAGGCTTTTAAGGGGGCGGATCGCTTACTGTTAATTAGCGGCACCCGAGTTGGCAAGCGCATCGCACAGCATAAGGCGGCGATTGAGGCGGCCGAGCAAGCGGGCGTGAAGCATTTGGTCTATACCAGCTTTATCGCCATTACCAAGAAAAACCCCTCCGTAGCGGTGCAGGATCACCTCGTGACCGAGGATATGATTCGCGCCAGCCGTCTTGAGTGGACAATCATGCGTGACGCGCACTACGCCGATGCAATGATCGTCAATGCTGGACCCAACTTCATTGCCTCTGGGGTGTGGGCGTCGAGTTCTTCACCAGGGCGTGAAACTCTCGTGTGGCGAGATGACTGCGTGGAATGCGCAGTTGCTGTGCTTTGTGGTGAGGGTCACGAACGGCAAATCTATAACATTACGGGCTCTGAACTGCTAAGCCTGCAAGAGGTGTGTGAAACCCTGTCAGATGTCACGTGTCGCCCAATTCAATGGGTTGATACCGACGACGAGGGGATGTATGCCATTTTTGACGCCATGGGTATTCCTCGTGAACCCGTTGATGACCAGGTAGTAAAGGGTATCTCTTGGAATAGTGATGATATGGTGACCTTTGAACGCGCCGTTCGCGAGGGGTACTTCAGTGTGATATCCGATGACGTTGAGCGTTTGCTGGGGCGCCCACCCCGCTCGGTGCGTGAGTTGGTGGAAGCCAATGTCGAGATGTTACGTGCGGTACCGCCGATGCCGCAGCCATAAACAGGGATAAAAAAACCGAGCATGGCTCGGTTTTTTTTGAGGCTTATTTCTTGGCGGGGCCAAGATCCTCTTTCTTAGTGTGGGCAAACATTTTCTGTACCGCAGGGCGTTCTTTGATACGCGTGAGCCATGCCATAATGCCTGGTGTCTTCTCTTCATTAACGAGTTCGGGATAACCCATGTCCATGCCGTTGGCGATGGCGAAGTTGCAAACGTCGGCGAGGGTATATTGGTCGCCAAGCAAGTAATCTTGTTGACTCAGTGTCTCTTCCAAACGATCGACAGAGACGCCAATCTTGCGCATTTCTTCGTCTAGCATGTCTTGTGGGAAGCCGTCGCGGGCGCGGCGCCACTTGGTACGCTGCTCTGGAATAGGAATATTTTTCAGGTGGTTTTCAAATTCTTCCTCGGTCATTTTGTTCGCAATGTGGGATACATAGCGCGCCCAGCCGATCGTAGAAACGCACCAGCAGAAGTACTCGTCAACCCACTTGGTCCAAACACGCATCTGTGCGGCCATGAAAGGATCTTTGGGGCGCAGTGGGTTGGCGTCGGGGAAGACATCTTCTAGATATTCGCAAATAACGGTGGACTCGGTAATCACCTTGCCGTCATGCACCAGGGCGGGCACCTGGCCGCGGGGGTTGATCTCTTTGAACCAGTCTGAATGTTGTTCAAACTTGGCGGGGTCGACGAATTGGTGTTCCCATTCAACGCCTTTTTCGTACAGGGTTAGGAGTGGTTTAAGAGAGTTGGCGCCAGGGCCAAAGCTGTAAAGTTTTAGCATGTTCTTGTCCTAGTTATTTTTCTTCAAAAAAGACTTTCGCGCCATTGGCACCCCAGTTCATCAGGGCGTCAGCTCGCATCTGGGCTTCTGGGTCCGTATCCATAGCTGGGAATGCCTCTAGTATCTGGTTGAAACGTGCTTCAACCATGCCGCGGCACTCGGGGTAGGGAATAATATAAAGCTGTTTTGCTTCCAGACCATTCATGATGTGTTGGGCAAGGATTTCTGGCGTCATACCATGTTGGTGGATGCTCTCTAGTGACGCACGCGATGCTTCGTTTTCCACGTAGCCGCTGTTGGCTTTGTCGACGGGACGTAGTTTGGTGGCATCGGCAATATTTGATTTGATATTAGCGGGGCATACCACCGACACATCGATACCGTATTTGCTCAGGCTCATGCTGTAGCTTTCCATGAGGTTAACGACCGCTGCTTTGGCGGCTGAATAGGGGGCTGCTAAGGGTGAGCCACCGAGACCGCCTAATGAAGAAACTGTGACAATTTTGGCGGGAACACCGGCTTCGATCATACGCGGTACAACCGTCACCATGCCGTTAATAACACCGTTGAGGTTAACGTCGATGATCCAGTCGTAGTCATCGTAAGTGGTTCTTTCAACGGGGCCAAAGCTGTTGACGCCAGCAGTGTTCGAGAGGATGGTGATGGTTCGGCCAAATACCCGCTCAACTTCGTCAGCGGCGGCGGTATAGGCAGCGCGGTCGCAGATATCAAGTTGAATGCCGTGGGCTCGGATACCCTCTGCGCTTAACTTAGCTACGGCTTCGTCCACCGCCTCGCGACGAATATCGGCGACCACAATGGCAGCACCTGCTCGACCAAACACTTGCGCCTGACCGAAACCCGCACCCGACGCACCGCCGGTGATAAACATAATGTCATTTGAATAATCTGCCATGTTGGTTCCTTTTATTATTGAGGCATCTGCCTGTCGTTATTTTAAATCTAAAATCCACTCGGCCAATTCATGAGCCGCAGCAGGGCTCACCATGTGGTTAGTGACCATGGGTACTACGCCCCAATTACCGGCGCCACCGTGAATGATTTTGCTGGGTAACACCTTTAGCATGCGCTGTTTATCTGCGGCATAGCGCATCGCAATATCTTTAAAAGATGGCGCGTGATAGTAACTATCCACCTTATGGCAGTAGCCGCACCGATACTCTTCGAGTGTTGCCTGCATATCCTCGGCAGCCGAAAATTGACTAAACACGCCCAGCGTCATCGTGAGAAAAATAAGCTTGCGCATCATTTGGCACCTCCAAAATCAAGTTTTTTGGAATACGCATCATCGCCCGGTTCAATTACCAGGGCCATGCGAGGTCCTTGTACCTCCTCGATAATATTTGCGTAGGAGGTCACCAGCGCCCCTGTTTCAGGGTCGACATCCACCATACGCAAAAACGCGCGCTGACGAGGCAGTGGCAGCACACCAAAGCTGGTGTCTTTAGGGTCAAAACGATAAATAACATCGGTGTTAGAGGTTGGAATCCAAACAACCTCACGGACGGGGTCCCAGGTCACGGCGTAGGGAGCGCTGCCGCGATCAGGTAGGTCATAAATACCAATCATTTTACGCGCCTTGGTGTCATAGGCAGCAATCTGCCCAGAACCGAACATCGCGACATAGAGAATGTCGTTAGCGCCCATAGTCAGACGACGTGCGCCGGAGTATGGATCGGGCAATGTAACCACATCCTCAAACTGTTCGGTTTCAATGTTAAAACAGCCGATGACGCCATTACCAAGTTGGCTGTACCACACATATTTTTGATCATCGGTCATCGCCAAACCATACAACTGGGTAGGCAAATGGGTGCGATCTTTAGGTTGAGGTGATGGATAAATATTGGCGTCACCGGTGTCTGGATCAAACCAGCCTACGGCAGAGTTGGCGATGTCTGAATACCAAATGCGTCCTTTCTTGTCTTTGAGAAGTTGGTGATCGGAACCAAAACTCAAATCGTGAATGCCGATCAACTTACCTTCGCGGCTCTTGAGCTGCCACGTTTTCCACTCCCCTTTTGCAATGTCGCGATGTGCAACGTAACCGTTGTACATAGGTGCAATCCACAGCGATCGATCAGTACCTGGGTGAATAGTATGGGGGCCCATGGGCAGTTCAACCGGCACTTCATGGATGGCTTGCTCACCGGTGGCAATATCGGCGGTATACATGCGGTTGGTATTTACATCTGCGATCCACAAATCGCCGTCTAAGAGCAATGCTTCACGGATGGCATTGGGCTCAGCAATTTCGTATTCGCGAATCGTGGTTTTCGATGTGGCAATGATCGGCGCGCCATAGTCATAGTTGTCTAGCTGCTGCATGGGGCCAGCGAAATGTTGTGACATCAGTTTAGATATGCCGGGAACATCGGCAATAAAGTAAGCGCCCGACAATTCGTGGTCAATCGTTGGATCGCCACGTAATACTTCATAAGCCCACAGCCGATTCATATAATCAGCTATCGCGTGCCAAGAATGCTCACGAGCCAATGCCTTATCCGGGGTTTCCTGTTTTTCAATCAAGCTGGCAAAGTTTCTTACTTCGCCGCTGGGCACTTGGTGGCAATTCACACAATTGAGTACAAACTTTGATTTGTCCGCCTGTGGAATACTATTTAGCCACCCCGATGCAGGCGCGACATCGGCAACATTAACGGTGGGCGCCAGAACCAAATGGCCATTTTGATCAGCGATTTGTTTTAAACCCAGCACGCGAGCATGGGGCTGGCCGACTAGTGTTTCCGTGCCTGGAAAGCGATACTCGCCGTTGCTATTGGTGAAAACGGTCACCACATCTGCGCCATCGCGGGTTTCGGCTATCACCATCGCCTGCGCGATAGGGTCGCCATTTACTGTGTGTACAGTGCCGCTGGTGGGTGGTGCTGCAAAGACTAGGCTTGACGCACTTAAGTATGTGGTAAAAAGTAAACTGTATACATTTTTTACGCGGGAGCGAGTATTTAATATCAATTGCATAAATGGCACACCGTTTTTATCGATTATTTATATTAACGTGCTGCGATAATGGATACATTCTATGGGTAAGTTTTTAGGAATGGAACCTGAATCTTCAAAAAATGTATACATACGCCATCTCTTTTTATACATTAACTGATATCTACTTAGAACTAGAATAATGACCAAGGACGCTATTATGACGAAACGTCTTGCCTTTATATCGACGTGGATGCTTGCTGCGGTAGTTGCTTTACCTGTAGTGGCACAACCTGAATCCATGTTTATGGATAACAGCGATGGCGCTGATTGGCCGAGCTACGGGCGAACGTATGCTGAAGATCACTACACACCACTTGAGCAGATTAACAAGGCAAACGTCGCTGACCTCGGCCTCGCTTGGTCGCTAGACCTAGATGTAGGGAACACCAATACCTCGCCGCTGGCTGTGGATGGTGTTTTATATCTGGCGGCTGGCTACAGCATTGTGCACGCCATTGATGGTAAAACCGGCGAATTGCTCTGGAAATACGACCCTAAAGCGATCGCGGTGGCTGGTAAGACGTTGCGTGCGGGTTGGGGTATACGTGGTTTAGCCTACTGGGAAGGCAAAGTTTTCGTTGGTACCCAAGACGGTCGCCTGATTGCGCTTGACGCCAAAAATGGTGAGTTAATATGGAGCCAACAAACCACCGATATTGCAGGTGTGTTTATCTCTGGCCCACCTCGCGTCTTTAACGATAAGGTCATCATTGGCAACGGTGGTGCGGATTTCGTCGCCATGCGTGGCTATGTGACTGCCTATAACACTGACACTGGTGCGAAAGAGTGGCGCTTTTACATTGTGCCTGGCAAGCCCGGCGAAAAAGACGGCGAAGTGTCTGATAGCGCCATGGAGTGGGCTGAAGACACGTGGTCGGGGGAGTGGTGGAAGTACGGTGGTGGTGGTGCTGCATGGAACGCCATGACCTATGATCCTGAGTTTAACCGCGTTTATATAGGCACCGGAAACAGTGGCCCCTATAACGAAGATATTAGAAACCCTGATGGCGGCGATAATTTATTTATTGCTTCGGTACTCGCCCTCGATGCCGACACCGGGGAATATGCATGGCACTATCAAAACACCCCTAATGATATTTGGGACTATAACTCGGCGCAGGATATGACGCTGGCGACCATCAATATTGATGGTAAACCACGTAAAGTCATGTTCCATGCCCCTAAAAATGGTTTCTTCTACGTGATCGACCGCGAAAATGGCAAGCTCATTTCTGCGGAAAAGTTAGGTACGGTGAACTGGGCCGAATCCATTGATTTGGAGACCGGTCGTCCGGTAGAAACGCCATTTGCGCGCTACGGCACTGAGCCCGTGTTGATATGGCCTAGCTTTCAAGGTACTCACTTTTGGCCACCACAAAGCTATAGTCCGAAAACCGGGCTGGTCTATGTGCCCATCATTGATATGCCTGTGCCATTTGCGCGTCTTGATGACCCCAAAGACTATGACCCTATTTTATTCACTCCTGACTTTGTCGGCCTAAAATCTGGCGACGGTGATGTACCGGCCGATGCTGGTGTGAGTTATCTGAAAGCCTGGGATCCACTTACTCAAAAAGCCAAGTGGCAAGTCAAGACGCCGGGTATTTCAAACTCAGGCACCATGGCGACCGGGGGGGGCTTAGTTTTCCAAGGTTTGGCTGATGGTTATTTGCATGCTTACGATGCTGATAGCGGCGCCGACCTGTGGTCGTACTACGCAAAAGTCGCGGTCACAGGGCCGCCAGTTAGCTACAGTGCCGATGGCGTTCAATATGTTACCGTTGCCACGGGGCCTCTCAATGGGGCGCCGGGTGCCTTTGGTTCTATTTCGGCGCAATTTGGTTGGGATAGTCGTATTCACCCGCGTCGCTTACTGACCTTTAAGCTAGGTGCTAAGGGCGAAGTCCCGGCCACGCCAGAACCCATTGTGAGCAAGGCCTTGTTCGGTGAAGAGATGAACTTAGATATGAAATTGGCGGCGGCGGGCGTGAAACAATGGGCGCGCTGCCAGTTGTGCCATGGTCCCGGCGTGGTGGCGGGTGGTAATGCGCCCGATCTAAGGGCGTCGGCGATCCCTCTCACTTTTGCAGGCTTTGAGCAGGTTGTTCGCCAAGGCGTACTTGAGCAAAAAGGCATGCCCAAGTTTGCAGAATTGACTGACCAAGAGCTCGAACAAATCAGGCATTACATTCGCGCTAAGGCGAGGGGCTTACAGTTTTAATATATAGGGGCTGTCTCCAGCCCCTTTTTATTTCTAGCGAGTTTGCATCTAGCCACTTAGGCGTGTTTGAGCTCTAAGCTGCCTTTGCGCTGTTTGATCAGCCAGTTGCCATCCTGATTGACTAGGGTGTCAACGAAACCTCCTACCAGAAGTGGACCTTCGCTGTTCACGGCGCCACCCTCTGATGCTGGGCCACTGACTAACCATACACGAGATGTGATAACCACCAGGTCCTCACTCTGAATGTCGATAACACTATTCAGTAGGGCGTGACATGTTGTTTTAGGTGGGCGTGAGAGAAAGGATTGCAGAATGGCCTGCTTACCGTGGACAGCATTATTGGGGTCACTTGGGCGGAACAATACGCCGTCCTCAGTGTACAGATCGACTAGATCGTGCCACTGATTATTATCCATCAATTGGGTGGCGCGGTTCAGCAGTTGCTGGCACTCTATTTGTATCATTGCGCGGGTCATTCGGTCCATAAGGTTTCCTATTGCTTTAGCCATTGGCGCATGGCGTCAGCCACGGCTTGTGGTGCTTCTACGGTTGACATATGTCCTGCACCGTCGATGGCGACAAGGATGCTTTGTGGAACGAGAGCTTGCATCTCCCTGTGCTGTGAAATTGGGCTCCAAGCGTCGTGCTCGCTGCTCAGGAGCAGGGTGTTAACCACGACGCTAGCCAAGACTGATTCAGCTTCGGGGCGATTCAGTAGCGCTTGGATTTCACCGTTGAATTGTGCAGGAGTATGTGAGGTTACCATATTTGTTAGGTCGGCCATCAGTGCATCATCTTGCAAGCCTTCTGGACCCATCATAGGAGGTAACCATGCCTCGCATACGTCATGCATACCCTTGGCGTCAGCCAGGTCCAGTAGTTTTCGTCTGCCAGGGACTTCGCTATCGCGTTTGGGGTGCACGCCAGTATTGAGTAGCGCTAAGTGGGTGATGCGGTGAGGCGCTTGCTTGTAGACTTCAAGTGCAACCCTTCCTCCCATTGAATGGCCCGCCAGTGCAAATTTCCCGGGGCTATTTTCGAGCACATGTGACGCCATGGCTTCAATGCTATCGAAGCCTGCAAAGCTGAAAATGTGGCATTCTGCCACGTCCGTTAATTGGTCTGCGACGGGCTGCCAGATACGTTGGTCGCACAGTAGCCCGCTCAACAAAACCATTGGCGTTTTTTGCTTAGTCATGGCTAGTCTTTGGTCTCGAACACAATGTGGCCCAGCGCCGTATTGGAAATCGGTACGTGGTAATGACGGTGGATTTCCTTGACGTTATCGCCCAAAGCGCCGCGCATAATCAGCCACATGACGGTCTCACTTCCCTCAGTACCGGTTTCGCGGATGTACTCTGTCTGTGGGATTTTCGCGAGCTCTTCTTGCTTATCGCTTAATTTATCCAGGAAGGCGGTATCCCATTCGCGGTTAATAATGCCTGCGCGCGCCCCAAGGAGTTGATGGCTCATACCGCCGGTGCCCCACACTTGGATATTAAGGTCGCCATCGTAGCTTTCAATCGCTTTTCGAATGGCTTTGCCAAGTGCTAAGCAGCGCTCACCCGATGGTGCTGGGTAGACCACCGTGTTGACCATGATGGGAACGACCTTGCACGGCCATGCCTCTGGCTGTCCGAACATCAGTGACATAGGCACTGTAAGTCCGTGGTCGACTTCCATCTCGTTGATAATGGTGAGATCGAAGCCTTGTTGAATGACGGATTGTGCGATGTGCCATGATAACTCTGCATCGCCTTTTACCGGGGGGACAGGTCGGGCGCCATAGCCTTCGTCTGCAGGGTGGTAGCTTTCGCCGCACCCAATGGCAAAGGTGGGGATCATTTTCATGTCAAAGGCGTTGGCGTGGTCGTTGTAGACCAGAACAACCACGTCAGGTTTTTCGTTGGCAATCCATTGGCGAGTAAAATCGTAACCGGAGAAGACGGGGCGCCATTCCTCGGTGTCAGTTTGGTTGATGTCGATGATACGACCTAGCAGTGGCACGTGTGACGTACCGACGCCGGCAGTGATCTTAGCCATTATTCTGATTCTCCAATGTAGCGATTACCTTCGGGGGATCGGCCGCCCTTTTTCATCATGTCCATGTATTCTTCAGTAGACATATCGGTCATGGTCGACACTGCCGCGGCAACACTCATGCCTTCAGCCATGGTGATTTTTACCAAGTAGTAGATGTTACCACCCAGTGCGAGGAGCCTGTTCAGATCTCTTTCTAGCACCGCTTGAATTTGCTCTTCACTCATGGGCCATTTTGACATGTAGCCACGTTCGTCAGCGAAGAAGGCTTTGCGATTTTCTTCTGATTGTAGTGACATGCAAAATTGGTTGAGGTGAAAGCCAATACGCGCCATGTCGCCGTCGAAGACGGTGGTGCCAGGAATGTCTTGATAGGGTTTTTCGAGGGCCATAATTGCTCCTAAAAAAAAGCCCCATCCATGTCGGATAGGGCTGATGATCAACTGTGTTATTAGGCTTGTTCGCGCCAGCCTTTAACACCGGAGTACTGTGTGCGTGCAACTTCAACATAAGGCACGGGGCTTACGGTAGCGCGAATTTCCATTTGCTTGTGAGGCTCAACGGTGGGTTTGCTTGTGCCGCCGTTCTCTTCGCCCCAAACAAATACCACTTCGGTACCTGGTTCTGCAAAATCTTCATCGATCATCGCTAGGGTCAGCATTTTGCGCTCGTTAGACGTATAAGCTACCCAAGTCGATAGGCCGATCACTTTGCCGTCTACCATAACTTTGTCGAAGGGGTGCATTGAGTAAACGGCTGAGGGGAAGTCGATGAATTTACCGCGCTCATTTTCTTTGCCGTACTGCGACATTAACACTTCTGCTACGTCTTCATCGTACAGTGCTAAGGTGACTTTCTTACGTTTTTTAGCCACCGCCATTTTTTCTAGGGCTTCGCGGCCAATGAAGTCGTGGTCGAATTTAACAAAGAAGCCGTAACCCAGGTCCCAGGGTGTCAGGTAGTAGTCTTCGATGTTGTTAGACACGAAGCTACCGCCGATTGAGCAGCTGCCTTCGTAACCGTCTGCTGGCAACCATTCCCGGTAAGCTTTCAAACTGTCACCCGTATAAATTGCTGGGAGGGGGGAGGGGATCCAGCCAGACTCGATGGTGTTTGAGGCATAAGTACGACCGCCAACTTGGCGCATGCCGAATTCAGCACCCGCTGCAACCAGCGCTTCTTTAACGGCTTTGCCATCTTCCCATGGGCCATACAGTTCAAAGCCGGGTTGACCCGCCATGCCGTGGCGCAGAGCACCAACAGTCTTACCGGCGATGGTAATCTCGGTCATATCGAAGAACTTCAAATCTGGAGGGGTTTGGCCAAGGACTTTTTCCATGGCTTTCATGGCGTTGGGGCCTTGAACTTGGTAGCGGTAAGATTTGCGATTTTCTTTGTCAGGGCGAGAAGCTGTGCGTTGATCCAGGGTGCAAGTTACGTCCCAGTCACCTGTCTCTGCATGGAACATGACCCAGTTCAACGTTGGTGCACGGCCGACTAAGTTGAAGGTGTTTTCGGCGAGATAGAACAGGATAACGTCACCAATAACATAGCCTTCTGGTGTGCAAGGAACCATTTGCTTGGCCTTGCCTGGCTTGTAGTTGTTAAAGCTATTGATAGACAATTTTTCTAACAGCTTGAATGCATCGGGGCCTTCTACCAAAAGGTCAGCCATGTGGTAAGACTGATCAAACAGAACGCATGCGTACTGCCAGCCGTGTTGCTCATCGCGCCAGTTGGTGAATTCGGCGGGCACGCCTGGATAAACGTTTGGTCCAACTTGTGCGTTGCGCAGCATTTCCACGATGTTGCTGCTAGCTTGTAATTTTTCTTCTAAATTTTTGTATGTCATCGAGGCTGTCCTATTCATTGCATTGGTTTAATTAGCTGCTCGTTGGCACCATAAGGTGGTTTAGCTAATGACGGTGCTAATATATCCTTAACTTCATATTTTGTATACAATTGGTGATAAAAAATGTCATGTTTTTTTTGTTATAGAGGTGATTTTCGCCCTTAAATAGCTTATTTTCTTAGACTAAGTTATTGTTATAAAAGGGATTAAATTATTTTTCGGTGTCGAGGGGGTGTTGCCCATAAAATTGTGTACAATATCTATTTTGCTATTTGATCTGCCGTTTGTCTTTTTCTCGTCGGCAGATGTTATGGCTAAATATATTGTATCCAATGTGTGGGTAGCGAATTAAGTGCGACTCACATTTTTGGGTAACAGTGATAGAATCCGTTAGTAGACATGCCTTGGTAAGGGCGCACAGTAACCATTGGAGTAAACAATGATTAATTTGGACGACATTATCGCCATCGATATTCACACCCATGCGGAAGTATCGTGCTGCGACCCAGAAGATCCGGTCATGGGTAAATTTTTTGATGCCGCATCCGCGTATTTTAAAGTGGATCGTAAACGGCCAACCATGCCAGAAACGGTGGATTACTTCCGCAAACAGAAAGTAGCGCTATGTATGTTTACTGTGGATACTGAGTCAGAGATTGGTAATCGCCGTATCCGTAACGAAGAAATTGCTGAGTTCGCGCAAAAGAACGACGACATTATGATCGCCTTTGCATCGATTGACCCGCATAAAGGTAAGCTGGGTGCGCGCGAAGCACGCATGCTGATCGAAGAGTACGGGGTGAAGGGCTTCAAGTTTCACCCTCCAATGCAGGGCTTCCACCCTTCAGATCGTATGGCTTACCCTTTGTATGAAGTGATTGCTGAATACAAATTGCCGGCTATTTTTCACACCGGTCACTCGGGTATGGGGACGGGTATGCCTGGTGGTGGCGGCGTAAAGCTTAAATACGGTCAGCCTATGTTGGTTGACGATGCGGCCGCGGATTTTCCTGATATGAACTTTATCTTGGCGCATCCAAGTTGGCCGTGGACTGATGAGAGTTTGTCGATGGCGCTGCACAAATCAAATGTTTATATCGATCTTTCTGGTTGGTCGCCTAAGTATTTTCCCAAGCAGGTGATTCAATACGCCAATACCCAGTTGAAGCACAAAATGCTGTTCGGGTCGGACTTTCCGCTAATTACTCCCGATAAGTGGATTGCGACGGCACAGCAAGTGGGCTTTAAAGAAGAGGTGATGCCGCTGATTCTGAAAGAGAATGCCGCTAAGTTGTTGGGTTTGAAATAACTCTGAGCCTTCGCAAGGAAGAGAGTGGTGTTTAACAAAAATGGCGCTATTAAGCGCCATTTTTTTGTCCGTAACCTTGCTTACTGCTGTTGGTATTCCTGAACCCAATCAATGGTTTTGCCTAAACCGCCAAAGGGGTAAAAGTGAAGGCGAACGCGGCCGTGTTTTTCACTAAAGCCGGCAGCAAAAGCGTCGACCATTTTGTCTGGGCCTGCCGTGCCAATCAGTTTGGTGATCGAAATGCCGTATTTGGTGAGCACCGACGTTGAGGCCGAAACGCCACAGCGCGCGGCGAACTTGATGAGTGTGGGGATGCTGGTGGGGCCGGGTACACCGAGGCGCACTGGAGCATCGATGCCGTAGTTGCGCACTGCTTCCAGCCATTCCATGAAGGCATCGGGGTCAAAGCCGAATTGGGTGACGATAATGGGTTTCATGCCGCGATTGTTAATGTTGTCGCACTTTGATTTTAGGACTTCAAAGCATTCATCGTTGGTCATGTTTGGGTGGCCTTCAGGGTGGCCGCCAATACCGATGGCGATAATGCCATTGGCTTCAAACAGGCCGGTTTCGATTAGGCTGGTGGTGTCGGCAAATGGACCTTCTGGTTCTGGTGGGTCACCGGCAATGGCGAAGCAGCGCTTAACGCCGGCCTCTTTAACCATGCGCTCGAGCATGGTTTGTAATTCTTCGTGGCTCTTGATGCGGCGTGCAGAAAAGTGCGGCATGGGTTCGAAGCCTAGCTCGCGGACCATGACGGCTGCTGCAAGACGCGCTTCCAGGCTTTCGCCGGGTAAGAATGTTACCGCGACGGGAGTGCGTGGGGGCAGTGATTTAGCTATCTTGGGGAAGCTGTCGATGTCCTTGGCGGTAATCTCGATTGAGAAGCCATCGGTGATGTGGTCGGGGGCTTGGTCCCATTTTTCATGAATAACTGAATAGCTCATAGTTGTCTCCGCTAAATTGGCCGCGTTGTTTTGTTAGATGTGATTTTGTACGCAATTTTCTGCATTAACATTGCAAATATACGCGATATAACAAATAAAAAATATACGTTAAAAAAGCCTCAATGTATACAAAAAAAACCTGGGTTTTTCTGGGCTGGGTGGCGCATTCAAATAGATTTAAGTCGTTTTTGGCGCCATATGTGGTGGTTTTTTATGTCGAGCTTGACGGTTTATGTGTTGTGCGTACCGCGTTTATGAAATACAATTGTATACAATTTTTATGGTGGTGCCGAGCTGTTAGGTCCGTTAAAATGCCGCTCCTGCTATTGGGGGCGTACTTATCCTACATTGCCATTTTTTCTCCTGTCATTCTTAAAAGGAAACGAGTATGAGTTCGTCTTTTGTTTTGAAATTATCATGTGCCGACCGCCCAGGTGTTATTAATGGCGTGACGGGAGTGCTGTTGGATATGGGCGCAAACGTTACCGACGCGCAACAATTTAATGACCCCAGCACAGGTCGATTCTTTATGCGCGTTTTCATGACAACGCCTGACGCGGCAACAGAGGCTGATATTGCGCAGGCCCTGGCGCCGTTGGTTGAAAAATTTGATGCAAAAATATCTGTTCGTGATCAAAGTGTACCGAAGAAGGTCGTTATCATGGTGTCGCACTTGGATCACTGCTTAGGCGATTTGTTATACCGCATGCGTATCGGCGAGATGTCGATGGATGTTGTCGCCATCATTTCTAATCACCCAATGAGTAAATTGAAAGTGTCAATGATTGGTGATATTCCCTATCACCACTTGCCCATTAGTGCCGATACTAAACCTCATCAAGAGGCGCAAGTTAAGCAGATTATTACCGACAGTGGTGCTGAATTGGTTGTGTTAGCGCGTTATATGCAGATTCTATCGGACGATATGTCACGCTTCTTGGAAGGGCGATGTGTCAATATTCACCATAGCTCGCTGCCCGGCTTTAAGGGTGCCAAACCCTACCACCAGGCGTTTGATCGCGGTGTCAAGTTAATTGGTGCAACGGCCCACTTAGTGACATCAGATTTGGATGAAGGCCCAATTATTGAACAGGATATCGAACATATCAGTCATGCTGACATGCCCGACGAGTTGGTGCGTAAGGGGCGCGACATTGAGCGCCGTGTCTTGGCTCGTGCTGTGGCTTACTTGCTACAGGATCGCGTGTTCTTGAATGGCTCAAAAACAGTGGTCTTCAAAGATTAGTGTTTAAAACTATGCAAAGCGCCCACTGGGCGCTTTTTTTTTTGCCAGGGACGGCCTTATGTCCCGGAGGGCAGGACGCCCGAGAGGGACGCTGCAAGGGGCATTTTTTGCTCCTGCAAAAATGGCATACTCGCCATCCATGGCAGTAATGGCCTTATGCGTTTGCCGCTTCTTCTTTTGGAGGTTGCAGCATAAAGATCGCAACGGCCGCAATGAGTGAGCCAACGGAAACAATCATGGCAACATTGCTTAGCTCGTGGCCGGCTTCGAATAAGAAGCCTGCCACGACAGGGCCTAGTGCCGCGCCGCCGCGGCCGAGGCCCACCACAAACCCGGTGCCGCCAGCGCGCAAGCGGGCTGGGTACGAATGAGCAATCAGGGCGTATTGGCCAACAATAACCGAGTTGGTGAAGAAGCCAGCCGCCGCGGTGACAAGTGCGAGCATGTTGAGTTCGCTCTGGCCTTGCCCAAAAATGACGACCATGACCGTAGATAATACTGAGGCGCCAATTACTAAACGTTTAACATCAATTTTGTGGCTCAAGAAGCCAAGTAATAATGCACCGGTGGCGCCGCCGACATTGGCCCAAACCAGAACTGATCCAGCGGATGAGGCGCTGTAGCCCATATCAACCACAATTTTGGGGATCCATTTCAGAACGAAGTAGAACACCATGATATGGAGGAAGTAGGCCGCTGTTAACAGAATAGTGGTGCGCATGAAATTTGGGGAGAAGAGCTCACCCCAGCTGCTGGTTTTTTCTTTGGCAACAGGCTCTGGCAGTGACTCAACCGTTGGGTGACCCATTCGTTTCAATGTCTTGTTAATGCGTTCAAGTGCGCCATTTGGGCGTTTTTCTAATATCCATGAAATCGATTCTGGCATGAAGAAGTAAACGACAGGGAGTAAAACGCCGGTCACTATGGATCCAAAGATAAATACTGAGCGCCAGTCAAATTGAGAAAGCAAGTAGGACGCTACTGAACCACCCAAAATAATGCCTACAGGGTAACCCACGGCCATGACAATAATCGCAAAGCTGCGGTGTTTAGCGTTGGAATATTCGGCCGCCATCGCGTTGATTGCGGCCAGCATGCCGCCTATGCCTAGGCCAGTGATAAAGCGAATGGCAAGCAGTGTATTCACGGTATTGACCACTGAGGCGAGATACATGCCGCTGGTCATGACGACAAGGCATGTCAAAATGGTTGGTCGACGACCAATTTTGTCCGCTACGCCGCCGAGCACCATGGAGCCGAGGGCCATGCCAAACAGCTCCATCGAAAGAATAATACCTAGCTCTGCGCGGTTGACCGACCACTCTTCGGCAATGCCGGGGGAAGCAAAGCTAATGGCTAGTACATCAAAACCGTCGAGTGCATTGAGTAGAATGCAAAGAAAAACGGCAAATATCTGCAATTTTCCCATTGGGGATTGATCGATTATCTGCTGCGGGTTGTTGGTCATGGAGTCACCTTTTTATATCGAATGGTTTATTTTATAGGCCGGTAGGCCGAAGGCGTCGGTGTAGTGAAGTGCAACTTGAGCGTGTTCGCGCATTAAGTTTTCTGCGCGAGCGCCTTCGCCCTTGATCAGTGCCCCCAGAACGGCTTGGTGCTGGACTTGGGCAAACTGAATCTTTTTGAACTCAGCGTCAAGTACTTTGGTATTGATCACCAGTGAATTGACTGACGCGAAGGGAAGGTGGTTATTGCGGGCGATGGCATCACGAACAGGGGCGCTATTACTCGCATCGATAATGGTGTTGTGGAACGCGACATTGATGATGTTCCACTGCTCGATATCTTCTTCTACAAAATACCCTTTTTGTAGAAGGCTATTACCTGCTTTTACAGCCTCTTTAAGTTTTTCTAGTGTTGTGTTGTCGAGTCCTTGCTCGGCGAGGCGTCGTGCCGCTATGCCCTCCAGTGCGCCGCGAATTTCGAGGGCGCATTGAATATCGCTGGTGGAAAATTCCCGTACTTGAAAGCCTCGCTTGCCAGGGCGAATCAATAGGCCTTCTTGTTCCAATGTTCTAAAGGCTAACCGAACCGGCGTACGCGATACGCCTAGTTTATCCGCCAGAGGGATTTCGGCGAGCTTTTCACCTGGGGCGATTTCGCCGTCCATTATCATGGCGCGTATCTTGGTTAGAACGTTAGTGGTGTGCAGAGCCATTTTATTCTCATTGGATCCAAACGTGATTTAAATATTGCCTCATTACTTGTAAATATACTAGTAATTGCTTATTATTGGATCCATAATTTATGCTTTTTGGCATAATATTCGTAAAAATCATCCATTTATGGATCCATTAGTTAATAAAATCATGAGGTGAGCCATGAGTAGTTTAGAGAGTGTTTTGCAAACGGGTGTGAACCCTGTCCAAATGTTGCGCAATTCAAAGATCGGTGCCTACGTATACCCCGTCGTCCCTTACGAGTTCAGTAACTGGCGTGATGAGCAGCGCGCATGGCGCGAGACCTGCGTACTGTTCGATCAGTCTCACCACATGGTAGACATGATTGTTGAAGGTCCAGATGTGTTCGAATTCATGAGCCGTCTGACCATTAACAGCTTCAAAGGCTTTACTGTGGGTAAAGCGAAGCAGATGGTACCTGTTAGCCACGACGGCTACGTCATTGGCGACGGTATTCTGTTCTACGAAGCTGAAGAACGTATGATCTTTGTGGGTCGTCAGCCCTCAGCTAACTGGATCCAATTCCACGCTGAAACAAGCGGTATGAATGTGAAAGCGACCTACGACGATCGCTCACCTTCTAAAACGTTTGGTAAAGAAGTCAGCCGTGTTCACTACCGCTTCCAGATCCAGGGCCCCAATGCCTCTAAGGTGATTGAAAAGTTAAACGGTGGTCCAGTCCCTGAAATCAAATTCTTTAATTTTGACAAAATTAAACTGAACGGCCGCGAAGTGTTCGCACTGCGTCACGGTATGTCGGGTGCGCCCGGTCTGGAAATTTGGGGGCCCTACGAGGAGTACCTGCAAGTTCGCCAGGAAATCGTTGAGGCGGGTAAAGAGTTTGGTTTAGTGGAAGTGGGTGCACGTACTTATGCGTCCAACACGTTGGAGTCTGGTTGGATTCCTTCACCCCTGCCAGCCGTCTATACCGGTGAAGCCATGAAACCCTACCGCGAGTGGTTGGATGCCAATGGTTACGAAGGTTTTGCTGGCGCTATCGGTGGTAGTTTCGTATCTGACAACATTGAAGACTACTACATGACACCTTACGACTTGGGTTACGGTCCCTTCGTGCGTTTCGACCACGACTTCATTGGTCGCGAAGCATTGGAAGCTATGGATGCTGCTAAACAGCGTAAGAAAGTGACCTTTGCTTGGAATGGCGAAGACGTGATGAAAGCATTGGCCACCTACTTTGTAAAAGAAGGTCTCGTGGCTAAATTCATCGACATGCCCATCTCGAACTATACCTCTGCTGGTCACGACAAAGTGTGCGATGCAGACGGCAATGTACTGGGCCTGTCAATGTTCACTGGTTATAGCTTTAACGAGCGCACCATGCTGTCACTAGGTGTTGTAGATGCCAGCGTAGAGATCGGCGATGAATTGACGCTGTGGTGGGGCGAGCCCGATGGTGGTACTGACAAAATTACCGTTGAGGAGCATGAGATGTTCCCCATCCGCGTTATTGTTAGCCCCACCCCTTACTCAGAAGTGGCGCGCAACACCTACGCAGAAGGCTGGCGCAGCCAGGACGCCTAATCAACATATGGCGTGAAAGACGATGAAAGGGGTGTTGATACACCCCTTTTTTTATATCGTTAGTTGCATGTTTTGAGCAGTCATTTAAAGTGGTTTGTTAAAGCCCTCAATAAGGAAGACAAGATGAGTTCTGAAAGGTTTATTCATACCAGTCACGTGGGAAGTTTGCCGCGCAGCATGGAATTGGCTCAGGTGTTGATCGCGAAGGATCACGGTGAGGCGGTTGATGCAGGTGAATTTGATAGCTTGGTTACTCAAGAAATTGGTGATGCGCTGCGCCATCAGGTGGCGTCGGGTATTTCGATTGCGAGTGACGGCGAGTTGGGTAAGGTGGGTTATTCAACCTACATGACTGAGCGTTTGAGTGGCTTTGGCGATGCGCATATCGCACGCAAGCCTGCGCTAGATCTGGCCGAGCACCCTGATTTTGCCAAAAAGTTGGCCGCCATTATGGGTAGCCAAGAGTTCGTGCGTGCCGCTTGTGTCGACAAGGTGACGTTGGTCAACCTTGATCCCTTGCACGATGACATTCGCCGTTTTAAAGCGGCTATGGCATCGCTCGATAAGCCGGTGCAAGGGTTTATGAACTCTGCTTCTCCAGGTTTGATTACTGCCTTCCAGCCCAATAAGTACTACCCCACCCACGAGGCCTATCTGGCTGATTTGGTCGATGCGATGAAGGCGGAATACGAAGCCATTGTCGATGCTGGTTTTCATTTGCAGCTTGACTGCCCTGATTTGGCAATGTCGCGCCACACGGGCTACCAGGATGTTAGCGATGCCGACTTCTTGAAAATTGCGGCGGCCAACGTGGAGGCAATCAATGCTGCCACCGCCAATATTCCTGCTGAAAAAATGCGTATGCATATTTGTTGGGGTAACTATGAGGGGCCGCACGACCACGATATACCGCTGGAAAATGTCATCGACACCATCCTCAAGGCGAAGCCTGCGACTATCTTGTTTGAAGGCGCCAATCCCCGCCATGAACACGAGTGGACGGTATGGCGCGATGCGGCTATTCCCGATGACAAAATTCTAGCGCCTGGCTTGATTGATACGTGTTCGAACTATGTAGAGCACCCTGAATTAATTGCGCAGCGACTGCAGCGGTTCGTTGATATTGTTGGGCTTGAGCGCGTTATTGCCTGTACCGACTGTGGGTTTGGCACCTTTGCCGGTTATGGCAAGATTGATCCAGGCGTGACCTGGAAGAAATTGAAAGCCTTGCGTGAGGGGGCGGATATCGCCGCCGCAAGAAACTAAAAAAAAGCCTGATCGAAAGATCAGGCTTTTTTTGGGACTACTGGTGAATGTATACCGCTCGCTCGTGAGAGAAGGCCTTAAAGCCAAAGTAGCCATGGTAGCTACCTGTGCCACTGTGGTTAACCCCGCCGAAAGGTAAGTTATTTTCCAAATAGTGAGAGAACACGCCGTTGATGGTGACACCGCCGGATGATGTTTTCGCTAAGATGTCGTCAATATGTTGTTGATTGCCGCTATAGATATACAGGGCTAGGGGCTTTTCTCGCGCGGTGATGTGGGCGACCGCACTGTCGACGTTATCACAAGCCATGACGGGGATAATGGGAGCAAAAATTTCTTCCTGCATGATCAGCATGTCGGTGGTGACGTTTGTCAGCATGGTGGGGTGAATGGTGAGCGTGTCCTCTTCCAGTATCCCCCCAGCAGCCACCTGTGCGCCCTTGGCGATGGCGTCATCAAACAAGCGTTTAACGCGGGCAAAGTTTTGTGCGTTGACCACTTGAGCAATGCCTTGGTGGTTGATTTGTCCGTCTTGATAAAGGTTGGCTTGCACTTGTGCGGCAAAGGCACTGGTGAGTGTATCGATCTTGTCTTTTTGTATTAGAACGTAGTCAGGGCAGATACACGCTTGTCCCCCGTTGAATTGTTTGGCATTGGCCAAGTCGGCCGCAATCTTGTCGATGTCGGCATCGCTGTCTACCACGACTGGCGATTTGCCACCAAGTTCTAGCGTGACTGACGCTAGATTTTCCGCCGCGGCTTTCATGACAAGCTTTCCGACACGGGTACTTCCCGTGAAGAATATGTGGTGGAAGGGCAGTTCCAGTAATTGAGTGGCGACACTGAGATCACCTTCGAATACTTTGGCAACGTTCTCGTCTAGCGCTTCATCAATAATCTTGGCAGCAATGGCCGCTGTAGCAGGGCATAGGTCGGTAAGTTTGATGATGCAGCTGTTACCCGCGGCAATGGCGGCAGCAACGGGCCCGAGCACTAGACCTAGTGGGAAATTCCAAGGGCCGAGAATTAGGCAGACGCCACGAGCTTCATAGTGGATACGCGCGGCATCGTCGGGGTTAAGGGTGGTGTTAACCTCGGTTGGCTTCATCCATTCGTCAAGATTGTTGATATTTCTATCGATGTTGCCCAGCACGTTTAATACTTCTGTAATGCGAATTTCTTGCTCGGGCTTGCGGGTATCCTGCAATACGGCAGCCACGATATCGTCCGCGTACTTTTCTACAGCGGCCTTGAGTGCGGAGAGCTTAGCTTTGCGCTCATCAGTTGAGCTGGCTTTTAAATTCACAACATTGGCTTGTTGAAGGTTAAAGACGCGTTTGATGTCGTCGTTAATGTCCATGGATGGTTTCCTGTCATTATTAGTTTGTTCCTATCATGCTGATTTGATCTTGTTAATCAACTTGAAATGTGGAATATATGAAAAAAGGGGGGCATTGCCCCCCCCCTTTGAAAATACTAGAAGGTATAGCCGAGTGTCACGCCGTATTGACGGGGCGGTAGGTAGGTACCAGTAATCGTGCGGCTAGTAGAAATTGCAAAGGCGCCCGATAGCACCATTTCGTCGGTGAGGTTTTTCACCCAGAAATTTGCGGTAAAACGTTCATCTGGCGCAGTGTACAACACGTTGGCGTCGACAATGGTGTAGGCGTCAGCGGCCATCACTGGATTGTTGAACTCGGTGTAGTACTGCTTGCCTTTAGCGGCCACATTACCGCCCCAGCGCAAACTACCGCCGTTGGCGAGGTTGTGATCGTAGCTAACCTTTACGTTGTAGGTCCAGTCTGGGGTGTTGCGTGGCGAGTTGCCGGCCAAGCTGACGGGCTGCACCGAGGTGCTGGCAGCACCAAACAAATCTTCGTTGAGCGGGTCGAGCGATAAGAACTCATCGAATGAAATGTCGTACCAAGTGGCGTTGAAATCGACCGTCCAGTGTTGATCGGGTGCCCAGCGTGTTTCCAACTCAATGCCCTTGCCATCGGTTACGGCCGCGTTCTCCAAGCGAGCAGAGAAGAAGGGTGGGACTGGGATGGGGAAGGTGCGATCAAACTGTGCATCAGACACTTCATAGGCAAACAGCGCAATGTTGGTTTGCAGCGTGTTGTCAGCAGACGTTGTCTTGTAGCCAAACTCATAGTTCTTGATGGTTTCGGGGTCTACCACCGAGGGGGTGCGTTCACCGAGGTTGGCGGTACCACTTTTAAAGCCCTCCGAATAGGTGGCGTACAACAGCGAGTCATCTTCTGTGCGGTACTCGACGCCGAGCTCGGGCGATACGTCGCTAAATTTTTTGGAGGTATTTTTGATCGGATCAAACACAGCGGCGTTCACCGTCGGTGCGGGTGAATCCACCCCGAACAAACTCTCGACTGAGCGTTCTTCGTTAGAGTAGCGCAGGCCAAATTTACCCGACAGCTGATCCGTGAAACGGTAGTTGAAGTTGGTGAACGCTGCGTAGGCTTTGACATCCATGTTAGCGCCCACATATACGCGCACGCGGTCTGGTGCATTAACGGGGTCCTTGCCAATGAGGACTAGGCTGTCAATATCGTCGGTGAAATAGTACATTCCCACGATGCCCGACAAACGGTCACCCTCGTAAACAAACTGCAATTCTTCAGAAAATTGAATATTGTCGATCGATTGGCGCTGGGTGGTCGATGTGGTGCCAGGTTCGTCGGGCCAGCCACTGTTGTCGGTGTCAGAGACGTCAAAGTCCTGTACCAGTACGTTTGAGAACTTGCGGCGATTGGTGATCGACTTAAACGCCCATTCGTCGCTCAGGTCCCAGCTCAAGGTGTTGGTGAACGAGGTGGTATCAAGGGTGGCCACCGGTACGAAGTCGCCGCCTGCATTGCGTGAATTGGGGTATACGTCCGGCAAGCCAATAGCAAATAAACCCGGATTGCCGGTGGTCGGGAATGAAGCGCGAATAAACTTAACCGCACGTGAATTTTCATCTTCGTCGAAGTTTTCAATGGTGAATAAGTTATTAATGTTATCCGCGATATCCCACTCTAGGTGGGCGCGAATACCCAACTTATTGGCGTCATCGATATCTTGCCCGGTACCGGTGTGAATGCCAAAGCCGTCGCGTTTTTGTTTCCAGAAAGCCAAGCGACCACGCACTGTATCAGAGAGTGGGCCGCTCACTGCGCCTTCCGCGATGATATTGAGGTCGCTACCACCCAGCGTAAATTTACCGTAGCCTTCGAACTCGTCTGTTGGCTTTGCCGTGATCAAGTTGATAGAGCCGCCCGTCGCGTTACGCCCATATAATGTGCCCTGTGGGCCGCGAAGAAATTCAACCCGTTCAAGGTCGAACAGCGAGGCGAACTGCGCCGCCGCTTGAGAAATGACAGCTCCGTCGACGTGCAGAGCCACCGATGGATCAATGCCTGCGAAAGAGCTGCTCATACCAACGCCGCGCACGAAGATTTTGGCGAAGTTGAAATCGTTACCGAACGTTAAGCCCGGTACTAATACCTGCAGGTCTTCAATGTTGTTGATCTGCGATGTTTTAAGGTCATCGGCGTTAATCGATGTGACCGCGGCGCTGACATCCTGCAAATCTTGTGAACGTTTTTGGGCTGTTACTACAACCTCTTCAAGTTGTGCGTGTGCGACGCCAGTAGTTAGCAGCGACGCTGCAATAGCAGTCGATAAAAGTGTCTTTTTCATTGTTGTCACCATATTTGTGTAGTTTTATTGCCATAATAGCAGATTTTGTACAGTTGCATGTATAAATTGGATCCATTTATGGTTAATATTGGGCGCATAATGACCTTGGTATTTTATTTTGGATCCAAAATGGTGTGCGGGGCTATGTCGCTTTTAGATAACTCGAGCAACGCAGCAAGCAAAGCACGGTCCAGTAGGTCTCTTTATATTGATGATGCTTATACAACGCTAATAACGCTGGGGTGGCTGGACTGAATTCGGCATAATTTAAGCGGTAAAGAGCATAAATAACCTGAAAGTGAAGAATTGAATGATGAACAACGCAGCGCAAACAAACAGTTATTCGGATATCGATCCGGACCTTTGGCAGCGAGGGGTGGTCGATACCGTTGCCAACCTGAAGAAAAAACGCGGCGCGTTGCTGCCTATATTGCACGCAGTTCAAGACGAAATTGGATACATACCGCCGGCGGCCATTGATTACATCGGCAAGGCCCTCAATCAGACTGCCGCGGAAATTTATGGTGTGGTGAGCTTCTATCACCAGTTTCACACGTCGCCTGGCGGTGCCCACCAAGTGGAAATCTGCCGTGCAGAGGCCTGCCAAGCCATGGGCAGTCGTGCCCTTGAAGCCCATGCTAAAGATAGCTTGGGTATTGATTACCACCAATCCACCAGTGACCGCGAAATTCGCCTGGAGCCTGTTTACTGCCTGGGTAACTGCGCCTGCGCGCCATCGGTGCGTATCGATGACAAAATCTATGCACGCGTCACCCCTGAACGCTTTGATCGCTTGGTCGAAAGTGTGCGTACTAAGTCGGTGGAGGTGAAGTAATGGTTAAGGTATACGTTCCACAAGATACAACGTCCAAAGCGCTTGGCGCCGATGAAATCGCGTTCGCCATCGAAAGTTATGCCGCACAGCAGGGTATTGGTATCGAACTCGTGCGTAACGGATCGCGCGGTATGTTCTGGTTGGAAACGCTGGTTGAAGTAGAAACCGACGCGGGCCGTGTGGCCTTCGGTCCGGTGATGCCTGAGGATGTTGATGGCCTTCTCGCGGCAGGTTTGCTGCATGGCAATGAACAGCACGCGTTGTTTCTCGGCTTGACCGAGAGCATACCCTATTTGGCGAAACAGCAGCGCTTTTCCTTTGCCCGTGCCGGTATGGATGACCCCCTGTCGCTTGATTACTACACCGCCAATGGTGGTTTTGAAGGCCTGACAAAAGCGTTGGCAATGAATGGCCAAGCCATCGTTGATGAAGTAAAAAACTCAGGCCTGCGTGGCCGTGGCGGTGCGGCGTTCCCCACCGGCATCAAATGGCAAACGGTACACGATGCCCCCGCCGATGAAGGCGAGACCAAATACATCGTCTGCAACGCTGATGAGGGCGATTCGGGAACCTTTGCCGATCGCTTGGCGATGGAGGCTGACCCCTACCAGTTAATTGAAGGCATGGTCATTGCCGGCCTGGCAGTGGGTGCTGAGTGCGGCTTTATCTATCTGCGTTCGGAATATCCCGAAGCACACCGCATTCTCAATGACGCCATCGCCCGCGCTGAGCGCGCAGGTTATTTGGGTGACAATATTTTGCAATCGGGCCGTCGCTTCGTATTGGAAGTGCGTCTGGCCGCGAAAGCCTACATCTGCGGCGAAGAAACCGCGCTACTGGAAAGCTTGGAAGGCAAGCGCGGCATGGTTCGTGTTAAGCCGCCCCTGCCAGCGATTAAAGGCCTGTGGGGGCAACCCACCATCGTTAACAACGTTCTGACCTTTGTGGCCGTGCCCTTCATCTTGCGAGAAGGTGCCTCGGCATACGCCGATGTTGGTTACGGCCGCTCGCGTGGTACGCTGCCCTTCCAGTTGGCGGGTAATATTCAGCGCGGTGGTTTGGTCGAACTGGGTTTTGGTACCACCTTGCGTGAATTGATGAATGACTTTGGCGGCGGTACTTTTTCAGGCCGCCCCATGCGTGCGGTGCAGGTCGGTGGCCCCTTAGGTGCCTATTTGCCTGAAGCTCAGTGGGATACGCCACTGGATTACGAATCGTTTGCGGCGATTCAAGGCGTGCTTGGTCACGGTGGAGTGGTGGTGTTCGACGACACGGTAGATATGTCTGAACAGGCGCGCTTTTCGATGGAGTTCTGTGTGGCAGAATCCTGTGGTAAGTGTACGCCTTGTCGTATTGGCTCGACCCGCGGCGTTGAAGTGATCGATCGCATTCGCGCCAACGAGTCGCGCCAGGCTAATATTGCCTTGTTAGAAGATCTATGTGAGACCATGGTGGACGGTTCGCTGTGCGCTATGGGTGGAATGACCCCCTTCCCAGTAATGAGCGCACTGCGCCATTTCGGTGAAGACTTTGAGCGGGGAGAGTAAGATGACAGTCCAATTTTTTGAAGTCGATAAAGACTACGGTACCCCTAAAAGCGTTTCGACTAAGCGTGTTTCGCTATTAATTGATGGTGTTCAGGTCAATGTGCCCGAGGGCACGTCGGTGATGCGCGCGGCCATGGAAAATGGTATTAGCATTCCCAAGTTGTGTGCCAGTGATAACCTCGAATCGTTCGGCTCGTGCCGCCTGTGTGCGGTGCAGATCGAAGGCCGCCGTGGCACACCCGCGTCGTGCACCACGCCGGTTGAAGAGGGCATGCAAGTCACCACCCAGAATGCGCGCCTCGCTAAATTGCGTCGCAACGTGATGGAACTGTACATCTCGGATCACCCGCTGGACTGCTTAACATGCCCCGCTAACGGCAACTGCGAATTGCAGGACATGGCCGGTGCTGTAGGCCTGCGCGACGTGCGCTACGGCTACGAAGGGGCCAACCACCTCGACGCGCCAACCGACGATTCCAACCCCTATTTCACCTTCGATGCGAGCAAGTGTATTGTGTGCTCACGCTGTGTGCGCGCCTGCGAAGAAGTTCAGGGCACCTTCGCATTGACGATTGGTGAACGCGGTTTTGATTCGAAGGTCACCGCTGGCGTGAAGCAAGATTTCTTGGATTCAGACTGTGTATCGTGTGGTGCCTGTGTGCAGGCTTGCCCTACAGCAACGCTGACCGAAAAATCCGTCATTGAGCACGGCCAACCCGATCGCGCTGTTGTGACTACCTGTGCCTATTGCGGTGTGGGGTGTTCGTTCAAGGCCGAGATGAAAGGCGACCAACTGATCCGCATGGTGCCCTACAAAGGTGGACAGGCCAACATGGGTCACTCCTGTGTGAAAGGCCGCTTTGCCTTTGGTTATGCCACCCACCCCGATCGCGTGACCAAACCGATGGTACGTGAGAGCATCGATCAGCCATGGCGTGAAGTATCGTGGGATGAGGCGCTGGGTTTTGCCGCTAATAAGCTGCGTGGTATCCAGCAACAATATGGCCGTGAAAGTATTGGTGGTATTACTTCGTCACGTTGCACCAATGAAGAGACCTACCTGGTGCAGAAACTGATCCGCGCTGCTTTCGGTAACAACAACACCGATACCTGTGCCCGCGTGTGTCACTCGCCCACCGGTTTTGGTTTGAAGACTACGTTGGGTGAGTCGGCCGGTACCCAAACCTTTGAGTCAGTGTTGCACTCTGATGCGATCTTGGTTATTGGCGCGAACCCCACCGATGCCCACCCGGTATTTGGTTCGCTGCTGAAGAAACGCATTCGCCAAGGTGCTAAGCTGCTGGTAGCTGATCCCCGCGCCACCGACTTGGTGAGCAGTCCGCACATTAAGGCTGAAGTGCACTTGAAGTTGATGCCCGGCACTAATGTGGCGTTGATCAATGCGCTGGCCCACACCGTCATTACGGAAGGTTTGGAAGCGACCGACTTCATTGCTGAGCGCTGCGATCAAGCGGCCTACCAGCAGTGGCGCAGTTTCATCGCCGAAGAGCGCAACTCGCCCGAAGCGATGTCAGACGTACTTGGTATTCCCGCAGAAGACATTCGTCATGCGGCGCGCACGTTTGCGGCGGCCCCTAACGGCGCGATTTATTACGGTTTGGGCGTGACCGAACACTCGCAGGGTTCGACCATGGTGATGGGTATTGCCAACTTGGCTCTGGCGACAGGGAACATTGGTCGTTTGGGCGTGGGTGTGAATCCGCTGCGTGGTCAGAACAATGTTCAAGGTTCGTGCGATATGGGGTCATTCCCGCACGAATTCCCCGGCTATCAACACGTTGCCGATAACAACGTTCGCGCAAGGTTTGAGGCGAGCTGGGGGGTGACGCTGGACAGCGAGCCAGGTCTTCGCATTCCCAATATGTTCAATGCCGCCTTGGATGGCCAATTCAAGGGGATGTACGTGCAGGGTGAAGATATTGCTCAGTCAGACCCCAACACCACCCACGTTGAAGCGGCTCTGCGCGCGCTGGAATGTCTGGTGGTGCAGGATATCTTCCTCAATGAAACCGCTAAGTTCGCGCACGTGTTCTTGCCTGGTTCATCGTTCCTGGAAAAAGACGGTACCTTCACCAACGCCGAGCGTCGTATTAACCGCGTACGCCGCGTAATGGCGCCGCTGGCGGGTATGGCTGACTGGGAAGTTACCCAAGCACTGGCTAACGCCATGGGCTACCCCATGAGCTACACCCACCCATCGCAAATCATGGATGAAATCGCCAGCTTGACGCCGACCTTTACCGGTGTGAACTACGACAAGCTTGATAAAATGGGCAGTATTCAGTGGCCTTGCAACGAGCAAGCCCCCGAGGGGACGCCGACCATGCACATAGAACAGTTCCCGATTGGTCTGGCTCGCTTTGCTTTGACCGAGTACGTGCCCACGCCTGAGCGCGCCAACCGCCGCTTCCCGCTGTTGTTAACCACAGGGCGTATCCTGTCGCAGTACAACGTAGGCGCGCAAACGCGCCGTACCGCGAACCAACACTGGCATGAAGAAGATATGTTGGAAATCCATCCTGTGGATGCCGATGATCGCGGTATCCGCGATGGCGACAAGGTCAGTATTGCCAGCCGTGTTGGCGTGACCGTGTTGCATGCCAAAGTGTCAGATCGCATGCAGCCTGGTGTGGTGTACACCACCTTCCACCACCCTAACAGCGGTGCCAACGTGGTAACCACCGATAATTCTGACTGGGCGACTAACTGCCCCGAGTACAAGGTAACCGCCGTACAGGTAGCACAAGTGAATGCCGATTCGGTGTGGCAATCGCAGTTCAAGCAGTTTGATGAGCAGCAAAAAGACTTCTTAGCGCAGGCGGAACGCCACAGCGAGGAAGCCTAGATTGACCGACCGCGAGTGGCCGATTCAGCGTTGGTCACTGAATGTGGCGGCGTCGTCCGCCACCGATCGCGTTGCGCTGGAGTGCCCGGTAGCACTGGTTTATAACGGTGTTAGTCACGCTGTCATGATGGCAACACCGAGTGATCTCGATCATTTGGCGCGCGGGTTTAGTGTGACCGAAGGTATTGTCCCCAGTGTGGATCACATCTATGGCATCGATGTTTTCCCTCATCTCGGTGGAGAGGTTGAAAGCTATAGTGTGGAGCTTGAAATAAGCGCGCGCTGCATGAGCCATCTGAGCCAGCAGCGGCGACAGTTGTCAGGTCGCACAGGGTGTGGCCTGTGTGGTGTCGAGTCGTTGTCGCACGTATTGCGAGACGTCGAAAGCGTGAGCTCGGGTGTGGTCATAGCACCGGAGTCGATTGATACCGCTGTGCGTAATCTTTCGCAGCAGCAGCCCCTGCAAGCCACCACTGGCGGTGTTCACGCGGCGGCATGGTGTGGAGAGTCCGGGGATGTACAGTGTGTTTTCGAGGATGTTGGGCGCCATAATGCCCTAGACAAATTGCTGGGGTCGCTGCTCGCCGATAAGGTAGATATTAACACGGGCTTTGTGTTGATGAGTAGCCGCGGCAGTTACGAAATTGTGCAAAAGGCCGCGGTAATGGGGGTATCTACCCTAGTCACGCTGTCGGCCCCGAGTGCCTTGGCTTGCCAACTGGCGAGTCGTTTCGGGATGACATTGATAGGCTTTGCCCGCCCAGGCAGGCATAGCCAATACAGTTAACAAGGGAAATACCATGAGCCAAACCCACCAACTTGATGCCCTGATCAGCATGGTGAATCAAATTGCTGACAACGTACCACAATCGGCCCATTCGACGAGTAAGGCGGATGATGTGGCTAGTCACGTGCAGCGTTTTTGGTCGCGTGACATGAAGTTGTCGATCATTGCCTATGCCCAGCAGGGGGGGGATCAGCTCAACCCCCTCGCACGCGAAGCGGTGGCTAAAATTGTCGCCCCTACTAATAACTAGCCAATATTTCCTGCCATTCTTCCGGGGTGTTGGCGTTTAGCAGCGCCTTTTCATGGCGTGGCGCTATCCCGGACGTGGTGTACATTTCAAAAAAGCTTCGTAATGACAGCGGCCCGCCGTGTTCCAATCGCGTGGTTAAAGGCGCCAGTAGCCGTGAGGGCTGCGGGATGAACAGCGGGATAAATTGCCTGTCAAAATGGCTGATGCTGTTGTTATTTACCCCAGTCTTTAATAACTGTTGTATGTCTTCCACCGCCAGAAGTGGTAGGTCCACCGGGATAATGACCATGGCATGCTGGTGGGCGTGATGAATCGCCGCGTGAATGCCACCTAAGGGACCGCAGTTAGGGTAAATATCGAATACGTGGTCATGCCTTATGGTTATCACGTCGGCAGCGCCAGCGCGTTTTAATAGCCTTTGGGCTCGTTCCAGAAGTGTTTGCTGATCGAGCATGAGTTCAGCTTTATCACATCCCATGCGCGAAGATCTGCCACCAGCCAGTACAGCCCCAAGCCAAGGGGTAGGTGTTTTGAATGTCATAAGGTCTATTAGTGTTTCTCTAAGCTTGAGGATGTTAGGCTACGTTAATTAGCTGCGTGCTTTATATCTCATCAAAATTCTATTAAAAAATTGTCTCTTATCGAGAACGAACAGCTACACTTGCTCATGATTATTATCAGGTAAAATGCATGTCTATGTTAAATAATAACCTCACAATAGTCGGAATTGGTGCCTCTGCTGGTGGTCTGGAAGCGCTCGAGCGCTTCTTTAAAAACTGCCCTCGGACCTTAATGCAGCCTATGTTGTGGTAAAGCATCTGTCGACTCAGTATAAGAGTATGATGGATGATCTGATCAACCGCTATACAAAAATGCCGGTTCACATGATCGATGATGACATGGAAATTAAGATCAACAATATTTACTTGATCCCGGCGGGTAAATTATTGAGTGTTTCGTAAATCGATTCAAGTTAGTCGATAAAAGTGATACGGTCTTTCACCTTCCCATTGATATCTTCTTTAAATATTTAGCAGAATCTAACGGCCCCCAATCCATTGCGGTTGTTCTTTCAGGTACTGGCACGGACGGTAGTCGCGGAGCTTCGGAAATTAATGCCTCCGGTGGTTTTGTCATTGCTCAGTCGCCAGCCGATGCCAAGTTTGACGGTATGCCTAGTAGCCTAATCGCAACGGGTATTGTTGATGAGGTATTGCTAGCGGAAGAAATACCCTCGCGCATTGCTGAGCACATTAAACATCCTGTGGCTTTGTTTCCAGTTGATACGGCCAATGATTGAGACGATAACGTATTCGATGTTCAGGACTCCTTCGACGCCATTCTGCAGCTAGTAAAAAAAGAATTTGGGCTCGACTTTAGCCACTATAAGTGGGGTACGGTATCTCGTCGAATTGAACGTCGTATGCAAGTTTGCCGTGTTCCTAGTCTTATGGATTACCTAGAGAGGCTGAAGCAAGATAAAAACGAGTTATTGTTGCTGCGCCGCGAATTATTGATTCCCGTGACCAGTTTTTTTCGCAACGAACAAGTCTTTGACTATATTCGCGAATCTGTTATTCCACGCATTATTACTAATGCTGATCCAGCACAGGGGATTCGCTTTTGGATAGCAGGCTGCGCGACTGGTGAAGAGGCCTACAGCTATGGGATTTTGTTGTTAGAAGAGATGGCAAAACAAAAACGCTATCTTCCCAGAGTCTATTGCTGGTGAAGTTCCCAGCGCGCTTTTACAACGCTACTTTCTCGAAAATGAAGGGCGTTATGTGGTGGTTCCCGAGTTGCGCCAGTGTATCGTCTTCGCCACCCACAATTTGATGGAAGATCCGCCGTTTACCAAACTGGATCTGCTCAGTTGCCGCAATACATTGATTTATTTCAAAAAATCTGCTCAGGATTTGGCGCTTCAAAAATTGCAGTTTGCACTCAAATTGGGCGGTACGTTGGTGATGGGCAAAAGCGAATCGCTCACCATTAACCCCGATAAATTTAGTGTTTTGGACTCTAAGCTCAAGGTCTTCTCGCAAAAGAGTCCAGTCTACTTGCGCGATTTCGATTCTCGTAATTTAAAACACGTTTCAACAGTTCGCAACGAATGGATGGATTGGAAAGCAATTTTGAGTCTAAGAACGATATCATCGAGATTGCGCTTAATATTTTGAAGCAAGATTACCTGCCCACGTCGATATTGGTAAACGATGAGCTCCATGCTTTGCATTTATTTGGTAAGCCTAATGAATTTTTATGCTTCCAAGAAGGCATCATTACCAATCAAGTGGCTCGTTTACTAGATGAACGTTTAATGCCGGTAGTGACCACATTGTTCTACCGGCTTAAGAAAGAGCGCCAAACTCTGCGTGCAGCGGATATCGATGCGGGGCCTGAACATCCGAATCATGTGGTGCAGATCACGGGGATTCCTACAGAGGTGATCAAGGATAATTATAACTACCTGCTCGTATTCAACATGGTTGAACGTATTCCTCAAGAAACCTCTGAATTGCCAGCAGAGTCTGATTTAGAAAACGATTACGTTAATAATTTGGTGAGTCACAACCGCTTACTTGAGAGGGAGTTGGCAGCGACCAGAGAAAATCTCCAGTCCACAATTGAGGAGTTGTAGACGACCAACGAAGAGTTGCAGGCAACCAACGAAGAATTAATGGCTTCAAACGAGGAATTGCAGAGCTCTAACGAAGAGTTACAGTCGGTTAACGAAGAATTAAATACCATCAACTCGGAATATCATGAGCGTATGTATATCCTGAGTCAGGTAAATGCTGATTTAGATGCCATGACCCAGGCAACGTCGATCGCTTCGGTGTTTGTCAATAACGACATGCGCATTACTCGCTTCACGCCAGATTCGACACACCTGTTCAAACTACGGGAGCACGATGTGGGTCGCCCGTTGAATGAAATCGTCAACGATTTAAAATATCCAGATCTTTTCGAGGACTTGACGACAACCATTACGCGCGAAGAAAAACTCGAGAAAGTTGTTTATTCTAAGGAAGGTGTGAGATATCTGGCGCGATTGGTCTATTACAGGCTCAATGTCGAGGTCAGTGGTGTGGTGCTCACCTTTATCGATATTTCTTCCTTGGATGATTTGGAAAAAAACCAGTGCTAGCTGGTTTTTTTAGCGAAAGCGAAGATGGTCGCGCGTAAGCTGGCATAATTGGGTGACACCCATCAGCTTCATATCCCGTTCGACCTCGGCCTTCATTAGCCCAAGTGCCCTTTCTACGCCGGGTTGTCCCGCCGCGGCGAGAGGGTACAAGTAGCCTCGGCCCAGTCCGACCGCTTTGGCGCCTATCGCGAGCGCCTTTAGTACATGGGTGCCGCGTTGCACGCCGCTGTCAAACAGGACATCCAAGTCACTTCCGGCCGCATCAACCACTTCTGTAAGGTGGTCGAAAGGGCTTCGAGAGCCGTCTAATTGCCGGCCGCCGTGGTTAGATACCACAATCCCATTGCAGCCGATGTCTACAGCCCGTTTGGCGTCTTCGGCAGACATCACCCCTTTTAAACAAAATTTACCGCCCCAAAACTCAACCATCTCTGCCACATCGTCCCAGTCCATCGATTGGTCGAGCATGTCGGTGAGGTATTTGCCAATAGATACGGCGCCACCGTCAAAATTGATGTGGGCATCTAATTGAGGCATGGAGAACTTTTCATGTAACAGGTAATTGATACCCCACATCGGGTTGCTGACAAACTCGTAAATGCCCTTGAGGTTGAGTCTCATCGGAATAGAAAACCCGGTGCGTAAATCACGCTCGCGATTGCCGCCGATGATCGTGTCAACAGTGAGCATAATGGTATCTATGCCAGATTCTTTGGCGCTTTCCATCATGGCGCGATTTAGGCCGCGGTCTTTGTGGAAGTAAAATTGGTAAACCTGAGGAGTGTTAAAATCCCGGGCGATATCGCGCATGTCGACGGTTCCGAGGGTGGAGACTCCAAACAGGGTACCAAATTTCTCGGCTGCGCCCGCCACAGCTCTTTCGCCTTGGTGGTGAAATAGTCTTTGTAGTGCAGTTGGTGAGCAGTAAAAGGGGACTGCGAGCTTGTGGCCCAGAACTTCTACACTCGTGTCTACCTTATCCACACCCGCGAGTACGCGCGGTATCAGGTCACAGCTGTCGAAGGCAGCACTGTTGCGACGCAGGGTGATTTCATCATCCGCCCCACCATCAATATAGTTAAAGATGGGGCCTGGTAGGCGCTGTTTAGCGAGTTTTCTAAAATCGTGAAAGTTGTGGCATTGACTCAGGCGCATGATAACTCCCTATTGGTTGGAAGCCGGGGCGATGATGACATGTACACCATGACTTTTCAGCATGCTGACAAAGTCGGGATTTGCATCGCGATCGGTGATAAGAATATCGACCTCGTGCAGCGCACAGAGAACGAATTGGCTGAGCGAACCTAACTTTGAACTATCGGCAAGCACCACCAGTTTTTCGGCTTGTTTACGCAATTTACGCTCGGACCGCACCAGTAAGGGGTCAGATTCCATAATTCCTTGCTCATGAATCGCAGGGCTGCCCATAAACATGTATTTTGCGTTGTAGTGGGGGATGGCGTCGTCGTCAAAGGCACTAAGAATAATGCCCTGCTCGCGGTAAAGTTCTCCACCGGGAAGTGTGATTTGGCATTCGGTGTTGGCGGCCAGTTCATTGGCGAGCACAAATGAATTAGTGAGGATGTTTAATTTCCTCCCTACTAAAAACTGCCCCATCATATAGGTTGATGTGCCGCCGTTGATGATAATCGGATCGCCATCTTGGCACAGCGCCACAGCGACTTTGGCGATTGCGGTTTTAGCTTGTTTGTGGGCCTCTATCGAAGGCCAAAACGCGCTGCTTTTCAGTTGTTTGTTAGAAGTGTCCTGATCTGCCAAGACCTGAGCACCACCGCGTATTTTAAGTAGCTTTTTGTCCTCGTCTAGTTTGGCGATGTCTCGCCTAATCGTCGCCTCCGAGGCGCTCAGCGCGACGGTCAGATCGACCACTCGCATAAATTGATTGGTGGCCAAAAGCTCAAGTAGTTTTTGTTGGCGTTGTATTTCTAACATGTCATTTCCAATGGTGCCACGCTTAGTTAGCTAGCATATTGCCAGCACCGATAATAACCGTCGAGCCGACCAGAAATATAATGCCTGTCCAAACTTTGCGTCGCACGGGGGCGCTGACACCTTTCCATTCCGACAGAGCAAAACCCCATAGGGTTGAAAACAGGATGATGGACGCCATGTGTAGCGTCCAGCTAGAAAAGCCGTACTGACCCATTTGGCTTTCACCCATGGTGTAGAAGAAAAACTGCAGGTACCAAATGGTGCCACCCAGCCCCGCCAAGGCATAGTTGAATACCAACACCTTGCTGGGTAATTGGCTACCGTCTTGCATTTGCCCACTAAATTCACCAAAGGAGCGGTTGCGGTAGATAAGAATTGCGCACCAGATGAGATTGGTAGTGAGGCCACCGGCGAGAACGACGCATAGTACCGGTAATCCTTGGCTAAGTGGGTTTGTACCCGCTTGCAGTGTCAGGTCGCGTATGGCTTGGCCGGCATCTAGGCCCCAAGCGAAACATCCTGACATCACGCCAGAAAAAATAGCGATTAGAATGCCTTTCTTTAGATTAAACTCGGCGTTTTGGCCTTCAACCTGATCGATACCCTGTTCGCGCTCACGCGCTTGACCAGCTTTTGCGACAAACACAATCCCTACCAAGGTCACGAGGATACCAAGGAAGGTCATTTGGCCACTTATGGTAGAGGCTAATTCGCCCACCGTGCCATGAAAAACCGGTGGCCCCATGGTGCCAATCACGGTGGTTAAACCGAGGGCTACCGCCATGCCGAGGGAGAGGCCCAAATAGCGCATGGTGAGGCCAAAAGTGAGCCCGCCCAGTCCCCACATCGCTCCCCAGAAGTAACACCATCCCAGTACTGATGTAGGGGTTGCAGATAGCACGCCGAGCAAGTCTTCGGTTTGCAGTGAGGCGGCTAGCCAAGGGGCGATGAACCACGAAAACAGACCACCGGTGATCCAGAAGATTTCCCAGGACCAGCGTTGGATCTTTTTGTATGGGACATAAAAACTAGCGGAGGCGAGGCCTCCTATCCAGTGATAAACGACGCCTACGAGTGGGTTTACCATGTGATCACCTACCTATTGTTATTATCTTGCTGTGTAATAATTAAACGATGCCTGAACCGCTATGACCGTTTGACGGACGTTGTTCTCCCATCGCTTGGCGATAGCCGCTGGTGCGATAGGTTGCCAAGGGATCAATCGCGCCGCCTTGTCGATAGCGCGCCATGGCCAGAATAGGCGATACATCGAGATTAAAGGCCGCTTTCAGTGTGTTGTGGGCCATCAGCGCGTCATTGCTATCCTGCAGGCTATATAGTTTTTCACGGTCGACTAACAGTGCCTTTACGTATGAACGCTGCACTTCTATCGCTGAATTCATAAGACTTTCAATCGGGTCGGTCACGTTGTGTGATTGGTCAAGCATGTAGGCTGGGTCGAAGCCCTCTTGCTGGCGGTACTCTGCGTCGACCAGTTCGTTGAAGATCAAAAACTGTTGGAAGGGGTGGAGCGAACCGCTATCGAGGTCATCGTCACCGTATTTGCTGTCGTTGAAGTGGAACCCCGCCAGTTTTTTAAAATGGATCAAGCGCGATACAATCATTTCAATGTTGACGTTGGGCGCGTGGTGACCCAAGTCCACGAGCGATTTGGCCCTGTCCCCCAGTTCCATAGCCGCCAGGATATTACTGCCCCAATCTTGGATGACCGTCGAGTAAAAGGCGGGTTCGAACATTTTGTGCTCTATAAACATTTGCCAGTCGTTTGGCAGCCCTGCATACACCTGTTTGGTGCTATCTAAATAACGTTCAAATTGACGTTGAAAGTGGCTTTGCCCTGCGAAGTTGGAGCCGTCGCCAATCCACACGGTGATGGCCTTTGAGCCAATCGCTTTGCCGTATTCGATGCAGTCTAGGTTGTGTTGTACAGCCAATTCTCTTACCGCGCTATCAGTGTGCGTCAAACTGCCGAATTTATAGGATACCGCCTGTCCAGGCTGGTCCTGAAAGGTGTTGGAGTTAACAGCATCAAAGCCCAGGTCGAGGCTGTCGGCGTGCTGCTTCAATTCGCTAAAATCGCTGACGACATCCCAGGGGAAGTGCGGCGAAACGCTGCCAGTACACTGCACCAATTGGTTGATCACACTGCAGTCTTCTAGTTTTTCGAAGATATTGCGTGGCTCCCCAATACCTGGGAAACGTGCGAAACGCGTACCACCCGTCCCTGCTCCCCAGCTGGGTACGGCCACCTGAAACTGCTGGGCGCGGGCCGTGATGGTATCGATATCGATATTTTGGCGTGATAGTTTGTTCGCCAAAGCTTCATAATCTTGCTGTAGGTCTGCTTTGAATTGCTGATTTTGCTCTGCGACGAGGTCGGTATTAATCATTGGCATTATTGTTATCTCCCATAGTTAGCGCAAAAAGGCTTCGTGGAGGCCACCATCGACGCTGATGATTTGGCCAGTGGTCTTGGCGAGTTGTCCGTTGATCAGCAGCGCAGCGGCTTCCGCCTGATCTTCAGGGGTGATGGGCGCCTTGGTCAGCGTACGCTGGGCATAAAACATCGATAACTTGTCACGCAATTCGTCGTCGCTATCGCTCTCTGCGAAGGGCACGTCGTACTTAGACAGCGAAGCGATAACGCGGTCGCGGGGAAACATCGTGCTGCCCTTTACCACGGTGGCTGGAGCCAAACCGTTGACGTTGACGAGCGGTGCAAGTTCCACAGCTAATTCGCGCACCAAGTGGTTGGCGGCGGCTTTACTCGTATCGTAAGCTAGCGAGCCTTTTTTGGGTACTGCCGCGTTTACGCTGGTAGTGAGAACCAAGGCCCCCTTGAGTTGTTGACGTTGCCATACCTTGTTGGCTTCGGTGGCGACGATGTAGCCTCCTTTAACGTTTACCGCGAAGCTAACATCGAACATTTGGTCATCGCTCATGCCGGTTTGTCCGGGCGCTAAGAAAACCCCAGCAGTGACAATGACCTTATCAATGCCACCGTAGGCCTTGACGACGTTTAGGAGCATCTCCGCAACACTATTGCGATCTGTGATGTCGACGGTCAATGCTATGGCGGGGCCGCCTCCCGAAATATCACTTCCTGCGACACCGATTCCATGGCCAAAACGTCGAGTGAGCTCATCGGTAGTACGCTGCGCGGCATCGAGGCGCAGGTCGGCGCAAACCACATGGGCACCATCGCTAGCAACACGGTGGGCGGTGGCCTTGCCAATACCGTCGCCAGCCCCGACGACAACGACAACATCGCGGGCAAGTGCTTTTTCCTTGGGCATGCGCTGTAGTTTGGCTTCTTCGAGCAGCCAGTATTCGATATCAAATGCTTCTTGCATGGGAAGGGCGACATACTCATCTATTGCTTCGGCACCGCGCATGACCTCGATGGCACAGTTATAAAACTCGGCGGTAACCCGCGATTCGCTCTTATTTTTGCCCCAGGCAATCATGCCAATGCCAGGGATAAGGCATACGGTGGGGCTGGCGGGGCGCAACGCCGGTGAATCGGCGTGCTTGCAAGTGTGGTAATAGGTCGCATAATCGGCGCGGTATTGGTCGATGCCATCTACCAATAGTTGCTTAAGGTCGTCGATACTGTCATTTTGTGGATCCCAGGCCACATAGAGGGGTTTTATTTTGGTACGCAAAAAATGGTCAGGGCAGGAGGTGCCCAACGCAGCGAGCCGAGGGGCGTCTAAAGAGTTGACGAAGCGAAGCGTGTTGTCGTCGTATTGCAGTGTGGCAATCATCTTTCCTTCTTGTGACACTAAACCGCGCAAGAAGGGGACTACCTCCGCGATTATGGAGTCGAATTGCTCGCCATCCAGTGTGCGGTATTGCTGACCACCGAAAGTATTGTTGCCTTTGTCGTGGGCGTGGATATAGCGCGCAGCACGTTCAATAATATCTAGAGATAAGTCGTAACACTCGCGGTTATCATCGGCCCAGTTGATGACGCCATGCCCACCAAGAATGGCACCTTTAGCCTCAGGGTTTTTGCTACAAAATGCTTGTAGTTGCATGCCTAGGTCAAAGCCGGGCCGCTGCCATGGTAAAAAGCCAAGATCGCCACCCCATATGGTCTCTGTCAGCGCTTCAGAATTTTTACTAGCTGCCACTGCTATTACCGCGTTGGGGTGCATGTGATCGACGTGTTTATGAGGGATGAAGGCGTGAAGGGGGGTGTCGATAGAGGGTGCCCGACTATTCAAATTGAAGGTGGCGTGGTTGTACATAGCGACCACGTCATCTTCGATTTGAGTTTTTTCCCCATAATTATCTGCACGGTAGTAAATATCTCGGATGGCATTGAGTTTGTCCATGTAGAGCGAGGCGAAGTTATCTGCCTTAGCGGTTCTTAGATCGCCGCCGGATCCTTTAACCCAAAGCACTTTTACTTGCTCACCCGTGAGAGGGTCGCACTGCATTATTTTGGCCGATGTGTTACCGCCGCCAGTGTTGGTGATGCGTTGGTCGTCACCTAGGCAGTTTGACCTATACACTAAGCCTGCGATTGATTCAGGGTCGAAAGTGTTGTCTTGCCAAAGATCGTTTACAAATTGATATTTACTCATGATGCCCTGTGTTGACGTCTATATGACGTTGAAATGTCTTTCAGTCATACAATCATCAAAGGAGCTACAAATCAATCAAGTTTAATCATATGTTGTCATGTTGCGTCGCAAGGCGTGAGGCTAGTAAGGCCCTCAAATTCGCTTGGTATTATAGTGTTGAATCTATTTAGGCTTACAGGGCATGTTTCGTCCCAGCGCGTAACGCACCACGCCCCCGTGACTGTACTGGCATCGCCCGCACTGGCCAATACTTGTTGCTGAGGTCGAAGTTGTGCAACCAGTCTAACTAGCCAGGGGTTTTTCTGGGCGATACTGCCAAAAATAATGGGGCCTTTTGTGTGCAGTAAGCTGAGTTCTAGATCAATCATCTGGGCGAGATAAATGGTCGCAAGGGCGTCTCCCGGTAGTCCTTGGGTGGATACATGGATGCCGTCACGATTGCGCACGATAACCTTACCTGAGCCGGCGCTACAGGGACCGCTGTTAGCTTCAACACCGGGTACAATATGAATACCTTGCTGAAACATAGTGGCGATACTCTGCTCCATATCGTTACTGAGGGTCGGCATAGCGTCGATAATACGCTGGTATTCTCGCCCTCCCATGAACCTAGCACAAGCCGTTGGCGTGCCATGGATATCCACATTGGCGAGCATATCCCGCCTTTCATCCAGTGCATCGATTGAATGACTTACCGCCATGCTAACAACCCACGTGCCGGAACTGATCACGGTAAAAGGAGGGGGGAGATCGCTAAATAGATAGCGTGCTAATCCTGCATTGGAGTCGTGTAGGCCGGGGTAGACATCCACCGCAGAGTCGATGCCGAGTTCCTCCGCTAGAGAGGATTTGAGTGTGCCAAGGGGTTTGGTGGCGGGATGAATAGGGGGGCATGCTGAGCGTAGACTTAGCTTATCCACGAGGCATGAATACGTCCCTTTGCTCACATCCCAAAGATCGGTATGACAGCCTAGCGAGGTCACTTCATGGCATGCAATCCCGGTCAAGAGATAGGCAAAATACTGCGGCAACATCAACAGTGTTGCCGTGCGAGCGAAGGCGTCTGGATAGTTGCTCTTCAGCCAATGCAGCTGCGCACCGAGGTTGAGACCTAAGCCAAGCTTGGGTGAACAGGTGTCGGCGAAAGACGGGCGGAGTGCAGCGTAGCAAGAGTCGGTGTGCTCAGGTAGGGGCGATTCGTAGTCCATGATGGGCAGCGTGAGTTCGCCACATTCGTCGACGAGTGCAGCGCATGCGCCATGGGTGCTGATATTGATACATTGGAAACCGACGTCGATAAAGGCTGTATGTAACTGATGCTGTAACCATTGCCATTGTGCATTACTGTCAATGGTTAAGTAATCGCCGTCCTGGAGAGATATGTTAGCGGTGGCGTTTTGCCATACGGTATCGCCTTGAGTGTCAATGACGGCAGCTTTAAGGTTGGTCTTACCAATATCAAAAATAAACGTATGCATCGCGGGCGTTCTGTTTCGTTGTGATACGCCAGTGTAACAATAAACACTGGCGCGACCCCGAACACTATGAATTATTTATCCTGGCGGGTAACGCTGCGCATGGTGACAAATTCTTCTGCAGCCGTGGGGTGGATGCCGATAGTACTGTCAAAAACCGCCTTGGTGGCGCCGGCCCTAATGGCGATAGCGATACCCTGGATGAGTTCGCCGGCTTCGGGGCCGACCATGTGCGCACCGAGTACGCGGTCACTCTCAGCGCAAACGATTAATTTCATAAAGGTGCGTTCGCTATTGTCGGTGAGGGTGTGTTTCATCGCTCTAAAATCAGAGCAGAACACTTTGATTTTGTGATGGTGGCGAGCCGCTTCCTCAGTCAGCCCCACGGTGGCCACGTTGGGTTGGCAAAACACAGCTGTGGGAATGTTGGAGTAGTCCAGGGTTTTCCACTGCGCTTGTTGAGCGTCGCCCAATTGGAGGTTGTGAACCAATACCATCGCTTCTGCTAGGGCAATAGGGGTGAGCTCCATGCCGCCGATGACGTCGCCAATAGCGTAAATGCTTGGTTCGTCGGTACGGTAGTACTGGTCGGTTTGCAGTGTGCCGTCGGGGTGTTTTAATACCTTGACGTTTTCTAGACCAAGATCTTCGGTATAGGGGCGTCGGCCCGTGGCGTACATGACCAAGTCAACGTGAAGCGGCTCACCGGTCTTGAAGTGAATGTCAAAGCCGTCTGGCGATTTTTCGAGGCGTTCAATATCACTGTTGAGATGAAGATTCACGCCCTTGGTGGCCACTTGACGGGTGACTTGGTCGCGAACATCGCTGTCAAAACCACGCAATAATTGGTCGCCGCGATAGACAAGGTGTGTCTCTGCCCCGCAGCCGTTAAAAATGCCGGCAAATTCTACCGCGATGTATCCTCCACCCACTACGGCTACACGGCCAGGTAGTTGGTCAAGATAAAACGCTTCGTTAGAGGTGATAACGTGTTCGCTACCTGGGAAATTCGGAACGTATGGGCGGCCCCCGGTGGCGATGAGAAGGTGTTTAAAATGGTGTACCTCGCCATTCACTTCCACGCGATGTTTGTCGAGGATTCGGGCACGACCATTGAGGATGGTGACGCTGGAGTTTTCGAGCAAGCGCTGGTATATGCCGTTGAGGCGTTCGATTTCAGCGTCTTTTTTACGGCGCATTACCTGCCAGTCGAATCCATGGATACTGACGTCCCAGCCGTATTGTTGTGCGTCGTGCATGCCCTCCGCAAAGTGTGATCCGTAGTAAAAAAGTTTTTTGGGAACGCAGCCAACGTTGACACAGGTGCCACCAAGGGCGCTTTCTTCTGCTACAGCTACGGTTAAACCGTTCGCTGCGGCCATGCGTGCGGCTCGCACACCGCCAGAACCCGCACCGATGACAAATAAATCCCATGGTTTCACTTTTTAATCTCCTAATTAGCTCGTGCGCTCTCGCTGCCATATGTCGTCATGATGAGTACGGGCGTCACTTTGCCACCTTTTGTTTATCCCTGTCTAGGACTATGATTTTGGTTATGTTTGATTTGATAGTGACCTAGTTAATTGGGATGAAATATGACTCAAGACGAAATATTGCAATCCTTGCCAAGTCACTTGCGTCCCTTCGTGGCTGAACAGGATTATCAACAACAATATACCCCTCGCGATCATGCCGTGTGGCGTTTTCTTATGACGAGGCTTCGCCAACGTCTTTCGGCCATAGCTCATCCAGTGCATTTAGAAGGATTAGAGAAAACAGGTATCTCGCTCTATCATATTCCTTCGATCGAGGAGGTGAACGCCAGCCTCGCCAAGCTAGGGTGGCGCGCGGTGGTGGTGGATGGTTTTATTCCGCCGGCAATTTTTATGGAGTTTCAGGCCTTGCGAGTCTTGGTGATCGCTCTGGATATGCGCCATGTAGATCACCTACTTTATACCCCGGCGCCTGATATTTTGCACGAGTCTGCTGGGCATGCACCCTTTATCGCCGATATCGACTACGCCGAGTACTTGCAGAGATTTGGTGAGTTGGGTATGCGAGCCATTCGTAATAAGTACGACGAAGCGCTATACCAAGCGGTACGCCAGCTATCGATTTTGAAAGTGTCGGGCGCCTCGACCGAAGACGACATTGCTGCCGCCGAGGAACAACTCACCGCGCTCTCTGCACGTGATGACGAACCGTCTGAGGCCGCATTACTGACGCGACTGCACTGGTGGACGGTGGAATATGGTTTAGTGGGCGAATTGGATGACTACCGTATTTTTGGCGCCGGCTTGTTGTCATCATTAGGTGAAAGTACGCATTGCATGGATGACCAAGCGGTTAAAAAATTACCGCTCACTGTCGAGGCCATTCGCACCCCCTACGATATCACCCGCGAACAGCCCCAGTTGTTTGTCACCAAAAATTGCCGCCATTTAACTCAAGTGCTCAACGAATTTGCCGCGGGTATGGCCTATTCCCGAGGCGGTCAATTTGGCTTGGAACGCGCGATAAAGGCAGAAACAGTGTGTACCGCCTTGCTCAACTCTGGCTTGCAGATCAGCGGTGTGTTCTGCGAGCAGTTGCAGGATGCGGTAGCAACGCCGATTTTTATCAAGACCTCGGGCCCCACTCAATTAGCGTTTAGGGACAAGGAGCTTTATGGCCAGGGCACCGTGCAGCATAAACATGGCTTCAGTTCGCCGTTGGGTCTAATCAAAGACTTTAGTCGTTGCTTGTCGGAATACAGTATTGTTGAGTTGCGCGCCCTTGGCGTCGCCATCGGCCAACAGGTGACATTGGAATTTTTGTCGGGTATCACCGTGTGTGGTGATCTGATAGGTATCACCCGTGAAGAACACCGCAATCTTATTTTTACCTTTCAGGATTGTTATGCCCGCGCCCTCGACGGACGGTTGCTGTACGATCCAAGTTGGGGGGTGTTTGATATGGCGGTTGGCGCAGAAGTAGTGTCGGTGTTTGGCGGCAGTGCAGACCGGGCGGCCTATCCTTTGTACAGCCCCCCGCAGGCTCCCACCAAGGTAGCTGTCGAACGCGATGAGGCCACCATGGATGCTTATCAAATTGTTGCTAATCTCAATGGTGAGTCTGATATAACGGCCCTCCACGCATTACTCGATCGTTTTCCAAATGAGTGGTTGTTGCGCGAGGAGATCTGTCGCCAAGCAGTGAGTTTGCCTCACGGTGCGAGTGTTTTAGTTAGTCGCAGTGAGCGTGAGTTACAATCGTTGCTCGCTGATCGGCCAGAGATACTGGCACTAGTTTAACGTTTTAATAGCGAAGAACAGTGCGGATGATCTTGCTGTAAAATTTCCCTACAGCCGTTGTGGAAATGGCGCAGATACACTGTTGTCTTAGTGATAAATTGGCTATTCTCTATTGACGGTCAGTGGATATTGGAGGAAGCGATGGGCGAAATAGTATCTTTAGCGTCGCGGGTACATCGATTGAAACCCTACTTGGCAATTTACTGGTTACAGGATGTAGGCAGTGAATTTACCGCAGCGGTTGAAGCGCGAACGACCACCGATGCTTTAAAACGTTTGGCGGTTCACCCTTTGATGGCGCGACATGCCCCCTACATTACCAAGCTCGAACTTTATCAAGCGGCGCCCAAGGAAATGGCCGAGCATCCCCAAAGCTACGGTACGGCGGCTATTTTGGACGGTAAGGAATTTCAGGCTTATATGTAGTTTTTAACACTCGGGATTGCCCTTGGTAATTGCCGTGGAGCTCGTTCGCGGTTAGTTCGCTTTGTTATCTAGGTCTATGTGCTGTGTAAATAGCGCTAAGCGTTCATCTAAACGGTGGCTTACCAGCACAATCGTGCTGTGTTTAAACGAAGCGATTCGTTCGATAAAACGCAATATTCGCCAACGATTCAAACTATCTAAGCCTTGGGTGGGTTCATCCAAGATCAACATCAAGGGCGATTTTACCAAGGCCCTTGCAATCAGCGCTAGACGCTGTTCACCATAGCTGCATTTGTGGAATGGCTGTTTTGCCAAGCTTTCCATTCCCACCATTTTCAGCCAGTGTAAGGCGTGGTTAATTTGAACCTTGTCCGGCTGCTCATAAATCCCTATGGAATCAAAGAATCCCGAGCATACGACACTCAAAACATCGCAGCGAACGCGGTAGTTGCGGTGCAATTCCGCGCTGACGATGCCGATATTGCGCTTGATATCCCAAATTGATTCACCGCTGCCTCGGCGCATGCCGAATACGGTGACGTCATTGCTATAACACAGTGGGCAATCGCCGGTGATCAGTTGCATTAAGGTGGACTTTCCCGAACCATTGCTGCCCGTTATCAAGGTGTGCTGTAGTGGTGCAATTCGAACGTCGTAGTTATCGAACACAACATTATCGGCGAAGCGCACGTTCAATTGACGTAGTTCGGCAAGCGACGCGAGATCATAGTGGGCGAGAGGGAAGGGCGGTGCTGGCCAATCATTACTCATTAACTGTCGTGTATCGAACAAAGCATTGAGCGCTTCTTCAACGGGTGGGCTATGCCATTTGCCAAGCACGCTCAATTCACTGGCTTCTACGACAGCGATTTGCTGGCACCATGCAGGGATGTCCTGCACGTTGTTGAGCAGTAAGACCACATTTATATGTTGCGCGATGTGGCCCAGGGCGTTCGATAGGGTTTCACAAGCGTCAATGTCGAGGCTGTCGAAGGGGTTTTCGCAAAGTAATAAGCGGGCGCCGTTGAGTACCGATTGAATAATTAACACTTTGCGGCTTTCGCCGGTGCTGAGTTGGCGATAGCCATTATCCAGTTTGTGACGCATGTGCAATTGATCGATCAGTGGGTGAGCGAGCTGATCAGAAGGAAAGAAGTCACGAACGGGGGTACCGTAGTCAACATCGTCCGTCAGATCCGATTCGTCGATGGCCAATTCGTGTTCAAAAATTTGTTGTTGGCGTTCAAATGAAATCACCCCGACATCGCTAGAGTCTGGCAAACAGCAAGTGTCGGCGCGGTAACTGGTAAGCTCACCTGAAAGAAGGGCTGTGATCCACTGCTTGCCAGAGCCGTTGCGCCCCATCAAGCACCACGATTCTCCCTTATTGACGCGCCAAGCAGGTATGCTGAGATGGGTGTGGCTAAGCTGTTGGATGTCTATCACGGTGGTGCCCTTTAAAAAATCGCTATCATACCATGCTGTAGCTCCCATGCTTTGGCGCGAGAGATTGCTATAGCGTGCCGTGCCGTGCCAAGATGCCCGCCATCAGACAAGGAGGCCAAGGCTTGAGCGCCATTTTTATAGAAAAACAACTGTTACTTGACGAATTGGAGTCGGCGTTTGCTCGAGCTCAGCGCCAGGATAGAGGGCAGTGGGCGCTATATGTGAGACCATTGGATGGTCGCTTAGATGTTCTTCATAACAGCCAAGATCGCGAGGGCTTGGTGCGCCTGATTGGCTGTTGGGGCTTGAGTACAATTCCAGACCAAGAAGGGCATTGTGCCGAACACCCTGAATTTGATGCCTTCGGCGCAGCCGAGCTTGTCGTGTTAAACACTCGTCCCTATCTGCCGAGCGTGGTGGATGACGATGAAGCCTGTGCTGGTCAGTTGATTTACTACGTGGATTAGCGCCAAGCACAAAAATTATACCTGGCAATCGCATGCAGTCGCGAACTATTGAGGTGTTAATCGCGGCGTGATCTATAGTTGGTGTGAGCAATCAAAGGATGTGCACCATGGAAGATCTCACCTTACAACTGGTAACCGTCGGTACGCTATCTATTGTGTGCCAATATTTGGCCTACCGTATGAAAATACCGGCCATTCTTCCCTTGCTTGTGACCGGATTATTGATTGGCCCTGTGTTTGGTGTGCTCGATGCCGATGCCATGTTTGGCGACTTATTGTTTCCTATCGTATCGCTCTCGGTGGCAATCATTCTATTTGAAGGTGCCTTAACGCTGCGTCTTTCTGACTTGTCTGGGCACGGTGTTATGGTGCGCAATCTGTGTACGATTGGCGCCTTGGTCACTTGGTTGACAGTTACGCTTGCCGCGCAAGCCACCTTGGGGCTAAGTTGGCAGATAGCCTTTTTATTTGGTGCCCTCGTCACTGTGACCGGGCCCACGGTCATCATGCCGATGCTGCGTTCGATCCGTCCAACCTCACGGGTAGCCAACATTCTGCGCTGGGAAGGCATCATCATCGATCCCATTGGCGCGCTGCTAGCGGTATTGGTATTTGAGTTTGTGGTTGCCAGTCAAGATGCACTCCAGCACACCCTGGTGGCGTTCGGTATGGCCCTGCTATCGGGGCTGTCGATCGGCGTTGCAGTGGGGTATGGCATGGGGGTCGCGCTTCGCAACAACTGGTGGCCTCACTACTTGGTGAATACCGCGGTGTTAACCATTATTTTAGCCGCTTTTGCATTGTCTAATCTGTTAGCCCACGAGTCGGGGCTGCTGACGGTGACTGTGGCGGGGATTCTGTTGACCAATATGCGTGACGTTGAGGTCGAGGGCATTCTTGAATTTAAAGAAACCCTCAGCGTGTTGCTGATTTCAGCGCTATTCATATTGCTAGCAACGCGAATTGAGTTGGCGAGCATCGTAGATCTCGGTGGTGGTGTGATTATGCTGTTGGCGGTGATTTTATTCATTTCGCGGCCCTTGTCGGTGTGGGCGTCATCGTTTAGTTCTGGGCTGCGCTGGCAAGAAGTCGCCTTGTTAAGTTGGATCGCCCCGCGCGGTATTGTGGCAGCGGCGGTTTCGGCGTTGTTTGCTTTGCAAATGGAATCGCAGGGCTACAGCGAAGCCGCCATTCTCGTGCCGCTGGTATTCTTGGTGATTGTCGTTACTGTGGTGTTACAGAGTTTGACGTCGGCGACCATGGCCAAGTTACTTGGAGAGCGCTCTCCGCCGCCCATCGGTATTTTGATTTTTGGTGGTAATGATTTTGCCCGTATGCTGGCGAAAGAAATGATGGTTCACAAGATTCCGGTAAGGGTGGCAGATACCAACTGGTCGTCGATCAGCAGCGCTCGGATGGAGGGCATTGCTACTTATTTTGGTAACCCTATGTCGCATCACGCCTCCAATACGCTTGACCTTGAACAGTTTGGGCGTGTGCTGGTGATTTCGCCCTACAAGCAAATTAACCCCATGGTGACCTACCATTTCCAGGGGTACTTGGGTAAAGAGTGTGTGTTTGCGTTGACCAACAATGAGCAAGAACAGCGTGCCAGTCATCAAGTGTCAGAGGACTATGCCAAGCGATTGAACTTATTTGGTGGGGGCGTAACCTACGCGCGCTTGGCCAGTATGGTAGCCAAAGGCGCAATTGTTAAAACCACTCGGTTGAGTGAGTCTTTTAGCGATACCGACTATCAGCAGAAATACGGCGACCGTGCCGTGCGTTTGTTTGCCATTGGAAAAGATGGGCGACTCAATCTTTATACCACCAAGTCACAATTTTCGCCGAAGTCCGACTGGCAAGTTGTGAGCTTAGTCATGCCGGAGGCTAAGGTCGCGCCAGCTGTAGCAGAGGTGTCATTGCCCGTTTAATCTAATGATCTGTTAATGATTTAGAGATATTGTTACATCCATGGTTGCTAAATTAAGATACTATAAATTATGGAGTTATTTTATGGCACACATTTTAATCATTGATGACGATGACAATGACCGTTTTTTGTTGGGCACTGTTTTGGCAAATCTTGGTCACACTTATGAAGAATTGCAAAACGGGCGTTTGTCTTTAGAAAAATTGTCTTCTGGCCAATACGATGCTGTTGCACTGGACCTGATAATGCCTGAAGCAGAGGGTGCGGAAACGCTGCAACAAATTCATAGTAGTTACCCAGATGTTCCCGTTGTCGTTATGTCGGGGGTGGGAAAGGATTACCTGCCTATGATGACACACTTGGGTGCGTTTGCGGTGGCCGAGAAAACTGCCGACTTTTCTGCGGTAGTATCGTCCCTGTTAGTCTCACTCGAAAAATTGTAATACGCGTGTAAAATATATCTTTGCCGCGATAAGTTGTGTTGCCTAAAAATAACGGCATTAATACAATGCATCGCTCCTATCAGAAGTGAATTGTTTATGGCTAAAATCCTTATCGTTGATGATAATGCTGATGATCGTCAGTTGATGTCTAGTCGACTTGCCTCGGCGGGGCACGAAGCGCATTGCGTTGAAGATGGTAAATTTGCTCTTGAGGGTATCAAGCGCTTCGAGCCTGATTTAATGGTGCTAGATATTTTTATGCCTCAGCAAGAGGGGGCTGAAACGCTGTTGGAAGTTCGCAATAAATATCCAACTTTACCTGTAGTCATTGTATCGGGTGATGGTGCGTTTTATTTGCCCATCATGAAAGAGCTAGGCGCTAGTGGTGTTGCTTTAAAATCAGCGACTTTTGACGAGTTAACCTTAATCGTTGAATCCTGCCTGAGTTAGATCCTGCGGCGCAGCTTGTTTGCATCGATATATTTGTTTAACAGGCTGTGCAAGATGCTTATTTCAAACGGTTTTGGCATGATGTCGTCAAATCCATTGTGTCTGTACTCGCGAATGTCTTCCGCCATGACATTAGCGGTGATTGCAATGATCGGTGTCAGTGGGTCGTCTGCCTTAATTTTCTTGCAACATTCTATGCTATTCATATTGGGCATCTGAATGTCCATAAAAATTAATTCTGGTTCAAAATCGCGCAGTATCTCCAACGCTTCTATGCCATCATTGGCGATGCGTAATTCAGCCATAGTATCGTTGAGTATGGCTTCAAAGACCGTTTGATTGACGACATTGTCTTCCACCAACAAAATTTTATGGCCGTTTAAGTCTTGTACTTCGCTGAAGGAATGGTCTTGCTCGGGGGCGACACTTATATGTTTCAGGGGCAATTTAACCGTAAAGGTTGATCCTTTTCCAGGTTGGCTCTCGACGCTAATCGAACCATTCATTAAACGACTTAATTCGTAACAAATAGTCATGCCCAATCCAGTGCCGCCAAAGCGGCGAGTGATGGAATTATCGGCCTGTTCAAAGGGCGTGAAAATTCTGCTTACTTGCTCTTGATTCATACCAATACCGGTATCTTTGACTTGAAATACAAGTCCCGAACTTCCGTTGTTGGCCATTGTAATATTAATACTACCCTGAGATGTGAATTTTAAAGCGTTAGTCACTAGGTTAATGAGTATTTGTTTGATGCGCGTGGGATCACCCAACCAGCCATCGTGAAATTGTTGTAGTCCCTCGATAGAAACACTGATTCCCTTTTGCTCAGCTAATTCTTGGAAGTCGTTGAGTACGTCGTTCACAATCCCTATGAAGTTAAATGGTACTTCTTCTAGATCTATCCTGTTGGCTTCTATTTTGGAAATGTCTAGAATGTCATTGATGATTGTTAGCAGCGTCTTACACGAGTAAACGGATTTTTCAATGAGATTGTGGTGCTCAGAACCTCTTAAGCGACTGCGTAGTAATTGCAAGGTGCCATAAATAGCATTCATAGGCGTGCGAATTTCGTGGCTCATCTTGGCGAGAAAGACCGACTTATGTTCACTGGCTTCTGTGGCTTCTTGGACGGCTTGTCGCAATTCGTCCTGCAGCTTTAGACGCTCGCTAATATCGGTGATGAGGCCAACGAAACGATAGCTATTCCCGAAGGGTACCTTGGTAACCACAATCTCTACAGGGAATTCTGTGCCATCCTTCGCTTTAGCGACGAGTACTCTCGACTGACCTAGTATGGATTGAACTTTTGACATACCCGCCTGGGTGTCTTTCACATAGTCGCTTAGGAAGCTGTCATGTTTGGCGGCGATATCGGAGCGCATGAGAATTTTGACGTTGCTACCCTCGACCTCTTCTGCTTGATAACCAAACAGGGTTTCGGCGTGACGCGAGAAACGCGTTATGATACCAACCTTATTTATGCCAATTAGCGCCGCGCCAAGATTGTCGATAATGGCATCACTGAGTTGAAAAAGATCTTCTAATTGTTGGCTTTTCTTGAGAATAAATTGAATGTTTTCACTGCGTGTGGCCAACCCAAAAGCCAAAATTACCACAACGGCAAACAGCAGCAAACCAAGGGTGAATTGCGCTTCCCATGGCTGTAGTTGATCAATCACATGCCATGGCGTTAGGTTGACAAAAATGTATTGATAGTTGCCAAGTAAGGTTGGGTCAAAGCGCCACAGGGGGTTGGTGTTACGATCCAGTGCTAGCGGCATCACTGCGCTATAGACATAGATGCCCTCGTCGTTCATGTAGACGCCAGATTTTTTGGTAGAGAATTCATGCCATAATTCAGGGGCGTCGTTTTGAACATTGGACCCAGTGGGTGCTCTGCCAGAGAGTAGTGCCAGCTTTGGGTTGAGATCATTAGCAAACCAGTCGCCATTAAATATATCCATGTGGTGCAGCTCAAAAAGCTGGCTGTTGTTGCTGGACATGCGTTGATAGCGTAAATTCGCCACAACTTTCAAGGCAATGGCGCCGATAAAATCACCCTCATCGTTGAAGAGGGGTTTACTCAAATAAAAGCTCGGCAATAATTTCTCGTTGCGGTTAAAGCGTCTTTCGAAATGAAAGTTGCTAATGTATATGTAGTTTTCGCGTCCAAACTTTTGCGTTTCAAAAAAATTTCGGTGTTGAAACTGACCTAGTTGGTCTTTAGGCACTACCACACCTTGTCCTGTTTCTTTGTAAACCAAAAAGCGGTTGGCGCCATTGGGGTCTATCAAGATGATTTGATCGAAGCGCTTAAACGTCAGTAGAACTTCTGACAAGAAATTGATGCTGGCTTGGCCAAGTTCAGTGTTGGTGGAAAGGGCTTGTCGAATATCTGGTAAGTTAGTAATAACATTGAGTGCGCCACCCATGTTGTTAAACATAATATTCGTGGCGTTAATCTTGGTGTTGAGGGCAAGCTTCGATGCCTCGATATGTTTGTCGAGAATGGCATTGTTTTGGTCCGCAATGTAGAACGCGAATGGGGTAAATGTCAGCACCATTAACAGTGTCATAAGCGTCCAAAATTTCTTGTGAGTCAACAATTGACCCAGATCGATACTCTGCAGCTGTTGGGTATCTATTTCATTGTAGCGTTTTGGCATGTATGTCCAAAAAATGTAAAAAATGACCCATCAAAGATAGAAGAAAAGTCGATGTTTTGAAAGAAATAGATGCTTGTTTTTGTATCATTGTTAATGATTTTTGGACCCGTTGACGCTGATAGGCGTATGCATATGAGTAATGGCTTGTTACAACAGCCGGAGACCGCTAAGATAGGGGGTTTTTAGCGAACCCCCCCCACGCCAAGAGAGATATATCATGGGTTTATTTGACTTTGCAGAGGGCCGAGAAGGCTACTACGGCAAATTTGGTGGTACATTTTTGCCAGAAATTCTTCATGCCACCATCGAAGAATTAAAAGCGTGCTTCCGTGAGTGCAAAAACGACCCTTCTTTTTGGCGTGAATATGTTGAGTTAATGCAAAGCTATTCGGGTCGCCCAACCCCGGTGACGTATTTGCCCAACTTGTCAGCCAAATTGGGCGGTGCGCAGATTTACGTTAAGCGTGAAGACCTTAACCATACCGGTTCGCACAAGGTGAATAACGTGATTGGCCAAGGCCTGCTGTGCAAGCGCTTGGGTAAGAAACGCGTCATTGCCGAAACAGGCGCGGGCCAACACGGCTTTGCCACGGCAACCATGGCGGCTAAATTTGGTTTCGATTGCACCATTTATATGGGCGCGGTCGATGTGGCACGTCAGCGGCCGAATGTTTTCTGGATGGAAAACTTGGGCGCTGAAGTGGTGGCAGTGACCGATGGTCAACAAACGCTGAAAGACGCTATCAATGAAGCGATGCGCGATTGGGTGACCAATATGGCGGACACTCATTACGTGTTGGGTACCGCGTGCGGACCACACCCCTTCCCGGAAATGGTAAGCTGGTTCCAATCTATTGTTGGCCTTGAGGCGCGGGAACAGATCTTGGCGCAGACGGGCAAACTGCCGAACAAAGTTTTTGCCTGCGTTGGCGGTGGCTCTAATGCCATGGGACTATTCCAAGGCTTCCTCGATGACGATGTCGAATTGATAGGTTGTGAGGCGGGAGGTCATGGCCCAGAGTCTCATCAGCATGCTTCACGTTTAGCTTATACCGATGCTAGTTTAGGCGTAGCACAGGGTTACAAGACCTACTTCTTACAAAATGAAGAAGGCAATATGAACGAGACTCACTCGATTGCTGCGGGCCTTGATTACATAGGAGTTAACCCCATTATGGCTTACTTGTGGGAGCAGGGGCGCGTGCGTTTTGATGCGGCTACCGATGACGAAGTACGCGACGCGCTGCGACTGGTGATGTCGACTGAAGGGTTGATCCCCGCGCTAGAATCTACCCATGGATTTGCCAAGGCGCTGCAAGAAGCCGCTAAAATGAATAAAGACGAGATCGTGCTGATCAATATGTCTGGCCGTGGTGACAAAGATATTTTCACTGTGGCGGATGCTTTAGATGACAACAAGTGGAAGCACTTCATTTCACAGAAAGCGGCCCAATACGCACAGGAGAAAAATTCATGAGCTTGCGTGAATATTTAGCGACAAGTCGCGGCGACAAGCCCATGCAAATCATGGCCCACGTGGTCTGTGGTTACCCTTCGTTTGAAGACAATATGCGCGAATTGGAAATTATGGCCGCGAATGGTGTCGACGTGGTTGAGTTGCAATTTCCTTTCTCTGAGCCCAGTGCTGATGGCCCGCTTTTTGTACGTGCTAACGAATTGTCGTTGAAGGCAGGCACTACTGTTGAGCAGTGCTTTGACTTTATGGCTCAGGTGAGCGGGAAGTTCCCCTTCAAGGTCTTGATGATGGGCTACTACAACACTATCTTTAAAATGGGCGAGGAGAAGTATATTGCTCGCCTGAAGGAAGCTGGTGGCGTCGGATTTATCGTACCGGACTTGCCCATCGAAGAAGCTGGTGAGCTCTACTCGGTCGCCGATCGCGAAGGTATTTCGCCTATTGTTTTGATGACGCCGACCACCAGTGATGCGCGCATGGAAGTATTGGGTAAAGCGGCGTCAGGTTTTGTTTACGTGGTAGCGCGCAAGGGTGTGACCGGATCAAAAACCCAGATGGGCGATGACGTGAGCGCTTTGGTTAAACGGGTTCGTCAACACACCGACGTGCCCGTAGCCGTTGGCTTTGGTATCAGCAGTCGCGAGGATATCGACTTCCTCAAAGATATCGCTGACATCGCCATCATCGGTACCGCGGCGCTTAAAACGTGGGAAGAGCAGGGTCCAGAGGCGTTTGATGCATTGTTTGCCTCGTTAACGGCACGTTGATTAGTAAGGGCGCTACAAGCGCCCTTTTTTACACTCAATGTTATGCCACCTGGCGTTTATTATCTGATGTAGCCTTCGCCTCTCGACGATAGGCGTGTAGCAATGGCTCTGTATAGCCATTAGGTTGTGTTTCGCCTTCGAAGATCAGCGCACAAGCAGCTTGAAAAGCAATACTTTGTTTAGCGTTGGTCGCCATGGGCAGGTAGTCGTTGTCTGCACAGTTCTGAGCGTCAACGACGGCAGCCATTTTCAGCAGTGTATCCATCACTTGTTCTTTGCTACATAGGCCATGGTGTAACCAGTTACAAATATGCTGGCTGGAAATACGCAGTGTGGCGCGGTCTTCCATGAGGCCGACATTGTTGATGTCTGGTACCTTTGAGCAACCCACGCCTTGATCTATCCAACGCACCACGTAACCGAGAATGCCCTGTGCGTTGTTATCCAATTCGCTCTGTATAGCGGCCTCATCGAGGCGGTTTGGGTCTGTTAGTAGCGGAATCTCTAGAATCTCATCGACGCTTGCACTCATGGCGTGTTTCATGCTGTCCTGCAGGGCAAAAACATCGACCTGGTGGTAGTGCAGGGCGTGTAAAGTAGCACCGTTTGGTGAGGGCACCCAAGCGGTGTTAGCGCCGGCTTTTGGGTGGGCAATTTTTTGCTCGAGCATGGCGGCCATCTCATCTGGCATGGCCCACATGCCTTTGCCGATTTGCGCCCTGCCTTGTAATCCACAGGCTAGCCCTGTATCGACGTTCCAGTTTTCGTATGCGCCAATCCACGTGGCTTTTTTCATCTCGGCTTTAGGCAGCATGGGACCCGCTAACATGCTGGTGTGAATCTCATCGCCCGTGCGGTCCAAGAAGCCAGTGTTGATAAAAACAACACGCTCACGCGCGGCTTGGATGCATTGTTTTAGATTGACCGTGGTGCGGCGCTCCTCGTCCATGATGCCCATTTTGATGGTGTGTCGCGGCAGATCCAGCGCTTCTTCAACGCGGGCGAATAGAGTATCGGCGAATGCCACTTCTTCGGGGCCATGCATCTTTGGTTTCACGATGTAGATGCTGCCGGTGCGGCTATTGCGGTGAATACCCTTGCCCTGCAAGTCGTGCAGTGCGGCCAGGCAGGTAATCATGGCGTCCATGATGCCTTCGGGTACTTCGTTACCTTGCTTGTCTAAAATGGCATCGTTGGTCATCAGATGGCCGACATTGCGAACAAACAGCAGACTGCGACCGTGCAGCGTCAATTCGCTGCCGTCAAGACCGGTATATCCCCTGTCGCTGGCCAGTTTGCGGGTCATGGTTTGACCATGTTTGACAAAGCTGTCCTCTAAATTGCCCTTCATAAGGCCTGTCCAGTTGGCGTAAACCTCGACTTTGTCTTCGGCATCAACCGCGGCTACCGAATCTTCACAGTCCATAATAGTGGTCACCGCGGCCTCCAGGAGCAAGTCTTTTACACCTGCCTTGTCTCTTGCGCCAATGGGGTGTTGCGGGTCGATTTGAATGTCAATATGCAGTCCATTCTGGCACAACAAAATAGCACTCGGTTGCTGGCTGGTGCCACGGTAGCCGCGCAGTTGGGCGGGATCTGCGAGGGATGTTTGTTCGCCGTTGCTCATGGTGGCGCGGAGCTTTTTTCCCTCTATACGGTATTGGCAGACATCGGCATGGCTGCCTTTTTGTAATATCGCAACGCGGTCCAGGTGACGCTTGGCAAACTCGATCACTCGCTGGCCGCGGATAGGGTTGTAGCTGCTGCCTTTGTCTGCGCCATCGGCCTCGGTGATCGCATCGGTGCCGTAAAGTGCATCGTACAAGCTTCCCCAGCGCGCGTTGGCGGCGTTGAGGGCGAAGCGGGCGTTTTTAACAGGCACTACCAATTGTGGACCTGCTTGGGTGGTGATTTCGCTGTCAACGTTAGCAGTATTAATCTCAAAATTTTCGACATCTGGGGCAAGGTAGCCGATCTCTCCCAGAAAGGATTTGTAGTCGGTCGCGTTGTGGGCTTGGTCGCGATGTGCGAGATGATAGTCATCAATCTGTTGCTGAATCGCGTCGCGCTTGGCGAGCAGTTCACGGTTGCGAGGTGTGAGCTCGTCTAGAATGTTGGCAAACGCTTCCCAAAAAGCGTCACTACTAATACCCGTACCGGGGGCGATGTCCTGTTCTACTAAATTGAAGAGCGATGTAGCTACCTGCAAACCAGCTATAGATGTGCGCGTTGTCATGTTCTGTTTCCTTGCCATATATCGTTTTGAGTGATTTTAGGCGAGGCTTTTAGATAGAACCAATTTATCCATTTAATTTATTCCATTCATGAAAATTATATTGACTGGCGGCCTTGGCATAAATTTAAAAAATGGCTGAAATAAAACTTATAAATTTCATTTATTTTTAGAGTGGTCCTAGTATGAATCTTAAGCAGCGGCGAGGGATAACAAATTCGCCCTGAAAAACAAGGAAACGGTCAACATCGTCGAGGAAAATACCATGACATATCAACAAGAGATCAATCAAGCCGCTCAACTTGTCGCCAACAATGGCAGCCCCTGGCAGTCAATTGATGCGGAATCTGTGGCGCGCATGCGTATGCAAAACCGCTTTCAAACCGGCCTGGAAGTCGCGCAGTACACCGCTGATATCATGCGTGCCGATATGGCGGCCTACGACGCTGATAGCAGTCAATATACCCAGTCGCTAGGTTGCTGGCACGGTTTCATCGGTCAACAGAAAATGATCGCTATTAAAAAGCATTTCAATGGTGAAACGCGTCAAAAGTACCTTTACCTATCAGGCTGGATGGTGGCAGCGCTGCGCAGTGAGTTCGGTCCTTTGCCTGACCAATCAATGCACGAAAAAACCTCAGTACCTGCCTTGATCGAAGAGTTGTACACCTTTTTGCGCCAGGCAGATGCGCGCGAATTGGGCGGTTTTTTCCGCGCCTTAGACGCCGCACGTGAGACGGGTGATCAGGTGACTGAAAAGGCTATCCTGAATCAGATCGATAATTTCCAAACCCATGTAGTGCCCATTGTTGCCGATATCGATGCCGGTTTTGGTAATGCTGAAGCGACCTACCTATTGGCTAAGAAAATGATTGAAGCCGGTGCCTGCTGTATCCAGATCGAAAACCAAGTCTCGGACGAGAAGCAATGCGGCCACCAAGACGGTAAAGTGACCGTGCCCCACGAGGATTTCTTAGCCAAGATCCGTGCTGTGCGTTACGCCTTTTTGGAATTGGGTATCGACAACGGTGTTATTGTGGCGCGAACTGATTCACTAGGTGCAGGTTTAACCAAGCAGATCGCGGTGACCAAACAGCCCGGCGATTTGGGTGACCAATACAACAGCTTCCTAGATTGCGAAGAGGTTGACGCTAGCCAGCTGCAAAACGGTGACGTGATCATCAACCGTGAAGGTAAATTGCTGCGTCCCAAGCGCCTAGCGTCTAACTTGTTCCAGTTCCGCAAAGGTACGGGTGAAGATCGTTGCGTGTTGGATTGTATCACCTCGTTGCAGAACGGTGCTGACCTGCTGTGGATTGAAACAGAAAAGCCCCACATTGGCCAGATCGCCGGAATGGTGAATCGCATCCGTGCCGTGATCCCAAATGCCAAGCTTGTTTACAACAATAGCCCGTCGTTCAACTGGACGCTGAATTTCCGTCAACAGGTATTCGATGCTTGGGCTGAGCAGGGTAAAGACGTGTCAGCTTACGAGCGCGATCGCCTGATGAGTGCCGATTACGATGCCACTGAGTTAGCGCAAGAAGCGGATCAGCTTATCCGAACGTTCCAGGCTGACTCGGCGCGTGAGGCGGGTATCTTCCACCACTTGATTACTCTGCCAACCTACCACACAGCGGCGTTGTCTACCGACAATCTGGCCAAGGCCTACTTCGGCGAAGAGGGCATGCTAGGTTATGTACAGGGCGTGCAGCGTAAAGAAATTCGCCAGAGTATTGCCTGTGTGAAACACCAGAATATGGCGGGTTCAGATATGGGTGATGATCACAAAGAGTATTTTGCAGGTGAGGCGGCGCTGAAGGCGGCGGGTAAGGACAATACTATGAATCAATTCGCTAACGTATAAGAAACGGGGCTAGCTGCGTGGCTATTGCTTCGTTGAATTCCCCATTCGAGCGCGTCATTTAGGATAACTAAAATCCTTGCTCAAAAGGGGAGTTCGCCTCGCACTAGCGGCCTCGCTAACGCCCCTCTTATAGCTTATTGCTCGTTAACGCTTCCAAAAATACCCGCATGTGCGGGTATTTTTTTAGGGAATGTTTGTTTTTGTGAGCAAACTCACAAAACGTGGCTGAAGAATTTCCTATCATTGATGCCAAGTTGAGTAACAAAATATCTTTACAGGAGTTACCCATGCAAACACGTCGCGAACATACCGCCAAAAGTGTCCAGCCTGAAGTGTCGGCCGGGATTTTTGAATGTCGTCGCCAAAGCACCAACGTGTCGTACTTCGGTAAGGAGCGTCGAGCGAGTCGCGAGCAATTCGGAACTCAAAGCGATTGGTGGCTGAAAGTCGGCATCGTGGAAGAAGTGTAACCTCCCAGGTTCATCCCAGTGGCACAGGATGTGCCGCCCCTGTTAAAGCCCACCTAGGTGGGTTTTTTTATTGCGGTCCGAGTTGGTTGATCGGACTTTGCCAAAACGCCGAATAAACCCGTGTGCCATTGATGTAAAACACGGCGTCATCGTGCAGCACAGTGCGGTTTCGGTGAGAAGGGTACTGATTGTCTTCAAGATTGTTCACTTCGAGGAAACCCGGTGATTGAATGAACACCGCGCTAGGGTCGTTCTTATCGACAATGTCAAATAAGTGAAGCTGTTGGCGATGGCGCTGCGCGGCCTCATCCCATCCCGCCACGGGGATGGCAAACCGGTCATTGTCGCTACCAGGTAGGTAGGCGAAGGCGTGGCGGTCGTACTCGGCTTCGCTGTTAGGCCAACTTAATTCTTGTCCAACGATCACTTCTTGGCGTAACTGGGGTGACGTCATGTCACTGACATCGAACAGGGCCAGTTTCACTTTGCGTTCTGCGCTTTGGCCAAGCCCCAGTAAAAGGTCATCGCTCACGGGGTGTAGAAAGTTAGAAAAGCCTGGAATGTCTAAGCTGCCAGTAATCAAGGGGTCGCGCGGGTCATTGAGATCCAACACGTACAGCGGGTCAATGCGTTCAAAGGTGACCAAATAGGCGCGGTCGCCCATAAAACGCACGCCGTAAAGGTCTTCATTAGGCTTGCCAATCTCGTCAGGGCGACGGCTGTTTGGTAGCTCGGCAAGGGTGCTAAGGGTTTTGTTGCTGGCATTGGCGTCGAGCATATAAAGACGGTGATCGAGGCGATCGGTGCTATCGTCCATCCACTCGCTAGTGACCAAACGCAAGACATCGCCGTGGCGGCTGATGCGGAAGTCTTGGTTGCCATTTAAATAGAGGCGACCATCCAGCCGCGCTGAGCCCTCGTAATGGCTAGCGCCGCTGAGGGCAAATTGGTGTACAAAGACGCCGCTATCGTTGCCCTCGCCATAGTAGTTCTGGGTGACCACGAGATCGCCTTCATTGATATAGACGCCGTCGCTGTAACCGACAAAACAAAAGCCATCGTCAATGCTGCCATCAAGGGGATCAATGGTGGTGACCGTGGTAATAGTCGGAAAATAACTGAATTCGCGGTAACTGCTGCTATTGGGGTTGTTGAAGTAGCATTGCGATAAGTTGGGGCCTGTGACATCGACACCGTCGATTTGTATTTTTGGCAGCAGGTCTTCACTGTTAAGGTTGTTGACAAGACTGTCGTTAGCGGCTTTTTCAGCGTCGTTGCTCGGGTAGTAGATGTAGCCATCAATGCTGGGGCTGTGGCGGGTAATGAGGTGTATGCCCGCGCTGGTGCGGCGCGTATTGACCAAGCTGCCTTCGACACCAATGCGTGCAATTCGCGCAGGCGATTGAATGGTTGTCGTGTCGTAAATATCGACTTGTGTGAATTGATTCGCCCAGGGTTCGATGCGGGTAAAGTTATCGCCATAGGTACCCCACCAGGCTGAGGTGCCGATCGTGCTGAGACGCTGGTCGTGGTGATACATGCCCTCAATGAGGAGGTCTTCATCTATCGGCAGTGTGGCCACCTCATAAGCGCTCGCGTTGTCTGGGTCGGTGGCGACAATCCTGATGTCCTGACTGTCGTTGGCCACGGGTACCGGGGCAATGTCAGCCGCCAAGGCCAGGCCATCGGTGGCAACAAAACAGCAGCCGCTGTGCCCCGCTGGAGCAATATAAAGGTATTGGCCGTCGTATTTCACCACGTCGTGTTCGTCGACGTTGGCTTCTTGGGTGTAGGTGGTGGTAAAGCTTCCCCCACCAGCGCTGTCCGCGGCCATAGCCACTTCCATGCGCAAGACACGCACTTGCGCGGCATGGCTGAGCGCTTCACGGTAGGCTGCGATAAATGCCGAGCTGTCGTTAGTGCTGGTAAGAATGGCAGTGTCTACCGGGGCGGGATCAGGGCGCGGGGTGGGTGTGGTTGATGTTGTTCCGCCACCGCCACAGCCGAATAGGTATAGGCCAAGGCATAGGATGATCACTGGCTTTTGCATGTTCTACTCCCTCCATGGGTCAATGCGTTTATTTTAGCTGACATTGGGGCTTTTTCGGAGTTGTTTTGGCGTTACAATAGGCAAAACGGAGAACACTATGCGTATATGGACCCCAGATAGCTGGCGCGACTTTCCCGCCGCTCAACAACCCCTTTACCCTGACGCTGTGGCGCTGCGACGCGTAGAAGCCTCATTGGGCGGGATGCCGCCGCTGGTGTCTATCGGTGAGATCGATGCTCTGCGCGAGCAGTTGGGGCAGGCCTCGCGCGGGGCTGCCTTCTTGTTGCAGGGCGGGGACTGCGCAGAATCATTCAGTCAGTTTAGCGCCGATGGCATCCGCGATCTTTACAAAGTGTTGATGCAGATGGCGGTCGTCTTGGCCTATGCCGGCTCGATGCCTGTCATCAAGGTGAGTCGATTGGCGGGGCAGTTCGCGAAGCCTCGTTCGGCTGACCATGAGGAGCGCAATGGTGTGCGTTTGCCCTCCTATCGCGGCGATATTATCAACGACATTGCCTTTACCTCCGAGGGACGTCGCCCTGATCCGCAGCGTATGCTGCAGGCTTATCACCAGTCGACCGCTACTATGAACTTGGTGCGCGCGTTTTCGCAGGGAGGTTTGGCTGATTTGCAGAAAGTCAGTGAATGGAACCTCGATTTTGCCTCGGATAGCGCCATTAACGAGCGCTACCAGTCGATGGCACAGGAAATTCTGCGCGCCTTGCGTTTTATGCAAGTATGTGGCGTGAATAGCAACAATACCCCATCGCTGCATGAGACACACTTGTATACCTCGCACGAAGCACTGTTGCTCAACTACGAGCAGTCATTGTTGCAAGTCGCCGAGGATGGTCGCCACTACTGCGGTTCGGCCCACATGTTGTGGATTGGTGAGCGTACACGTCAGTTAGATGGCGCCCATGTGGAGTTTTTGCGCGGCGTCGCCAACCCGATCGGTGTAAAAGTTAGTGATAAGATTGGCGATGAAGATTTGATCAAGTTGGTCACAGCATTAAATCCCAACAACGAGGCGGGCCGCCTAACCCTGATTAGCCGTATGGGCGCCGACAAGGTTGAGGCTGGGCTGCCGAGACTGGTAGAGGCGATCACGCGTGAAGGGTTGCAGGTGGTGTGGTCTTGTGACCCGATGCACGGCAACACCAAGTCCGCCAGCAACGGTATGAAAACTCGCTCCTTCGATGCGGTGAGCTCGGAGATTATGTCGTTCTTCAGGATTCTTCGTCAGGCCGCTGCGATCCCTGGCGGTGTGCATTTAGAAATGACCGGTGCTCACGTGACCGAGTGTGTCGGCGGTGCCTACCAAGTGACAGAAGAAGATTTGGCGCAGTGTTACACCACCCAGTGCGACCCCCGCCTTAATGCTCAACAAGTATTGGAGCTAGCCTTTGCCCTGGCGGCGGAGATCCACCGCTAGGCGTCTTCAACCAACCAGTGTAAGCGCTGGTTGGCTGCCTCGTCGGCCTCCAATGTGTTAGCTAGCCATGGCAGTAGTTCGTTAAGCTGTTCGGGCAGTTTCCAGGGTGGGTTGACCACAATCATTCCTGAGGCTGTCATGCCGTAACCGTCGCTATCTGGCGCAAGGGCGAGTTCAACTTGCAATGTCGGTCGCTTTACATGGCGGCGAATTTTGCGCTCCAGTTCATCAATGGTGCCGCGATCAACTACGGGGTACCACAGGGCAAAGGTGCCTGTCTCCCAGCGTTTTAGGCCGTCTTGTAGGGCGTTGAAAAGTTTCTTGTACTCATCCTTCATTTCGTAAGAAGGGTCCATCAATAGCACGCCGCGACGAGGGGTTGGTGGGAGTCGATCCTTGCAGAAATGATAGCCGTCCATCGCGTCGATGTGGGCGCGGCGGTCGCTTTTGAATTCTCGCGCTAATAATGGAGCGTCTGACGGATGAATCTCGTTAAGGGTGAGTTTATCCTGCTCGCGCAGCATCGCTTTGGCGAACAGTGGACTGCCAGGGTAAAAGCGCAGGCCGCCGCCGTTGTAGTGTTTTACCACGTTCATCATCGGGGCAAGCATTGATGGGATGTCGTTTGTCTGCCATAGCTTGGCAATCCCCCCTTGAAACTCGCCGGTCGCTCTGGCGTGTTCTGAAGCCAGTGAATAGATACCTGCCCCCGCGTGGGTGTCGCCATAGAAATAGGGTTTGTCTTTTTGGTTGAGGGCCTCAAGGATCAAACACAGGGTGGCGTGTTTGAGGATGTCGGCGTGGTTACCTGCGTGAAAACTGTGGCGGTATGACAGCATATTTGGGGCCTCTCGTTAGGACGGGCAAATTATGCGTTCAGAAGGTGAGAACTTCTAGCGATTTCTTGCACAGCCACTGCTAGACTGCCTGCTGCAGGGTATTTTGAGACGTTTTTAAAGTAATGCATCTATCCTTTTAAGATTCCCGTAACATTTATACCCTTTAATGCTTCTTTTTTGCTAAGCTCGTTGGGCATTAGAACGAGATTTTTAATAATTATTTGCTTGGTTTTGCCAAGTTAGTGACGCCTTTAATGAAGAATGGATTTTCGCTAGACGCCAGTCAGTTGTCCCAGTTGCGCTCTTTGGGCAGCGACAGGGGTCGTCGAGTGCTCAGTGCCTTATTGGTGATCGCCACGGTGTATGTTGTGGCTAAAACGAGCTGGTCGCTGGTTCCCCTTGATGTACCCCTGCCAGGTACTTTGCCAATCGCAAGTGCCACCGATAGCCCTGTGTCCAAAACGCGTGCGGTAGATGTTGAAGCCATAAGTTCGGCGCAGTGGTTTGGTGCTTCGAGCGTTAGCTCGTCTAATGATCCTGTTAATAATCCCCAGCCTTCGTTGTCTATTGCAGAGGCCGAGGCGGTTGAGTCTAGCCTTCGCGTTAACTTATTGGGTGTGATCTTGGCGGATGATGAACGCTTGTCGCGTGTGATTGTCGATCATCAGGGTAAGCACCAACAATTTGCCGTTGGTGAAACCATGCCGGTGGGGCGCAACGTGAAGTTGGTTAAAGTGCTGTCTGACCGCGTCATCGTCGATAACGGCGGCCGCTATGAATACATTGCGCTGTACGAATCTGATCAGCAGACATTGGGCAGCGTCGCTGCTCGTTCTGTGGTGGATGAAGCGGATGTGGTGGTGGAGGACGAGCCCGAGGAAATTTATGTCGACCACAGTAACGACACTGACATCAGTGCGATGCTATCAGAGGTGAAGCAGAAAGTGCTGTCTGATCCCGCGTCTCTGACTCAGCTGATCACCATCGGTGCGAGCTACCAAGACGGTGAGTTAGTGGGGTATACATTGGCGCCAGGTTCGATGCGTAAAGAATTTAGTCAATTGGGGCTGCAAACCGGAGACATTGTGGTTGCGGTCAATGGTATGCCGCTCAACACCCCCGAATCGCTGCCCCAGGTGATGGCCGCGATGCAAAGTGGCATGGTAGATTTAGAGCTACTGCGCAACGGTGGTTCAGTCAATATTAGCGTGTCGCTCGACGCGCCTTAGCAAAGGGATAGTGGTTTGATGTCACTGCAACGTTCTACACGCCGTTTGATCGGTGCTGGTTTGATGATGGCCATGTCGGCCACTGCACTTGCGCAGAATTGGACGGTTAACTTTAAAGACGCCGATATCCACGAGGTGATCAAGTTTGTCGCTGACGCGCGCGACTTGGTCGTTGTGGTTGACCCCCAGGTTAAAGGCAAGGTGCGAGTGGTTTCTTCGAAGACTTTAAGCGATGATGAGCTCTACAACCTGTTCCTAACGGTATTAGATATCAATGGCTACAGCGCTATCGACAGTAAGGGTATCTTACACATCGTGCCCAGCAAAGATGCACGTACTTCGCCCTCTGCGGTGAACCCTAGCCAGCCCTATAATGCCCAGTTCATCACCGAAGTGATCCAGCTGAAAAACATTGATGCAGCGAAGCTGATTCCTATTTTGCGCCCCTTGGTGCCACAGCAGTCGCATATGGCCGCTTATGCAAATAGCAACGCGATCATCCTATCGGATACTGCGGCTAATATTGAGCGCATGCGCAAGCTGATCGAGAAAGTTGACAACAACGCCGTTGAAAAAACCGAAATCATTACGCTGCAATTCGCGTCCGCGGAAGACGTGGTGTCGCTGATTACCAACCTAGACAAGCAAGAAAAAGCCGACCGTGGTGCCGCCATGTCGCCCGCTATGTTGGTGGCGGATACACGCACTAATAGCGTGGTCGTACTGGGTGATGAAATGGCGCGCGAGCGGGTGAAATTCTTGGTGAAACACCTCGATGAACCCAATCGCCAAAACAGCAATTCTCGCGTGATCTACCTCGAGTACGCCAAGGCGGTCGACGTGGCAGCGGTATTGAATAAGGTGGTGCAAAACCTCAGTGCGGTCACCGCGGATAAAACCAGTAAGAAATCCGCCGCGGTAGAAGCCGACGAAACCACCAATGCCTTAATTATCACTGCGGATAAAAACCTCATGGGCGAATTAGTTGGCATGGTGAAAAGCCTTGATATTCGCCGCGCCCAAGTATTGGTCGAAGCCATTATCGTCGAGCTACAGGATGTCGGTGGCCGCGAGTTGGGGGTGCAGTGGTTGTTCCAAAATGAAAACCGTGGTTTTGGTAGCTCGGTTAATAGTGTGGGTAGTAATAGTGCCTTGCTGGGTAACGTGGCAGGATCTGCCTTGGGCGATAGTACCGATGCCAATGGCGATGCTGTGAACACCACCTTGAATCTGGCCGCGGCACTCGCTGGCTCTCCGGGCCAAGTGTTTGGTATTGGTAAACTGCAAAATCCGGGTACTGATTTTGCTGTGTTGTTGAATGCATTGTCGACCGATACCGAGGCCAATATCTTGTCGACACCCAGTCTATTAACACTCGATAACAACGAAGCCTCGATTACCGTCGGTCAAGAAGTTCCCTTTGTGACGGGTCGCTACACATCAACCGGCAATACCACTAATCCTACTAGCCCCTTCCAGACTATTGAGCGTCAGGATGTAGGTATTACTCTGAAAGTGACACCGCACATCAATGAAGGCAATTCCCTAATTTTGGAGTTGGAACAAGAAGTGTCGAGTTTAACGGGTGCCTCGTCGAGCGACTTAATTACTAACCAGCGCAAGATCAATACCTCGGTGATGGCGCAGGACGGTGAAATGATCGTTTTGGGTGGCTTGGTAAAAGACGATGTCCAAGAATCGGTCCAAAAAGTGCCGTTGTTGGGCGACATCCCTGTGCTGGGACGCCTATTTCGCAGTAATAATACCAAGTTGACCAAGACCAATTTGTTGGTCTTTATTCGCCCCACCATTATTCGTAATACTGAACGTTTACGTGGCGCCACGGCAGAAAAATACGGCTATATTCGCGATTTGCAGTTGGAGGAACGCGAACAGGGCGTGAATTTCGCTAGCGACGAATCCCTGCCCGTTTTACCCGAGTGGCAAGAGCAATTGGACAAAATGCAGCGCGAGCAAAATGCTGAGGCGAGTGAATAATGAGTGATGTGCCCGCGCACGCCGCCGCCCTAGATGAGGCCCAAGCGCTCGAGTCGCAGGGGATTGATCGTCTACCGTTCAGTTTTGCTCGCGACAAAAAAGTGCTGTTGCTGCGTCAGCATGGCGAGCCACTTTTGCAGTATGTGCCGCCACTTAACCTGGCAGTAGTGGCCGAGGTACAGCGTGCCGCCGGTGAGTTGTTGCAGCTACAAGAGATTCCCGAAACGAGTTTTGAACAAGCTTTACGCCAAGCGTATCAGACTGCCGATAATGAGGCTGCGAGGGCGGCGGAAGACCTCGGTGCGGATATCGATCTGTCGCGCTTGGTAAATGAAATTCCTGAGTCGAGCGAGTTGATGGACGGCGAAGACGACGCGCCGGTGATTCGACTGATCAACGCTATTTTGTCGCAGGCGGTGAGAGAAAATGCCTCGGATATCCATGTTGAGACTTTCGAAGATAACCTGATTGTGCGCTATCGCGTCGACGGTGTATTGCGCGAAGTACTCACCCCTAAGCGGCAGTTAGCGCCGTTGATTGTGTCACGCTTAAAAGTCATGGCCAAGCTGGATATCGCCGAAAAACGCGTGCCACAGGACGGCCGAATCACTGTGAAATTGGCCGGTCATGCCGTCGATATCCGTTTGTCGACCATGCCTTCGGCGCACGGAGAACGCATCGTATTGCGCTTGCTGGATAAACAGGCAGGGCAGTTGAGCTTGCCGCAGTTGAATATGGGGCAGCAAGCCGTGGCGGACTACGATCGTTGTCTTAAGGCGCCGCACGGCATTGTATTGGTTACCGGTCCAACAGGGTCTGGTAAAACCACCACGCTGTACGCCGGATTGACCCATATTAACCAGAGTTCTCGCAATATTTTGACCATCGAGGACCCCATCGAATACATGCTGCGCGGCATTGGTCAAACCCAGGTAAATCCCAAAGTAGACATGACCTTTGCTCGTGGGCTGCGCGCCATTCTGCGTCAAGACCCCGACGTGGTGATGGTGGGCGAGATCCGCGATGCCGAAACCGCCCAGATCGCGGTGCAAGCCTCGCTGACGGGGCACTTGGTATTATCGACCCTGCACACTAATACCGCCATTGGTGCGGTAACTCGTTTACAGGATATGGGGATTGAGCCTTTCCTGTTATCGTCCAGTGTTCTGGGGTTGTTGGCGCAGCGCTTGGTACGCCTGTTATGTAAAGAATGTAAGCAGCCCTATCAAGCGAGCGACGCCGAAGTCGCTAAATTATTGCTACCCGTGGGCAGCGACGTGACCCTGCACAAGCCGGGTGAGTGCCGTCACTGCAATCACACGGGCTACCGCGGCCGCACCGGTATTTATGAGCTTGTAATGATCGATGAAACTATGCGTCATTTGATCCACGAGCAGGCCAGTGAACAGGACATGGAAGCCCATGCCCGTAAGCATTCGCCGAGTCTTTATCAAGATGGCTGTCAGCGCGTGATCAATGGCGATACCAGTTTAGAGGAGCTGCTGCGGGTGACCGCGGTCGCATAACGTATGGCGGCTTTTAGCTATCAGGCTCTCGAGGCCAGCGGCAAGCGTGTGAAAGGGGTCCTGGAAGGCGACTCTGAGCGGCAGGTGCGAGGTAAACTCCGCGAACGCGGTCTTAAACCTATTGAAGTGGTAGCGGTAAGCCAGCGCGCAGGCCAAAAGAAAAATACCCCGGTGGCGGTATCGCGTTTGCGCTTAAGCATGGGCGATTTGACCCTTCTTAGTAGGCAGCTTGCCACCTTAGTCCAATCCAATCTCCCTCTGGCCGATGCTCTGCAGGCGGTGGCTCAACAGAGCCAAAGACCCAAAGTTCAATCCATGGTGCTGCAGGTTCGCTCGCGCGTGCTAGAGGGGCATACGTTGGCCTATGCCTTAGCCGAATTCCCCCATGTGTTTGATCACCTGTTCCGCTCTATGGTGGCGGCGGGTGAGCACGCCGGTTTCTTAGGCATTGTACTGGAGCGCTTGGCGGATTACATCGAGACCGCCCAAGCGACGCGCAACAAGATACGCATGGCCATGCTCTATCCTGCGATGTTGGTCGTTGTAGCGATGGGTGTCATCACTGGCTTGATGGCCTTTGTTGTGCCGGAGTTGGTGCGTATTTTTACCTCTGCCCAGGCCGAATTGCCCGCCTTAACGCGCGGTTTGATCGCGACCTCGGACTTCATGGCAGAGTATGGTTTGATGACATTAATGGCGTTAATAGCCGCAGGGTTTGGCTTTAAACAACTGCTTACGGCGCCCTCGCGGCGCAAACGTTGGCACAAACTGCTGTTGGCAACACCGGGTATCCGTGGTTTTTTGCGCGGTGCAGAGACAGCGCGTTTTGCCTCCACCTTGAGTATTCTAATCGCCAGCGGCGTGCCTTTGCTGGAGGCACTGCGGATTGCAGCCAATGTGATGGATAACTTGGTGCTGCAAGAATCCGCACAAAGTATTGCCGACGCGGTTAAAGAGGGCTCCAGTCTCAGCGTGGCTATGCTGCACAGCGGTCAATTTCCCCCCATGATGGTCCACATGATTGCCAGTGGCGAGGCCTCGGGAGAATTGGAGACCATGTTGCAGCGCAGTGCGGGTAACCAAGAGCGAGAGCTCGATATGGCGTTGGGCACTCTGATGGGCGTGCTCGAACCGCTGATGGTCATCGTGATGGGTGGTATTGTGCTAACCATTGTTTTGGCGGTATTGATGCCAATTTTTGATATGAATTCACTTGTGAAATAGAGAGACACCCATGAAGGTAAGTAATACACGTAGACGCCACAACGCGGGCTTTAGTTTGATCGAGATTTTGGTGGTAATGGTGATTATCGGTATCTTGGTCAGTTTGGTAGCGCCCTCGGTATTGAACCGTGTCGATGATGCCCGCTTGCAAAAAGTCGAGGCCGATTTCAAGGCGATTGAGAGCGCTTTGAGTATCTACAACTTGGATAACTTTACCTATCCAAGTACCGATCAAGGCTTGCAAGCACTGGTGATTAAGCCCGATGGTCAGCCAGAAGCGCGCAACTGGAAGAAGGGTGGCTACCTTAAGGAAATGCCGCTAGATCCATGGGGGCGCGAATATTTGTATCTAAGCCCTGGCGAAGACGGCCGTGAGTTTGATTTGTATACCCTTGGGGCTGACGGTGTGAGCGGCGGTGAAGATCAAAACGCTGATATGTTCAGCGGCGCCAACGCGCAGCAGTAATTCGATGCGCCAACGTGGCTTCACCCTGATTGAACTGCTGGTCACCTTGGTGGTGATCGCGATTGGTGTCAGTTTAGTAGGCCTGAATGTCGCTGGAAGCAACCGTGCCTTGCAGTTAGAAAATGCAGTAGAGGCTTTCTATCAGCGTCTGTCGCTGGCTCAAGAAGAGGCGGTGTTGATGAACCGTCAGATGGGATTTCGTTTGCGTGAAGAACCGAGCGGGGCGATTCGTGTGCAATGGTTGGCGCAGATGTTCGACGACGCCGGGCGCTGGTATTGGGGTGACGCGCCGGGCGAGGTGTTTGAGGCGATTAATGAGCCTTTATTGGCCGGTTTGGTGCTTGAGGTGGAAGGTGTCGATGCTGATCTCATTGAAGCACCGGAGCCTCGCAATCCGGACATTTTCGATGGCAGCAGCCCACATTTGGCGCGGGGTATTTTGCCACAGGTGTTTGTGTTAGCCAGTGGCGAAGTCACGCCGTTTACACTGCGTATCGCTCCGCCTGATAGTGTCGATGAGCGTGAGACGCACCGTATCGAGGGTAACCTTATTGGTCAGTTACGCTGGCTTAAACCTGGTGATGACGGTCGAGGCTGGGATGAATAAGCAGCGCGGTTTTACCCTCGTTGAAGTGATGGTGGCGCTAGCTGTGGTGGCGTTAGCTCTGCCGGCAATGATCGGCGCTATGATTGCCACGGCCGACGGTACCGCCCACATGCGTGACAAGGCCATCGCCCAGTGGGTAGCGGCGAATCAGATCAGTGAGCTGCGACTGCGGGCGCAGCTAAAAGGTGATATGCCGCGCGACGGTACGCGCGGCGAAGTCGATATGGCCGGTCGTCAGTGGTACTGGGTGCTGAAGAGTGAAAATACCGACGTCGCCGGTTTGGTACGTTGGCAGATTCGTGTTTCAGACGAACCGATGCGAGCCGTTGAAGCGGCGGCCATTGCCGATCTAAACAGTTTCGTGGCGGTGCTGCAATGAACCAGCGTGGATTTACTTTGATCGAGGTGCTTGTCGCTTTGTTCATTAGTGCCATCGTTGCGGTGATGGCCTATGGTGGCCTGTCCAGTGCGTTGGCGCAGCGTGAATCGATTCAACAAAACGCCGAGCGCACCAAGGATATGCTGCAGTTTTGGACGCTGCTTGAGCGCGACGTTATGCAACTGGTGGCTAAGCCGATTCGCGACGGTTACGAACAGCAGCAACCCGCACTCGTAGGTGGTGCGGCTAATATCGATTTTTTGGCCTTTACACGCAGTGGTTGGTACAACCCCGCAGGTAGCCCGCGCAGTCATTTACAACGGGTAAATTACACCCTGCAAGACGGCGCAATCCAGCGGGCTATGTGGGCCGACGTGGATGCCACCTCGCTCAGTGAGGCGCAAACCACCGTGGTGTTGGACCAGGTAGAAGAGGTCTTTGTGCGCTTTTTACGCATTGGCCAGGGGGCTCGTGACGATGGTCTTGGTGGAGAGTGGGTCGATGAGTGGGCCTTGCGCGATCCAGATAAATGGCTCGACCTGTTGCCAGCCGCCGTTGAAGTGATTGTGGTGACACAAGATTGGGGCGAGGTAAGACGTTTGTTTGAAGTGGCCGCGATGCCAGCGGCTGAGGCTTCAGGTGATGAGTAGGTCTTTTGCACAGCGCGGCGCGGCGATGGTGATCGCCATGATGGTGGTCGCGCTAGCCGCCACCATTGCGGTAGCCGTCGGTAGTGACTACCAGTTGCAATTAAGGCGTGCTCAGAACCACCAAACGCTTGAGCAGGCTAAGCAGCTGTTGATGGGTGCCGAGCAACTGGCGATGTTGGCGTTGCTCACCGACAAGCGCAGCGATAGCCCGATCGATGGTGGACAGGACATATGGGCGCAGCCTCCCCAGCCCTATCCCGTAGATGGGGGATGGATGCTGGGTTCCGTCAATGATTTGCAAGGTCGGTTTAATCTAAATAGCCTGCTGGTAGGATTGCGAGATACTCAGACCGAGCCAGTGACGGTACCGTATACTGTTGCCCAACAGCGCTTTATCAAATTGTTGTTAAGCCTGCCAGAGATGGCATTGAGCCGCGCCGAGGCGGTCGAGTTGACAGAGGCAGTGATCGATTGGTTGGATAGCGATCAGCGCCCGACAGGCTTTGGTGGCAAGGAAGATGATTATTATCTAGGTGATGGTCGCAGTTATCGCACCGCTGATCGCGCCATGCTTAGTGCCAGCGAACTGCGGGCAGTAGGTGGCTTTAGCGAGGAGTTGTGGCAGTTGTTGCAACCCCACGTGGCGGCCTTGCCGTTGCATGAGACGGGGTTAAACGTCAACATGCTAACGGCCCCTGTGCTGGCGTCTTTAACGCTGGGAGACGAACCATTGGCGTTGGATAGCGCCAGGGCTTGGGTTGAAGAGCTGCGCGCCGAGCCGCTGGAAGACATCCAGTTGTTTGTCTCGGATGCGCGCTGGGATTCAACTTTGCCGGAAGAGGGATTGCAGTTAAGCAGTGATTTTTTTCTGTTTAACGGGCAAGTAAAGTTGGGCGACAGCGTGTTGGAAATGGCCAGCGTGGTGTATCGCCAAAATGAGCAACTCAGCGTGATTCAACGCGCGCTGGGTGCACTGTAACTACAAACGAGGACCTAGTGGTGTCTACCCAATGCACAGTAGTGCTTTCACAGCATGCAGGGCTTAGCTGGCAATTAGCAGGCGTGGTCGCGCAAGGCGATTGGCAGGATCTGGCGCGTGCGCTAGAGGCAGTGGGAGAGCGGAAATTCGACGCCATTCTGCTACCCGATTGGTACAGCTTACATCGCGTTAATTTTATAGACGCTGAGCGTAAAATGCTCGCTAAGACGGTGCCCTACAGCCTAGAAGATGAGTTGGCGGATGATGTTGAGGACGGCCATTTTGCGTTAGGAGAATTGGGCGAGGGCGTGGTCGATGTGGCGGTGTTCAATCACGCAAAACTGCAACGCCTTTTCGAAGAGGTTGCCGCTGTTGGTCTCACCTTTAATTCGTTGATGACATGTCCGGTTCCGAATGAAGAAGCGCTCTGGATTCAGTTGGGAGAGCATGCCGCCGCGTTGCTTAGTGCCGAGGCCAGTGTGGTGGTGGAGCAGCGTCAATTGTCGGCGGTGGTGAACAGTCTCGCTGACAAACCGCAGCGTGTTGTCCTGTTGTCTGACACGGTTGAAGCTTGGCCTGCCTGGGGAGACAATATTGCCACTCCTGTAATGTTTGAGATGTTGGCAAGTTACCACGATGGTATCGATATACTGCAAGGTGACTTCCGCAAAGGGATTGCTTGGCCGGCGCTGTGGAAGGCTTGGCGAACCCCCGCCATTGCCGCTGCCGTTTTGATAGCGGCGTTGATTGGTCAGGCGTGGTGGCAGGTAGGGTTGCTAGAAGCGCGCAACCTTGAATATCGCCAGGCCATCGAAAAAACTTATCGCGACGCCTTTCCCAAGAGCCGAGTAGTGAATCCGCGCCGTCAGATGGAAGCTCGCTTGAGTGAGTTGCAAGGCGGCGGCGGTGCGGCGGGCAGTAATATGCTGGCGCTGTTGTCCTCGCTTAGCACTGAACCAGAAGCAGCAACGCTACAAATTAGTGCGGTTAACTATGAAGCCCGCGCGGCAGAGTTGCGTATCGATATCTTAGCTGACAATTTCCAGCAGGTTGAAAAACTTCGCAATGCGCTGCGCGCTCGCGGCGTAAGTGCCGAATTGCAGAACAGTAGCGCCTCAGGCAACAAGGTGCGCGCCAAACTGGCGTTGAAGGAGGTGGGCTAATGAATACTTGGTTTGCAACTCAGACCAGTCGCGATCAAGTGGCTATTGTGGCGCTTGCTGTGGCGGCAGTGATATACGTTTTAGTGGGTTGGATCTATCAGCCATTGCAAGCGAAACAGTGGCAGTTGGCGCAGGCAAATGAAACCGCTGCCGAGGATTTACGTTGGATGTTGGGTGCAGCTGCTCAGGTGCAAGCGGCCCCTGCTAAACAAGCTAAAAGTAGCAGCGGTGGTTCGCTCAGCCAAGTGATCGACGCCAGTGTGCGCCGCGCCGGATTGAAAATGAAGCGCTTTCAGCCCAGTGGTGATAAGCAGGCGCAAGTGTGGTTGGAAAACGTGCCTTATGCTGCGGCCATGACATGGCTAAATGACCTTGAGGTAGAGCGGGGTTACCGTATCGATAGCGCTTCGATTACCGCTGCATCGCAAAGTGGTTCGGTTAACGTGCGAATTCGAGTGGCGGTCGACGCATGAAGGGTTTGACCTATGCCGTTGCTGCACTGGTTTTTATTGCCACGCTCGTGGCCAATGCTCCTGCTGCTTTGCTGCCATGGGTGGCCAATGCTGCTGGCGTGCGTGTGGCTCTGTTGCAGGTAGAGGGCAGTCTTTGGCAGGGAAGTATTAGTGCGGCGCAGATCACTCATGGCAATCGCGATTGGTTTGTCGATGCCTTAGTTTGGCGTTTGCAGCCCTTATCGCTATTCAGCGGCGGTGTCTGCCTGGATATTTTGGATGGCCGTGCTCAGGGTGTGTCACTGCGCGGTGAGATATGCCTCGACAGCCATGGGGCTGCCAGCGGTGAGAATGTGGTAGTGACCTCTCGGGTTGGCAACGCGTTAGCCTTGGCGAAATTCCCCCTGCCGGTCGACGGTGGCGCAACGCTATCTATTCAGCAATTCGATTGGTCTCCTGATAGCGGTATTCAAATTCTGCAAGGTTATGTGAATATCAGTGACTACGCCTATCAGGTCGCTGGTCAGCGTGAGGTGTTGGGTGATTACCGCATGAATATCTCGGCGCCTAGCGCCCAGCAGGTGGCGCTTACTTTTGTACCCACCCAGGCAAAGATTGCTTTACAGGGAGAGGTATTAGTGGATTTAACGGGCACCTATGAGGCGGCCTTGCAATTCATCCCTGGCCAAAGCGCTAGCCCTGCGCTGGTGGACAGCCTGCGTTTTGTGGCTGTACCGCAAGATGATGGTAGTTACCGCTTCAAATACAGCGGGCGTTTTTAGCACTTGCTAGTCACCCTGTCGCAACTCAAGTAAAATTGCTTTTTTTATTGAACGGGATGCTGCGGTGAGCCAACGCGACGATATCTATGCCAACCCCCTCGGAGCGGTCGCTGATTTTGCTTTTGACGCCTCGGTGGTGAGCGTTTTTCCTGACATGATCAACCGCTCTGTGCCCGGTTATCAGACCATTGTCGCGATGACGGGGGTGATGGCGGCACGCTATTATCAGCCTGGCACCTATTGCTACGACCTCGGTAGTTCACTCGGGGCATCGACCTTGTCGATGGCGCGCGCCTTGCCAGCGCAGGCCAACATCGTCGCGGTGGATAATTCAGCCGCCATGATTGAGCGCTGTCGGGATATTTTGCGCAACAGTGAATACAGCGCGAGCATTGATTTACGCTTGGACAATGTGCAAGACGTAGTCTTCGGCAGCGCCTCGGTAGTGGTGATGAATTTCACCCTGCAATTCATCCCGCCGGCGCAAAGGCCAGCCATTATTCAACGCATTGCCGACGCCATGCCACGCGGCGGCGTGTTGATATTGTCTGAAAAAATTGCCTTTTCTGATCCGCACCTGCAAGAGCTGAATGCCGATTTACACCACAGCTTTAAACGTCAAAATGGCTACAGCGACTTGGAAATTAGCCAAAAGCGCAGCGCCATTGAAAACGTGATGATGCCTGAAACCTTGGCGACGCATCGCGAGCGCATTCTCGGGGCGGGATTCAGTAGCTGTGATGTGTGGTTTCAGTGTTTTAATTTCGCGTCGATTGTGGCGGTGAAATAATGAGTCAAACGCCCCTTAGTCGCTATTTTAATTTTCAACCTTTAATCGAGCAGATGCAGCGCGATAGCCAATTGAGTGTGTGGGCGCAGCAGTTGCCGGCCCAGCTAGATGAGCATTTTTTCCTGCGCAAACACGGTGACCTCCAGCGTTGGTTGAACGCCCTCGATGCCATGCCCAACTTTGCGCCGAGCGAGGTGCATCTCGATCGATCTGTAGTGACGGTCGCGCCGCCTCAAACCTGGACGAACGAGCAAATTGCGCGCATGCACGACGCGTTGCAGGGGCTACATCCCTGGCGCAAAGGCCCGTTTGATATTGGTGGCGTGTTTGTCGACACTGAGTGGCGATCAGACTGGAAATGGGATCGCGTGCTGCCGGGTTTGACGCCTCTGGCGGGGCGCAAAGTGTTAGATATCGGTTGTGGAAGTGGCTATCACTGTTGGCGCATGGCGGGCGAGGGTGCCGAGATGGTGGTGGGCGTGGAGCCTTCACTGCTATTCTTGTGTCAATTCGCCGCTTTGCAACGTTACATCAAAGCCCCGCATGTGAATATCTTGCCATTGGGTGTACAGCATATTCCGGCCAATTTAAAAGGCTTCGATACCACCTTTTCGATGGGGGTGTTCTACCATCGTAGCGCGCCTTTTGAGCATCTGTCGCAACTTAAGGACACGCTGCGCGAAGGGGGGGAACTTGTATTAGAAACTCTCGTTATTGAAGGTGGTTTAGGCGAGGTGCTGGTGCCAGAGGGGCGCTATGCTAGTATGAACAACGTGTGGTTCTTGCCGTCCTGTTTAACCCTGGAGTCATGGCTTAAAAAGCTCGGATTCAACGATATTCAGTTGCTCAATGTCGACAAGACCTCGTTGCTAGAACAGCGTACCACTGAATGGATGCGCTTCTTTTCGCTCGCCAATTACCTCGACCCCGATGATGCCAGCAAGACCATTGAGGGCCACCCTGCACCGCTGCGCGCGACCTTTGTTGCTAAGGCATAATTCGCGCGCGGCGCATTTTGCACCTGACGCCACCGCGGCGGCGTTCTATGATGTTCTCAAACAATAAGGAGAGCACCATGCATTTATACACCTACGACCCAGCCCCCAACCCCAAGCGCATATACTACGTGCTGAAATACAAGGGGGTTGAAGTGCCGACCACACAAATTGATTTGGCGGCGCAAGAGCAATTCAGCGATGAATTTAAAGCGGTTAATGAGCGTTGTTCGGTCCCTGCACTGACGTTAGAGGATGGCCGCGTGTTGTGTTCGGCACTCGCCATTGCACAGTATATTGACAGCCAATTCCCCAATAAGCCTATTTTCGGTCGCGATGATGTCGAGCGCGCTGAGGTCATCGACTGGACCCATCGCCTGTTTGTCGACGGCTATACGCCCATCCAAGACATGCTGCGCAATCGCAGTAAGCACTTTGAAAATCGTGCGGTGGTAGGACGAGTCAATGTGCCGCAAATTCCCGATTTGATCGCGCGTGGCAAATTGCGGCTCGATGATTTTTGGCAGGTCATGGACGAGCATTTGGAGGGACGTGACTTCGTGGTCACCGATATTCCTACCATGGCCGATATCGATTTGTACTGTGTTTGTGAGTTTTCCGCGTGGGTGAAAGAGCAAGTGCCTGAACAGGCCTCTAATCTGCAGCGCTGGTTACATAGCTTCAAAGAAGTGTTGGGTGGCGTGTCTCGTTAACTATCCTCTATTTTTTCCAAAAATACTAAGTATTTAGGGCGCTCTATCGGCGCCCTTCGGTTGACTTATGGGGTAAATGAAACCAAAATTGTTTTTTTCGACATTTTGTGCATTTTTTACCCTAGAAATGTGGCATGCGCCTAACACCCTGAGCGTGTTGTCGAATTGCCAAGAAGTGGCGCCCAACCGGCGTGACTTTTTCCCAGCCCAGAGAAACACCGCAGGGCTCGGCACTTTCCATTACACGTATGTCCGCGGGCTTTGCACGCGGAAAATTAATTGATTTGAGGAAGAGACAAGTGGAATTGTTATCCGGCGGTGAAATGGTTGTTCGCGCGCTGCAAGACGAAGGTGTCGAATTTATTTTCGGCTACCCAGGCGGTGCGGTACTCCACATCTACGACGCTATTTTTAATCACAGCGATATCCCCCATATTTTGGTGCGCCACGAGCAGGCAGCGACTCACGCCGCCGATGGCTATGCGCGTGCTACTGGTAAACCCGGTGTGGTACTGGTGACCTCGGGTCCCGGTGCAACTAATGCTATTACCGGCATTGCCACCGCCTACATGGATTCGATCCCTATGGTCGTCCTGTCTGGCCAGGTGCAGAGCCATTTAATTGGTGAAGACGCTTTCCAAGAAACTGACATGTTGGGCATTTCACGCCCCATCGTTAAGCACAGCTTCCAGGTGAAGCACGCGTCAGAAATTCCTGGAATTATCAAAAAGGCTTTTTACATTGCCTCAACCGGTCGTCCCGGTCCCGTGGTCATCGATATTCCAAAGGATTTGACCAATCCACACGACAAGTATGAATACGTTTATCCTGAAGAGATGCGTCTGCGTTCTTACCAGCCAGTGACCAAGGGTCACACAGGCCAGATCCGCAAGGCTGTTAACTTGCTGATGAAGGCGCGTCGCCCCGTGATTTACTCTGGTGGTGGTGTCGTGCAGGGCGGTGGTTCTGAGTTGCTGGTGGAATTGGCACAAATGCTTAACTTCCCCGTGACGAATACCTTGATGGGCTTGGGTGCCTATCCTGGTGAAGATCGACAGTTCTTGGGTATGTTGGGCATGCACGGTTTCTACGAAGCCAACAACGCCATGCACCACAGCGACCTGATTCTGGCCATTGGTGTACGTTTTGACGACCGTGTGACTAATACCGTGTCTAAGTTCTGCCCCGATGCAACCATTATTCACGTTGATGTCGATCCTGCCTCTATCTCAAAAACCGTGGCGGCTCACGTGCCTATTGTTGGCCCGGTAGATGCCGTACTGGCTGAAATGGTCTCACAAGTGAAAGAAGCGATGGCTTCAGGTGAGAAGACCGACGAGGAAGCGCTCAAAGTATGGTGGGATCGCATCGATGAATGGCGTGCCCAGCATGGTTTGTGGCATACCCCACGCTACAAAGACGATTCAGGTCTGATCAAACCACAAGAAGTGATTGAGGAGTTGTGGCGCCTGACAAAAGGCGAGGCTTTCATTACTTCTGACGTTGGTCAGCACCAGATGTACGCTGCGCAGTACTACCGTTACAACAAGCCACGTCGTTGGATCAACTCAGGCGGTTTAGGCACCATGGGCTTCGGTCTGCCTGCCGCCATGGGGATCAAACTGAAGTTCCCCGAGGACGACGTGATTTGTGTCACCGGTGAAGGCAGTATTCAGATGAATATTCAGGAATTATCGACGTGTACGCAGTACGATATTCCAGTGAAAATTCTGAACCTGCATAACGGTTACCTAGGGATGGTGAAGCAGTGGCAAGACATGCAATACGGCGGTCGCTATTCTCAAAGTACCTATGAGAAATCGCTGCCCGATTTTGTTAAGTTGGTTGAGGCCTATGGTCACGTGGGCATTCGTATTACAAAGCCTGAAGAGTTGCGTCCCAAGTTGGAAGAAGCCTTGGCGATCAAGGATCGCTTGGTATTCATCGATTGTATGATCGACCCACACGAACACGTATACCCCATGCACATTGCCCCTAACGGTTCAATGCGCGACATGTGGCTAAGCAAGACGGAGCGTACCTAACCATGCGACACATTATTTCACTTTTAATGGAAAACGAGCCGGGTGCATTGTCGCGCGTGGTAGGTCTGTTTTCGCAACGCGGTTATAACATCGAGTCGCTTAATGTCGCTGTGACCGACGACGCCACCATGTCTCGCTTGACCTTGGTGACCGTTGGTGACGAACGCGTGATAGAGCAGATCACGAAACAATTGAACAAGTTGGTCGATGTGATCAAATTGGTGGACCTGACCGAGGGTGCCCACATCGAACGCGAAATGATGCTCATTAAGGTGCGTGCTTTAGGTGCGCAACGCGCTGAGTTGAAACGCTGCTCGGATATCTTCCGCGCGCAGATCGTTGACGTTACCAGCAGCACTTTTACCGTGCAGATGGTTGGTACCAGCGAGAAGCTCGATTCGTTCATTCAAGCCATTGGCGACATCGCTATTCTTGAAGTGGTTCGAAGCGGTGTGTCGGGTATAGCCCGCGGCGAGAAGACCCTCAGCGTGTAATCGTCATCTGTACTTCAAAGGCGCCTTAGTGGCGCCTTTTTTATCCCCATAGGTTGCTTATGGTCTTAGTTTTTACCCATGTTAATCCCATGCTGGTGCAGTATGCCGCGCAGTTGTTACGGCAAAACGGCATTGACGTGGCGTTGCGCAACGAATTCGTCACAAGTGTTATGGGGTCGGGCGCGCCCTGCGATGCTTGGACTGAAGTATGGGTCGATGAGGCGAATGAAGCGCGCGCCCTTGACCTGTTGCAACGCATGACATCCGAGCCAGAGGGAGAGGCTTGGGTCTGCACCGTTTGCGGTGAGCAGAATGACGCTAGTTTTGAGGCGTGCTGGAAGTGTCGGTCCGCTGATAGCAACGAATTGCCCTAGAGGTCGAACGGAAAAATTTCGTTGATGATTGTTTTGCCGCGCACGCGGTAGGTGATGCCGGAAGATTTGATGATATCGACTAATTGGTCGGTGTCGTGGCGATTTAAAAAACTTCCCAATGCTAATTTTTCTTCTAAGTGCTCTAGAGCGATAGACGCCGCTGACAAATAATGGCGCGGTTTAGTAATAATAAATTGGCACTGATCTTTGACAAAAGAGGTTTGGAAGTGAGGAGCGTGGCGACCGCGTTCTACTTTGACTTGGTGTTGGTCGAGGGTGATCACTTCTTGCTGGTGGGTGTTATGCGAGGTGCGGTAAATAAAATACGCCACTGCCGCCAATTCGGCACCGGCAAAGGGCATGATGATCCAAACCCCCATGTAGGCCCAAAACATAGATATAATAAATACCACGACACTCAAAAAACCTATAATCTGAAGGTTATGGTGCCATGTGGCCGAGCGATTGGGCGTCAAGATGATCTGCAGCCTATCTTCATCGTGGTGTGTTATTACCATGCGGAATACTCGATAAAAAACAACATAGATATCTTACGTTAGCTATCCTTAAATTGCTTCAAATCAGGGGTGTTGTCATACCTAAACTCACAGTCTCATGTACGGTGCCTTTATGCCCCTGCGATAATTGCCAGCCGGTTGATTATTTTCTGTACTAAAAGTCATAAGGTTGGCAAAAAATCATCGGTTTATGTCTTACTAGGGTTATTTTTTTGCTTTGATTTACTGTTAGTATTGAAGGGTTAATCAAAGCACGCTAATCTTAAATTTTACTTTAGCGATTATGAATATAAGAAGAGATCAAAATGCCTACACGCTTATCTAGGGTCGTCTTGACCATGAGCTTGTTCGCCGTAGCATGGTTGCTGTGGTCAGGAATGTACAAACCTCTGTTACTGTCGCTGGGGTTGTTATCCGTTTTGGCGACTACCATGTTGGCCTGGCGGATGCGCTACTTTAAAAAACGCGCTTTCGCCTTACGCTTTAGCACGGGTATCGTGCGCTACTGGGGATGGTTGTTCATCGAAGTGGTGAAATCTAGCATACAAGTTCTGCGTGAGGTGCTGAAACCTACCATTGAGGTCAAGCCAGTACTGCTATGCATCCCCCGTGATCAACGTACAGAATTTCAAACCATGATGCTGGGCAACTCGATTACTCTGACGCCCGGCACCATTACCCTCGATGTCGACGAAGACCGAATTTTAGTTCACGCCCTCACCGAAGCGGGTGCGGTGGATCTCCAAGGTGGCGAAATGGAACGCCGCGTCGACGCCTTTGCGGAGGAAAAATGATAATTCAAGTCGTGGCATTCGCCCTTATTGTCACCATGATGCTGGGTTTGGTTCGCGCCATTAAAGGCCCAAAAGTTTACGACCGAGTTCTCGCCGTTAATATGATGGGCACCAAAACTGTGTTGTTATTAGCGGTGTTGGCTTTTATTGATGATCGTCCTGACTATCTAGATTTGGCGCTCGCTTATGCCTTAATCAATTTCATTGGGGTATTTGCTGTGTTGGAATTTTTCCGCACACGCGAGAGTCAGCTAGTCATCGCTGAGACTGATGATACTGGTGAGGCGAGTGATGAAGCCCCAGGCAACGAGGGAGGCAAGTAATGGATGTAGCAACAACTCTTGGTTGGCTCGCCGCAATTTTGATGCTCATTGGCGCGTTTTTTACTTTTGTGGGTGGTCTAGGTGCACTGCGTATGCCTGATTTTTACACACGCATGCATGCGGCGAGTCTTACTGATAGCGCCGGCCCCATCTTCATCTTGATTGGCCTGATGTTGATTTCAGAGACGTGGCTGGTCGCCATTAAGGTCTTCACGATTCTAGTGTTTCTATTGATTACGGGACCCACGGCCTCGAATGCACTGGCAAGCGCCTCACTGCTAGCCGGTAACAAGCCTGGTCTAGCCAACGATCAATCCGAGGCCGAATAACTATGGTCGAAATATTAAACATTTTTATTATGCTGATGCTGGTGATTACCGCACTGGCTATGGTGTCTTCGCGCCACTTGTTTGTGACGGTGATGCTAAGTGGTATTTTCAGTTTGTTGATAGCGGCGTCTTTTTTGCTTTTAGACGCTGCCGATGTGGCGCTGACTGAGGCTGCGGTGGGGGCCGGTATTTCAACGGTGCTCTTTCTTGGCGCACTAGCGCTGATGGATGTAGAAGAAACAACCCGCGGCGTTCGTCGTATTAGAATGGTGTCGTTGATTGTGGTGGCAGTAACGACCATTTTTATCGTGCATGCGACGTTTTATATGCCGGCGTTTGGCGATATCAACGCGCCCATCCATCAGCACGTCGCCCCATGGTACATCCAACATGTTCCTATACACATGGATATTCCGAATATTGTCACCGGTATTCTCGGTAGCTACCGTGGCTACGATACCCTAGGTGAAGTCTTTGTTGTGTTCACGGCGGGTATTGGCGTGTTGTCTATTTTGGGTGATCCTATAAAAAATCGTCAACATCGCCCTGCTCATAATCGCGGTTTGCGGCACTACCTAATTCCTCGTCTGGTAGGTCGAATGTTAATACCATTTATTATTCTTTTTGGTCTGTACGTTCAATTCCACGGTGAATACAGCCCAGGCGGTGGTTTCCAAGCAGGCGCATTGGTGGCGGCGGCGATTATTCTATACGCCCTGTTGGAGGGCGAAGATAAAGCGCTACAAGTGATTCCTATGCGTGTGCTCTACATCATGATGGCTTCAGGTGCCCTGCTATATGGTGGTGTGGGTGTCGCAGCACTGTTGATGGGGGGTAATTTCCTCGACTATAGCGTGCTGGCGAGCACGCCGGTTGCTGGTCAGCAGTGGGGTATTTTGTTGATTGAAATGGGTGTTGGCCTGACAGTGACAGGCGTGTTGATCACCATTTTTCACGCCTTTGCCGCAAGGAGTAATCTGTAATGCTTTGGGTAGAGCTATACCACTACTGGGTGTTCGCCATTTTGCTGATGATTGGACTTTTTGGTGTCATCGCCAAGCGTAATTTGGTGAAAAAGTTAGTGGGTTTGTCGCTGTTTCAGTCGGCGGTATTTTTGTTTTATATCACCATGGGGAAGGTCGATGGCGGTACCGCGCCTATTGTTGGAATGACGGATTCCACCGATGTGTTTAGCAACCCTCTCCCTCAAGTGCTTATTCTGACGGCGATTGTGGTGGGTATTTCTACCACGGCATTAGGCTTGAGCATTGTGGTGCGTATTAAAGAAGCTTACGGCTCAATTGAGGAAGATGTGATTCATGAGAAGGATCGTGCAGAATGAATTTGATTGAACACTTGCCTGTATTGCAGGTCATTCTGCCGCTTTTGAGCGCCCCGTTTTGTATTTTGATGCGCGGCCACATGTTGGCGTGGGCGATTGCCGTGGTTGCCAGTGGTGCAGCTTTTGCGGTCTCTTTGAGCGCCGCAAGTATTGTCGCTGATGGAGCCACTCTCACCTATGCCGTTGGCGGATGGGCTGCCCCCTATGGTATTGCCTTAGAGGTAGATGCCTTCAGTGCGTTGATGACAATGATCATTAGTGGCGCCTCGTTGCTTGCATTGATTGCAGGTATGGCCAGTATCCGCCAGCAGTTACCCGAGGAAAAACAGTCATTGTTCTTTGCCGCATGGCTGTTAGCAATGGCGGGGTTACTGGGTATCAGTGTTGCGGCCGACGCGTTTAATATTTTCGTCTTTATGGAAATATCCTCACTTGCCAGTTATGTGATTATCGCCGCGGGCCCTCACCGCAAAGCCTTGGGTGCGGTATTTAAATACTTGGCCATGGGCACCATCGGTGCCACGTTTTACCTGATCGGCGTCGGTTTAATTTACTTGATGACAGGGACCTTGAACTTGGATGATATCGCTTTGCGCGTAGCCAATGTCTCGGATCCCCATCCGGTCTTGCTGGCGGCGGGCTTCATCACGATTGGTCTGGCACTGAAAGCCGCGGTCTTTCCGCTGCATGTGTGGATGCCAGCAGCCTACAACTATGCGCCTCACGTGGTCAGTGCCTTTATCGCCGCCTGTGCCACTAAAGTATCGCTGTATGTGCTGTTCCGCTTCGACTTTACAGTCTTTCAACCCAACCTCAGTGGCCACGAATTCCAGTTCGGTCATTTTATGATGCCATTGGCGCTGATTGGTATTTTGTTTGGCGCTATCGTTGCGGCCCTGGCTAAGGATCTTAAGCGATTGCTGGCATGGTCTTCAGTGTCGCAAATTGGCTATATCGTGCTGGGCGCGAGTATGACATCTGAAGCGGGCATGACCAGCGCCATCATCCATATGTTTAACCACGCGCTCGCTAAAGGCGGTGGTTTTTTGATTGCTATGGGTGCTGCCCTGTACTACACCACGACCCGTTTCTCTAATTTAGCGGGTTTGGGTAAAGAGCATCCATGGTTATCTGGCGCCTTTGTCGTCATCGGCTGCAGTCTAATTGGTGTGCCTGGCACCGCAGGCTTTATTAGTAAATGGATGTTGGTCAACGCGGCGCTGGAGCAGGGTGGCTTAGGCATATTTATCATTGCCGTAGTGGTCTTCAGTTCATTGCTAGCCGTTATTTATGTATGGAAAGTCGTGGAGCTATTTTATTTTGAGCCCCGTCCAGAGGGCGCAAGTTCCAATGCCGTTGTGGTTAAAACCCCAGAAAAGTTGTTGTTTATGATGGTTGTTATGTTGGTAGCCGCCGCCAATGTTTGGTTCGGTATCTTCCCGGGTGAACCGTTAGCGCTTGCCTCGCAAGCGGCGAGTATGTTGACGGGAGGCGCGCTGTAATGGAACCTTGGATTCCCTTTCAATACATCCCTTTGATCCCTCTTTTGGGCGTGATTGCTATTTTGCTTGGCGCGCGTATCAGCGACAACGTACGCGAGGCCGCCACACTAGTCACGGCCTTGCTAACAGCGGCGGCGGTATGGGGCTTGGCGCCTGCAGTGATGGCCGGTCAACGATTTGAGTGGGTACTTCTTGAGCAAGTTGTTCCTGGTATTCCATTAGCCATGCAGCTTGAGCCACTCGGCGCGATGTTCGCGATGTTGGCTGGCAGTTTGTGGGTCGTTAATTCGGTGTATTCGATCGGCTATATGCGCGGTAACAAAGAAAAGCATCAGACGCGTTTTTATGTGTTCTTTGCTGTCTCGATCGCTGCTGCACTGGCTGTTGCATTTGCGGGTAACGTGTTTACTTTGTTCTTGTTCTACGAGTGCTTAACGCTTTCAACATATCCCTTGGTGTCCCATAAAGGAGACGCCAAAACCATTAAGTCGGCGCGCATTTACCTAGGTGTATTGATTTCCACGTCGATCTGTTTGTTTCTGCCAGCAGTTATTTGGGCTCACAGCGTAAGTAATGGTGCATTTACACCAGGTGGTGTCATGTCAGAGGTGTTATCTGGCCCCGCGGTAGGCTTAATGCTTGGCTTATTTGTGTTTGGTATCGGCAAAGCGGCAGTGATGCCTGTTCACCGCTGGCTACCCGCCGCGATGGTCGCACCAACACCGGTGAGTGCGCTGTTGCACGCCGTGGCGGTTGTGAAAGCGGGCGTGTTTTCCATTACTAAAATTGTGATTTATCTCTTTGGTTTTGAATTCTTGTTCTCTCAGGAGTCAGTGAGCTGGATGCTGTTTGCGGCCATGACGACGATTGTATTGTCTAGTTTGGTTGCCCTGCGTCAGACCAACCTAAAGCGCATGCTGGCGTACTCAACCATTGGCCAGCTATCCTATGTGGTGCTGGCCGTTTCAGTACTCACGCCGCTGGCAGAAGTCGGTGCAGCGCTGCACATGGTGGCGCATGCCTTCGGTAAAATCACCTTGTTCTTCGCTGCCGGTGCTATATATGTGGCGTCTAAAAAGACCGAGTTGCCGCAATTGGCGGGTATTGGTAGACGCATGCCATGGACCGCAACGGCCTTTACGATTGGGGCCTTAAGTATGATTGGTGTCCCGCCCACGGGTGGATTTGTCTCGAAGTGGTACATCTTAGCAGGCTCATTCCAATCGGATAACTACATGGCGATTGCGACCTTGATCTTGAGCACAGGGTTAACCGCCATGTATTTCTTACCGGTGGTGTATTCGATGTGGTTTGGCCGCGAAGTTGACGGTCCTATGTCAGATCATCGTGAGGCACCATTACCGATTGTGATTGCGCTGATGACAACGGCCGCATTAACGATTCTGTTCTTCTTCTTCCACGGCCCTGTAAAAGCCATGGAGTCTCAAGTTTTATTGGGGGCATTGTAAATATGTCTGATCAACATTGGCTGGTTCGCCCAGCGACGATTCGCAAATTGTGGATCGGTCTAGCGGTTTTGTTAGGCTTATTGGTTGCCGCACAATTTTTCATCAAGATCAAACCAACCGTCGGTATGGATGGCACCTTTGGTTTTGGTGCTTGGTTTGGTTTTTTTTCCTGCGTCGCTATGGTGCTTTTTGCCAAGCTCATCGGGTACGTTGTGAAGCGCTCTGAGTTCTATTACTCGGAGGAAGACCATGATTGAGATGCTGCCTCCTGCGTTATACCTGATTGTTGGTGCCTTTCTAATTGCGCTGACAAAAGGTGCTCTACGTAACAGTGTGCTATTTTTAGCCCCTCTTGCGACCTTGTATGCCATCTGGCAAGTCCCCGATGGCGTGGTTTCAACGGCTCCCTTCCTGGATTACACCATTCAGATCGTCGAAGGCAGCCCAGTACGTCGACTATTCGCGACGATTTTTGCTCTCACCACCTTTGTCGGGGGGTTGTATGCCTTTCGCCATGCCCGTGGTTATGAGCTGGCTGCTGCAATGGCTTACGCCGCCGGCGCGGTAGGGGTATGCTTCGCAGGTGACCTGATTACCCTCTTCCTGTTCTGGGAGTTTATGGCGTTGTTCTCTACCTTGGTCATCTGGTCGGGCGGCACGGCTGGCGCCAGAAGCGCTGGTATTCGCTACGCGGTGATGCACCTGATTGGAGGGGTCATCTTGAAAGTGGGTATTGAAGGCGTGGTAGTTCACACCGGTTCAATCGATATCCAAGCGTTCCAAGCCAACAATTTTGATACCTGGATGATGCTCATTGGTATTCTAATCAATGCGGCAGCACCTCCAGTGTCGGCGTGGTTGGCGGACGCCTACCCAGAGGCCACACCCACAGGTTCAGTTTTCCTGTCGGCGTATACCACCAAAACGGCAGTATTGGCGTTAATCCTTTTGTTCCCTGGCGAAAGCGTACTGATCTGGGTCGGCTGCTGGATGATTATGTACGGTATCATTTGGGCGCTATTAGAAAACAATGTCCGTCGTATTTTGGCATTCTCTATTGTTAACCAAGTGGGTTTTATGGTGGTGGCAGTGGGTATCGGTACTGAAATGGCGATCAATGGGGCGGCCGCCCACGCTTTTGCTCACATTATATATAAGGCCTTGTTGTTCATGAGTGCTGGGGTGGTCATTTTGCATACCGGTCAACAGCGCTGTAGCGATTTAGGTGGTTTGTTCCGCACCATGCCTATTACGGCGTTCTGTGGCATCATTGGTGCCTTGGCGATTTCAAGCTTCCCGTTGACGAGTGGATTTACCACTAAGACCATGATATCCGCGGCTGCCGCTGAGCAAGAGCTGATGGTGATTTGGTATGTCTTAGCCGCGGCTTCTGCGGGTGTTTTCCTGCACGCGGGTATTAAATTTCCATGGTATGTGTTCTATCAAAAGGACTCGGGCCTACGCCCGAAGGACGCGCCATGGAATATGGCATTAGCGATGGGAATTTTTGTTGCGCTGTGTATCGGTTTGGGCGTCTACCCAGAGCCGCTTTACAATTTGTTGCCGTACCCAGTGGATTACCATGCTTACAAGCCAGGCAAGGTATTGTTTTACTTGCAGTTGTTGATGTTCTCTGGTTTGGCTTTCTTCTTGTTATTGCCCCTTATGAAGCGAACGCTGACTATATCGCTCGATACCGACTGGTTTTGGCGTGTCATGTTTAAGAAAATTTGGCAGGTACTCAGTGGCGCATTCATCAAGCTCGCACAGGAGCTGATTGGGTTAGTTGACCAAGGTCGTGTGCGTATTAATCAATTGCTTTCGCGTTATTTCACCATCGAAAATAACGGTGTCTTGGCTAGGGCTTGGCCGATCGGTGTGACCGGCTTGTGGATTACAGTGCTGTTGTCGGCCTATATATTTACTTATTATTTGTAATTTGCCTTGGGCCCGCGATAGTGGGCCCTTATCTTTGCTGGGTTTCACCCATTCCCTGCGGTAATTCCGTCTCTATCTTGTTAGAATGCGCGCTTAACTTTTGAGAGTGCCTATGCCAACCACAGATCCATCTATTTCTAATTTCCGTTTCTTTTTAGGATACGCGGCACGCCACCGTTGGGTCTATGCAACCGGCGTTTGCCTGCTGTTTGTCACTAACTTTTTGGCTGTGAGTATTCCACAGTACATTGGTGAGGCCATTGATTTGTTGCGTGACAGCGTGGCTTCTCACACAGGCGACTTGCAGGACAAGATTGCCCTCATAGCGGTATTCGCCGTGGTAATGATCGTGACGAGAACCACGTCGCGTATGATGTTTTTCAACCCAGGGCGTGCGGTGGAGCGTGACTTTAAAAACGATGCCTTCCAAAAGTTGACCGTGTTGCAGCGTGACTTTTACAACGACTTTAGCAATGGCAAGTTGATTTCGATGGTCAACAACGATGTTAATGGTATCCGTGCGCTGGCAGGCGTGGTAATGCTTCAGACCTTCAATATCTTTTTTGCGCTTTCTCTCACGCCTTACAAAATGTGGCAATTGTCCCCGTCGTTGATGCTGTATTGTGTCGTCCCGGTACTGACCACATTTATGGTGAGTCGAAAGGCCGTCAGTGACTTGCGGCGTATGATGAAGCTGCGCATGCAAGAACTACAGGAGCTGTCGAGTCAGTCGGTAGAACTTCTGTCAGGGATCGATGTGATTCGCCATAACCATATTCGTGATTGGGCGCAGCAGCGTTTTGACCAAGAGAACGAAACACTGCTCAATCGCACCCTGCAACTGACGAAAATCCGTACGATATATATGCCACTGTTGACCTATACCGATCGCCTAATCAAAGTGGTGGTGTTGTTGTTTGGTGGCTATCAAGTGATTCAGGCCAACTTAAGTTTAGGTGATTTAGTGGCGTTTTTGGCCTATGCCACGCTATTGGCAAGCCCTTTCTTTTCGATTGCCATGATCTGGTCGGCCTACCACAACGGCATGGTGAGTATTGCTAGTTTGCGCAACATTCTTGATCGCGAAACCTCGGATATCGACGAGCAGCGTATGCCCGATGCTGAGCGTAATGCCTTGTTCAACCAGCATGTAGAAGTGCGCCATTTAACGTATCGCTACCCAGGGCAAACCAAAGCTGCCTTGGAGGATGTCAGTTTTACCATCGTGCCGGGCCAAACCATTGGTATCTTGGGCCAGGTGGGCTCGGGTAAATCAACCCTGGTCAACTGCTTGAACCACTATCTCGACGTACCAACGGGTAGCGTTTTCCTGGATGGTCGCGATATCACCACACTGTCGCGCAGCGATCTACGCAGCGCGGTGCGCACCGTCACCCAAGACCCCTTCCTGTTTTCCGACAGCGTTGATAATAACGTGACTTTTGGAAGTAAACACCCGCAAGATATCGATCGTGCGTTAGCGGCAGCTGCCATGAAAAAAGAAGTGGCAAAATTCCCTCAGCAACGCGATACCATCGTCGGTGAAAAGGGCATTTTGTTATCGGGTGGGCAAAAGCAGCGCCTCAGTCTAGCGCGGGCACTTTACTCACCGGCCAAATTGTTAGTGCTGGATAACGTGCTATCAGCGGTGGATAACGACACCGAACGTTTCCTATTAAGGGAATTGTTTAAGCGTGAGCATCACCAAGCGGCGATTATCGTGTCGCACCGCGCGTCAGTATTGGAGCGCGTCGATCACATCTTGGTGTTGGAAGAGGGTAAGATCGTGGCGTCGGGAACCCACGCCGAGCTGCTCGAGACCTCGCCCATTTATGCGGAGATATGGCGCCTGCAACAGGACGAAGCCAATGCGGTAGACGTCAACGAGGAGGCGGCATCATGAGTAAGTCGCGATTTGATTGGCACTTGATCAGTCAGTTTTTGGTTTTCCTTAAGCCCTACCGCAAGCAAGTGACGTGGGGCGTGCTAGCCGTTCCTGTCTCTATGGCCAGTTCGGTGCTATTCCCGTGGCTGATTATGCACATTGTGGATACGGCGATTGCGGCAGGCGATATTTCGGGCCTTTACCTTTGGGTGGGGCTGTTGTTTGCGGTGCTGGTTGTTAACTACTTATCCGATGCCAGCTTCAACTTCTTTTTGCAGAATGCCGCCTTGAGGGCGTTGCGTGACATGCGGCTGGTGATGTTTAAGCGGGTGTTGCGTTTTTCACGCAGTTATTTTGACACGCGCCCAGTGGGAGTAACCTTGACCCGCCTGACGAGCGACCTTGAAGCTGTGAGCGAATCCTTTGCCCAGGGCCTATTGGGTATGGTGCGGGATGTGTTAACCACTTTCGCTCTGTTGGTTTTCTTGTTTATCATCAACTGGCAACTGGCCTTGGTGGTGCTTGTGTTGGCACCGCCTACCTATTGGATTACAGAATTTTTGCGCAAGCGCTTGCGCGAGGCCTACGCTAACGGTCGCAAGGTATTGTCTGAGGGAACGGGGTATCTTCAAGAAGGCCTCAACGGCATGAAAACCGTGCAGCTGTATTCTGCGGAAGACAATGTTCAGGCGCGCTACAGTCAATACACCCTTGGCTTTTATCAGTCACAGTCACGTTCTAACTTCTATGATTCTTCGCTGTTCTCGATCATCGAAGGTCTAACCACGGTAGCGATGGCACTGATCATCTGGGTAGGTTCGGGGCTTATTTTAGAAGCGAGTATTACCATCGGTGTATTGATTGGTTTTACCCAAACCCTGGATCGCATCTTTGTACCAGTGCGTGACTTTACTTCCCAGATTGCGTCGATTCAGCGTGCCTTGGCAGCATTGGGCAACATTGAAGAAGTGTTCAAGCAGCCGCTGCAGTTCCCTATGGAGGATGTGCCAAGCGAGCATGCTCCGTTGGATAGCTTTGAATCGCTGGTGTTCGACAATGTCAGGTTTCGTTATACGGAAGATGGCCCATGGGTATTAAACGGTGTGTCGTTTACTTTACAGCATGGGCAGCAGATCGCGCTGGTGGGCGCAACGGGGTCGGGCAAGTCGACCATTATTCGCCTTTTGACTAAGACCTACGAGAACTACACCGGGTCGATCAAGATCAATGGCCGCGAACTGCGGGATATTAGCCTGCCTGAGTTGGCACATCTTTTCGCGCTGATGCAGCAGGACGTCTACTTGTTTACCGGTTCTGTGGCGTTCAATATCGGCTTGGATCGGCTGGGAGGAGATAACCGTGCGATAGAGGACGCCGCGCGCTATGTCTACGCGGATGGTTTTATCGATCAGTTACCCGGTAAATATGATTTCGTGATCGAAAACAATGGCGGCAATTTATCGGCCGGGCAGGGGCAGTTGATCGCCTTTGCGCGAGCAATGGCGACGGGTTGTGACGTGGTTTTGCTCGACGAGGCAACCGCTTCGGTGGACTCAAAAACAGAGAAGTTAATTCAGCGCGCAGTGGATCATGTCTTCAGCGAGAAGACAGTTATCGCCATTGCGCACAGGTTGAGTACCATAAAACACTCAGATCAAATTCTGGTGCTCGACAGCGGTGTCATTGTTGAACAGGGCACGCACAATGCACTGATCGCGCAGCGTGGACGCTACGCCCAGTTATTGCAGGATATGGACGCGAAGCCCGCTTAGCGGGCGATGCGCGGCCGCCCCGTTGCCTCAACGTTAACCACCGCTTCTACAAAAAATTCTCGACCTTCAATGATGGTTTTCTTGATATCAGCGTGGTGCGTCACGTGGATGTCTTCGGCGCCGGCCTGTTTGGCGTTGGCTAAGGCCTGCTCGCTGAGCGCTTCGGTGAGGCAGTTTATGGCTTTTACTTCGTCGGTGAAATCCACCGGGGCTTGGCCAACGTGTACCCGATAGAGCCCATCTGCCGGGCTGGTAATGGTGCCGCTGGCGCGGAAGGTGACACGGCCAACTACCGCGCCGATGGCGTTAGCGACCCCGGCGTACTCAGGCAAAATCATGGGGCAGTTTAAGACCTCACCCACAGCTGGGTAGTAAGTCGAGGCCGAGGCGCCAAGACCGATCACCGGTACGTTGACGCCCATATCTATCTTTAGAAGCCCGCGGTGTTGTTTAAGCCCGCGCTGGGTCAAGACGTGGCGTGCCAGCACGTCGTTGCTCAAACCTTCAAAAGTGTCGCTCTCTTCGGCGAAGGCGGTTTCCAATATTGCCAGTGATGTCTGGTGGGTCAATTGATCAATAATGATGTTGGCCATTTCTAGCGCATCGGTGCACAAGCGCTGACCTGCGCCGGTACGGCGACGGCCAAATAACAGGAGCGCTTTTTCAGACGCCGCTGTGTCCCATACCTCAGTTCTTCCCAGTGCGTGGCTGGCATCGGTAGGTGTTAAGGCAGAAATCTGGACTAACCCGCGTGCCACCATACGGGCGATGGCTTGGGTTTCCGGTCGAGAGTGGATGACGTCTGCCAACGGTTGAAGTGTTTCAGTGATGCGATCCAGTACGGCTTGGTCTTTGGGGGGTAACCCCGCTTCCCCGAAGATGGCCATTCGGCGGATAAAGCGACCGTCGAAGTCGTTGGGGATAGTGGAGCGTAGCTGCTTATCTAGCGCATCGTGAACAACGTTTGGTGCCATGTGGGCAGCGAGTGAAATGGGTAGTACACGGCGTGGACCCAGTGTGACGCCTCCCTTTAAGCCATGCACGATGAAATGTACTTCGCTATCACCGCCCAATCCCGTGGTGCGCATGGCAACAGCTTCGACCATGGTGCGATATTTCCCCACTCTGGCACCATCGGGGTCGATTGTGGGTTGACCGTCACGCAATACGGCGACATCTGTGGTGGTGCCACCAATATCTGACACCAAGGCGTTGTCCGCCTGGGTCAGCCAACGGGCGCCCACGATCGAAGCGGCCGGGCCACTGAGAATGGTTTCAATGGGTTTTTCCCTTGCCTGCGATGATGAAATCAACGCGCCATCGCCGCGAACCACCATCAGCGGCGCGTCGATACCTATGTCGACTAGGCTTTGTTGTGCGCGCCCGATCAAGCGGTCGATCATGCCGATAAGGCGCGCGTTTAATAGGGCGGTCAGCGCACGTTTGGGACCATTCAACTTGGCCGATAAATGGTGTGAGGCACTGACTGGCTTACCCGTGACATCTCGCAGAATATTCATAATTTGCAGTTCGTGGGACGGATTGCGAGTAGCGAATTGCGAGGCCACGGCAAAGGCGGTGACATCGCTTACTTCACTTGCCCATTGGGTGATGGCCTTAATGTCGAGGGGGGCCACTTCTGCGCCGGCGTGGTTGTGCCCGCCTGGTAGGGTGAGTACTGGGTCGCCCGCGAGCGCTTCGGTGAGGCCGTGTTTATCTAAATCATTAGCGCCAAAACCGACGAATACCAAGGCGACTTTGCCACCCTGGCCTTCGACTAACGCGTTAGTCGCTAGCGTGGTAGATAGCGATGCCATGGCGATCTCGGCAGGTAACACAGATGATTGGTCCAGTACTGCTCGAGCTGCTTTGCCAATGCCTTCTGCGAGATCGTGTCGCGTGGTGAGCGACTTGGCCGAGGCGATAACATGAGATTCATCCTCTAATATGACCGCGTCGGTATAGGTACCACCGGTGTCTATTCCCAACAGGTAGGGCATGGCTTTTTTCCTTCATGAGGCAGGGGTGTTATTGGCGGCAATAGTATCCTAAATATGTCGAATGGTTTAGCAATTCGCCAACAGCAGGCCGGGTGTGTTGATGAAAATATTGGAGAAACTGACGATGCGTGGCCGTGATGACAATGGACTCGACGCTTCTACTGACAATTTACAGGCTTGAATACAGGGGGAGTCGGCGGGCACACTAATGTGACCCCGCCGATGAGTTTTTACGCCGGACGAATCGTTCGAGCTTGTTTTGCGTAGGGCCAAGGCTGGATGGTTGCTCGGATCTCTTCAACCAATAAAAAACCCCAACCCTTGCGGGTTGAGGTTTTGTATTGGTGGTGGAGGTGTAACCCTGGACCAAACCGCGTTATATCGGCGTTTAAAGCGTTTAGTAAACTGCTGATTATTATGGATAAATAAATTATAAATATGTATGTGTATACAGTTATTTAAGTGCTGCTGAGGGCACTGTTTGATGATTTGAATTCGAACTCATAAACGGGATTCGAACCCGCGTCAGCTTGCCATTAATCTCCTTGCTATTTCCACTGCATTGAGCGTCTATAGACGAGGTCAAAATGATTTCAGGAGTGGTTGGTGAATATAGATATCGATGATGATTTGATGGATGGGCTTGTCCTTGCAGCACTCAAACGAGACTACGCCATCAATTTAGAGGAGCCTTATTTTGAGCAACCGGTCGAACAAACACCCGGCTGGGTCATCGATGATCGAATCGCCTTGATTGAAGCTTTGTACCTGTTGCTCCGGTATCGAATGAGTCTCAGAGATTTTACTGACTTTATGACGGAAACGCGGATTGCTTACTACAAGTGGGCAGATACCGTGAAAACCCCTCGCCAGCAAAGTTTAAATTCTGTGGATGAGCCAGATCGTCAGGCGCAAGAGTCAGGGGATGAAAGTCCCGAATAGATTCGCTGTGATGCTCAAATCGTCCTGCTCTTTTCAGATAGCAGGCAAGCCTAGCCAGCGAAGACCCGCTTTGTAATTGAGGTGGATCTGCGCAAGCAATGAAGCCTCCCCGCTGGACGCGGCGGTTGAGAATGAGGATAAGCACTAGGAGGTCCTAGTGGAGCGCCTCTACTTAATGTTCAGTAAATTAATTGTGACACTAATCGCGCCAAAAAAATGTCACAATTATTTTGAATCGCGCCACTCATTAATCTCGCGCTCAAGATTCTTAACGGCAGCAATTAATTCATCAAAGCTTAGGGGGTCGCGGTACATCATTCCGGACGACACCATTGTTTTATAGTCTGCAGCCAGTTGATCAAGAGAGGCCTGGTCGGGAATCAATTTTAATGACCCTGCCAGGCAGGAGTCGTAGTTAGAATAGCCAGAGTTATAGAAGACTTTTTTCAGCTTAACTACGTCCTCAAGTAACTCTTTGTTAGCGATCGCTCCCTGGCTGGAGGGATGTTTGGATAGCATCACTAAATCGTACCAGTGTCTTGAGAGACGCTCTGCGTTTTGTTTGAAATCACTTCGGTTGCACTCAACGTGAATCAGCGTTGCTTTCTCCCAAAAGGTTCGTGCAGGCGATAGAACCACCACTTTTCCGGTGGGGTAGGTCACTCCTTTTGTGATTGAGGCGATGTAAGGCGTTACTGAGTGAGTCTCATTTGGATCAATGACATTTCTGCCGCCAAGCTCAATCAATACATTGGCTTTTAAATATTCGTCAGATTGCTCTGTGACGGAGGGATAACTCAGCCAGATTTTTTCGCCGCTATCGTCAATCGTTATGGAATGCGCATCTTTAGTTGGAAGCTCATCAAGCTTGGACTGTATATGCGGAACGACAACATTGATGGCGTATGACTTTACATAATTCTTCAGACGATCACTGTATTTGGAAATTTGTGTCTTACTGACGCCATCAGCAAAGGGGTCGAATATCTCTGGATACTTGCCGTAATCTGTATCGTTGAACTGTTGAAAGTCCAACGTGATGTCCACATCCTCAGAGAATCTGTCGATAATTTCGTAAACCTTTGAGAGAGATGTACCGCCTTTGAAGGCCATAGGATGGGCGCCAGGTATTGAGAACATAGTTTCCAATACCCAACAGACCCAGACATCCTTCTCAAGAACGTTCTCTTTTCGCCCCAGTTGAATTGCAGCCGATTGAAGAATCTCTTTTTGGTCTTTGGGCGAGAGCGATAGATACGATTCAGGCATATAACTTACCATCGCAGTACTCATGCAGTGCTTCAGTCATCCATGCAGGTTTAGATGCAGCGATTAACTGATCAAACTCATGCTCGTTCAGTCCCTCTTGGATTAACTGAATAGTATGAGCGTTCATTTGCTCCTTCCCAAGGTACCAAAGAGCTGAAAGTGCCAAGCCGGCTTTCTTGCCTGCAAGCTGAAGCTTGCGATGACTTGATGTATGCATCAGCTTAACTTTTAGGTTCCCGATTTGAATTTCCCGAGAAGGACCGCTGGTGTAATACACGGGACGGGTAGGCACCTGTGTTGAGATTTTAAATCGTCTAGCCGCCTCAGCGCCGTGGACTTGTATCGTTTCGCCATGCCCCTTTGCGATCACTTCAACAACGCGAGAAACATCTGGCATTACCTTTCCGACAAACCGACTTTCCTTCGGACGAACGAATACGCCACGAGCGACGCGCTCGATGACGCCTTCCTCAACCAATCTCGAAATGGCCTTATCAACCGCTGCGCGTGAGCCAAATGACAAGAGACTGCCGGTTGAAAAGGGTTCGCCCTTCTTCAGCTTCGAGATTCTGCTTTTGATGTGTTCTGAGACTGACATAAGAATTACCAATTACATTATGTCAGAAAAACTATCAGTTTTTCGGACTATTTTCAAGTTGTTTGGTTTGTTCCCAGACCGAGTCGTTGATTGTCGAACGCTTCCATTAGGCACGCTTAAAAACCATAAATACACCCAATTACACCCATTTCTCCGCAGGTACCTTCAGCTTGCTTTCCATGCGCTTCAGAGCGTTCATGTGTGTTGCCAAAAACAACCAAGAAGGAGGTACACATGGCCATTCAACACATCAACCAACAGACCCTGGCAGAACGATGGCAGGTTAGTGAAACAACTCTTGAGCGCTGGCGCTCGATTGGCGTAGGACCCGTTTTCCTGAAGCTACATGGGCGGATTGTTTACCGAGAGCAGGATCTTGAAGCCTATGAGAACCAGTGCCTGCGCACGAGCACATCAGCTCGAGTAAGTGGCGATCCAATTCAAGATTCGATGCACTAACTCCAACCTATCACTCAAGGTCGCGAACCATGAAAAAATCTTGGCGTGGCCTTATTTCCGAAAAAACTTGATTCGGGTCGGTGCCGACACGCTAGTTTTATTGAAACTCTCAGTCCTTTTCGAATATTGCGAATTTCGAATAATTCGTTTATCATTCTCACAATAAGATCTTAAACGGAGGGGAAGCATGAACACTGCACGAGATATGGACTCACTGCCGAACACCGAGGACGCAGGGCTAGCCCGCGCCAGTGCACAGGAGTTGAGTGTTCTCTTAGCACAAATGCCGAAGGCTGAGCGTGCTCATGTGAAGTTGGATGGCCATGACCTAGTTTTACCTCGGCAGGCTTTGGCTTTGATGCGAGATTTGCTCTCTGAAATGGCGCAGGGAAATGCGGTAACGATTGTTCCGACACACGCTGAGCTTACCACTCAGGAGGCCGCCAACATTCTCAATGTGTCGAGACCTTATCTAATCAAATTGTTAGAAGTAGGTGAGATCGCTCATCACAAAGTGAATAAGCATCGCCGCATACGCTTCGATGACCTTATGGCCTATAAAAAGCAGCAAGCTTTGCAGAGCTCAAAGGCTTTGGATGACCTTGCTCAACAGGCACAAGAGCTAGGTATGTATTGAGATGAGCTTCGTTGTTCTGTTGGATGCCAACGTGCTTTTCCCGTTCACGCTTCGTGATTTTCTAGTCACTTTGGCAACAACAGAGCTTTATCAAGCAAAATGGACAGATCAAATCCATGATGAGTGGACTCGAAATTTGCTCAAAGGCCGTCCCGATTTAGTGGATTCGCTGCCAAAAACTCGGGCTCTGATGGATAAAGCTGTTCCTGATTGTTTGGTTACAGGTTATGAGGATTTAATCGAGTCTCTAGAGCTGCCTGATCCAGATGACCGTCATGTTGTGGCTGCGGCGATTCGTTGTGGAGCTCAAATCCTAGTCACGAACAACCTAAAAGACTTCCCCTCTGAAGTCCTTGATCAATACGGGATTGAAGCCCAGCACCCGGATGAGTTTCTTGAGTATCAGTTTGGATTACGACCCAATCTAGTTATTCGGGCTGCTAAAGAGCAGCGGGCTAGATGGAAGAATCCTCCCCTTACAGCTGAAGAATATCTTGAACGCCTCTCAGCTCAAGGGCTTGTTGTTACTGCAGAAAAATTGGCTGACTATCTGGAGCTAATCTAACTCTTCAAACAAGCATCCTCATTCGCTTGACTTAACTCCCCCACTGAAGCCGTGATGTACAGGAAGTACGAATGCCGCGAAGCACAGGGATGTGCGAGAGCGGCCCATTTGCAACCAGCTTGGAGCGTTTATGGAAACCGCATCACAGCCACTTAAAGATCCTAACCCAGATCGACTAACAGCCAATCAGGCCGCTGCGCGAATGGGTATGAGTACCCGTTAGCTTCAGGCTCTGCGGTTTCGCGGTATTGGGCCGCCGATTGTCCAGAAAGGGCTTGAGATTCAATACCCGCTCTCTGAAATTACGCATATCGAAGACCATGAGGCGAAGGCGGTGATACGCCAGGTGATGTACCTGCCTTCAACGCTGACGGCGCTTAAAACTTTGTGTGATCAATTCGTTCTTAGGCAATCACAGATACTCAAAGAGGTGGAAGGCCGGCAATTCGAGAGCGAAGCAAACGTAGACAACCCCCTATCGATTGACAGCCAAGCTCAAACCAAAGAGTCCCAACAAATGCCAGCGAAACAAGAAAAACCAAAAACACCCAGCCAACACCGTCCCGCTCAAAAGCCTGGTACCTAATCCATACCAAAGCGCGGCAAGAAACCACAGCCCTGACCAACCTTGAGCGTCAGGGCTACACCTGCTTCCTACCCAAAATCACCAAAATCACCAAAGAAGCAAAAGGTGGTGGGAAGCGAGAGAAATCTGAGCCGATGTTTCCGCGTTACTTGTTTATTCAACTGGAAACCGGCGAGGGCGGCAACAACTGGATGCCGATCCG
>JAHEIH010000017.1 GCA_024639455.1 Cellvibrionales bacterium
ATGTTGCCAAATTTACTGAACAGGTCGCTGTTGTCGATGAAAAACTGTCGCTTTTCTTCACGGAATAATTCAAAGCGCGACAGGTTGGTCAGCACTTCGTCGGATTCCACATTGGAAAAGTCGGGGTTGATGGTAATGTCGACGTTGAGCGAGTCACCGATGGCCACCTTGGTGTCCAGTCCAGCCTTAATGCCGTTGTTGCGGGTGTTGGCGTCGTAGTCGCGCTCGGCGTCAATGTTGACATAGGGGATCAGTGTGATTGGCGCCTCTGCCGCTTTGGGCGCACGCTCGAAGTTCAAGTCACCAGAGTAAGCGAAGTTGGACAGCTTGACGTTCTGTGGCACCTTAATCCACGTCGATTTTTCATTGGACAGTAAGTCTGAACGGTAGATCTTGAACTTCCATTGTTTGGCGTCGGCAGGGAACTTGATCGAGCTAAGGGGGATGGCGATCTCGGCAGTGAATTCGTCGTCACTTATCCGCGTTTCTGCTTCCCATTTGGCATTCCACGATTGCATGTAGGTTTCGCCGCCGGCCGAAGCTAAACCTTCGCGGCGCACACCCAGCGGCGTGACGCCAAAGAAATAGCCTGTGTCGCCGTTACTGAACGTGTCGAGCATAAACGTCACATGATCGTTACTTCGGCCGCTGTAGTCGTGGCGCAGGGAGTTCACTATCGGCTCACCTGGGGCTTTAGCGGCTTGAATACCGACATACAGATGCGTGTCTGAAAGCAAGACCTTAAAGCGCGTCGGAAGTTGCTCGGGGATGTCATCGGCGGGGAAGTATTGCGTGAAATCACCACCGGTTTGTGCCGTTTGCCATGCGTTCTCATTTAAACGACCATCAATGTGGATGATTCCTTCTGCAACACTGGTAGCGTCGATACTTTTCTCAGCGTGGGCTGACAGTGCAGCACTTACTAATAACACGATGACAGAGGTTGTGGTGATCGTTTTCAAGTCTAAGTTCCGAATGATTGGGCAGGCGTGATTTGGTGGAGTGATTCTATCGAAATTAGGCCCTCAATGGCGATTTAAAGGGCTAATGTTAGAAGACTTTTTCGCGTTAATGGCTTGCCCGTTGATAGTAGGCAACGCCATCGATGAGCTCGCGTTGAATCATGCCTCTGCCGAGCAGATAGTTAAGCTGCGCCATGGCTTCGCCGGTGGCCATTTTGAGGGGTGTGGGTTGCGCGCCAGACAAATCAATGGGGCGCCGGAATAGCGCCGGGAAGGTGTCGATGACGCGGCGTGGTTCGCTCAGGTGATCCAGCAACCTTTGTACCGCCTTCGCTTGGCGTTGACGCAAAGCTTCGAGCCGCACGTGAACACCGTAAAAGCAGTCGTCGTGGGCGGGTAGCACTAGCGTATCTTCCGCTACCAAAGCCCCAATTTTATCTATACTTGCCAGCCACTCTTGCATCGGGTTGGCGGTTGGTTGCATGGGTATCACCGGGATGTTGGGGGCAATTAACGGTAGTATTTGGTCGCCAGAAATCATCATTTTAAGTTCCGCACAGTACAGACAACTATGATCTGGCGTATGGCCGCCGACATTGATGATTTTCCAGTGATACTCGCCAACAGTGATGCTTTCGCCGTCGACGAGATCGTGAAAGTTTTCTGGTAGATCGTGGATAAAATGGCCAAAGGTGTCTTTCAGGTTATTCAGGCCAATCTCGGTCCAGCCAGCCATATAGAACATGGTGCGTACATCATCCAAGCGTTGTTCACGGGTGTTTTGTATCAATACGCGGCAGGTGAGGTATTCGATTCGCGACATGTGCAATGGCGTACCGAATTGTTTATTGAACCAGCCCGCCAAGCCGACATGATCGGGGTGCATATGCGTGGCAATGATTTTTGTTATTGGGCGGTTAAAAGGCGGCGCCTTCATCAGTGCTTGCCATGTGGTGAGGGTTTGTTCGCAATGTACGCCAGTATCGACCAGGGCCCAGCCATCGCCGTCGTCTAACGCCCAGACGTTGATATGGTCGTGCACGATCGGGATCTCGAGGCGTATCCAGTAAATACCAGGCGCAATTTCGCGATAACTATTTTTCGCCGGTGGCTCAAAGGGGTAAGAAATGCTGTCGTACACGGATTAATCCTGTTGCAGTGGTAGTTCTGCAATGACACGACCAGGGCCAACGCTCACCCCATGGTTGTTTTCAGACCAAATGTCGATCTCGATCAAGCCTTTGTCGTTTTCCAGCCAGGTACGTAACACGCGACCTTTCACCACCACGGTGTCACCAGGGTGGTTAAACGACGACATACGAAAGCCCTTTTGACTGCGTACGCGACCAGCAAGACCAATAAATTGGCGCACCGCCTTTTCCCACATGCCTTGAAGTAACAATGTGTTGGCGTAAATATCGGGCGCCCCCGTTTGTTTGGCTACCTCGGGGTTGGTGTGGATGGCATTAAAATCGCGGTTAGCGCCGGCCGCCATGACTAAGCGGTACACCGTGATGGGGAAGGTTTGGGCTTTTAGCTCGTCACCTACGGATATGTCCTGCCAGAGGCGTTGTTTCATGCATCACCTCCAACGTGGGGGTTGTAGCGGAAGAAGGTCGTTTGCAGTCGTGCGACAACCTCAAAATCTTGGTTTACCACGTCTGATTCCCAGGTGATAAAAGCGCCGCGGCCAACACGTGTCTCCTTCGGTTTGCAATCTAGCAGCCGAGAGCCACGCCGCGACAGTCGATCGCCAGCGCATACAGGAAGCAGGTAGTCAGCATCGTAATTGGTCGCGAAGAACGCGCTAGTTTCAGGCTCAATCGGCGCGCGAAATCCAGCAACTGCAGTTTTCGCGGGTGGGGCATTGCGCTTGTCACTGGTAAAAATTGTTTCACCTGGTTGCCACATCGGCGCATAGGAAAACGTTGGAATAGCAGAGTTGGGTAGCAGTACATCGCGGTAGCCATGGGCGCGCGCCACGTCAACGTCGTAGTGCAGCGGACAGTCAAATTCTAAAGGTTCCAAATAGCGGCGGATGGCACTGCGTTCGACCACGTCGGCGCTAAATACTGCTGGGCTGTCGTCGAATTGTTTGCCAATATTATCGATCATCGGCTGCCAATGTTGGCGCCAATCGGGCTCAGCCATGGGGTGTCTCCAAGCGAAATTGTCACATTACGTACTTTTTGCCGTTAGTAGGCGCTGTTGGTGCAGTATCTTACAGCGTTAACGATTATCAGTATGTAAGATTATGGGTTGTTATGGCCGCTAGTATCGTCGCTTTCGACGATATGCGATGGCTAAACCGCGTTTAGTATGCCTGCACCGATAAAAACAACGAACAACAGTGGAATTGGAATTGCTTATGTTAGTGGATCAGACCCCCGTCATTATTGGTGTTGGAGAATTTACCCAGCGCAGTAAAGACCTTGCGGAAGTCCTCGAGCCGTTGGCTTTGATGGAGGCCGCGATGCAGCGAGCGAGCCACGACGCCGGTGCCGATGTGCTGCCTTTGCTCGATTCCATCGATGTGATTCAAGAGTTCTCATGGCCCTATCACGATGCTCCCGCCCAGTTGTGTGAGCTTATGGGATTAGAGGTGTCGCGCAAAAATTACGGTCCAGTAGGCGGAGAAACGCCGATTCATTTTATCCACGAGGCCGCGCTACGTATTCTTCGTGGTGAGTCGCAGGTGGCCGCCGTGGTCGGCGCAGAAGCTCAGTACGCAGTAAGCGCAGCGGCGCGCGCCAAGCAACCACTGCCGTGGACTGCCAAGGACCCCGATGCGACATTGATTCGCGGTGTCGATTACCTTCACCCCGCAGCCGTTGCCCTTGAAGTGGCGTCGCCGGTATCTGTCTACCCCTTGTATGAAAACGCCGCACAAGCTGCTTGGGGGCAAACACCCCGTGAGGCATTGGCGGAATCCGCTGAAATATGGGCGCGTAATTCTGAGGTGGCCGAAGCCAACCCCTACGCGTGGCGGCAACAAAAATTTACCCCATCCGAAGTGGCCACTCCCGCCGATGACAATCGCCTGATTGCGTGGCCGTATCCCGTGCGCATGGTAGCCAATCCCATGGTTAACCAAGGCGCGGCGGTAATCGTTGCCAGTTTGGGTATGGCCCGTAATTTAGGTATCCCCGAAGAGCACTTGGTGTATCTCTGGTGTGGTGCGGCAGCGCACGAGCACGACGACTATCTGTATCGGGATGGCTACACCATGGCCCGTGCACAGGAAGTCGTGCTGGAGAAAATCAAAGCCCAAGTAGGCGAGTGCGATGTGTTCTCAGATATTGAGCTTTACAGTTGTTTCCCGATCGTGCCCAAAATGGCACGCCGTATCCTGGGGCTACCTGTCAGCGCACGCATGACGTGTACCGGTGGATTGAGCTTTTTTGGTGCGCCGCTTAATAATTACATGACTCACGCCGTGGCTTCGATGGTGAGGAGTCTTCGCGGTCGCGGCCGCCAAATGGGCTTGTTGTATGGGCAAGGGGGATACCTGACCAAGCATCACGCCATTGTGATAAGTGCGGCCCCGCCAGCCCAGAATAGGCTAATTGACAATTACAGTGTACAAGCTGAGGCCGAGGCACGGCATAGCGCTGTGCCACCCTTGGCGATGGATTACTGCGGCCCCGCGTCGGTGGAAACCTTCACTGTAATATACCAGCGTGATGGCAGCGTGAAACACGGCGTTGTTATTGCGTTGAGCCCAGTTCAACAGCGTGTTTTGGCGCGCGTACCCGCCAGTGATAGCGCGTCGATTAACGCCTTGGTCAATCTCGATAAGTCACCCATCGGTGCTGTCGGTATGATTACCCTGGGCGACGATGGCCTGCCGGAATGGAGTCTTTCTGCATGACCACAACACATAAAAACGAAGCGGTCGTCACATGCCAACGACTGGCAGAACACATTGCGTTGGTGACCCTCAATCGCCCAGCAGCGCGCAATGCCATCAATGTCGAGGTGGCCGATGCCATGTCGGCGATTGTCGATGAGCTTGAAACCGATGACGACGTTTGGGCGGTGATTCTTAGCGGCGCGGGCGAGGGTGTGTTTTGCGCCGGGGCCGACCTCAAAGAAGTGGCTGCAGGACGTGCGCGTCAGCTATTCAACGACAAAGGCTTTGCTGGTTTTGTTGACGCTGTGCGCAAAAAGCCATGGATTGCGGCTGTTAATGGCAAAGCCTTGGCGGGCGGATTCGAGATTGTGCTGTCGTGTGATCTTGTGGTTGCCAGCGACGATAGTATGTTTGGCCTTCCCGAAGTGTCGCGTGGTTTGTTGGCCGCCGCCGGTGGTCTGTTTCGCCTGCCACGAGCTATTCCCCGCAACATTGCCATTGAACTTGCGCTGACCGCCGATAGCATGTCAGTACAGCGCGCGGAGGCCTTGGGCTTGGTGAATCGAGTGGTGCCTGAACACGATTTGATAGCCTCGGCTGTGGCGTTGGCATCGAGAATTACGCGCAACGCCCCCATGGCCGTGCAGCAGAGTTTGCAGGTGGTGAAAGCTTCCGCCGATTTAGATGAGGCCGGGCTGCAAGCCTTGACGCTGGAGTGCCGCAACCGCGTCGCCGCCAGTGAAGATTACAGTGAGGGTCCACGCGCCTTCATCGAGAAGCGCGCGCCGCGTTGGATCGGTCGCTAGTGTCCCAGAATTTATATAGGTAGAGGAATGACATGAACGATGTCTTTATTTACGACCACGTGCGAACGCCGCGTGGCAAGGGGCGCCCTGACGGGGCGCTGCACAGCATCACGCCGGTACAGCTAGCTGCCACCGTGCTGAGCGCTTTGAAAGAACGTAATAACATCAACCCCGATGATATCGAAGATGTGGGTCTTGGGGTGGTGATGCCGATTGGTGAGCAGGGTGCCGATTTGACCCGTTCGGCGCTATTGGCCGCCGGTTATGGCGAGGGCGTGTCGGGCTATCAAATCAACCGCTTCTGTACCTCAGCGCTCGATACCGTCAAGTTGGGTTATGGTCTCATCGCCTCGGGCCAAGCGGATGCTTGCATCGGCGGCGGGGTAGAATCGATGTCGCGCGTGCGTATAGGTTGTGATGGTGGCGCTGCCTACACCGATCCCACCATTGGTGAGCAATTTCCCTATATTCCCAACGGTGTGTGTGCTGATACCATGGCGGCGCTAGACGGCTTTAGTCGCGAAGAGGTCGATGCCTATGCGGTCGAGAGCCAGCGTCGCGCCGACGCGGCGCAGAGCAAAGGTTACTTCGGTCGCTCGATTGTCCCCGTCCGTGATCCTTTTGGAGACGTTGTATTGGCGAAGGACGAAGCCTTGCGCCCCGGCACCACGGCCGAGGATTTGGCCAATCTGAAACCGGCCTTTACCTTCTTTGGCGACGCCGGTTATAACGCCATTGTGCAGCAGCGCTACCCGGAGTTGGAAAGCATTGAGCATATCCATAGCAGTGGTTCATCGAGTGGCATCGTCGACGGTGCTTGCGCGGTACTGTTGGGAAGCGGCAATTATGGTGAGCGCAATAATCTCAAGCCGCGTGCTCGCATTGTCGCCACGGCGACCTGTGCCTCAGAGCCGCTACTGAGCCTGGGTGGCCCGATTCCCGTTACCGACAAGGTGCTTGCACGCGCCGGCTTGAGTATCGACGATATCGACCTGTTTGAAGTCAACGAAGCCTTTGCCGTGGTCCCCATGCGTTATATGAAGCATTTTGGTGTGCCCCACGACCGCATGAATGTATGCGGCGGCGCCATAGCTTTGGGTCACCCTTTGGGTGCGACTGGCGCCATCATATTGGGTACCGTATTGGACGAATTAGAGCGACGCGAATTGAGCCGCGCATTGGTCACCCTGTGTGCTGCCGAAGGTCAGGCCACAGCAGTTATCATCGAGCGGGTGTAAGGATTCAGCATGCAAAATATACAACTTCACATCGATAGCGACGGAGTGGCCATTGCCTCGATTGACGTCGCTGGCCGAACTATGAATGTGTTTACTCCCGAGCTGACGGCTGATCTGGCGCACTTGGTGGCCAAGGTAAAAGCGGACGACAATATCCGCGGTGTAGTGATCTGTTCCAATAAGGACAATGCCTTTATTGCCGGTGCAGACTTAATGGACTTCGTGCAATCCTACGACAAAGGCTTATCTAATAGAGAGTGCGCTGAATTGGTTGAGCCTGCTTCCGAGGCGTTGCGCGCCTTAGAGCAACTAGGCAAACCCGTGGCGGTGGCGATCAATGGCCTGGCCTTGGGTGGCGGTTTTGAACTGTGTTTGGCCTGTCACTATCGCGTGCTGGTCAAACATCCGAAAGCGGTCGTAGGTTTGCCCGAAGTGACTATTGGTCTGTTACCCGGTGGTGGCGGAACCCAGCGTTTACCAAGGTTGATTGGCATTCCCAAGGCCCTTCCTCTATTGCTCAGTGGTAAGCACGTCAGTGGTGATGAAGCTCTCGCGTTGGGTATGGTCGACGCGTTGGCCGACGCCGACCAGGTGGTCGAAGTGGCTCGCCAGTGGGTGTTAAACAACCCTGAATGGCACGTGCCTTGGGATCAGCGCGGCTTCAAAGTGCCCGGCGGTGTCGGGGCTATGGCCGGTCACTCTATGGATAGCTTTGGTATAGGCATAGCCAAGCTACGCGGCCAAACCCAGGATAACTACCCAGCGCCAATCGCCATTATGAAGGCGGTCTACGAAGGGACCATGGTGCCATTGGATCGTGCGCTCAAGATCGAGCGCGGTTACTTTGGCCAGTTACTTGGTGGGCCGGTGGCTCGCAATTTGATGCGCACCATGTTCGTCAACCGCGGCGCGGCGCGCAAATTGGAAAATCGCCCAGCGCATATCGCCAAGCACCCGGTGCAAAAATTGGGCGTGCTCGGGGCCGGGATGATGGGGGCAGGTATTGCTCAAGTATCGGCTCAAGCGAGTATCGACGTGGTGATGCTGGACACCACCTCTGAACAAGCGGCGGCCGGTAAGGAAAACATTTCAAAGAGTTTATCGCACGCGGTGCAGAAAGGCCGCATTGATCAAGCCAGCGTTGACGCATTGTTGGCGCGCATCCATACCACTGCAGACTTCGCCGATCTAGCCGGCTGCGACTTCGTGGTGGAGGCCGTCTTTGAAGATCGCGGCGTGAAGGCCGAGGCGTATAAAAATACCCTTGAGGGATTAGGTAAGCAGGTCGAGGGGTTTGTCATGGCCTCGAACACCTCAACCTTGCCCGTAAGCAGTCTGGCAGAGGGCTGGGCGACACCGGAAGAGTTTATTGGCGTGCATTTCTTCTCCCCCGTGGATCGCATGCCTATCGTGGAAATTATTCGCGGCGCTAAAACCTCCGACCACGCGCTTGCTCGCGCCATGGATTTCGTAGCGCAGCTGCGCAAGATACCCATCGTGGTGAACGACAGCCCTGGTTTCTACACCAGCCGTATTTTCTGTGCCTATATCGATGAGGGCATGGCGATGTTGCACGAGGGTGTAATGCCCGCCGTGATAGAAAACGCCGGTAAGCAAGCAGGTTTTGCAACACCGCCATTGGCAGTGACCGATGAGGTCTCACTCGACCTACAACAGCGCGTTATTAACCAGTCGGCGGCCGATGGCCTCGACGATAAGTTCCTGCGGTTACACGCGGTACCCGTGGTTGAAAAAATGAATGCGCTGGGTCGATTAGGTCGCAAGACAGGTGGTGGTTTCTACCAATTCGAACCCGGGCAGCCGAAGCGTCTATGGCCTGGGCTAGCGGAACACTTTGTCGCTACGCCACAGCAGCCACCTCTCGCCGATGTTAAAAATCGCTTGCTGTACATTCAAGCGCTGGAGTCGGCTCGCTGCGTGGAAGAGGGCGTGGTAATCGCCTCCGCGGATGGCGACCTGGGATCTATTTTGGCGCTAGGTTATCCAACCTGGACTGGTGGTACCTTGTCGTTTATTGAAACGGTTGGCCCCGCGGCGTTTGTCGCGGAGTGTGATCGATTGGCCGACCTCTATGGTGAACGCTTCCGTCCCTCGGCTTGGCTGCGTGAACGCGCCACTGAGCGCTCGGTATTTTATTGATAGCTAGGGACCATGTTGCGGTCCCGTAAAATAATCATTGGCTTAGGAGATAGCATGACCCCATACGAATTTCCCCTGTTGATCAAACAGTTGCTTGAGACGGCGATTTCACAGCGCTCGCGCAAAGAGATCGTTTACGGCGACAATGTGCGCTACGACTACCCGACACTGGTGAAGCGGATAAAACGCTTGGCCAGCGGCTTGGCGGGGCTTGGCGTACAAAAGGGCGATACCGTGGCGGTACTCGATTGGGATACCAACCGCTATCTCGAAGCCTATTTCGGTATTCCAGTATTGGGCGCTACCATGATGACAACCAATATTCGTCTCTCGCCCGAGCAAATTGCCTACACGCTGGACCACTCCGGGGCTGAAACGCTGTTGGTGCATACCGACTTTATCCCCTTGATTCAAGATATCTTGCCCTCGTTGCCCAAGGTCAAACGCCTTGTTTGTCTCAGCGATGATGGCACCTCGCCAGCCGGTTTAGACTGGACTAGCGAGTACGAAGCGCTGCTAATCAGTGGCGATGAGACCTTTGAATTCCCAGAGTTCGACGAACAGACGCGCGCCACCACGTTCTACACGACAGGCACCACCGGTATGCCTAAGGGTGTGTATTTCAGTCACCGTCAAATTGTATTGCATACACTGGTCGTGCTGTCGACGATCGCCCAAGCGGGTGAAAACGCGCAATTCTCGCGCAACGATGTGTACATGCCACTTACACCCATGTTCCATGCCCACGCCTGGGGTTACCCTTACATCGCCACATTAAGTGGCTGGAAGCAGGTCTACGCCGGTAAGTTTGAGCCTTCGTTCGCGACTAAATTGGCACTGAGTGAGGGCGTCACCTTCTCACACTGCGTGCCCACCATTTTAGATATGGTGCTCAACGCACCCGAGGCGGAGGGTGTTGATTTTAAGGGGTGGAAATTCTTAATCGGGGGCAGTGGCTTGCCTCGCGGTATCGCTCAGCGTGCGCTGGCGCGTAACATCGATGTGTACTGTGGCTATGGCATGTCGGAAAGTTGCCCGCTGTTGACCGTGGCGCAGTTAAAAACCGATGTGCTGCAAAACGCCGTTAATCCTGAAGATGTCGCCCTAGAAAAACGCTTAACCCCGGGGATGCCCATTCTTTTGGCGCAGGTGCGGGTAGTGAATGACGCCATGGAATCGGTACCGGTCGATGGTGCGTCGGTGGGCGAGGTAGTGGTGCGCACACCCTACCTGACCCAGGGCTATCACAACAACCCCGAGGCCTCACGTGAACTTTGGCAAGGAGGCTGGATGCATACCGGTGATATCGGCCGCTTTGATGACGAGGGTTATCTCCACTTGGTCGATCGCAAGAAAGACGTGATAAAGAGTGGTGGAGAGTGGATTTCATCGATCCAGCTAGAGGACTTAATCTCTGTTTGCCCCGGCGTTAAAGAGGTGGCGGTAATCAGTGTCGATGATGCCAAGTGGGGGGAGCGTCCATTGGTGATTGTGGTTGAAGCTGATCCCGGCACCCTGCTAGCTGAAACTGTGCGTGAACACCTGAAAACCTTTGTTAACAACGGTTTGATATCACCTTTTGCGGTGCCTGAGCGGTTTGAGTTTGTCGAGACCATTGCCCGAACCAGTGTGGGGAAAATTGACAAGAAAGCCTTGCGTAAGCAATACGCCTAACGCGTTATGCTGCAATCATATGCTTCACGTGGATTGGCGTCTGTCCCCAGGACAAAATTAACGCCGCCCACGGCCCCAGTTTCCGAAGTCACTCGCAAAAGTTTAATTCAGCGCTTTGAATGTGCTGAATTATTGCGTGTGGTACTGGTCCATGCCCCGGCGGGTTTTGGTAAAACAACAGCGATGTTGCAGTTAAATAAACACCTGTTGTCGCGC
>JAHEIH010000026.1:0-18520 GCA_024639455.1 Cellvibrionales bacterium
ACATCATCACCAATGTCAATAGCATCCTGTTTGAGCAAATGCGGCAGAGCCAAAATATCGCCATGCTAAAGGAATCCCAGGGTGTGCTGGATCACATGAAAGACTTGGTCAATGAATTGCTAGATCCAGCCAAAATCAGACAAGGCAAAATGGAGTTTATTCACGCAAACTTTGACCTACACCACTTGCTTGAGCGTATCACCACTGAGCTGCGCGCCTCGATAACAGACGTTAGCGTAACAGTACAGTGCCACATCGGTGAAGACATGCCACAACACATAGATAGCGATCGCTCGCGTATTCGTCAACTGATGTATGACCTGACCAGCAACACTAAAAAATTTACGGCGCGCGGCAGTATTACAATAAGCGCTCGACTCATGACCGACCCTCCAGCAACATTAGAGATTGCGGTAGCCGATACGGGCTCTGGTATAAGTCCAGAGAACCAGCGTTATTTATTTAGCGATTTTTTCCAAGTGCAAGGCAATCAAGCGCATCGCGGCACGGGGCTTGGCCTCAGCATTAATAAACGCATCGCCAACCTAATGGGCGGTGACATCCTTTGTGAAAGTGAACTTGGAGTAGGCAGCACCTTTACCATTCAACTCCCCGTCAGCCTCTCGGAGATTGAGGTGTTACAGGCCCGTCGGGATGAGGGCATAGTGTTTAACGCACAAACACTAGAGGGATACATAGTGGTAATAGTGGATGATGTCGCAACAAACCTGATGGTGGCCGCGGCTGTATTAGAAAAATACGGCGCCAAGGTGGACACCTTTATAAACCCCGAAGACGCTTACGAATTTATGTTGTTGTATGGCACTAACACCTGTGCCATGATCACTGATATGCACATGCCGCAAATGTATGGTATAGAATTGAAACGTCAATTAAAGGCCTTACCACAACTTGAACAATTACCGGTATTTGGATTATCGGGCGACTTCGACGAAGAAGATAATGTCGAAGCCTCTAAAAATGCCGGCATCACAGCCGCACTACCCAAGCCAATAGATATCCGCGAACTCGTTGGCCTACTGCTCCAATATGTGCAACAGGGGCGTGCCGCGTGATAAATGATCCTTTAGCGCTTGAAAAACAGCAATTCGTAAGCGATGTCAATTGGTACACTTTTCTAGTCACCTGCGCCATATTGTGCTTTGTAGGCTGGCAATTTTGGCAGGGTAACGCTTCCTTTGCCCGGTTGGTGTTGGTGGCCGTCCACCCCATTATTACCTTTACTACCTACCGCTTATCGCGCTCAGGCAACGACTCTACGGTCCGCTTCGCGCATTGGTGCTTTTGCATTTATTTGGTGTTGGTATGGAACATGACCTTCGTAATGAACGGCGGTTTTGTCACTCCATCGTCGGTGTGGATTATTGTCGCGCCGTTATTTATCGTTTCTGTGCTGGGGCGTAAAGCAGCCGTCATCGCGATGGGCGTGAGCGCCATAGCCATAGCATGGGTGCTGTTCGCGAAATTTTCACTCAACATATCCACCGCCTTGGATGACACTATTGACCCCTTCACGCTTGGAATGTTCCACATACCCGCGGCGTTGTTACTAGCCTACTTTACTGTCAGCCGTTACAGCGATGCCAACCAAAGCGCCCAGCTGACGCAAGAACGATTACTGCATTCCCAGCGCTACTTCTTGACCAATATGTCGCATGAACTGCGCACACCGATCAATGGAATTTACGGGGTTCTACAGATCTTAGGCAAGAAAAACACCGATCCACTCAATAGCGAATTATTGGAAGCTGCGACGAATTCGACCCAATCGCTGACTAATATCATCAACGACATCTTGCAAGCTCACCAACTTGATCAGGGGGCATTTGACCTTCATGCGCAATGGATGGACAGCGATAAACTTTTTGCTAACTTACGCGGCTTATTTATTCCTACCGCGCAACTAAAAAACATTTTATTCAGTGTCAAAGTCAACAAAGACATGCCAGAGCAGTTGTACTGTGATGCACTGCGTTTAGGGCAAGTACTCAACAACATTACCGGTAATTCCCTGAAGTTTACTACACAAGGCTATGTCAAAGTCGAGGCCAGCTATAACAACGATACATTGATCATCGTTATCAGCGACACGGGTATTGGCATGAACGACAATACCCAGGCAAATTTATTTGAACGTTTTTTTCAGGGCGATGCCACTAATACCAAGGCTTATCCGGGGTTAGGATTGGGTTTATCTATCAGTAAAGAGCTGCTTAACAAAATGGGGGGCACTATTTCCTTGATATCTCAGGTGGGACAGGGATCCACATTTACCGTTAACGTGCCAATGCCTTCCCGCCATACTGAACAACACACCCTTCAGCCGACAACTACCGAAGGTGGCAAACCCATGGATACACTCAGGGTGCTATTGGTTGAAGACAATATCACCAACCAACCGACCGGCAAGCTAATACTAGAGCAACACGTTGCCGATATTGAGATTGCTAATCACGGCAGTGAGGCGCTCGCCAAAATATCGGCTTCGAGCTTTGACCTTATCATCACTGACATTAGCATGCCCGAAATGGACGGCATTGAATTACTGGCAGAGCTCACCGCACGCGGCTCTACAACACCAATAATTGCGCTTACGGGCAACGCGGATCAGGAATCGATCGAAAAACTTACCGCGTTGGGCTTTAAGAGCGTCATTACCAAGCCCGTTGATCAACAACAACTCTTAAGCGCCATCGAAGAAGCCGTTTAACCTTTAGAGACTTTCAACCCCCATATTCCACAACGTAAAGGCGAAGATGTCGGCCAACTCTTCGATCGCCTTGTCGGTCGGCTTGCCGGCACCGTGACCCACCGAAGTCTCGATGCGAATCAACACTGGCTGTTCTCCCTTGTGGCTGTGCTGTAATTCGGCGGCAAATTTAAAACTGTGGGCAGGTACTACGCGGTCGTCATGATCCGCGGTGGTCACCAAGGTAGCAGGATAGGCGACACCGCCCGAAAGATTGTGCAGCGGTGAATAGCCGCGAAGGTAGTTAAACATCTCAGCCGAATCGTCGGCGGTGCCGTAGTCGTAGGCCCACCCCGCACCAGCGGTAAACTGGTGATAGCGCAACATGTCCAACACACCTACGGCGGGCAGTGCCACGGCAAATAAATCGGGGCGCTGCGCCATGGTGGCACCCACTAAGAGCCCACCATTTGAGCGACCACTGATGGCTAAACGTGCTGAGGAGGTATAGCCCTCTACGATCAAATATTCTGCTGCCGCAATGAAATCATCAAACACATTTTGCTTTTGTTGCTGTGTACCCGCACGATGCCACGCTTTGCCGTATTCACCGCCACCACGCAAATTTGCCACCGCGTAAATGCCGCCTAATTCCATCCAGGTGGCACGCTCGAGGCTAAACTGCGGCGTGAGGCTAATATTGAAACCGCCGTATCCATATAGCATGGTGGGCGTGGTACCGTCGAGCGTGATGCCTTTTTTGTGGCTAATCAACATTGGGACACGAGTGCCATCTTTCGAGGTATAAAACACTTGTTTTGAAACGTACTGTTCACTGTCAAAATCAACCGCATGACGGCTGTGCAGGCTTGATTCGCCAGAGGCTAAATCTAAGCGGTAGTATGAGATAGGCGTAGTCGTGTTGTAAAAATAGAAATAGGTAAAGTCTTGATCAGCTTTGGCTTCGTAAATATCGGCGGTTCCAATGGCTGGCAGAGCCACTTCACGCACCAATGAGCCATCAGCCTTGTGCTGATAGAGCTTAAACGTCGCATCGACCATTACACGGGAGAATAAATACCCTCCGGCAGCGGTAACGTCTAACACGTGCTCACTCTCTGCAATAACGTCGCGCCACTGGTCGGGTTGCGCCATCGACACCGCCACCAACCGCTTGTTAGGTGCATTTTTATTGGTGAGAAAGAACAGTTCATCGCCCATGCTGGTCACAAAATCGGTATCGCTGCTGATGTCTTGATCCACCGGCACAAGTTCGTTGGCAGAGGTGAGATCTTGCACAAACACACGATTACCCGAGGTTGAATTGGCGGCATTAATGACCAGATATTGACCGTCTTCGGTTACCTGAGCAAACACATAGCGGTATTTATCCGCGTTACCAAACGCGAGGGTATCGTCGGATTGTGGCGCCCCTAAGCGATGCAGATAGACCAAATGGCGATCGGTCTTGGCCGACAGCTCTGAGCCATCGGGTTTTTCATAGACCGAGTAGTAAAAGCTTTCGTTATCACGCCATTTAGGGGTGGTGAACTTAGCATCGACCACGGGACCGTCGATGATTTCCAAGCTGTTTGTGTCCATCACATAAATTTTGCGCCAGTCACTGCCGCCCTCACTCACCGCGTACGCCATGCGCTGACCGTTAGGCGAAAATTCATAACTGGCCAGTGAGGTGGTGCCATCTGCCGCCAAGGTATTAGGGTCTAGAAAGACACGCGCCTCTTCACCCGGGCGTTGTTGATACATTACCGATTGATTTTGTAGGCCACTGTTAAAAAACCAATAGGTAGTATCCGCTTCGTGTATAGGGCGACCCGGCTTTTCATAGTCCCATTTTTGAGTCAACACTTGCTCAATTTTCGAACGGTAAGGAATCGCCTTTAAATAACCGTGGGTGACTTCATTTTGTGCCACAACCCACGCACCGGTTTGCTCGCTCATGTCGTCTTCTAACCAGCGATATGGGTCTGCCATCTCAACACCAAAGTAGGTGTCGACCACCTCACCCCGCTGAGTCACAGGATATACCAGTTGTTTGGGCCCGTTGGCTTGATCCATGGGTTCAGCGTGTTCACGGCCGCCCACGAAATAAAACACGGCGGTAGTAATAATCACAATGGCAATAATGATTCGGCTCATAAGACCCTCGGCAAATAACGTATTCTGTCTAGCTTGCCAGAACAAGCGTCGGGACCAAGGGTGCAATCGTGACGCGCGCCATTTACAAGCCACAAGTTATGACCAACAATAGCGACTTCATCACTATGGGGCATGGCATGAAAGGCCTATTCAACGTGTCACACTTCACCGCCGGCTTCATTGCTGTGCTGGTGGGCTATACCAGTTCTATCGCGATCATCTTCCAAGCCGCCAGCGCCGCGGGTGGTAGCGCAGAGCAGATGAGCTCATGGCTGTGGGCCATTGGTCTAGGCATGGGCGCCACCACTATCGGCCTTTCGCTGTACTACAAACAGCCTGTCTTGACCGCCTGGTCGACCCCCGGGGCGGCCTTATTAGCGACCAGTTTGAATGGTTACAACATGCATGAGGCGATCGGTATTTTTATGTTTGCCTCGCTGTTGATTTTTATCTGCGGGGTCAGCGGCCTATTCGACAATTTAATGCGCCATATTCCCCAGCCGCTGGCCGCGGCGATGCTCGGTGGCGTTCTGCTGCAGTTTGGGGTAAGAGTATTTACCGAGTTGGCGGCCGACTTCACGTTGGTGGGCAGCATGCTGTTGGCGTTTTTGGTGGCCCGACGTTTGCTCCCCCTTTACGCCGTGCCCCTTTCTCTGCTGATCGGGGTGTGCGTTGTGTACAGCCAGGGGCACATTAATAGCGCCGCGCTTAGCCTTGCCACCGCTGCACCGTTATGGATGACACCCAGCGTTAACCTTCAGGGTCTGCTTGGCGTTGGCTTACCGCTGTTCATTGTCACCATGGCCTCGCAAAACATCCCGGGGCTGGCAGTGATGCGCGCCAACGGTTACACCACGCCCGCCTCTCCCCTGATCAGCTGGACGGGGTTAACCGGCGTGTTAATGGCGCCACTGGGTGGCTTTGCCTACAACTTGGCGGCGATTACAGCGGCCATTTGCATGGGCAGCGAAGCGGGTAAAGATCGCACCCAACGCTACTGGGCCACGGTATGGGCGGGTGTTTTTTATGTGCTGACCGGTATCTTTGGCGCCACGTTAGTGGCCTTACTGGACGCGTTCCCCAGCGCTGTGGTGATGACTATTGCTGGCTTGGCGTTGTTGGGCACCATCGGCAATAGTCTGGCGGCTGGGCTTGGCGATGAGCCAAGCCGCGAGGCGGCCTTGTTAACCTTTTTGATCACCGCCTCAGGCATGACCCTGTGGGGGATTGGCAGCGCCTTTTGGGGCATCGTGGTGGGCCTTACAGTCTATCGCTGGCGGCGTTAGTCACCCTGCCCCATCACACCGCGGATACCTATCGCTCGATCTAGCGGATCAATCAGCGCACCGGGGTTCATAATCCCCTTGGGGTCAAACTGCGCTTTGGCACCTGCTAAGCCCTGGCGGAACAGGGTGGATGTTTGTTGCTGATAGCCATAGCGATGATCCCGCCCAACCGCATGGTGATGGGTTACCGTCCCCCCCAGCTCAGCCACTAACTCCATAGAGCGCTGTTTGATCTTCTTCCAGATAGTGAGGGCTTTATCTAAATCACCGTGCTCGTCGCCCACGGCGTAAAAAGTAAAATATGGCGCAGGCCCATCGGGGTAAACATGGGTGAAACGACACGAAAGGGCGTACTCGCGATCAGTTAACGCTGCAATCGTGGCGCCGAGTTGCTGCATGATTTCGCGGTAGAAAGCCGGAAATTTATCCCAGGTGATGGCGGTTTCAAAGGTATCCGCAATCACGCCGTAGGCGGTTAATTCGTTGCGCCAATAGGGCATGCGGATGAAGGCGTTACGCCAGCTTTCGGCCGCATTGGCGCTGCTGTCGCCATGATCGGCATTACTTTGCACACCCTCGGGCCCTAGCACTCCGCCATGCTTAATAGCCAGAGCGAGAGCGAGTTCCATCCAGTGGTCTACAGCATGTTTTGCCGATTCAAAACCCAGCACGAGTAGCGCACAAGGCTCGTCGGCGACGCGGTTAAGGGCGACCTCCATTTCGTCCAACACGCGGCAGTTACTGGGGTACAAACCGGCCTGAGAAATCTCTCGTACCGCCGCTGCGGCCGCTAGCATATTGTCAAAGCGGACACTTGCTGTCGCGCGCCACTTGGGGCGTTGCTGTAAGCGTAACCAGCTTTCGGTAAGAATGCCAAATGCGCCCTCCGAGCCGCATACCAAACGGTCGCCCGATGGCCCAGCGCCCGATCCAGGTAAGGGGCGCGTTTCAAAGGTGCCAGCCGGGGTCACCATGCGGGTAGCCTCCACCAAGTCGTCGATATGTGTGTAACCGGAGGCAAAATGCCCACCCGCGCGGGTGACGACCATGCCGCCGACAGTGACGAAGGGAAAGCTCTGTGGATAGTGCCGCAGGGTTAAACCGTGCGGTTTAAGCGCCAATTCTAGGTTTGGGCCGAGCATGCCGGCCTGCACCCTCGCGCGTCGCGCTACAGGGTCTACCTCGAGCAGTTGATTAAAGTTTTCCATGTCGACACTAATACTGGCGCAATAGTGAGCACCCACATCCGGCTCAACACCGCCGCATACACTGGTGCCACCGCCGAATGGAATCAGGGCTATATCGTTGGCCGCCGCATAGTCAAACAGCGCACGAAGGTCGTCTTCATTGCGCGGAAACGCTACCCCGTCGGGGGCATTGGGCACCCGCCGCAAATACATGCGCGCCATATCGGCATAAGATTTCCCATAGGCGTGGGTCAAGCGGTCGTAGGGGAAGGTAGAAACAATGGCCGATAAGCTTTCAGGCAACTGTAATCTGCTCGCGGGGAGTTCAATATCTTCAACCGAGGGCGGTACGAGGGGGGTTGAATGATGCCGCTTAAACCGCACGGCGATGCCACGAATCATGGCAGATTCTTCTGCACTGAGATGTTCGTCGGCATAGCCCCAGCCCCAGAATCGAAGTTCGCGTCTTTTTGATAGTGTTTGCAGCGCCATAGTCTGGTCCTCGTTATTATGCGTACAATGTAACAGAGGACCGACCATGGTTTTGTGTCATATTGGGTAATTATCTACCTAGAAGCGGTAGCTCACATTCGCCCACAGCGAGCGACCCGGTTCAGGCACCCGCGGCAAGCTTTCAAAGCCGCTAATAGACGCCGCATTAGTGCTCAAAAACTCTTGGTAGGTTTTGTCGGTGACATTGTCGACACCGATGTTAAGCACCAGCTGCTGCCATTGCCGGGAAGCATTCAACGATATGGTTGAAAACCCAGCGCTGGGGCCGGTATCAAGCGCCACAATAGTGCCGCTATTCAACGCATAGCGGGGTTGTGCCGCCACTGTGCGCCACATCGCTCCAAGGCGCCATTGCTGTAGTTGGTATTCCCCCGACAAACGCAGTTCTGCCGGCGCGATCTGTGGCAGATAGGTGTTGTCGCTCACATTGCTACCGCGAGAAAGGGCCACACTGGCGCGCAGCGCCAAACGCTCGCTAGGACGCCATTCACCCCCTACTTCGCCGCCCCAGATGCGCGCGTCGATGTTACGCACTTGCTCGGGCTGCATGGGACTCAGTGAACTCACCAACAGGTAATTGTCGATATTCCCTAAATAAGCAGAAGCCGATAGCTGCCACTGTGCCCCGTTGCGGATTACACCAACATCCCACTGCTTTAGCGTCTCACTCGCCGCGTAGAGCGCCGAAGGGCTATCCACGGTACTGCGCGCCTTGCCGAACAATTCCCAGTAATCGGGGAAGCGCTCCGCGCGACCATAGCCTAGGTAGGCCTGCCAATCACTGCGACGAAGTTCTACACGACTAAAACCGCTTTGCAGGGTCTCGTCGCGCTGCTCGCCAAACGAAGGATTAGGCGCCATGGTCATCGGATTGGGCATCAACATACGGCGCTGATCTTCGGCGCTCCAATCATCTTGGCGCAAGCCGTTGTACCACCACCAATCCCCGCCCAATTGCCAATCTAACTCAGCATAGTAGCCGCGTTGTTCAAAGCGGCCATCCTGCTGCAATGGCTTGTCGGTGTAGGGCTGGCTGTACTCCAGCATAGACATGCGAATGTTGTGCTGGTTTCGACTCGCGTCGAGCCCCACGCGTGCCGCCAAGTCTGCGGAGGGCTCAAGCACAAGCTCGATACGACCACTGTCGGTGCGTCTGGTAGGATTCATCGCCGCTGGCTCAGGCCGCATCATCGATGGCGTGAAAGTACGCAGACTGTAGTTGTCCATCACGTGGTCGATGTCGGCGCGCTGCAGGCTGACATCGACACTGTTTTGCATGGTAATAGGTAACTCACTGCGCCACTGCAATTGCCACTGCCGTCGGTCGAAACGCACTCCGTCCATACTGCGGTCGGCATAGGCGGCCTCACCCATCGACTGCGTCATGCTCAACACCAGACTGTTACTGTCACCGCGGTAACCGAGTTCGGTGTTAAAACTTTGCCGATCATAATGGCTATTGACCTCGCGGCCTTCGCCATCCCGGTAGTTATCCGATTCGCCCGTGCTGGCGCGGAGACGGGTGTAGTAACCCTGTTGGGCGAATTGCGCGTCGAGGTTAGTTTCACGCTTACCGAAACTACCCACGGTTAAACCGGCCACCCCGTGCAGCCCCTGCTCGAGCGCTTCGCTGTGGTCGCGTTCAAAACGCACCGTGGCGGCGGCGGGCAAATAACGCACCGTTTGAGGGCCTTTAACGACCACAATACGGTCGTAGTTTTGTGGCGTGATGTACGCGGTGGGCGGGTCCATGCGGCTACTACACCCGCCCAGCACCATGCCGTCATCGTTGATAATATTCAGACGCGAGGCGGCCATGCCGCGAAAGCTGGGATCGCCACCGCTGCCACCCTTGCGCACCAGTGCAAAGCCAGGCAATTGTTTGAGATATTCACCCCCATCGTGGGCTGGCGCGGGTTGGCGTAGACGCTTGGGGTCTACAGTTAGCGTGGCAGCATCACTCATCACCACGCCGGTGACAACCACCGTTTCTAATTCAGAGGCTTGCGCCCCGCAAGAGTTACTAATAACAGCCGCCAAGCAGCCTAGGCTACTGGCCAAATAAGTCTTTTTCACAATATTTTCCTTGAGTCGGTTAAAAAATTAAACGATCAAGGCTGTGGGTGGGGCGCGAGAAGAATAGCCGCTAAACACCTGTTGGCGTTGCGCGGAAAAAATAACAGCAAGGAAGTTTTCAAGATGGGTTAATAACTCGACCTGGTCGATATCACTGATGAGTGACTGATCAAGTTGCAACCAACCCAACAAACAGGTCGGCGTATGGTCTGGTTGATTGGTTTTAGGCGCCTCCTCTGGCGCCTCAACAAATACGAAATCGCCACTCGCGGCGCTAGCAGACAATGATATCCAACGGTAGTCGGCACCGGTACAGACTAGCAGGAGGTCTTCAGCAGCATCCTCTTGAATCGCCATACGCGAGGCACTGGCCAGCCAAGGAGCCGAAGCCACTTGCAGCGCGAAAAGCAAACTCATGAGGTAGCGAAGGAACATAGAGGGTCTGAGTCATAATGTGCTTAGGTATTATAACAAAATATTCCAAGACACTTTTGCCAAAAATGCATCATATTTGTCACCACGATGTAACGCATCGAGCTGAACAGCTATGAATATACGTAAATGCTACCAGAGCATACTCCCTGTAAAAGGAAAAAGTGTACTGCTGGTGGAAAATGATATAGACAGCGCTAAGCGGTCAATCGGCATGCTCACCGCCATAGGCTTACAGGTTTTTCATGCTTGCACTCTCAGAACGGCGCTTAAATTTATAGAAGAGCATCACTTTGACATTGTGCTATTTGATGTTGCTATGCCGGATGGCACAGGATCAGAACTCTTGAATGCCATTAACTTTACACCCAAGTTTGCGAACAGTTCACTGTTCGCAATGACAAATATAGTTAACCCTTTCCTACGCCAAAACTATCTTGCCAAAGGGGTACACGCCTACTTCGAAAAGCCGCTTTGCCAATATAAACTGGAGAGTCGTCTTCAGCTGATTGACCGAGCTAAAGCGTCGCCATCACAGCGTGTAGGGCAAGCGCCAACATACATACCGATGAAAGCGCGAACAGCACAAATCGAACAGCAATAACGTTGAATAGCACTTGCCAGATACTGTGTGCAATGCGCAGTCCGGTATAAGCCCAAGCTAAATACACATTCACCACTTCTCCCGGGCTTACCAAGGCGAGAATAATCACCACTGGGTAGAAAATGGTGGGTTGTTCCATCAAGTGGGTATAGTTGTGCGAGAACCAATTTACCTTGCTGGGCAGATTGGGCTCGATATCAACATAGCGGCCGCCGGGTTCCGCTTTGGTTAAATCTACACCAATGGCCTTAAATGCGGGCAGGCGCTTGGCGGTCATCCAAAACATCACCACCATACTCCACAACGCCAGAACAGCCGCTGGGGCCAACATATTAATATCAACAGTTAAGTTTGCTAGATTCATTGTTATTTTCCTTATTTAAAAATGAGTGCCACGCTCATCGCGATACACATGGTAATGGTAATGGGTCTAATCAGTACAGTACCCCGGCTGATCACCATACCCGCCCCAAGACGGGCGCCGCTCCACTGCCCCACCGCCATCAATAAGCCCACACTCCACACCACTTCGCCTCCAAAAATAAACACCGCTAATGAGACGATGTTACTGGTGAAATTGAGTAGCTTTGCGTGCGCTGTGGCTCTACTGAGGGTGTAACCACAAAGTAGTACATAGGCTAACGCAAAAAATGTCCCTGTACCGGGGCCAAAAAAGCCATCATAGGCGCCAATGAATAGCGCAGAGGCTGAAAAACCGAGTATTGATGCACGAGCGCTGCGTTGCAACGTACCGATGTCGGGGCTTAACAGTACGTAAATAGCTACCACGATGAGCGCCCAAGGCATCCAATCAGCAAGAAAGGTGGGATCCATCGACTGAATGGCTAGTGCGCCAATACAGGCGCCGACAAAGACTCCCACAATAGCGGGGATATTGTCTCGTGGCACCACCTCTCCCCGTTTAATGAAATAGCGTACCGCGGAAAAGGTGCCAAAAGACCCTTGCAGTTTATTGGTCGCCACCGCCTGGGCAGGGCTTAAACCGGCAAATAATAACGCAGGCATAGTAAGCAGACCACCGCCGCCCGCCACGGCATCGACAAAACCCGCAATAGTGCCCACTGCCAACAGCATGGCAATGATCTCTAAACTCATGTCGGCGAGCATAGTGCTACTCTTGTAGGTTAAGCTCCTCATCGACCTGCAACTCGGTGCCCTTGGCAAGGCGAATCCGGCGTTGCAGGTTGGCCCGTGAGTCGACGTGTTGCATCGCCTCATCTGCACTGATCTTACCCGCTTGGTAACTGGCGTAAACAGAGTCTTCAAAGGTCAACATGCCGGGCTCTGAAGACTGGGTCATGGCGTCGCGAATCTGTTCGAATTCACCGCGTGCAATCAAGTCACTAATGTATGGCGTTACCAGCATTAACTCACACGCGGGCACGCGCTTGCCATCTACGGTGTGCATCAAACGCTGCGAGAAAATGGCGCGTATGTTAAGCGATAAATCATCCAACACTTGCTGACGTGATGACTCGGGAAAGAAATTCACAATGCGCTCCAACGCTTGATAGGCATTGTTGGCGTGTAAGGTAGACAAACACAGATGGCCAGTGTCGGCGTAGGCGATCGCGTGGCGCATGGTTTCTGCGTCGCGTATTTCGCCGATCATGATCACATCGGGGGCCTCGCGCAGGGCGTTTTTCAGGGCGGCGCTGTAAGACAGGGTATCGATGCCTACCTCGCGCTGGCTGATAACCGACAGGTGGTGTTCATGCACGTATTCAATGGGATCTTCGATGGTGAGAATATGGCCGTGCTGGGTCTTGGCTCGGTGTTCGATCATCGCCGCGAGGGTGGTTGACTTGCCAGACCCAGTAGATCCTACCACGAGAAACAGTCCACGCGGGTCGGCCACTAAGGACTTTAAGGTGTCTGGTAAACCCAGCGCGTCAATACTAGGTATATGCGATTTAAGGTAGCGCACCACTACGCTGGGATGGTTGCGCTGGTAGTAGGCATTAACTCGATAACGACCGTATTTTTCCACCGTCACAGCAAAATTAGCTTCAAGGGTTTCGGCAAAATCGTGCTGCTGTTGCTCGGTCATCACACCGTGTAGCAACTTCAATACTTCGTCGCCACTCAGCGCATGCTGCGTTAATGCGTCAGTGACACCGTCAATTTTTATTTGCGCGGGAGCACCGGGTATTAGATAAATATCCGAGGCTTCTTTCTGTGCCATGTGGGCGAGGTAGTCTTTTAATGTGGCCATAGCTATAATCGTGTCGTTAATAATTCATGTATAGCACAGGGCTACACGATAACCCATGTAAAATACGGAAAGCCTGCTACATTTTTGTAGCAAATAACTAAATGGAATGAAAACAATGCTTCTTCCCGTGATTATGGCCGGCGGCACTGGCAGCCGCTTGTGGCCTATGAGCCGCAAAAATCTTCCCAAACAATTGCTGAACCTGGATGGCGAACTGACCATGCTACAGGCCACCGTCGATCGTTTACAAGGTCTGCCCTGCATGGCGCCCAGCGTGATTTGCAACGAAGACTACCGCTTTATGGTGGCTGAGCAGCTGCGCCAAATGGGCAGCGACACGTCGGCATTGATTTTGGAACCCGTTGGCCGCAATACCGCCCCCGCCATCGCATTGGCCGCTATTGAAGCCACCCGCCATGGCGACGACCCGACCATGTTAGTACTGGCTGCCGACCACGTGATCCGTGATGCAGCGGCGTTTCGCCAGTGTGTTACTGAGGGCAATGAGCTGGTTGAAAAAGGCAAAATTGTCACCTTCGGTATTGTGGCTACCCACCCAGAGACGGGCTATGGCTATTTGAAAGCCACCAGCAAATCTGGCGCAAGTGCGGTTGAAGCGTTTGTGGAGAAACCCGACACGACTACCGCTCAAACCTATTTCGACAGCGGCGACTACTTCTGGAACAGCGGTATGTTTATGTTCAAAGCCAGCCGCTATTTAAGTGAGCTTGGAAAACACCGCCCGGATATCCTTGATGCCTGCCAAAAGGCGACCGTCAACGTTGACCACGATCTCGACTTTACCCGTGTTGACGCCGAGGCTTTTGCCGAGTGCCCCTCGGAATCGATCGACTACGCGGTGATGGAAAAGGCCCACGATGTGTGGGTAGTTCCAATGGACGCCGGCTGGAACGATGTTGGAAGTTGGAGTGCGCTTAAGGATATCGGCGACAAGGATGCCAACGGCAATGTTTGCCACGGCGACGTGATCATGCACGACACAAGCAACAGCTATATCCGTGCGGAAAACAAAATGATCGCCACCGTTGGTCTCGACAATGTTATCGTAGTAGAAACCAAAGATGCTGTATTGGTAGCCAATGGCGATAACGCCCAGGACATCAAAAAAATCGTCGACCAACTGAAAGCAGAAAACCGCGTCGAGCACGAGTTCCACCGCGAAGTTTATCGCCCCTGGGGCAAGTACGATTCGATCGACAGCGGTGAGCGCTACCAGGTGAAACGCATTTCCGTGAAGCCCGGTGAAAAGCTATCGGTACAGATGCACCACCACCGCGCGGAGCACTGGATCGTGGTATCGGGCACCGCACTGGTGAACCGCGGCGACGAAGAAATCCTGCTTTCTGAAAACCAATCGGTCTACATCCCGCTGGGCACAGTGCACGCGCTGGAAAACCCCGGCAAGATCCCTCTGGAGCTGATCGAGGTACAATCGGGCTCGTATCTGGGTGAGGACGACATCGTTCGTTTCACCGACCGCTACGGTCGCGTGTAGACACTTGCCAATTGCGTGACGATTGCCTATGTTCAATAGACTCAAGTGGTCTTATTGAAAAGGCATCGTCATGTACTACACCGTATACGCCAGTTGCGCGTCGTCCCCTTTCTCGCAACAGCAACTCGTTGACTTGTTAAAACAAGCCCGTGAAGCCAACGAAAAACTCGATATCACCGGCATTCTGCTTTACAACCGTGGAACCTTTATTCAGCTACTTGAAGGCGATGAAGATAAGGTTAAAGCGCTGTATGAAAAAATCGATAAAGACCCGCGCCACAAGTTGATTTTCACGCTCATGGAAGGACACAAAAGCGAACGCCAATTCCCTAACTGGTCAATGGCCTTCCGCGATTTAGATTCACAAGAAATCCAACAACTCCCCGGCTTCAGTCAGTTTATCAATGAACCCTTAGACAGCGAGCAATACTACCGCGATCCCATGGCGGCGGTAGAACTGTTGTACATGTTCCGCGACGTTGTGCGTTAAACAACGTACTCGTTAGACTGGCTTATCAAGCAAGCGGTCGGTTAAACCGGCTGACAGCCACATAAACAGCAAGGCTAGCCAAGCTGTAGCGGCCATCACAGCCCCGCCGCTCACTCCCGCACCCACCGCACAACCACCCGCCAGCATGCCGCCAAACCCCATCAGCAAGGCACCAATCAGGTAGCGCGACAGTCCGGTAGACGCATCAAACGTCTGTACTTTAAATTGGCCCGTTAGCCATGCCGCCGTGCCTGAACCGACAAAAACGCCTACGACAATACCGATGTCGAAGGTCAGTGGAATCTGCGGCATATTGATAAGCCCCATCAACGTATCTGCCGAAGGGCCAGTAAAACTGACACTCTTGATAGGCAAACCTCAAACGACCACCCGGCGTGCCAGGCGGTTAATCCCCAGCCCAGCGCCACACTGGTGCCAACCATCACCGCACCAAAGATATGCCAGGCCTTTGGCTTGTGCTGCCACGCCAACCAGGCGCCAAGTGCCAACGGATAAGCCCTAGTAGCCAACCGCCGTATTCGTGCAAATAGTGACTCATATCTCGCGCATTGGCTGAAATAGTCCACCACGAACCAATCTCTTCGCGCCACGGCGAAGCCACCCCACGCAGCGAAGCCTGTGATGCCACAGTCACCACCAAGCCCGCCACCAAAGCGCGTAGATTCCCCGTCGCTGATAGCACTAGCAAGCGGCTTGCACAGCCTCGGGCGAGGATCATACCCACACCAAATAGAATGCCTCTGACAATGGCCCCGGAAAGGGTACCCGCCGTGCTCAACTGGCGAATAAGCGGTTTAGGTAAATGGCCACTGGCCATTAACCATTGCGTGAGCAGCACGGCTGTGCCGAAGGTGAATAACCAAATAGCAAACTTGGCACCAGGCTTACCGCGCCAGAATTCAATCGTGGCTGAACGGAGACAGAACTAAGATTGCTGGGCAAAGGCGCCGAACAACACCCCGGTTAGCAAGCCGAGGGCAAGGGAGACTTCATCGCTGTTGAATTGTTCTAACCAGTGCATAACAAGAAACGCGCCCCTAAGAGCGCGCTGAAACTAGGCAATGCCCAAGTTATCTTTAATCCCAAGGACCTTGGGTTGTCTGGCTTCGACCAGTGGAATGCTCTTCTTACTTTGCAGCCACTCGGCGACCACATCCCAAATGGGGGTGCCCTCGACGTTTTCTGCCACCGAGGCCCAGCCGGCCACTTTGTAGGTCTTGTTGGCGTCGAGTAAATTGCCGTTAAGCGTCATATTGCTGATGCGATTGCCTTGGCTCGCCAAGGGATCGATGGTGTAGTCGAGCCCACCAACGCGCACCATGTCGCCACCTTGCTGATAGTAAGGATCGGGGTTGAACAGGTTGTCTGCGACGTCTTCCAGCACCGTCTTGATGAAGGCTCCCGACATTTCGGTCAGGGTTGTCGCTGGATAGGTAATCGCTACCTGGCTCATCAGGTCTTCCATGGTGATGTTGTCACCGGGCAACAGCGAGGTGCCCCAACGGAAGCCAGGAGAGAAGGCTAAATCGGCGCCTTTGACATCGATTAAAGCATCAACAATGAGTTGGTCAAAGCTGCCGTTGAAGTTACCACGGCGGTACAGCATACCTTCGGTGGTCGCCAGTACCTGGCTGAGCTGATCTTGGTAAGGCGCACGGACCTTGTCGATCAAGGCCTGCATCTCAAGATCAGCGGGCAACAAATCAGAGAATACGGGCAACAACTGGTAGCGCCAGTCACGAATTTTGCCGCCGCGCACATCAAAATCGAGCACGCCAAGGTATTTACCGTTACTACCGGCGTTGGTCACCAAGGTAGTGCCGCCAGAATTCTGTACCGGAATCGCCTGTGGCATCGCATCGTGGGTGTGACCGCCCATGATGGCGTCCAAACCACTGACGCGAGATGCCAATTTGATGTCGGTATCGGCGCCATTGTGTGACAACAGAATCACTACTTGTGCACCGGCTGCTCGCACTTCGTCGATCTTTTCTTGCAGCTCGCGCTCCTGAATCCCGAATGACCAGCCCTCGACCATGTGACGTGGGTTGGCGATGGGCGTGTAGGGGAACGCCTGACCGATAATGGCCACCGGCACGCCATTGATCTCACGCACGGTGTGGCTAGAGAATACTGGATCGCCGAAGTCAAAATCTTTAACGTTTTGGGCCACAAAATCGATGTGCCCATCGAGATCGTTTTCCAAAATTTCCATGACGCGATCACTACCAAGGGTAAACTCCCAGTGGCCTGTCATGACATCGATACCCAACAATTTGGAGGCATCGACCATGTCTTGACCATTTGTCCAAAGCGACGTCGCCGAGCCCTGCCAAAGGTCGCCGCCATCTAACAACAACGAACCGGGGCGCGAGCCACGCACTTTTTTCACCAGCGTCGACAGGTGTGCAAAACCACCCACTTTGCCGTAACGTTCGGCAGCCGTGGTAAAGTCAAGATAAGTGAAGGCATGAGCCGCACGCCCACTGGCTTGAATACCGTAGTGTTTCAGGAAGGCGTCACCCACTAAGTGCGGTGGACGATTGCGCGCTTCGTGAATGCCGATATTGACCGAGGGTTCACGGTAGTAGACGGGCATCAACTGGGCATGCGCGTCGGTCATGTGCATCAAGCTGACATTGCCGAAGCTAGGCAAGTCATAAATGTCGCGCATGGCGCTATCTTTACGTTGAGCACAGCCACCCAGACCGGGCAAGGCCATACCGGCCGCGGCACCCAGTCCTAATAATTTGGCAAATTCACGCCTATCCATGATGTCCTCACTGATTCACTGGAGAATTGGGATCCAACAACAACGCCATAATGTCTTTCAACTGCTGCTCGGTCAGGATCTTCTGCGATCCGAAGCGAGGCATGTGTGAACATACGTTGTAGACATGGGGGTTGTAAATCTTCGCCCAGGTATACTTCAGCATCATTTCTGATTGGCCGCGCATCCCGTAGTTGGTTAACGAGGGGCCAAGTGTGCCATAGGCCACTTCATTGGGATCTAACTGGTGACAGGCATAGCAGTTACCGCCGTTAGGCTCACTGGGATCGTCGTTCCACTGCAGGCCTTTACCATTGGCAGCGACCACGTTGCCGTTTTTCCAATCACCAATATAGTTACCATCGGCGGGGTATACCACGCTGGCTTCGGCCGCTTTGCGCAAGGCTTCCATGGCGGCGGCATCACCCGCCATGTTGTCGGCATTACTACAGGCCGCTTGCAACTCGTCTTGATTCAAGCGGTCCATGGTCGCTTGGTTTTTCGCCTTCATAGACGACA
>JAHEIH010000026.1:18620-25401 GCA_024639455.1 Cellvibrionales bacterium
GACGCGTTATCTTGGGTCTCGCAACCCGCTAAAGCGCTCACAGCGAATACTGGAAGTACAAATAATTTGAGCAGAGTTTTCATGTGGCGTCCCCTTAACGTTTCAGGCCAGGCGCAGCCATTACCGCACCTTTTGCATTAACACCCATAAAGGTTTCCAATGCGATGACCGCGTCTGAACCCGACTGGAACTGTGGTAAGCGCTGTTGGCGACCGCAGCTCTGCATGCGCCAACCCATGGTACGCAGCAGACCTTCTGATATGCGGTAGGCGGGCCAAGACGTGAACGCAAACCCCGCACCTTCGTTGGTCGTCAGGTTGGGAAGCGCCTGCAGGCGAATACGCTTATCAGTTTGGCTGTGGCAGGTGGCGCACGAAAAGTCATGCGGACCGGCGCGGTAGTAGAAGATCTCTTCACCCTTCTTATACATATTTTGTTCTTCGGGGTGATCCTGCGGCAAATTGACCACCGCATCGATTGAGCGATCAGCAATGAAAGCAACCAGCGCTTCTAGCTCAGTGCCCTGATCGCCCGCCGCCGAGTAGGGCTTCACTAGCACGTCGATGACATCACGACCCTGCTGGGTTTCCATGCAATAGATCAAACGTGCCTCGACATCTTGTACCGCTTTGGCATCGTCGAAGTAGCGTGGTAATTGCGCCAACGCACCATCGACCACGCCAGGGCCCAAGCCTAAATCACATTGCTCTAACGACACATTCTTGGACCCCATGGGGGTTTCCCACAGTTCTTGTCCTTCTTCTATCGTGAAAATCGCAGGGTTTTCATCACCCATCATTTCACGGTATTCAGCGAACACGTCGTCACCTTGAGCCACTACCTGCGGGGCAAGTAGGGCAGCACAAAGCGCGGCAATGCCGACCAGTGCTCCACTATTGTTATGTAATTTAGTCATTGGGACCTCTATGCCGAGTTATTTAACTTTGGCAGAACCTTCGCCGGTTTCGCCTTTGTTATCCACGTAGCTGACGACAACTTCGTCACCCGCTTTAGCGCCGTGGAATTCAAAGCCCAAGAAGGGGTTTTGAGATACCGCCGCACCCCAGTTGGCTTGCATGACCACTCGGTCACCCACTTTGACCATCACTTCTTTGATGAAGTGGGCGGGAATTTTGTTACCTTGTGCATCTTTACGCATCCCTGTTTCCATGGGGTGACGCATCAACGCTTTAACTTCACATGTGTCGCCGTTCAGAGAGGCGCGAACTCGAATTTTACCAGCCATTGTATTTCTCCTAATCCTGTCTTAACCGCCGCAGCCGCCCAAGGTAACCTTGGTCTCTTTTGAGGCTTTGTAGAATTTACCGTTTGCTTCAACCACACCGTATACTTGGCAAGTTTGAGAAACCTTAACGCGCGTAGAAACGGCCGCAACCGTACCTTCTGGAATAAAGAACTCAGCCGACAGCGGGTTGGGGTTTTTCTCAACCATGATCATGATGCGCGTTGCGCCAGGGATGGTGGTGCTGATTTCAACAGGCACTACCGAGCCGTTTTCAGCGATGTCGGGGCTACCTACCACGATATCAGCGCTGTCGACCGGCTCTGCACCCAGTGCAGCAAAGGTACTATCCATACCGGTGGCGGTGAACGCTTCTTCGTTGCGGACCAGGTTAGCCAGTGCACGCATTGGCAGCGCTGCCAATGCGATCAAGGCGCCGCCCATTTTCAAAATTGAACGTCTTGATTGAAACATCTTCGTTTTCCTCGTGTTGTATTACTTACCAGCCAACCAGCTAGCAATAATTGTTGCTTGTTCTTCGGTCACTTGGGGCAAGGGAGGCATTGGCATGCTACCCCATACACCACCGCCACCGTTGCGGATTTTGCCAGCCAAGTATGCCACTGCATCAGACTGACCGTTGTATTTAGCGGCCACCTCATCAAAGCCGGGGCCAACTAACTTGCCTTTCATTTGGTGACAACCGGTACAACCATTGCCAGCCAAAAGATCCATCGGGGGTTCACTCGCTGCAGCTGTCTCTTCTGCTAGGGCTTCTTCGCCCTCGACGTCATAAACAACGCCGCGTACAGGCCCCACAAAACGGTGTTGATCGAATAAATTGCCGTGCGCGGGTTTCGCGTAATCGGGTAGACTTGAGGTCACTTCGACCTTGTCATCGCAATGACTCATGCAACGCTCAGACACGACATCGGGCTTACCGTCGACTTTCCATAGACCATGATCCCACGTCATACCGTTGCGGTTTGGCATGCGTTCTTGCACTTCGTGAACGGTGTCTTGGTTTAATTCGAAATCGGGCTCGATGATGTAGGCCAAGCTTAGCAGATACGCCGTGATCGCGTAGAGCTCATCGGGGGTCAACGTCTTGGGAGCATTCCATGGCATGGCGCGATTAATAAAGTCCATCAGCGTCGACAGGTTATTGATTTTCATCAACGTGGTGCGCACGCGAGTAGGATCCTTCAGCGCCGCGACACGGCCATTTTCAATATCTTCTTCAGTGATATTGCCCAACACCAATGGCGCAAAGTATTCATTGCTCTCACCGAAATCACCGTGGCACAACGCGCACTTTTCCAAGAACAGCTCTTCACCCTCTTCTGCGTTACCGCTGCCAGGCTTCAACCCTTGAAAATCGGGGCGAATATCGATATCCCATGCGGCAACTTCTGCTTCAGTCGGGTCGCGACCGAGCGAAGCCCATGGATCTGCTGCTTGGGCTGCGGCGACGCCAAGGGCCAATGAAGCAGCGGCAAATAACTTAACCAACTTGAACATTTTCCACCTCACCAGACTCAAGAACGCGCCATGTTTGAATGGCGTTGTTGTGATAAATACCGCGCGTGCCGCGAACTTCACGCAGCGCAGGGTACTGTGGTTGAACGTAGCCGGTTTCATCTGTCACACGGCTTTGCAACAATGCGGGCTTACCGTCCCACACCCAGTCAAAGTTGAAACGCGTCAATGCCTTGGAGTGAATGGCTCCCTCGATGCGGGCTTCTTTCCAAGTACGACCGCCATCTACCGACACGTCAACCTTGGAAACTTTGCCTCGGCCAGACCACGCTAGACCAGAAATGTTGTAGTAACCTTTAGCCAATAGTTTTTGACCACCCGAGGGAGAAGTAATGACTGACTTCGCTTCTTGGATTGAGGTGTACTGACGCATCATGCCGTCGGGCATCAGATCGGCGTAGCCAGAGGACTCATCTTTAGCCGACCAACGCATATCTCCCACTTCAACACGACGCAGGTATTTGATCGATGAAACACCCTGCACACCGGGTACTAAAATACGCAAAGGGTAGCCTTGTTCAGGGCGAAGCATCTCGCCGTTTTGGCCGTAGACAACTAACACATCATCCAACGCGCGGTCCATGTCGATGGTACGGTTTTGGCCCGACCCGTCAGCACCTTCGGCCATGATGTATTTACCATTTTTCTTGTCGTAGCCGGCCATATCTAACAACAGCGACAAAGGGACGCCAGTAAATTCTGAGCCAGATAACATGCCGTGGGTATACTGCACAGTAGGCACGGCCGAATTGCCCCACTCCATAGCGGTATTAGCGCCACATTCGATAAAGTGCATGCGCGACACTGACGGCATACGCATCAGATCGTCCATAGTGAAAACTTTGGGACTGTTCACCAGACCGTTGATCATGAAGCGGTGTTTACGTGGATCGATATCCACCCAGCCTTGGTGGTGGCGTTCAAAGTGCAAACCGCTGGGGGTAATAGAGCCAAACATCGACTGTAAAGGGGTAAAAGCGACATCTGCCTGACTGGTCGCTGCCAAGCCAGGACTGCGACGACGCACGATATTACTTTCATATTTCGAGGGCTGACCATAGGGATTGGTAGCAACGCCATTACCTAGCATGCCAGACCAAGGCTGCAGATCTAGAATTTCGCTTTCGCCATCTGCTGCCAACGCCGCTGGCGCCGCCATAGCTGCTACCGCCGCGGTAAAGCTCTTGCGCAACATGCCGCGACGATTTTCATCGACCCCTTCTTTATGAATGGCATTGACCAATCCGGGCTCGATAAAACCTTCAGGCGCTTGACGCAGCGAACCTATTGGCGTAGGTGAATGTTGATCTTTCACAGGAAAATCCTCTTACACAATCGATTTAAAGAATATAAGATCTTGCTTATATAATTAATAGTTCTATGCTTATAATAAACTTCTAATATTAGGGAAAGATAAAGTACTATCTTCTGAAATTCAATACTAAATAGTAGTATTGAGAATATTATTCGACCAATGTCTAACCGGCTTTTTGGTAAGTTTGATATTAGACAAGGCACTCTTGAAAATAGAACATAGACTGAGATTTCGAAAGACGACGCCAGGTGTTTTTATTTTTATGCCTACAAAATGGAACCCCGAGCTATGAAATGCCGACAAATAATTAGTGTGCTTTTGGTGCTTTTGCTACCAATATCGGCCATCGCCGGTAGCGGTGAACGCGGTGTGATCTATCATATTATCGAAGAGTCTCAGGCGATTCGCGCGATGAACAACGCCAAGAATCATTTGTTAGCCGACCCGGATGTGCACATCACGTTTGTGGTGCAGTCGGGTGGCATGCACGTTTTGGTATCCGACGCTAGCGATGAAAAAGGCCGTGCCTACGGCCCTTATATCGACGAACTGTCTATGTCGGGTGTGGAATTTAAAGCTTGCGGCAACACCATGATGACGATGAATCTCGGCCTAGAGGATCTTAACTTTGGTATCGAAAGGGTCGAATCCGGTATGGTTGAGGTGACCCGCTTACAACTGGAGGAAGGCTACGCCTACGTGCACCCATGAAGACATTGTTAACTGCATTATTGTTATTAGGGTTAAGCGCCGCCGCCAGCAGCGCCGAACTGTATTATTTCTTCGACCACAAATGCGGCGCCTGCCAAAAGTTTGACCGCGAAGTGGGGGGGCATTACAGCCGCACTCAAGAAGGACAGCAAGCCCCCATCAAAAAAGTTGAGTTCCAACAATGGCGCCAACTCGACCCCAAACCCTACACCGACGTGCTCGCCAAACCGGTATTTGCTACGCCCACCTTTGTGATGGTGCACGAAGGCAAAGAGGTCGAACGCCTCACCGGCTATAGCAATGACGAATTGTTTTGGCTGGCCATGCAACATATGCTCTACCGCGTAGAGCATATTGCGGACAGCGAATAAAATTAGAAAGGATTAAGCGTGTAGCCCTGTTGTTGAAGCAGGGCATGCTTGGTCATCGCCGACAACGCCACGTCGACTCCCGGTATCAAATCCTCATTAGCAATACCCATAAAGCCCGCCGACTGAGCACAGATAGCCACCTGTACCCCCTTGTCCATCAGCACCTTTAAAAGCGTTGCATTTGGGTTGTCGACTAAGAATTTCTCGTCGTAAACCTCATTTCGCAGCAAATCTAAACTTGCCTTACCGTGCACCACAATGGCCAACTGAATATTTTCAGCCGGGACACCCGCTTTAACATGCATATTCAAAAAGCGTGCGGCACTTACAAGCTGTCTATTTGGCGACTCGCTGGTGCCTTGCACAGCAACATCAAACGCCACCTTGAAACGCTCTTCACCCGACAAGGGATGGGTTTGGATCACCCGATCAAAGGTTGGCCCAAAATCTTTAATAAAAGGGCCTGTTGAAAAAGGCTCAGCGTAGGCGCTAATGGCCGCTACGTATAGCAAGGTCGAGGTAATAAGGGATTTCAACATCGCAATGCTTCCTTGGCTAATTAAAAAAATAACTCTAGCACCACCATGATCTTTGCACCATGGCCTATTGCCTCTCATGAGGTTAAGCCACTGGCAATCACGCGTTTTCCCTTACTACATGCAAGCCTAATAAACGCCGTTTCATTCGATCTACTTTTTTGACCCCAACGACCACCGTCTAGAGCTCGCGGCGCCGGATCCGGCGGTCGATGAGAAGCTGCGCCGCTTGGATGAGGTAAAGTGGGACATGTTTGAAGAGTGGTCGCACACCAAGCGCGCGCCCAAACACGCGGCGTGGATGCAGGAAAATGCCTTTCAAGACGAGTCCTAAGTATTCAGCTAGCTACTTGCGCCAAAAGCTGGGCAGGAACAGCACGAGCAGGGTGAGATATTCCAGTCGGCCCATGATCATGGCCAGATTGAGAATCCAGATACCGGTGTCGCTTACCGGTTGAAAGTTATTGCCCAGCTCGCCAAACCCTGGGCCGAGTACATTCACGCAGACGGTTACCGCACTCAGCGCAGTCCAAAAATCTAACCCGGTAAGCATTAGCGCCACAACTGCTCATGCCCACAATGGAAATAAAGGCGATGGTGGCGCTCAGCACAGACGCATCGACAGGCTGGCCGTGGTACTTGGCAGAAAATACGCCACGCGGGTAGATCAACTGTTTCATTTCCATCATCACCAGTCGAGAAGCCAGCAGCAAGCGAATGATCTTATTACCACCCGCCGTGGATCCCGCGCAGCCTCCCATATAACCCGCGACCATTAACACCAACAACGCCATGACTGGCCAATCACTCACCCCAAAGGAACCATAGCCAGTGCTAGTGATGAAGGAGATCATGATAAAAATGGCGTGATTGAGCGCGGTGTAATGGTGATCATAGTGCTGACTATGCAGTAACACCCAGGTGATGATCACCGATATCAGCGCGATAATCAGGACAAACCATCGAGTCTCTTCATCGCGCCAATACAACATCAGACTGCTCTGACTGGCGACTCGAAAATGCAGGGTAAAACTGATCGCCCCCAACAACATAAAGAGATTCGCCA
>JAHEIH010000026.1:25501-118886 GCA_024639455.1 Cellvibrionales bacterium
CACCTAGCGAAAATAGGTGGCTTAATCGCTTCATTGGGTGTTCAGTCAACACTAGGGCATCAGTGATTAGCGAACGTGGCCAACCACAGGCTCATGACACTTAGGACGATAACAATGGCGTAGAGAACGAACATCAGTTTGATGGGTTTGAATGGCTTACGCTCGGTGTCGTTGTAGCCACTTTGTAGGTATTTATCTACCTTGGCTTGATCTTCTTCAGATAAAACGCGTTCTTGATTGTCAGACATACGTGCCTCCATAACAGGCGGCTAATATACAAAAATTTGCAGAAAAAATCAGTACTCCCGCCTTGCGGCGGGGGTGATTTTAAGCAAAAAGTTCGGTATCCAGATCCATCAAATTGCCTGCGCCGCTGCGCATCGAACGCAAGTGGGCTTCGGTGCGAGGCAAAATGCGCTCAAAGTAGAAACGAGCGGTGTGCAATTTGGCCTTATAAAAGCCCTCATCGCTGCCATTTTTGATGGCATTATCCGCCACCAGCGCCATGCGTGCCCACATAAAGCCAAACACCACATACCCCGAGTACATCAGATAATCGACCGAGGCCGCACCCGCCTCTTCAGGATTTTGCATCGATTTCATGCCCAGCTCCATGGTTACCTCACCCCACTTGTGCAACAGTTTGCTAAGCGAAGCAATATATGGCGCCACCGCCGGGTTGTCGGCGTTATCTTTGCAAAAGGCCTCAACGATTTTGGTGAAGCGACGCAGTAGATCACCGCGACTCGCCAGTACCTTACGACCCAACAAGTCGATCGCTTGAATACCGGTAGTGCCTTCGTAGATAGTGCCGATGCGCGCATCGCGTACAACCTGCTCCATGCCCCACTCAGCCACATAGCCGTGGCCACCGTAAATCTGCATGCCGAGGTTGGTGGTCTCGATGCTGGTTTCAGTCATAAACGCCTTGGCGATGGGGGTCATGAAACCCATCAAATCATCTAACGCTTTGCGATCGGCCTCGTTGCCCGCCTTAAGCATTTGGTCTTCCATCAACCCCAACCAATAAAACAGCATGCGACCGCCTTCACCAAAAGCTTTTTGGGTGAGCAACATACGGCGCACATCGGGATGTACAATGATGGGGTCGGCGGGACCGCTCGCGTTTTTCGGGCCACTTAGCGAGCGCATTTGCAGGCGTTCTTTAGCGTACTTCAGCGCGCCTTGGTAACTCAATTCGGTAGAGGTTAGGCCTTGCATGGCTGTACCTAAGCGCGCCATGTTCATAAAGGTAAACATACAGTTGAGACCACGATTTTCAGGGCCAATCAAGAAACCGGTCGCCCCGTCGAAATTCATCACGCAAGTCGCCGACGCCTTAATACCCATCTTGTGCTCGATTGAGCCGCAGCTCACTGTGTTTCGCTCTCCCGCTTCGCCCTGATCGTTGGGCAAGAATTTAGGCACGATGAACAAGGAAATACCCTTGGTGCCCTTGGGCGCATCGGGCAAGCGCGCCAATACGATGTGGACAATATTGTCGGTCATATCGTGCTCGCCGGCGGAGATAAAGATCTTGGTACCGGTAATGGCAAAGGTGCCATCGCGACGGGGCTCAGCCTTAGTGCGCAACATGCCAAGGTCTGATCCACAGTGTGGCTCGGTGAGACACATGGTACCGGTCCACTCACCAGAAACCAGTTTAGGTAGGTAGGTATCTTTTTGCTGTTGAGTACCGTGCGCAAAGATGGTGTTGCTGCAACCCTTACTCAAGCCGGGGTACATGCTCCAAGACCAGTTGGCGGTTGAGGCCATTTCAGACACCGCCAAAGCCAAGGTGTTGGGCAAGCCCATACCACCGTATTCGGTAGGGCCAGAAATCGATGCCCAGCCATTGTCGATAAACTGTTGGTAGGCGTCGCGGAAACCCGTGGGAGTCGTGACACCGTCTTCGCGCCACTGGCAGCCTTCGCGGTCTCCGGATTGGTTGAGCGGTGACAAGACGTTTTCACAGAATTTGGCCGCTTCGTCCAATACCGCATCGATGGTATCGCTGCCACAATCTTCGTAGCCCAAGTCGGTAAAAGCCTGCTCGACATTCAGTACTTCGTTCATGACAAAGCGCATGTCGCGTAAGGGGGCGTGATAGTCAGGCATGGGTCGTACTCCGAGAAAATAATAATGCCTAAAAAGTAATCTAAATTCGCAGACGCACTAAGGTTCGATATCGACTTTAGAGGGTTATTTGACGCCACTAGAATCTTTATATTTCAAGCCATTGGCGGCTAGGTCGAGTAGATCGTCGATCGCCACTGGGGAGGATTCTAGCGAGGGAAGTGCAGTGGCGTCAGCCGTAGCTGATGATGCTAAATGTTTGCCCTGGGTTGGCTCTTCAGGCTGACCATCCTCTTGATCTTCAACCGAACCACTCGTCGCTTGGTGTTTGGGGGTAGGTTTGTCTGGCCATTCGTCTTCAATGCGGTTGGGGTCGCGGCGGCGATTGGCGCTCGCTTCAGTCTGTTGACCCTCTTCCACCGGGGGTAGCGGACGCGCTTTATCCTCCTCGTTCTCTTGCCCAACCGCCTTGCGCTGGGCAGGCGTAGCATAGGTGAGGATGGGGGTCGAAATGGGGCCTGTTGGATTAATTGCCATACGTCACCACCGCTAATGGTTTACTCAAATTATCGGCAGAGACGCGCATAATTTGAGGGAGATCTTAACGACGTTTAGGCCTGAGTATCGATCAGGGTGCCGAGCATTTCCTCAGCGCGCTTGGCCACCATAACCGAGGCCTGCACCTGCAGTTTGGCTTGCATTAAATCCACCGCCGCGCCGGTTAAATCAGCCTCGCCGACATCTACCATTGACGCCTTCGCCACCTGATCGGCCGCCTTGCTAGCTTGTTGTAGTCCTTTCTGTATTCCCTGCAGTCCCGTGCTAAGGATTGATCCACCTACTACCATTATCGTCTCCTGTCGTTTTGACAACGACTGCATGACATGGTTCTACAGTACCGTAACCATGCCATACATTCTGTGAACTGGCTCAAGCTTCTACTGTTCTATAGACCTGTATCCAAAATCCCAGACACTCGCTAGATTACACCTACACACATCGAGGCGAGCCACATGGTCTATTCCCCTTGCTTTCTATGCCATGCCGCCGCCGCTCGCGGTGAAGATTTTTGCCAGCCATGCTTGGCCGATATGCCATGGAATCATCGTGCCTGCCTATGTTGCGCCCTCCCTATCGCCGATCCATTTTCGAGCCACTGCACGGTATGTTCGCAGGCGCCTCCACCCTTTGAGTTCGCTGTGGCGAACTTTCGCTATGCCTACCCCATCGACCACTTACTCCTCCGTTATAAACAGCATGGGGATGAGGTCCTCGGTGCCAAACTGGCAAGGCTAATGCTCAACAGTCTCTCTGAAGATACCCTTTTCCAGTTAAGTGAAGCAACACTTATTCCTGTGGCGATGCATCCTCAAGACCTTCGCAAGCGCGGCTTCAACCAAGCTCAGCAACTCGCCGATAGCATCGCGGCTCAGATCAGCCTGCCGGTCGATAATCGCCTCCTCGCGACGCGCACCCACTCAGCCCAAAAGTCATTGAATGCCGCCCAGCGGCACCAGAACCTGCGAGGCGTCTTTCACTTTCCCGGCCAGGCGCCCAAACATTGCGTCATTGTCGATGACGTCATCACAACCGGCGCTACCGTAAGCGCGGTTACCCAACAATTAAAACAACGAGGAAGCGAACAAATTAGCGTGTTATGCTTAGCCCGCACGCCAGCACCGGGGCACTAAGCTACCGGCCGGCTCAACCTGCAGGGAGCGACATGGGCAAGCTTTTGCTGACATTGTTATTGGCGGTCACGGCTAACACTAGTCAGGCCAGCTCGCGCCTATTAATTGCTGTCGCGAGCAATTTTGAGCCCACCGCACGTGCTTTGGCCAGCACCTTCGAGCAGCAACATCCCGCGGTGAGCATCCAACTAAGCAGCGCCGCGAGCGGAGCGCATTACCACCAAATTTCGCGCGGGGCACCTTTTGCTCTTTTTCTAAGCGCCGACCGTGCTTACCCACAGCTGCTCGCTGACCAAGGCCGCGGTATCGAACTGAAAAATTATGCCCGTGGCAGCCTGGTACTGGCTTGCCGCGAAAACTGGGGTTTTGCTGATGCAATGCAGCGTATATCACGAGGAGCGGCGCGCATCGCCATCGCTAACCCAAACACCGCCCCTTATGGCCGAGCCGCCCAGCAAGTGTTGAACCGAGAGGGCATTGCACCACCGTATGTGCAAGGTCAAAACGTTGGCCAGGCGCTCAATTTTCTGGGCGCCGGTGCCGTGGATTGCGCCTTCGCTGCACGCTCGCAAGTGATGCAAAAGCCATCGATTGCTTGGGCCGAGGTGCCCGCGGTATACGACCCCATCGATCAAGCGGGCCTTTTATTACAGCCAAATAATCAACAGGCCGCCGCGTTTTGGCATTTCCTAGACAGCGACAGCGCGAAAAGTATTATCAGCAGCCAAGGTTACCAGGTGGAGTGGCATGACTGACCCCTTGTGGCAAACTCTGTGGCTAACACTCCAATTGGCCGGGGCCACCACCGCCATATTGCTTTTGTTGGGCACTCCCCTTGCCTGGCGCTTGGCGCGAAGTCGCGGTCGGTTGAAACCTCTCGCCGAAGCGCTCATCGCCATGCCCTTAGTGCTACCTCCTAGCGTTCTTGGCTACTACTTGCTGGTGGGGTTCGCCCCCGACAGCATGATCGGTGGCCTTTGGCAGGGGCTATTCAACCAACAACTGGCCTTTAGCTTTGAGGCCTTGGTCATCGCTTCGGTGATCTACTCGGCGCCCTTTGTGATACAGCCGCTGATCAATAGCTTTCAGAATATCTCCCCTGAGACGCTGAAGGCAGCGGCTAGCTTGGGCTGCAACAGTTGGCAGCGGTTTGTATTTCTGGCGCTGCCAATGGCCAAAACGGCCTTAGTAAGCGCCGCGGTTATGGGCTTTGCTCACACCGTCGGCGAGTTCGGCGTGGTACTCATGATCGGCGGCAACATTCCCGGCGAAACCCAAGTGATGTCGATTGCCCTTTACCAAGAGGTGGAGTTATTAAACTACGCCAGCGCCAACCACTACGCCGGCATCTTACTGAGCTTTTCGGCGATCGTATTGGTCGCGGTGTACAGTTTGCAAGCGCGGGCGAGAGCGAGGGGGATGGCCTAATGCTGCATCTTCAACGCACCGCTACCGCGAGCCATCCAGCCATTGAATTGCATATTAATCCTGGATTTACAGCCTTATTTGGTCCCTCGGGGGCGGGTAAAACCCACCTCTTGGAACAGATCGCCGGTCTGCGCCCACTACCGACAGGCAGTACTATTAGCTTCGCTGATAACCCTTGGCAGCACATACCCTGCGAACAACGCCACATCGGCATGGTCTTCCAGCACGGAGAGTTGTTTCCCCATCTCAATGTCTTGGACAACATTTGTTTCGCTTGGCGGTTCAGAGACAAATGTATGTCGAAGCAGCAGCTGCAAAGCACCTTGCACGCCTTAGGTATTCAAGAAACATGGCTTAACGCTTCTATCCAGTCTCTGTCGGGCGGGCAGCGGCAGCGGGTAGCCATTGCTCGCGCACTGTACAGCCAACCCCAGCTATTACTGTTAGACGAAGCCGTGTCTGCCCTTGATGCAGCCGCCCGTCTGCAGGTTTACCGCGCACTGGTCGAATACCAAAAGCGGCATCAGGCGTGCATCGTATTTATTAGCCATATCGCCGACGAAGTCGCCCAATTTGCTGACGATGTCGCACTTATTGATTCCAATGGCGCTATCAGCGCCCACGCCAATATATTCGAAATATTCAACCGACTCGACAACAGCATCGCCGATGGCCAGGACGCCGGTGCCGTCCTACGCACACGCCATCAAGGTAGCGTTGTCGGCTATCAACTGTCGACGCTGTGCCTTGGAAAACAGCAGATCATCTGTCCAGCCCTAACTGGACACTTCGACACCAACGTGCGAATCCGCATTGCGGCCAGAGATGTGAGTATCTGCGTCGAAAAGCCCACCCAATCGAGCATTTTGAACGTTTTGCAGGCAACCATCGACAGTATTGACCCACACAACGACAGCCACGTGATGGTGCGTCTTCACGTTGAAGAGCAATTTTTGCTGGCGCGTATTACCCACAAATCCTTTGACGAACTTACGCTGCACGTTGGTCAAACCGTTTTCGCACAGGTTAAATCTGTCGCACTCATGGGCTAATCATGTATCAACACCCCTATGCCAATCTCACCCCCGACAAAGTCCTTGATGCTATTGAGGCCGTTGGCTACCCATGCGATGGCCGTTTAACCGCGCTTAATTCTTACGAAAACCGGGTCTTCCAGATAGGGGTCGAAGATCAAGTGCCCATTATCGCTAAGTTTTATCGCCCCGATCGCTGGTCGCACGATCAAATTGCCGAAGAACACGCCTTTAGCCTCGAACTGGCGGCAGAAGAGTGGCCGATCGTTGCACCTCTTCTTTCGCCCAACGGAGCATCGACCCATCGATTTGAAGGCTTTACGTTCGCCCTTTTCCCTCGCTTTGGTGGCCACGCCCCTGAACTGGATAACCTAGACACCACCGAATTGCTCGGTCGCTCCATTGGCCGTTTGCACGCTATTGGGGCAAAAAAGGCCTTTGTGCATCGCCCCGCCGTCGGTATGGCGTCTTACGGTAGCGAGAGCCGCGAATTCTTATTGCGCGGCGACCACTTGCCCGCCAGCCTTCGCAACGCCTACGACACGCTGACTCGAGACCTGCTTGAGCTCATCGAATCTCAGTGGCAGGACTGCCATTACACGCCCATTCGTCTGCATGCCGACTGCCACCCAGGCAACATTCTTTGGCGAGACGAGCGCGCCGTGTTTGTCGACTTTGATGACTGTCGAATGGGGCCGGCGGTACAGGATGTGTGGATGCTGCTAAACGGAGACAGGCAAGACCAAACCGATCAACTGGAAGCCCTGCTAGAGGGCTATGAAATGTTCCATGACTTTGATGACAATGAACTGCGGCTTATCGAACCCTTACGCACGCTGCGCATGATGCACTATGCCGCATGGTTGGCTAAACGCTGGCAGGATCCCGCCTTTCCGATAGCTTTCCCATGGTTTAATAGTGAACGCTATTGGTCGGAACACGTCTTAGAGTTGCGTGAACAATTTGCGCACTTACAAGAACCCATATTATCTAGAAGCAGAGGCAACGCCTAAAAACCATTGCGGCTTCAACAGCTAGCTAATCCTTGTCACGCCGCTTACAATGAGCTTAAAAGAGATATCGGAGTTAGTATGACCGCGACCGCATCGGCGTTTACCCAAGATAACGATCCCATCTGGCAACGCATCCGCCAAGAAACACAGCGCGACGTGAGTTGTGAGCCTATTTTGGCCAGCTTTTTACATGCCACTATTCTCAATCACAGCCGTTTAGAAAGCGCCCTCAGCTTTCACTTAGCGAATAAATTAGACAGTCCCACCGCACCTGCCATGTTGTTACGTGAAGTGATAGAAGAGGCCTTTGCCAATGACCCATCTATCGGTGCCGCCATTCGCGCCGACCTGAACGCGGTAATGGATAGAGACTCTGCTTGCGACAAACTGTCAACGCCCTTGCTGTACTTCAAAGGGTTTCACGCGCTGCAAGCTTACCGCGTTGCTCACTGGTTATGGCGCAACGGCCGGGATAGTTTGGCGCTGTTTTTTCAAAACCGCATCTCAATGGTGTTCGGCGTCGACGTCCATCCCGCCGCTAAAATTGGTGAAGGCATCATGTTTGACCACGCCACCGGCCTAGTAATCGGCGAAACCTGTGTGATTGGCAACAACGTCTCAATCATGCAATCAGTGACCCTGGGCGGTACGGGCAAAGACCACGGCGACCGCCACCCCAAAGTCGGCGATGGTGTGTTAATTAGCTGTGGTGCGAAAATTCTAGGCAATATAAAGATTGGCGACGGTGCCAAAGTGGGTGCAGGCAGCGTGGTATTAAACGAAGTTCCACCCCATTCCACCGTAGCCGGCGTGCCAGCCAAAATCGTCGGTCGCCCGGTAACTGCCAGCCCCGCACTGGATATGAACCACCAGCTCAGCTGCGACGGCTGCGACGACTAGCTGGTACTGGCGCCGCAAAGCGTTATAATTCGCGCTCACAATGGGGGACACCGTGGATTTAGATCGCTTTGGCGGCATTGCCCGCTTGTACGGCACCGAGGGTTTACAACACCTTAACAACGCGCACTTTCTGGTCGTCGGTATCGGCGGGGTGGGTACGTGGGCGGCAGAAGCACTCGTTCGCAGCGGCGTGGGTACGCTTACGCTAGCCGATCTCGACGATATCTGCGTCACCAATATCAATCGCCAGACCCACGCCTTGCAATCAACCATAGGCCAATCGAAAACCGCCGCCATGGCGCAGCGCTTACGCGACATCAACCCGGCGATTACCGTGCACGAACTGGAAGACTTCATCGACCCGCAGAACGTTCGCCAGCACATTGACCAGCGCTACGACGTGATCTTGGACTGCGCCGATACCGCGCATTCTAAGACGGCAATTATTGCCACAGCGAAGTATCAGAAACAGTTAGTGATCACGGTAGGGTCTGCCGGCGGTAAGCGCGACCCGCGCTTGATTACCAGCAACGATCTCAACAAGACCGTGAACGACCCATTGCTCGCCAAGGTTCGCAGTCAACTGCGCCGCTTTCACAACTATAGCAAAAACCCCAAGCGAAGTTTCCAGGTAGAAGCGGTCTACTCTACCGAACACATGGTGTACCCAAGTGATGACGGTGGCGTGTGCACCACCAAGAATTTCAGCGACGGCGACACCGCGTTAAACTGCAGCGGCGGATTTGGTTCATCGACCATGATTACTGGCTGCTTTGGTTTCCACGCCGCCAGCCGCGCCATCGACAAATACCTAGCTCGGGTCGAACGCCGCCAAGGCGCGTTGTAGGATCGAATTAAAGCCGTTAACGCGACTATGGGTGAGGTGCTTTTGCAGCCCTAGCGCGTTGAGTTTGCTGTCGATAGTTACGGCGTCGACGTCCTCAGCGCGGCGGCCGTCAAGCATACTCAACAAGATATACGATAAGCCGCGCATGAGCCGCGCTTCGCTGTCGATCTCGAAATAGACACGCCCCTCTTCTGTGCGGTGACGCATCCATACCTTGGCCTCGCACCCTGGCACGATGTATTCGTCGTGGCGCAGGGCTGGATTGGGCGAGATGCGATCCCCCATCGACATAATTTGGCGGTAGCGCGATTGCCAGTTTTGTTCCTCTAAAAGCTGGGCGATCAAGGCATCGCCGTCTTGCTGCTCGCCCTCGGCCTGCCCTTCGAAGAGTTGCTGTAAGGCGGCCACGGTGCGATCGATGTCTTCGCGGGTATTGTAGGCAGCCACTGAAAAACGGATTAACGCCCGGTAGCCAATCGCGTCGGCTAGGGGTTGGGCGCACATCTGCCCGGCGCGCACAGCGATCTCGCTCTCGTCCAACCAGTTCACCACATCACTCACGCCAAAGCCGCACTCGTCTGTGGGCACGTAGGCCAACACGCCGATATTCTGTTCGCGGCGGCTGATCAACGTCAATTGCGGCAAGCGATCAAACTGCTCGATAGCGTAGGCCGCCAGTTCAGCCTCGTAGGCGTGCATGGCAGGCAAGTCACATCCCGCGAGAAAGTTAAGCACCGCCGCAAAACCAGCGATACCCGCGAGGTTGTCGGTGCCGGCCTCAAAGCGACCGGGTGCCTCGCGAAATGTAGCGCCAGCCACGGTGACTTCGCTGATCATTTCACCACCGCCCAGCAAAGGGCACCAACGATTTAACAGCGCGCGCTTCGCCCACAATACGCCAACGCCGGTAGGGCCATACAGTTTGTGAGCAGAAAACACCAGAAAGTCACACCCCAACTCGACCACATCGAGATGTGCGTGAGCGGCGTATTGGGCGCCGTCAAAACCCCACACCCACGGGCCGCCAGATAACAGACGTTTTACCTCGGCTACGTCGGTGATACACCCCAACACGTTGGAGGCCGCCGATAAGCTGACCACCTTGGTGCGTTCATTTAACAATGTCGCTAAGACCGATAGGTCCAAGCCACCGTCGCGCAGGGGCACAAAGCGGATCACCAACCCTTTGTCTTCCGCCTGCATCATCCAAGGCACCAAATTAGCGTGGTGCTCAAGCAAGGACAATACAATCTCGTCCCCCGCTTGTAAGTCCTCACATACTGCCTTAGCCACGGTATTCATAGCCATTGTTGCACCCTGGGTAAACACGCACTCGTCGGGGCAGGCATTGATGAAATCCGCCACCTGCTGGCGACAGCGCTCTAACAAATCCGTCGCCCCACGAGCTAGACGGTGGCTGCCGCGGTGAGCATTGGCGTTGGCATTCAGATAAAAATCATTGGTGGCATCCAACAGGACTTGTGGACGCTGGGTAGTCGCGGCGTTATCGAGATATATCAGGCGACGATTGGCCGCTTGTTGGAAAGCGGGAAAATGTTGTTTAAACGCCTTGGGGTCAAACACGGGCTACCTCATCTTGGCAAATAACGTCTCTGTATTATCGCGACACACCGCCGCCACCTCCGCCGCCGAACAACCCCGCAAGGCGGCGACGGCCTGCGCCACACGGGCGACATTGGCCGGTTCATTGCCCGCTTCCAACTGCCCAAGCTCATCATCCCATAAGGGCATGGCGGGCGCATCGGTCTCTAACAACAACGCTGACAAGGGCAGTTCGGTAAAGGCACGATGGGCGCGACTGGCGTGGGGTCGCGTGGCCATGCCGCCAACACCAATCTTAAAACCGAGCCGGTGATATTGTTCAGCGATCTCTAAACTACCACCAAAGCCATGCACCACTCCCCCGGCAGTAGGCCGATGGGCTTTCAAAAGGGGTAACAGAATGTCGTGCGCCTTTACACAGTGCAAGATCAACGGCAGCCGGTGTTCTATGGCCGCCATAATATGGCAGGTGAGGACCTCAATTTGTAGCGCCATGGGGATGTCCCGCAGTGCATCTAGGCCGCACTCGCCCACCGCAACGGCACCAGACAAGGCGTCGTTTAATGCGCGGGGAAGCTCGCTAACGGGAAATTGGTCGGCCCACCAGGGGTGCAAGCCAATGGCATAGTGTGCGGTGATCCCAAATGGTTGACACTGTTTAGCTTGAGTAATCACCCGTGACCAAGACTCAGGGTGGACCGAGGGGATAATCAGTTGCTCAACACCCGCTGCCAGCGCTCGCTGAAGTACCTCGCCGCGATCCGCCGCGAAGTCATCAAAGTCGATGTGGCAGTGGCTGTCGATCACTTAGGCAGAAACGGGGTGATAGTTGGCCTTCCAGTCAGCGTAACTGGCCACCACAGCGTCCATTTCCGCGTCGTCGAAGTCGCGCAGACCACTCAGTAACATGTGTTTCTCGCCACTACCAACCACGCTGTCGCCGTCGACAATATCAAACGCCAACATCACTTCGCCGCGTTTGCCATTGGTGGTAATGGTCGTGTTTTCGGTGTTGGTTTCTAACCGTGGGGCTACCAGCGCGACACGCTGTAAGCTAATTTGCATCGACGCGTACATCACCATCGGGCGCGCGGGATTGATCATGGCGTTAGCCTGCTTCATTAGCGGTACCAACACGTGGGGAAAGGCGGTACCTGAGTAGGCGACGTAGGCGCGGATCAATTGCTCTACCCCTGCATCGAAGGCCTGTCGCTCGCCATCGCCAGTGATTTCTACATAGGCTTTGCCAGCGGGGTCGGCGATCGCACCGGGTGCAGAAGTGGGGAAGTTGAGCGCGACGTCTTCGGTCACCATGGCGGTAAATTTCAACCCAAGGTTTTGGTACAGCCCCATGGACTGCAATAAAACCGCAAACAACAAATCGCCAGGCACCGCAAAGCGTTTGGCATCGACATCGTGCAAAGGGTTGAAATCGTTGGCGACTTCCTTGGCGAACTGGCTGCCATGGGCGCGACTAAACACAACATTGCCAGCGCTATCGCGGCCGTAAAATTGATCTAACATTATCTTCCTCGAAACGTTTTACAGCGAGACTATCGCGGCCATAGTAAATACCGGCCATTCTAACACTCCTGTAACAATTTCTCGCTACTGTGCTACATCAAACTAACGTCAAATGCCCGTAGGCAAGCGATCTGAAATACACTATTGTTTAACAAAACACGGATAACGGCGGTTATGTCGAATAAGTATAGTTACTTTCCCAAGGAATTGAGTTGGCTGTCCTTCAACGAGCGGGTATTACAAGAAGCCGCTGATATCGAGGTGCCCATTATCGAGCGGGTGCGTTTCCTCGGTATCTACTCCAATAATATGGACGAGTTTTTCCGCGTCAGAGTGGCCGACGTTCACCGTCAAATCGACCTCGCCCAAGTTAGCGAAGATCGCAGTCAACAACACACTGCAGAAGACCTATTACACCGTATCAGTGACAAGGTAGCGGAGCTTAACCAGCGCTTCAATCAAATCAGTAACGACATCATTCTAGGGCTCGCTCGACGCAATATCTTCCTGATCAACGAAGAGCAAATCACGGAGCGCGAGAGCGACTGGCTACACAAGTATTTTCGTGACAAAGTACTGCGCCACATCACCCCTGTATTTATTTCTCCCCGAGTAGAATTGCGCCGCGCCATCGACGATGAAGAAGCCTATCTTGTTGGCGCACTGCACAACGAGGCCAAAACGCGCTACGTGTTAATCGAGATTCCCGTAAACCAAACCTCGCGTTTCATCGCCTTGCCTCGCGCCAAGGGCAGCCGACGCAAGTCGGTGATCGTTCTCGACAACGCCATTCGCCATTGTGCCAAACAAGTCTTTGCCCCCGTTTGCGAATTCGATCGCGCTGAATTCTATTCGCTCAAGGTCACCCGGGATGCAGAGTACGACCTGGAGCGCGACATTGAACACTCCATGCTGGAGAGGATGTCCGAGGGACTCAAGCAGCGCTTGACCAATCAGCCGGTACGCATGGTTTACGACCGAGAGATGCCGGCAGATATGGTGGCCATGCTGCAACAAAAACTCGGCCTCGACGATGTGGAAACCATGGTACCCAGTGGTCGCTATCGCAATTTCAGAGATTTCATCGGCTTCCCAAACTTTGGCGCCAAGTATCTTGAAAACCCCAAACTCTCCGCGCTGCGCAGCAAGGCGTTTGACGTTTATGAGTCGCCTTTTGAAGCCATCAGTCAAGGCGACATCATGCTTTACTACCCCTATCACCGTTTCAAATACCTCACTGACTTTATCCGCATCGCCGCGTACGATCCTGCTGTGAAAACGATTCGCATGGCTATCTACCGCGTCGCTAAAGACAGCAGCATTCTGAAGTCGTTGATGGACGCGGTGAAGAACGGTAAGAAGGTACAGGTCATTGTAGAATTGCGCGCACGCTTTGACGAACAGGCCAACATAGGCTGGGCGAGGGAACTCACGGATGCGGGCGTCGACGTCGAATTTGGTGTACCGTCGCTAAAATGTCACGCAAAATTAGCGCTGATTCAACGCCTAGAAAACGACACATTGGTCAGCTACGGGCACATCGGCACTGGCAATTTCAACGAAAAAACAGCCAAAATCTATACCGACTTTGCCCTTTTCTCAAAAAATCCCGCTTTGACGCAAGAGATTGGCCAGGTCTTTGACTTCGTTGTCAGCCCTTTTAAGCGATTTACCTTTAAGCACCTGATCGTCAGCCCTAGCCACACTCGGCAACGCATCAACCAGCTGATCAATGCAGAAATCGCTGCATCTGAAGCCGGCCAAAAAGGGGAGATTTTCCTCAAGGTCAACAACCTGGTAGACAAAGACATTTGCGATAACCTCTACCGCGCCAGCCGCGCCGGAGTCAAGATCCGCTTATTGGTACGCGGCATGTGCAACGTATTACCGGGTGTTAAGGGCATGAGCGACAACATTCTCGCCCGCAGTGTCGTCGACCGTTTTTTGGAGCATCCGAGGGTCATGGTCTTTCACGCTGGCGGCGAGAAAAAAGTCTTTATCAGCTCTGCTGACCTTATGACACGCAATATCGAATTTCGCGTGGAAGTGGGTACCCCAATATTGGATGACAACCTGAAAAAAATGGTTCTCGATACGCTGGAAATTCAATGGCGTGACACAACCAAGGCGCGCATTATCGACGCCGAACAAAAAAATAATTACGTGAGACGAGGCAACCGCCGTAAGATTCGCTCTCAAGAAGAAATTTATAACTATTTAAAACAACGAGAATCCTAATTTGTCCAACAGCGCCCCGGAACAACCACAGCACTTTGCAGCCATCGACCTTGGCTCTAATAGCTTTCACTTGGTGATCGTCCGCGCCCTCAAAGGCGATCTGCAAACCCTCTTTAAACACAAGGAGCGCGTGCGTTTAGCGAGCGGTCTTAACAAACAAAACGTGTTGAGCCGCGAAGCCATCCAGCGAGGCGTTGATGTGTTACAACTATTTGCTGAGCAACTCCAACCGCTCGAAGACTGCCTAGTCATGGCGGTGGCAACACACACCCTACGTGAAGCGGAAAACCGCGACGAATTTCTTGAAGCTGCGCAAGAGGTCTTTCCTTATCCCATCGACATCATCAGCGGGCAAGAGGAAGCGCGTTTAATCTACAATGGCGTGGCACACGACGAACAACTGGATGGCAACACCTTGGTCATTGATATCGGCGGCGGATCCACCGAGGTCGTTATCGGCAACGGTACCCAGGCTCAAATCGCACGTTCCCACCAAATGGGTTGCGTCAGTTTTACCCACCGCTACTTTAAAAAAGGGGCTGACCCAGAGCACTACTACCGCGCTAAGTTAGCCGCTCGACAACGTTTTGAACGTTTTGAAGAGATGTTCCGCCGCGTTGGCTGGCAAAATGTCCGCATTACTTCGGGCACCGCACAAGCGATTGTTAGCGCGGCTGCCGCGCTCGATAAAGACTTTAACGCCTTGACGTTGAAGCACATTCACCAAGTGCGAAATTTGCTCTTTAAAAATCCGCAGCACACTATTTTTAAGGATCTCACTGAGGAAAGGGTGTCGGTATTAGCCGCCGGCCTCGCCATCATGGAAACGATTTACGACGCCCTAAGTATTCACAGCGGCGTATTTTCAACAAGTGCACTGCGTGAGGGCATCCTTTACGAAGCATTAGAAACCGATGACGCACTCACCATTCGCGGCAATACCTGCGACAGTTTGATGCGACGCTACCACGTGGATATGGAACACGCCGAGCGCGTGGCGCACAGCGCCGCACAATTATGGCAAGCCGCCTGTACGGAGTGGAAGCTCCCCACCACGAGCCTTAAGTTTTTAACGTTTGCAGCAAAACTTCACGAGGTAGGTCTTAACATCAGCTCCAGTGGCATGCACAAGCACTCAGCATACATCGTTGAAAATTCCAACATGCCGGGGTTCAGTTTTGAGCAGCAATTATTTGTCGCGAGTTTGATTAGACTGCACCGTAAGAAGCTTAACCCTGACGTGCTACCGGACATTAGGATGGTGTCGCGCAGTGTACTTAAACGGCTTGTTGTACTGTTGCGTATTGCGATCATTTGGCATTTAAATCGCCATCCGTCGCCACCGTCATTACCATTAATAGCCGTGGAAAAAAATACACTCACACTAACAGTTGCCCACAATTTTGGTGAGGACTACCCTTTACTTATGGCGGATTTGCAGCGCGAAGTCGCTTGGTGCCACGACACCCCTAGTTGGCCAACACTGGTGATTGAAACATTAGACGCTTAGTGCATCATGCTGACGGGCTGTTGTGTTGCCATTAACATTATGCACTGGCCTCAATTGACGCAGCTGTTTCTGATCGACCGTCCAGAGAATCTTGGTTAAATAGCTGCGATAAGGGCGCGCACGGTCGGGATCAAAGCGCCACCCCAAGCCCTGCTGCAAACATAGTCGGTGCAACTTTTCAACGCCGTGATTGATCGAGAGGTCATGCTCCGGCCAAATATCTAGATGACCAAAGTATTTCAGCAACAGCCGGTCCGCCGTCCAATCACCTAAGCCCCACAACAGTTTCAACTCTTCCCGCACCACGGCGGCGGGCTCACTGCGCCAGGATTCAAAGCCGCGGGTGTCGGCGTCATAGTGCTTACCCATAAGATGGATGGTGCGCGCCTTGGAGCGACTCACCCCGCAGGTAAACAGGTCCTTTTCTGGCAGTCGCCAAATCTTACCCATACCGGCTTTTCGCCGCAGGCAATGAATGATCTTCGCCGCGTCGCTATCGCAAAGCATTTGGGTGGTAATTATTTCAGTGAGCGCCTCACCAACAGGCATGTGAACCGGCTCAATGGTCTGCACATCCTGCAGCCGCGAAAAATGCCCCAGCATCGGACAAGCCAACAATACTTGATTCATCGCCGTATTAACGTTGTGCATAGGACATTCTCCCTTAATACGCACTTTCCTGTGCTTACAAACATCATAGCGAATTATCGGCAGCCTCTTTAGACGGGTTGGTTCTGCTACGCCAAGTGCTTATAGCTGTTCGGTCTTATAGTTGATTTGCGGGAAAACTTCCTGCCAAAAGGGCTTTAACGCCAAAAAAAAGCCCGCCAATAGCGGGCAATAGAGACCTCGGAGGCATCAACATTTAGTCGCGACTGCGTTGATTACCATCGCGCGCGGTAGAGACTTTTTTGGGTTGACGAACGGCTTTCGGTTCATCGCGGTGGGACTTGTGCGCACGCGATTCGCGCGGTGGTTGAGCGGTGGCTTGATTATCGTTACGCGTTCTCTCCTCGCGATAATTAGCTCGACGTTCTTCCTTTTGCGAGCGTTCAGCAGGTCGATTGTAATGAAATGGACGCTGCTGAGGCGCTTCAAGTCGGCGCTTTTCGTCACGCGATCTTGCACCCGAATGATATTCACGCGAATAGCGATCGCGATCGCGGCTGAGGTGGCCGTCGTGGCGATCACTGTATCTGTCGTAGCGCATTTTAGGGGACAACTTAACCCGCGGGTAGCGGTCGGCATGGCGGTAAACATGGCTGCGGTAGCCGTGCACTCGTGTCGGCACAAAACGTGGCGCCACCGTTAGCCATGGGCCGTGCCAGTGATTGGCGCGCATCCAATGGCTACCACTGAAATAATAGTAGTAACCATCCATCCAGTAACTTCCAGGGTAACCATAGGACACATACACGCCGTAATACGAATCGTAGTAGTAATTCCCCGTTCCCCAAGATACTCGGACATCGGCATCAAAATCGGTGCGACCGTGAGCTTCTACTTCATAGACAGCACAGCCACTCAATGTGGCAGTCAGCCCTAGTGTTAGGATCAATGCTAATCGCTTCATCAAACACCTCCTCGGTTTACAGTTTCAATATAAACCTCCTGCCTGAACTTAAGCTGAACCTAATATTAATTTTTTTGCGTTTGCTGCCAGAGGGTCGCTAGCAAGATCATACCGAGACCTAGCAAGGTGCTTGGCAACACCTGCTCACCGAGGATGCCGTTGATCCACAACAATGAAATGACGGGTGAGAGGAAAATAAGGTTGGCGATGCGGCTGACATGGCGGGCAGTTTGCATGGCCAATAACCAGGTCACAAAGCTGGCGCCCATTTCAAACAGTCCCACGTAAACCGCTGCCGCCAAGCTGGTAAAACTACCTGAGACCACGTCATTGACATTGGCTAATGGCCACAGTATCGGCAGGCTAAACAAAAACATAGCGCACAAACTGAGCACCGGATCGAGTTTGGCTCGCGAACTGTACACCCAGTAGAAGGCCCATAATAAGGTGCTGAGCAATGCCCATAGCACGCCGGATAAATGGCTTCCAAGCAGTGTTGTCAGATCTCCGCCCGAGGCTACGATGACCACTCCGATGTAGGCCATGACACTGGCAGCCACATCTCGTCGCGAGAGCGTTTGCCCCAGTAAAAACACCGATAATAGACTGAGGCAAATGGCCCACGAATAATTAATGGCTTGCGCCTGTTGTGCAAGCAGCGCGTCGTAGGCCTGGAAGAGCACCAAGTAGTAAAGCACCGGATTTAATACCGCGAGGCCAAGCGTCGTTTTCCAGTGGCTTGCGATGAAGTCTCGCAGCGCGGACAAGCGCCCTTGCCAAGCAAGCATGGCTAGGAGTAATAACGCTGAACTGGTCGAGGCGATGGCGAGCACCGTGGGCACGGATAATTGGGCCAGTGCCAGTTTAAAAGCAGTAGCGCTGGTTGACCACATAGCGATGGTCAGTAGCGCGTAACGATAAGCGCTGGGCATTACGCGTCGAGGTCGGGGATCATTTGGCTGCGGATGCGCTGGATGGCGTCTTTCACCTGCAGTTTCTCACGTTTGAGTCGGCGCAGTTGAATTTGATCGGCAAAGGGACGTTGTAATAGCTCATCGATTTTTTCGTGCAGTATACGGTGTTGAGCACGTAACTGCGCCAAGCGATTATCGCCGATAGTAGGAATGTCGTTGGTATCCTGCTCAATCATGCTCGCGCTCTTTTTCTCAGATGACGCCGAAAGGTGCTGAAAGCTTGAACCCAAAGCGTCATTTTGTCCAGTGTCCTTTGACTAGCGTTATTTATTGACTACTGACATAGACACAAAGTACCGCTGCGTATAGAAAAACCGCCCACGTCAGCAAGGTACCGACGAAACGTCCCGGCGATGTACCACTGGAACGCGCCAATCCCCACGCGTGAAGCAACCGACCCAGGGTGAGGGCTAAACCTAGCGCGTGCAGATGTATCGCCGCAACACCCATCAGCTCCAATACCAAGATCATCAGCAGTGCCAGCGGCACGTATTCCAAGGCATTGCCGTGCACCCGAATGGCGCGCAACATTTCCGGCACGCCGCCGTCGCCAAGACCCACTTTATGGCGCATACGCAACACCACGACGTACATCGCCAAGGCAAAAATCAACAACACATTAATACCAATGTAGAAACTACTAATCACTGGCATGATGGCGAGCGCATGCATGGGCTATTCCTCAACCGAAGTTTTTGTCAGACACAAAAGGATTGGTGGCACGCTCCCGACCGAAGGTCGAATTAGGGCCGTGGCCGGGTACAAAATTCACGTCATCACCCAGCGGCCAAAGCTTGTTTCGAATCGAAGCCACTAAGGTGTCGTAGTCACCACGCGGGAAGTCGGTGCGCCCGATGGATCCCTGAAACAAGACATCACCGACGAGGGCCAGTTTAGAGTCGTTGTGGTAAAAAACGACGTGGCCAGGAGTGTGACCAGGGCAGTGTTTAACATCCAGTTTGACGTTGCCAAACTCAATGCTATCGCCATCTTCTAACCAGCGATCAGGCTCAAACGCCTCAGCAATGGGAAAACCCGCCATCTTGCACCATTCAGGTAATTTCTCAAGCCAGAATATATCTTCCTTTTGCGGCCCTTCAATAGGAATGTTGAGCTGTTCGCGAAGCTCACCGGCACCTGCACAGTGGTCCATGTGAGCGTGGGTAAGGAAGATTTTTTCTAATTCGCAGCCGGTTTGTTTAACCGCCTCTAACAACTTGGGAAGATCGCCGCCCGGGTCGACAAGCGCGGCTTTGTTGGTCTCTTCACAGACCAGCAAACTGCAGTTTTGTTGGTAGGCTGTCACGGGAATAACATACGCTTTCATAACAAACTCACAAAAAAAATTTGCCCGCAGTGTAGCACACTTGGCTAGCCTGATTGGACACGGTCTTGTAGCATGGCGCAATCCACCTGTAGCGCGAGAATTGTCATGAAAACAGCCTTTCTTTTGACCGGCAATGAACTCATGAGCGGCGACATCGTCGACTCCAACTCTGCCGAAATGGCACAGATGCTGTTTGAAATTGGCCTGAGTGTCGACACCAAAGTGACCGTCGGCGACGACCGAGCGGCCCTGCATGCTTATATTGATTCTTTGAGCCGCGAGCACAATATCTTGATCGTCAATGGCGGGCTGGGGCCAACCCAAGATGACCTGACCGCTGAAATTTTAGCTCAAACGGCGGATTTGCCCATCGAAGAACACCCCGTTGCACGAGCCCACTTGGAAGCTTGGTGCGAACGACGCGGGGTAGCGCTGAGTCCGGCCAACCTCAAACAAGCTATGCTGCCCGCTGGCTGCCGTATTATTCCTAACGACCGCGGCAGCGCGGTCGGCTTCGAAATTGACCTACACGGCTGTCGCGTGATGACCACCCCCGGGGTGCCGTCAGAGCTGCGCTTGATGATGCGGCACCATATTTTACCCACCCTCGAGGCCGACGCCAGCATTTGCTTCGATAAGCTTCAGTGCTTTGGCTTAGGTGAATCGCGCATCCAACAAATGGTACATGACCACATGCCCAACTGGCCGGTGAGCATGGACTTGGGTTTCCGCGCTGGCATGCCGCTGTTGGAAGTAAAACTTCGCTCCAAAGGCGAACCAGAACTACACCAACACACCCTAGCCAAACTTCATCACTTGCTTGGTGAGCACGTGGTTTGTGAAGGCAGCGGCACTTTGCCGAATACCCTCGTGGCCTTACTGGCGGAGCGCGGCGAACAAATCACCTTTGCAGAGTCGTGCACTGGGGGTCGCATGGCTAGCGAAATTACCTCTGTGCCTGGCTCCTCGGCGGTTTTCGGAGCAGGCTTTGTGACCTACTCCAACGCCATGAAGTGCGACATGCTGGGGGTAAACGCCGCCACATTGGCACAATATGGCGCGGTGAGCGAACACGTCGTGTTGGAAATGGTCAATGGCGCCATGGGTCGCTCAGGAGCGCAGTGGGGGGTGGCGGTATCAGGCATCGCGGGGCCCGATGGGGGTAGCGACGACAAACCGGTCGGCACAATTTGGATCGCCTGGGGCAAACAGCATGCAATGAAAACACGCCGTTTGAGACTACGCATGGACCGCTCAATGTTCCAGCGCATGGTGTGCGCCATGTCTCTCGACCTCATCCGCCGTGACTTATTGGGCCTGGAAGCTGAGCCAAGCTACTTCGGCCGCTACCTCTAATGTGGGCGATCGGCATCGCCCGCCACAGGGAAGCGCACCGGAATACGAATATCCACGGGGGTGGCGTTAGGGTCGCCCAAGATAGGCGAATCGCTCGAGAGGGACTCATTGAACTGGGCACAAAAGGCTTGGCAGAGTAGTTCCACTGCCCGCTGACGGCTTATCAGCTGACACTCCACCCCGGCTTGCATATAGCCTTCCAGTCGCAAGCGACGTGTCGGAGACACGCCAGCGCCAGCGGACATATCGGCAAAGAGCTCCCGCAAACGGCTAGCTACGCAACGTTCAAACTTTGCCAGATTCACACCTTGTTCTCTTGCACCAGCACCCAAGGCGCCGCAACAACCGCCCAAACCATAGGACGATCGTCGTGAAAACGGGCGGCCACCTCGTCACTCAGTCGACCCACTTGCTCAGCCTCCATCCAGGCTTTGAATTGCTCGGTATCGTCCTGAGCCAGTTTTACCGCAACTTGTACAAGATCCAAGCTATCGCCCACGTGGAGCACAACACCTTGGGCGTAAAAACGCTCCAGTTCTTCCCAACCGACTTGCGCCGTTTCAGCATTGAAATAGGCGGCCAACTGCTCAGGATCGTTGCGATCAATTTCAACTACCACGATAGATTCCTCAATTTTCTAGCAAAAAGGTCACCGGACCGTCGTTGACCAGGCTGACTTGCATGTCAGCGGCAAAACGCCCCGCCGCGACATGCGCAATTTTTGTGGCGGTGTAATCCAGCGCGGCATGGTATAGCTCTCGCGCCATATCAGGCGGCGCGGCACTACTGAAGCTAGGACGCAAGCCCTTGCGAGTATTGGCCGCCAGCGTAAATTGCGATACTAAAAGGACACCGCCGTTAATATCTTGCACACTCAGGTTCATCTTCCCCTGCTCGTCGCTAAATACTCGGTAGGCCAGTAACTTATCGATTGCCGCCCGCATCGTCGACAATGTGTCGTGGGCTTCCACCCCAACCAAACACATCAAACCCGCACCAATTTCCCCGACTCTCTCGCCGTCGATATCGACCGCCGCCGATGCCACGCGCTGCAATAATAGTTTCATAGCCGCTCCTTATGACGGCATTGTAGCGTAACTTGCCGGTGGTCTCAGCTAACGCGCGCTAAACTATTTTTGAATTTCTCTTTAAATGCGAATATTGAGTACCAATTGAAACTCCGGCGTGATGCCAACTTAAAGGCGAAGCTGCAAACTTTAAGTTGATTCCGAATGAGATTACGCGCGTGAGTAGAGCACCAAATGACATTGACCGCTATATTGGGCAGGCCATGCGCCGCATACGCGAATCTCAATTTATCCGCATGGAACAAGCCGCCGATGCACTGGATATTAGCCCCCAGCAAATCTCCAAAATAGAACGCGGCACCAGCAAAATCAGCGCCTCGCAGTTTTTCCAATTGTGCTATTTTTACAAAATAAGCCCAGCACGGATTTATCAACAGTTACCGTTAAGAGACACCTTGCAGTTCATCCAAGAAGATAATCCGCATGGCTACCGCAAGCAGCACTTACTGGAAGAATCGCTGAAAGCGGAAATTGATGGCCTAAACCCAGCAGCTCAACAGCAATTGCTGGATTTGCTGAAGACCCTGAATCATAGACCTGAAGGGTAAAGCAACTGGGGATATTTCTCGGGCCTTTCGTGGGACATCATAAGGCCGTTACCGCCATGGAGGCGGGTATGTCATTGTTGCAGGAGCAAAAAATGCCCCCTGGCCGCGTCCCTATCGGTCGTCCTGCCCTTCGGGACATAAGGCCGTTACCGCCATGGAGGCGGGTATGTCATTGTTGCAGGAGCAAAAAATGACCCCTGGCCGCGTCCCTCTCGGGCGTCCTGCCCTTCGGGACATAAGGCCGTCCCTGGCCAAAAAAAAAGCCCTCTTGCGAGGGCTTTTTAGGATTAAGCGGCGGCGTTTTTAGCGCGCTTACGCTCGTGCTCTTTCAAGAATTTCTTACGCAAACGAATCGACTTAGGTGTTACTTCAACGAGCTCGTCGTCTTCGATGAACTCCAGTGCTTGCTCCAAGGTATGACGGATAGGTGGCGTCAGGGTCAGCGCTTCGTCGGTACCAGCGGCGCGAACGTTAGTCAACTGTTTGGCTTTAGTGGGGTTAACCACCAGATCGTTGTCGCGCGAGTGAATGCCCACGATTTGACCTTCGTAAATGTCGATACCGTGGCCAAGGAAGAGGCGACCACGATCTTGCAAATTAAACAGTGCATAAGCCAAGGTCTTTCCGTTAACCATCGATACCAGTACGCCGTTTTGACGGCTGACAACTTCACCTGCCTTCACAGGACCGTAGTGGTCAAAGATAGACGTCATGATGCCAGAACCCGACGTCAGAGTCAGGAACAAACCACGGAAACCGATCAAGCCACGTGAAGGCACGATAAATTCGAGGCGAACACGGCCTTTACCGTCGACTTCCATATTGGTCATCTCGGCTTTACGCAGGCCCAGCTCTTCGATCACGGCGCCTTGATGCTGCTCTTCAACATCAATTACTACCTGCTCAAAGGGTTCTTGAACTTCACCGTCAACCACACGCTGGATAACTTCTGGGCGTGACACACCCATTTCGAAGCCTTCGCGACGCATGGTTTCAATCAATACTGACAGGTGCAGCTCACCACGTCCAGATACGATAAACTTGTCAGGCGAATCACCTTGTTTAACGCGCAATGCCACGTTGTGGATCAACTCGCGGTCCAAACGGTCTTTAATGTTACGCGACGTGACGAATTTGCCTTCTTTACCTGCAAACGGTGAGTCGTTGACCTGGAAAGTCATGCTCACGGTGGGCTCGTCAACGGTCAGTGCAGGCAGCAATTCAACATTCAATGGGTCACACAGCGTGTCGGAAATGCTCAGACCCTCAATACCGGTAAGACATACGATATCACCAGCTTCGGCTTGAGGAACCTCGAGACGCTCAAGGCCTAAGTAACCCATAACGGTGAGCACTTTACCTTTGCGTTGCTTGCCATCCGCGGTGGCTACAACCACTTGTTGATTGGGTTTTAAAGTACCGCGCGTGATACGACCTACACCGATAACACCCACATAGCTGTTGTAATCGAGCGCAGAAATTTGCATTTGGAAAGGCTTGTCGACTTCAACATCAGGCGCTTTCACCTTGTCAACAATCATTTGGAACAGCGGCGTCATATCGTCAGCCAATTCCGAAGGATCCATACCCGCAACACCGTTTAACGCAGAGGCGTAAACAATCGGGAAGTCCAACTGCTCATCGGTCGCACCCAAACGGTCGAAAAGATCAAATACTTGATCCACAACCCAATCAGGACGCGCACCAGGGCGGTCAACCTTGTTGATAACCACAATAGGGTTCAACCCTTTTTCGAACGCTTTTGAGGTCACGAAACGTGTTTGTGGCATAGGGCCATCAACGGCATCAACCAACAGCAACACGCAATCCACCATCGACAGAACGCGCTCTACTTCGCCGCCAAAGTCGGCGTGCCCGGGGGTGTCCACGATGTTGATGTGGTAACCGTTCCACTCGATAGCGGTGTTTTTGGCGAGAATGGTAATACCACGCTCACGCTCTTGATCGTTAGAGTCCATGACGCGCTCGGCGCCTTCGTCACGACGCTTAAGCGTACCAGACTGCTCGAGGAGTTTATCTACCAGAGTAGTTTTACCGTGGTCAACGTGGGCGATAATCGCAATGTTGCGCAAGTTCTGTTTCACAAATTTACCTGTGGGGTGGAATAAAAGGCGCGCATTATACAGGTATTAATAGGTGAACAGATAGCAACAAATGCACTATTTTGATGAATTTTTGAACAATTGTTGCCCGCCGAAGCGGGTAACTAAAGCAGGAGGCTAACCAATAAAGCTGACACCGAAGTATTTGTAAGCCACGGTATTGAGGAAAATAACCAACAGAATCACCGGGATAAAGGTCGTCAGAGAGACGTCCACGTAGCGCTCAAGGAAGGAATGGCGGTAATTGGGGGCGCCACGTTCAAGCTCGCGGTGAAAATTAGCGCGTTTCCAGTGGAACAACACCAACAAACAACTTAATAAACCATTGAGCGGCAACACCGTGTCGTAGAACACGTCGATAATCACATCGAAGAAGGACTTATTCGCCCCACCATAGCTCATAAAGCTGGTCAGCCAATCGGCGCGGCCAAATGAATAAATACAGAGAATACTGAATACCAACACCGACACCGCCAGCATAGACAGCGACTTTTTACGGCTGTATTTCATCGAGCCCATGATGGCCGAATTGGGTACTTCGGTGATCGACACCAGAGATGTAATAGCGGCAAAAAATACCAATAAAAAGAAGATCGACGCCACCGCGCTGGCACCGCCGTAACCAATGTTGGCCTGCAAGGCCAAAAAGATCTTCGGCAGGAAGGTAAAAATCAACCCCACCGACGAGTCACTTAACTCAGCGGTATCGATATCGGGGTTGAAGGAAAAAATAGCTGGCATGATCAACAGACCAGCACAAAACGCCACGGCGGTATCTGTGAATGCCACGAACTTGGCACTGCCAGGCAGATCGTCGTCACGCTGCATGTAGGAGCCATAGGTAATCATAATACCCATGCCCAACGAGAGTGAGAAAAACGCCTGTGACAACGCTGTATTGATAACACTTGCGTTAATTTTGCTAAAGTCTGGCACGATATAATATCTAACACCCGCAAACGCGTTATCGAGCGTCAAGACGAACCCCACCAACAAAATCAGCATCACAAACAGCGCCGGCATCATGATTTTTGCGCCCTTTTCAATGCCGTCTTTCACCCCGCTAAACAAGATGAAGTACACAATGGCATTGACCGCGATCAAGTACCAAAAAATATCATTGGTGTTGATAAAAGCACCGAAATAAGCCGGATCAGCCAACTTATCAAGATTGCCACTGAGGGTCTCAAACAGATAACCAAACAGCCAGATTGTGATCACGGTGTAGAACACGGCGATCATGTAGGGCGTTAAAAGAGCGAGAAAACCGCCCGCCGTCCAACCCTTATGGCCGCTCGAAAGACTGCGAAAAGCGCTCATTGGCGCGTGCTGGGTATGACGACCGATGGAAATTTCGGCCAGCATCACCGGCAAACAAATAAACACTACAAACAGGGCATAGATAAGCAAAAAAGCACCGCCGCCATTTTTAGCCGCCGCTACGGGGAAGCCAACCAAGTTGCCAATACCCACGGCAGAGCCTGCCGCCGCAAGAATAAAACCAAGGCGAGAGCCAAATTGCTCGCGATTCGCCGACATATTGTTATTCCTATTTTTAGAGGAGAAGGCACATAGTAGATCAAATCCCCTCTGGTCGCGTCTAGTCCCCAAATTCGCCAATGTTGGTGCGACAAAACGCACCAAAATATTCCGCAAGCCGCACCATTCTCGAGCACCAACGCACCAAACAAGAGCATCACTGATATTTGAGCCAACACTTATACCGACAACCAACTGATTTAATTGAATATTATTTTTTTCCATGAATGGCACACGACTTGCTGCAAGCGGATGCAGTCTTGCGCTATAGTAGTCGCTGGCCGAATGGAGCACTTTTTAATCAAAGTCTTCACAAGCATTACTCTTGTTTGTCCACCATCGGGCAAGCAGGAACAGAACACAAATCCATTTTTGGAGGTACAACCATGTCAGAGAATACTCTGAAACTTATCAAAGATAACGAGGCGAAATGGGCCGACCTGCGCTTCACCGACACTCACGGTAAAGAGCAACACGTGACCATCCCTGCTAGCGAAATCGACGAAGATTTCTTCGTAGACGGCAAGATGTTTGACGGTTCTTCAATCGCCGGCTGGAAAGGCATTAACGAATCAGACATGATTTTGATGCCCGATGACGCTGCGTCTCTCATGGATCCCTTCTTTGACGAGTCTACAGTCATCATTCGCTGCCAGATCGTTGACCCCATCTCAATGCAAGGTTACAACCGCGATCCACGTTCTATCGCTGCGCGCGCTGAAGAATACCTGGCATCTTCTGGCATTGGCGACACCGCCTTGTTCGGTCCCGAGCCCGAGTTCTTCGTTTTTGACGACATCAAGTGGCACTCAGACATGTCTGGCGCTGGCTACAGCATCAACTCTGAAGAAGCCGCTTGGTCTTCAAGCCGTGATTTCCACGATGGCAACATGGGTCACCGCCCCGGTGTTAAAGGCGGTTACTTCCCCGTTCCTCCCGTCGATTCACTGCACGAAATCCGCGGCCAAATGTGTAACGCCATGGAAGCCATGGGCTTAGAAATTGAAGTTCACCACCACGAAGTAGCCACTGCTGGTCAGTGTGAAATCGGTGTTGGCGCCAACACATTGGTGAAAAAAGCTGACGAAGTTCAGGTACTGAAATACTGTGTACACAACGTTGCTCACATGTACGGCAAAACCGCGACTTTCATGCCCAAGCCTCTAGTAGGTGACAACGGTTCAGGTATGCACTTGCACCAGTCAATCTCTAAAGGTGGCAACAACATCATGGCGGGCGATGCCTACGCTGGTCTGAGCGAAGAAGCTTTGTACTATATCGGCGGCATCATCAAGCACACACGTGCAATCAACGCTTTCTCTAACCCTGCGACCAACTCTTACAAGCGTCTGGTACCCGGTTTCGAAGCACCCGTAATGCTGGCCTACTCAGCGCGTAACCGCTCTGCGTCTATCCGCATTCCTTTCGTAAACTCTGCGAAAGCACGTCGTATCGAAGTTCGCTACGGTGACCCTGCGGCCAACCCATACCTGATGTTCACCGCCATGTTGATGGCTGGTCTGGACGGCATCAAGAACAAGATCCACCCCGGCGACGCGGCGGACAAAGACTTGTACGACCTGCCCCCAGAAGAAGAAGCGCAAATTCCAAAAGTGTGTGCGAGCCTCGAAGAAGCTCTGGCCGCTCTGGATGCTGACCGCGATTTCTTGAAAGCCGGTGGCGTTATGGATGACGACATGATTGACGCTTACATTGACCTTAAGATGCAAGACGTCCAGCGCATTCGCATGACTCCACACCCCATCGAGTTCGACATGTACTACTCAGTATAAGATTTCGATCTATACGCACCCGGGTGGCAACACCCGGGTATTTCCTTCGGGAACCTCATATACAACTCATCGATAGCCACCACATGGGTGACCTGTGGAACAAGATAACCTTTACACTCTGCTACTTAACAACCTGACCACCGCGGTCTTGTTGATCAACGATGAGCTCAATATCGAATTTATCAATCCCGCTGCCGAAGCCCTGCTTAAAGTGAGTGGCACTCGCGCGTTGGGACAAACCCTGTCTCGCTTTATCGATTTACAAGACGAATCTTGGCAAGTGTTGCTTAACGCTTTAAAAGAAGGCGTTACCTACACCCAACGCCAAGCCATGATTGAGGCCCCCGGACACCAGCAATCCATGGTGGATTATATCGCCACGCCCGTCGATCTGAATGACAGCGGCCGTTTATCCGTGATGGTGGAAATGCAACCCGTTGACCGACTGCTGCGCATTGCCCGTGAAGAATCATTGATCAGTACGCAAGCCACGAGCCGCAGCCTGATTCGAGGTCTAGCCCACGAAATTAAGAACCCGCTGGGCGGACTGCGTGGCGCGGCCCAATTACTCGCCAGCGAACTCGACTCCGCCGAATTGCGCGACTACACCGAAGTCATCATCGAAGAGGCCGATCGACTACGCAACTTGGTCGACCGTATGCTCGGCCCCCGCAAACCATTACAGCGAATCAACACTAATATCCACGAAGTGATTGAGCGCGTGGTAACCTTGGTCAATGCAGAATACAGCCAGTGGATTAGCTTTGAGCGCGACTACGACCCCAGCATTCCAGATATCGCCATCGACAGGGAACAGATGATCCAAGCCCTGCTGAACGTCGTGCGAAATGCGATGGAAGCACTGCAGGCAGCGAGCGTTGAAACACCGCATATTGGTCTGCGCACTCGTGTTTTTCGCCAATTTACGATTGGAGTAGAGCGCCACAAATTAGTGTGCTGTATCGAAATTACCGATAACGGCCCAGGCATTGCCGCCGACATCCGTGAAAGCCTATTTATGCCCATGATTAGCGGCCGCCCAGATGGCACCGGCCTTGGGCTTTCTATTACCCAATCTATTCTCAACCAGCACCAAGGACTGGTTGAATGTGATTCACACGAGGGGCTAACGCGCTTCTCGATGTTCCTACCTCTGGAGACACGCAATGATCAGTGAAGACATCGTATGGGTAGTCGACGATGATCGCAGTATCCGCTGGGTGCTTGAAAAGGCGCTCAGTCGCGCCGAATACCACACCCGCTGCTTCGATAATGGCACATCGCTACTGGATGCACTGCAAGTATCTCAGCCGGATGTCATCATCAGCGACATTCGCATGCCTGGCATGGACGGTCTGGTACTATTAAAAGAGATCAGTGCCGATTTTCCAGATATCCCGGTGATCATCACTACCGCCCATTCCGATTTAGAGAGTGCCGTATCGTCTTATCAAGGCGGCGCCTTTGAATACCTACCCAAGCCATTTGATATTGATGAGGCACTCGCCGTAACTCAGCGTGCACTAAAACAGGCACGCGAACAACGCAGCACAGCTCCCACCATCACACCAGCGGTACAAAGCGATATTATTGGCGAAGCAGCAGCCATGCAGGAAGTCTTCCGCGCCATCGGACGTCTATCGCAGTCCCATATCACTGTATTGATCAATGGCGAATCGGGTACCGGTAAAGAGCTGGTTGCTCAGGCACTGCATCGCCATAGCCCACGCAGAGAAAGGCCCTTTATCGCGCTAAATATGGCAGCGATTCCTCGCGATTTAATGGAATCAGAATTGTTCGGCCACGAAAAAGGCGCTTTTACCGGCGCGGCGTCGATGCGCCAAGGTCGTTTCGAACAAGCCGATGGTGGCACGCTGTTTCTGGATGAGATCGGCGATATGCCCGCCGAGACTCAGACACGCTTATTACGGGTATTAGCGGATGGCGAGTTTTATCGCGTCGGCGGCCATACGCCAGTCAAAGTCGACGTGCGTATTATTGCCGCCACACACCAAAACCTTGAAAAACTGGTCGCTGATCACAGCTTCCGCGAAGACTTATTCCATCGATTGAACGTGATTCGCATTCATATTCCCAGTTTGCGCGAACGCCGAGAGGATATCCCTGCGTTGGCCAAGCATTTCTTGGCGCGCGCGGCCAAAGAGCTCAGCGTTGAGACCAAGCAACTGCTGGCAGAGACCGAGAAACTGATCAGCTCATTGAATTGGCCTGGCAACGTGCGCCAATTAGAAAACGCCTGTCGCTGGTTAACGGTCATGGCATCTGGGCGAGACATCCTGCCTAATGATCTGCCCCCAGAGCTATTGCAAAGCAGCAGTGGCAGTGCCATGAGCCAGAACATTAATGGCAATGGCGGCAGTAGCGAGTGGACCGATTTCCTCTATCAATGGGCTGACGACACACTAAGTGAAGGTCGCCAAGCCATTTTAGATCGCGCCGTACCCCAGTTTGAGCGCACCATGATCGAAGTAGCCCTAAAACACAGCAAGGGCCGCAAACGCGATGCAGCTATTTTATTGGGCTGGGGGCGTAATACCCTGACCCGTAAAATGAACGAACTCAACATACAGAGCGACGACTAGTCGCTCTTATCTCCTTTGTTGGCAACGCTGCAGTACCTTTCGCTGCAACATCTCAGCTCACCTGTCAGACCTTTCTCATAGAGAAAGGCTACTGCTGTTAATACAACCCCTTGGTCTTCGACCAAGGTCCCACAGAAACACTGCGCAAGCCCAAACATCAGACATAAAAAAACCCGCCATGCGGCGGGTTTCTTCAGAGCTTGAGATCGAGGCTTATTTGCCAGTGAACTCGGGGTAGGCTTCCATACCGCACTCCGCGATATCGACACCTTCGTACTCTTCTTCCGCCGAGACACGAATACCCATAACAGCTTTGATGATTGACCATACGATCAGGCTAGCACCGAATACCCAAACAAAGATCACCAGGGCGCCGGTCAATTGACCCATGAAGGTCGCGTCGCTGTCTGACAGCAGTACCGCGAAGATACCCCACAAGCCAACCACACCATGTACAGAGATCGCACCGACAGGATCATCGAGTTTCAGTTTATCCAAGCCAATGATGCTGAACACTACCAATACACCGCCAATCGCGCCGATAATGGTGGCCAACAGAGGCGTAGGATCTGCAGGTTCTGCAGTGATCGCCACAAGACCAGCCAGTGCGCCGTTCAACGCCATGGTTAAGTCAGCCTTGCCGAACAGAACGCGAGCAGTCAGCAGCGCAGCAATCAAACCGCCAGCCGCGGCGGCATTGGTGTTCAGGAATACGTTTGCCACTTCGTTAGCTACCGAGATGCCACCCAATTTCAGGGTTGAACCACCGTTGAAGCCGAACCAACCCATCCACAGGATAAAGGTACCTAGGGTAGCCAGCGGCAAGTTAGCACCTGGAATCGCCTGTACTTGACCCTCTTTACCGTACTTACCTTTACGTGGGCCGAGCAACAGTACACCCGCCAGCGCTGCAGCAGCACCCGCCATGTGAACGATACCTGAGCCAGCGTAGTCGCTAAAGTTCAACTCGCCGATGAAGGGAACAGGGTTACCACCCCAAGTCCAGCCACCCTCGATGGGGTAGATGAAGCCCGTCATCACCACTGAGAACACCAAGAAGGCCCACAGCTTCATACGCTCAGCAACAGCACCTGATACGATCGACATACAGGTTGCCACGAAGACTACCTGGAAGAAGAAGTCAGACGCGCCAGAGTATACGGAATCTCCGTCAAAGCCCGCTTCAGCCGAAGCCGCTAAAACGCCTGCCACGGCTGCATCATCCATCTGCGCCACGGTGGTTACACCCGACAGGAAGTAGCCGCCGCCGTACATGAACTCGTAGCCACACACCAAGTACATGGTGCTAGCAATCGCGAACAAGGCCACGTTTTTAGTCAAAATTTCAGTGGTGTTTTTAGCGCGCACAAGGCCCGCTTCCAACATGGCGAAACCCGCTGCCATCCACATTACCAGTGCGCCACAGATCAAGAAATAGAACGTGTCCATGGCGTATTGCAGTTCAAAAATTTGGTTTTCCATCCTAGCTCTCCTTAAGCCTTGGGATACAACGCGCCTTAAATGGCTTCGTCGCCGGTCTCGCCGGTACGAATGCGCACGGCTTGCTCGAGGGTTGTTACAAAGATTTTGCCGTCACCGATTTTGCCGGTTTGCGCGGCACGGCTGATCGCTTCGATGGTTTGGTCAACGATACCGTCGCTGATACCCACTTCGATTTTTACCTTAGGTAGAAAATCAACCACGTACTCCGCACCGCGGTACAACTCGGTGTGGCCCTTTTGGCGACCGAAACCTTTCACTTCGGTCACGGTGACGCCCTGGACGCCGATGTCCGACAATGCTTCACGCACGTCATCCAACTTAAATGGCTTGATAATTGCCGTAACTAATTTCACTGAACACCTCCTTGGGTTTAAACAATTCGCGCCCCTTAGGGCGCGAACATCGTGAAAATCGTTTAGAAAGAAAAGCTCTTGCCGAGGCTGAATACAATCGCTTGGCCGGCATCAGCATTGCCGTCTGCATCCATTTGGTCAGACAGTTCTTCGCTATTGATAATAAAGGCGACACCAGCGTCAAAACCGCCAATTTCAGTGCCGTAACCCAACTCGAAGTAATCACCGTCAGCTTCGTCGCCGAAGGTACCGTAGGTGCCGTAGAAGCCTATGTCAGTTTCGTAGGTAATACCTGCGAAGGTGTAGTCAGCAGGAGCGCCAAAACCTTTCCACTCACCGATGCTGTATTCCAAGCTCAGTGCGCCGAAACCAGCACTCAAGTTTACTTCTTCGTAAGTGTCATCGAACTCACCCGTGTAGTAGTAGCCAGTGAAACCTACACCCAGGCTCAAACCACTTTCGAATTCCATGCCGTAGCCGGTGTAAAGGTCAACTTCCAGGCCATCACCTACGTCGGCAGCCCAAGTGCCCAAGTAGAAACCACCGTCTTCGTAATCAACACCGGCAGAAGCCGATGATTCTTTTTGCAAAATACCGCGGAAGTAATATTCAGAGGCATAGCCAACATTGGCCGAAACTTCTGCAGCGGCAGGAGCAACATTCAATGAAGCAGCGAAAATTGAAGCGGCAATAGCAGCGGGAACAAAACGTGTAACTTTTTTCATGGTATCTCTCCAAAGATGATTCAGAAGGTTAATAGCCTTCTGTTGTAATGTTTTACACACATGGATTTGCATCAGCCGTGCCAATTTTTTTTATTCTATTATTTTCAATGCCTTACATATAAATTTAATTTTTTGCACCACAGATACAACGGTTTTGAAAAATCTATCGCACCATTATGGCTCCGCGCACCATCTTGGTGCGCAAAAACTGTGCGTCGGTCTAGGGCACAGCGAGCTTCATTTGGGGTAGAATTTGTTAACACTTAGGAGAACCCCATGAACAAGCCCCCTTTTTCGATCGAAGACTTCGTCAAACAAGCCGTCGATTTATTGCCCGGTGAAGCGGCACGTGGCGATATGCAGAAGAACTTTCGCGCCCTCGTGCAAAGCGCACTGGAAAAGATGGATGTGGTCAGTCGTGCAGAATTCGACGCCCAAGCTGACAAGTTGCGCCGTTGCCAAGCACAATTAGCCGAATTGGAAGCTGAACTCAAAGCGCTGAGCGAATAGTCCGCTCAGTCGCGCGACACGCAAGGATGCTCTATGTCGCTTACTCATACATTATGCTGTGCCATGCACGGCTTGGATGCGCCGACTGTCACCGTTGAAACACATATCGCCAACGGCCTTCCCTGCTTAAACATGGTCGGGCTAGCGGAAATGACCGTGCGCGAAGCGAAAGACAGAGTGCGAAGTGCGCTGCAGACCTCAGGCTTCGAGTTCCCGCAACGCCGCATCACCCTCAACCTCGCGCCCGCCGATTTACCCAAGGAAGGCAGCCGTTTTGATCTTGCCATCGCCATCGGCATCCTGACCGCATCAAAACAATTACCGGCAAATATAGCCAAGGGATTTATCTTACTTGGCGAGCTTTCTCTCGATGGCAGCCTGCGCCCAGTGCGCGGGGTGCTTAGCGCAGCCTTCTCCGCACACAAGCTCGGCTTTACCCTCATCGTTCCTCACGACAATCAGTACGAAGCCGCGCTTGTCTCCGGGGTCACAAGTTTCGCTGCAAAGAGCCTGCTTCAAGTGTGTGCCCACCTCCGCGGCGATGAGGATCTACCCCACTGCCAAGGTATTGCAACCACCCACTCGTCAAACACGGCGGACATGGCAGAAGTCGTGGGTCAAGCGCTTGCCAAACGCGGCTGCGAAATAGCCGCCGCGGGAAGCCATAACCTGCTGCTGTTCGGCGCACCTGGCACGGGCAAGTCGCTGCTTGCACAACGCTTTAAGACCATCTTGCCGCCGCTCAATGACAGTGAAGGTCTGGAGGTGGCAGCGATTTATTCCCTTCTTGGGTTGCCACAACTGTATGGTGAGCGCCCCTTTCACGCGCCGCATCACAGCGCCTCAGCGGTGGCCTTGTGCGGTGGCGGTAGCGACCCCAAACCGGGCGCGATAAGCCTCGCCCACCACGGGGTGTTGTTTTTGGATGAGCTTCCTGAATTTCAACGACATAGTATCGAGATGCTGCGTGAACCGCTGGAAAACGGTGAGATCCATATCGCCCGCGCCAAACGCATCATTTGCTACCCGGCGCGCTTCCAACTGATTGCGGCTATGAACCCTTGCCCCTGCGGGTATTACGGCAGTACGCAACACACATGCCGCTGTAGTTTGGAACAGGTGCAGCGCTATCGCAGCAAGATCTCGGGCCCCTTACTCGACCGTATCGATTTACACATCGCCATGGACAGCGACAACATCGACTTGTTTGCCGATACAGCCAGCAACGAAAGCTCTGCCATCATCGCCCAACGTGTCATCGCCGCTCGGACGCGGCAACAGATGCGACAGGGCTGCAGTAATGCCCGGCTTGCGCCCCCTCAACTGAAGGCATTACTGGACAATTGTCCAAGCGCTCGCGACTACCTCAACCACGCGATGCAAACCCTTGGGCTTTCACCTCGTGGCGCACACCGCGCCATTCGTGTGGCCCAAACCTGTGCGGATTTAGATGTTAGGGCGCTGCAATTATGCGACGTGCAGGAAGCCTTATCACTGCGTCAATTTGACGTAAACTCGGCGTAGCAAGAGACAACAAATGAAGGCTCACACTCATGCGCCAAGCTTGCTACAATGTGCCCCCTTTTTTGAGACCCGACGTTCATGCTCAACCCACGCCAAAAAGAAGCGGTGCACTACATCGACGGCCCACTCCTTGTGTTGGCCGGGGCTGGCAGTGGCAAAACGTCGGTCATCACCCGCAAAATGGCCTACTTGATTGAGCAGTGTGGCTACAAGGCGGGCAATATCGCGGCCGTAACCTTCACCAACAAGGCCGCCCGCGAAATGAAGGAACGCGTTACCAGCTTACTTCCTAAACCGCTCTCTCGCGGCCTGTCGGTGTCGACCTTCCACAACTTGGGGCTGCGGATCATCCGCAAAGAAATTCAGGCGCTGGGTTTTAAACCGGGCTTTTCTGTATTCGATGCCATCGATGCCAGTACGTTAATCAAAGAATTGATTATCGCCGACGATGTTGAGAAGGATCAGGTCGACTACCTGCAGAACATGATTTCCAACTGGAAGAACGAGATGATCTCGCCTGCGCAAGCGCTAAGCCAGGCCGAAGACGAGATGGAAGAGCTGGCCGCGCGGGTTTTCGAACGCTACCAAAAGGCGTTGCGTGCCTACAACGCCGTCGATTTTGACGACCTCATTTTGGTGCCCGTGGAACTGTTTCAAAAAGACCCCGAGGCGCTGGCGCGTTGGCGTAAAAAAATCCGCTATCTGTTGGTGGACGAATACCAAGACACCAACATAAGCCAGTACATGCTGGTGAAGCAGATTGTAGGCGACCGCGGTGGCTTAACGGTGGTGGGCGACGACGACCAATCGATTTACGCCTGGCGCGGCGCTCGCCCTGAAAACCTAGGCAAGCTGCAAGAGGATTTTCCCCATCTCAAAGTGGTCATGCTAGAGCAGAATTACCGCTCGACGGCGCGAATTCTGCGCATCGCCAATACCCTAATCGCCAACAACCCACACATTTTCGACAAGCAGTTGTGGAGTGACCTCGGCGTTGGCGACCCGATCCGTGTCATTCGCTGCCCGTCGGAGGATGGCGAATTGGAGCGTGTGGTCACTGAGATCGTCGACTTCAACCTAACCCGAGGTATCAAGTTCGAGGATTTCGCCATCCTTTACCGCGGCAATCACCAGTCGCGTATTTTAGAAATGAAATTACAGACTCACCAGGTGCCCTACTCTATCAGCGGTGGCCAATCATTCTTTGCCAAGGCAGAAATCAAGGACATCATGTCCTACCTGAGGCTACTGGTAAACGGCAACGACGACAACGCCTTCCTGCGTATCATCAACGTTCCACGCCGCCACATCGGTACCGCCACATTGGAAGGCCTCGGCGCCTACGCTGGTATGCGACACTTAAGCATGTTCGAAGCCATCGACGAAATCGGCCTAGAGGCACACGTTCCGTCCAAGGGGCTTAAGCAGCTGCGCGAGTTCAAAGACTGGATGAACCGTGTCGCCTACAACTGTTTTGAAGGTGAAGCTATTCGCTCGGTGCGTGAGATGATCGCCGATATCGATTACGAAGGTTGGCTACACCAAAACAGCTCAAGTAGCGCGGCGGCTGAAAAGCGCTTTCAAAATATCGAATTTTTGATCACGTCACTGTCCGATTCATTACAGCGCCAAGAGGACGACGGCGACGAGCCGAGCCTGGAAACCGCCATCAGCCGTTTGATTCTGCGCGACATGATGGAGCGGCAACAGGAAGAGCAGGAATGGGATCGTGTGTCGCTGATGACCATCCACGCGTCTAAGGGGCTTGAATTTCCCCATGTTTATATCATCGGCATGGAAGAGGAACTGCTGCCCCACCGCACGAGTATTGAAGAAGACAACATCGAGGAAGAGCGGCGCTTGGCCTATGTGGGAATCACCCGTGCCCGCAAGACACTCACCCTGACCTATGCCGGCAAACGCAAACTGTACGGGGAGACCTTCGATACCGAGCCTAGTCGCTTCTTAAGTGAATTGCCGCCGGACGACATTGCCTGGATCGGCCGCGACAAAACTAGCGAAGACGACAACCGCGCCAAGGGGCGCGAGACCATGGATGGCTTGTTAGGCCTGTTTAAATCCTAGAGCACCATTGCCGCTAGCCAACCAAACACCAGTAGAGGCAGATTGTAGTGCAAGAAGGTAGGCACTACCGAATCCCACATATGATCGTGCTGGCCGTCGACACCCAGCCCCATACTAGGCCCCAGTGTCGAATCCGACGCCGGTGACCCCGCATCTCCAAGCGCACCCGCGGTACCCACTAAGGCCAGCGTCGCCAAAGGACTAAAGCCAAGCTGAATGGCCAGCGGGACAAACACCGTAGCGATGATGGGAATAGTCGAGAACGACGAGCCAATCCCCATAGTGACCAACAAGCCCACCAGCAACATCGCCGCTGCAGCCAGGGATTTATTACCGCCGATCCATTCTGCTGCGCTGGCAACTAGGGTGTCCACTTGACCTGTCGCCTTCATTACTGCCGCAAATCCTGCCGCCGCGATCATGACGAAACCGATTTGCGCCATCATTTTCATACCGTTGGTAAAGACGCTATTGGCTTCGTACCAACGCACCACCCCCCCGGCCACAAATACAAAATACCCCGCCAGCGCCGCCAGAATAATCGCCCCAGACCAGAGCTGCACCACGAAGGCCACCACAATCGCTAGTAACGCCACCCACACGTGCGAAGCCGGGATCTGCTTGGTATTGTCGCTCACGGTATCGCTGCTTTGGTACTGCCGCGGGCGACGGTAACTCACCAACATGGCCATTAACAGCCCAAGCAACATCCCCAGGGCAGGAATAGCCATGGCTTTAAAAAGCATACTCGCTTCGATCGCCACATCGCCATTACTGGCCACGTTAGCTAACAAAATATCATTGAGGTAGATGGCGCCAAATCCAATTGGCAGCAACATGTAGGGTGTCACCAAACCAAAGGTCAGAACACATGCGACCAAACGTCTGTCCATGTTGAGTCGATTAAAGGCACCTAGCAACGGAGGGATGAGGATGGGGATAAACGCAATGTGCACCGGAATAAGGTTTTGCGAAAATACCGCCGCCAAGGCAACACTGCCAATCAGCGCCCACTTTAAACGGCCAAGCGCCGCCGATTCGGCGTGTAAACCAGCGATCAATCGACCCGAAAGGACCTTGGGCAAACCAGACACTTCAATACATACCGCAAACGCCCCCAGTAGGGCATAACTTAGCGCTACAGTCGCGCCACCACCTAGACCACCGCTGAAGGCGTCGATGGTTTGCTGCAGATCTAAACCGCCCAACAAGCCGCCAATCAGGGCACCAACGCATAGTGAAGCGACAACATTAAAGCGCGCCAGGCTTAGCCCAAGCATGATGATGACGGCGATTACGATGGCATTCATAGCGTGTCCTAGAGAAGTACCCAGCGAGTAAACCACAGGTTGGTAATATAACCAAAGCCATAGGCCACTAGCAGGGGTAAGAACAACCGGCCGTAAGCGGCAAACGTCACCTCTTGCATTTTACCCATGGTAATAATCCCTGCGGCCGACCCAATCACCAAAATAGACCCACCAACGCCTGTCGCGTAAGTGAGCGCCAACCAATCAAGCTCACTCATCGGCACATCGGCCTTGATAACCGCCGCGGTCATGGGCACGTTATCAATCAATGAAGACAACACCCCCATCACGAAATTGGCCCACGCCATAGGCATCAAGTCGTATAGTTTCGTTAACTCAAACAACAGACCAATTTCTTGTAGGATACCGACGATAAGCAGAACACCGAGGAAGAACAACAGGGTGTCAAAGTGAATCTCACGAATGTAGTGCAGGATAGGCTCGTCATCGGAAGACGATTTGAACCATTCGTCTAGCAAGAACATGCAGCTAAGACCGAATAAGAATGTCAGGACAGGTGGGATACCAAAGCCGACATTGAACAACAACGTCATTAAAATTGTCGCCAAAAACATCCCCATGATAAAGCGATCACGACGAGTAAAGACGTACTCGTGGTGTTCAAAATCGACATAGCGGTTGAGACCTGGAAACAGCATCAACGCCAGTGCAATAACGGCCAGCAGCGAAGGCAAGATCAAGGCGAGTAGATCGACGATGCTTACCTTACCCGCCAAGAAAATCATCAGCGTGGTCACTTCACCTGTCACCAAGCCTACCCCACCGCTGTTGATCGCAAAGACGATCAACGCCGCGTACTTAACCCGCTTATGAGCCGGCATATCGACAGACGAGTAAATAGCTAAGGTAATCAACGTGGTGGTGATGTTATCTGCCAACATCGAAAAGGTGAACGCAAAACCACCTATCAACAGCAGCAAGGTACGTTCGTGCATACGTGGCGGCAGAAATTCCTGCACCAAATGGCGGATGATGTTTTTACTGTTGAGATAGGCTACGAAGGTCATCGCTGCCATCAAGAACAGCCACAGCGTGGCGATTTCTAGCAAGTTTTCCGCAAAGCGCTCGGAAATCACTTCGTGCGGGAGCTCTTCTAGCGCTGATATATAGAACAGCACCCAGCTCAAGGTACCAATGAACAGCGTCGTTTTGGCCTTGTTGATGTGAATGATGTCTTCAAAGATCGTACACAGCAGCGCCACGACGGCTAATACGATAAAGACGGTAATCATTTTGCTGCCCCTAGAAACAAAAAATCCCCGCACAGTCTAGCTGAACGGGGATCTCATAGTTACGAGTGTCGATTACAGTCCGTTGTGGGCCAACATATAATCAACGGTGACTTTAATGTCGTCATCTGAACACGACATGCAAAGACCCATAGCGGGCATCGCGTTGTAACCTTTGATGGCATTTTGATAAATAGTATCAACGCTGCGAGCAGCTAAGCGGGCAGACCATTCGGCTTTGTCATCAAATTTTGGCGCACCCGCCGCACCCGTGGTGTGACATGCCATGCAGTTTGTGTTGTAAATCTCTTCACCACTCTTAGCTGCACCCGCTACCGCAGCAGAAGCCGTTGCACATGAGCTGTCGCCCTGAATACAAACACTACCTAGGGGTTTCAAACGCTCGGCAATCGCATCACGCTGTGCGTCTGATAGCGCTAATACCGAAAAGCTCGCAGAACAGATAGCTACAAAAGCGAGAACTTTGGCAAACAATTTCATCTCAGATACTCCGATAATCAACGTCGAGCGCCAGCATAGACGCCCTACAAAAAACTGCTACGCATTATACGGATAAATCTCCGCCACGCCTAGCCGCCATAAGCATATGCTTAATAATTACGACTATTGCGGTTAATTGGATGGGGGTTCTATTGAAAATGATGAATTAATCACCCCACTGACACGAATTTGATGGCATTTGCCCGCGCACGCAAAAATATTTTCGGTTAAACTAGGTGCGAAATTTAAGCAAGACCGATGCAAAGCATCGCGGCTTGCCAACGCCGAGGCACGACGCCGAGGCCGGATCAGGTATCCCAGGGATGGATGCTTGAGACGTTATGGTTAGATTAATATGTCCCTTTACGCACCCGTAGCTCAGTTGGATAGAGTGTTGGCCTCCGAAGCCAAAGGTCGCGCGTTCAAATCGCGCCGGGTGCGCCATCTCCATAAATGTCTCTGCATTTCTTATATTTGTAGCGCATTAAAGTTCACTTATACTCGTTTGTAGTCGTCAACACATCACGTACTCAAAATAATTTGTTACCTGCTTAGGATGCTCAACGCATGAAAAAATTCATGGCGATGTTTACCGGTACTCAAACGGGTTCAAATGCTTCACGTTGGCAATCTATGCACCCTGAGGAACAACAACATCAAATGCTATTGGGTATGCAGGCATGGCAAGCATGGATGGAAACACACGCGGCTGCCATTCTCGATATAGGTGGGCCCTTAGGCAAAACGAAGTTAATCAATCACGACGGCATTGTTGACACAAGTAATGCCCTAAGCGCCTACGTGATTGTTAGTGCAGCAGACCATGAGGCCGCCGCGGCCATGTTCATCGACCACCCCCATTTCCGCTATTTTCCTGGCGATGGTGTTGAGGTCATGGAATGCATGCCTGTTCCTGGACAACCTCAAGAGTAAGCGGCTGACGCCTAATTATCGAAGCAAGGCCAGGCAGCTCGGCTGGCAGCACGCTTTTGTGACAACGCCAACCCTATGGCGGCGAGGCTGACAACAACCCCAAAAAGGTTGTTGAGTAATGCCCACCAAAACACCAACATATTGGCATAACTGCTCAGCTCTCCTTTCAACCATCGCGCGATGTGAGGCCAAATACCGCCAAGCATCAAAAGGATCGTCATAAATACCATAGCGAGTGCAAAGGTCATATAGTGTTGGCGATGACCCAACCAGATCACTAGCCACATTATTTGCAGTAAAAGAAGGCTACTGAAGATCTTTCCATTGGTAATGAAGTCCATTCCAAAGCCATATTTAGCGAGTAGCCAACACAAATTGAAGGCTATTGCCAACAACACATACAGGATCAATCCCTGCAGACTATGCCTAAATGTCATGATTACTTCCCTGCTGCTTCGCGGGCCTTTTGAGCGGCCACCATGTTTTTTACCTGTTCTCGAAGCATAACTGCATCAAACATTTGGCCATTCTTAATGGTGTATTCAACCCCCTTTGTGCGCTCAAACTTACCGGTTTGTCGATTGAGAATTTCATGGCCGGTACCGTAAAGCACTTTAAAATTGTGCAGTGGGTTTTCATTCACGATGACCATGTCTGCTTTTTTTCCAATGTGCACAGTGCCAATATCGTTTGCTAACCCCAACAATTCAGCTCCATTTAAGGTAGCTGCCTTAATCACTTCGAGTGGATGGAAGCCAGCCTCTAGAAACATCTCTAACTCACGCACATAACCAAAGCCGTAAACGCCATAAATAAACCCAGTATCTGATCCTACTGTGACGCGACCACCGGCATTTTTATAGTCATTCACAAACCGCATCCACAGCTGATAATTTTCATGCCACTCAGCCTCATTACTGCTGGTCCAGTCGTAATGATACGAACCATGCACAAGAGGATTAGGTTTAAAGGCCCGCATCATGTAGGGCATGGTGAATTCATCTAGCCATTCAGCGCGGCTTACGCGCATAAAGTCTCGATTGGCCTCATAAATGCTAAAAGTAGGATCCAATGTGAAATCTAAGCCAATCAGTTCATTTATAGTTTGCTGCCAAATCGCCGATCCCGGGGCGGCTGTTTGTGCCCACAGTCGGCCCGCCTCTGAAAAGCGGTCTTGCTCATCGTTGTAGTTGTAGTCGTGCCGATAATTTTGGACGGTTTGCTTTTCAAACATTGCCTCGGGCAAGCCATACCAATGCTCCATACTATTCAGCCCTAAGCGGGCTGAATCAATCACGTTCATTCGGGTCACGGTCGCCTGAGAATGGTGATACATGGTTTTCATCCCAAGACGTTTTGCCTCCGCAATGGCGGCCTCAATGGCTTCGGGTGCAGCACCAAGAAACTTAATGCCATCTGCGCCCTGCTTTTTAACGGCACGTACCCATTGCCTGGCTTTATCGGCTTGGCTTATAGCTTCGGGAAATAAGGCATGTGCCACAATGCGTGGCGCAGCAATTTTACCCTGTTCACTCAATTGCTTATGTTTTAAGGTCCAGCCTAACCCCATCAACGAGCCGGGCTCCCGTATAGTAGTGATTCCATGGGCTAACCACAGTTTGGTGACGTATTCAGGATCGGTAAGTGCACCACCAAACACATGACTCGGGGTGCCAAAATGTGCATGAGAATTTATCAAGCCCGGCATCACATATTTACCGGTGGCATCGATAACGCGCGTTTTTTCATCGCTATGGATATTACCCATTGCCAACGAGCCGGTTCCGCCACCAATAATATTCGTAATTCGATCACCTTCTACCACAATGGTCACAGGGCCTTGTAATGGCCCACCTGTACCATCGATAAGATTGGCATTTTTAATCACGAGACGCTCATAGGGTCCACTGGCTTCTTCCCCCAAGGCGCCGGCAACGCTCGGCGGTGCCACCCCCATCGCTAATATTGTATTAATAACCTCTTCGCCAGGTTCTCCGCCAACCGCCGTAATAGCAAAAAGCTTGGCTGACATGAGTAGGCAAGCTAATGGCATTAATCGCTTCATTTTCACCTCGAAAAGTCGTTATTGTGAGAGCGTGGTTAAAATCATTTCTGGGGTAATGTCACCGTTTAAAATTCGGTGTAACGTCTCCCATGTTCCATCTGTAGACGTGTGCTGCACGTATTGCTCAACCACGTCTAATCCGAAGTTGTAACAGATGACATAGGTGCGATACGCCTCAATAAAATCGAGCCGCTGTGACGCCGTACCTCGCGTTTCAAGCCCATACGTCATAAGCCATTGGATGGTGTCTTCTCGGCTTACGCCGCCATACAAATACATTCTTGCGGCTTCGTTGCGAGCATAATTCAGGTCCCGCTGTAGCTTAAGGTAATGTTGGTAGGTGGTGTAATCAATGTCTGCAATTCCCGCCAGCGGCAGCAATACTTCGCGCTCGTAAACGTCACGCTCATCAGCGGGAAAAGCCACATCAACCCCAAAGTTGGCGACGCCTTCCGTCACGATAGCAAAGGGGCCATAAAGCGGAAAATAATTGTACTCTTGCCAACCCCGGGACTTAGAAATATTAGATTCAACGAGTGTGCCATTAGTGTGGTGACCAGGATAAGCTTCGTGACAACCCAACTCAATGGCTCGTTCAATATGAACTGGCACATCGCTATTAATTAAAATTTGGCTACGACTGTCACCTAAGAACTGGGTAAATCCGACGAAGGGCTTATCTTGGACAATGATAAGCTGCAAGTTTTCATCGGCGGGCATTTCGATGTTAGCTTTGGTGCGTCTCCGACATTCCTGCAGGGCGGTATTCATTACTACAGGTAGTTTTTCTACTGGAATAACGAACTGATCTCGGAAGGCTTCCATTCGCTCGTGCAGGGGGGCTTCGCCTGGAATCAATTGATCTAACTCAGCGATCAGCGCCTTAAAATGCGCCTCAGACCGCGAAGGCACGACCACGCCAAACATAAGGCGTGTTTCTTCATCAAAGCTTTTAGGTATATTGCCTTGAAGTATTTGTGCACGCGTTTTAGTAGCCAACAACCGGGCTTCTAATGATCGCTGCCGGCCATTTTGATCACTCGATATGGCACGTAACTCAGCGAGTAATTCAGCCGCATTATTTTCAATGACAGACAGTGTTATGGGGGATGTTTTAGCGGTCGCTAGGTGCTGCTTGTTTCCAATAAATACAAAGGGATTCGTATCGTGTTGAGTCAGTTGCAACGCTAGGGTTAGATACTCATCTGCCACCTTGTCTAATGCAGATGGCGCTGTCGCAGCGACCACGACTGAAGAATTGACGAGTAACACCCAAAAAACACATAACCACTTCATAAACGCGACTCATAGGATTTATTTTTATCCTAGCAATCTCTCGTTTGATTCATTTAACACTTCACGACATTTGACCTATCATTTCACGACAACTTCAACTACATTCTTCAAGCAAAAACTAAATTCGCGTAGACGGGAATAACCATGGATAGCCCTTTAAAACACTACGATAGAAACGCCCCTTTGCGCATGTCTGCGGATATTTTGTTGGGTACTCTTGAAGCGGCTGCGGGTATAGGCATTGACGTCAGCGCATCACTTGAAAAAAGCGGTATCGACCGGCGCTTGTTGCACCCTTGTGATACTTTTATACCCATCCATAGCATCGTAGACTTCTTTAACGACGTGGCAGAACATGCTCACTGCGACTACTTTGGGTTTCTTGTCGCCTGTGAACAACCGCCTAGTCGTTATTCGCACATAGGACGGGTCATCAAGTTCGCGAGCACCATCGGACAGGCCATCAACGATGCCATATCGCTATCGCTACTCAATAGCGAATTTTCGAGGTGGGAGCTGGTCAATGAAGGGGAATACACCGCGTTAATCCGACGTACGCGGGTGGCATTAAATGTACCAATGACACAATTACAAACCTTGGCCATTACGTCTGTGTACAAGTCAATTAATAGCCTTTCCCAAAATAAATTTGAGCTGCACCAAGTACATTTTTCGCATGCACCTACCGACTATCGACGCAAAATGGAGGAGTATTTCCATGCGCCGGTCAGTTTTAATCAAAACTATAATGGCTTAGTTTTTCATAGCAAAGCCTTGGATACACCCATTCCTACCGCAGATCCTGAGCTTTACCAATTTCTGCTTAAACAACTGTCGGCGCTCGTTGCCACGCGCCCGCAACAAAATAATTTGTTGGCTACCGTGACCCACCATATCCAATCGACGTTAGGTACCACAAAATGCAATTTCGACTACATAAGTCAATTGCTTGGTATGCACCCTCGCAAGCTGCAGCGTCGAATGAGGGCAGAAGGTATCCATTTTAAACAACTGTTAAATGATGTTCGCCAACGAACCGCAGAAGACTTTTTGATCAATTCATCGGCCAGTATTTTGGAACTCTCTGACCTGCTTGGTTATCAAAATGCCAGTGCATTTTCGCGTGCGTTTAAACGTGCGACTGGCCTTCCTCCCGCTGTGTGGCAGCAACAATATCGAGCCGATACTCATTAACACTGGCAAGAATAGACTCCACCAGAGTCGCCAAATGGTAATTGGCGCGTCGCCAAATGATAAGAACATGTCATTGCTACGTTTTATATTGAATTCATATATCGCTTTAACTGTTTTCTGCAGCGCGATAAGTAACTAACAATAATCACAACACTGAGGTAGTCCCCATGTTGACTCTCAAACCTACTAAAAAGACATTTTTGGCAACTGCCATAGCACTAATCTCACTCGATGCGACTGCACAAGTACTCGAAGAAGTGGTTGTGACCGCACAACACCGTGAAGAAAATCTGCAAGATGTACCCATTGCCATCACTGCCATAGGCGCAGAAGAACTTCGCGCGGCCGACCTCAGTGATGTCAATGCTATCTCTACACGCACGCCAGGTTTTAGTATGGGTACGTTTACACCTGCGCAGCCACAATTGTTTATTCGTGGTATCGGTTCAAACGCTGATGGTGCCTCTGAAGACCAGTCAGTGGTGATGTTTGTCGATGGCGTCTATGTCGGTCGAACCGCAGGCCAAGCCTTCGATTTGTTTGATCTTGAACGGGTTGAAGTATTGCGAGGACCGCAGGGAACGCTTTACGGGAAAAACGCCGCGGGGGGTGCGATTAACATTGTGACGCAAAAACCCTCGCAGGAATTTTCTGCGGCGTTGGAGCTGTCTGCCGGTGATCTTGGTTATAAGTCGACCCGTGGCAAAATCAATGGCGCACTGTCAGATACGGTCTCTGGCAAGATCTCCTACAGCTATAAAGAGCGCGACGGCTATGTAAAAAGTATTGTTGCCGATCTCGATAACTTTAATGCCTTTGAAAGCAAAGGCGTTCGCGCACAGCTGCTGGGCCAGCCCTCCGATACGATGGAGTGGCTATTCAGTATTGACTACTCAGACGACCAGCGCGTCGCCCCGGGTCGAAATGTTGGCACTGAATTACTACAGGGCCAAATTGTCGCGGGCAGTGGTTTAAAACCAGGATTTTATGAAAACCTACACACCAAAGAACCCTACTCCGATGTGCAATCCAAAGGCGCCTCATTGCAACTCGACTGGGATCTTGAGGGTGGTCATCTAACATCAATCACTGCTTATCGTAGCGCCGATGCCAATGTCATCGACCTGTCGTTTGGCGGGGCGGTGGAGTACATTCAACTCGCATCTATGGATAACGGTGTCGATGAAAGCAGTAAACAATTTAGCCAAGAAATTCGCTATGCCATGGATGTTTCAGATGCGTTATTTGTGCAATCTGGTGTGTTCTTCCTCAACGAACAAGTTGATCGCTTTGAGTACAATGACATCTCTTGTAACGCCGTTTGTGTTCCCGTAGTGAGCGCCCAGCTAGCTGCCGCTGGTGTAGCAGCCGACATGATCCCCGCGCTGTTGCCAAACTATTTACCACTGCCTCTCTACGCGAGCACGACCCAATATAACGAGACAAAAAGTTACGGTATTTTTAGCCAGGCAACCTGGTCCATTAATGATCGCACCGATTTAACCGTGGGTGCTCGCTATACCAGCGAGAAGAAAGACGCGACCAACGTCGGTGTACCTGATTATGGGTTTGTGGTACTGCAACCCTTCGATATTGCTGTCAACAACACGTGGAATGCCTTTACACCCAAAGTGGCCATCAATTACAGCTTGAGTGACGACCTGATGTCTTATGCCTCGGTATCTACTGGCTTCAAGAGCGGTGGCTATCAAGGTATGGCCAGTACACTAGCCGCTGCCACGACACCGTTCAATGAAGAGCAAGTCATCAACTACGAAGCGGGCATTAAAGGCACACTGCTAGACGGATCGATGCGCTTTAATGCGGCGGCTTTCCGTTCAAATTACGATGATTTACAGGTACTTGTGCAAACCGTTGTAAATGGTGGCCCAGGTCCGATTATCACCCAAAATGCCGGTGAAGCAAAAATTCAAGGTGTGGAATTTGAAACCCAGTGGCAGGTGACTGATCACCTACAACTGGCCGGTACCTACGCCTATTTAGACACTGAATACACCCGTTTAGAGGGCGATTTGGCGCCATTTACAGGTAACAAACTTCGCAATGCGCCTGAAAATGCCTATTCGATGAGTATCATTTTTGACTATCCCGTTGCTCATGGTGCGATCAATGCCCGGGCTGATTTCACACACAAAGACGAAGCCTTCCAAGATGTGCAAAATCGCGAAGAATCTAAAATGACAGCCTACGATTTGTTAAATCTTCGAGCCGCGTATACTTCAGAGAGTGGCTGGGAATTGGCCGCGTGGGTGAAAAATGCCACCGACAAACAATACATGCTGCACAACTTCACGCTAAACCCAGGTTTATCGCAGGGTATTACACCTGCAGCTCCACGCACCGTTGGCTTAACCGCCACGATGTTTTTTGGCGAGTAATCCCCTTCTCGCCATTCATTGAAAACAGCAACGTTTAGCCACATTTATGTGGCTTTTTTTTGCCCTAGCAATCCACAATATTTACCGGCACCTCAAGCACGTTCATGGCCAATCCACCTCGCGCCGTTTCCTTGTATTTGTTGTGCATATCCCAGCCTGTATCGCGCATGGTTTTTATGACCTTATCGAGCGAGACAAAATGCTGACCGTCGCCACGCATGGCCATCCGCGCAGCTGAAATGGCTTTCATGGCTGCCATTGCGTTGCGCTCAATACAGGGCACCGTGCTTTCTCCGCGTGTTTCATCGGGGCGCGCTGGTACATACCAACCCTTAATTACTTCCTCTAAGAAGCCATTACGAACAAGACGTTCTCTGTGAGTGCGCGAAAGATCGGCAGAACGTATGGCAATAGAGCCGTTCTTTTGAAGGTCGTGAAGAGCCTCTAAGGCATCAGCCAGCTTTTCGGAGGGGGTCGACATGGTAGCTCTACTCGCTTTTTACGCGTATCAAATTCTCCCTTATTAAGTTGCATCATTATTCGCTTATTACGTCTAACCAAAATTCGCTTATTACGCTTCACCTTAGCAATCCGATATCATTTTAAGGGATTAAACCATCAAGATCGTGGATAACCAGACGGCGCAATTACGGACCATAGTTTCAAAATTTTAAAGCGCTGCAAAGCTAATAAAACCCGTGAATCAAGGCTTTAATAGCTCCTGAGGTAAGAAGAGAAGCTCGGCAGGTGGCAAATAACTGCGCCTGCGTTATTTGCACTTCCGCCATCCATGGCGGTCGCGCCTGTCCCATATTAAATTCTCATACCACCATGGACTTTGTAGACCACACCGTTGATAAAATCGTTTTCAAATAAATTCACAGCCATCGAAGCCACTTCTTCCGGCTGACCACCCCGCCCTACCGGGACCATTGCCGAAGCTTTCTGCAGTGCGGCCTGATTCATCGACGCCACCATATCGGTCATGATAAAGCCCGGCGCAATCGCCACACAGCGAATCTTGTGCCGTGCTAACTCCTTGGTCCAAACAGTGGTAAGCGCCTCTACACCGGCTTTAGCAGCCGAGTAGTTGCTCTGGCCGTAGTTACCTTCGGCGGAGATACTGGAAATATTCAAGATACACGCCTGCTGTGTGTGCTCAACCATCAATTTTGCTGCAGCGCGGCCACACAAAAAGACGCCCGATAAATTAATGTTGATCACGGCCTGCCAATCGTCGAATGACATTTCACTAATGATGTTACCTGGCTCGCCTTTCACCATCAGCCCATCACGGATAATGCCGGCATTATTGACCAAGCCGTTAAGCGCTCCAAAATTTTGCCAAATTTGCGCAAAGGCGGCCTCTACCGCCGCTTCATTGCTGACATCGAGGCAGTAATAGCGACTGCCAGCCAACTGCTCCGCTGCGCTTACCAGCAACGCTTCGTTAACATCAATAAGCGCGATTTTAGCGCCTTTTTCAGTCAGCGCTTTGGCCATCGCAAAGCCTAATCCGCGGGCGGCACCTGTCACAGCAATGACTTTATTATTTAAATCCATTCATCAATTCCTATTCTTGTTATTAATGGTCATCATATTTCAAAACAAAGATTAACATGAACAGAAATCCTTTCTTCGGTGATATCGCGCTTAAAAGTTATCTATCACCGCCTCTTTGTTAGGCTAACGCGACAAATGCCTAGTGTCTGGCTGTATACCCCTTGTTACATCATATTCAGTTGCTAAAATAAATATAAATATTGTACGAAAGATGTCATCAAGGAATTAAAAATGGTAGATCAACAGACACTCGGCGGCCGTATTGGGCTTTCTCGCAATGCGCGCAACTTAACCACCGAGCAGGTAGCAAAACGTATTGGTGTTAAAGTGTCCACGCTTCAAAACTGGGAAAACGATCGCAGCGAACCCCGCCCGAGTAAATTGCAGATGCTCGCGGGTGTTCTAAAGGTACCCGTACTATGGTTACTGGCGGGCAACAACATAGACCAGGATTTCGAGGTCGATATCGATGTCTCAGAAACTGCCGATATTGCGTCTAAATTAGAACAGCTACACCATCACCACCAACAAACCGCGAAGATAATTTTCGAACTGATGTCAGACATTCGTCGTTTACAGAGAGACATTGACGAAGACGTTGTTTGAAGCCTTCGTTCAAGGGGGCAGAAAGCCCCCCATAGAGCTCGCAAGATAACTGTCGCTTTCAAGTAACTTTCCTTCGCGTTTTCCTATATTCAAAACCGCAAAAATAGCATATTGTTCGAGTGCCACTTCTGCGAGCCACGGCATTTCGCAGCGTCATAAACTATAAAAAATATAAGAGGACGTATGTCGACTACCGATAGCATCAATCCGCCCGTGTTCTATATATCTTCGGGTTTCATTATTGTCCTTGTGGCTATTACCGCACTATTCCCCGAGCAATCCAACGCTTTTTTTCAGAATTTACAGGCTGGTATCGTAGAAAACGCCAGCTGGTTCTACGTGTTGGCCGTGGCCATCATTTTATTGTCCATCGTCTACTTCGGTTTCTCGCGCTTTGGTTGTATTCGGCTCGGTCCAGATCACTCCCGCCCTGAGTACGGCAACCTCTCTTGGTTCTCCATGCTATTTTCTGCGGGCATGGGCATCGGCATCATGTTCTTTGGCGTGGCGGAGCCCCTGCTCCACTTTGTTGCGCCACCCGCAGGTGAGCCACAAACGGTGGATGCCGCACGCGAAGCGATGCAACTTTCCTTTTTCCACTGGGGCCTGCACGCCTGGGGCACCTTTGCCGTTGTGGCCTTGATCCTTGCTTATTTCAGTTATCGCACTGGGATGCCACTGACTCTTCGCTCGGCACTTTATCCTTTGATCGGCGATCGCATATCTGGCCCTGCCGGCCATGCCATCGATATTTTCGCTATTTTGGGCACAGTATTCGGTGTCGCCACCTCGATGGGTTTTGGGGTACTCCAAATTAATGCCGGCCTAGCCCACTTGTTGGGCGTGCCAGAATCGAGCATGGTGCAGTCCATTATTATTGTTTTTGTGACAGTTATGGCATTGATTTCCGTCCTTTCTGGTCTCGATAAGGGCATTAAATTCCTCTCGCAATTAAATATGATCTTGGCACTAGCACTGCTAGGTTTAGTGCTCCTCACGGGCCCCACCGTTTACTTGATCCAGAGCTTCTTACAAAACATCGGTGTTTACTTGTCGGGCATCGTGGGTAAAACCTTCAACTTGTACGCCTACCAACCCACCGACTGGATCGGCGGCTGGACTATCCTTTACTGGGGCTGGTGGATCTCGTGGTCGCCATTTGTCGGGATGTTTATCGCGCGCATCTCACGTGGCCGCACGATACGTGAATTCTGTTTCGGTGTGTTGTTTGTGCCCGCCGGTTTCACCATGCTTTGGATGTCATTCTTCGGCAACAGCGCTATCGACTTAGTGCTTAACCAAGGCTTCCAAGAGTTGGCGCAAGTGGTGCAACAAAATAACTCGTTAGCGATCTTCCAGTTCTTTGAATACCGGCCGTTTTCTCAATTATTGTCTGGTCTAGCGGTGGTCATGGTAATCGTTTTCTTTGTTACTTCAGCCGACTCTGGCGCACTGGTTATTAACATGTTGGCTTCAGGTGGCAATGAAAACACCCCCGTGTGGCAACGCGTTTACTGGACAGTATTGATTGGTTTAGTAGCACTTGTACTGATGTTCGCGGGCGGCCTTAGCGCACTGCAAACAGCGGCCATTGCTAGCGCGCTGCCCTTTACCTTTGTCATTATGTTGGCAATTGTTGGGCTTCGTAAGGCACTCTCTACCGAGATCCTTAAGCGCGACCTGATCGTGGCGCACTCCACGTCTTTCCCGATGATTTCGCCGAACGCCGATACTGAAACGCTTTGGCACGAACGTTTGGACAAAATCACCAATCTGCCCAGTAAAGAGGACATTGAATCCTTCCTCACTAACACGGTGCAATGCGCCTTTACCGATGTGGCTGAAGCCATGCTCTTGAAGGATATCCACGCCGAGATACTACTGAGCGATGGTAAGATCGTATTCGATGTATTGCACGGCGATGAAATCGACTTCCAATACGCGGTTGAAGCTCGTCCACTTGTGCCGCCAACCTTCATCCTTCGCGACCACAACCCCATAGACGAAATCAAATACTTCCAAGCGGAGGTGTTCCTGACAGAGGGTGGTCAGGGCTACGATATTGCGGGTTACTCACGCGAGCAGATCATCAACGACTTGCTCGATCAGTACGAGAAGCACATCCACTTCCTGTCGCTGCTGCGGTAATGACACTTGGTAGATACAATCATTGGGCCTAGCTTTCATTTTGATGGTGCGAGTAAGCCCCCCCCCCACAAACAAAAACGCCCCAATGAAGGGGCGTTTAAGTCACAACCTAAGCGGGGCTTAGAAGTTGTAAGTCACGCGAACACCGGCCGTGCGAGGACGAGAGTATGCAACACGCTCTCTATCGTTCACGTAGTTACGAGACAGCTCTGCACGATCATCGGTCAGGTTGTCAACGTAAGCTTCGGCGGTCCACTCATTGGTGCTTACACCAGCGGTAATACCTAACATGGTCCAGCTAGCAATACGGTCACGGTTAATCGTGATGATATCGCTGTAAGATTCCGCTGAGTGCGCCATGTGTGGCATCACGTGGGCAATCATATCGCCACCAACATTCCACTCGTAGCGAGCAGACAAGTTAGCTTGGAAATCCGGCGCGAACGCCAAAGAATCGCCTTTACGCACATCACCTGTAGGCGTAATAACATTGGTGATTTCAGTATCCAATGATGAGAATGCACCGTTGATGGTCAAACCAGGTACGCTGTCAGGCTGATAGATGAAATCGGCTTCCAAACCCATAACCTCGGCATCAGCCGCGTTGTCCGAGAAGAACAAGTTGGTAATACTGGGGTCAAAGATAGTGGTTTGTAAGCGCGAAATTTCTACGAAGAACACGCTACCGTTGAAACGCACTTGACCGTCAGCCAAATCAGTTTTCCAACCAAATTCGTAGTTCATCACTTCATCGGTATCGAGCTCGAAAGGTACAGTAAAGGTACCATCACCATTTGTCTTACCACCAGGGCGGTTCAACAGGCCAGGACGGTAGCCTTCAGATATCGTACCGTAGAACAACATGTCCGCATTTGGACGGTAGTTCAACGTTGCCTTGAAGATAGTACCTTCGGCAATCGCTTTATCCGGCGCGCGCAGAGCATTGTAAATATATTGATTATCACCGTCGTAGGTATCTATGTTGTAGGTAATCTTCTCACCGCAAGTACCGTTGTTGGTGAAGTTGCCATCGCCGTCGTAAAGATCAGAAATGTTGGTACCGTATGAGTCGTTATCGCTACCATTACCGCCGTTACAGAATGACGAGTTAGCCGTACCGCGGAAGTCAACTTCCACGTTGTAGTATCGAGCACCCAAGGTGACTGCCCACTCTTCATTAAGATCCGCAGTGACCTCGCCGAAGATGCCGTACTGTTTGTCGGTACGCAGTACATCATTCAGGAAGATAACCCCGTTGTTGTTTCCGTTAGCGTCAAGGTTGAAGGGATCATTCGGGTTAGAGCTGTAATCAGCACCCGCAAACGTGTAGTTGGGTAAGAATCCCAATGGTTTGGTAGCACCGGTCGGATCGTAAAACTCGTTCCACCAAGTACGCGCATTAATAGTCCCTGGGTAGGTAAAGGCGTTACGCTCTTTAAGCTCCAAGTCACTCATGAAGGCACCAGCCGTGAAGTTGGTCTTCTCGTTGAAATTGCCAGAGAAACGCAACTCGTGGGTCTGAACCTCAGTATTGGTTGAGCTATCTACGTACAGATTGGGCGCTTGACAGGTGCCGGTAGGCAGACCGCCTGGCGCATAACCGGTGTAAGTAACGAAATAGTCACAGATATAGTAAGGCAGGTATTGCCCTACGAAAAGATAATCTGAATAGTCGATACGCTGAGTTGTTTGACGATCGGTATAAGCACCGGTGTAAACCACCTCAAGGTCATTCAACATGCCCTTCAAGGTCCAGCTCAAATTATCGAAATCATCTTGTATTGTATTGTCAGTAAAGGTTTGAATCTCTAGATCGCCCAAATTGGGGTCAGCAAAGAAAACACCATCTGATTCAACACTTTGGGTAGCACCCGTCACCAATAAATTCCATTGGGGATTCAGGTCCATCGACAAGCCTAAGCGCGCGCCAGTGTAGGTCACGTCGTTAAGATTCTCGCCAACCAATGCACTGTTGTCCGCATCGATAAATGTGACGTTGCTTAAATCAGCACCTGCCTGGAAACCCGCGCGCGCTGGATCAACAGCGACACCGTTAGAACGAACGGTACCTGCCGCACGGAAGCGAGCACTTTCAGAGGCATTTCGTGTGGCTTGAACGTTATCGATATAACCGCCTTTATGGTCACGGTAGGCCACGGTACGCAAAGCGACGGTATCGCTCAGCGGCGCGTTATACATAAATTCAAAGTTGTTGCTGGGATCACCTGATGAGGTGGTCGCCAAACCAGCTTTGATCTTACCGTATGTACCAGTGTGATCGGGCTTGTTGGTAATCAAACGCACAGTACCTGCCTGTGAGCTCGCACCGAATAGCGTACCCTGAGGACCAGACAATACTTCCACACGGCTTAAGTCAGCCGCGTATACGTCAAGGTTACGACCGGGCTGACCGAGAGGCTGCTCGTCTAAGTAAAGTGCAACGTTAGGTGCCAAACCCGCCACACCAGCAGTGGTCAAGTTTGGTGTGGTAGATGCAATACCACGGATGTAAATGGTGTTTTGACCAGGACCAGCACCACCAGCGGTAACGCCGGGTAGCTGGATTAGGTAATCTTCAAAGTTTGAGATACCCATTTGGTCGAGTTTTTGTTCTGTCACTGCTGATACAGTCACAGGAATATCTTGGGTTGATGCTGTACGTTTGGTTGCTGTAACGACAACCTCTTCAATCGCTGCCATTGATTGCCCGGCTGCCATAGCAGCAGATACTGCTACAACTGCACTAGCGAGATGTTTCTTTTGAATATTCATGAAAAATTTAACCCCATAATTTTTGGTTATAGTTATTAGAATATTTATATTGAATCGATGCTATAAAATCCCCTTTTAAAAAAGCACAAAAAACGCCTAAGAGCAAGCTGATACGGTTATTTTTATTCAATGCGGTTATTTTTTAGCCTCCTTTTTATATTTATTTTCAATTGCTTGCAAAAGTCTCTCATTAGAGCCTCTCATTAAATCCAGCGTCGGCTGGAATTTCACTTTCACGCTTTGATATAAAGTCGCGTAATTTTTGATCAATCTCCGGATCAAGCGACGGTTGCTGATACTCTGTTAGCAAGAATTTGGCCGCCGCCAATGATCGCGTTTCGAGGTCTTTTTCGCCGTCGAACTCCCACTGGGCGAAAAGTTGACCGTCGAAGTGCTCGGGCATGAAAAAGGCTTGTTTGAAATTTTCCATTGTGTGGGGATGCTCGAAATAGCGTCCCGATGGGCCGACGTCGCGCACCGCGACCAACGCCTCATCAAAATTATCCCAATTGGGACCAGAGGCCATTTTATAGGCCATAGCACACTGCTCCGCATCGGCCATAAATTTGGCCACCGAACACAGCAGGCCCGATTCTGCCCAACCGGCGGCCTGCCAAATAAAATTAGCGCCGGCGTGCATCACCGACATGAGCGTCGAAGCCCCCTCGTAACCCGCTTGTGCGTCCAATGTTTTTGCTGCACTTAACGCCCCAGAGGAACGGAAGGGAACTGAATAATGGCGCGCCATTTGCGCCAGCATGTAATTCATCAGCGATGTTTCAGGGGTGCCGACGAATGGCATACCTGTTTTCATCGATACAGTGGACAAGTAGGCACCGTAAATCGCCGGCGCACCCTTACGCACCAATTGGGTATACGCTAAACCCGAGAGGGTTTCAGCATTGATCTGTGCCACCGAAGCTGGCACCGACGCTGGTGTATTGGCGCCGCCCAAGGTAAACGGCGTACATAACACAGGTTGTCGGCGCGACACATAGGCACGCAGCGCCGAGGTCATGGTGGTGTCCCACACCAACGGCGACGTGCCTGAGATATTAGCCACCGTGACCGCGTGGTTTTCCAGAAAATCCTCGCCGAACAAGATATCGCACATCGCCAGAACATCTTCAGCGTTTTTACCAGAACTGGTCATCCCCATAAACATCTTGTCTGAGTGGACCATGGACGAATAGGTAATGTGTAAATGGCGATGGGCTACAGGGATGTCGCTGGGATCGACGATGTGATGTCCGGTAGAGTGCATGCTCGGTAACATGTGCGCCAACTTGTGGAACATAGCCAAATCATCAAGCGTTGCTATTCGGCGCTGATTGTTAAGATCGCGCACATAGCTGGCACCCGACATCGGCACAAATACGGCCTTGTTGTCGCCAACGGCTAGATTATACGCGGGGTTTCGCGCGGTAAAGGCGATTTCCGATGGGAGGCTAGCGAGCAGTTCACGCAATAAATGGCGATCAATATACACGCGCTGATCGACCACCTTGGCGCCGGCACGCCGCCAATCATCACGTGCCACCGGGTCGCGGAAGGTCACACCGACATTTTCCAAAATGGCCATAGATGCCTCGTCGATACGGGCAATCTGGTCAACGTTCATGACGGCTACCGGGGGTAGCACGTTGTTCAATGTGGGTAGCATGGGCGCGAGCTTTGATGATCGACTAGCGATTCGCTCTTGTCGTGCGCCTCGTCTACGCAATTGTCCTTTGGCCATCGGAGAGTTTTACCTTGTTATTTTTTCAAAAAAAACCGATGAGTTTTTGAGGTTAGTGCTGTCTCAAAAAGTCACCGGTTGTTTCATCCTCTATGCCGAGGTTTTCGTTTGCTTAGAACAGGCCTTCGATATGGCCGTCCTGGTTAACGAAAATACGTTCAGCGGTGGGCACACGAGGCAGACCAGGCATAGTCATGACGTCACCACAGATCACTACCACGAAACCTGCACCGGCTGACAAACGAACATCACGGATAGGCACCACGTGGTCAACCGGGGCACCGTAGAGATTGGGATCCGTACTAAACGACAACGGGGTCTTCGCGATACACACAGGCAGATGCCCGAACTCTTCTTGCAGTGTGGCAATTTGATCGCGGACTTTTTTGTCAGCGATGATGTCGTTAGCACCATACAGCTCAGTCGCGATGGTTTTTACCTTGTCCCACAGGCTCACGTCGTCGCTGTACAAGGGGCGGAAATTATCTTCGCCTTTCTCGATCACGGCAATCACTTCGCGCGCTAGATCTTCAGCACCTTCACCACCCATAGCCCAGTGATCAGACATGATAGCTTTCGCGCCAATCTGCTCACACAATTCTTTCAACATGGCGATTTCAGCATCGGTATCGGCGCTGAAACGGTTGATGGCAACCACCACCGGCACACCGAATTTACGGGTGTTTTTCACGTGGCGAGCAATGTTAGCAAAACCTTTACGAACGGCTTCAACGTTCTCGGTTTTGAGCTCTTCGAGGGCAGCACCACCGTGCATTTTCAGCGCACGAATAGTACCCACAATGACCGCTGCATTTGGCTTCAAGCCAGACTTGCGCATTTTGATGTTGAAAAACTTCTCTGCACCCAGGTCGGCACCAAAGCCTGCTTCAGTTACTACGTAGTCAGCCAGTTTCAAGGCGGTAGAGGTCGCCAACACTGAGTTACAGCCGTGCGCGATGTTCGCGAAAGGACCGCCGTGAACGAATGCTGGCGTGCCTTCCAAGGTCTGTACCAAGTTGGGCTGGATAGCGTCTTTCAACAGCGCAGTCATCGCGCCTTCAGCATTCAATTCGCGCGCGTAGATGGCTTTCTGATCGCGGGTGTAACCGATCACAATGTTGCCCAAACGCTGCTGCAAGTCTTCCAGGCTGGTTGCCAAACAGAAAATCGCCATAACCTCAGAAGCCACGGTGATATCGAAGCCATCAGTGCGTGGGTAGCCGTTACCAATACCCCCCAAGCTGTTAGTGATTTGACGCAGGGCGCGGTCGTTCATATCCACCACACGACGCCAGCTCACACGACGCACATCGATACCCAGATCGTTGCCCCAGTAAATGTGGTTATCGATCATGGCAGACAACAAGTTGTGCGCTGCACCGATGGCATGGAAGTCGCCGGTAAAGTGCAGGTTAATGTCTTCCATTGGAATGACTTGAGAGTAACCACCCCCAGCAGCACCACCTTTGATACCAAAGCAAGGACCGAGCGAAGGCTCGCGCAAGCAAATGGCAGTTTTCTTACCCAAACGCGACAGTGCATCGCCCAAGCCCACAGTGGTGGTGGTTTTACCTTCACCCGCTTTGGTGGGGTTGATACCAGCAACCAAAATCAACTTGCCATCTTGGCGGTCTTTCAGGCCATTGATGTAGTCGAGGCTAATTTTCGCCTTATGGTGTCCGTAGGGCTGCAGATCGTCATAGCCCAAGTCAAGTTTAGCGGCGACTTCGGCAATGGGGCGAATCTGGGCTTCGCGTGCAATTTCGATATCCTGCTTAGGATTCTTGTGTTGTGAGGCTGGCATCTTAGTGACTCCTTAAAACCATTATTATTTTGCTGAACGACGGCGTCTGCCGCGGACAGCATTAGTGTTAGCCGAACTTGAGCTGCGACGGTCAGCTAGACCGGGAATCGCCGCTTCAAGTTTGGGGAAGGGATCGGTGCTGTGGGGGAATCCCATAGCGCCTACAAAATGGGCTTGGAACGAGGCTTCTGTCGCGGTTTCGATCTTTTCAATACGGCGGATCACCGGCTCGACTTCGTTGCGAGCGTGGCGATTGATCAACGCAATGCGGGCGCCTTCTCCAGCGGCATTACCGACGCCTCCGACATTGGCGAGGTCACAATCGGGGATCATTCCAAGTAGCATCGCGTATTTGACATCGATACGGCTGCCAAAAGCACCCGCCAGTTTGATGCGCTCAACGTTTTCACTACCAAACTTATCCATCAACAAGCGTATGCCAGCATATAAAGCCGCCTTGGCCAATTGGATGGCACGCACGTCATTTTGAGTAATCTTTAAGGTGCGCGTTCCTTGGTATAACACGTAGCTGTACGTGCGACCGTCTTGAATCACGCGCGGTGAAGGTCTGTCATCCTGCGGCTTAATCACACCATCGCGGTTGATAATGCCAGCGAGGAACATCTCACCAATAATTTCGATAATACCGGAACCACAAATACCGCTGATCTGAAGGCTTGACGATGACATTTCAAAGGTAGGGTCATTCGACCACGGGTCACAACCGATAACTTTGAAGGCCGGGTCCAGCGTCATGCGATCGATGCGCACGCGCTCAATGGCGCCCACTGCGGCGCGCTGGCCGCAGCTAATTTGTGCGCCTTCGAATGCAGGCCCGGTGGGGCTAGACGCCGCCAGCATACGATTGCGATTGCCCAACACGATTTCGGCATTGGTACCCACGTCGACAATCAAGGTCAACTCATCTGACTGGTCTGGGCGCTCTGACAACACCACGCCCGCAGCGTCAGCACCAATGTGACCAGCCAAGCAAGGCAGTAAGAAAATACGCGCTGCATCGTGCAGCGGAATATCGAGTTCCGCAGCGCTGACTTCCATCGCTTGATCAACCGCCAAGTTAAACGGTGCACCACCCAATGGCACAGGGTCAAGGCCTAGCAGAATGTGGTGCATGATGGGGTTACAAACGATCACCACATCCATCACGTCGCTAGCTTTCAACCACGCCTGCGTCGCCGCTTCTTTGATCAAATCGGCAATGCGCTGACGGACAACTTTGCTCATTTCCTCGGCGCCGCCCTCATTCATCATCGCGTAGGACACGCGACTCATGAGGTCTTCACCAAATTTAATTTGTGGATTCATCGCCGAGGCTGAGGCAAGCACCTTACCATCGCTCAGGTCTGCCAAGTGAGCGACGATACTGGTAGAACCCAAATCGATAGCACACCCATAAGCCTTAGCTTCGTGGCCGGGCCAAATGGCAACGATTTGCGGAGGCTTGCGCACTGAGTTGAAGATCGCCACGCTGACTTTCATCGACGTGTCCGGCGTTTTCTTCATATGCTCGGTAACCATAGCTTGCAGATGTCTCACCATGGACAGTTCATACCACAACCCAGTGAGATCATTATTAGACTGCAAATCTGTCACCAAGCGGCTCATATCTGCGTGGGGGACATCCATAATGGGCGCTGGTATATAGGCGGTAAAAACCGACACTGCGGGTGCCAAGTCAATATCGCGATCTTCAATCGCCTTAGCAATATCCTGTTCATGCGACTGGCTACTGGCGGGAATTTCGATCACAACATCGTTCATGATCTTAGCGGTACAACCCAAGCGAGCACCGAGTTGTCGCTCGTCCCCTACACGCCCCGCTTCCACTTCTTTAAATTCTGACAAACTGTCATGGGTCGAATTCACCCCATATTTGGGGAAGTCGCCCACTACGTGGTAGACCTTGCACGTGCCGCAAATACCTTGGCCACCGCAGACTGACTCTACGTCAACACCCAAGCGACGAGCTGCCCGTAAAACGGGCATACCCTCAGGTACCTCGCCTCGGATACCCGAGGGGGTAAAAATCACTTTGACGTTTTTCAGGTTCTTCGCACGGCGAGACCTGCGTGAGACCAAGGTTGATTCGCTCATAGTGAACTTATGCTCTCAGTTTCGCGTTTTGGGCATCGTAAGGTGATTCTTCAATCACGGTCGCCTGGTAGAGTTCGCCCAGGATTTCGATCTGCAATGCGGTGCCAATGGCAGCATATTCTGGCGCCACCAAACCCAGTGCCAGTGACTTTTCAACACGCCACCCGTAACCACCCGAGGTGGCCCGGCCAACCAGTTCGCCGTCTTTGTAGATCGCTTCTGAACCGCGCGCATCCGCGTCGGTTACACCATGGACTTCTAGGGTAACGAAAGCATTTTTGAAGCCGCGCTCCTGCCACGCTTTCAGGCCTTCTTTTCCGATGAAGTCGCACTCCTTGTCGAGGCGAACGAATCGGTCAAGACCCGACTCGAGCGCTGAGTACTCGATCGACATTTCGCGAGGAATCAAACGGTAAGATTTTTCTAGGCGCATACAATCCATGGCGCGGATACCGAAGGGTTTGATATCAAACTCTGCACCGGCCTTCATCAGCTCATCAAAGATGTAGTTTTGCATCTCCATGGGGTGGTGCAATTCCCAGCCCAATTCGCCGACAAAGTTTACGCGTAACGCGTGTGCTTGGGCGTAGCCAACGTTGATGAACTTGCCGCTCAACCATGGGAAATTGGGGTTGCTCAAATCAGTGTCGGTAATCTTCTGCAGCACGTCGCGCGCCTTGGGACCCGCCAGCACCAGCACGCCCATCTGCGTGGTGATCAACTGTAGGTCTACGCTGCCATCGGTGGGCTTAAGCTTGTGCAGGTAATCAAAATCATGGGTTTCGAAAGCGCCAGCAGATACTAAGTAATATTTATTGGCAGCCATCTTGTAGACAGTGAATTCAGCACGCACACCGCCAGAGTTAGTCAGCATATGACACAGACCTACGCGACCCACTTTCTTAGGAATAGTGTTCGCCAAAATAGATTCCAACCACGCTTCAGCACCGGGGCCGGTAACCATGGTTTTGGCAAAGGCCGACATATCTAACAGACCAACTTTCTCGGCTACGTGCTTACACTCGTTGCCGACAAACTCGAAGTAGTTAGAGCGACGGAAAGAGTTTTTCTCGACGATACGGCCATCTTCTAGCGGCGCGGAGTGGTTCTTTTTCCACAATACATCCGCCATGTTGAGATCTTCTTCGCTCAACGAGTAATCTTTGGGGGCAAACCAGTTGGGGCGCTCCCAACCATATACCGAACCAAAGACGGCACCGAGCTCTTTCATGCGGTCGTAGCATGGGGTAGTTCTCAGAGGACGCGCAGATGAACGCTCTTCATCGGGATAGTGCGTGGTAAATACGTTGCGGTAGGCTTCTTCGTTCTTGTCGCGCAGGTAGCCACGTGATGCATACGGGCCAAAGCGACGTGGATCCACGCCCATCATGTCAACGGTAGGCTCACCATCTACAATCCACTCGGCCAACTGCCAACCGGCACCACCGGCAGCGGTGATGCCAAAGCTGTGGCCTTCATTCAACCAGAAGTTTTTCAGACCTGGCGCGGGACCAACGATGGGGTTACCATCCGGGGTGTAAGCGATCGCACCGTTGTATACGTACTTCACACCCACATCACCAAAGGCAGGCACGCGCTCCATACATTTTTCGATGTGCGGCATCAAGCGGTCGAGTTCTTCGTTGAACAGCTCCCATTCGCAATGTTCACCGGGGCCATCGACATAACATACCGGCGCACCTTGCTCGTAGGGACCTAACAGAAGACCACCCGCCTCTTCGCGCAGGTAGTAACCAGAATCTGATTCACGCAGCACGCCCATCTCGGGCTCACCGCGCGCTTGACGCGCTTTAATTTCGGGGTGTGGCTCAGTCACGATAAACTGGTGCTCTACGGGAATCACAGGCACATCAAGGCCAACCATTTCACCCGTCTTGCGTGCAAAGCTACCGGTACATGACACCACGTGTTCACACACGATATCGCCCTTGTCGGTGCATACCTTCCACATACCATCAGCTTGCTGCTCAATGCTCAACACCGTGGTGAAGCGGTGGATTTTTGCACCCATATTGCGGGCACCCGTGGCCAATGCCTGGGTCAGATCCGCCGGTTGAATGTAGCCATCTTCAGGGTGCTGGATCGCACCAAGCAAGCCTTCGGTTTCGCACAGCGGCCAAATTTCTTTCACTTGCTCTGGTGTCAAGAAATTAACATCAACGCCCACAGTTTTGGCCACGCCGCTGTAATACTTGTACTCGTCCATGCGGTATTCGCAGTTGGCTAAGCGGATGTTACTCACCTTGCTCAAGCCAACGTTCTTACCGGTTTCTTTCTCGAGTTCTTGGTAGAAGTCCACAGAATACTGGTGCAACTTGCCTACCGAGTAGCTCATGTTAAACAGGGGCAGCAATCCGGCGGCGTGCCAAGTAGAGCCAGAAGTCAGCTCTTTACGCTCGATCAGAACGCAATCTGACCAACCTTTTTTAGCTAAGTGATAAAGGGTACCTACACCCACTACACCACCACCAATCACGACTACGCGAGCTGTTGATTCCACAATGACACTCCTAATATGAATTCGAATTATGGGCGCACAAATACGCCTAATTATCATTTTGGCAAGAGTCTACCGATGCAGCTCAAACGCGTACTATGTTAATTGCGACAGGCAAGTACTCATTTACGACAGCGGCTATTTCCCTATTTTTTTTATGGCGCGTTGAGACAACTGTATGTCGCGAAGGAAAAGGGTGCGCGAGGAAAGTCCATGCAATATAACAGCGATAAAAAGTCTAACCCTATCTATCGTTGAGAACTGAATTATGACTGATGCAGCAACCAATGTACGTCGCGGTGGTCGCCGCGCCGGTGGACGAGCCGATCGCAGAGCAGCAGCCGGTGAAGCAGTAATCGCTCCCGCTTATTTGACGCGTAAAATCCCTACTTTCAGCATTCTAAACGAGGAAGGCCTAGCCCAGATCGAACACAATGCCGATACCATCTTGGAAGAAATTGGTATTGAGTTCCGCGACGACCCTGAGTCACTGGACATACTAAAAAACGCCGGCTGTGACGTAGTTGGTGAACGGGTTAAATTTCCCCGTGGCATGTGCCGCCAGATCATTCAAGCATCGGCACCGCGCGAATACACCCAACATGCACGCAACCCAGCGCGCAGTGTAAAAATCGGTGGCGACAACACCGTTTTCGTACCCGCTTACGGCTCACCTTTCGTTTACGACATCGAGCAAGGCCGTCGTTACGCCACCATTAAAGACTTCGAAAACTTTGTAAAACTGGCCTATATGTCTCCCGGCCTTCACCACTCGGGCGGCACCGTGTGCGAACCCGTTGACTTGCCGGTTAACAAGCGTCACTTTGACATGCTTTACAGCCACATGAAGTATTCAGACAAAGCGTTTATGGGCTCGGTTACAGCACCCTCTCGCGCACAAGACTCGGTCGACATGTGTAAGATTTTGTTTGGTGATGATTACTTGGATCCTGCCACTGGCAAGCCCAAGACCTTCATGACTAGCCTGATCAACGCTAACTCGCCTATGACTTTCGACGACACCATGCTCGGCGCCGCCAAGGTATTCGCGCGCACCAACCAAGCCTGTATCATCACCCCCTTCATTTTGGCCGGCGCCATGTCACCGGTGACCGTAGCCGGCACAGCGGCGCAATCATTGGCCGAAGCCATGGCTGGAATGACTTTGGTGCAGCTGGTCAACCCCGGTGCTCCTGTCATTATGGGCAGCTTCGCCAGTTCGATTTCTATGCAGTCTGGCGCCCCCACTTTCGGTACCCCCGAGCCCGCCATGGTACTTTACGTAATGGCTGAACTAGCACGCCGCCTGGGCGTACCTTTCCGCTCTGGCGGTAGCCTGTGTGGCTCTAAACTACCCGACGCACAAGCCGCTAGCGAAGCCGCCAATACCTTAATTCCCACCACGTTAGCTGGTGTGAACTTTGTACTTCACACCGCTGGTTGGTTAGAGGGTGGTCTGGCAATGGGTTACGAGAAATTCATCATGGATGCTGACCAAGCAGCGATGATGGCTGTGCAATTGGCCGGTGTCGATATATCTGAAAACGGCCAAGCAATGGACGCCATTCGCGAAGTGGGTCCAGGTAGCCACTTCTTAGGTTGCGCCCATACTCAAGCCAACTTTAAAACAGCCTTCTACCGCTCAGCCATTACTGACAACAATAGCTATGAACAATGGGCATCAGAAGGCAGCAAAGATATGGCGACTCGATCCTACGAGCGCTGGAATAGCATGTTAAATTCTTACGAAGCACCCGCGCTTGACGAAGCCACCGATGAGGCTCTGCTGGACTTTATCAGTCGTCGCAAATCGGAAATGCCCGACGCAACCCATTAATAAATCTCTTTCATGAAACGGCCTAACGGCCGTTTTTTTTCGCATTTTCAAAGACCTGTTACAAAACATAAGATTGACCAAATAATATTATTGGTTTAAAACGCAACTATATTTTGAAGCGTCGATTCATATGCTTAACATAAAAACTGAAACCATTAAGATAGGTTTTTTATTGCTCGATGAGTTCACTATGATGGCATTTACCGCCGCCATTGAACCATTGCGTATGGCTAACCGCCTACTGGAACGTGATCAATACACGTGGGACCTTATCACCCAGAACGGTGAATTATGCCGAGCCAGCAACGGCATCGCTGTTCAAGCCGATCACGGCTTGGTGAATATGCCTGCGCTAGACTACTTGTTTGTTTGCGGTGGCATTAATGTGCAAGACAAGTACAACGCCAACCTCGCTAGCACACTGACTAAAATCGCCAAATCCAAAACTATTTTGGGCGGCGTTTGCACAGGCAGTTACATCCTGGCAAAAACGGGTTTGTTAAACGGTTATCGCGCCGCCATCCACTGGGAAAACCTCGCCAGTACCCGTGAAGAATTTCCCTCCATCAATGTGGTAGAAGATATCTTTGTCTTCGACAAAAACCGCTACACCAGCGCCGGCGGTGTGGCAGCGATGGACATGATGCTGCACGTGATCAGCATGACCATGGGAAACACCCTGGCTACCAATATTTCAGAACAGTTTTTGTTGTCGCGCATCCGTGACCGCGAGGACCAGCAGCGCACCCCGCTACACATAAAACTCGGCCCTAACCAACCTAAATTGACCGAAGCTGTGTCGCTAATGGAAGCCAACATTGAAGAACCCATTGGGCTAGAAGAATTATCGTCGCTAGTGGGTATATCTAGACGCCAACTGGAACGCCTGTTTCAAAAGTACTTGCACTGCGTACCAACTCGATACTATATGGAATTGCGCCTGAAGCGGGCACGTTTGCTACTGCTGCAGACCGACAAACCGGTGATCGACATCGCGCTAGCTTGTGGCTTCATTTCTGCCACCCATTTCAGCAAATGCTATCGCGATTTTTATAGTATTCCACCCAGCGGAGCTAGACGCCAAAAATTAAAGGCCTTGCACTAAGCTAGTAGCGCAAGGCCTTTATGTAGAGCTCAATTCAATCGCGAATTAGCTACTGCGACGACGTCCGCTAGTTCGACGGCCACGTGCACCAGCCTCACCTGCAGCAGGCGCCTCACGGAAACGCTTGATCCAATTAACGCAATCGGGGTCGCGCCCCATCATCACGTCCGCACCTAACGTGGCGCTGATAATTTCCTTGTGCATGGGGTTGGCAATCGCCGACGTCATACCCGCGTGAATCGCCATACTTAAGAAAGCACCATTCACACCGTCGCGGTTGGGTAGACCAAAGCTGATATTTGAGGCACCACAAGTGGTGTTTACTTTCAATTCGGTACGTAAACGGTGGATCAATTTCATCGCTTGCAAGCCAGCGGTATTAATAGCACCCACAGGCATCACCAGCGGATCAACCACGACATCACACGCGGGAATACCGTAGTCAGCGGCGCGGTTAACGATCTTTTTCGCTACTTCGAAACGCACATTGGGGTCTTCAGAAATACCTGTTTCGTCGTTCGAAATCGCTACCACAGCAGCGCCGTATTTCTTAACCAGCGGCAGTACTCGCTCCATTTGCTCATCTTCGCCGGTCACTGAGTTCACCAGCGCTTTGCCTTTGTAAACCGCCAAGCCAGCGGCTAGCGCCTCGACAATCGATGAGTCGATAGCCAGCGGGGTATCGGTCAGCGACTGCACTAACTGAATGGTTTCAGCCAAAATCTTGGGCTCGTCGGCCAGAGGAATACCAGCGTTGACGTCTAACATGTGCGCACCCGCTTCAACCTGTGCTAAAGCGTCAGCTTTCACTCGGCTGTAATCGCCATTCTTCATCTCTTCTGCGAGAAGTTTACGGCCGGTGGGATTGATGCGCTCACCAATAATTACGAAGGGGCGCTCGAAGCCCATCACGACTTCTTTGGTAGCTGAACTTAAAATTGTGTCAGTCATTGTTATAGTGTCTCCATCAGAAGAAAGTCATTAACGATGCGCCGCGTCGACAAAACGCACGATCGATGTCGCCATGTCGCCGATACCGGTAAAGCGGTACTCGTACGACAAACCTAACTCTTCAGCCGCTGCCTGTGCCGCCTGCTGTAGCTCACAATCTTCCGTCTGAGCTAAATAGACGAGCTTTTTGTAGTGACCAAAAAACATCGGTTTTAGGGCGGGCTTTTTATCCAGCCCGAGCCCTCTAATCACCAGGCGATCGAAATGCCGCGCCAGGAAATCCGTTAAATAAAAGGTGCCAAGTTCGTCTTCATGCATCGCATTGAAGGACTCATCACCGGCAAAAAATTGGTAGCAGTGGGCGCCGGGGATGCGATCGACATCTTCCTCGGCTAGCAACCGGTCCAACATGCCACCTGTACCACAGTCGCCATAGGCGACAAAAACCTCAGCGCCACGCGCTTTTGCTCGATCAATACTTTCGCTAACCGCGTCAGTAATGAGATCGGGGCGGTTGTGCAACTCCGCGGTGATAGCGTCGACACTGACGTGCGACCAATGGTTGAGCTTTTTCAACGCGTTGATTTCTTTCAACAGCGCCGAACAAGCCACAATGACTATCTCAGCGGGTGGCGCGGCATCCGCCCCCATGACTGGTCCTAAGCCGCGCGACGCGTGGCGATCAGGTCTTTCGCCATATCGACAGCAACACCAGCGTCGCGGCAGTAAGCATCGGCGCCAACGGCCATACCAAACTCTTCGTTCAGAGGCGCACCACCCACCATGACGATGTAGTCATCGCGAACGCCTTTCTCAACCATAGTGTCGATAACGACCTTCATGTACGGCATAGTAGTGGTCAGCAACGCTGACATGCCGAGGATGTCGGGCTTGTGCTCTTCAAGTGCATCAAGGTATTGCTCGACAGGTACGTTGATGCCGATATCGATAACTTCGAAGCCAGCACCTTCCATCATCATTGACACCAAGTTTTTACCGATGTCGTGGATGTCGCCTTTAACCGTGCCGATAACCATTTTTCCGATCGACTCAGCGCCAGTTTCGGTCAAGATGGGACGCAAAATTGCCATACCCGCTTTCATGGCGTTAGCCGCACACAGTACTTCGGGCACGAACAGAATGCCGTCGCGGAAGTCGACGCCCACGATAGCCATGCCAGCAACCAGTGCGTCAGACAACACCTTGTCAGCTCCCCAACCGCGATCTAACAGAATCTGAGTGCCTTCAGCAATTTCATCTTCAAGACCGTTATAGAGATCGTCGAACATCTGCTCAACCAGCTCTTCATCGTTGAGTTCGTTGAGGTCGAGGAAATCATCATCGTAATTATCGTCTTGGCCTGTCATGGAAAATCCTCCGGTAAAATCAAGCACACATGCCACGCATGTTACAGCGTGCAGAATATTGGCGAACGGGATTTGCCATCCCTCGCTTTTGCGACACTGCACTATCGAAATGCGACACACGCTTTTTATCACCCGTAACTCCCTGTCTACAAAGGGGTTGTGGAATTTCAATTTTTGAGGGCAGGTCGTTTTTTTACATATAGACGCCGCTGAGATGCAAATCGGCGCAAGATGTTAGCGCTAGAATCGCTGGATTATAGAAAAATTCGCATTGATGTTGCGATATACCCCGTCATACTTGCGGGTTAGCGTCATCTACGATTTCAACGTTGAGGGTTTAACTATGCAGCGATACTCCGGATTCGAGCTGTTTAAACAGAGTCTCAGTCACCATGAGAACTGGCAGAGCGTCTGGCGCAATCCCAAGCCAAAAGACAAGTACGACGTCATCATCGTCGGCGGTGGCGGCCACGGCCTTGCTACGGCCTACTATTTGGCGAAGGTTCACGGCATCACTAATGTCGCGGTACTGGAAAAGGGCTACCTCGGCGGCGGTAACACTGGCCGTAACACGACGATTGTGCGCTCTAACTACCTGTGGGACGAAGCCGCTCACCTTTACGAACACGCCATGAAATTGTGGGAAGGCCTGTCGCAAGACCTCAACTACAACGTGATGTTTTCGCAGCGCGGTGTGCTCAACCTAGGCCACACTCTGCAAGACATGCGCGACATTCAACGCCGTGTTAACGCCAACCGCTTGAACGGTATCGATGGTGAAATACTCGACACCAAGCAAGTGCAAGAGATCGTACCAATGATGGATTGTTCGGCGAACACCCGTTACCCCGTCATGGGCGCTTCCTGGCAGCCCCGCGCCGGCGTAGCTCGCCACGACGCAGTCGCTTGGGGTTTTGCCCGCGCCGCTGACGCCATGGGCGTAGACATGATTCAACAGACCGAAGTGGTCGATATGATCATCGAAGATGGCACCATCACCGGCGTGAAAACTAACCGCTACGGCGACATCAAAGCCGACAAAGTGGGCTGCGTGGTGGCGGGTAACTCTAGCGTATTAGCCAACATGGCTGGCTTCGAATTGCCGCTCGAATCACACCCCCTTCAAGCGCTGGTGTCTGAACCCATCAAACCCGTACTCGACACCGTGGTCATGTCGAACCACGTACACGGTTACATTAGCCAGTCGGATAAAGGTGACTTGGTGATTGGCGCGGGTATCGACGGCTACAACGGCTATGGCCAGCGCGGCTCTTACCCCACCATTGAACACACCGTACAGGCGATCTTGGAATTGTTCCCCATGTTCAGTCGCGTGCGTATGAACCGCCAGTGGGGCGGTATCGTTGACACTTGCCCTGATGCTTGTCCCATTTTGAGCGACACCCCCGTGAAGAACCTGTTCTTTAACTGCGGCTGGGGTACCGGCGGCTTTAAAGCAACCCCAGGCTCTGGTCACGTGTTTGCCGAGTGTCTTGCCAAGGGCGAACTGAGCGAATTGGCTAAACCGTTTTCAATGTTCCGCTTCCACAACGGCGCGCTCATCGACGAGCACGGCGCTGCTGGCGTAGCGCACTAAGAGGAGAGTTGCGATGTTACATATTTTTTGTCCTCACTGTGCTGAATACCGCGAGGAAGAAGAGTTCCACGCCAAGGGACAAGCCCATATTCCCCGCCCCCTCGACCCAGAGGCATTGAGCGATAAGGAGTGGGGTGAATACCTGTACTTCCGTAAAAACCCACGTGGCATCCACCACGAGTTGTGGGTGCATGCGGCCGGCTGTCGTAAGTTTTTCAATATGACGCGCGACACTGTGACCTACGAAATCCACGAAACGTACAAGATCGGCGAAAAGCCCACTGTCACAGCGCAGTCTTAGGAGCGGAACAATGAACCAGAAAAACCGCCTACAAAGCGGCGGTCGCATCGACCGTAACCAACCCATGAGCTTTGAATTCAACGGCCAATTGATGGTCGGCTACCAGGGTGACACCCTGGCGTCTGCCCTGCTGGCTAATGGTGTCGACGTTGTTGGCCGCAGCTTTAAATACAGCCGCCCTCGTGGCATTGTTACCGCCGGTGCCGACGAGCCCAACGCGGTCGTCCAATTGGGCGCCACCGAAGCCACTCAAACCCCCAACGTGCGCGCTACTCAGCAAGAGTTGTTCGACGGCCTAGTAGCCGGTTCGACTAATGGCTGGCCCAGTGTCGATAACGACTTCATGGGTATGGTTGGCAAAATCGGTGGCAGCATGATGCCCCCCGGTTTTTACTACAAAACCTTTATGTTCCCGCAATCGCTGTGGGAAACCTACGAGACCTTCATCCGCAAGGCCGCTGGCCTTGGCCGCTCATCGAAAGAGAGCGATGTCGATGTTTATGACAGAATGAACCAGTTCTGCGACGTGCTAGTTGTCGGCGCGGGTCCGGCGGGTCTATGCGCTGCCCTAGCCGCTGCTCGCGGTGGTGCGCGCGTCATTCTGGCTGACGAGCAAAGCGAATTTGGCGGCAGCCTATTGGATGGCAAAGAGACCATCTCCGGCAAGCCCGCCGATGAGTGGATCAACAAGGTTGTCACCGAACTGGAAAAAACCGAAGACGTATTGCTGTTGCCTCGCTCAACCGTCAACGGCTACCACGACCAAAACTTCCTGACCATTCACCAGCGCTGCAGTGACCACTTGTCAGACCGTGCGCCTACTAACCAGCCCCGCCACCGCATGCACCGCGTGCGCGCCAAGCGTGTGATTCTGGCTACGGGTGCGCAAGAGCGCCCGCTGGTGTTCGGCAACAACGATATTCCAGGCTGTATGACCAGTACGGCTGTATCAACGTATATCAACCGTTACGGCGTGGCGCCCGGCGAGAACTTGGTGGTAATGACCACTAACGACTACGGCTACCAAGCGGCAATGGACTGGCACGACGCTGGCCGCAAGGTGAGCTGTGTGGTCGACACCCGTGAAACCGTGACAGGCTATGTTGTCGATGCTATGCACGAACGCGGCATTCGCATCATGACCGGCTCGGCAATTACAGAAGTTCACGGCAGCAAACGCGTTAAAGCCGTTAGCATCGCGCCTATCAACGAAGATGGCAGCAAAGTGGTCGGCCCCGCCGCCAAGTGGAACGTGGACACCGTCGCTTCTTCTGGCGGCTGGAGCCCCGCCGTGCACTTGTCTTGCCACACCGGCAGCCGCCCTGTGTGGAACGATGACATCATCGGCTTTGTACCTGGCCCTACCGTGCAAAAGCAACTGACAGCTGGTGGTATCAATGGCTGCTATGAGCTGGAGAATGTCTTTAAAGAAGGCCTTGGGGCCGGTAAACAAGCGCTGAAAGAATTGGGCCTTGAACCCACCCGCCTCATGACACCCAAGGTTGAAAGCCACGAGCGCAATCCCGCCATGGCCTTATTCTTGGTGCCTCACCGCAAGCCCATGTCGCGCGCACCGAAGCAATTCGTTGACTATCAAAACGACGTCACCGCCGGCGGTATTGAACTGGCATGCCGCGAAGGCTTCCAGTCGATCGAACACGTCAAGCGTTACACCGCGCTGGGCTTTGGTACAGACCAGGGCAAGCTGGGTAACATCAACGGCATGGCCATCGCTGCTCAAGTTCAGAACAAGACCCTTCCTGAGACTGGCACCACGGTGTTCCGCCCCAACTACACCCCCATCACCTTCGGTGCCATTGCAGGCCGCGACTGCGGTGAGCTGTTTGATCCGAAGCGCTACACCGCCATGCAGCCTTGGCACGTCGCCAATGGCGCGCTGTTCGAAGACGTTGGTCAATGGAAGCGCCCTTGGTACTTCCCCAAGCCAGGCGAATCAATGCAAGCCGCGTTGAACCGCGAGTGTAAAGCCACCCGCGAGAGCGTGGGCATTCTCGATGCGTCTACCCTGGGTAAAATCGATATTCAAGGTAAGGACGCCCGCGAATTCCTGGGCCGTGTGTACACCAATGCTTGGGCTAAACTGCCTGTCGGCAAATGCCGCTACGGTCTGATGTGTGGCGAAGACGGCATGATCTTCGACGACGGTGTGACGTCTTGCCTGGGTGAAAACCACTTCTTGATGACCACAACCACAGGCGGTGCGGCGCGCGTTCTGGAGTGGCTGGAAATCTACCACCAGACCGAGTGGCCCGAACTAGAAGTGTACTTCAACTCGGTGACCGACCACTGGTCGACCATGACCATTTCTGGCCCCAACAGCCGCAAGCTGTTGGCTGAGCTGACCGACGCCGATCTATCGAACGACAACTTCGGCTTCATGGACTGGAAAACCGCTAACGTGGCCGGCGTTCCCGCGCGTATCTTCCGCATTTCGTTCACCGGCGAATTGTCATACGAGATCAACGTTCAAGCCAACTACGGCCTGCACGTGTGGGAGCAGTTGTTCGCCCATGGTGAGAAGTATAACCTGACACCCTACGGCACCGAGACCATGCACATCCTGCGTGCGGAAAAAGGTTTCATTATCGCTGGTCAAGACACCGATGGTGCGGTTCACCCGCACGATCTGGGCATGAGCTGGGCAGTGGCCAATAGCAAACCTTTCAGCTACATCGGCAAGCGCGGTATGGCGCGCGAAGATTGCGTCCGCCCCGACCGCAAGCAGTTGGTGGGTCTGAAAACGACCGATCCCAACGTGGTCATTCCCGAAGGTTCGCAGGGTGTATTTGATCCCAAGGCACCGATCCCGATGCCCATGGTGGGTCACGTCACGTCGAGCTACTGGAGCGAAAATCTCGGCCATAGCATCGCCATGGGCTTGGTGAAAGGCGGTCTGTCGAAAATGGGTGAGAAAGTATACTACCCACAAGCCGACGGCAGCGTCATCGAAGCGGAAATTTGCAGCCCTGTCTTCCTAGATCCCAAAGGAGAGCGTCAAAATGTCTGAAGCTAACAACAACGTGCGTCTGGTCATGGACCAACTGCCTGGCGACGACATTCAAGGTCGCTCACCACTGCACCACGCCGATTTGGCGACTGTAGCAGCCCAAGGCTCTCAAGAAGGTGGCGTCACTATTCAGCACCACCCACTGGTGGGCTTGCTGACCCTGCGCTGCAACGCCGGCGATGCCGATCAAATGGCGGCTGCCAGCAAGCTGCTGGGGGTTGAATTGCACTGCCAGCCACTGACCTCATCTGCCGGAGAGGGTGTTGCCGTGCGTTGGATGTCGCCCGATGAATGGTTGATCTCTGTTGACGGCGCTAAAGCCTTCGACCTGGAAACCGCCTTCCATAATGACATGCCCGGCCATTACGCGCTGGTTAATGTCGGTGGTGGTTTGACGGTATTGGAAGTGTCCGGTGAGCATGCTGTAGACGTGATGATGAAAACCGCTCCGGTTGACTTCCACCTCAACACGTTCCCCGTGGGTAAGGTGGTTTCTACCGTGTTTGCTAAGAGCAGCGCCACCATCCGCCGCTTGGCCGATGATCGCTTTGAGCTGGTGATTCGCCGCAGCTTTGCCGATTATTTATGGCTGTGGTTGCAGGATGCTTCACGCGAATATGGCCTGGTCGTTCGTACTTAATTCCATCGGCATTTTCGTTATCAAGAGGCTCTTCAATGAAGAGCCTTTTTTATGCCAAAAATAAACGTCACAAGCGAAAGGAGTTCGAGAAAAAAGACCGCGTAAAATACCGCCGTTTACATGAGCGTAAATGAGGGGTTTTAAGCGGTCTTTTGGCGATGAAAGCGCGAGCGCAGTAGCTTGGCCAGAGCAGTAGCTTAGCAATCGACAATATTAACCGGCACTTCTAATACGTTCAGCGCCAGCCCACCTCGCGCAGTTTCCTTGTATTTGTGGTGCATATCTCGGCCGGTGTCGCGCATGGTTTTGATCACTTTATCCAAGGATACAAAGTGCTGACCGTCACCGCGCATTGCCATACGGGCGGCGGCGATCGCCTTGATGGCAGCCATGGCGTTACGCTCGATACAGGGCACCTGCACCAGCCCGCCGATGGGGTCACAGGTGAGGCCTAGATTGTGTTCCATGCCGATCTCGGCGGCGTTTTCTACTTGCTCTGGTGTACCACCTAGCACTTCCGCCAAGCCTCCTGCCGCCATCGAACAGGCCGAACCCACTTCACCCTGACATCCTACTTCCGCACCGCTAATCGAAGCGTTAATTTTGTAGAGGATGCCAATAGCGCCGGCGGTTAACAAAAAGCGCTGGATGCCCTCTTCGCTCGCGGTACGCACAAAGCGGCTGTAGTAGTGTAATACCGCCGGAATAATGCCCGCAGCGCCATTAGTTGGGGCGGTGACAATGCGGCCACCACCGGCGTTTTCTTCGTTCACGGCCAGGGCGTAGAGTGTCACCCAGTCGGTGACCGTTAACGGGTCCGACAGGGCCGCTTCTGGATGCGCCAACAATTGGTTATACAGCGCCGCAGCGCGACGCGACACTTTCAAACCACCTGGCAGAATTCCCTCTGTCACAATACCTGCCGCCACTGACTCCTGCATTACCCGCCACAGGTTCATTAGGCCCGCATTGATCTCATCATCGTTGCGCCAAACCCGTTCGTTGGCGCGCATAATATCGCTCATCGACAGGCCATGTTGTTTACACAGGCGCAGCAATTCCGCCGCTGACGTAAATGGATAGGGCTGCGATGTCGCGTCCTCGACAATGACGCTGCCGTCCATTTCATTGTCGTTCAACACGAAGCCGCCGCCTACGGAGTAATATTCGCTGCTGACAAGGGTTTCACCCTGCTTGTCATAAGCAAAGAAACGCATGCCATTGGGGTGCTTAGGCAGGGCTTTACGGCGGTGCATGATAAGGTCTTTAGTCTCATCAAAGGCGATCTCGTGCCTTCTATTCAGGCTGATCTTGCGTGATTCACGAATGCTCGCAACAGTAGCCGCGATCTGCGCCACTTCGACAGTCTCGGGCATTTCGCCCATCAAACCTAGCAGCACCGCTTTGGGTGATCCGTGGCCCTTACCCGTGGCACCCAATGAACCGAACAGCTCAATTTTAATGCGAGCAACAGCCTCAAGGTTCGGCAAGGTATGCTCGAGCTTTTCAATAAAACGGTTAGCTGCACGCATCGGGCCAACGGTGTGTGAACTCGAGGGGCCAATACCTACTTTGAATAGGTCAAAAACGCTGATTGACATGGGGTGTTTCCAGTGATTATTTTTCCACCACCTTAATCAACAATAGGTAGCACGACATCCCTAAAAACGACCGGCTTTAGGTCTAAATTCGACGCGATAAGGCCTGCTACCAATCTGACAACAATATGGGCAACATCTTGGTAGATTTAGTAAAAAGGAGATTTGCATGAAATACACCCTATGGTTTATGGCCGGATTAGTTGCAACGCTGTCTGTCCAGACAATGGCCGATGATTGCTCCGATTTAAATACACTTGCCTTGCAGGCAGGGGAAATTGGCTTACCTACCCGTGGCGCCGTGGTGGATAGTACGGCTTGGGTAAGTGATGGCGGTAACAACGCCGGTAACAACACCGCTAGCAACGTTTGCCGAGTGCACGGGCATATCAAACCTGTGACGAACAATGGCTATGCCATTCACTTTCAGGTCAACCTCCCTAAACCATGGAACAATAAGAGTCTCCATGTCGGTGGTGGCGGTTTTAATGGTGTGTTGATTGCAGCGGATAAGCACTACACAGCACAGCCTACAAGCGAACAAACCCCACTACAACAGGGCTTTGCCACCTACGGCAGCGATAGCGGACACCAATCTAAGATCAACTTCGACGGTCGCTTCATGCTGAACGACGAAGCACTGCTCAATTTTGGGCATCAACAACTAAAAAAGACCCACGATGTGGCCCAACGTATTATTGAGGCGTTTTATGTGCGCGCTACGAACTACCGATACTTCATCGGCGGATCACAGGGTGGGCACGAGGGGTTCGACGTCGTACAGCGATTCCCCAATGATTATCATGGGGTTATTGCCGGTTACCCAGCTCACAACGTGGTGATGCTGCACCTTTCAGCGAATGTTTATGCACGTGCGCTGTTGGCTAATGACGGCGCAGGATGGCTAAACCCCGCCAAGGTTAACACCTTTGTTAGCGCGATCTACGGCGCGTGCGACGCCCTTGATGGTGCCGTGGACGGTATTATTAGCCACACCCAAGCCTGTGCTGAGCAGACAGTACCTTTCACCAACTATGATGAGAGCAACCCTGTGCGCTGTGCCAAGGGCAAAGATACGGGCAATGACTGCCTCTCGGATGCGCAAATTGGTGCGCTGAATTTCATCAACAGCCCCCTGCAATTGGAGTTTAGCCTCTTCCCTGACGACGAGGGCAATACTGTATTTCCGGGTTGGACCCCCTTTGTCGGCTCCACATTTTTTGACGCTAACTTTCCCAATTTGGGCGCCGAAGGCCCCCAACAAGCGTTACAAGCTATGCCCGGCGACGCTACGCTGCGTTACGCCATTGCGCGCGATATCAGCATTGAACCACTGAAGAGTTTTGACCCTAATAAATACGCTGGGCGCATCATCGATTTAGCGGGGATGATGAGTGCGAACAACAGCAATATCGATGCCTTCCAGCAAGCGGGGGGTAAATTGATCTTTTTTCACGGCAGTGTCGACGACTTCATTCCAGTGACCAGTTCGATTGACTACTGGCAACGCTTACAAAACCGCTACCCGGCGGAAGTTTTGCGTGAATTTGTTAAGTTTTATGTGATTCCCGGCATGGGTCACGTCACCGGGCCATTTAAAGCACGCATGCCCACCTTCGACGCGTTACAAGCTTGGGTAGAACAAGGGGTGGCGCCTGCGACGTTAACAGCCATTGACGAAAACCCTGCAACGAGAGGTCGTACTCGGCCCGTTTGTGAATTCCCGCTTTGGCCTCAATTCAAGGGCGGCAATTTGGATCAAGCCTCAAGCTATCAGTGCACGTACTGATTTGATCAATACAACACCCTGCGATGGCAAACCCAGAGCAGGGTTTTTTTACAAATATAAATGCATTAAGTTACAGTTTCTTTACAATTAGTTATAAGCAGTTTTTTCTTACTACTTTTTTGTTAAACACGTATTGCCAAGCCGCGTATTCGCCCACATAATCCGGGGCCGCTCTAGCACGCACACTCTGTGTTAGGGCCTTTCAGGAAGACAATATATCTCATGAAGAGAAGGGGTGCAGGCAATACACAGAGCCTACATACGTATTTCTAAAGACAACTTGCCTAGGTCCTCTATCATGACCGCAAGTACCTTGATTGGAGTGTAATATGTACACTATCAATGATCTACAAGACATAATGCGAAAGAAGCCCGAAGAAGCGAGCTTCGATAACGGTTGTTCTTTTTTCTTCGACTCGTTCGATAACGAGTATTTCTTTATCATGACACCCGATCGCAAACGCGAAGTTAAGCGCTACCGCGACACATCACCTGAAGACCTGCTCAACCTACTCAAGCAGTGGGAACACTAAATTTTTAGGCGCCAATTGCGACTAGATCAATAACCCCATGGTGGTATTCTTGATGGAAACATTAAGGAGCACACCATGGCGGGACCACTTGCTGGATTAAAAGTTATCGAGATGGCGGGCATTGGCCCCGGGCCTTTCTGCGGCATGATGTTGGCAGATATGGGCGCCGAGGTGGTGCGTATCACCCGTGTAGGTGACAAGGTTGATCCACACGATGTGTTGGCACGCAATCGCCGTATTGTGGCGATGGATTTGCGCGCGCCCGGAGCAACCGAACAAGTACTGGCCTTGATCGCCAAGGCTGATATTTTGATTGAAGGCTTTCGCCCAGGTGTGATGGAGCGCTTGGGACTTGGCCCCGACGTCTGCCTGGCGCGACAACCGAGCCTGATATACGGCCGCATGACGGGCTGGGGACAATACGGCCCACTGTCTCACTCCGCGGGTCACGACATCAACTATATCGCTCTTTCCGGCGCGCTTTACGGCGTTGGCCCGGCGGATCGTGCCCCTAGTCCGCCCCTCAATTTGGTGGGTGACTTTGGTGGCGGTGCGATGATGCTGGCTTTTGGTATTTTGGCCGCCCTACACGAAGCCAAGCAAAGTGGCCACGGGCAGGTGATAGATGCTGCCATGACCGACGGCTCGGCACTACTTTCCAGCATGATGTACGGCATGAAAGCGATGGGGCGCTGGTCGAATCAACGCGAGTCGAACTTGCTCGATGGCGGTGTGCACTACTACGGTTCCTTCACCTGCGTCGATGGCAAGTTCATCTCGATTGGGCCGATCGAGCCTCAGTTTTATGCGACCTTCCGTGAACTATTGGGCATCGCCGATGACACGGACTTTGACGCGCAGAACACTCCTGCCGCCTGGCCTGCCTTGAAAGAAAAACTGACCCATATTTTCCTGACCAAGACCCGCGACGAGTGGGAGGCTATTTTTGCTGGCACCGACGCCTGCGTTGCGCCTATTTTGGATTGGGATGAAGCCCCGCAGCATCCACACAACGTGGCGCGCGAGACGTTCTTTGAACTGGATGAGGTGGTGCAGCCGGCGCCAGCGCCAAAGTTTTCACGTTCGGGGGCTCAAACGCCTCAGCGCAGTGAAATGGTGTCGTTTGAGGATGTGGCGGCGAGCTGGGGGCTGGACTAGGCGCTCAATTACTTGTCTTGCGGCTCCTCTTCGGTGGGGCCAGGAGCCACCTCAGGCTCCTCAAACTTCAAATACGTGCGTGCGCCTGCCCAAAACACAAACAGGCCCGCCAAAAACCAACCGAACACACCGAAATAGATCGCTGTAATTGCCAATACGATCATTAGCAGAGTGATTTTACTCACGCCTTATCCCCCGCGTCTAAACCCTGCACCATGTTGCGAGCCTGCTTAATAAACTGCTCAGTTTTTGTGGTATCAGTGCCTTTAAGTACATCAGCCATTTTGTATGGCACGTCCATACCGACGGCCACCGCAGGTCGTTGCTCTATAGCACTGAGCCAGCGTTGCAAATGATGTAGACCATCAATGGTAACTCCCGACCACTTATAGCCTCTCACCCATGGATAGGTGGCAATATCAGCAATCGTGTATTCTTCGCCAGCCAAATAGGTCGCTTCGCTCAATCGCTTGTCGAGTACTTCAAACAGGCGACGCACCTCGCTTTGATAACGGTTGATCGCGGCGGGAATCTTCTCCGGGAAGTAGCGATAAAACACGTTGGCCTGCCCCATCATCGGCCCAATGCCACCCATTTGAAACATCAACCATTGGGTAATCACCGACTGCTGCTTGGCGTCCTGTGACCAAAACTTACCGGTTTTTTGCGCTAAATACAGCAAGATGGCGCCGCTTTCAAACACCGCAAAATGGTCGTTATCGGTATCCACAATCGTGGGGATTCGGCCATTGGGGTTGATGGCAGTATATTCCGGTGCTTTCTGTTCGTTTTTGCCTAGGTCGATGGCGTTGACCCGATACGGCAAGCCCATTTCTTCTAAGGCGATGGAAATCTTCCAACCGTTAGGCGTGGGGGATGTGAACAACTCAATCATGCAAGCATTCCTTTAAGTTTGGCTAAGCCGTAAGCGTTGACGGTACTGGCGTCTAGAATCTCACCGTTGATGATCATACGTTCAAAATCGGCTAAATCGAACCACTGCGAGATCAAATCCTCTTCTTCTTCATCGAGGTCGCGCTCGCCGTGGGCAAATTCCTTGGCAATAAAGATATGGTAACTCTGGGTGCAAAAACCATAGGCGAGGTGCTGTTTACCAACATGGATCAACTGGCCAGCACGTAACCCGGTTTCCTGTTGTAGTTCGGCTAGCGCGAGTTCTTCGGGGGCGATATCGGGGCGATCTTCCCAGGCACCCTGCGGCGCTTCCCAATAGCGTTTACCAAAGCTATAGCGGTACTGCTGTACCAAGTGTATGCGCTGGCCGTCGATGGGTAGGATGATCGCAAAATCGGGCTTATCGACCAACCCGTAAATTCCCTCGGCTCCGCTGGCGCGCTGGATAGCATCTTCTCGTACCTTCATCCACTTATTTTGGTAGACCACCTTGCTGGACAAGGTCTTTATTTCAGCCATGGCTTGCTCCTTTTGCTAGAGCTTAACGGGCAAAAAAACTTTGTACAATGGCATAAAGCCATACATTGCATAGGGAATTTAGGCGTACAATATTACTTTTTGCGGAGAGCCCCTTGAATCAAAGGACGGAACATTCCTATCGCCTGTTGGCGCTTTTAGTCTTGGTTTCCATGGTGGGCCCACTGGCTACCGCCATCTACATGCCTGCCTTCCCCGCCATGGCACAAGCTTTTGCGGTGGGCCCCGATCAAATTCAGCTGACACTAACCGCCTACATGCTCGGTTTGGCAGTTGCACAATTGTTCTGCGGCGCTATTGCCGATCGCTTCGGTCGCCGCCCGGTGATGCACATCAGCCTGATCATTTTTGCCATCGGCAGCTTGGCCAGTATCTTTGCCGACAGCATCGCTAGCCTTATTCTATTCCGTACGTTGCAAGCCATTGGCGCGTCAACTGGCATAGTGCTTGGCCGCGCCATCATTCGCGATGTATATCAGCCTTCGGAAGCCTTGCATGCGCTGTCGATTGTTGGCGCCACGATTGCCATAGCGCCGACCGTGGCCCCCATTGTGGGCGGTTTTTTAGTTGAACACTCCGGTTGGCAAGCCACCTTTGCTTTTCTGTTGGTGGTGGGTTTGTTCACCTTGGCGATCAGCTTGCGAGAACTGCCCGAAACCCTCAAACCGGAGAATGTACAATCACTGCATCCACAGCGGATGATGACGAATTTTTGGAGCATTCTAAAACACCGCGAATTTCTCGCTTATGCCCTGCCCAACGGCACCATGCTATTCGTGCATTACGCCTTCTTGTCGAGTGCGTCGTTTATCTTGATTGAAGTCTATGGGGTCAGTGAAGTCGGCTTTGGCCTCTATTACTTGATGGTCAACGCCGGCTACATCAGCGGTACCATGCTAGGCACCAAGTGGCGCAAAAAAGGATTTACTCACTCGGTGGGGATGTCGGCCTTTTTGATGATTTTTTCGGCGATGGCAAACTTATTTTTTAATTTTGCCGATTGGGAAACGCCCTTTACGTTGTGCTTTTTCTACAGCTTTGCCGCCTTCGGCGCAGGCTTATTCATGCCGGTGCTCGTCAATGGCTCGCTGCAAAACTTCCCTGAAAAATCGGGCACCGCTTCTTCCCTAATGGGCTTTGTGCAGATGATTGGCGGGGCACTAGGCAGTGCCCTGCTGGGCGCTGTTTACGATGGCAGTGCCAGACCCATGGTTATCGTCATTATGGCCATGACCCTAGTGATGTATGCCATTTACTACAGTTTATTGCCTAAACCCGATTATTCGGCCGCCAGATAATCTGCCATAAAGCGCGCGGCGCGCAGCTTCGCCTGATAGTCGGGGTTGCGGGCAGCCCCCGCTTGAGGCTGGCTTGAGAAGTAAGCAATTACTACGCCTGCATCTCTATTGATATATATCACTTGGCCATGAATACCCGTCGCAGCAAATTCACCGCGGGTGCGGTCGAGTTGCCACCACATATTGTGGTACGCCACCCAATCGTTATCCTGATACACCGGATTATTTGCCATGGCGTCCAGGTGCAGCGGGTCGTAGTCGGTGATAGCATTCATCCACGACAAGGGTAGTACCTGCTGTCCATTATACTCCCCGTGTTGCATGACCATTTGTCCAAACCGTGCCGCATCACGCAGGGTTGTCATCATCCCGCCGGTTGCCACCGGCATCAGCGCACGGTCAACGATCATCGCTGCGTCGTGATCGGTACCGAGCTTTGACCAAATGTGTTGCTGAATAAAATCGGCCGCGTTCATACCGCTAAGACGGGCGATCAACCATCCTAAGACGTCCGCATTGCTAGAATTGTAATCAAACAAATCCCCCGGCATAACCCCAGTATCGGGTTTAGCAAACTTGGCGGCAAAGTCCCAGGCACCCAAAATGTCGGTGTTGTGCGGCATGGCATCACGAGCCCCGGGCATGAAAATCATATTGAGCGTCGGTGCGTAATAGCGAATGAATTCTGAATTGGGGTCGGTATAGTTTTCTTTAAACGCCAAGCCCGACATATGGTCGAGCACGTGCTGGATGGTGGTACGCTCAAATCCACTTCCCTTGAGTTCGGGGATATAGTCTGCTGGGGATTTATCGAGTGCCACCTTGCCTTGATCGACCAAAATGCCAAACGCGGCACTAACCAAGGACTTGGTCATGGAATACCAAATGTGGTGGTCGTTGGTCTGCATGCCATTGAAATACTCTTCGTACACAAGAGTGCCCTTTTGCAGCACCACCACGCCATCGGCGAAGTGCTGCTTGAAGGCGCCGCTAAAACTGAGATTGGGCGCCACTTCCACATCGCCCAAGGAATACATCATGTCGGTGGGTAGCGGTATGATTTCGCCCCCACGAGGAATACGCTGTGAGGGATAGAGTCGACCAGGGTTGTGCATCGCCCAGTGACTAAAGGGGGGCGTGAGTGCATTGGACATGTGAACCTGGGTTGCGCGCACGGGAGGAAAGCCTTGCATGACCGATGAGTTGGCTAGCGCCAAAACAGGTAAGGAAAGACCTAGGATTAATAACCAATTTCTCATATGCTTAGCTCTGTTTTATTCATTATTGGTATAAATATGTTAAAAGTTAACCATATACTCCAAGCAATAGCATTAACTTTGATCAGTTCGGCAAGTTTTGCCACGCCGGCAAAAAACATTATCCTCATCATCGGCGACGGCATGGACGACCATCAGGTCACCATTGCTCGCAACTACCTTGTAGGACCAGCAGGCCAGCTGACACTGGATAACATGCCGGTGCGTAGCAGCGTTGCCGTGCTTACGGTGGATGAAGAAGACCCTAACAAACCGGTTTTTGTTGCCGATTCGGCCAATACCGCCAGCGCCATCGCCACAGGTGTGGTGACGTCTAAAGGGCGAATAAGCACTACCCCCAACACCAACCAGCCAGTTACCACCCTCATGGAGTTGGCTGCCGAGGCTGGCATCGCGACCGGAGTTGTTAGCACCGCCAGCGTGACCGATGCCACGCCCGCTTCTTTTTTAAGCCATAGTAAATACCGGGGCTGCGAAAGCCCTAACATGATGAACCCTTCGGCTTCATACTACGGCATTATCAAGCCCCGCTGTGATACCGACAGCAAAGCCAATGGTGGTCCGGGCTCGATTGCCGAGCAGTTAGTGGAAAGTCAGGCACAAGTGATCTTGGGTGGCGGCACAAAACATTTCGATCACATCAGTGACAGCGATGGGCAGCACCTGTTGAAAAAAGCCCAGCAGGCAGGCTTCGGCGTCGTGCAAAACCGCGAAGCCCTGCTCAATGCCAACACTACTCGCCTGCTGGGATTATTTTCACCTTCCACCATGCCGGTCATGTGGCGCGGAGATGAAGGCCGTAAAGCTGAATTTTTAGCCGACAACGACGCGCCTTTTGGCTGCGAGGCCGAGCCAACATTTACAGGCATGCCAACACTGCGTGAAATGACCAGTAAGGCGTTAGATCTTTTGTCGCGCAATGACAAAGGCTTTGTCTTGATGATCGAGTCGGCATCGGTCGACAAGCAATCACACGCCCGTAAGCCCTGTGGCCACATCGGTGAGATGAAACAGCTCGACGACACGCTGAAGCTGGCTCTGACCTACGCTGAAAAGCACCCTGACACGTTGATCCTTGTGACCGCCGACCATGGCCATGCGGCGCAGATTATTCCAGCTCAATCATTGTTTGCAGCGCTGGGTGCAGAGAATCATAGCAGTGGGCGCGTGGCGATGGTGACGACACCCCATGGCGAGGTGATGGCGATTAATTACGCGACCAATAGTGGCAAGGGCAGCGAGGAACATACCGGCGTGCAGGTGCCACTGTATGGCAATTCGGTAGCGGAAGGCTTACTTCCTAGCCATATTAATCAACCTGAATTATTTGGGGTAATGACGGCGTATTTGGGGTTGTAGTAAAACAATAAACGGGGCTTAAGCCCCGTTTTTATCGAGAAAAGCTTCCCTTTCTCTTCGAGAAAGGTCCCACAACTAACGCTGTGACGCGATCTTAAGCTCCTGCATGTCGCCGCTAGAGCCATTATCATCAGGCAGACTTAGGTTCAACTTAATCAACGTGGTCTCATTGCCAGTTTCGGTCGCCGCTTCATCCTTGGGAATAATCAGAATCACACGGCGGTTCATCTGACGACCTTCTTCGGTCTCGTTATCACCCACCGGCTGGGTTTCGCCCATACCGCGCATTTGAATCTGCTCGGGTGGTACACCGTAAGTGTCTACCATACGGCCCGCGACAGCGGTGGCACGCTTATGAGACAACCATTCGTTGTAATCGTCTGTACCGGTATTGTCTGTGTGGCCTTCGATGATCACGGTCATGTCGGGATTCTCTTTCAAGATGATCGACGTGCGTGAAATCTCACCATCAAACTCAGAGGTAATTTGCGACGAGTTGTGGGCAAACGTCACGTTCAACTCAATTTCCAAACCACGGTCGGTTTCCACGTAGCGGTTTGACGTAGCCATCAAGTTAGCAAACAGCGCTTCCTTGTCGATGGTGTACTCGGTGGGCGGCTCAAGTGGACACAACACGTACTCATCTGAGGCGGGGCTAGTAATGTCATCAGCGGTGCGTTCTAACTGCGTATCACCAAAGGATGACACCAACATACCCATCGCTGCGAGGGTGCGAGCTTGCGTTGTAATCAGGTCATGCTCGGCATTCACCAGCGCACGGCGGGTTTCAAAGTATTCGTTTTCAGTGTCTAACAAGTCGAGCAAGGTACGCTGACCAATATCGAACTGCGAACGGTAGGCGACACGGGCCTTGCTAATCGCCAGTTGGTTTTCATCCAAGTAACCGAGCTTTTCTTGCAGGCTGTTGATGTTGTTAAACGCAATCATCGCTTCTTGGCGAACATTGCGACACGCTTCGATGCGGCGCTCCGAAGCCGCACTGCGCAAATTGGCATACTGACGTTTTGCGGCACTATCTGACCCTCCGTTGAACAAGTTGTAGCTCAACACCAGTTCAGCGGTGCGATCTTTATAGGTACCTGTAGCACCCAAACGATTCTTTTCACGCGATTCGCTCAGGCGCAAATCAACGTCGGGCATAAAGGCAGCATTGCGCGACGACAGGTCAGACTGAGCGGCGTACAGGCCTTCAACCGTAGACAACAGGTAGTGGTTTTCCTGATAGGCGGTTTTTAAAACCGCCATACGATCCGCGGGGATCATGTTAGTATCGAGGTAAATAGGGACTAATTCATCTTCAGGCAGAGCGCCGATCACGCGTTGAAAGCGTGCTGAAACATCGTGCAGATTGGTCAGTTCGGTGAGTAGATTGGTTTCCGCCAACGACAAACGACCGTTGGCTTGCTCCAGGTCTACACCACGGCCAACACCGCTTTCTGCGCGCTGCAGAATTTGATCGTAGATCATGCGGTGTTCGATGTAGTTTTCCTTGGTCAACTGCACCAAGATCTGTTCACGCGCCACGTCTAAATAGGCGCGGGTAGCTTCAAACGCCGCGTCTTCCGCGGCCTGCTTAAATTCAAAGTAACGCGCCCGTTTCTCGTGCCCCAAACGCGCCACTTGGTTACGCGTTTCAAAGCCATCGAACAACATCTGTGTCAGCGTTAAGCTGGTGTTGCGGTGGTTGTAACTAAACTCACTGACGCCCGGGCGTTCGGTCCAGCGCTTGCCACCGCTCATCTCTAAATCGAGATCGGGATAGTAGCCACCTTTTGCGACGCGTTGCTCATCCTCTGCCGCCTTGAAGGCGTACCATGCGGCTTGCACGCCGGGGTTGTTTTGCACCGCTTCGCGGATAGCTTCGCGGTAATCACCCAGAGTGTCTGCCAATGTTGTTGTAGAGAGACCAAGCGCAATACATGTGAGCGCGATTTTAGTTTTTAATAAACCTTTTAATTCCATGCGCGTTCCCTTTGAAGGGCTCCTTTGTGTAGCTTTTACAAACAGACTATAGTCATAGTTAAGAATTTTACTTAATTAAAAATTCTGCTATTACGGGTTTTGATATTACTTTAGGCTATAAGTTATTTTTCTGCCATATTTTTGTTTCATACCCCCTACGGGCAAAGGGATTCAGCCGATTTTGAGTATCGCCAAAAAGGACACAATTAGCCGCTTATTCGCGTCCATCGCTGGTCGCGCTGGCAATGCTTTGCGTTTGGCTAAGTGGGGCTTTGTGGTAGTGCTTTCCAGCGCGGTAGCCACTACCGACTTCGGCCGCATGCAATCCTTAGCCATGCAACGCTATGGGGCCAAAGCCGCTGACACCGTCGCGGCATGGCAACAACTAATCGCTGAAACTACCCCTTTGAATGAAAGTCAGAAGTTAAAAAAAGTGAACGACTTTTTTAACACGCGCGTGGCCTTTGTCGACGACATTTATAACTGGAAAGAGAGCGATTATTGGGCGACCCCCTTAGAAACGATGGGCGTAGCCAAGGGCGACTGCGAAGATTACAGCATTGCCAAGTACACCACCTTACAGCTGGTGGGTGTGCCGATCGAAAAACTGCGCATGACCTATGTAAAGGCCAAAATCGGTGGCCGCAACAGCACCGTGAGCCAGGCCCACATGGTGGTCAGTTACTACCCTCAACCCAACGCCGAGCCTTTACTGCTCGACAACTTAATTCCAGATATTCGGCCCGCCTCGCGTCGCCGTGACCTAACACCCGTTTTCAGTTTTAACTCGGCCGGTATATGGGTAGGTGGCGCCACACAGGCGTCGAGCAACAATCCGGGCGCTAAGCTGTCACGCTGGCGCGACTTAATCGCACGTATGCAAAACGAGGGGCTTAATTAATGTCCGCTCGACAACCAATGGAGTGAGCCATGTCACTGTATAAACAACTATGGATAGGAATCGCCTTACTCATGACGCTGGCCTTTGGTGGCAGCTTTGTAGTGAGTAGTATTTCCGCGAAAGCCTACCTGCAGGAACAGTTGACCATCAAGAATTCGGACAACGCCAACGCCCTCGCCCTGTCGCTTTCCACTGCCGAGGCCGACCCGATCATGTTGGAATTGACGCTTTCCGCCCAGTTCGACACCGGCTTTTATAAGCGCATTTTGCTCACCGCCCCCGATGGCAGCGTGATGCTGAGTCGTGAAGATAACAGCCCCGTGGTGGAGGCCCCGGCTTGGTTCGTACGCTTATTTCCCCTCAAAGCCGACCCCGGCATTGCGCAAATTCAAAACGGTTGGAACCAAGTTGGCAGCCTGACGTTGGAGTCTCACTCGCGCTTTGCCTACACAGCCCTTTGGGCCAGCACAATGCGCTTACTCGGTTATTTCGTGGTCGCTGCCATCATTGCAGGCGTGGCGGGTAGCTTCTTACTGCGGCTTATTACTAGGCCGCTTGATGCCGTGGTGGACCAAGCCCAGGCGATTGGCGAACGCCGCTTTATTACCACCCCTGAACCCAATACCCTAGAGTTCAAGGCCGTGGTCAATTCCATGAATACCCTGTCGAGCCGTATTAAAGACATGCTCGCGCAAGAGGCGGCGCGCTTGGAACAGTGGCGCAAAGACGCCCAGTTAGATGGCGTGACCAAGCTGCTTAACCGCGGGCCGTTTATCGGCAAACTGAGCGCCGTGCTAGACCGTGACGACGCCAGCTCCAGTGGTGTAATAATGATGATTCGCCTGCCCGGGTTGATCGAAATGAACCGTAGCGAAGGCCGCGCTGTGGTGGATAGTTTACTGACCCAGTTTGGTAGCACGTTGAATAAATTCGCCACCGATAACCCGCTGTGGGAAGCCGGCCGCATGAACGGTTCCGACTTTGCCCTACTCGCACCTGCCGCCGAAAACCCCAAAGCCACCTCCGAGCAAGTGAAAAGTGCCTTAATTGGCGTGGCCAAGGCGCTGGAGATTTCATCGCTTTCCAACTTGCCCGCCGCCGCTACCCAATACCGTTCCGGCGAGGGCGTAGGCGCGATTTTGACCCGCCTAGATGCCAGCTTGTTGAACGCCGAGAAAGAAGGCCAATCCACCCTTTTAGTGGCCGCTGGCTCTAGCCAACAAGACGAACCAGCAGGCGATGCCAAAGATCAAAGCCGCACCTGGCGCGAAATATTGCAGCATGCCTTTACCCAAAACGACTTCCGCTTGGCTAGCTTCCCCGTGGTAAGCATGGCCGGCGAACTGATCCACGACGAGTGCCCTGCCCGCTTAGTGAAAGACGGCGCCCTGATTCCCGCTGGGGAATTCCTGCCCTGGATCAACCGCCTTAACATGGCCACCGACCTCGACAAACAGGCCGTGACCCTAGCGCTGCAAACCCTGAGCGAACAGCCCCAACACATCGGCGTGAACATTTCCGCCACAGCCTTAGAAGACAAAGACTTCATAGAATGGTTGCATAGCACCTTAAAAGCCGCGCCCAAAGAAGCTAGCCGCCTGTGGTTAGAGATCCCCGAGTACGGCGTGTACCAACGCCTCGAAGCCTTCCGCACCATGTGTCGCTTACTCAAACCGCTGGGTTGCCGCATTGGTATTGAGCACGTTGGCCAAGAGATCAAACAACTCGGCTTACTGCATGATTTAGGCATCGACTACGTCAAGATCGATTCCTCCATGGTGCGCGACGTCGACCAAAACCCCGCCAACCAAACCATGCTGCGCGCCCTGTGCACCATCGTTCACTCGATTGGCCTGACCGCTATTGCCGAGTTGGTAATGAACGACAAAGAGTGGGAGACCTTGAAAGGTTTAGGACTGGATGGCGCCACTGGGCCAGAGGCTGAAAGACAACGGGTTTAATACATAATTGTGGGACCTTGTTGTACTTATACAAATCGTCCATGACGATATTGTGTAAGAACAACAAGGGAACCCAATGCAACCTAGTTAAAACCGCCCCTCAAGCCAGTTACCTTAACCCTTATCATCCCATACATTCTTAAGCATGGATGACCCGAAACATTTACTCACCCACCCCAAAAGCGTACACTATTCGGTACACTTTGAGGGCATAGCAATGAAAACAGTCTCGGCGACAGAAGCACGAAAAACATTTTTCGAACTGATTAAGCAGACAAATCAACAGCACGAAATTTTCGAAGTTCACCACAAATCTGGCAAAGCGATGATCATGTCGGCAGAAGATTACGACAGCCTGATAGAAACATTGCACATTCTTTCGCAACCTGATTTCAATGAGACTTTTGAGCAATCAACCAAAGAAGCCGACAACGGCGACACGGATAGTTTTGAGGATGTTTTTGGTGAGCCGCTGTGAGCGACACTCGCTACAAAATCGAAATTACCAAGCAAGCGCAAAAGGATATAACTAAGCTATCCGATAAACTCAAAAACAAATTGAAAGATATACTGCGACACAAAATAGCCGTCACGCCCTATGAAGGCAAACCACTTATTGGGAAATTGAATGGTTACTACTCAGTCCGTTTGAGCTTTCAAGATAGAATTGTGTATCGAATAGAAGACGAGTGCTGTGTTGTTGTGGTCATCAGGGCTAAAACCCATTACGGACAATAAAAAAGGCGATGAACCTTCCAGTTCGTCGCCTTTATCATTTTATTGGATCAATTAATCACGCCCAAAGAACAAACTCTCTTCATCTAATAGATCAAGCTTACTCGCCATACCATCACGCAATTTCTTACGCTTGAGCATTTTCGCCTGCGACGCGTCCGGCAATTCCGTAAATTGAATCACGTTCTTTGCCATCAAAAGCTCAATTACGTCTTCCAATACCCGCACGAAATCCAGGTCTGTTTTGATTAGTTCAGCTTCCTCCGAACCGATCAAATCCAGCCCAAAGGCAGCAATGTCATCGGCGTCTTGCTCAGTGGCCTCCGAGAAGCCTGGAAAGGCTTCTTCAGAGACTGCCGAGATTTGGCCAGCGGTGTTGCGTTTGATGTAGGGCATGTATGTCCTTATTCAGCTATTAATTTACCCGAATTCAACAAGCTTTGGATAACATCTGTTTCAACAGAAGAACCATTATACAATGTGCCAGTCAAGTCACTGATTGTTGTATCTGATAGGGTAATATTTTGTGATGTACCCTCGGAATCAGTAATGCTGATGACTGTATCAGTATTAAGACCATTTACTTGCTCTGCAATACTAATAGAGCCGGCTGTTACAAGTGCAATCACTGCAGCATCTGAACCATCTGTCAAAAGATCACTTATATCAAGGGCATCAGATCCATTTCCAAAGTCTGTAATTGTATCGTTGCCGCCATCGGTATCAGCTAGAGTCCATACGAAGAGGTCATCTCCAAGTCCACCTATCAACTCATCGTTACCAAGGCCACCTCGCAAAAAATCATCCCCATCGTTACCAGAGATTGTATCTTCGCCAGCAGCTCCACTTAGGAAGTCATTACCTACGCCTCCTGACAAAATATCATTGTTAGATGTTCCGGCTACCAGATCGACATCGAATTGAGCATAGATGGTGTCACCATCTCCATCTTCAGCAACAATATTAAATGCAAGATTTAAATCTGATGCGTCAATTGTTTCACTGTAATCTAAAGCTAATCCAACTACTTTCAAAACTAAATTATTGTCTCCTGGCTCAAGCTCAATGAAGTCAATTGTCTTTCCCGATGCATCTGGAATCGAATTAATATCAAGAGAAGCAGTATATGTTCCATCTGCGTTTGCAATATATGGATAACCACCTTCAGGGTCATAAGATACAATATCTTCTGTTCCATCATCATATGTAATGGTGAAATTTATTGTATTCTTATTAGCATTATCTGGTGCAAAACTACCAGTAGATGACAAAATAACATTAAACACTGAAATAGAAGCTGATTCATGACCTGCTTGTTGCACAATATCAAATTTGACTGCCTCGGCTTGCTGCTCGGAAATGGTATCACCACCAACACCAAAATCTCCATCGCTCAGCGATAAGGTAGCTCCACCATAATCAGTAGTGGAGTTTTTGCCAGAAATTTCAACTGCAAATGCGCCACCAAATTGAGAGCTTTCTATATACCCATTATAAGCATCCACTACATTGATTGAGCCTTGTAAATCCACAGACTCTTGGGTAGTTTTTGGTGTTATCGCCTCCAGTTTAAAATCATAAGTGCCATCATTATTAACGGTAATAACAAAGAATGTATTTCCGTCACCATCCTCAGCAATCCATTGACCATTGGTGTCTTCATCAGGATAAAAATTGAAGCCTGTAGGCAAACCCGTAATAGACAGATCAGTGATAGCTAGCGGCAGATCGCTTGTGTCAGCACCAGAATTAAATTCGTAACTACCAGAAAATGTAAAAATCTCTCTGTTAATCTCTAATTCTGTGAATGACATTGTGCCGCCTTCATCATCGGCAATGTCAAAAGTTATTGTGCTTTCAGCAGAATAAACTAATTCATCAAGATGATTTTTCGTTCCATCCGTGACAGAGACATTGAAACTATTAGTTTCTATTTGATTTAAAACATCAGTAGTTGGTGAAGTTAGTAAGAATATATAACTTATAATACCATTCTCAAATTTATTGAAAGTGACTTCACCGTTATCTGTTTCAAAAGTCAGGTATGTACTTGGATCTGAGAGAACTATTGCCTCAAGATCCTCGTCAGAGAAAATGACATCTGATATACCATCTTTTGCACCAGTTATCTTTATTCCCTCAATGTCATCGAGTCCATCAGAATCATTTAATGTAATTGCGCCTTCAGCCTGAATACTTGAAACTCCAGCATTAGACCCATCCTCTAGTCCTGCCTCATAAACTGTATCGTTTGCATTATCCGTATTACCAGTATTGACAAGTAATGTTGCAGAATCATTCGTACCATAAATTGTGATCGTGATGTCCTGCGTCACAGTGCCAAGGTTTTCATCATCCACCGTCACAGTGTAAACCTGCGTCAGACTCTCACCTGCGGCCAAGTACTCCACTGCAGTATCCGCAACCGTGAACGTCCAGCCCACAGTACCGTCGGTATTATCCGTAGCATCACTACTCAGCGTCAGAGAGCCCAGCGGTGATGCAATGGCGACGCCATTCTCATCTTTAACCGTCGTGCCAACCGTCAGATCATGCTGATCCGTTACATCAACATCTGCGAAGGTGATGTCACCTGTCGCTGTCAGATCGCCGCCTTCGTTTGGTTCCGCTTTCTCAGTCACTGAACCGCTAGCATCGGTGCCAGAAGCCGTCAACGTAGGTTGATCATTGGTGCCCGTGATGGTCACGGTCACCGTTTCAGTATCACTCCCAACGTCGTTATCAGTCACAGTCACATCAAAGCTAACGGTAGTGGTTTCACCCAACGCCAGGTCCTGGAAGTCAGCACCAGGGTTGTAGGTGTACTCGCCTGTGTCAGCATCGATAGAGACGCT
>JAHEIH010000026.1:118986-485529 GCA_024639455.1 Cellvibrionales bacterium
CGGTGACGGTCACGTCAAAACTAACGGTAGTAGTTTCTCCTGCTGCCAAGTCTTGGAAATCAGCGCCCGGGCTGTAGGTGTACTTGCCTGTGTCAGCATCGATAGAGACGCTGCCTTCGCCAGCGGCCATGCTGCTCACAGCGTAGGTGTGTGTGTTGCTGGTATCCACATCGGTGAAGCTTGCAATGCCAGTCACTGATGCACCATCTTCGGTGGCATCGAGAGTACCAACCGTCAAGATAGGATCATCGTTAGTGCCGGAAATGGTTACTGTCACATCCTGGGTAACGGTAGTGCCTTGGTCGTCCGTCACGGTGACTGTAAAGGTTTCAGTGTGAGTTTCACCTGCCGCCAATAATTGTTCGTTGTCGAAGGTGTAGGTCCAGTCGCCTGATTCCGCATCGATAGCAAAGCTGCCGTAAGTGCCAGTGGCATCGCCTGAGAAAGTAGCGGTAGCATTGTTATCCACATCGCTTGCCGTCACGGTACCTGTTGCTGATAACGTGATGTCTTCTTCTACTGCACCTGTTTGAGCGGCAGAGGTAATGACGGGCGCATCGTTGGTGCCGGTCAATGTGATGGTCACATCCTGGGTAGCGGTAGCGCCTTGGTCATCAGTGACGGTGACTGTAAAGGTTTCAGTGTGTGTTTCACCTGCCGCCAACGATTGCTCGTTGTCAAAGGTGTAAGTCCAGTCACCTGATTCCGCGTCGATGGCAAAGCTGCCGTATGTACCTGTCGCATCGCCTGAGAAAGTAGCCGTCGCCGAGGTATCTATATCATGAGAGGTTACAGTACCGGATGCAGTTAATGTGTCATCTTCTTCAACGGTACCATCTTGGGCATCTGTCGTTATGGTTGGGACATCATTTGTACCATTAATAGTAATCGCAATGTTGGTTTCAGTACCATCTACTGATGTCACGGTAAATGTATCATCTAACTGCTCACCATTGTTCAATGCTTGAACACCAGTGTTGGCGTTATCTAGCGTGTAGGTCCAATTGCCACTCTCATCAATGGTCAGCGAGCCGTAATCTCCTGCTTTGTCTGTTTCGGGCTGGAAGATGGCTTCATCGGCGTCAGTATCGGTAATCGCGACCGTGCCTGATGCCGTCAATGTGGCGTCTTCGGTCACTACGCCCGCATCGTCACCAAGGGCGCTGTTGCCCTCGGTAAAGGTAGGTGTATCATTGGTGCCATTGATGGTGATGGTCACTGTTTCGGTGGCTGAACCGTCAAAACTGGTGACGGTAAAGCTTTCTTGGATCGAGTCGCCATTGCCTAGCGCTTGCACGTCAGCATTGTCATTATCCAGGGCATAAGACCATGTGCCATCGGCCGCTAAGGTAAAGCTACCATAAGTACCAATGGTCGAAGCTTGAGGTGCAAATTCAGATTCACCGGCATCGGTGTCAGCAATGGTGACTGTGCCATTTGTGCTCAATACGGTGTCTTCGGTCACGCTGCCGCTATCACCGGTTAAGGTGGGCACGTCATTTGAACCCTCCACAGTCACGGTAATTTCTGTGGTCGTACCATCTACTGAGCTAACAGTTATGGTGTCCGTTAATGTGTCGCCTTCGCTCAGGCTTTGAACGTCCGCATTGCTGTTATCAAGCGTGTAGGTCCAGTTGCCATTCTCATCGATAGTCAGCGAGCCGTAATCTCCGGCTTTGTCTGTTTCAGGCTGGAAGAAGGCTTCATCAGCGTCGGTATCGGTAATCGCGACCGTGCCTGATGCCGTCAATGTGGCGTCTTCGGTCACTACGCCCGCATCGTCACCAAGGGTGCTGTTGCCCTCGGTAAAGGTAGGTGTATCATTGGTGCCAGTGATGATGATGGTCACTGTTTCGGTGGCTGAACCGTCAAAACTGGTGACGGAAAAGCTTTCTTGGATCGAGTCGCCATTGCCTAGCGCTTGCACGTCAGCATTGTCATTATCCAGGGCATAAGACCATGTGCCATCGGCCGCTAAGGTAAAGCTACCATAAGTACCCACGGTCGCTGTTTGAGGAACAAAGCTTGATTCGCCGGCATCGGTATCGCTAATGGTCACGGTGCCACTGGTTGTCAGCACAGTATCTTCTGTCACCGCACCGCTATCGCCTGTCAGCACGGGCACGTCGTTAGTACCCACAATGGTAATCACGACTTCGGTTTCGGTGCCGTCTACGCTAATCACGGGGAAGGTTTCGGTAATAATTTCGCCTTCGGGCAAGGCCTGAACCACGGGGTCATTGTTGTCTAATACGTAGGTCCAGTTGCCGTCTTCATCGATCGTGAAATCGCCATGCGCGCCCTCGGTGTTGTCTTGGGGCTGGAACATATCTTCGTTGGTGTCAGCATCTTCAATCATCACGGTACCGGTCGCCTCGAGGGGCTCTTCTTCTTTCACGGTACCGGCGTCATCGCCAACAGTGTTGCTGCCGGGTGTAAAGGTAGGCACGTCGTTGGTACCATTAATGGTCACCACCACGTTGGTTTCGGTACCATCTACGCTCTGTACGGGGAAGATTTCAGTCAGTTGGTCGCCTTCACCCAGTGACTGCACGGCGTCGAGAGTGTCGTCGAGGGTATAGGTCCAATTGCCGTTTGCATCGATATCAAAGCTGCCGAAATCACCTTGGGTGCTGTCTTGTACTTGGAAGACGTTTTCGCCAGCATCGGGATCGTCGATGCTGATGGTGCCGCTGTCGGTTAATGGGCCACCTTCTGTCACGTCGCCGCTATCGGTACCGAGGTTCGCTGGATTATCTGAAGAAACAATAGTGACCGTTACCGTGGCGGTTTCGGTATCGCCTGTCTCAGTAGTGACGGTGTAAGTGAAAGTATCCTCACCAATGAAGCCCGGGTTGGGCACGTAGGTCACGGTGTTATCCGCATTAACAGAGGCTGAACCGTTGCCAGGGGTACCCACAGCAGTCACGGTGCCTTCTCCTTCAAAATTATCGTTGTCCATGACATTAACAATGACAGGGGTGTCTTGATCGATTTCAACCACGTCATCCACCACGTCGACCACGGGCACAACAGTGAAGGTTGTTGTCCCTGTATCTGTCAGTTCACCATCGCTCACTTCAAAACTCACCACAACATCGCCGTTGAAATCGGGATCGGGTGTAAAGGTAAAGGTGCCGTCAGCGTTATCTGTGATAGTGCCGTTATCAACGCTGACATTTACTACGCTAAGGTCAGCATCGGTGTTGTCGATGTCGTCGGTCACCCCAATTAATTGGTCTTCGGTGATGATCAACGAACCATCTTCAGGAATACCCACGATGGTAGAACCATCAGAAGCCGTCACTTCGGTATCCACAATAGTAATGGGGCCAACTTCGGGGGCATCGTTGACCGGGGTCACGTTCAATGTCGCAGTATTAGGCACGGTAATAAGATCATCGGTAACGTCGAAACCAAACGATACATCGCCGTTCCAGTTCGCATCAGGGGTAAAGGTAAAGGTACCGTCGCCATTGTCAGTCAGGGTGCCGTCACCGGCGGTTAAGACCACATTGCTAACGGTAAGGGGCTGGCCCTCGGGGTCAAAAGAACCGAATAGCAGATCTTGGCCAGTAAAGGTAATCGAACCGTCTTCGTCTATTTCACCCAAATCCACATTGGCCACTTGTGGAGGCAGGTTAACGTCTTGTTCTTGGCTGGCATCGCCTTCAACAATGGCGCCATCGGTCGCGCCGGTGCCGTCGAAAGCCACTTGTTCATTAACGCGATCTAGCATCACGAACGAGTGGCCCTCTGTCTGACCGCCACCGGTCAAACCGGCCGCGGTTTCTTCTAGAAGGTCGTCGAGCGTGCCGTCGCCCTCTAAGGCAGCCAGAATCTGCTCTTCTTCGCTGCCACCGTCCTGGCCACGAATGCCTGAGATCAATTCATCCAGAGTCTCTTGGCTGGCGGCGGCCTCTTGGGCGGTAGCCGCAAGCTCTGCTACCACGTCGGGCGTTAGCAAGGTTTCTTGAACACCGCTCACTACCAGCGGAGAACCGTCCATCATGCTCAATTCAACCGAGCTGCCATCGGGGGTTACTAAGACCTCACCTTCGAAGATAGTGTCCCCCGCTTTAATTTCGCGCATTTCGCCGTTTTCATTACGGGCGAAGGCGGTGCCTAATACGGCGGCGACGGTTGCGATTGCTTGACTGGCCATGACGGTATTCCTTTATCTAAAAGATTTTCTTAGCCGTAATAGTAGAAAAAGGATGTGTCCACGACATTGGACTATTGGGCGAATTTAAGATCAGTTAGGTATTTAGAAGATGCCGCTTATAACCAAAAAGACAGATTTGCTAATCTTGCGCGAGTTCTGGTTATTTAGTGCAGCTTGACGTTGTTCATGGTGAGGGCAAGCTGTACCCGATCGCGCACGGCCATTTTGTCGAACACCGAGGAAAGATGGGCTTTCACGGTGCGTTCTGACATGTGAAGTTGCTCGGCAATTTCCTTGTTGGTGGCACCTACCGCCACTTGCTTGGCCACATCGAGCTCTTTGTGGGTCAGCTCGTTTAAGCCATAGATGTTGCTATCTTTAGGTTTGTCGGCGGAAACGCGGTTAGCCATGCTAACAAGGCGGCGCATCACAGCAGCACCCACCCAGAGCCCGCCGTGTTCTACCACCTGGGAAATCTCAACCAACTGACTAGGCGCGGCGACGTTGTGGCAGTAGCCATAAGCACCGTTACGCAGCATCTCGTAGGCTTCGTCGTCGTTGGGTAGAGAAGACATGACGATCACCGGCGAACCGGAAGCAATACATTGATTAACAAGTGCCATGCGCTCTTGGGCTGACGTGTTAGAAATATCAAACCACAACATACGCTTTTCACCCTCGCGGGCGGGGGTTAATTCGAACAGCGATGATAATCCTTGGGCATCGGGAAAGGCTTCCTGCCAACGAGGACGCAGACGCCCCCCGTGACCCACAAAAATGTGCTTCATTTATCGTTCCGTTAAGGCGTACTGCTTAGCGCGTAATACGGGTTTCATTAGATAAGCCATGATCGTTTTTTTGCCGGTAAGAATATCGACCTCAGCCACCATGCCGGGAATAATCGGCATATTTTCGTTGTTGAACGACTCGGTCGTTCTCACCCTTACGTTATAGTAGGCATTTCCTTCTTCGTCGATGATCGTATCGGCGCCAATGCGTTCAACAGTGCCTTGAAGGCCGCCATATACCACAAAATCGTAGGCGGTAAATTTCACCATGGCCTCTTGGCCGGGGCGCAAAAAGGCAATATCACGCGGCTGAATTTTGGCTTCTAACAATAGGGTATCGTCGAGCGGTACAATCTCGACAATTTCGCGACCAGGCAAAACCACACCGCCCAACGTATTGAAATAAAGGCGCTTAATGGTGCCTTTAACAGGCGATTTCACCAGGGTTTGATTCACCCGGTCGGTCAGGCCGGTGCTACTCTCTTCTAAGGCATTTACTCTGGCAATGGTGGCAGAAAGGTCTTCCCGCAATTCGTTAAAGTACGCTAGCTCGACTTCGCGTTTACTGTTAATAGCCTCGGTAATGGAAGATTTTGACTTTTCGATTTGCGCCTTGGTCTGCTCTAATTCGCCGTTGATATTGGTGGTGTCGCGCTCCAGCCTTAACAGCTCAACCTCAGACACCGCCCCTGAGCTCACCAAGGGGCGGGTAACGTTCAATTCGCGGGTACTCAAAGACAACGACTTAGTCAGCTGGTCTTTGCGTGCCTCTAACTCGCTCAATTCTTGTTGGCGCTGAATCAGCTGTTCGTCAGCGATGTTGCGGATCGCGTTCAGACGCTGCAGGTTGTCACCGTAAAGGCGTTTCTCTTGCGCCAGAATAGTGGGAATCAGCTCTTGCAGCTCAGTACTGGGCTCGAAGGGTTGGTCGTTTACCACTGAACTTAAGCGTTCAACTTTGGCGCGTAATCCCAACAATTCGGCGCGACTTTCTCGCAACATCGACTCAGATCGCGTCTGATCAAGGCTAATTAGCAACTGTCCTTGCTCAACAATATCGCCCTCGCGGATGAGAATTTCCTTCACCACACCGCCGTCTTGCGACTGGATGATTTGTACCTGCTGCGAAGGAATCACTCGCGCTTCTCCGCGGGTCACCTCGTCGATTTCAGCCCAGGATGCCCATAACACTAGGAAGATGACCATCAAGCCGATGGTGTACAACAGGCTGTGCACCCGCAGCGGCTGTTGCTCCACAAAGGCACGGTTTACGTCGGCATTCCAGTGTTGCTCCTCGGCAGATACATCCTTTAGCCATTTGCCAAACACCGCAAAAATGAAGCGGTCGAATAGCCGCACAATGACATTGTCGCTGGCGCGCTCCAAGAAATCTTTCTTGGGTTCGGGCGGTTGCTGCAGTTCGGGCGGCAATGTTGATTCTTGCTGCTCTGCCATTAGCTCGCCTTCCCAATTTTGCCCTGACGCAGCGCTTCCACCACGTTGTCGCGGGGACCGTTCGCGACCACCTGCCCGTTATCGATCACCACGATGCGATCAGCCAAATCCAATAGCGACGTGCGGTGGGTAATTAAAAACAAGGTTTTGCCCACCGAGTATTTCTTCAGCTGTTTCACCACCGAGGCTTCTGTGGAATGATCCATCGATCCGGTAGGTTCATCCATAAACATCACCGAGGGACTGTGCACCATGGCGCGTGCTAGGGCCACACCCTTGCGCTGCCCGCCCGAAAGCGACTCACCGCGCTCGCCCACATCCATGTCCAGACCTTTGGGGTGGCGCTTAATAAATTCATCCAGCCCGGCCATTTCCGCCGCGCGCATAATCTCAGCGTCACTGACGTGGCGCTGGGCCAGCATGATGTTTTCACGTAATGTACCGCGGAACAGCACGACATCCTGTGGCACGTAGCCTACCCCCAGGCGCAAATCGGCTGGGTCGAGCTGACGAATATCTATACCATCAATCGTAATGGCGCCTTCACTTGGGCCATACAAGCCCATCGCTAATTTCAGTAGCGTCGACTTGCCGCTGCCTACGCGACCCAGGACCACCACGGTTTCGCCCGCTTTTACACTGAAACTAATATTTTTTAGTGCGCCGATATCGCTGCCGGGGTAAGCAAAACTGACGTTGTTAAATACCAAATTACCGTCGATATGCGGGTGCGATAAAAACTGGCGGCCATCTTCACGCTCAACGGGTTTGGCCATCACTTCATCGAGCGAATCGAGTGAGGTGCGCGCGGTGTGGTACTGCAAGATGAGTCCTGCCGCCTGAGAAAAGGGCATCATTACCCGGCTAGCCAACATGTTGGTCGCGATCAAGCCGCCCATGCTTAGCTCACCTTGGGTAATCAAATATACGCCGGTAATAATCACCGCAATGGAACACATCTGCTGGGTCCACTGGGTCACGGAAATGCTAGCGTTCGACAGCAAGCGCAGCTGCACGCCAATGCGTGCGAGGAAGCTGGTGGTCTTTTCCCACTTGCGTTGCATGTTGCCTTCGGCGCCCATCGCTTTGAGGGTTTCTAAACCCACTAAGGATTCGATCAGGGTAGAGTTGCGCATAGCGCCAGCCACGTACATGCTTTCCGAGAGGGTTTTCAAACGCGCCTGGGTAGCCAAGGCGTAACCCAGCACGATCAATACGGCAACCAAGACAGGTATGACAATCGGCCAAGCAATCCAGGCGATCACGGCGATAAACAAAATTGAGAACGGCAGATCGATGAGGGTGGTCACCGAGGCCGAGGTAATGAAGTCGCGCACCGATTCAAACGATCTCAAGTTCGACGCAAACGAACCGACCGAATTCGGCCGTGCTTCCAGCTTCAAACCGAGTACCCGCTCCATGATCTTAGCGGAAAGACTGATGTCGACGCGGCGGCCGGCCAGGTCTAAAAAGTAAGCGCGCACGGTGCGCAGCACTACGTCGGCCAACATGATCAGCACCACGCCCGACGCCAACATCCACAGCGTTTCCATGGCGTGGTTGGGCACTACGCGGTCGTAAACGTTCATGGTGAACAGCGGCAAGGCGAGAGCAAAAATGTTGACAAAGAAGGCGGCCATCAACACGTCGCGATACACCACGCGGTTGGCCTTGATCGCACTCCAGAACCAATGCCCCTCTTCTTCGGTGCGGTGCTTGCTCATGGTATGGTCAAACTGGAAAACAGGGCGAGCCATGATCGCCGTGCCGGTGTAACGGCTCGCCAACTGTTCAAGAGGGATATCTACCGCGGCTGTATTTAGCTCGGGCAAGAGAATCTTGCCGCATTTGCCGTCTTCGCTCCACCCGGTTAATACGCAGGCTGAATCATCATCGTTTAAAAGGATAATGGGGAGAAAATGGGCCGCTTGTAGTTGCGCCAAATCCTTCGCAACAAGCTTGCTAGTCATGTTGAGTCTTGCTGAGGCGCGGCTGAACAATGAAGGTGTCAGCTTGCCATCGACCAAGGGCAGTCCCGACGTTACCGCCTCAGCAGAAGCGGTAACGTCGTGAAAGCGCGCCATGGCGAGTAGACACTGTACCAGTGGATCTACTTCATTTGGCTTCATTTATGTGCGTATTCCTGTGATTGACTAAACCTTTTGGCTGTCGATCCAGTCATTGATCACACGCTCCAACACTGACAACGGAACGGCACCGCCGCCCAGCACTGCATCGTGGAAGCCTCGAATGTCGAATTTGTCACCCAACACGTCTTTGGCTTTTGCGCGCAACTCCATGATCTTCAACATGCCCATCTTATAGGCTGTAGCCTGACCTGGCCAAACCAGGTAGCGGCGCACTTCCGAAATCACCTGTCCTTCGGCTATCGGCGAATTATCGTAAAAATATTGGCGCGCCTGCATTTCGCTCCAGCCCTTGGAGTGTAGCCCAGTATCGACCACCAAGCGAATCGCGCGCCACATTTCGGTAATTAAACGACCAAAATCTGAATACGGATTGTTATAAGCACCCATTTCTTTGGACAACAACTCTGAATACAAGGCCCAGCCCTCAATGTAGGCGGTAAAGCCGGCTTGGGTACGGAACTGCGGGACGCTTTCCAGCTCTTGCGCGATAGAAATCTGCATGTGGTGTCCAGGCAGACCCTCGTGATACGCAATCGCCTCCATCTCGTTTTTAGGCATGGAGTTCATGTCAGACAGGTGCGCGTAGTAAACACCGGGGCGTGAGCCGTCGGGCGTACCGGGGTAGTAGTGTTGCGCCGCGCCGTCTTGTTCGCGGAAGGCTTCAACACGTTTCACCACCAAGTCGGCCTTAGGCAAAATGCCAAAGTAGTTGGGCAATTCGCGCTTCATGAAGTCAAAGAAGGCGGTCGAGTCATCTATGTACCCCTGGCGACCTTCGTCGGTATTGGGGTAGAAGAACTGCTCATCAGTGCGGATGAATTCAAAGAAAGCTTGTAAATCACCCTCAAAACCCACACTGTCTTTAATCGCTTCCATCTCACCGCGGAGGCGGGCGACTTCGGCCAGACCAATGTTGTGAATGTCATCGGCGGTGAGACTAAGTGTGGTGTTGTCACGCAATTGGTAGTTATAGAACGCCTCCCCATTAGGTAGCGCGCTGGCGCCGCGAGCGTCAGCATCGGTATTGGGCAAATCCGCTTCCATCCAAGCGATCAAGTTATTGTAAGCCGGTTGAAAATGCTCTAATAACGCCTTTTCTGCCGCTGACTGCAGCTCACCTGCTTGCTCGGTGGTGATGTCGCCTTTTGCTAACAAGGCATCAATTTTACCCTTGGCATCCGACCACAACGGCGCATCGGTCTCACTGGCACTGAAGGGGGCACCGGCGAGCAGCTTTTTAGATTGATCGATCACGCCTTCGTAGGCAAAGCGAGGGGGGCGAATGCCTTCTTCAGCCGCCAATTGCGCACGCGCCAATAACTGGCCTAACGCACGCGACACGCCGCCCAAGCGGGCAATGTAGGCGTTCATATCGTCAACGCTATCGACGCGGTGGAAGTTGATCAAGAAATTGGGTAAGAAGGCGTGTGCACCTTGCATTTGGGTAAACACGTAACCGTGGCGGCGGAAGGGCTGTGAAGCCTTGACCAAGCTGTATTGATACATCCAAATGTCGAACGACACCTTAGCATCGTCGTTCAGCAACTGGTAATCAAAATTAGTCTGAAGATCTTTAACCGTGCCTTCCAACCAAGCAAGCTGCTTGTCGTCAGCGGCTTCGCTCATGTCGTCAACTTGATCGTACTGATCTTTTCTGCCCAAGCTAGTGAGGGTCATGGGTGACATCTGCAGCTCTTCTTCGTAGCGCGCGTCAAACCATTCATTTAAGCGGGCGGATTCTGTCGCCGTGACATCATGCTTGAGCGCATTATCTTGGCTACAAGCAACTAAAAATAAAGGGATAAAAATAAAGGATAAAAATGTTTTCATAGTGGTCTCTCCTTAAACCGCAGTCATGCAGTGTGCGCTGACAATAAAGTAGAAGCAATATCGTGACATTGCCATGGCGACATCAAACCTAGCTGTTATAGTTGAGCTGGCATAATGTTCAAAAATATAAACAAAATAAAATTATAGGAGCCCAGCATGCACCTTTCCGATATTACCCCACTAGAATGTATGTACTACTGGGAAAAAAACACCCCAGACGACATATACCTGCGCCAGGCGCACAACCTCGAGTGGCAAGAATATACGTGGGCCCAAGTGGCCGATCGCGTGCGAAGAACAGCCCATTTTATTAATGGCTTCAACCTCGCCCCAGGCAGTCGCATTGCCTTATGGTCAGCCAATTCGATTGACTGGGTAATCGTCGATCTCGCCATCATGTTAAGTGGCAACGTCAGCGTGCCTCTGTACCCCGGGCAAGACATCCACTCGGCTAACTATATCCTTGACCACGCCGAGTGCGACCTGATGTTTTTAGGTGTGGTCGATCAATCACCCTCGATCGCCGCCGGCGAGATTCAACGCAATATCCCGAAAATTGCCATGCTGGGCTGCTCGATTGATTGCGAGTACTCACTGGCCGATGTGATTCGTGAATATGCCCCCATCGCCGACTCACCCATTCCGAATGAATCGGATATGATGACCATCCTCTACACGTCGGGCACTACAGGCAACCCCAAAGGTGTCGTTCACGTGCACGGCACCCCCGGTAAGGTAGTTCCTCGCATGCTAGAAGAATGGCCTGTCGACCATCTGCCAGGGCAGCGCGAACGCTACTTCTCTTTCTTACCTATGTCTCACGCCGCAGAGCGTATCGTGGTGGAAATGGGCAGTTTTTATCTCAGCCCTACGGTATCGTTTTCAGAGGGCCTCACCACCTTTGGCGATGAATTACGCAGCGTACAGCCTACGCTGTTTTTTGCTGTACCCCGCCTGTGGGCTAAATTCAAGGCCGGTGTTGATGCCAAGGTCCCCGCGGCAGTACAGGCGCAGATGGGGGATGAGCAAAAGGCCCAAGTGCGCGCCATGTTAGGCCTCTCACAAGCCAAATTTGTGATTACCGGCTCGGCGCCCACCCCCATTGAGATCCAGGAGTGGTTTATCAATATGGGCATCAACTTGCGCGACGGCTACGGCATGACGGAAAACTTCATCGACGGCTGTATTTTCAATGAAGAAGAGCCCATACCAGGCTGTGTCGGCAAGCCTTTCAAAGGCAGTGAGGTCAAAATCAGTGACGAAGGCGAAGTCTGCTTTAAGGGCGCCGGACTCATGCACGGCTACTACAAAAATCCTGACAAAACCGCTGAAGTGATGATCGATGGTTGGTACCACACCGGCGACTCTGGTCGTATCGACGAAAGAGGCAACCTGTGGGTCACCGGTCGCTTGGGCGAAGTGTTCAAAACCACCAAAGGCAAGTTTGTCCAACCACCAACATTAGAGAACGAATTCGGCGGTGTGGCGATACTCGGCCAACTTATGATTTTTGGGCACGGCAAAGATCAACCCATGCTATTGACTAATCTTTCCGAAGTGGGGCTCGCCTCAGATAAAAGCCGCGAAGAAATGACCGACCAACTAACCCAAGCCCTAGAACAGATCAATGAGCACCTCCCCACCTATGAAAAAGTGGCGCAAATGTTTATCACCAAAGAGGATTGGCGCATCGATAACGGCCTATTGACCCCCACCATGAAACTTAAACGTCGCCAAATAGAAGAGCATTACAATAGCTTTATCAATAGCCACTTGGGCGGTGCGGCTGTGGTTTGGGAGGACTAATTCACGATCATTTTTACGGCAAGGTCACAACGACGAAATGAGCGCGCATAATTTTCTATAGATATGTCGCAAATCAGTAGATATATGACGCATTGGCCATACGCTGTGGTAGAATATGCGCCTTTATTTTTTGCTGCGAGAGTAAAGCATGCCGCTCACCACCTCACTTCACAAAGACAAAATTAAAATCCTCCTGCTGGAAGGCGTCCACGCCTCGGCGATTGAAACCTTCAACGCCGCTGGTTATACCAATATTGAATACCACAAAAAAGCGTTGAGTGGAGAAGAGCTGGAAGCCGCCATTGCTGACGCACATTTTGTAGGTATCCGCTCTCGTACCCAGCTCACCGAAGAAGTGTTCGCCAAGGCGCGCAAATTGATCGGCGTGGGCTGTTTCTGTATTGGCACCAACCAAGTTGACCTTCAAGCGGCCACCGAACACGGTGTTGTCGTCTTCAACGCGCCCTACTCTAACACGCGATCAGTTGCCGAACTGGTATTAGCTGAGGCCATCTTATTATTGCGCGGCATCGCCGAAAAGAGCGCCGCTGCTCACCGTGGCGAATGGAAGAAAAGCGCCACCGGCTCCTACGAGATTCGCGGCAAAACCCTTGGTATTATTGGTTACGGCAACATCGGTATGCAGCTGAGCATCATGGCCGAATCGCTGGGTATGCGCGTGGTATTTTTCGACGTGGTTAACAAATTGCCGCTGGGCAACGCCATGCAAATTCGCAGCCTGCCCCAGCTGTTAAAGCAATCCGACATCATCAGTTTGCACGTCCCTGAGCTAGCCTCAACCAAGGACATGATCGGTGCTCGCGAGTTTGAACAGATGAAAGACAACGCGATTTTCATTAACGCCTCACGCGGGACGGTGGTGGACATTGATGCCCTGGCCGATGCACTGGAAAGCAAGAAATTAGCAGGGGCTGCAATTGATGTATTCCCGGTTGAACCTAAATCAAACGAGGACGAGTTTATCTCTCCACTGCGCAAGTTCGACAACACCTTCCTGACGCCCCACATCGGCGGCTCAACCATGGAAGCGCAAGAGAATATCGGCATGGAAGTGGCCGATAAAATGGCCAAGTACAGCGACACTGGTATGACCATAACCTCGGTTAACTTCCCCGAAGTAGCACTGCCTGGCCACCAGAACACTCACCGCCTGTTGCACATTCACCGCAACATCCCCGGCGTGATGGCGGCCATCAACCGCGTATTTTCAGAAAGCAATATCAACATTAGCGGCCAGTACCTACAAACCACTGACAAAGTGGGCTACGTGGTACTAGATATCGATTCTGATTACAGCGATCTGGCCCTGAAAGCCCTCAAAGCAATTGACGGCACTCTGCGTTGCCGCGTACTTTTCTAGAAAAGTTCACCGCCAAACAACCATTTGGCGGTGTTTTTTGGGGTTAATTTTAGCCAAAAACTGCAAAAACATCCACTTACATGAGCATTGGCTAATTTTAACCGCTTGCACAACTCTAAATTAACATAGATTCCTGTCGATGCTGGCCAAGCTGTCAGTAATTTATAAAATTCACAGGGGAATACTATGAAAAAAAGCAAACTAGCTACAGCTATCAAGTTTGCGATGGGTGCAACTGCTGCTTTGTCAGTGCTGCCCGCCGCACACACAATTGCTGATGATACGGATCTCGAAGAAGTAGTTGTCACTGGTTCACGCATTAAAACCGACGGTTTTGAAAGCGCGAGCCCAGTAACTGTTTCGACTGCACTCGAAATTAAAGCGACCGGTATCAACAAGATCGAAGACTTCTTGAACAGCTTGCCTCAGTTAGAAGCTGGCGATAACTCGTACCTTTCTAACGGTGCCTCTGGTAACGCAACCCTTGACCTGCGTGGTATGGGTGCCAACCGTACATTGGTTCTGATCAACGGCCGTCGCATGTCACCCGGTGGTGCTTACAGCTCAGCCGCGGCTGACGTTAACCAAATCCCTACCGCTATGATTGAGCGTGTTGAAGTACTGACCGGTGGTGCATCTACTGTGTACGGTGCAGACGCAGTAGCGGGTGTTGTTAACTTCGTACTGCGCGAAGACTTCGAAGGTGTTGAAATCAACATGGGTACTTCGGGCTTCATGCACGACAACGACAACACTTACATCCAAGGTCTGATGGATGATCGCGGTTTCGATTACCCTAAAGGCGGCAACGGCGTTGACGGCCAAGCGGACACTATCGACATTTTGATCGGTAGCAACTTCGCTGACGGCAAAGGTAATGCGACCATGTTTGCCACATGGCGTAAAGGTAGTGAGCTACGTCAAGAGTCACGTGACTACTCTTCTTGCGCACTGAACTCAGCAGGCACTGCGTGTGGTGGTTCAGGTAACGCTATCGTTCCTAACTTCTATATCTCTCAGATCGTTGATGGTGCACTTGATTGGGATACCTTTGAGTACTGGACGCTGGATGCCAACTCTAATTTCATTCCTTCTTCAGGCAACATTTACAACTATGCCCCTGTTAACCACTTCATGCGTCCCGATGAGAAGTGGACCTTTGGCGGTAACGTTAAGTATGCGGTGAACAACAACGCTAGCGTTTATGGCGAGTTCTCTTACATGGACTACCGCACTGCAGCACAGATCGCTGAATCTGGTACTTTCTTCGCTGAAGAATACCAATTGCCTTACGATTCTGAGCTACTGAACGACGCACAACGTCAAGCCTTGACCGACACTTGGGGCCTTGGCCCTGGCGATGACTTCGCTGTTTACATCGGTAAGCGTAACGTTGAGGGCGGTGCTCGTTCGAACATTCTCGAAAACAACAGCTTCCGCATGGTATTGGGTGTAGAAGGCACCATGGCTGAAGGTTGGGATTACGACGTTAACTACCAAAAATCTCGTGTAAACTCTTCTTCAACCTACATCAATGACTTCTTTGCTCCCAAGATTTCAGAAGCTTTGGAAGGCGCATCCTATGATGTATTCACCTACCAAGGTGTGACGTCTGAACAGGCTAACGCCTTGACCGGTGTCGCGATGCTTCGCGCAGGTATCAGCCAAGAAATCTTCTCTGGTTTCGTCAGTGGCGACACTGGCTACAGCCTGGGTACTACCGACCGTACCATTAGCTTAGCTGCGGGTATGGAACGTCGTGAAATTAGCTTTGACCGTAACGCAGATACCGTTTACGAAGAAGGCCAATTGCTGGGCCAAGGTGGTCCTACTGCGAGCATCGAAGGTGCTTATACAGTAACCGACCTGTTCTTCGAAACAGCGATTCCAGTATTGGACAACCTGACCACTGAATTGGGCTTCCGTTCATCGGATTACTCAACTTCTGGTAACCAGAATACCTACAAAGTGGCATTCAGCTATGAGCCTATGGACACTTTCCGTGTTCGCACCGGCTTCAACCGTGCTATCCGTTCACCTTCTGTCATTGAGATGTTTGCACCTTCTAACCAAGGTCTGTGGAACGGTGATGACGCATGTGCAGGCGCTAACCCTGTTTACACCTTCGAGCAATGTGCTCGCACTGGTGTGACTGCCGCTCAATACGGTAACATCGTCGCTAGCCCTGCTAACCAATACAACGCCGTCTACGGCGGTAACACTACTCTGAAACCAGAGACCGCTGATACCTTCACCTTCGGTGTGGTTGTTGATCCTATTGAGAACCTGACTTTCTCGGTTGACTACTGGAGCATCGAGCTGTCTAACGCGATTGCAACCGTTGGTCCTCAAGAAGTTATGAAGCAGTGTGCTGAAAACGGCAATGATGCGTTCTGTGGCTTGATCAACCGTGGTAACGCTGGTTCATTGTGGCTGGGTACTTCAGGCTACATCACAAGCACCAACCAGAACTTGGGTGAATTGAACCTGGAAGGTGTTGACTTCGCAGCAGCTTACGCAATGGAACTTGCTGGCGGTACTATGAGCTTCAAATTCTCAGGTACTCACCTGATGAAGAAAGAAACTCTGACTCTGCCTGGTGACGAAACTACTCGCTATGACTGTGTGGGTGAAGTTAACTCTAACTGCTTCCCATCAATGGATTGGCGTCACACCGCTTCAGCCAACTTCACTAAAGATGACTGGAGTGTAGGTGCTAAGTGGCGTTACTTCGGCGCTGTTGATTACACTGATGAATCACAAGCCGACACCATTGCAGCAGATAACTTGGGTTCACAATCGTACATTGACTTGAACGCGGCTTACACCGTAAGCGAAAACGTTGAAGTATCAGGTACTGTGCGCAACCTGTTGGACAAAGAGCCCCCAATGGTTGGTGGTACTCTGTCATCTAACGCTAACACCTTCGCTGGTTTCTACGACACTCTGGGTCGTTACGTCAGCGCCAACGTGACTTTCACGTTCTAAGGTTGATGCGGTAAAAAACAGCGGGCAATGGCCCGCTGTTTTTTTATCAGCCTTAAAAAGTTATGACACAAAAATTAAGCCACCAAGAGCGTTATCAACGCGCCCGTCTCGCCTTTCAACAGGGTGATACACTTTCCGCCGAACAACGATTGCGTTCACTGGTTGATGATTTTCCAGAAATCCACGAATACCGTATCGCTTTTGCTAATTTTCTTAGTGCGCAAAATCAGGCCAATGAAGCAGTAACATTATTTCGCAGGAGCACACCTGATGATGCCTACAATCGCGGCCATTACCTAAGCCATTCCGGCCAAGCCCATGCCGCCATCGAACAATTCAAAATGGCTATTCAACTGGGATTGGCCTCACGCGCTGATGCCCTTAGCCGCATAGCCGGACTATTGCGTGAAGAATTACATGACGATGATACCGCAGAAAAATATTACCTAGAGGCCATTGGCGTTGACCCATCTTACAATGCAGCAAAAATCAATCTAGCTAACCTTTATCAAGATCGCGGCGACAAAAATAGCGCCGACAAACTGCTTGAACAACTAGACGATAACGACCCACTTTACCCATTAGCGTTGACTAGACGCGCCGCCATGCACCGCCGCCAAGATATGCTACAAGCACTTGAACTATGCATGAAGAATTGCAAGCCAAACCGCGACATACAATGCGATATGCTCTATGAACTTGGCCACCAAAATGAAAGTCAGGGTCATTATGATCGTGCCTGGCAGGCATTTCAGGCCGCCAACCAGATTAACGCTGCTTTCAATCCTCGATTTCAAGCAGAACAGTGGCAACGCCTTTTTGATGACAGCATCGGTGGCCTGCGAAAAGCGCCAGCGTTTTCCTCTCAAGCCACCGCACCACGCATGTTATTTATCTGTGGTATGTTCCGCTCTGGCTCAACACTCCTTGAGCAAATACTGGCTGCTCATCCCAAGTGCAGCGCTGGCGGCGAACTCAACCTGTTCCCAAAAATGGCGGCACAGATTGATGAGGTTGCTCTTCAAGAAACTTACCAACACTATCTATCTCGCATTCAAGTATTGGGAGATTCGACCCATTGGGTGACTGATAAGCGCCCCGACAACCTGTCGTATGTCGACCTCATTAAGCAGGTCTTCCCCGACGCGTTGATTGTCATTACCGAGCGTGACCTTGGCGACAATGCTTTATCAATTTATCAACAGCGGCTAGGACCGGCAATGAATTACGCTTGCCAACCTGAGCACATCAAACAATATGCGCAATGGTGCCAACAACTTTCACAACACTGGCAAGATCAATGGCCAAACGATGTGTTTACCGTCCGCTATGAAGCGTTGATCGATCAACCTCAGCAGACCTTAGAAATACTTTTCAAGCGTTTAGACATCGACTGGCGCGAAGAATGCCTAGCCTTTCACACACTAAACAATACCGTCAAAACTGCGAGTGTTTGGCAAGTGAGGCAGCCACTAAATAATCGCTCTATTGGCCGAAGTAAGCACTACCCGGACTTTTTAAAGCAGCTGGGTTAGATGGGAAGCACGTCTATAGGTGCAGTCATACGGCGTTGAGGCGAATCGAATGGGCGCGTACCGTGCCACATATAGGAAGGAAACAGCAACGACATACCTATCTGGGGACACAGTGCTTGCATTACTTGCTCGCGATCACCCAGTTTCAACGATGTTTCACCAAGGATCACCCAGCCTTGTTGCTTGGTGTCATCTGGATGACAAATATCAGGGACGTCCACGTAGCAGGGCCCAGACAACCATCCCTCAGGGTGGACGTGGTTGGTGTGAAAACCATCGCCCTGTAAATTGACAGACCAAGCCCCAGCAAAACGAAAACTCTGCGCTAGTCGCCGGTAAAATGGGTGTTCATTATCCCCTTTAGGCAACCCCGCTAAAAATGAAGCAATACGCTGTTGCATCGCACAACGGTAATCTTGAATAACAGCATCTTGCTGAACAAAGAGGTTACCCATGGTTTGCGTTCCACCGGCAACGCTTTGATCAAGTGGCTGGCGTGTTGCACGATGCAGGCGACTCAAACTAGACGCCAATTGGCTAAAAAAATGCTCGCCGTTGTCGTAATTGCTAGGTACAGGCAGCGGCCGATAATCAATCAAGCGTTCGTCATAAAGCCAATTGAAGCGGTCATCACCAAGCAAACGCCAACACAAGCCTTTGTAGGCCCATATTTCTTGATTATTAGGTAGCCGTACAGCTATATCATCAAGCCTTGCTAGCGCGTCATGGTAGTCTCCACGTTTGATAAAAATACTGGCCAAATCCATTTGCCAACGCGGCCTGTCGCGATCAGCATCTGCCGCGATGCGAAGATGATGCTCTGCCACATCTAATTGGTCCTGCCGGCTAGTAATAGCCCCCAGCGCATGGTGGTACTCGGCAAGCTTGCCATCCTTTGCCAATCCTTCTTCGAGTAAGTGCTTAGCCTCATCTAGTTGATTAGTTTGTATTAATGTTGCGACTTCGTTGAGGCGTACGGAGGGAGTGTATCGGTTAGCTTGGCGCAGGCGCTGATAGCTCTGTAAAAAATCACTATCTCGCGACTGTTCCCAATAAAGTTGATTGAGCGCTTGGTGTGCCTCTAAATTTTCAGATTGGCTATCTAATGCCCGTAACAGATATCGCTCACAATCTGACCAGTTTTCGATATCGTAGTTCAAGCAGCCCATCAGAAAATCATAATTGGGGTCCTGATCAAACAACGTAGATTTTTCTGCTAGTTGCTGCAGCGCCTCGAATGATTGCCCCAAATCACGCTGCATTCTGGCACGCTTTAAAAGCACTGAAGTTTCATCACCATACTGTGCCAATACCCCATCGACGAGCGTCAAAGCATCGGCGGTTTCGCCCTTAGCATGCTGGATATCCGCACTAAGTATTAGCGCCGCAGGGTCGTTTGCTGCCTCTAGCAGCACTAACGCTTCGTCATAGCGCTGCAATTTTAAGCCAAGCATCATCGCAAAATTACGCACGGCATCGCCGTGCTGCGGCTTGTCTTTCAAGGCTTGTTTATAGTGTTGCTCAGCTTCGCTAAAGCGCTCTAACTGGTAAAGCATATTGGCAAAATTACCGCGTGCTATAGCATGCTGGGGCTGCTGCTGTAGGCAAAATTCAAAGGCTTGTTGCGCTTGAGGGAAATGGCCGGCACCCTTAAGTGCCATGGCTAATATATGCAGTAACTCTGGATGCTTTGGGGAAGCTTGCAGAGCCGCTTGCGAATGCTGCACAGCTAGATGCCAAGCACCTTGCTGCAAAGCTTGCACAGCGGCATTTGCATGCTGCTGAAGATTCATCTAGCCTTGTGGACCTACGGTAGCTCCACGACGATCCATACCGTCTTTTGCATCTTGCGAGGCCTCACGTATGCGCTCGATTTGTTCGGGAGTATAGCAAATGCGTTCGCGTATCAACTTACCAGCCACCTGTTCCATGCGGCAGATTTTGCCGTCATCGGCGCCAGATAATTCACGTTCTTTGCGCAACTTAGCTTGGTTTACACAGGCCATCAGGCTCAAGCAGAGCATGCCAGCCAACATGATTTTAAAAAAATTCATAAGCACTCCTTGTTGAAGTATTGATCATAAGCGATTCATTGATGATGGCAAAGTCGAGCCTTGCCAATTTCGTCATAGAATGTCGTCCAGGCCACTGAAAAGCTGGGTTATATAGGGGGGCGCCTCGTTAACTAATTGATGCCCTGCCCCCTCAATCATGAGCAGTTGTAGCCTGGAGAATTTCTTTGGGATGTGTTTGATGTTGTAGCGCCAATCTACGGTGTTGTCACCGCTACCCTGCACCATATGAATATCAATGTCGCTCATGGCAGCCAGATGAAAATCGGACTCAGCGTTAAACATTGCAGCCAACCAATCTAAATAGAGGTAGCGGCTTTGTAATGGATCGCTATGGGCTAAGAAGTCGACGAATGCCTGATCGTGGGATGATGCAGAAAATCCGCGTGGGATTCGATTGGTCCACCACCGCAACATGCCGTGAGCAAAAATCATAAAGTTCCAGCGCTTAGCTCTAAGCAAGGGTGAGATAAGCACCACACGTTCAAAGTGCGGCTCGCTTGCCATTAGGCAGTGCCGCATGAGCACACCACCGCCGGTGCTTTGGCCAAGGGCATGTAGACGATTGCCATACAGAGATGTAAACGCAGCAACCGCGGCGTCTAGTACGGCCACATACGTATCGAAAGTTTTGATAGATGCACGCCGGCCACTGCTTAAGCCATGTCCTGGCAGGTCAAACATGCAAACTCGCCAATTAGCGGCAAGGGCGTAATCAATAATTTTTTGGTAAATGCCAGTGTGGTCAAACAAACCGTGCACAATACACAAGGTACCTTTTGGCTCAGAGGGAGACCACGACTGAAGCACTATGCGACGTTGTTCTACTTCTAATTGGCCTATGCGGTGCTGGTACACTTGCCGGTTTGGCAGCTGATAATGCTGGTAGTAGTCCGCTAGCACACCGAGCGAAGCTATCGCCTCGTCATCGGTAAAAGCGGGCAGCAAAGCCGCGAGTTCGTGCCAATGAGCTCGCGTCTTTTCCATGCTAAAAAGAACCCTTGCAGTAATTACTCGCCATTTTTTCTAAACCCACAGGCGTTATTTTACTGGCGTTGCCCGCCGTACCAAAAGCCTCATAGCGAGCGATACAAATATCGCGCATTGCCTCAATGGTTTTACCGAGATATTTACGTGGGTCAAATTCACTGGGATTCTGAGCCATAAAACGGCGGATAGTGCCGGTTGATGCCAAGCGCAGATCGGTATCGATGTTGACCTTGCGAACGCCGTGCTTGATACCTTCACAAATCTGCTCTACTGGCACACCATAGGTCTCTGGAATACATCCGCCAAACTCGTTAATGATGGCTAACCAATCCTGCGGTACCGAACTCGAACCGTGCATCACCAAATGGGTATTGGGAATTTTTGCGTGAATTTCACGAATGCGGTCAATGGCAAGAATATCGCCGGTGGGCGGTCGGGTAAATTTATAGGCCCCGTGTGAGGTACCACAAGCAATAGCCAGGGCATCCACTCCCGTTTTGGCGACAAAATCCGCCGCTTCGTCAGGGTCTGTAAGCATTTGATCGTGGCTAAGTTTTCCTGCCGCACCAACGCCGTCTTCTTCGCCGGCTTCGCCAGTCTCAAGCGAACCCAAGCAACCCAATTCACCCTCAACCGATACGCCACAGGCGTGCGACATTTCAACGGTGCGGCGCGTCACCTCGACGTTGTACTCGTAGCTTGACGGTGTTTTACCATCCTCCATCAGCGAGCCATCCATCATCACCGATGAAAAACCCAGCTGAATCGAACGCTGGCAAACCGCCGGACTAGTACCGTGGTCTTGGTGCATACAGACAGGAATTTCGGGGAATTCTTCAATGGCCGCCAAGATCATGTGGCGCAAAAAGGGCGCCCCGGCGTATTTGCGTGCGCCCGCAGACGCTTGCATGATAACGGGGCTATTGGTGGCGCGAGCGGCCTCCATAATAGCGCGGGTTTGCTCTAGGTTATTGACGTTGAACGCCGGAATCCCATAGCCGTATTCAGCAGCGTGGTCCAATAGCTGCCTAAGGGTAATAAGTGCCATAACATCCTCTTTATTACAGCGCGACAATGTGCAGTTGTCGTTGAATTCAAAGGCACTGTGCAGGTGCCCACTCTTGAACTAAAGGGGTTGAGCTAGTCTTTTTGTTTGAGGATCTCCTTCATTTTTGGTCTCCGTGAAAATTAGCGCGGCTATTGTTGTTTTATTTAGCTCGCGCTTCCAGCATAGCTACAGCTGGCAGTGTTTTGCCCTCAACGTACTCGAGGAAGGCGCCGCCACCTGTAGAAATATAGGATACCTGGCCGGCAATGTTAAATTTTTCGATCGCCGCTAAGGTATCGCCACCACCGGCCAATGAAAAGCCGTTACTGTCGGCAATCGCTTCACTAATGGCACGTGTGCCCGTGCTGAACTGTTCGAACTCAAACACACCGACAGGGCCATTCCACAAAATGGTCTTGGCATTTTTTAGAATGTCTGCCATTTCATTAGCTGTGCCGGGGCCGATGTCAAAAATCATCTCATCATCTTTAACTTCATCGGCGTACTTGAAAATGGCGGGTTCGTCTTCTGCGAAATTTTTACCCACCACAACATCAACCGGAATGGGAATATTGGTCTTTTCCATCAGCGCCTTGGCTTGGGGAATCAAATCGGGTTCATACAACGATTTACCCACGGCTAGGCCGCTCGCCGCCATAAAGGTATTGGCGATACCACCACCCACAATTAATTGATCGCAGACGTCCGACAGTTTCTCTAGCACGTCCAGTTTGGTCGATACTTTAGAGCCACCAACGATGGCCACGACGGGGCGTTCAGGTTCTGCCAGCGCTTTCGCTAGGGCATCAAGCTCGCCTGATAACAGCGGACCAGCGCAGGCAACAGGAGCAAACTTAGCCACACCATGGGTCGACGCCTGCGCGCGGTGCGCTGTACCAAAGGCATCCATAACAAAGATATCGCACAGCGCTGCGTAGGCCTTGGCCAAGTCCTCAGCGTCTTGCTTTTCGCCGACATTGAAACGCACGTTCTCCAGCATAACGATCTCGCCATCAGCAACATCGACGCCGGCTTGCCAATCTTTCACCACTCGCACTGGCATCCTTATTAAGGTATTTAAGTGAGCAGCCACTGGTGCTAAGGAATATTGCGCTTCAAATTCCCCCTCGGTGGGGCGACCCAGGTGCGACATCAAGATCACCTTGGCACCCGCATCTACCGCGGCTTGAATTGTGGGTAGTGCGGCACGAATGCGAGCATCGCTGGTAACAACTGCGTTTTTAAGGGGTACATTGAGGTCTTCGCGGATCAATACGCGCTTACCATTTAAATCCAAATCAGACATTCTGATCACGGACATGGAGATCTCCTTTTTAGTGGCTCGCCAACCAATGGCTAGCGGTTTGTATCATTCTATTGGCAAAACCCCACTCGTTGTCGAACCACACGATCAGCTTAATCAGGCGCCCGTCGGCGACGCGGGTTTGACCGGCATCGACGATGGCGGAATGGCTGTCGTGGATAAAATCGCACGAGGCTAAAGGCTCATCAGTATAGCCGAGCACACCACCGTATTGGGCTGTGGCGGCCTTGAGTAATTGGTTCACTTCGCTGGCACAGGTATCACGAGTGACATCCAGCGCCAAATCCAGCAGCGATACGTTGGTGGTGGGTACGCGTATCGCCTGCGCTTCAAACTTGCCATCAAAGGCAGGTAAAATGCGCGCAATACCACGCGCCAACTCGGTGTCGACCGGAATGATCGACTGGCTAGCGGCGCGGGTCTTACGCAAGTCAGTATGGTGGTAGGCGTCGATCACGGGCTGGTCGTTCATGGCTGAGTGGACGGTAGTAATACAGCCTCGCAAAATACCGAGTTCTCCATCGAGGGCGTGAATGACAGGTAATAAGGCATTAGTGGTACACGAGGCGTTAGACACAATTTTTAGTTGGCTGTTGAGCACGTCGTGGTTAATACCATAGACCACGGTAGCATCGACATCGGGGTCTGCCGGCTGTGAAAACAGTACCTTTTTCGCCCCTTGGTTTAAGTGCTTCTGTGCCGTGGCGCGATCACTAAATTGACCGGTACACTCCATCACCAAGTCGATGTCGAGATCTCCCCAGGGTAAGTCAGCAATGTCCGCATGGTGGAATAGTTTGATGCGTTTATCGCCCACCAGAAGCTCGTCGCCATGGTGCGATACTGACAAAGGCAAACGCCCATGGGTCGAATCGTACTTCGTGAGGTGGACGATGGTATTGGCATCGCCCAGCTCATTGATTGCCACAATCTCAATGTCGCGAGCACTACTTTCAAGCAGCGCCCGCAACACGCAGCGACCGATACGGCCGTAGCCATTTATCGCAACGCGATAGGCCACTAATCGAGCAGCTCACTCGCTACCGCGACCACATTGTCAACGGTGAAACCAAACTCTTCAAACAACTGGCCGGCAGGCGCTGATTCACCGAACGTGGTCATACCGATGACACGGCCGTCGAGGCCAACATACTTGTACCAGAAGTTTTCGTGACCCGCTTCGATGGCGATGCGGCTAGCCACTTCTACTGGCAATACCGCTTGGCGGTACTCAGCGTCTTGTGCATCGAAGACATCCGCCGAAGGCATGGACACGACGCGAACCTTGTGGCCCTTTTCGCGCAGCACAGCCGCGGCGTCCATCGCCAAACCAACTTCTGAGCCGGTGGCAATCAAAATCAATTCAGGTTCGCCATCGCAATCGCTAAGGATGTATGCACCGCGTGAGATATCCGCCACTTGCTGTACCGAGCGCTGCTGGTGGGGCAAGTTTTGGCGTGTGAAGATCAATGCCGAGGGTCCGTCTTGGCGCTCAATGGCGTACTTCCAAGCTACCGCCGATTCGACCGTGTCACATGGGCGCCAGGTCGACAGGTTAGGCATGCAACGCAATGACGCGGTTTGCTCTACAGGTTGGTGGGTAGGGCCGTCTTCGCCCAGACCAATCGAGTCGTGGGTGTAAACGAAGATGTTACGGATTTTCATCAACGCCGACATACGCACCGCGTTGCGCGCGTATTCCATAAACATCAAGAACGTTGCGCCGAAGGGCAGCAAACCACCGTGCAGGGCGATGCCATTCATGATGGCCGACATACCGAATTCACGCACCCCGTAGAAGACGTAGTTGCCATTGGCGTCATCCGCGGTAACCGGCTTGCAGTCTCCCCACATGGTCAGGTTTGAACCCGCTAAGTCCGCCGAACCACCAAGGAATTCAGGCAGCAACTTGGCGTAGGCGGTAATGGTATTTTGCGACGCCTTACGGGTAGCGATAACATCCCCTTTTTCTTGGCAAGCCACCACGTATTCCATCGCCTTGGTTGAGAAATCTTCCGGCAAATCACCCGCCATGCGGCGTTCAAACTCTGCCGCTAACTCTGGGTAGGCGGCGCGGTAGGCGGCAAAACGTTCGTTCCAGGCTTGCTCTGCCGCTGCACCTTTGGCCTTCGCATCCCAGCCAGCGTAAATGTCAGCCGGTACCTCGAAGGGCGCGTGGGGCCAACCGATAGTCTCGCGCACTAAGGCGATTTCGTCGTCACCTAAGGGCGCACCGTGACAATCCTCTTTACCCTGCTTATTGGGTGAACCCTTACCAATGATGGTCTGACAGCAAATCAAAGTAGGCTTGCCGCTTTCAGCGCGGGCAGCTTCCACCGCGTCGATAATCGCCTCGGCATTGTGGCCGTCAACTTTAGGAATGACGTGCCAGCCGTAGGCCTCGAAACGGGCTGGGGTATTGTCGGTAAACCAACCCTCAACTTCTCCATCGATAGAAATACCGTTGTCATCATAGAAAGCGATCAATTTGCCAAGGCCTAGTGTGCCAGCCAGTGAACACGCCTCATGAGAAACGCCTTCCATCAAGCAGCCATCACCAAGGAATACATAGGTGTTGTGGTCAACGATATCGTGGCCGGGACGGTTGAATTGCGCCGCCATAATTTTTTCAGCCAACGCCATCCCCACGCCGTTAGTAATGCCTTGACCGAGTGGGCCAGTGGTGGTTTCGACACCGGGCGCATAACCGTATTCGGGATGGCCAGGCGTTTTAGAGTGCAGCTGGCGGAAATTTTTCAGCTCGTTGATATCAAGATCGTAACCGGCCAAGTGCAACAGTGAATAAATCAGCATGGATCCGTGCCCGTTAGACAAGACAAAGCGATCGCGATCCGCCCAATTGGGGTTGCTTGGGTTGTGTACCATGTAGTCGTTCCAAAGCACTTCGGCAATGTCGGCCATTCCCATGGGCGCGCCGGGGTGGCCACTTTTTGCTTTTTGGACGGCGTCCATGCTCAATGCGCGGATGGCATTGGCTAAATCACTGCGTGCAGGCATTGATATCTCCTAGGCGAGAGGGGCTAAAATAAGAGATGTATTGTCGCTTAGTCAGCCATCCTTATCAAATCAAAAGGGATTATAAAGGACATCTTTTAGACGAATATTGCATACTATATTGAAATATTTTGATATAGGGCGACTTTTGTTCTATACTCCCGCCCCATGAATGCTGAAACCAGTCCACAACTTGCTGTTGAAACTCTGAGCGTCCTCTGCCATGCCAGTGGTGAATCGCTGCGCCTGCAAATTTTACGCGCCCTCAGCAGCGATTCGTTTGGGGTACTTGAGCTGTGCCAGATTTTCGATGCCAAACAACCTAGCTTGAGCCACCACTTGAAGGTATTGGCCAAGGCAGGCTTGGTCACGACGCGTCGCGAAGGGAACAGTATCTTTTATCGGCGCGCCACCCAGGCCAACCACCCCCTGCTGGTTAATCTACACCGTGCTCTTTGGCAGGTAGTTGATGCACTGGAGCTTCCCGCGGAATGTGCCGCCCGCCTTGACGATGTCAACCGTGTCCGCGCCGAGCGTTCCGAGCAGTTTTTCAGAGATTACGCCGGTAAATTCCAAAGCCACCAAGAACAAATCGCCAGCGTTGAGCTCTACACTAACGAAGTGTTGCACGCGATCGATAGCCAATGCCCACGCCTGCGCTGCGCAGTAGAAATTGGCCCTGGCGAAGGGGCTTTCATCCCATCATTGGCGACACGTTTTACCCGCGTTGTGGCACTCGACAGCTCCGAGACCATGCTAACGCTAGCGAAATCCGCACCTGCCAATGCGGCGCTAGACAATGTCGAATGGCTCAAGGGCGACACCCGCACCCTGCGCAACAACGTCGTCGGCGTAGATTGTCAGGTAATCAACATGGTGTTACACCACGTCGCGTCTCCACAGCAAATTTTTGATGACACCTTCACAACCGCAAGCGAGGGCGGCTTACTGATCATTACCGATCTTTGTGAGCACGACCAAACGTGGGCACAGAAGGAGTGCGGCGACCTTTGGCTGGGCCTAAATAGCGACGATATCTTGCAATGGGCCGACAATGCTGGCTGGGAGCGTCGCGACAGTTCATATTTTGCACAACGCAATGGCTTCACTATTCAACTACATTGTTTTTATAAGCCAACAACGTCTTTGAAATAAACACGACACAACACCTGTCACGTACAGGTTTTTGAGGATCTTATACATGTCAGAATACAGTGTTTTTACCTCGGAATCGGTCTCGGAAGGCCACCCCGATAAAATGGCGGATCAGATATCTGATGCCGTGCTAGATGCCATCCTGAAGGATGATAAAAACGCTCGCGTCGCCGTGGAGACTATGGTCAAAACCGGCATGGTGATCGTGGCTGGTGAAGTACGTACTAACACCTACGTCGACCTAGAAGACTTGATTCGCGACGTCGTGTTAAACATTGGCTACAACAGTTCCGACGTCGGCTTTGATGGCGCGAGTTGTGCTGTATTGAACGCTATTGGTAAGCAATCGGCCGACATCGCCATGGGCGTTGACGAGAGCGACAACAAAGATCTTGGCGCTGGCGACCAAGGTCTGATGTTTGGCTACGCTTCCAACGAAACCAGCGTTTTGATGCCCGCGCCAATTCAGTATTCACATCGCCTGGTGGAGCGCCAAGCAGAAGTTCGCAAGGCCGGCACCTTGCCCTGGTTGCGCCCCGATGCCAAATCGCAGGTGACCATGCACTACGCCGACGGCAAACCTGTTGCTGTTGATGCCATCGTGCTGTCGACGCAACACGACCCCAGTGTCAGCTTGCGTGACCTACGCGAAGCGGTGATGGAAGAAATCATTAAGCCAGTCATTCCCGCCGAGTGGTTACACAGCGGCACCAAGTACCACATCAACCCCACCGGTAACTTCGTGATTGGTGGCCCAGTGGGCGACTGCGGTCTGACCGGACGCAAAATTATTGTCGACACCTATGGCGGCATGGCCCGTCACGGTGGCGGTGCATTCTCGGGTAAAGACCCCTCGAAAGTAGACCGTTCAGCGGCCTATGCTGGCCGTTACGTAGCGAAGAACATCGTCGCCGCCGGCTTGGCTGACCGCTGTGAAATCCAAGTGTCTTATGCCATCGGTGTCGCTGAACCCACATCTATTTCAATCAATACCTTTGGCACAGGCGTCGTTGATGACGCCCGTATCGTAGACATCGTTCGTCGCGTATTCGATCTTCGTCCGCGCGGCATTATTGAAATGCTGGACTTGAAACGCCCCATTTATCAAGCAACAGCAGCGTATGGCCATTTCGGCCGCGAACTGCCCAATTTCACTTGGGAAAAAACCGACAAAGTTGACCAAATCAAAGCGGAGGCTGGACAATGAGCAACACAGCAGAAGTTATTAACTTAGACAATTTCACCGACTACAAAGTCGCCGACATCAAACTGGCTGACTGGGGTCGCAAAGAAATCGACATCGCCGAAGGCGAAATGCCTGCCTTGATGGCACTGCGTCGCAAGTACAAAGACGCACAGCCACTCGCGGGTGCAAAAATCATGGGCTGTATCCACATGACCATTCAAACGGCCGTGTTAATTGAAACACTGGTTGAATTGGGTGCCGACGTGCGTTGGTCTTCGTGCAACATTTTCTCTACCCAAGACCACGCAGCCGCGGCTATCGCAGCAGCCGGTATTCCCGTGTTCGCATGGAAGGGCGAAACCGAGGAAGAATTCCTTTGGTGTATCGAACAAACAATTCGCGCCAGCAAAGACAGCGACGCTATCTGGGGTGCCAACATGATCCTAGACGACGGTGGCGATTTGACCGAGATGGTACACAGCAAATTCCCACAAATGCTGGACAAGATTCACGGTATCTCTGAAGAAACGACTACGGGTGTTCACCGCCTGCTGGAAATGGTTGAAGCCGACACCCTTAAAGTGCCCGCTATTAATGTCAACGACGCGGTCACTAAAGCTAAGAACGACAACAAGTACGGCTGTCGCCACAGCCTGAATGATGCGATCAAACGCGGTACCGACAACCTGTTGGCCGGTCGCAAAGCACTGGTCATCGGCTACGGTGACGTAGGCAAAGGCTCTGCCGCCTCGCTACGTCAGGAAGGTATGATCGTAAAAGTAACCGAAGTGGATCCCATCTGCGCGATGCAAGCTTGCATGGACGGTTTCGAAATTGTTTCGCCTTACATCAACGGCGAAAACAACGGTACCCTCGACTGCGTTGATAAAGACCTGCTCGGCAAAACCGATTTGGTGGTAACCACTACCGGCAACGTCAACGTGTGCGACAAAAACATGCTGCAAGCCCTGAAATCAGGCGCGGTAGTGTGCAACATTGGCCACTTCGACAACGAGATTGACACCGCTTACATGCGTGCTAATTGGGAGTGGGATGAAGTTAAACCTCAGGTGCACAAGGTCATTCGTGATAAAGCCAGCAACGACCACTTGATCCTATTGTCAGAAGGTCGTTTGGTAAACTTGGGTAACGCCACCGGCCACCCCTCACGCATCATGGACGGCTCTTTCGCCAACCAAGTACTGGCTCAGATGTACCTGTACGACGCGAAATTCGCCGATCTGCCAGCGGCTGACAAGCCTGCCAACATCTACGTGAAGGTTCTGCCCAAGAAACTGGACGAAGAAGTGGCGAAAGACATGGTCGAGGGTTTTGGTGGCGTATTGACGCGCCTCACCCCCGATCAGGCCAAATACATCCACGTAAACGTGGACGGCCCCTACAAGCCAGAAGCCTATAAATACTAGGCGGCTTTCTGTGCGGCAGCCCTTGGCTGCCGCCCATTGAGATATAGTGATGGACTACTCTGATAAGCAATTTAGTATCGAAATCTTCCCTCCCAGATCCCCCGAGGGTAAAACCAAACTGACCGACACGGTCAACCAACTCAACACACTTGGCCCAGCATTTTTTTCATGCACCTACGGCGCTGGCGGCACTACCCGCGAAACCACCAAGGACATGGTGTCTAGTATGCTAGCTGCCGGCATCGATACCGCGCCTCACCTTTCGTTTGGCGGTGATGGTGAGAACACAATATTAACCCTCATCAATGAATACAAAGACGCCGGAGCAAAACGCATAGTGGCACTGCGCGGCGACTTGCCAAGCGGCATGAACGGCGAGCGCGAATTGATTCACGCCGATGCCTTGGTGCGTTTTATCCGTGAACACACAGGCGATCACTTCCAAATTGAGGTCGCCGCCTACCCAGAAATTCACCCGGAAGCGGAAAGCTACGACGCTGACATCCAGTTTTTGAAGGGCAAGTTCGAGGCCGGTGCTGATAGCGCCATCACCCAGTACTTTTTTGACCCCGATGCCTATTTTTACTTTTTAGACGCCTGTCAGGCGAAGGGTATCACTCAACCCATTTATCCGGGTATTATGCCTATTTTGAACTACGCCAACATCGCGCGTTTTTCTGCTAATTGCGGTGCTGATATTCCCCGCTGGTTGGATAAAAAGCTGTCTGCCTATGGCGATGACAATGCCTCATTGCAAGCCTTCGGCGTAGACTTCATAACACAGATGTGTGAGCACTTACTCGCCGGCGGAGCCCCAGGATTACACTGTTATTCGATGAACTCCGTCGATCCCGTGAGTACTCTTTGGCACAACTTGGGTATTAATACAGCATGCGCATCAGCCGACTCTACAGCAGCCTAACACTACCTCGATCAGGCACCTTTACGTTGGATGAAGGCACCAGCCACTATCTGTTAAAGGTACTTCGCTCACCCTTGGGCTATCGCTTTCTGATGTTTGACGGCAGCGGTTTGGAATTTGATGTCGAGCTCAGCGAGGCGACCAAAAAGTCTGCCACGGTGACAGTTCACAGTGTTCGCGAAGGTCTTGCCGAATCGCCGCTGCAAAGTCATCTAGTCATCGGCATCTCTAAAGGTGATCGCATGGACTTCGTGTTGCAAAAGGCCACCGAGCTTGGTGTTAGCCGAATTACGCCATTGTTCACCGAGCATGGCGACGTGAAACTAAGCGGCGATCGACTGGAAAAAAAGCGACATCATTGGCATGGCGTGATTCGCAGTGCCTGCGAGCAATGCGGCCGCGGCGTACTGCCCGAACTTTGTGTCCCACAGCGGCTAGATCAGCTACTCGCCAGCGAAAGCAGCCAACTAAAATTTGTTCTTTATCCGACCAGTGATCAGTCACTTCAGCGAAGCGACACACCCACTAGCGCCTGCTTACTCATCGGACCGGAAGGAGGGTTGAGTCAAACTGAAATTGATAGTGCACTGAGTGCGGGATTTGTGTCGCTGCAACTCGGCCCACGAGTGCTGCGCACTGAAACGGCGCCGTTAGCCGCCCTATCACTACTGCAATACTTGTGGGGCGACTTTTAGCTTGAGCAATAGGTCGGCCTGATTATTGACCTGCAGTTTTTTGTAGCTATTGCGCAACTGAGTTCTAATGGTGTGAATACTCTTAGACTGTTTCTCCGCTACTTGCTGCACCGACAGCCCGTTTTGCAAGGCGCGGCAAACGCGCTGCTCGGCCGCCGTTAAACTTCCCAACGGCTCTTGTTCGCGAGGTTTTCCCGAATACCAAAGCATCAAACGCCAGGCCCCAAGGCGCTGTCCTCGCTGCCGCAATAACAGCAAGCCTTGTTCGTCATCGAGCGCGAATTCATTGTTGTTGGCTGGCGTCGCTAGACAAAGCTGCCGCATAGCTTGCTCTAATGTCGTTGTTTGCACTTTATCAAGACAAGAGCGTCTATGCTGCCATTCGGCGTTGGTTATTGAACGGCCGGTTCGGCAATTCAATAACGCAACAGGTGAGCTGAACATTGCCAATAGGCTCTCAATATCGTGCGTTGGATGCACAAGCTGTAATTGCTGTCGAATAAATGCCAAATTGCACGCTATCTTGTCTGTAGTGAGTGCTATTAAAAGCCACTGGTGGCCATTGACCCGCTCAATGGCAACCTTCGCCCCCCCCTGAAAAAAGTGCTGCACATATCGCCGCACTTCACAAAGGCTCCGCGGGTGCTGCTCGAGCCTATGCGATATGGCATCGACGAATTCACTATCGAATTGCTCTTGATCGGTATTGGCCACTAAATACCATTTCGCGTGGCGCCGTTGATAGATACAACTTACTCGAGCCATGCTAATGGCCCCTCTGTCAGATGCACAATCAATTGCTGCTGGGTCGACACGCGGCATTGCCTAGCAAGCCGCTGCAAGTAGGTGCGCCGCGTTGTAGACGATACGCCAAGCTGTTGTTGCACATCCTTTACCGAGAGCCCACTAGCGAGCAGACAGGCCATCATGGCTAGGGGGTTATTTACGTTTAAATAACGTCGACAAAAAATGAGTTTGTTTACACTGGGCGTGTGAGATGATGGCTGTCTCAATTGTTGGTAGTAATGCGTCAGCACTCCGGTATCAACGGCCTCAAAGATTGCCTGTAAGCGCTCCAGCAATAGATTAGCTAACGCCTCAGCTGCCGCCACAAACGTGGCGGTCAGGCTAGCACCGGCTAGATAAATACGCACATCGCCTGCAATAAAACAAAAATTGTGCTGATCGCCAGTAAAGGGGATGAAAGCGTCAATATGACCAATCGGAATGCCGAATTGACGTAACACGAAGCGTCGAAACTCATCGACGACCTCATTTTCTGAACGGCAGGCTAACAGTGAGACTTCCAATGTTATCCACGGCTGCCCGGCTTGCTGGTTTGACATGGTCGTTTATCCTTAAACGGCATACCATTTAAGGGTAAATAACGGCTGCAAATAACAGCCTAAACGCGAAAATTGACCAGCATTTTCTCACTAAACGATTAATTTTTCTAACTTTTCGAAATCCGGAAGGATCATACGGCGACCATCGACGGTTACCCAACTGCGCTGCCAAGGGTACACCAATGGCGCATCGATGGTACGCATATCTTCGACGCTGAGTCGCAGCATCCGTGGCAATGTTTTCACGGCGACCGCAAAGAATTCCTGAGCGGGTCTATGTACGGCGTGTAACACCAATACACATACTCGCTTGTCTCCGCCACTAATATCGAACACGGGGAGCTCCCGCTCTCGCCACACCACGTGACTTGTCAGCTGATTCCGCCAACCGACCACTTCTGCGATAGCGACATCGGGCATGAGCACCATGCCCTGCTCACTTTGCACCATGGCACAGGCCAAGTATTGATCCGCCTCGCCGGCCAGTAGGGCTACGATGGAGCGCCTAGCCATGATCGACGTCCCCACCACGGCCGTGCTGTAAAAGATCATTGATCATGTCGAGTAGGACCTCTTCGCGATAGGGCTTACTCAACAAGTGGTCGACCCCAACTTCCTCCGCACGGCGGCGATGCTTTTCGCCGCTGCGTGAGCTCACCATAACGATGGGAATGTGTTGCCACTGATCGCTATGGCGGACTTGGCTGGCGAATTCAAAACCATCCATGCGAGGCATTTCCACATCCAACAAAATAATGTTCGGTACTTGGCCTTCCAGCTTCTCTAAACCGTCGATACCGTCTTTGGCGGTCATCACTTGGAACTGGTGGCGTTCCAACAAGCGCGAGGTAATTTTGCGCACCGTGATGGAGTCGTCAACGATCATCACTGTCGCCTGCTGCTCATGGCGCGAAACGTTGTCATCTGCCGCGTGAATAAAACGTAAACCTTGCTGCCAGGCGCGTAACAAGGGGGGTAAATCGACAATACTGATCACGCTGCCATCGCCCATAATAGTGGCACCGGCGATACCCATCAGTTTGCCGAACTGCGGGCCTAGAGATTTCACGACTAATTCGCGACTACCTCGCAGGGCGTCGACCCTCACCGCAAAATTGCCATCACCAGCGCGCAATAAAATCAGCGGCGAATAGCCCTCTTGCAAGGCGCTGGACTCTTCTTCTAGGCCTAGCAACTGGGCCATTTCGCAGAAGTGATAGTGTTGCTTACCGTAGCTCAATCGACGGTCTTTATTTTCTCTTAGGCCGGCTAACTCGCGACGAGAAATACGCATAATGCCCTCGATACCGGCAAAGGGCACAGCGAAACGCTGGCTGCCGACATCTACCATCAAGGCGCGATTAACCGATTGTGAGAACGGCACGACAAGGGTAAATTCAGTGCCATGATCGAGAATGGACTGCACTTCAACTCGCCCACCTAACGACAGCATTTCGTTATCGACCACGTCCATCCCGACGCCACGACCAGAAATCTCGGTCACCTGCTCGGCTGTACTGAAACCGGGACGCATGATCAAACGCAGTACATCATTGGGCGACAATTGTTCATCATCGGCCACAATGCCTCTCGATACCGCCTTAGCTAATACTTCTTCGCGATTAATCCCGCCGCCGTCATCGCTCATGACGAAGACCAGTTCGTTATCGCGCCGTTGTACATTTAGCTTAATGGTGCCGACCTCTGGTTTGCCCAGCGCGACACGCTCTTTGGGCATCTCGATTCCGTGGTCGAGTGCGTTGCGAACAATATGTTCGAGTGAGGTGGCAATTCGCTCAAGCACCGATCGCTGCAACTCGCCTTCGATTTGCTCGGCAACAAACTCCACCGGTTTGCCGAGCTCTAAACTAATTTGATCTACCAGTCGGCGCAGCCTGGGCAACAATCGCGCCACAGGAATCATCCGTGACTGGTGCAGCTTCTGCACCAACGAGGCGCTCATACGTCCCTGCTGCACCAAGGTGGTTTCCATATTGCGCAACAAGTCGGTGGCGGTTGATTTTAAATCGCCAATGTCGCTCAGTGACTCCATCAAACCGTTGGTGAGCTGTTGCAGTAGGGTGTAGCGGTCCATTTCTAGCGGGTCGAAGGACTCATCGGCGGTAGTTTCTAACTGCTCGCGGCGATAGGCGATCTGCGCTTGGGTCTGGGTGTCGAGCCGGCGCAGCTGATCCATGGTGCGCTGCTGTGCCGCTTCTAGTTCGGTGATCACTTTGAGCATGGCACGTCGCTGTTCATCGAGTTGACTGCGGCTAATAGTAATTTCACCGCCAATATTGGCCATCTCTTCGAGTGTATCGACGGGTACCTTAAGTAGATCGATAGCCTTGGGCACTTTTTCGCTTTTGCTGGCCACCGCAGCCACCGGTGCCTCGTCTTCATCTCCGTGATCAAGGCCGCGCAACATCTCTTCTAACGACTGCCAATAGCCTCGCCACGTGCGGAAGTGTTCTCCCGAGGGTGAAGCACTCAAGGCGATAAGTTCGCTCTCAAATTCGTGAGCCGTGGCCGCCATATCACGCCAGTTCACCATTCGCGCGCCGCCTTTTAAGGTGTGTAGTTGGCGCTTGAGGTCTGCGTTGGGAGATTCGCTGCCGGGTGATTGCTGCCACTCGCTCAAAGAGACATCGATGGCTTCGATTAATTCCTGCGCTTCTTCACTGAAAATCTCGATCAGTTCGGGGTCGACCGCGTCTTCTACCTCGGCCGCTTCAAGCTTTCCCGGCGCTGCGACCTTATCCGTTGGGATGGCGGGCTCTTCGCGAGGTTCTAACAGGGGCGCGGGGACATCTTCAGTCAAGGACTTAGCCAGTGGCGAATCGATCTGTTGGCGATTGTCCTCCAGTTCTTGATCGGCGCTCTCTAAGTGCTCTGCCAAGCTGTCTAAGGTCGCTTTGTCAATCACCGGCGCCTGATCTGCAGCGATTAAATTTAAGGCGTCAAACGCCTGTCCAAGGGCGGGTTCGAGGTGATCCAGTACCTGCTTATCGACAATATGACGCAGAATAAATTCGGCTATGGCATTAAGTAATGCCGCCATTGAAAGCTGACTGGTCGCCAAGGGAGCAACGTCTTGCTGAAGTTGCTCGGCGTGACCGTGCCAATCGAAATTGAGGTCGTGAGAAAGCATCGCTGGATACATATTGTCTAGCGTTTCCCCCACGGCGAGCAATGATGCCATGGCGGTTTCTACGGCTTCTGTTTGCGCCGTATCCCAGGCCGAAATGCGCGCTTGCAGGGCAGACAACTCGCCTTCATCGTGCTGTTCGGTAAGGCACAAACGGGCCATGGCGATGGCTTCTTCCAGCAACGCAATCGCTTCAACATCTACCTTGTGAGCCAGCTTCAATTTACCTTCAAGCGGTACGATCAATTGGCTCAAACTCTCCAGCTGTGCCGTCTTAGCGCCCCCTTTCAGGGTGTGCATGGCACGCAGCACATCATTGGGCACATCGACATTGCCACCGAGTGATTTAGCGCGTTCGACAAAGGCCTGCACGGTATCAAAATATTGCACGGCCTCAGGGGTAAAAATATCTGCAAGGGCATCGCTATCACTAGCCATCGCCTCCGCCCAAGCCGCGGCGGATGGTTGCTGCTGACTCGTCTGCTGTTGCAACAAGGCATTCAAACGTTCAGCTCGCGGCGTCAAACTATCGCCCCGCCCGAGTGCTAACGCCTCCACCATGACATTCAGCTCTTCCACGGCGGCACCGATTAAGCTTGCGTGATCGATGCTCAACGACTGGCTGCCCTGCAACAGCTGGTTGTAAGTATTTTCTAAACTCCAGCCAAACTCACCGATAGCTTCAGCACCGACCATCCTGCCGCTGCCCTTAATAGTGTGGAAACCGCGTCGAATATCAGCCAGGCTATCGTGCCCGAGGTCCCCGCTGCCTAGCGCTTGCTGCATTTCCTGCAACACCTCGCGAGCCTCTTCGACAAAGATATCGCGCAATTCAGGATCGATATCTGAAACCACTGTTTCTGTTTGGGTGGCGACGGGTTGTGCGGGTGGCGCGGCCGGTAGCGCTTCGTTCATTGCCTCCGCCAACCTCTGCTGGCTAAGCTCTGCGCCTTGCAGGGCATCCTGCCAAGGTAAGTGCCACGCCGCTAGACGCAGCGCCCATTCGATGGCGATAACAACACGGGTCAACTGGTCGATGCGCTCCGCACTGGGGAGTAACTTGCGAGATAGCACTTGTTGCTCGACATAACCCGACAAGGTGTGTGCGAAGTCGGCACAGTTGGCAAGATCCGCCTTATGCAGAACGTCCGACAAATGCGCGGCATGGGCAGGCACTGCCTTGAGCACCTCAAATTCGGAGCCATCCTCAAAGAAATCCAGCAGCGCGCCTTGCAGCTCGCGCAGTGCCTGTTGAGCGTGGTCGTATTTGGCATCGGGCGCCATCAACAACCAGTCAACCGCCTCAGCGTTGCTGGCGGCGTAAACGGATAACTGTCTCGCCAATACCAACGTTTGTCCACGCTCAGCTTCCGGCTCAACGGCCTTGGCGATAACATTCAAATTTTGCAGAACGTAACGCAGTAAAATGTGCGGCAGCGCGCGCCGCGCTGTCGTTTGATCGAGTGTGGCCACGAAGTTTTGTGCCGCTTGCCACAAGGGTTGACTCGCGCACCCCTTAGTCACGCCCGCCAAGCGAGGTAACAATTTTTGCAGCGCTGACAGGCCATCGTGCTCACCCTTCATCAATTGCATCATGGCTAACTTGAACAGTTGGCCAGCTTTTACAAGCCAAGCGCGCAGCTTATCTCGCTCACCCTCCGCCAGCGGTACCAGCTCGGCTTGCTCGAGATCCGCCGCCCAATGGTTAGCAGAGAATAAGTTTTGCTGTGTGTTAACCCGAAGTGCATTAATCGCTACCAGCGCAGAAGGCGGATAGACGTCACCCTGAAAAGCACCGCCGATGGCAAGCTTTACATGGTGGGCAATATCGCTCAATTCAGGCCCTGGCTTAAACAACTTGCCGGCGGTGTCACGGCGCAAACTGTTGTACAACTCGCTACCGAGAAACTGCAAGCCAGGTACTGCACTGAACTGCAGTGCCACGGCTAGATCACGCCAACACTCGGTCGATGTTAAATCAGTTTCCTGCAACTCTTGCCACAGCCCGCTGAGCGAAAGATGAAGATCGACTAACTGCGTCGTCACGCGGCATCCTCCATGGGTTTGTGTAGTGCCCTAACACGCGGACTGGCATAGCGCTGCAAGCGTTTCCCTCGCCACTGCGGTTGGTCGGTGGGGCTCAATAACAGCAGCCCGCCAGGATTTAAGTGCTCTTCAAACCATTGCAGGTGGGCCATCTGTTGTTCGCGTGTCAGGTACATGAGCGTATTCTGACAGCAAATAAGGTCAGCGCACAGCGGCTCTTCATCCCCCAAGTCTGCAGGATCAACGAAACGCACTTTGTCGCGGATTTGCGGCACTAAAGTAAAACGATTATTTGCTGCAGGGGCGGTATATTTGGCCTGCATATCCACTGGAATTTCATCGATATCACGCGTGCTATATTGCGCCTGATGCGCTTGCTTTAGCGCGCGCGGAGAAATATCCACACCAATGATCTCAAAGCGACACGCCGCCTCACTGAATAACATCGCCAAACTGTAGGCCTCGCGCCCATCTGCCGAGCCGTAACTGATAGCGTTTAACATCGGTTCGACGCCACGCGGCGCTAGCCATTGCTCAAGAGTGGCATACATCTCTGGATCACGAAAAAAGCGACTACTTGAGACAACCACCTCATCGCGCACATGCTGCCACATGGGGTTGTCATTAGTACATTTCTGCAACACATCAAGCGCTTCGCTAGCGGTCATATCAAACCGCCGGCATAGGCGTTGAATGGCGGTGTTGAGAAGCGGCGAATGTTCGCTATAACCCAGCCCTAAGCGATCGCTCAGCATCTGCCGCCATGCCTTTTCCACCCCCGACTTGCTCACCGTTATTCCTCGGTGGGTTGTTCAGCCACGTTGTTTGGCTTTGGGGCGGATTTATGCGGCAGGGTGAAACCCGCCACAGAGTTTCGCAATTCATTCGCCAAATCAGACAGGTTACCAATCGAGCGCGCGGTTGCCATGGTGCCCTGTGCCGTCTGCGAGGTAATGTCCTGAATGACGTTCATCGTATTGGACACGTGGTTCGCTGAGGAGGCCTGTTGCCGCGCGGCATTGGAAATGTTTTGAATCAACTCCGCCAAGTCGCCAGAAACCTCTTCGATCTCAGCTAGCGCCACACCCGCATCGTTAGCTAATCCAGCGCCACGCACCACATCGGCGGTGGTTTTTTCCATCGAAATAACCGCTTCGCTGGTATCGCTTTGAATCGTTTTTACTAACGCTTCAATTTGGCGGGTAGCCGCCGAAGAACGCTCCGCCAAGCGCTGTACTTCGTCCGCAACCACCGCGAAACCACGGCCCGCATCACCTGCCATCGACGCTTGAATCGCCGCGTTCAACGCCAGAATATTAGTTTGGTCGGCAATGTCGTTAATCAAGGAGATAATATCGCCGATCTCCTGCGAGCTTTCGCCAAGTCGCTTGATACGTTTGGCGGTATCCTGAATTTGCTCTCGGATCGTATCCATACCATCGATGGTGTTGCGCACGACGTTGGCACCAGTATCGGCCAGCTCTACCGAGCGATCTGCCACGCGGGCCGACTCTTCAGCGTTGAGCGACACTTGGTCAATGGTAACCGCCATTTCGTTAATCGCGGCGGAAGCACCGGCGATTTCCTGCGCTTGATGCTCCGACGCCTTGGCCAACTGCAATGCGGTGGCTTGTGAATCCTGGGCCGCACCAGATACCTTCAGCGCCGTGTCGTTAATGTTTGATACCAACACACGCAACTGGTCGACGGTGAAGTTAATCGAGTCGGCAATGGCGCCAGTGAAGTCCTCGGTGACGGTGGCACTAACCGTCAAGTCGCCGTCGGCCAAGTCGGCCAATTCATCGAGTAAACGCAAGATCGCCTTTTGATTACGCTCGGTGACCGCGGCGGACTCGGCTAACTGTGCCTGGGTAAGTCGACGCTGGCGCAGTAACACCAAGAACAACAATAGCGTTGAAATGAGGGCGAATACCACCATCGAGCGCAAGCCGATATAACGGCTATCTGCTAGGTTTTCTAAGGCACCGCTAATTCGCTCTGCCGCTTGATCAAGCTCTAATTGTTCCGCCAAGATGGCATCTGCAGCGGCTTTCGCTTGGGCGAAGCTATCGGATAATTCACCCACCTGGCGAATCGAACGCGCAAACATCGCTAGCTGCTCGTCGATGGCGCTCAGCAAGCCTCGCGCGGTATCGTCGCGCAAACGAGGCATGTTGGTGGAACCACGCATCAGGTCGGCAGTAGTATTGCTAATCTTTGCGGCGTCGAGGGCAAATTGCTGAAGCAGTGCTCGGCCATCGCCTTGACCAAAGCGCACGTAATCCAATTGGCGAATCATGCGATCGGTCAGCCATAGTTGTTCGTTGACCGCCATCACTTGGTCGTCGGGTAGATTTCGACTCAACATCAACGCCAAAATATCCGCCCACTGCTGACGCAGCATTGGTAACGCTTGCGCCGTCATTTCGATATCCGTATTGAGTAGCATTAAACTATCTTGCAGGGCAAGCAGCTCTTTGATGTGGCTGCTAAAATTACTATTTAAACGCCCCAGTCCGCCGTCAGAGAATCCACTATCGCCTTGCGACAATGCCACGACACGCTGGCTATTTTGTGCGTGGATTTGCTGCTCTCGCTGCAGTTGCTCAAAAGCGTTGAGATCACCCTTCAAAGCGAGTTCCCCAGCATCCGCTATGCTGCGAATTTGCACACGCATTTGCGCAAGGCGATCCAAACGTTCCTGATCACGGCTGCTGTCTTGGTAAAACACCACCATGTTGGCCAACAGTGCAAACAAGCACACTACCAGCGCGACAACTAACCAACGGATCTCGCGACCCTGTGACTTATCGATGGCTGTCGACGTTTCCATATTGTTATCCCTGTTTTTGGAGTGAGGCAGGCGCTTCGGGTTGGCGCCCTACCTCGGTAAAGAGTTCGTCGTTAACTAGCTGATCTATGTCTAACAACCAGTGGCGGCGACGGCGCACGATAGCGCTCTGCTCGGCAAAGGCTTGCAATGCCTGCGTTGGGCAGGCAGGGTCACGATCTAGCTGCTCATCTTTTAAGCGTTGCATGCCGAATACGGCGTCCACCACTAAGCCAAGCCATTGCTCGTTGTGGTAACACACCAACACCCGGCGGCTATGACTTGGGGTAACGGACAACCCTAAAAACGCCGCAACATCCACCAGCGGCAGCAACTCACCACGCAAATTAGCCACACCAAGCACCCAATGATTAGCCGAAGGAAGCGCCGCGTAATTAGGCATCGACATCACTTCATTGATGAAAGACTGTCGGCAAATTAAAGGGCAATCGCCTATTTGTAGCATCAAAGCTGGCCACCACGTCTCTACTGCACGCTGCGCCGGCAAGGGCTTTGCTGCTTGCCGATAGGTTGCCGAGGCATCGAGTAGATATTGGAAGTCTTGTTTCGCATCCTGAGCCACGGTAAACCTGCTATAGCAACTTTTCTAGCGCGGCGAACAGCAATTCTTTTTTCACCGGTTTCACCAAATACGCCTTTGCACCCTGCCGTTGCGCCCAAATTTGGTCAGTTTGTTGGTCCTTGGTACTGACGATAATAATGGGGATCTTCGACGTCGCCGGATCTTTGCTCAAAAGACGAGTCGCTTGAAAACCATTCATGCCGGGCATGACCACGTCCATCAATATCAAATCGGGCAATTCACCGCGCGCCATGACAACACCTTCCTCAGCGTCCTGGGCAATGATGAGTTCGTGCCCCTTCAACAATAGCAATTTGCTCATGTATTGGCGTTCGGTTTCTGAGTCGTCGACGATGAGAATCCTTGCCATAACTGCCTGCCCTATGCGCTCTGAGAAATAGATGTATTGTCGCGAATGGCTTCGAGTAACTCATTGCGACCAAAGGGTTTGGTGAGGTATTGATCAGCGCCGACTATACGTCCACGAGCTTTGTCGAACAAGCCGTCTTTGCTGGAGAGCATTACCACGGGGGTTTGCTTGAATTGGGCGTTGTTTTTAACCAGTGAACACACTTGGTAGCCATCCAAACGCGGCATCATGATGTCGACAAAAATAATATCGGGCTTGTGTTCAACGATCATCGCCAGTGCGGCAAAACCGTCTTCCGCAGTAACGACAGTGCACCCCTCTTTGCCGAGTAAGGTTTCAGCGGTGCGACGTATCGTTTTACTGTCATCGACAACCAGTACGGTTAACTGCTCGATGGACTTTTCCATGTATTTGATCCCTATGCACGGCGCACCATTGTGCGCTTCTCACATTGCACGACTTACAGCGGCTGCCGCAAGTGCTATTATTCGCCTATCAATGCTAAATCATTATAGGTGAGTTTTAACTATCTCGCCCAGCGTTAAGGAAATGCTATGACAATTCGTTTCGGCATGGTCATGGACCCGATTGCCAATATCAAACCCTACAAGGATAGTAGCCTCGCTATGTTGCTGGCTGCGCAGAAGCGCGGTTGGTCTCTACACTACATGGAGCCGGCCGATCTTTATATTGAACAAGGCGTGGCCAAAGCACGCACAACTGATCTGATAGTTCACGATAGCCGCGAGCACTGGTTCGATTTTGGTGCCAAGCATGATGTGGTGTTGAGTGAAGCCGTCGACGTGATTGTGATGCGCCGCGACCCACCGTTTGACAGTGAGTATGTGTACAACACCTACATCCTCGAGGCCGCCGAGCGCGACGGTGTTTTGATTTGCAACAAACCGCAGAGCCTGCGCGACTGCAACGAAAAAGTCTTTGCCACCCAATTCCCCGACTGTGGTCCACCGCTGTTAGTGAGTGGTGACATGGCACGACTGAAGGACTTCCACAAAACCCACGGCGATGTGATTTTTAAACCCCTGGACGGTATGGGTGGTAGCTCGATTTTTCGTTGTAAAGCCGATGACAGCAACGTCAGCGTGATACTTGAAACACTGACCAACTTTGGGTCGCGTACCATTATGGCGCAACGCTACATTCCCGAAATTGTCCACGGCGATAAACGCATCTTGATGGTCAATGGCAAACCGGTGTCGCACGCGCTGGCGCGTATCCCCTCGCAGGGCGAAACACGTGGCAACTTAGCCGCCGGCGGCTCGGGTGTGCCAATGCCATTAACTGATCGCGAGCGCTGGATAGCCGAGCGCGTTGGCCCCTCCTTGGTCGAACGCGGTCTATATTTTGTTGGCTTGGACGTGATCGGCGACTACCTGACCGAAATCAACGTGACCAGCCCGACCTGTATCCGTGAATTAGACGCGGCGCACAACCTTGATATCGGCGGCCAATTTATGACAGTGATCGAACAACTACTGGCAAAATAAATGCGCAAAATAACTCTGCTAGCGTACGAACAACCCTTCGCCGTGGCCACCTTGGCGGCATTAGCGATACACATTGTGTTAATCGCTGGGGTTAGTTTTGAATGGCAGAGTCAGCGCGCCAAGGCGCCACTGTTGGAGATTACCCTGGCCACTCGGCAGGATATAGCGCCACCGGAAGAAGCCGATTTTATCGCCCAATCCGATCAACTCGGCAGCGGCGATAGCACCCGAAGCGAAACGCTTTACACCCCCTACCAAGCACCGTTTCAAACCCATCAAATGTTGCCGCAACAACGCCAAGTGGAGCAGCGACAAAGCGTGCAAGATCAGGCCGTTATAAGCGCCGATGACGCCCCTTGGTGGATGGATGCAGAGCGTGAAAAGGCACCGGATGAACAGGGTGTAGAGACACAGAGCGATCAATTGGAAGCCGGGGATATCGCTAGTCTAGAAGCCCATCTGGACAAACTGCAGCAGAGCTACGCCAAGATGCCGCGAGTAAAACGCCTCACCTCGGTATCAACCAAGAGCGTGCAAGATGCCGCCTACGTTTTGCAGTGGCAGCGCCAAATTGAAAATACCGGCAACCGTTTTTACCCGCAGCGTGCCAAACAACTCGGTATTGAGGGCGATGTACGACTGATGGTAGCGCTGATGCCCGACGGCTCAGTAAAAGAAGTGCGTTTGCTGCAATCTTCTGGGCATGTGCTACTCGACCAAGCGGCGCGCGGCATAGTGGAATTAGCGGCACCTTTTGCGCCATTGCCTATTGAAATTGCCAAAGATACCGACATATTAGAGATCATCCGCACCTGGCAATTCAGGCGCGACCGTTTGTCATCAAGGGTTAACTAAGCGAGGAACTGAGTATGGAAAATACCACAGCACAATTTGACTCGCTGCGCGACAACCTTTTGGTTGCCATGCCCGGCTTAGAGGACGGCCTGTTCACCGGTTCGGTCACCTATATGTGCGAACACGACAACGAGGGCGCGCTCGGCATCGTGATCAATCGCCCCACCGATATCAAATTTGCCGACCTCTTCGACAATGAAGATGTCGATATTCTTCCGGAGTACCAGAACATCACGGTGCTTGCCGGCGGGCCTGTAAACATGAACCGTGGCTTTATTTTGCACGACGGCGAGCGCGAGTGGGAGTCCAGCATGCTGATGCCCAATGGACTGCGATTGACCACCTCGCGTGACATTATTCACGCCATCGCCAAGGGCGAGGGGCCAGAGAACTTTATTATCACCCTTGGCTACGCCGGTTGGGGGCCTGGTCAGTTAGAGGAAGAAATTGCCGATAACGCATGGCTTAATGCCCCAGCCAATGAAGTCATTATCTTCGACACTCCCTTTAGCCTGCGCGCCGAAAAAGCCCTCGCTCAACTGGGTATCGACTACCACCTCATTTCCAACCAAGCAGGGCACGCCTGATGAGCACACCAAAACTGGTGCTGGGATTCGACTATGGAACGACCAATATCGGCGTGGCTGTCTGCCAGACTGCGCTGGGTGAAGCACGCCCGTTAAAAGCTTTGAAAGCCCGTGACGGCGTGCCTAATTGGGATGAAATCGGGCGCTTGATTCAGGAGTGGCAGCCAGATCTTGCAGTGGTTGGCTTGCCGTTGAACATGGATGGCAGTGAAAGCGAGATGTGTACTCGCGCGAAAAAATTTGCCCGTCGCCTAAATGGCCGTTTCAATCTTGCCACCGAGATGATGGACGAGCGTTTGTCGAGCTACGAAGCCAAGGGTGAGGTGATGAGTCGGGGCGGCAGTCGCGACTACCGCAATAATCCGATAGACAGCATTGCCGCTAAGTACATCGTCGAGTCCTGGCTCGAGTCCAAGTATTAGCCGTCATCTAAACTCAGTTTGGATGCCGCACTGCTCATTTCGTCGCCGTCGGCGTCCTGCAATTTAATCATCAGGCGCAAATCGTTCGCTGAGTCAGCGTGTGACAGCGCATCCTCGTAAGTAATCACGCCTGTTTTATAGAGATTAAACAGCGATTGATCAAAGGTTTGCATACCCATTTCGGTCGATTTCGACATCAGCTCTTTCAGTGAGTGTACTTCACCTTTGCGAATCAAATCCGACGCCAGCGGGGAGTTTAACAATACCTCTACCGACGCCACACGGCCATTGCCATCGGCGCGAGGCACCAATTGCTGGGCGACCATGCCGCGCAAGTTGAGCGACAAATCCATCCACAGCTGCGAATGACGTTCATGGGGAAAGAAGTGCATGATGCGATCGAGCGCTTGGTTGGCGTTGTTCGCGTGCAGAGTACACAAACAAAGGTGGCCGGTCTCGGCAAAGGTAATGGCGTGCTCCATGGTCTCGCGGGTTCGCACCTCACCAATCAAGATCACATCGGGGGCTTGGCGCAGCATATTCTTCAGCGCCACCTCGAAAGACTCGGTATCGATACCAACCTCGCGCTGGGTGATCAAGCAACCCTCGTGTTGGTGGACAAATTCGATGGGGTCTTCAACGGTGATGATGTGTCCTTTGGAGTGGCGGTTGCGGTAACCAATCATCGACGCCAACGAGGTCGACTTACCGGTACCGGTCGCGCCGACAAAGATAATGAGACCGCGCTTGGTCATCGCCAGGTCATTAATAATAGGGGGCAGACCCAATTCTTCGGATATTGGAATGCGGGTTTCGATGCGACGCGCCACCAAGCCAACCATGTTGCGCTGATAAAACGCACTGACGCGGAAACGACCCGTGCCGCGTGCGGTAATCGCAAAGTTACACTCGCGGGTGCGCTTAAATTCTTCACGCTGATTATCGTTCATCACGCTCAGCACGACTTCCATCGCCTGATCAGGACTGAGCGCTTGGCTAGTCACAGGAGTCATTTTGCCGTCGAGTTTCACACAGGGCGGTTTGCCGGCGGTAATAAATAAATCCGAGGCCTCTTTTTCGACCATCATCGCCAACAGTTTTTGAATATCCATACGCGTTTAGCCTTACTAGAAATTGGTGGGAACTTTGGCTTTTTCGCGCGCCACCTCGCGGGTGACAATACGCTTATCCACCAGCGTGCTAAGACACTGATCCAGTGTTTGCATGCCCTGTGCCGCACCGGTTTGAATCGCCGAATACATCTGCGCAATTTTATCCTCGCGGATCAAGTTACGAATCGCCGGCGTTCCACGCATAATCTCGTGCGCTGCTACACGTCCACCACCCTGTTTCTTGAGCAAGGTCTGGGACACCACCGCTTGCAGCGATTCAGACAGCATAGAACGCACCATAGATTTTTCTTCCGCGGGGAATACGTCGATCACACGGTCAATGGTTTTCGCCGCCGAGGTGGTGTGCAAGGTGCCAAACACCAGGTGACCGGTTTCTGCCGCGGTTAATGCCAATCGGATAGTCTCCAAGTCACGCATTTCCCCCACCAAGATGATATCGGGGTCTTCACGCAGTGCTGAGCGCAACGCCTCGGAAAAACCGAGGGTATCGCGGTGCACTTCACGTTGGTTTACCAAGCACTTTTTCGACTGGTGGACGAATTCGATAGGGTCCTCGATGGTCAGAATGTGTTCGTATTTGTTGTCGTTGATGAAATCTATCATCGCCGCCAACGTGGTCGACTTACCGGAACCGGTTGGACCTGTCACCAACACTAATCCGCGCGGCGTCATAGAGATGTCTTTAAACACCTGCCCCATACCCAGTTCTTCCATCGTTAATACCTTGGAGGGAATGGTACGGAATACCGCGCCAGCGCCGCGGTTCTGGTTGAAAGCGTTAACACGGAAGCGCGCCACTCCAGGCACCTCGAACGAAAAATCGGTCTCGAGAAATTCCTCGAAGTCCTTGCGTTGCTTATCGTTCATGATCTCGTAGATCAAGGCGTGCACTTCTTTGTGCTCAAACGGTGGCAAATTAATGCGGCGCACGTCACCGTCAACACGGATCATCGGTGGTAGGCCAGCGGAAAGGTGGAGGTCGGAAGCGTTTTGTTTAGCACTAAACGCAAGTAATTCCGTGATATCCATAAGTACGTCCCAGTATCGAGGCAGCATTCAACGCTGCAATAAAATCTCACCCAAGTATAATAGACAGCCTTACAGACTCTCGCCAATGGAACACCATGTCGAATCTCGAACAACAGTATCAAAGCGTCGTGGCACGTATTCGTGATGCAGAAGCTGACGCCGGTCGCCAGGCCGGTGATGTCAGCCTGCTCGCCGTGTCAAAAACCAAGCCTTTATGCATGGTGGAAGCAGTATACCAGCTGGGCCAACGCGACTTTGGTGAAAACTACTTACAGGATGCCATGGAGAAAATTTCCGCCTGCGAGAACACCGATGTCCGCTGGCACTTCATCGGCCAGATTCAATCCAATAAGACCCGCCCCATCGCCGAAAACTTTGACTGGGTACACAGTGTCGATCGCGCCAAAATCGCCCGCCGCTTAGCAGAACAGCGCCCTGCCGAAAGACCGCCGTTGCAGGTGTGTATTCAGATCAATGTCAACGACGAAGCCAGTAAGGGCGGCGTCGACAGCGTTGCAGATGTGTTGGCACTAGCCGCCGCGGTGGCGGAACAGCCCAATTTAAACCTGCGCGGGGTGATGGCGATTCCCGAAAGCAGCGACGACATCGCCACCCAACGCCGCAATTTTGCCGCCGTCAAAACTATTTTCGACGCCGTGAAACAACAATTTCCAAGCTGTGACACCCTATCCATGGGCATGTCCGGTGATTTAGAAGCCGCCGTTCACGAAGGCGCCACCATGGTGCGCATTGGCACCGATATCTTTGGAGCAAGACAATGAGCCACACCCCAAGCATCGCCTTTATTGGCACCGGTAACATGGCCGGCAGTATCATCGGCGGCCTGCTGGCTGAAGGCTATCCTGCCAACAAGATCACCGCCACTGCACGCAGTGAAGGCAACCAAGCGCGCGCGCGTGCCTTGGGTGATATTCAAGTCAGCGATAATAACGGAGAAGCCATCGCCGCGGCAGATGTGGTCGTGCTGGCGGTCAAGCCACAAATGCTGAAAGACCTGGTACTCGAGCACGCCGATGCACTTGCCAACAAACTAATCATCTCGGTGGCCGCCGGTGTCACAGCGGGCAGTATCGAAAATTGGGTGGGGCATGATTGCGCCATTGTGCGCTGCATGCCCAACACGCCTAGTCAGTTGCGCGCCGGTGCCTCTGGGCTGTTCGCCAATGCCCACTGCGATGAACAACATCGTGCCATCGCTGATCGCATCATGGCAGCGGTCGGTATTGTGGTGTGGTGCCAACAGGAAGACGAGCTGCACGCGGTGACCGCGGTATCTGGCAGTGGCCCCGCCTATGTGTTTTTGTTTACCCAGTGCATGATCGACGCGGGCGAGGCCTGTGGCCTGAGCCGCGACACCGCCGAACAGTTAGCACTGCAAACGGTACTGGGTGCCGCGCGCATGGCGAGTGAGACTGGTGTCGATGTGGTTGAGCTTCGCCGCCGAGTCACTTCCCCCAATGGCGTGACCGAAAGAGCGATTCAATCCTTTGAGGCAGATGAATTAGCCGCTATAGTTACCAAAGCGATGCGCACCGCCATGGCGCGTTCACAAGAAATGAGTACACTGTTCAGCTAATCAAGGAGAGGATTCATGGGTGCATTAACCGACATAGGCACGTACTTAGTTCAAACGCTGTTTGAGCTCTACCTGTTTGTGGTGGTGGCCCGCTTCCTACTACAAGTGGCCCGCGCGGATTTCTACAATCCGATCTCGCAATTTATCGTCAAGGCAACCAATCCGTTGCTCAAGCCAGTGCGAAAAGTCGTTCCCGGTTTGGGAGGGTTCGATCTCGCCTCGTTAGTCTTAGGTGTCCTTTTGCAAGTGGTGGCGATGACCATCCTGCTGTTAATGCAAGGCTACGGCTTTTACAACCCCGCCATGCTTGCGCTTTGGGGTCTGATTGGCCTGGTATCGATGGTGATCAATCTTTACTTTGTGGCGTTGTTGGCATCTATCATATTGAGCTGGATTGCACCCGGTAGCTACAACCCCGCGGTGTTATTGATTTCGCAACTTGTCGCCCCCATCATGCGTCCGATTCAGGCCATTATTCCCTCGATGGGCGGTTTGGATATTTCTCCTATTTTTGCGTTTATTGGTATCAATATCGCCAAAATTTTGCTTTCCCACGCCGCCGCCAGCGTTAACCTGCCCGCGGGGTTGGTACTCGGCATCTAAGGAACACCATGACTGATCACAATTCGCCGACGTCGGTCGGCATTGTTACCCCTCAGGTCGCGCATTTCGATGAACCGCTGCCGTTGTCCAATGGAGGGCAACTCGACCAATACCAACTGGTGTACGAAACATACGGTCAACTGAACGCCGACAAGAGCAATACGGTGCTGATCTGCCATGCCCTCAGCGGCCATCACCACGCCGCCGGTTTCCATAGCGCAGATGACAAGCGCCCAGGTTGGTGGGATCACTATATCGGCCCCAAAAAACCCATCGACACCAACAAATTTCACGTCATCGCGCTGAACAATCTCGGCGGCTGCCACGGCAGTACCGGCCCCAACACCATTAACCCCGCAACGGGTAAATTGTGGGGTTCCGACTTCCCCGTGCTGCGAGTGCGCGACTGGGTCAACAGCCAGGCCAAACTCCTCGATAAATTGGGCATCGATAAACTCGCCGCCGTGGTGGGTGGCAGCCTTGGCGGCATGCAGGCCATGCGCTGGACGCTGGAATACCCAGAGCGGGTAGGCGCGTGTGTCTTGGTTGCCTCGGCCATGAAGCTTAGCTCGCAAAACATCGCCTTTAACAATATCGCCCGCAGCGCGATTAGCCGCGATCCAGAATGGCACGATGGCCACTTTTACCACGTCGACAGCAAGCCGCGCACCGGTTTATCGCTGGCACGTAAGATTGCCCACGTCACCTACTTGTCAGACGATGTGATGGGCGAACGCTTCGGCCGCGAATTAAAACGTGGTAATTTCACCCTTGGCACGCATAACGACTACGAATTTCAGGTAGAGAGCTACCTCAATCACCAAGGCGAGTCATTTGCCGAAACCTTTGATGCCAACACTTACATGTTGATGACCCGCGCCTTGGACTACTTCGATTTGGCGCGCGAGTACGGTGACGATCCGGCCTTGGCCTTCTCTCACGCGACATGCCCCTTTTTGGTGATTTCGTTCTCCACCGACTGGCGCTTCTCTCCGGAGCGCTCGCGTGAAATCGTGCAGGCTCTGTTAGCGGCGGGTCGCCCGGTGACCTTTGCCGACATTGAATCTAGCTATGGCCACGATGCCTTCTTGCTACCCAACCAACGCTACGAAGCCCTGTTCAGGGGGTTTATGGACAATGTAGCCAAATCACTGGGAAGGAATGCCTGATATGCGCGTCGATCACGAAATTATCCGCGGCTGGGTAGCGCCCAATAGCCGAGTATTAGACTTGGGTTGCGGCGACGGCTCCTTAATGCAGCTGCTCAGCGGCGACGGCCACACCTGCGTTGGTCTTGAGATCAGCCCCGACAATATCCAAGCCTGCGTTGAAAAGGGTCTCAGCGTCATCGAGCAAGACTTGGACTTAGGCCTTGCCAACTTTGCCGACAAGAGCATGAACATGGTCGTCATGACCCAGACGCTGCAGGCCGTACACTACCCCGACAAAGTTTTGTTGGAACTGCTTCGCGTAGGGCGCGAAGGCGTGGTGGCCTTCCCCAACTTTGCCAACTGGCGCTGCCGCTATTACTTAGGTTTCCGCGGCCGTATGCCCGTGTCTAAATTCATGCCCTACTCATGGTACGACACCCCTAACATCCACTTCTGCACGGTGCTCGATTTCGAACAACTGTGCCGCGATTTGGGTATCACTATCGTCGAGCGCGTGGTGGTTAATCAGGAAGGCGACAGCAATTGGTTAACCGAGAGCCTACCCAACCTGCTCGGCACCACCGCGATATACAAAATTAAGAAGTAACCTATGGCTAAACTCGTTCTCGCCTCTGGCAACAAAGGAAAACTGCGTGAATTCGCGCAAATTCTCGCCCCCTTGGGCTGGGATGTGGAGCCGCAAGGCAGCCACGGCGTACCCGACATTGAAGAAACTGGGCTGTCGTTTGTTGAAAACGCCATTCTCAAGGCGCGCAACTGCTGTGAACACACCGGTCTGCCCTCACTCGCCGACGATTCGGGCATCGAAGTAGACGCCCTCAATGGTGCGCCCGGCATCTACTCGGCGCGATTTGCTGGGCCCGGCGCCAACGATGCTATCAATAACGCCGAGTTACTGCGTCGCCTTGACAGTGTCGATCTCCGCAGTGCGCGCTACCACTGCGTTTTGGTATTGATGCGCCACGCCGAAGATCCCGTGCCGCTGATTTGCCACGCCTCTTGGGAAGGTACTATTTTGGATGCTCCTCGCGGAGATGGTGGCTTTGGCTATGACCCGCTGTTTTGGTTGAACGATCAACAGTGTACTGCGGCCGAACTCGACTCAGCGATAAAAAATAGTCTCAGCCACCGCGGCCGCGCCATGCAACAACTGCTACAAGCCCTGTCTTAATGCTGCAACTACCCCCGCTAGCGCTTTATATCCACATCCCTTGGTGCGTGCGAAAATGCCCCTACTGTGACTTTAACTCGCACGCCCAACGCGGCGACCTCCCTGAAGAGGATTACGTCGACCGACTGCTGCAAGACCTGCGCAACGATGCCGATTGGGCGCAGGGACGAGACATACAAAGTATTTTCTTTGGTGGCGGCACCCCAAGCTTGTTCTCGGCCGAAGCCATTGGGCGCATTCTTCGCGGCGTAGCCGATACCATACCACTCGCCACAGACTGCGAAATTACCCTGGAAGCGAACCCTGGTACCTTTGAACAAGACAAATTCAGTGGCTTTCGCGCCGCGGGGGTCAACCGCCTATCGATTGGGGTACAAAGCTTTCGCGACCAACATTTGCAAACACTTGGACGCATCCACAATGCCGGCGAAGCCGAGCGTGCCATTGGTATCGCGCGACAAGCAGGTTTCGACAATTTCAATGTCGACCTCATGCACGGGCTACCGCAGCAAACCGTAGCGGACGCACTTCACGACATATCCACTGCGCTGCAACTTGGTGCCCCACACTTGTCGTGGTATCAGCTCACCATCGAAAAAAATACCGCCTTTTTCTCCTCACCACCGCCTCTGCCAGACGAGGACACCCTGTGTGACATCGGGGATGAGGGCTTGGCGCTTATTCAGGCCAACGAATTAGAACAATATGAAGTCTCGGCTTATTGCCGCCCACAACACCGTAGCCGCCATAACATCAACTACTGGCAGTTTGGCGACTACCTAGGCATCGGCGCTGGCGCCCACGGCAAAATTACGCTGCCGTATGAAAAACGTGTTATCCGCAGCCAGAAGACCCGCGCACCTGAGCATTATTTGTCTCGAGATACGCTCAACATCCGTAAATATGCTTCGATCGAACGCAAAGATATGGCGTTTGAGTTCATGCTTAATGCGCTGCGTTTAAAAGAAGGTGTCCCATCGTCGCTTTTTACCCAGCGTACAGGGTTATCGCTACAGACTATTGCACCCTTGTGGGAAGATTTGCAGCAACGCGGGCTCATGGTGAATAGCGATGCGATACTCTCCACTAGCAATCGCGGCGCACTGTTTCTGAACGATGTGCTGGAAGAATTTTTAGATTACGCGCCCAACGCGTGATGGACGATCTTATCCTTTAGGCTGCCCAGTCGGTCTAACTGGCTCATACCCTCGTTGCGCAAACAGCGCAGCGCCAATTCACGCCTCGCAAATAACTGCTTGAAGCCTTCCATGGTCCACATCATTGCCAAATTATCCGCTTTGCGGCGGCGCTGGAAACGGCGCAGGCCTTGCGGATGGGCTATACCTAGCTGCCGTGTCACGCTGCGCTGAAGCTCTTGTAGCAACACATCGACGTCGGCCAACCCCAAGTTCATGCCCTGCCCCGCCAAGGGGTGAATGGTATGGGCCGCATCGCCTATCAATACCACTCGGCCTTTGACATAGTCGACAGCGTGGCGCTGCCGTAAGGAGAAGCCACAGCGCTGACTACACGCTTCGACCTGTCCCAAGATGCCCTGGCTAGCACGGTACAATTGCTCGGCAAAGGCTTGATCATCCATGGCGAGCAGTCGTTCAGCTAAAGCGTCTTCGCACGACCAAACAATCGACACCATGAGGGGGTCGTCCAACGGCAGTAGCGCTAGCGGACCACTGGTCAAGAAATTCTGCCACGCGGTCTCACGGTGGGGTTGCTGCATACGCAGCGTAGCGACAATGCCCGTGTGGCCGTAATCCCACTCGCGGGTAAAATATCCTTGGCTTTCGCGTACCTTAGAAAGGGCACCATCGGCACCCAACAACAACTCAGCCTCAATGTTTTCGCCGCTTAGTATCACCGTCACAGCGTCGTCGCGCTGTTCAATTGATTGAATGTCATGAGGGGCGAATACCTGCACCTGGCTAGCGCGCACGGCATCGGCAAGCACCGCGGCCACCACGCAGTTTTCAACGATATGGCCAATGTTTTGTTGGTCGATGTCGGCGGCGTTAAAGCGAACGCGCCCGGTACCTTCGTCGTCCCACACCTCCATATGTTGGTAGGCGCAGCAACGCTGCTGAGAAATCGCCTCCCATACACCGAGGCTTTGCAATATGTGTTGGCTGCGACGCGTCAGCGCACTCACTCTCAGATCGTAGTCATCCACGCTCGTTCCGGTGGGCTCCATTAGGGCAAGTGGCAGGCGATCAATCAACACCACCGAACGACCGGCGTTGGCTAAGCCAAGCGCCGCTGCCATGCCGACAATGCCCGCGCCAACAATCACTACTTCCGCTTTTGCCATTACTCGCGAGCCTCTGCCATCAACGCCTCAATCTCCCCGATAGTTTTTGGCACCCCGCTCGTCAATACGCGGCAGCCACTCTCAGTGACTACGACGTCGTCTTCGATACGGATGCCAATACCACGCCACTTTGCCTCGACGTTGAGATTATCGGGGGCCACATAAAGGCCCGGTTCGACGGTCATCACCATGCCTGGCTCAAGCTCACGCCATTCGCCACCGACGCGATAATCGCCCACATCGTGCACGTCTAGGCCCAACCAATGCCCGGTGCGGTGCATATAAAACTCACTGTAAGCACCTTGCTCAAGTAGCGCCTCAAGATCACCTCGCAATAGACCGTGGTCTAACAATCCCTGACACAGTACGCGCACCGCGGCTAGGTGGGAAGCATTCCAATCTTTACCGGGGGCAATCTCGTTGAAGGCCGCCTGCTGAGCATCCAGCACCACTTGGTAGAGGGCGGCCTGTTCTTTACTAAAGCGGCCATTGACCGGAAAGGTGCGGGTAATATCCGAGGCGTAATTTCCCAATTCACAGCCCGCGTCGATCAATACCAAATCACCCTCGAGCAGTGGTTCGCTATTTTCGATGTAATGCAAGATACAGCCATTGGCGCCACCTCCAACAATACTTGGGTAGGCCGGGTGGCGCGCGCCTGCCATAGCGAAAGTGTGCTGAATTTCTGCATCGAGTTGGTATTCCATCATCCCTGGGCGACAGACCTGCATGGCGCGACAATGGGCCGCGGTTGAAATATCTGCCGCGCGTTGCATTATGGCAAGCTCAGCATCGCTCTTATACAAGCGCATATCGTGTAACAGGTGGTCGAGGTCGACGAACTCTTCGGGAGGTTCAGCACCGGCGTTCGCTTTACCACGAATACTGTTTAACCAACTCATCAGCCGATTGTCAAAACTTGGATTTCGACCAAGCGAGTAATACACGCGGTCACGCCCCTCCATTAAGCCGGGTAGGATGTCGTCGATGTCATCGATGGGGAAGGCATCTTCGGCGCCGTAATGGCGGGTTAACCCTTCCGGGCCAACGCGCCGACCATCCCACATTTCTTTACTGGGGTCGCGATCACGACAAAAAAAGATCACTTCGCCTTGCTCTCGACCCGGCAGCATGAGCAACACCGCATCAGGTTCAGCAAAACCGCTTAGGTAAAAAAAGTCGCTATCTTGTCGAAACAGGTAATGAGTATCGCGATTGCGAATGGTCTCGTGCGCAGCCGCGACAATAGCAATGCTGTTGGGCGCGAGCTGGCGCATTAACTCACGTCGCCGACGGGAATATTCCGTTTGAGATATCATTAAACTCACGTCTGCCTCGACATCCTCGAGCTAGTGAATAGATTGCGAGGACGGTGCGGCTGCGGAGCCGCCGTCACTTCCCGCCCCCAAAAATACTGACAACGCGGCGACGCGGACAAACTCGGCGACTTCAAACAGTGCTTGCTGCGTATCTTCGTCAATGTCCTCTTCATCACCCACTTGAGAAATGGCCGCAAAATCCTCTAAAACATCTTGGGTATCTTCATCGCTAGTGCTTCCTCCGGCAATAGCGTAGCCCGCAAGGAAACCCGCACACCACACGCTCAAGCTGCCTAGAGTCTCATTAAAATCAACATCTTCCTCAGGGAGCAACAAGGCAAAGTTCATCGCCTCGTGTTCTAGTTGCGCCAATGTTTGCTGGTATAACTGGTAAATTTCACGCTGTTGTACTTTATCATCTGGTCGTTCAACATCTAACAGACGTGCCGCTTCATTGACCCATTGGCTTTCACTAAAGCGCTTACCGGTGGCGAGTTGACCGACCAACAAACCGTGCAATTCTGAGGGTGAAACACTGGCGCCGAGTTCTACCGTAAGATCGGCGACGTCGTCAAAGGTAAGTGGCTGGTCAGACATAGGGAATTCCTGAAGAAAAACCCCATGCTACCACTCTGCAGAGCGCTTTATAAGAGCAAATAGCGCGCGCCGATTGACCACCATAGGGGTGCACCACTATAGTAACCCTCAATGCAAACACAGCCCCGCGTTTTTTATGGATAAGACACAGTTCAAAATTATCGAACAAAAGGTCGACGACTTAATCGCCCTTTGCGAAGAGCTGCAACGCGAAAACCGTGAACTCAAGGCAAAAGAACACGCGTGGGCGCGCGAACGCAAAGAATTGATCGATAAAACCGAATTAGCCAAGCAGCGTGTGGCGCATATGATCGGTCGCCTTAAAGCACTGGAGCAAGAGAGCTAATGGAAACCGTTATTGTCCATATCCTCGACAAGGAATACCAAGTTGCCTGCCCTGCTGAGCAAAAAGAAGCGCTGCGCGAATCAGCCTGGCAACTAGACCAGCAGATGCGCAAGATCAAGCAAGGCGGCAAGATCATTGGCCTTGAGCGTATTGCAGTGATGTCGGCACTCAACACCACCTACGAGTTGCTACATGGCAACACCCCCGTGGCGGCTAGTCATACCGTCACCCAACGCGACATCGATAGCCTTAACAAAAAACTGGACGAAGCGATGTATCGTCTTCGTCAAATTGAAATCTAATAGACACTGCGCGATGCCCTTGGCTTTGGTATAATCCAAACCAACCTGAGATATTCGCTAGCCGATAATGTCCCTGAGCCGATAAGCGTAGTACCGGGGGATCTTATGATAGACGGTGAGCATGTCCGCAAGACGGAAAGCCTAAAGTTTACTAGGGTCCACCATCTTGAACCTGTGGGTTCAAGGCCAACTTGGCAGCGGTATCTCGGGCCCTTTATGAGTTCACTATGATCGATAAGCATCAACTGCGGCAATCCCTCAAGCAACGTCGCCGCGCCCTTAACGCCGAAGATATTGCCTTAGCTTCCGACCAAGCCTGCCAATCCCTACGATCCATTGAGCGCTTCCAACAAGCCAAACATGTCGCTATTTACAGCCCTTTTGCCGGTGAAATTGACCCCCTTGCACTGTTACAACAAGACAAGCAGTTCTACCTGCCCGTGGTTGAAGACAACTTTGCAATGCGTTTTATTGCCGTCAACGATAGCGAAGACATGGCGCTAAACCGCTACGGTATTTTAGAACCCACTGGCAACCAAACGATTGCTGTATTCGAGCTAGAGGCTATTGTCATCCCGCTAGTAGGATTCAACCGCCGTGGTGATCGATTGGGCATGGGCGCGGGTTACTACGACCGGGCACTAGCGCAATGCAGTGAAAAAACGTTTCGGGTGGGATTTGCCTATTCGTGGCAGGAAGTGGAACAGCTGCGCAGCGAGCACTGGGATATGCCGCTACACGCTGTGGTGACAGAACAAGAACAGATCATTTGTTGAGGTAAACGCCTTGGTGAAAAGCCGGTACACTCATATTCTGTTCGTCGCTGTCGTTCATCGCCCGAGTCGCCGCGGTAACAAATATACCCAAGGCGAGCACGATAACGATAACAAATACTGGGTCTAACTTCTTACGCATTGGGTAGCCTATTATTTCTATTGGTACTACGTTATGCGTCCTTTCGCTAACGAGTGATTGCTCACTCACAAAGTCCATTTTTAAGTCGAGGTTATCGACCTTGCCGCCAAAAATTGTTGGTAGGCAATACTGTTAGTCTCATTAATGAACGGATAGTTCAATTCCGTTAAATAATTTTCTAACTCAACTCGTTCCTGCTCGGGGACTTCCATGCCCACTAATACTCTGCCAAACGCTGCACCGTGGTTACGATAGTGGAACATGGAAATGTTCCATCGGTTGCCCAGTGTGCTCAAAAAATTTAACAGCGCGCCAGGGCGCTCGGGGAATTCAAAGCGATACACGCATTCGTCGTGGATCGTTGCGGGGGCTGGGCCACCAACCATGTGGCGAATATGCAACTTTGCCATCTCGTTGTCTGTGAGGTCGGTCACTAAATAACCTTTTTCACGCAACATTTCGACCATTTGGTGGCGATCATCACCGCCGGGAGACACTTGCACACCGACAAAAATCTGCGCGTCCTTAGGGTCACCCATGCGATAGTTAAATTCTGTAATGGCGCGACGGCCAAGCGCTGCGCAGAATTTTTTAAAGCTGCCGGGCTTTTCGGGGATACAAACACTCAGTACGGCTTCACGTTGCTCGCCGATTTCGGTGCGCTCGGAAATGTAGCGCAGACGATCGAAATTACTATTGGCACCACTAGCAATGGCTACTAGGGTCTGTCCGCTAACGCCATGCTCTGCGATGTATTTTTTCAAGCCCGCTAAGGCTAATGAACCTGAGGGCTCGGCTATGGATCGCGTATCGTCAAAAATATCTTTAATGGCGGCACACATCTCGTCAGTATTGCAAGTGATAACACCGTCGATGGTGTCGCGGATGACGCGGAAGGTTTCTTCACCGATCTGGGCCACAGCCACACCCTCGGCAAAAATACCCACGTGGTCCAGTACCACGCGTTCACCAGCCTCCATGGCCGCTTTCAAGCAGGCGGAATCTTCTGACTCTACCGCAAAAACCTTGACGTCGGGCCGAACATATTTAACATAAGCGGCCACACCGGCCGCCAAGCCACCGCCCCCCACGGGCAGAAAAATAGCGTCTAGTGGTCCGCTCACCTGACGCAAAATCTCCACCCCGATAGTACCTTGCCCAGCAATAACTTCTGGGTCATCAAAGGGGTGGACATACACCATGCCTTTTTCGACGACCAGTTCTTTGGCAAGCTTCGAAGCCTCATCAAATGTATCGCCGTGCAACACCACCTTGGCACCGCGCGAACGCACCGCGTCGACCTTAATAGCCGGGGTGGTACGCGGCATAACGATGGTGGCCTTCACCTTCATTCGCTGCGCGGCAAGCGCCAAACCCTGCGCATGGTTGCCCGCCGAGGCCGCCACGACACCGCGATCACGTTCCTCTTGGCTGAGCGAAGCCATCTTGTTGTATGCGCCACGCAGTTTGAAGGAAAACACCTCTTGCAGATCTTCACGCTTTAACAAAATATTATTGTTCAAGCGCTTAGATAACAGACGCGCATGGTCGACAGGACTTTCAATCGCCACGTCGTAGACGCGCGCACCGAGGATCTTTTTGATGTAAGTTTCAGGCATAGGGAAAACGGGCCAGAGCATTTAAAAACGCCATATTAACAGAGGCTTTCGACAAACTCACTCGAGTCTATATAATTGTCGTCACGATAAAACAATAGAGCAGCCATTATGGATCAAAATGCCTTAAAAAAAGCGGTCGCGGAAGCCGCTCTCGCCTATATAAAACCCAAACTGAGTAGTGATAGCATCGTTGGTGTTGGCACGGGTTCCACCGCTAACTTTTTTATCGACGCGCTGGCAGCACTGCGCGACGACTTCAAAGCCGCAGTCGCGAGTTCCGAAGCCACCGCCGCGCGCTTGAAAAGCCACGGGATTGAGGTGATCGACCTGAATGAGGCTGGCGAATGCGAGGTCTATGTTGATGGGGCGGATGAAAGCAATGCCCACCTGCACTTAATCAAAGGCGGTGGCGCCGCTCTGACTCGCGAAAAAATCGTCACTGCCGCGTCGCGTGAATTCATTTGCATCGCCGATCAAAGCAAATGGGTAGAGACCTTGGGCGCCTTCCCTCTGCCAGTGGAAGTGATTCCTATGGCGCGCAGTTACGTCGCCAGACAAATCGTTAAGCTAGGCGGTGATCCGGTGTACCGCGAAGGGGTAGTGACCGACAATGGCAATATTATTCTCGATGTTTACAACTTCGACATCCCCGATCCAGTAGCCACCGAGCATGCGCTCAATAGCATCGTGGGCGTTGTCACCAACGGTCTGTTTGCGGCGCGCCCGGCTGATGTATTGCTGCTTGGCACCGAAAACGGGGTTGAAACCATTTTCGCTAAGTAACTATAGGTCGCGTAGCGGGTTATCGGGCCACGGTGGTTCAAAGAACGCATCCACGTAAGCCTCGCTGACATCTTCGACACGGGCAAACTGCCATTTTGGTTGTTTGTCTTTGTCGATGATCAACGCGCGAACCCCCTCGCTAAACTCAGGGTGGCGCACCGTATTGGTCGACAGCACCATTTCTGCGCGCAAACAGTCTTCGATACTCAAGCCTTCGCAACGGATCAGTTGCAAATATGTCCAAACGATCGACAAGGGCGACCCCGCCTGCATCAATGCGGCGGCTCGCTGTAACCACGGATCATCGGCATCACTCAGCGAGGCGAGGCCTTCCACCACGTCATGCAACGAGGGTCGATCGATGATCTCTTCGATGGTGTCGAGATGAGGTCCTATCTGAGCCTCAGGTAACGCGCTGTCAGCCAGTGCCAAGCCGTTTAGCACCTCGGCAATACTGGCCTCGACCTCACCCTTCACCAGCCTATCGCAAAGTGCATCTATTAAGCGTTGTTGCATGCCGTCGGCGATGGCGCAATTCACCAATCCGAGATCCAAAGCATCGCGTGCATTAATCGATGCCCCCGTCAGAGCAAGGAAATAGCCAGCGCGCTGTGGCCACTGGGGCAAGAAATAGCTAGCCGCTACATCGGGGTAGAGAGCAATGGCAATTTCCGGCATAGCAATGCGGGTTGATGGCGTTACAAGACGATAATCACAGGGTTCGTACAACCCCATGCCGCCCCCCATCAACACCCCGTGGCCCAGACAGATCAAGGGCTTAGGATATTTATGCAGACAATAGTTAAGGCGGTACTCGCGTTCAAAGAAGTATTCCGCCTCTACCGCCGGCCAGGAAGGATTTTGTTGCGCCGATTGGTACATGGCACGTATATCTCCACCGGCGCAAAAACCCTTATCTCCCTCGCCATCAATGAGTACCGCGAGTACATCGTCGCGCGTGGCAAAATCATCTAAGGCTAAGTGCATTGCGTCAACCATGTCTTGGTTTAAGGCATTGATGGCACGCACGTTGTTAAGACTGATACGGCCTAAAAATGAGCCATCAAGACAAGGGTATTGGCGTATGAGAATACTATCGGACACTGGTCACTCCCGGGGAGAAGAACGTCTCGTTATTCTATAGGAGATGTTTTTTTGGGTGAGGTCTTACGGCGCGCCATTTCCTCTACACGACTATCGAGGCGGTTTAGGATACGGTGAAGTTCTTGGCGATCTATCTCGGACAAGGGCTCGAGCAGCTCCTTTTGCCATTCAAGTGCTCGGGGCACTACCACCCGATACAGTTCGCGCCCTTTCTTGGTGAGGGAAAGTTCTGCCGCGCGACTATCACTCAGAGAGGTCTGACGCTGCAAATACCCCTTTTCTTCTAGGCTTTTTATCGCACGCGACACCCTTACCTTATCCATGTGGGTATAGTTGACAATGTCCTTAGCCAGTACGGCGCGTCGTTCATGGAGTGCCGCTAATACCCGCCATTCAGCGATGTTAATGCCAAATTCTGATTGGTATATACGCGACAACGCGACGCTGATTCGCTCGGCGGCGTTATTCAGTCGGTAGGGTAAAAACTCTTGTAGGCTAAGGTCTTTAGTCATGGTATGAAATCAACCTGGCTCCCACTCGGCGCCCGCTTCGGTACGAATGATATTACGGAAGGCCTCTTTCGCCGAACCGCCATCGACCACCACATTGTACACAAACTGGGTGATAGGCATAGCAACATCAACTGCCCGCGCTAACTCTAGCACCGCGCCCACACTCTTGACGCCCTCGGCTACCATCACCATTTCATCAATAATGGTCTGGATATCTTTACCCTGGCCTAGCGCAAAGCCTACGCTACGATTGCGACTCTTGTTACTGGTACACGTAGCGATCATATCGCCCATCCCCGCCAAGCCCGCAAAGGTTTCTGGACGGCCACCGAGTGCAACGCCAAGGCGGGTGACCTCTGACAAGCCGCGGGTAATCAGCGCCGCCCGAGTGTTGTCGCCAGCACCGAGGCCGTCGCCAATACCTACCGCAATGGCGATAACATTTTTCAGCACACCGCCCAATTCGCAGCCCGCCACGTCGTTGTTACTGTAAACACGGAACACGCCGTTGCTGAACAACGACTGTAATTCGCGAACGATGGTCTCGTCGTCCATCGCCAATACTGTCGCCGCGGCTTGTCCCGCCATAATTTCAGCAGCCAAATTAGGACCCGACAACACACCGAAGGGGTGGCCGGGAAGTTCGTCAGCAATGATTTCTGTCATGCGCTTATTGGTATACTTTTCCAGGCCTTTGGTGAGGCTAATGACTGGCACCCAAGTGCGCAGATAAGGAGCAACTTGTTGTAGAATATCGCGAAAACCGTGCGAGGGCACCGCCACGATCAATACATCTGCCGAAGAGACCGTCGCTTTTAAATCGCTATTAGCAACCAATTTTGGCGATAGCTTAGCATCGGGAAGATATTTGCTATTGCTGTGCTCGTTGTTAATTTCGTCTACGGTCACTGGACTGCGCGCCCACAGAGTGGTTGGATTGTTTCTCGCCACTAGCGACGCCACGGTTGTGCCCCATGATCCGCCGCCAAGAAGTGCCACATTTAGTGTCATATGTCGTTCCTATTTTTATAGGCGCTATTCTAGCACGCTCGTGTAAAAACCCTATGCCACAATCCACGTATTCGAGGTATGCTGTGATGCAAAATAAGGAATACCCATGACACCAGCCATCAACGCCTTAAAAAAAGCCAAGATCGCGCACACTGTACACACCTATAAACACGATAGTAGCGCCACCTCTTATGGCTTGGAAGCGGCAGAAAAAATGCGTTTGGATCCGCAGCGTGTATTCAAGACCTTGGTCGCCATGGTGGACAACAACACCATGGTGGTCGGCATCGTGCCCGTATCTCGTTCCCTAGATCTCAAATGCCTCGCCGCTGCCTGCGGTGGTAAACGAGCAGACATGGCCGACAAACAAAAAGTGCAGCGCGTCACCGGTTACGTGTTAGGTGGGGTAAGCCCCATCGGCCAACGCAAGACGTTAGCGACGGTAATAGACAGCAGTGCCAATAACTTCGACAGTATCTTTGTGAGCGCCGGTAAACGCGGTTTGGAAGTCGAACTCAATGCCGGCGACCTCGCCACTATTACCCGAGCGACATTTGCTGCCATCGCCGCGACATAGTTCACAATCTTTACAAGGATTTCATTGACTTGCCGAGCCTTGCTACCTAAAGTACGATTCGCTACAACGGTCTAGCCCATGCTAGTTAAATGGGAAACAGGTGAGAGCCCTGTGCTGCCCCCGCAACGGTATACCTCGTGTTAAGCCCGATACCAGCCTTGTAGTGTAAAAACGATGAAGCGGAGGGCTCCATCGGTGGTTATTACCACTGCTGACATCCCTCCCCATAACAATGGGGAACACCATGAAAAAACACTTGCTCGCCCTCGCTGTCAGTGCAGCAATCACTACCCCTGTCTTGGCTAACGAGATGGAAACCGTCCTGGTCAGCGCCGCGCGCGATGGCATTTTAGAGGCCAGTAGTGGCAGCAGCGTTACCCTGATCGACGCTGAAACACTCGCACTGCGCCCTAATATCAACGTAGCCGATATTTTACGCAGCGTCCCCGGTATCGCGGTTAACCGCACCAGCGGCGTTGGCTCGCAGATCCAATTGCGCATGCGCGGTGGCGAAGCCAACCACGTATTGGTCTTCATCGACGGTGTACAAGTCAACGACCCCGCTCAGGGCGACGATTTCAACTTTGCCCACCTGTTGAACCAAGACATCGCCTCGATCGAAGTGGTTCGAGGTGCTCAATCAGCGCTGTGGGGAAGCGACGCTCTATCGGGTATGATCTACATCCGCACCGTTGACGGTTCGCAAGGCAGCCAGGTTTCAGCATTCGCCGAAGGTGGCAGCAACGATTGGCGCCGCGGCGGTATCAGCGCCAGCACCGGCGATAAAGACGCCAACATTCGCTTTAGCTTCGCCAAAACAGAGACTGACGGTACCAACGTTTCGCTGTTTGGTAACGAAAAAGATGGCTACAGTAACGATACCGCCAAATTGAAGGGCTTCTATTCATTTAGTGAGCAATTGTCAGTCAATGCTAGCGTGGTTTACGTCGATAGCAGTACCGATTTTGACATGCTCGACTACCGCAGTGACTGGGAGACCTGGGCGCCAGTAAACCCTGAAACCTACGGCCTGCCCATCGATGCCGACAACCAATCCAATTCCAGCCAGCTTTACAGTACCCTTGGCCTGAACTATCAATCGGCTGATAATACTTGGCACCACTCGTTGCAATATGCCTATAGTCGTGGCAATAACGACAACCGTGAAGAGTCTGAATGGTCAATGACCGGTTTTGACGAGACACATTCGACGGCTGAACGCCGCCAATTGACACTGCAGAGTAGCTTCGCGTTTAGTGATTACCACGCATTGACCGTTGCTGCTGAACGTGAAGAGCAAGACTTTGAGCTCACTAGCGCTTATCTGAACGGTAACGAGAGCATGGATAGCACCGGTTTCGCTGTGCAACTTAAGGGTAACTTGGCAGATAACTGGCACTATCTATTAAGTTGTCGCAGTGATCGCAATAGCGATTTTGACGATGCCAATACCTATCGATTATCTACCGCGTATCAGCTGAACGACGGCATTCGCCTGCGCGCTGCCATGGGTACTGGTAGCAAGAACCCCACCTTCACCGAGCTATACGGTTACTCAGACTCGTTTATCGGCAACCCAGATTTGCAGCCCGAGTCTTCTTCAAGCTGGGAGTTGGGCGTAGACTTTAATATTGCTGACGGCCTGGGCAATGTATCGTTGACCTACTTCGACGAAACGCTCGAAAACGAGATTGCTAACGTCTACGACTACGTGACTTGGAGCTCCACTACGGTTAACGAAAGCAGCGAAAGCCAACGTCACGGCGTTGAAGTGAGCGTTGATGTTCAAGTGAGTGACAATATTCGCGCCGGCGGGGCCGCCACTAAACTGGTAGCCTACCAAGCTGACGCTTGGACAGGCGATCGCGTAGCGGAGATACGCCGCCCCGAATTCACCGGTAGCGCCTACCTGCAGTGGACCAGTACGGACGCCAGCCAGTCTGTCGCGGTTAACTTGGACTACAACGGCGATATGACCGATACCTTTTACGGCGTGATGAGTGAGACGGCTACCCTGGGCTCCTACACCCTGCTGTCGGTTCAAGCGTCTCAACAACTGACCGAGCAATTGAGCGTGTATGGCCGCGTTGAAAACGGTTTGAACAGCGACTATCAAGAGATCTACGGCTTCAATACACCCGGCGCTAACGCCACACTGGGCCTGCGTATGCAGTTCTAAATTGCCGGCATAAAAAAACCACCGCAGGGCAACCTTCGGTGGTTTTTTGTTTATAGCCTTAGCTATTTAGCGGCCAATTCCTTATCTACTAAGTAACGCGCCACTTTCAACATGTTGGCTTGTGAGCCGGTCATGCGTGCACTGATGCGGTATTTACCATTCACCACAATCTCGGGCGTGCCGGTGATTTTGTAGCTGCGAGCGCGTGCATCTGCGCGACGTACATCGCTGGTGACTTTAAAGGACTTGAAGGTCTTGTCGAAGTCTTCGCGGCTGACACCAGCATCGGCAAAGTAAGAGAAGATTTCATCGTCTTCCAGCATGCGTTTGCGCTCAACGTGCATGGCGTTAAACAGATTTTGGTGGATCTTATCTAACACACCCAACGTCTCGGCGGCGTAGAACATCTGTGCGTGGGTCTTCATTGGCGCGTTCCACATGGCGGGTGATTTCACCAATTCTGCGCCCTCAGGCAAGGATTTTTTCCATTGGTTAATCAGCGGCTCGAAGGTATAGCAGTGGCCACAGCCGTACCAAAACACTTCGGCGACTTCGACCTTATCCCCCGTTTGGGTGGGGACAGCTTGAGGCAGCGTCACGTAGTGCACGCCGTCTTGGTATTCTTCGTTGCCCGCAGCACAGGCGATCAAAGGCATAAATAGTAGGCCAAACAGTAAATGGCTCAAACGAGATAACATCAGCGACTCCTTGTCGTGGTCAACATAACAAGGGCTAATTTAGCAGATTAATGCGCCTATGACACAGGCAATTCGAGAAAATGAGAGGTCGGCCACAGCCAGAAAGGCTGTGGCCTTAGAGATTAACGTAGACCTGCGATGTAGTTAGCGACCGCTTTGATCTCTTTGTCGCTCAAACGGGCGGCAACGCCACGCATGATTTTTGAGTCACCGTCGTTCATACGGGTCTCAGTTTGGTAGGCTTTCAGCGTAGACGCCAAGTAGTCAGCGTGCTGACCTGCCAAACGGGGGAAACCGCCCGGGGCATTGCCCAGACCACGGGGCGAGTGACAGCCAGAACATGCCGCCACACCTGTTTCACTGTTACCTGCGCGGAAGATACGCTCACCAATATCGAGCAACTCGTCTTGCGCAACACCAGGTGATTGGGTTTGTGACGCGTAGTATGCCGCAATATCCGCCAGATCTTTATCGCTCATGTTATCCAGCAAACCCGTCATAGTGACGATTTGGCGAGCACCGCTTTGCACGTCCTTCATTTGCTTAATCAAGTACTTCTCACCTTGACCTGCCAACTTTGGAAACGTGCCGACCATGCTATTGCCGTCTGCACCGTGACATGCGCCACATACCATGACTTTATCTTTTCCTGCAGCCGCATCACCAGTTGCGTGAGCTACTGACACAGTTGCCAGCAGCACGAACAGAGTTTTAACCAGTATTTTCATCGTTGTTCCAAGTATCGCTTACTTGCCAGAGATCATGTGTTCGATCATGGCTTTGTAGTCATCTGCGCTGCAGTCGTAGCACAATCCTTTAGGAGGCATCGCGCCTTTGCCGTTCACTACGCTAGCAACCAAACCGTCGATACCGCCAGCCGCCGCTTTACGGTCGGCCCACTCAGGTGCTCCAACTTTAGGGGCACCCGCTGCACCAGAGGCGTGGCATGCGATGCATGACTTGTTATACTTAGCCATTGCTGCGTCGTTAGCAACAGCACCAGTGCTAATCAGGGCAGCCGCTGCTACCAAAACCAATTGCTTAATCATGACAACCTCCGGTCGTTTAATTACATCTCGTGGTAAGATGCACAATAAATAAGATGCGCATTATATACCCATTTATGCGAATACGAAAATAAACTAATTGACGAACTCAATATGAATACGACTACCGACGCCGAAAAGCCTAAAAAAATCCCCTTTCAGGCGGCTAGCTTCATGATTAGCGCCCCAACTCTGGCGCTGTGTCCGCCCGATCACGGCGTGGAAGTCGCTTTCGCGGGTCGTTCTAACGCCGGCAAATCTTCGGCGATTAACTGCTTGACGCAATCAAAGTTGGCTCGTACCAGTAAAACCCCCGGCCGCACTCAGTTGATTAACTTTTTCACACTCGGCAACGACCAGCAACGACTGGTCGATCTGCCCGGCTACGGCTTTGCTAAAGTGCCGTTGGAAGTAAAAATGAAGTGGCAGCGCCACCTCGAGGAATACCTGCAAAAACGCCAATCATTGCGTGGCTTAGTGTTGCTGATGGACTCACGTCACCCGCTGCAGGAATTCGACCGCATGATGCTGGACTGGTGCAAAAAATCTGAGATGCGCGTCCACATTCTTCTGACCAAGTCCGACAAGCTTAAAAAGGGCCCCGCTAGTGCCAGTTTGTTAAAGGTTAAAAAAGAAGTGGTCGACGATAGCGGCCTGATTAGCGTGCAGTTATTTTCATCGCTCAAACAGAGCGGCTTGGATCAATTGCGCAGCTTGATGCAGAGCTGGCTGCAGGACGTTTAAATTTTTTCACTTTTTTTCATTTTCTCGGGAACTATGCCCAAAACGGTGAGTCCTATATACAAAGGCAGTGTGTTTTGTCTTGTGTAAATCTCCTAATAAATCTCCATTCGCGCCCAGACTAGTATCTGGGCTTTTTTTGTCCATGGATGACCTTATGTCCCGGAGGCTATGGATGGTCGAGAGGGAAGTGGTCAAACTTCTAAGTAGTGAGCATCGGTATATTTCACTCGGAACCGCCGTGAATATGTCCCTATAGGCTACACGGCAGCATCCCTGCTGCCGAGTTTCCTCGTTGAAATATACCTTTGCTCACTGTCATGACCCTGCCACCCTGCTAGACATTGGCAGGGTGTTTCAAGCCGCTAGTGCGCTTCATCCCAATTGATGCCCACCCCCGCCTCGACCAACAATGGCACGCGCAGCGTTTCAGCCTCTGACATAAGCTGGATGATTTTCTCGCGCACATCTTCCAATTGATGCTCAGCCACCTCAAACACCAATTCATCGTGCACCTGCATAATCATGCGCGCATCGACATCAGCTGACTGCAACCAAGCGTCGACCATCAGCATGGCCAGTTTGATGATATCTGCAGCTGTGCCTTGCATAGGCGCGTTAATCGCGGTGCGCTCGGCCGCTTGGCGGCGCATGCCGTTAGAGGAATTAATTTCCGGCAGGTTGAGTCGTCTGCCGCGCAGGGTTTCTACGTAACCTTTTTCCGCCGCTTCGCTGCGGGTGTTATCCATGTAACGCTTCACGCCGGGATAAGTGGCAAAGTAGCGATCGATGAATTCCTGCGCCTCATTGCGGCCGATGTGCAACTGCTTGGCTAGACCAAACGCTGACATGCCGTAGATCAAACCAAAGTTAACGGCTTTCGCGCTGCGGCGCATATCCGTGGTCACTTCATCTAGCGCCACGCCGTAAACTTCAGCGGCTGCCGCTTTGTGGATGTCCTCGCCGTTGGCGAAAGCACGCAGCAAGCCCTCGTCTTCAGACAGGTGGGCCATGATTCGCAGTTCGATTTGGGAATAGTCCGCTGCCAGAATTTTATAGCCAGGCGAGGCAACAAACGCCTGGCGAACTTTGCGGCCCTCTTCGGTGCGAATCGGGATGTTTTGCAAGTTGGGATCCGAACTCGACAAGCGACCAGTGGCGGCCACCGCCTGGTGGTAGGAGGTGTGCACCCGGCCAGTGTTGGGGTCGATCATCTCGCCTAGTTTGTCGGTATAGGTCGACTTCAACTTACTGAGGCCACGGTACTCCATCAATACTCGCGGCAGTTGGTAGTCTTCAGCCAACTCCACCAATACTTCTTCTGCTGTCGATGGCGCGCCTTTGGGCGTTTTTTTAATAATCGGGAGTTTTAACTCTTCGAATAGAATTTCGCCCAGCTGTTTAGTGGAGCCCAGATTGAACTCTCGACCACCGATCTGGTAGGCCTGTTCGGTCAGTTCGGCCATGCGCTCACCTAAGCGATGGCTATGATCAGCTAACATTTGTCGGTCGATACGGGTGCCGTTGCGCTCGATGCGCTGTAGAACGGGTACCAAGGGTACCTCTATCTCGTGGTAGATGCGTTGTAATCCTTCGGCACGAGCCAAGCGCGGGGCCATGGCTTGGTGCAGGCGCAGGGTAATGTCGGCATCTTCCGCTGCGTATTGCGACGCTTGGTCGATTTCAATTTGATTGAAGGTCAATTGCTTGGCGCCTTTGCCGGCGATGTCTTCGTAGTGAACGGTCTGCACGCCGAGCTCGCGCATGGCAAGGCTATCCATGTCGTGGCGCCCCGCGGTGGAATCCAACACGTAGGACGCCAACATGGTGTCATGGGCGATACCGTTCAGCTCGATACCGTGATTGGCTAGGATGTGCTTGTCGTATTTAAGATTTTGCCCCACCTTGGCCATCGCGGGGTCTTCAAGCAGAGGCTTGAGTGCTTGCAACACTGCGCCGCGATCCAGTTGCGCGGGAGCGCCCAGATAATCGTGGGCCAATGGGACATAAGCTGCAGTGCCCGCTTCCACGGCAAACGAGACACCTACAATGCTCGCCTGCATGTAGTCTAAGCCGGTGGTTTCAGTATCGAAGGCGAACAATTCAGCGTCCTTTAATTTTTCTAACCAGGCATCAAACTCGGCCTGCTCGGTGACGCATTGATAAATTAATGTCTCGGGGGCCGCGGGTGGCGCAACGACCTCGTCTTCGCTACCACCAAACATATCGCCCTGGCCAGCTGCCGGTGCTGATCGACTTGCCCCAGAAGCATTGAGTTCAGCTACCCAAGACTTAAATTCCATCTCGGCAAACAGCGTTGCCAATTTATCCGCCTCGGGCTCTTCGACCTGGATACTGCTCAAATCACAGGGCAGATCAACATCCGTTTTGATAGTGGCCAACTCATAGGAAAGCGGTAGTTTTTCCAGCGCCGAGCGCAGGTTTTCACCGATTTTGCCACCGACCTTGTCGGCGTTTTCCATGACTCCTTGAAGGGAGTCGTATTCCAACAGCCATTTCACAGCGGTTTTAGGGCCACATTTTTCCACCCCAGGTATGTTGTCGACTTTATCCCCCATCAACGCGAGATAATCGACGATACGCTCGGGTGGGATGCCAAATTTTTCGACCACCCCTTCCCTGTCCATTGCGGTATTGGTCATGGTATTAATCAACGTCACATGCTCGCTTACCAACTGCGCCATATCCTTATCGCCAGTGGAGATCACCGTTTCAATACCTTGCTCGGTGGCCTGCTTGGCGAGCGTGCCGATCACGTCGTCGGCTTCCACCCCTTCGATCACCAATCGGGGCAAGCCCATAGCATCGACGATGTCGTGAATAGGCTGGATTTGAACCCGCAGATCATCGGGCATAGGCGGTCGGTTGGCCTTGTATTCGCTGTACATATCGTTGCGGAAGGTCTTGCCTTTGGCGTCGAACACCACCACGATTTTGCTGTCTGCATAGTTCTTTTGCAGCGAGCGCAGCATGTTGATTACACCCTTTACCGCGCCAGTAGGCTGGCCCTTCGAGTTGGTCAACGGTGGAAGTGCGTGAAACGCTCGGAACAAATACGACGAACCGTCGACAAGTACAACTGCCATGAAAATTCCTTAGTTAAAGTTGTTGCAGGCGCTCTTGTGCGCTTTTAGCTAGGTCGCCCTCACCTTGCGCGGCCTCGCTGTAATAAATACGCGCCGCGGTTTTATCGCCCTTCGCGCGCGCCAGCTCCCCAAGGTGGTAACTAGCCGTGACCGTACCCAAATACTTGCGGCTATTCAATAGGTCGCTTTCTGCGCCACGGTTATTACCCCGTTCGGTGCGAACCAAGCCACGGTACAGGTGACCTGAAAACAAACCTGGGCTGTGACTGATGGTTTTGGCGAAAGCGGCTTCAGCGCCTTTTTTGTCACCTTGCTTTTGCAGCACTTGGCCTTTGGTTTGCCAGAATAAGCCCTCTTTTGATTGCCCGGCGATGGCCTTGTTGGCAAGCGCTAACGCGCCGCTGAGATCGTCTTTTTGCAAGGCTTGCATAGCATCGGCGTTGGCTTTGTAGGCCTCGCTATCTCGGCGCAACTGCGCCATGGCGCGGTCAAAGGCCGCCTTGTTACGCGCCCCGCTAGGCAGGCTTTCCGCTTGTGCTCGGTTGGCGTCAACACGTGACTGCGATGGTGGGTGGCTGGCAAAAAACTCGTCAAACCAACGGCTAGAACGCCCTTCGGAGAGCTTCACAAAGGTCTGCTGTAACTCTACCGCTGCGCGGGGTTCGTACCCAGCGCGCACCATGTACTCAATGCCATAGCGGTCGGATTCGGTTTCGTTACTGCGGCTGTAGCGCGCCATCCAAGCTTGTGCACCAACCCCCGCTGCCAACACAGCCGCACCGCCGTATTTGTTTTGCTTTTGCGCAGCGATAGCGGTGGCCGCGAGGCCAATATTGAGTAAGATGCTCTGTGATTGTTGTTGTGCACCGTGACGCGCGGCAGCGTGGACAATCTCGTGGCCGATGACGGCGGCTAACTGCGCTTCATCTTCGAGGTGAACAAGCAAACCGCGGTTCAAGGCAATTTTGCCGCCGGGCATCGCCCAGGCATTAGGCACGTCGTTATTAAGTACCACAAATTCATAGGGCAGTTCGGGGCGGTCGCTCACCGCCGCCAGTTTTGCACCCACAGTAGCAACATAACGCGTTAATCCCGGGTCAACCGTGTACTGCCCCCCCTGCTGCTGTTGCGCGGGCAGATAATTTTGTTCACCGATGGCGATTTCCTGATCGGTAGATATAAATACCATATCGCGCTTGCCGGTGACTGGATTGCTCGCACAGGCGGTCAAAAATCCCGCTAACACAATGGTAAAAATAAGCTTTTGAAATGACATAAACCCTCCGTGGATTGCCCGCTTTAACAATCGGCAATAGCCCTAAGCATAGCAGCTAGATAGTCACTGTAGGAGGTGTATTCGCGTTGGTCCGCCAAAACATCGATGTCGGCGAAATTCACTTTCCCAAGGATTTTTTCACTAACATCACGGGCATTCGATTGAACGAGCACGCAGGCCTTGCTCGCACCTTGAACCGCCTGCTTGATGCGATACAAACTACGCATACCTACACGACTTTCGTTGGCGTTAGTTAGCACGCCCTGCAGGGTAATACCAAAGGGATGCAGCAAATAAGTAAACGCGTTGTGGTAGGCAAAATAGTCTACCCCCGCAGGCAAATTGACCCCATCAGTTAGACGATGCTGCTCAGCCAGCACGGTTTGAAAACGTTTCTCAAATGCCCCTCGTTGCTCCGGCAGCAAGGAAATTAAGCGCTGGCTAATCGCTTCGGCGAGCATGGCGCTGTTGGTGGGGCTCAGCCAAAGATGTGGATCTATGTGGCCGTCGTGGTGGTGCTCATCGCCGTCGCCTTCGAGACCGTGGGTTTCCACACCCACCAATAAATCCATGCGCAATAGTTTGTCTTTTCCTATACCGGATAATTTACCCATGAAGGGCTCTAGCCCAGCGCCTACCAGCACCACCAAATCCGCGTTGGCCACGGCCACACGATCACTGACACGCATGCTGTAGTGATGTATAGACCCGGCGTTGGGTACCAACGTGGTGACTGTTACTTGATCGCCGCCAAGATCCGCTAGCAGTAAGGCAAGGGGTTTAATCGATGTCACCACGTTTATCTCGGCGCGGGCAAAACCAGGCAGCGCTAATATGATGAATAGAACTAGGGTGGCGAGTCGCATGCGCGGGAAATCCTCTTTTAAGCGGCGGCTAGTTTACCACCGCAGTTTTAGTGCGCAAAATCGAGTATCATGGCAGCAAACCGCGAGGGCCTATGAGTAACTTACTTTCTTTGCAACATATCCATTTCCAGCACAAGGGGCGCACCATCCTGCAGGATGTCTCGCTGACGCTCGATGCCGGGCAAATTGTGACGCTGATCGGGCCCAGCGGCGCGGGCAAAACCACCTTAGTTCGCATCGCACTGGGGCTGCTTAAACCCAGCAGTGGCAGTTGTTCCCGCAAAGCCAAGTTGCGCATTGGTTACGTGCCGCAAAAAGTCGTCGTTAATCAACTGATGCCCCTCACCGTAGAGCGCTTCCTCGCCACCTCTAACTGCGAGCGCAAGATGTTACACGACATCTGTGAGCAAGTGTCTATCCAGCACTTGCTCAACCAGCGCATGAACAATCTTTCGGGGGGCGAGATGCAGCGTGTATTGTTAGCCAAGGCGCTGCTAGTTAAACCACAGTTATTGGTCCTTGACGAGCCAGTACAAGGTGTTGATGTCACTGGGCAAGCCGAGTTATACCAGTTGATCCAAGATATCTCTAAACGTTTGCATTGTGCCGTTCTTATGGTGTCACACGACCTGCATTTGGTCATGTCTGCCACCGATACAGTGGTATGCATGAACAACCATGTCTGTTGCCACGGGCACCCCGAATCGGTAAGTGCGCATCCCGCCTACCTAGAACTATTCGGCAAAAACATTGAGCCAAGCTTGGCGCTTTACACCCACCATCATAACCACGTGCACGACGGTTGTAACCACGACGTAGCCAACATAGATGAGGAGAACAAGGCATGAGTTTTATCGCCCTTGCCGCGGCAGCAGGTTTAGCCATCGCGCTTGTCGCCGGCCCCGTTGGCTGCTTTGTGGTATGGCGGCGCATGGCCTATTTTGGCGACAGTTTGGCGCACGCCGCTCTGCTTGGTGTCGGTGTAGGCCTAATGCTCGATCTCAATTTATCGCTGACGATATTAGCGGTTTGCTTGTTAAGCGTGCCGCTGATTTTGCTGCTCACCAATAGCCAGCACGTCGCGGATGATACCGCGCTAGGCATTCTATCTCATGCCAGTTTAGCGATTGGCATCACCTCCGTCAGTTTGGCTGCAGGTGGCACGTTAGACCTGTCTTCTTTCCTGTTTGGCGATATTCTCGCCTTGAGTGAGGCAGACGTCGCCACCGTGATCGCCATGTGTATCACGGTCGGTGTCGTGCTGGCTAAATTTTGGCGACAACTGGTCTACGTCACTATTCATTTTGAACTCGCCAGTGTCGAAGGTGTGCCGAGTCGACGCTTGGAAGTCATGTTGATGTTACTGATAGCGGTACTGGTCGCGGTGGGTATGCAAGTTGTCGGGGCGCTGCTGATTGGCTCTTTGCTTATCGTCCCTGCAGCGGCAGCGGGTTTACTCGCTGGTAACCCCGAGCGCATGGCCTGGATTTCAGCGATGTTTGCTAGTGCCGCCATAATGGGTGGCTTGGCGATGTCTTGGTTTATCGACACCCCTGCTGGTCCCTCAGCAGTGGTGGTAGCGACAGGCATTTTTGCCTTCGCCAAACTGTTAAGTTTGCGCAGTTAGTGCATATCGTCAAACAGGCGTCGAACTGAACCAAAATTATTCTTCAGCTTGGCGGCATCAAATGGCGGCTTCATAAAGCCGTGAAAATGCCCATAAGGGTTGATGATCGCCAAGTTTGCGCCATGGTCAACTTGGTAATTTTCACCACTGCCAGGCACCTTTCTAAACGTTGTGTTTAATTGCGTTGCAAAACGATGCACATCAAAGAAATCACCCGTCACGCCAGTAAACGTTGGATTAAAGTAGCGGACGTATTGATTCAGAATTTCAGGGGTATCTCGTGCCGGGTCGGCGCTTACCATAATGATTTGGGTATCCTTGTCCCACCCTTGGCTTTCCATTTCAGCGTAGAAATTGTTCAAGGTTGCCAAGGTCGTTGGGCAGACATCAGGGCAGTGGGTAAAGCCAAAAAAGATGATACTCCATTTACCCTCTAAACGAGAGACATCAAACGCTTGTTGGTTGTCGTCAACCAAGTTAAACGGTTGCATGATCCGGCCTTTATCAAAGATATAAGTCCCGTGTAGCTTCAGTTCTTCCTTGTCCATAAGCGGGGGATTCAACAGTGTGTACGCTAGGGCAATAATAAACAGGCTCGCCATGATAATAGCGATGGTCACGGTTTTACGGATGCCTTTTTGGCGGTCTTGTACAGATGTGTTCATTGATTTCCTCTAAAAACCAACCGGTGGATAGACATAATGGTCGATCAACATGATCGCAAACAACAGCATCAAATAGATAATGGAATACTTAAAGGTCGCCATCGGCACTTTGGGGTCTTTGGCCATCATCAACAGGATGGCGTACCACAAAAAGATAAGACCCAGTACCAAAGCGCCAATGGCATAGAGCGGACCACTCATCAATGTGGCATATGGCAGCATCGTGACCACCAAAAGAATGATGGTGTACAGCAATACCTGTAGGCGGGTGAACTGGTCGCCGTGGGTGACTGGCAACATCGGAATATCAACTTTGGCGTAGTCTTCACGGCGATGAATTGCCAAGGCCCAGAAATGGGGCGGCGTCCAAGCGAAAATAATCAAGACTAACAATAAACCATAGCCGTGGACTTCGTTGGTTACCGCGGTCCAGCCAAGCAGTGGTGGCGCGGCGCCTGCTAAACCACCGATCACGATGTTTTGTGGCGTCGCACGCTTTAAAAACATTGTGTATATGAAGGCATAGCCGATCAATGAAGCGAGCGTCAGCCATGCGGTTAATGGATTGATGAATACCATAAGCATCCACATGCCTAATCCACCAATGACAATGGCAAAAATAAGGGCTTTCGTCGGGGTGACGCGGCCTTGAGCCACCGGGCGATTCTGTGTGCGAGCCATGTTGATGTCAGTGCGGTAATCGATCATGTGGTTGATAGCTGCAGCAGAGCCCGCCATCAGTGCAATACCGAGGTTGCCAATGATCAATACATCTAACGGAACCATGCCTGGCACAGCCATGAACATACCAATGGCCGACGTCATGATCATCAAAAAGACCACATTGGGCTTGGTCATTTCGTAGTAGTCGCGCCAAAGTGGGCGTTGAATATTGTCAGTCATATTTTTTACTCGGTTGAAGAGTTCTTCAACAAGAATTTCATATCATCCAGTATTTGACGACCACTATGGTTTTCGCCGTACTGCATCATGATCCAACCCTGTGGATCGACCACATAGAAGTTGTCACGTGGCTCCATGTTTAAGGCTGGTTGGGTATTCTTACTTTGCTGCGGCAACATGCGTAATAAGCTGTCGTCGCCAACGATGCGAATAAATTTCGGGTACTCAAGCGACAGTAACTCGTCGAGTGCAGCCAAATCCTGAGCACTATTAGCCACCACGTATTTGCGGATACGACGTGCTTCTTTACCCAGTGCTGAGTGGCCCTGTCTTACCACATAAAGGGTTTCTTGGCAGGTTGCTTCACAAGGTGACGATACGTTGACGACAAACGCCCATTGCGCTAATTCTTCATCGTATTTGTATGGCGAGCCGTCTTCACGAGTGACCTTGAACGCATTTATTTGAGCAGGTGGATTAATCAAATTGCCGTGGTTACGCGTACCAAGCATACCGACTAAATCGATATCGCCTTTTACGACAAATACCCACAGCCAAGTAGAAATAGCCGTCAAAAGTAATGGGATACCGGCGACAAGCATCACCGTTAAACGATTTTTAGTTTTGGTTGAAACGCTCATGAATCTCTCTTTCGTAACAGTGAGCCAAGGTTACTATTGGCAAAAATAAAGACGATCACCGCCAATGCTGCAAACAAAAACCATTGTACCGCATAGCCGATGTGAGTTTCAGGTTTTACGTTGATTTGTGGCCAGTTGGTGTCAAAACTTTCGCCTTCATTACCACTTAAACGCAGACTGTAGGGATACAGCTCGGTGCTAATGGAAGCACTGATTTGTAAAATATCTAAATAGGGTATTCTTGTCGTCTTTTGTTGGCTGTCCAAGATTAATGCCCCTAAGGTGAAGGGATCTTTGGAAGGCTGATAAATCGTCGCGCTAATCTGTTGTAAACCCGTCGGTGTGACAAAGCTAGGGTTGCTATCTCGCTGCCGATTTTCCAACCAGCCGCGATTGATCAAAACATGTTGGCCATCGCTTGTTTCAAACAAGCTCAGTACGTCGACTCCCAATACCTTATTGCGCCATTGATTTTCAAGCAGCCAATGCTGGTCTTTATAGGAGCCTTTTATCGTCACGGCAATATTCGTCTTATCTTCCACAGCTTCGACGTCATTAAGCGTTTTCGGCACCTCAGTTGAACGCTGTAAGTACATAGTTGCAATATCTGCTTTTTCATCTGCACGCTGTAACTGCCATAAGCCTAACGACAGGCAAAGAGGTACCACCACAAGGGTAAGTAAGGTACTCTTCCATCCTATAGAAAACGTTAATTTACTCATTGGATTCCTACATGGCGCTCAAAATTGCAATCATCATTCTATTTTTACTGCTCGTTGTTAGCCTGTTTACTAGTTTTACTTTCTTAATGAAAGATAAGGGCGGTACGCGTCGCACATGGTACCACTTATCGTTTCGGTTGGTGGTAGCCACACTACTCATGGCGCTACTCATCTATGGTGTCTATACCGGACAACTCGGCTCTAACGCCCCTTGGGACCGCCACAATTTCGAGCCCCGCCCTACCCAACAATGAATAAAAAAAAAAGCTGTAACCCGCGAGGGTTACAGCTCTGTTCATACAAGCCGTGGCTTATAGGATGTAGACGAACAGGAACAAACCTACCCATACCACATCAACAAAGTGCCAGTACCAGCTAGACGCTTCAAAACCGAAGTGCTCGTCTTGAGTAAAATGACCACCTTTAACCGAACGCAACCACTGGATCAGCAGCATAAACATACCCATCACAACGTGGAAACCGTGGAAACCGGTCAGCATGAAGAAGGTCGTACCGTAAGCGCCGGTTTCAAGTGTGAGACCGTAGTGGGCATACGCTTCGTAGTATTCAAGGATCTGCAAACCAACGAAGGTAATACCCAAAAATACCGTGATGCCCAACCACAGGTTGAAACCTTTACGGTCGTTGTCCAATTTCAGTTTGTGGTGCGCCACGTGACAAGTGTAGCTCGAGGTCAACAGAATCACGGTGTTCCATAGTGGCAACCAGTGGAAGATGTTTGACCAGCCGGGGAACGCCATGCTGCGCTCAGGGCCAACAAACACACCATTGTTGGCGATGAACTGCTTGGTAGCGCCACCTATGGCCTCTTGTGGTGTTTCCATCATGGGCCAGCTGTAGCTGAAATCGCCCCACAACAGGTAGTTCATGTCGTAAACGCCTTCTGAAGCCAACCATGGGCCAGAAAGGTTACGGATGTAGAACAATGCACCGAAAAAGGCGAAAAAGAACATCACTTCCGAGAAGATAAACCACTGCATGCCGATCACGTAAGAACGTTTCAACTGCGGGCTGTTCATGCCAGCAATATTTTCACGAATTGCTGTTCTAAACCAAGTGAACAAAACACCGGCAAAGAAGGTCAAACCCATCCAAAAGATGAACCAGCTGTTGATACCGCCGCTTTCACCGAAGGTCAGGTCGTTAATGCCCATGGCTGCACCTGAAATGGTAGCAACCAAACCGACTGTTGCCAGCACGGCCATCGGGCTAGATTCAGGTACATAGTAGGTCTCGTGACCCTGTGCACTATGATCTGCCATTGTAATTCTCCATGTCTCTTTCGAGAATATGCGACACCGCAGCGCGGTGCCATCTTATAAACACACGCACTTATGAATCGGTGCGCTGAACCCTTTCTGTAATATCGAACAAGGTGTAAGACAGCGTTATTGTTTTGATGTCTTTGGGAAGATCGCGGTCCACAATATATACCAGAGGGAGCTCAGCACTTTCACCCGCCGTTAGAGGCTGCTCATTGAAACAGAAGCACTCTGTTTTGTGAAAATACTCTGCGGCACGAGCAGGTGAAATGCTAGGGATTGCCTGCGCCACCATGTCTTTAGGCATTGGGTTGTGTGCCAAAAAGACCGTCTCGTTACTCGCACCAGGGTTCACTTTCACCATCGTTACCGATGGTTTAAAGCCCCAGGGCATCTCTTCGTTAAAGTTTGCTACGAATTGAACCTCGACTTGCCGATCGGTATCGATCACGATCTCGGTCGCTTCGTAGCGGTCACCGGTTCTACCGTTGATCCCCAGTACATCGCACAAAACGTTGTACAAGGGAACCATCACAACAAAGACAAAAGCAAACATTGCAACTGCTACCACAGCCAGCTTGGCCGTGGTAAACAGGATATTTTTCTCTTGTGTCTTCATAGCTTTACACCCTGTTAATTACTTAACTTGTGGTGGAACTGAGAACGTGTGGTAAGGCGCGGGTGAAGGCACTTCCCACTCCAGACCTTCTGCACCATCCCATGTTTTCGCTGTGTCGTCTTTCTTACCTGAACGAATAGTTGCAATCACGTTGTACAAGAACAACAACTGTGACGCACCGTAGATGAACGCACCAATCGAAGACATCATGTTGAAGTCAGCAAACTGTAATGCGTAGTCAGGAATACGACGTGGCATACCTGCCAGACCCACAAAGTGTTGTGGGAAGAAGGTCAGGTTAAAGCCCAAGAATGAAATCCAGAAGTGTGCTTTACCCATGGATTCGTTGTAACGACGGCCCGTCCACTTGTGAATCCAGTAGTACACCGACGCTGACATCGCGAAGATCGCACCCGCCACCATGGTGTAGTGGAAGTGAGCAACAACGAAGTATGTATCGTGGTATTGGAAGTCAGCCGGTGCGATAGACAGCATCAAACCCGTGAAACCACCGATGGTGAACAGCACCACGAAACCAATGGCAAACAGCATGGGGGTTTCAAAACTTAACGAACCACGGAACATAGTCGTGATCCAGTTGAACACCTTAGCCGCTGTTGGTACTGCAATCAGAGTCGTGGCGTACATGAAGAACAACTCACCCGCTACTGGCATACCCACGGTGTACATGTGGTGAGCCCACACGATAAACGACAGGAAGGCGATAGACGCGGTCGCGTATACCATTGAGTCGTAACCGAACAGTGGCTTGCGAGAGAACGCAGGGATAATGTGCGACACAACACCGAATGCAGGCAGAATGATGATGTAAACTTCGGGGTGACCAAAGAACCAGAAAATGTGCTGGAACAGTACAGGGTCACCGCCACCCGCGGCTGAGAAGAAACTGGTGCCGAAGTGAATATCCATCAACATCATCGTGACGGCGCCAGCCAGTACAGGCATGACCGCAACAAGCAGGAAGGCTGTGATCAACCAAGTCCATACGAACAAAGGCATCTTCATGTAGGTCATGCCAGGAGCACGCATGTTGACGATAGTCGCAATGATGTTGATTGCACCCATGATTGAAGACAGACCCATGATGTGCACACCAAAGATGAAGAATGTCACACTTGGAGGCGCATAGGTTGTCGACAGTGGCGCGTAAAATGTCCAACCGAAGTTTGGACCGCCACCTTCCATGAACAGAGTGCCGGCCAAAATGGTAAACGCCGGAGGCAGAATCCAGAAAGACCAGTTGTTCATACGAGGCAACGCCATATCAGGCGCCCCGATCATCATAGGGATCATGTAGTTCGCCAAACCAACGAAGGCGGGCATGATCGCACCGAATACCATCACCAAGCCGTGCATGGTAGTCATTTGGTTGAAGAACTCGGGTTCAACTAATTGCAGGCCAGGCTGGAACAACTCGGCGCGAATAATCATCGCGAACGAGCCACCCAACAAGAACATTGCAAAAGAGAACCATAGGTAGAGCGCTCCAATGTCTTTGTGGTTGGTTGTTAAAAACCAACGAGAAATACCCTTAGCGGGGCCGTGATGTTCACCCATGAGAGATCCTCCTACTGGCCTTGCTTAAAGTTGTATACATCGATTGGCTGGACGACATCGCCCATGTTGTTACCAAAGCCATTGCGGGCGAAGGTAATAACTGCTGCCAAATCAACATCGTTGAACTGGTTGCCGAAAGCAGGCATTGCACTGCCTGGCTTGCCGTTAACCAAAATATTGATCAAACCGGTGATCTCGCCAGTCGCAATGGGAGAACCCGCGATTGGCTTACCTACACCGCCTTCACCATTTACCCCGTGGCACGCCACACAAGCTGACATGTAGATGGCTTTACCAGCTTCCATTTGCTCGTCAAGGGTGAAGTTTTTAGACATCAATTCTTTGATCTGAGCGGCTTTGGCTTTGCGCTCGGCCAACCATGCATCGTACTCTTCTTGCTCTACAGCATGAACGACGATGGGCATGTAACCGTGGTTGCGACCACACAATTCAGCACACTGACCGCGGTAAATACCGGGCTCTTCAATACGCGTCCAAGACTCGTTGATGAAGCCGGGAACAGCGTCGCGCTTAACTGCAATGGCGGGTACCCACCATGAGTGAAGTACGTCGTTAGCCGTTACCAAGAAACGAATTTTCTTGCCAACAGGAACAACAACGGGCTCGTCAACTTCTAACAAGTAGTGCTGACCTTTGTCTTCAGCGTTGTAGATCTCGCCTTGAGCGGTGCTCAAGTTACTGAAGAAAGAAACATTTTCGCCATTAGCGTCGAGGTATTCGTACTTCCATTTCCACTGATAACCGGTAACAAGAATGTCTAGGTCAGCGTCATCGGTATCGTAGATTTCCAACAGAGTTTTTGTTGAAGGTACCGCGATAGCTATCAGGATCAAGAAAGGAATCACAGTCCACAGGATTTCCACGGTAGTGTTTTCGTGAAAGTGGGCTGATTCAGCGCCCTGTGATTTGCGGAAGGCAACGATTGAGTAAATCAGGTAAGCGAAAACGCCGATACCAGTAATTACACAAATCCAGAAAACCAGCATATGCAGGTCAAAAATTTTGTGGCCGATTTCAGTAACGCCAGGCGTCATGTTAACCTGCCAACGTTGAGCTTCTTCAGCCCATGCACTTCCACCGAATATGCTTAACAGCACGATGGCGGGGTACAGCACGAGTTTGCAAAGCTGTTTCGCTTTAAAACACATCTCCCGTGTCTCCGTCGTTGTAGTATAAAAATAAGCCGCTGATTCAATATTTGATATAAACCAAGGACACCTTAAAAAAAGCCGCAGAAGTATACCAAACAAGCATGGCTTTAATCTATCGCATCTAATCAAAAAATATCGAACAATTCACAACTTAGGCGCCACTAATTACGCTAATATTCTGGTTTTCTCATATATATTGCGATGAACTCTATAACCACAAACAAGATCTGGGCATTGGCGTGGCCAATGATTCTTTCAAATATCTCGGTGCCGCTGCTAGGACTAGTAGATACGGCGGTACTCGGGCACTTGGATTCTGCCATTTTCCTTGCCGCTGTAGCGCTAGGCAGTGCCATTATCGCTTTTATTTACTGGGGGTTTGGGTTTTTGCGGATGGGGACCACCGGCGTCACGGCGATGGCACAAGGCGCAGGCGACGATGTAAAAACCACGCTAATTTTATTGCGCGGCGTCATGCTAGCGCTAGTCATTGCACTGCTTATAGGCTTGCTACACCCGGTCTTGTTTGCCCTAGGCCTTTGGGCAATGAACAGCTCAGAAACCTTGACCCCGCTTGCTGACCAATACCTCAGGATTCGCTTGCTTGGCGCCCCGGCCGCCCTTCTCAACTTCGTCTTTATCGGATGGTTTGTCGGCATACAACGTCCGAAATTTGCACTTTTTGTTGTGGTGCTATGCAATGTCACGAATATTGTTTTAGACCTGCTCTTCGTCGTTGGATACGGCCTAACCAGCGACGGTGTGGCATGGGCGACCGTCATCGCCGAATACTTGGCCTGTGGCGTAGCCCTTGTCATTGCGCTGAAACGAACAGGTGTCGGTCTAGATGGCAACATCTGGCGTAATGCACTTCGCGCGTCTGAACTCGTCTCACTTTTACGTGGCAATGGTTATTTGTTTATCCGAACGGTGGCCTTGCTCGCTACCATGGCCTATTTCACCAAGCGCGGTGCAGAATTTGGTGTCGTTACACTGGCAGCCAATGCGCTGTTAATGCAAATTGCCATGTTAGTGGCCTATGGGCTGGACGGATTTGCCAATGCCGCTGAAGCCTTGGTAGGCGAAGCTATAGGTCAGAAGCAGCGCTCAGTCTTGCATGAGGTCATGCGCGGTACCGGTATCGCCTCTTTGGTTGTAGCCATAGTATTTTGCTTTGTACTTTGGCTTGGCGAGTCATGGCTGATTCTATTACTTACCGATCAAACGACCATTATCGACCATGCCCGTCGCTTTTACCCCTACGTGGTGCTTTTTCCAGCACTGGCCGTGTGGAGCTTTTGGCTGGATGGGGTTTTTATTGGGGCCAACCGCAACGCTGAGATGATGTGGAGTATGCTCTTTTCCAGTATCGGTATATTTGCCGGTCTCCTTTTTGCCCTTGAATCTCGAGGGAACGATGGGCTGTGGCTAGCTTATTTGGGTTTTATAGCGGCTCGAGGGGTCACCCTGGGGTATATTAGTTATCGTTATACAAAATCTGGTGCTTGGTTCAAAACAAGCTAAAAAAAGGCCATCGAAGGTGCCATCTATTGACTAGACTAGGGTTATCAGCAATTCATCGCTTATAACTATGAGTAATATATCAGATCAAATACGCCGCAAAATTGCGCTTGCCAAGCGCCGCGAAGATACCGAGCACGCGTTATTAGCCATGCTCGATTCGCTGCCATTGTCACTGCACAACAGTATCAATTTGCCTAACGAGCAACCAACGTATGCGCTGCATAAATTTATCACCGAATACATCGATCTGGTCCCCAATATTATCGATGCCGCGGCACAGTGCGCGCGTGAAACCAGTGTTTTTGAACACGTCGGCCCGTTTATTCACGTCGCGGAACAGTTCTTTCTCGACCCACTGTCATCGATCTGCCACGACCCTGATAGTTTACTGGGGATGTTGGATGAAGCCTATCTCGCTCACCGTTTAATTGAGGAAGCCAACGACCGCTTTATCGATCGCGCCGGCTACCCGTTGATACCCGTTGACTTAACTCGCTCTAATATCATTATTCACGGCATCATCGGTGAACCCTACGCCAACGAGTTGGATGCCATCGCTGAAGATTTAACCAAACGGATGATCGCGTTGGAGAGCGTCTACCAATCCGAAGCCTTTGCCCAGCAGGTGCGACGTGAAAAGAACACCGGGCATTGGGACCAAGTATGGTCGCGCTGGCCTTGTATCATGGCCAGTAGCGATATCACGCTGAAGTTACTCTACAAACGCGTCAATTAATCAGCTTAACGACCTGCTCGCCCTCGTCGAAAACTAACTTATCGCTCTGATTGACACGAGTAGGCAATTCGTTGTCTACCCCCTGTTGGGCGTCCATCTCATCGCTAAAATCGCACGACACACATTCGCGGTAGAGCTGACCATCAAGCTCAAAGGCACGCACGGTGTCCATCGTTGAGCACTTAGGGCATACTGCCCCGGCAATGAACCGTTTAACTGGTTGAGTCATATTCACTCCAAACGTTGAGAAACCCCCATGAGTATAACACCGAGCGCCATCCGTCCCTATCTTCAGCACACGCCGGTTATTGGGGAGCGTGTCATGGTAGATGCTAGCGCAGTAGTGATTGGCCAAGTGACATTACACGACGACTGTTCAGTCTGGCCGTTATGCGTTTTACGTGGCGACGTCAATCACATCGTAGTCGGTGCGCGCAGCAACGTTCAAGACGGGACAGTCATCCATGTTTCTCGACCTAAGCCCAATCTGCCCAACGGCTGGCCAACACTGATTGGCGATGATGTCACCATCGCCCACAAAGTTATGCTGCATGGTTGTACGATTGAAGATCGAGTATTAGTTGGCATGGGCGCCATTGTGATGGACGGGGTTCACATCGAGTCAGAGGTCATCGTCGCCGCCGGAGCACTGGTTCCACCAGGTAAGCACCTAGTATCGGGGTTTGTCTACAGCGGCAGCCCCGCCGTGCAATCTCGCCCACTGCGAGAAGAAGAAAAGCAAATGTTCACTAAACAAGCGGCGAACTATGTGGCGCTAAAAGAGCAGTATTTAAACAGTTAAGTGTCGTTGTGACTTCGCAGGTACTCGATCACCGGCGCAGTTTCTGGCCTTACGCCTCGCCAAAGCTCAAATGCTTCGGCGGCCTGCTCCACCAACATTCCTAGTCCATCGGCGCTGCGCTGGCAGCCCATCGCCAACACGTGCTTGATAAAGGCAGTTGACTCCCTCAATGAGTAGATCATGTCATAGCATGCCGTGTGGCTGCCAATACACGTCGAGGGAAGCGCTGGGACGTCACCCCCCAAGCCGGCGCTGGTACCATTGATGATGATATCGAAGTCGCCACTAATCGTGTCGAAGCCTGAACTGGTGATGTTACCCATACCCCCGAACGCTTGCGCTAATTGATCCGCTTTTTCTGCGGTGCGGTTTGCCACGTGTAGCAACTCAGGTTCCTGCGCCAAGATAGGGCAAATCGTTCCTCGTACAGCACCACCCGCTCCCAGCATCAATACGCGTTTACCAGCAATCGCCCAATGTAGGTTGTGGACTAAATCGTTGACCAAGCCAGCGCCATCGGTATTGTCACCTAGAAGGCCTCCATCGGGTTGGCGAATAATGGTGTTGACGGCGCCTGCTTGTCGCGCGCGTCGGCTCAGCATATCGACCATTTCAAAGGCGTCTTGCTTAAACGGTGCCGTCACATTTGCTCCGCGTAACCGACGAAGCATGCTCCCCGCTTGCTTATTAAAACTATCAACATCGATAAGCTCTGCGGTGTAACTTAATTCTTGCTCCGTTTGCAGAGCAAACAGCGAGTGAATCAAGGGAGATTTACTCTGCGCGATGGGGTTGCCAAATACAGCGTACTTATCCATGGCCGGCTCCTAAACCCACTCACGTGCGGGAAGAAAATCGCTGTACAAACGTGCTTCTTCGCTATCTGGCTCGGGGTGGTAATCATATTCCCAGCGCACCAGCGGGGGCAGCGACATCAAAATAGACTCAGTGCGTCCGTTGCTTTGCAGGCCGAAAATGGTGCCGCGATCGTAAACGAGGTTAAACTCAACATAGCGGCCGCGGCGGTATAACTGAAAGTCCCGCTGACGTTGACCGTAGGCTTCATCTTTGCGCTTAGCCATAATGGGGCGGTAAGCCTCAATGTAGGAATCACCCACAGCACGCATGAAGGCGAAGGCCTGCTCGAAGCCGCCCACTTGATAATCATCGAAGAAAAGACCACCGATACCACGCGCTTCATCGCGGTGTTTGAGATAGAAATAGTCATCACACCATTTTTTGTATGTGGGATAGACCTCTTCGCCAAACGGCTGGCAGGCGCGGCGTGCGGTGTCGTGCCAATGGCGACAATCATCTTCATTGCCATAGTAAGGTGTCAGATCGTATCCACCGCCAAACCACCAGACGGGCTCTTCGCCTTCTTTTTCGGCCACAAAAAAACGTACATTGGCATGCGAGGTAGGCACGTAGGGATTTTTAGGATGAATCACCAATGAAACACCCATCGCCTGAAATGATCTACCCGCCAATTCAGGGCGCGCGTGGGTTGCCGAGGGAGGCATTTGCTTTCCGTGAACGTGAGAGAAATTGACCCCGCCTTTTTCAATGACACCGCCGTCGACCATTACACGGGTTCGCCCGCCGCCGCCTTCGGGGCGATCCCAAGCATCCTCGACAAAAGTACCGATACCATCTTCTTGTTCGAGTTGGCGACAAATCTCGTCCTGTAAGGCGAGTAGGTACTTTTTAACCGCCGCTAAGTCTACTTGGCTCATGTTATGTCCTTATCAGCGCAAAATAGCGCCGCTGACTAAATCTCTAATTTGACTGGGCTGCGCAGCTCTGCCGACACTCCCTGGGGCGACGTAGTCTAGCCCGTGTGGAAAGTAATTGGCTAGTCGCAAGCGATCGCGGGCCTCTGTTTTCCCCGCCGGATTTGCCGAGGTTGAAATAATCGGGCCACCAAAGGATTTACTCAACGCCGCCGCCCACGGGTGCCGCGTAATGCGCAGAGCAAAGCTGCTGTGCTCTCCTTTCACCCAACCGGGCACTCGTCCAACATCGGGCACCAACCAAGTCGTTGGGCGTTCATACTGGTGACTTATCTTGGCACGCTGTGCCTCGGTTAGATGACTGAGCAAATCGTGGCACATGGCGATATCGGCCGCGATGAGGATCAGCCCTTTTTCAACTGGGCGTTGCTTTAGGTCGAGAATTTTCTTCACAGCCGAGGCATCAAAGGGATCACATCCCAATCCCCATACAGCTTCTGTGGGGTACGCGACAACACCGCCAATATGCATAATGTCTGCCGCTTGTTGTAACTTGAAATGATTCATGATGATCAATGCTGGTTATGAGACGCTGGGTTAAAACCCATCGATTCAGATACAAAAGGGACCGGCCTCTGTTAAACGAGGCCGGATTATACCTTATTTGTCGTGATTTGCGCGGATAGCTTGGTAGTAGCGCTCAGCCAGACGACTGGCACGGTGCTGTAAAGAAAATTCGGTTCCTGCCACGAACACGCGTTCGGGTAGACTCATTGCCTCTAGCGGATGGCCATCCCACAACACCAAATCCACCGGTTGACCCACGCTAAGGCCCGCATTTAATCCAAACACATTGGCAGGCGTTGTGGTCAGTGCGGCAATGGCTCCGCGCTCAGTTAGACCGTGGGCTATGGCGTTTGCGGCCGATTGTTTGACCATCGCAGCATTGTGTGGAGCCGCGCCGAAACCCATACCGAAAAACATCATCTGAACGCCGGCACTTTCCAATAAGGCTGCCGCATCGAGACGTGCGCCCAACGAGTCGTAACCCATAGGAAGGTTGTTGATCGGATCAAAAATTACCGGTACCTGCATGGCGGCTAAGCGATCGGCAACGCGCCATGCCTCCTGAGCTCCAAGGAGAATGGCGCGAAGTTTGTACTTACCAACCAAATCTAGCACGCGTTCGATATCCGACCCGCGATCCACCGAGATGATGACCTGCTGACGACCACTAAGCACAGGTCGCAAAGCTTCCAAGTCATCCAGCGAGAAATGCAAATCGCGGTATTCGCCACGTCTAATGGCGGCGTGATTGGTTTCGTAGTCGGCGGTTTCACGCAGCGCGAGTTCAAACATTTGCAGCGCATTGCCCCTCGATCCACCGGCGATCTTCTTGCCGTGCTGCCCCAAATGAACCACTTGGGCTACTGCTTCCGCCAGTACCACTTTATCAGCGCGCATCTGCACCACAGCCGCTTGGCCGGCAAAGATCGATTTTTCATTCACCGGTAATACCAAGGCACGGCTTAATCCCAGTGCTCGGTTGTAAGGAATGGCAACAGAATCAGGATTAATGGCATCGACGGCGCGGTGTGAGGCAGTAAACAACTCGCTTTCGCTGCTGTAGTCTCGGGTACCTTCAATGGCTGAGACCTCCACCAGACCCATATAGGTGTAGCCATTGAAAAAACCAGCACTCACCGATTTTCCTCGTCCATCGATAACTTCTGCACCCGAGACAGTGAAATCTCCGCCCAACGCGATTAACTCACCGTCACGTAAATGGACATCACCGACGTATGGGTCTCGCTGTCCGTCGTAGATGGTGACATTGTCGATCAATATTTCGGCCGTCCAAGCGGCACTGCTCGCCAGCAGTGCCGCCACAATGACTAAACGTTTCATGGGCGGTTCTCCTCGGGCTTGATAATGCCAATATTGAAGTCTGCGGTGATATTGTCGGCGCCTTTTTGGTAGACCGCTGCGCCGTCTATCCAAACTTCCTCCGGACTAGCAAAACTACTAAATGGATCGCGATCCCACAGCACTAAATCGGCATTTTTACCCGCTTCAACGGAGCCAATCTTGTCATCTAATCCAATCGCTTTGGCGGCGTTAAGTGTCAGCCAGCGAATGGCATCCGCCTTGTCGAGGTCAATACCCATCGCTTGACCAGCGGCCAACGCTTTCGCAATCTCTTGGTTGAGGCGTTGGATTTGAATAGGATCATCTGAGTGAATCACAGCGCAACCTTTGGCGTATTCGACCAGAGCAATGTTCTCGCGCACCATGTCAAAAGCCTCTTGTTTAAAGCCCCACCAGTCAGCCCACATCACCGCACAAACCCCTTCTTGGGCTAACAATGGTGCCACCTTGTATGCTTCTACTGCATGGTGGAAGGCTTGGATTTTGTAGCCAAACTCTTTGCCGATATCGATCATTTGCGCCATTTCATCGGCGCGGTAGCAATGGTTTTGGATGAGAATATCGCCCTCGAGCACACCCACCAATGTCTCGAGTTTCAAGTCGCGCTTCGGTGCTTTAGCCTCTTTCCCAGCCTCACTATTGGACTCATACTCGCGCCATTTATCTCGGTACTCTTGCGCATCAATCCACGCCTTGCGGAAACCGGCCACGTTTCCCATACGGGTTGAGGGTGCCTGACCCTTGCTACCATAAACGCGTTTGGGGTTTTCACCACACGCCATTTTTAAACCGTAGGGTGCGTCGGGAAATTTCATACCCTGGACAGTAACTGAATGAATGTTCTTTAACGTGACGCTGCGACCGCCAAACAAGTTCGCCGAGCCCGGCAAAATTTGCACAGTAGTCACTCCGCCAGCACGGGCTTTTTCAAAGGCCGGATCCTGCGGCCACACCGAATGTTCAGCCCACACTTCAGCGGTTACCGGGCTCGTCATCTCGTTGCCGTCAGCGTGGTTGCGCGTTTCAGGTTGTGGATAAACGCCCATGTGTGAGTGAACATCGATCAGGCCGGGGGTCATCCATTTGCCGCTGCCATCGATACTTTGTCCTGGCGCATTGAGGTTTTCCCCCACCGCTGTGATGACACCATTGCTCACCGCGACATCGACTTGCATCATTTGTTGGCCATTACCCACTAGCAAGTTGACGTTGCGAATCACAAACGGGGGGTGCCGTGGGGCCTGATAGGTCGACGCAAATGCCACTGGTGAAAGGGCTTCTGCTGTCGGCGTCTCAGGCTTTGTAGTGGCGTTATTGCAGGCCGCTAGGCCTAGCAAAGCAGCGCCCAACAATGAGCGTGCAAAGACTTTATTCATGGCGGATCTCCCAACTAAAAATGTACTGTAGTCCGCCTAATCAAAGGGATCTATGTACAAAATCGCCAAACCTCAGCAAAACACAAATTTGTCATCGTCTGATATAGCGATTAGCCACCATTTGCGCACTACCTGCGACCTCACACTCCGCCAAGCATGCCATCACTCTCGCCACTGGCCACTTTGTTTGCTGCACGATGCTATCAACCCCCACAGGGTCACTGCCTAGCAATGCCAACACCGCTTTAGCCTGGCTTGATAACAGCGGCGTAGGCTCACTTTGCTCAAACCATTCGAATTGCACACCCGCCACGACATCGCTAGGCGCTGTCGCCAGCATGGCTCCCTGTTTCAATAAATCGAGGCATCCCTCACTCTGCGGCGAATAGATACTTCCGGGCACAGCAAATACATCGACACCCTGCTCTACCGCCCACTTAGCACTGACCACCGATCCACTGTGGCGCGCCGCCTCGACCACAAGTAGCGCTTGAGAAAGACCGGTAATCAAACGATTGCGAATGGGAAATTGGTGTGGCAATGCAGGAATGCCCAGTGGATACTCCGACAATATGACACCGCCACTGTCGAGTAATTCTTTCGCCAATCCTCGATGGCGCTTGGGATATACATCGTCCAGACCACAAGCAAGCACGGCGATGGTTTTACCGCCGCCATCCATACAGCCACGGTGGGCGGCGGCATCGATACCGCGTGCTAAGCCGCTGGTCACGACAAAACCTCCACGCGCAAATTGGTAGGCAAACTCACGACTAGCGCGCTGCCCAGGCAAACTAGCTTGGCGACTTCCCACCATCGCAATTTGCGGCAAACATAATTGAGTGGCGTCACCCTTATAAAACAACAGGCTTGGAATATTACGTAAACGTCGCAAGCTCTCCGGGTAAGCTTCATCGCTAGGGCATAACAAGCCCACCTCGCAGTCATGTAATTGGTCGAGGTGCTGTTGCAAATAAGGGTAAACCGCTAAAAGTTCGGCGGCATCATCAACCAACAAGGGCTGTAACAAGCGTATTTTTTCACGATTAATACGTCGACAAGAGGTCAGCTGATTATCCCAGCGCATTGGGTCCGTACCCATAACTTGGACAAAATAGTCGATATCGCGCCGATTAAAGGCCGGGTGGGTATGCAGCACCAGCAACAACTGGGCAGCGGAACTTGGTGTTTTCACAGCGCCTCCTTGCGCTGTGTCGCGCCGGCATCCTTGCCGGCTACAGCGTCGTTAGGGGTTAGTTACCGCATCACCCACTTCAAGGGGGCGGTTGGATTCCATGATCAATCCGAAACTAAGTTTAGAGAAGACTTTAACAATCATCATCAGGCCCCCTCGTACAGCTGGCAATTGGACCGGCTTATCTGTATAGGGATCTTTAACGATGTCGCCTTGGCGTTCAACCGCCAATACATTGCCTAACTCAAGTCCTTCACGAGCGCCAGCATTAACAATTACTATGCTGAGTTGGCCAATTTGGGTCACGCCGCCCTCAACTGAGAGTATGGTGCGGTTGATCTCATCGCCGGGCGAACTGGGGAAATAATGGGCCACAATAGTTTCTTCAGGCGTCGGCAAAACGTGGTCGCCGATGCGTACCTCTTCGACACTGCGGTTAAGAGTAATGGTGGCAATATCGCCACTTTGCGATACTTTTTTGCCGCTGCCGATAAAGCGCATTTGGTAACCGAGAACTTCACCGCTATTGGGGTCAACATAGGTATCGCCTTTGCGATATACACTAAAGCGCTTGTAACCACCAAAATCACCTCGGGCAAAAATCTGATCACCCACGCCTGAAATGATGCGGCTCTCGTCACCCGAGACCACGTAAGGCGCACTCATTACATCATGCTCGGTATCAAGAACGATGTTCTCGCTGAGGAAGGGGCGGATACTATCCAGCGGTACAGAGGGAATAGCGTCGTCCAATTGGCCATCGCGCATATTGGGGCTCAATTTCACCACCTCATTACGCTGCAATACTAAACGGGGTTTGCCCTCAACATAGACCAGTGTCAGGATGTCACCGGGGTAGATTAAGTGGGGGTTTTCGATGTAATCGTTGGCTACCCAGATTTCGGGCCACAGCCACGGGTCACGAAGAAATTTAGCGGAAATATCCCACAACGTATCGCCTTTCACGACCACGTAACGACTCGGATAGTCGTCGCGTAATACCAGTTCATCGGCGAATACCTGCAAGCTCATAACGGCAAGGCAGGCGAGCAAGAATTTTTTCATGTGACGTCCCTTTAACATATACCCGATCTAGGCGGGGAAGCCCACGAAAAGGGGCTTCATAAAGCTATGCTTGTATAATAGGACATTAATTGATGTCTCGCCCAACAAAGGTTGCGCTAAATAGGTGTCACGCTTTAAAAATCAGCCTGATACCCCCATAATATAGATCAGTTGAACAATGACGATAGAGGCAGCATGGCTATTCACGAAATTCTTGAGTTTCCCGACCCCCGTTTGCGCACCATTGCCAAATCGGTCGACGAGGTCAATGACGAGGTGCGAAGCCTACTCGACGACATGCTTGAAACCATGTACGACGCCGGCGGTATCGGCCTAGCCGCCACCCAAATCAATGTCCACCAACGCATCGTGGTGATGGATTTATCGGAGGAGCGTAACGAACCGCGCGTATTCATCAACCCTGAGGTCACGCCTTTGACCGAAGAGGGCCACACCTATCAAGAAGGTTGTTTGTCGGTCCCCGGTTTCTACGAAGATGTCATCCGACCCGAGCGCTGCCTGATCAAGGCCACCGATCGCGATGGCAAGCCCTTTGAAGAGCAGGCCACAGGCCTTCTTGCGGTATGTATTCAGCACGAACTCGATCACCTCAATGGCAAATTGTTTGTCGATTACCTGTCCAACATGAAGCGCGATCGCATTCGCAAAAAGTTGGAAAAAGAACACAAACGCCGTGCCGGCTAATTTCGAGGAATAACCTTGCGCATTATTTTTGCCGGTACGCCGGATTTTTCTGCCGCCGTACTCGACGCGTTGATCGCTAGCGAACACGACGTCGTTGCTGTTTATACCCAACCCGACCGACGTGCGGGGCGCGGCAAAAAAATGCTGCCCCCCCCCGTCAAAGTGGTGGCCGAACAAGCGGGCATCCCTGTTCATCAGCCACTTAGCCTGCGCGAAGAAAACGAGCAAAACACCCTGCGTGAGTATGCCGCCGACGCCATGATCGTCGTTGCTTACGGCCTGTTGCTACCGCAAGCGGTGTTGGACATTCCTCCCCACGGCTGCCTAAATATTCACGCGTCATTACTGCCCCGCTGGCGCGGTGCCGCCCCCATTGAGCGCGCCATCGAAGCGGGTGATACCGAAACCGGTATCACCATGATGCGCATGGACGCCGGGCTCGATACCGGCGATATGATGTGGGTTGAGCGCTGTCACATCGACGCTAATACCACGGGAGATAGCCTCCGCGAAGAGCTGCTAGAGGTCGCCATTCGCGGCACATTCAACACATTAAGTGAAATAGCGGCCGGTTCTGCTAGTTACACCCCACAAAGCGAAGAAGGTGCCAACTACGCGAGCAAGTTGAGCAAGGCCGAAGCCGCCATCGATTGGTCGGCCAGTAACTCCGTCATCGATCTCAAAGTGCGAGCGTTCAATAGCAGCAATGTCTGCTATAGCTTGCACGATAATGGCGAGCGTATAAAAATTTGGCGCGGCCGACCCGTTTCGCAGTCCCATCATCTATCACCGGGTAGTATCCTTGCTGCCGACGACAATGGCATTGTGGTGGCTTGTGGTGAAGGCGCCTACGCCATCGAGCAGTTACAAGTCCCTGGCGGTAAAGCCCTGTCCTGCAGAGACATACTCAATGCGCGCCGCGATTGGTTTAGCAGCGACCGCCACTTCACCATGGAAACGTCGGCGTGAACCTGCGCGCTACTGCCGCCAGCCTGATCACTGGTGTTATGCAACGCGGTGAATCGTTAGCGTTTACCCTTCCAGTAGCCGCGGAATCTCTGCCACCACGCGACCGCGCCTTACTACAAGAAATTTGCTACGGCACCATGCGCTGGTACGACTTTTTAGGGGGTCTAGTCGACCAATTGATACGCCGCCCATTAAAACCTCGCGACTGGGATATCTATGCTCTGTGTATGGTGGGCGCTTACCAGTTGCACTTTACTCGGGTCCCAGATCACGCCGCCATTAAAGAGACGGTCGATGCCTGCCGCACCTTAAAAAAACATTGGGCAACGAAATTTGTTAACGGGGTACTTCGCCAATACCAGCGGCTCAACAAAGACCTTGTTGCCAACTTGAGTCCCGCGCAACAAGCCGCCCACCCCGATTGGTTGTTTGAACGCATCCTTCAGGATTGGCCCGCTGCCGCGGCGGATATTTTTGCCGCTAACAACGATAAACCGCCCATGGTGCTGCGCATCAACCTAAGGCACCACACGCGCGACGAGTATCTCAGATTGTTACAAGAGGCTGGCATTGAGGGTCTTGCCTGCCAGTTCGCCGCCGATGGTATTCGTCTTGTCAGCCCATGTGATGTTCAACTCCTTCCCGGTTTTGAAGCGGGCTGGGTTAGTGTGCAAGATGAAGCGCCTCAGCTGGCCGCTGGTCTGCTTGATGCACAGCCTGGCGAGCGCATTCTCGATGCCTGTGCCGCCCCGGGCGGCAAGACATGCCACATAATAGAACGCTGCCCAGCGCTATCTGAGATAGTGGCATTAGACCTCGATGCTAGCCGCAGTGAAAAAGTCCGTGACAACCTCGCGCGCCTGCAATTAGAGGCCCACATTGTGGTCGGTGACGCCTGCCAACCCGAGCAATGGTGGGACCAGCAGTTTTTTGATCGCATCTTGATCGACGCGCCCTGCACCGCCAGTGGCGTTATTCGCCGCCACCCCGAGAGTAAGCAAAAACGTCAGCCAGAGGACATCGAATCGATTGCCACTACCCAGCTAAGGATGTTGTCAGCTCTATGGCCGTGTTTAGCCCCAGGCGGCACGTTGATTTATGCGACCTGTTCGATTTTCCCGCGTGAAAACGAGCAAGTGATCGACGCTTTTTTGGCCGACCACACCGATGCTACCCACCACCCGATTGCATTGGACTGTGGTGATAGTCGTCCCTTCGGTGTACAGTTATTGCCAATAAAAAATGGTCACGATGGCTTTTACTATGCCAAACTGACGAAAAACGCTAACTAAACACAGTCAGCCAACACTATGAAAATTCTCATTCTCGGTGCAGGACAAGTCGGCGGTACGCTGGCGGAACACCTCTCTAACGAGCAAAACGACATCACCTTGATCGACGCCAACGCCGATCGATTGCGAGAATTACAGGACAAGCTCGACATAGGAACGGTGGCGGGTCAAGCCAGCTACCCCGAGATATTGCGCAAAGCAGGCGCGGAAGATACCGATCTGCTTATTGCCGTTACCAATAGCGATGAAATCAACATGGTGGCCTGCCAAGTGGCCCACACCCTGTTTAACATTCCCAAGATCATTTCTCGCATACGTTCGCAGTCCTATATCCAACGCCCGGAATTGTTTAGTAACGATGTCATTCCGATTCAGGTATTGATTTCACCCGAGCAATTGGTAACAAGCTATATCAAAAGCCTGTTGCAGCACCCTGGCACACTGCAGGTACTTGACTTCGCCGAAGGCAAAATACGCCTCGTGGCCGTAAAAGCGGTTTTTGGTGGCCCCTTGGTCGGCCACGAATTGCAGCAATTGCGTCAACACATGCCCAACGTTGACACCCGTGTAGCAGCAATTTTCCGCCGAGATCACTCCATTCAACCCACCGGCGAAACCGTCATCGAAGCGGGCGACGAAGTGTTTTTTATTGCCGCTCACAACCATATTGTGCCGGTCATGAGCGAACTGCGCCGGCTCGACAATCCCTACAAACGCATCATGATCGCCGGCGGCGGTAATATTGGTCTGCGTTTAGCGTCGGCCATTGAAAATGACTACCACGTCAAGCTGATTGAATATAACTACGATCGCTGTAAGCAGTTATCAGAGCTGTTGAGCCATACCATCGTGCTCCATGGTAGCGCCTCAGATAGCGAGTTGTTAAATGCCGAAAGCATTGAAGATGTCGATGTATTCTGTGCGCTGACCAACGATGACGAAGCCAACATCATGGCCTCCTTATTGGCCAAACGCTTGGGCGCACGCAAAGTTATCACGCTGATTACAAACCCCGCTTACGTGGACCTTGTGCAAGGCGGCGAGATCGATATCGCCCTATCACCCCAACAAATTACTATTGGCAGCCTGTTGACCCACGTCCGCAAGGGCGACGTCAGCAACGTCCACTCACTGCGCCGCGGTGCGGCAGAGGCCTTGGAACTGGTGGCACGCGGCGATTCGCGTTCATCCAAAGTCGTCGGCAAACGCATCGATCGCATCGATCTTCCACAGGGTGTGACTATCGGCGCCATCATGCGTGGCGACAAAGTCGTCATTGCCCACAGCGATGTGGTGATTGAATCCGACGATCATGTGATCTTGTTCGTCACCGATAAACGCTTCGTCAAAGACGTCGAGAAACTTTTCTCGGTGGGCTTTGGTTTTTTCTAGGGCGCCGGCGTGAACATTGCCATTATTTGTAGAGTATTGGGCATCTTTCTAATGCTGTTTAGCATTTCGATGGCGCTCCCTTTTTTAGTCTCTCTTTATTACCAAGACGGCTCCCATATTGGTTTTGCACGTGCGTTTTTTATTACACTCGTTAGTGGCGCCATGCTGTGGTTACCGGTGTATAAATCCAAGGGTGATCTACGCGTTCGCGACGGTTTCATCGTCACCTCTCTATTTTGGATTGTTCTGGGCAGCTACGGCAGTATTCCACTGCTGCTGGAGGATGACCTTAATCTCAGCGTTGCCGACGCCTTGTTTGAATCGGTATCGGGCCTAACGACGACCGGAGCTACAATCATTACCGGATTGGATACCCTGCCGCCGTCAATTTTGTTCTACCGTCAATTACTGCAGTGGCTGGGAGGCATCGGTATCATCGTGATCGCCTTGGCGGTATTGCCGATGCTTGGCGTTGGCGGCATGCAGCTTTATCGCGCCGAAACACCCGGCCCGATGAAAGACTCCAAACTCACTCCGCGCATCACAGGCACAGCTAAGGCATTGTTTTTCATATATTTCAGTATGACTGCCGCCTGTGCACTGGGTTACTGGTGGGCGGGTATGACGCTCTTCGATGCCATTTGCCACAGTTTTTCCACCGTCGCTATTGGTGGGTTTTCGACCCACGACGCCAGTATTGGCTACTACGACAATCCAACCATCATGATCATTTCGGTGGTGTTTATGGTATTGGCGGGGATTAACTTCGCGTTGCACTTTTTCGCTTTCCGCGAGCGCAACCTAAACCACTACCGCTACGACGCCGAATTTCGCTTTTACATCGGAATGTTGGTGGTGGGCGCGATTGTGGTTATTTCTCAGCTCTACAATTCACAGACCCTAAGCCTATCTGATGCCACCCTACATGGCATTTTTCAGGTGGTCTCGATCGCCACTACGACAGGATTTGCCTCGCAGGACTTCTCTGTCTGGCCGACCTTTATTCCATTGTTTTTGCTGATTTTGGCGTTGATTGGTGGATGCGCTGGATCAACCGCCGGTGGCGTGAAGTCGATCCGCGCGCTGTTAATTATTCGCCAAGGCTACCGAGAATTGCAGCAATTGGCACACCCCAACGCGGTAATTCCACTGAAAATCGGCAACCGTATCGTGCCCGGCCGAGTGATTAGTGCCGTGTGGAGTTTCTTTGCGGTGTACCTGTTTTCCTTCACCGTGTTGCTGCTATTAGTACTCGGTACTGGCCTAGATTTCATCACCGCATTTTCATCGGTAGCGGCCACCATGAGTAACCTAGGTCCTGGCCTGGGTGAGGTGGCAGCCAATTACAGCAGCATTCCCAATAGCAGCAAATATCTACTGTGTTTCTCCATGCTACTCGGCCGCTTGGAAGTGTTTACGCTACTGGTGATCGCCACGCCTAGCTTCTGGCGCCGCTAGGCGTAGGGGTCACCGCCGTGTCCACCGCCGCCCTTAAAACGTTTGTATTCCCACTGGTACTGAGCGGGATCGATTGCTACGCAGTCTTCCACCGCGGCATTCATAGCCCTAGTTGCCAGCGCCATATCATCGCTGTAGATGTCGTCTGATACGGGCAAAAAATGGATCGCAAAATTGCCATCGCCTAAGCGCTGGGCAGCGCCAATAATCACCACTGCGCCAGACTTATTCGCTAGGCTTGGCAACAGCCGCATGCTCTGCGCCGGCACCCCAAAAAAGGGGGCTAACTGCGCGCCGTCCGAGGCAGGTACCTGGTCGGGCAAAATGCCAGTCATCCCGCCAGCCTTTAGCGCCTTGCGAACGATGGCCACCCCGCGGTGATTGGCGGGTGCGGTGACGGATCCAACGCGCTCGCGCGATTGTCGAATCAAGCTATCCAATTGAGGATAGGGATGGGGCTTATACATGGCGTGCAAGGTGTGGTGTTGGCTTATGAAGATGTTGAGCATCTCCCAGTTGCCAAAATGAGGCGCCAAAATAATTACCCCACGCCCCGAAGCGATCGCTTCATCAAACAGCTGGCGACCCTCGATCCTTGTGATATGTTGCATCAACTTAACCGGTGGCCATAACCACAGTGGACCCATCTCGACAGCGACGCAGGCTGTTGCACGCAAGCTATCTTGCACTAGTCGGCGCTGTTCAGCGTTGCTCAGCTGGGGGTAGCACAGCCTAATATTGATCTCGGTAACCCGCTTAGCGCTGTTAGGAATGATCATCAGACAACGGCTGATCCATCCCGCAACGCGGTACAAACCGGGCAGACTAAATATGGCGCAAAAGCGCAACATGGCACAGGCCAAAAAATCCTTCACTTTAAGCATGGCTACTCCCTAATTGCCGGCAAGTGTAGCGCAAAGCCCTTGTTTAGCCTATCCACTTCGCGTGCAGGCATTATGTCTGTATAATCACGGCTTTTGCATATCTTGCCGCTAAGCGGCAGTTTTAACGAGGCATCACGTGACCAAACAGACGGCTGTACACGACATCAATACCTTTCAAGGCTTGATCCTTGCCCTACAATCTTTCTGGGCAGAAAAAGGCTGCGTTGTTATGCAGCCACTGGACATGGAAGTGGGCGCAGGCACCTTCCACCCCGCCACCTTTTTGAAAGCGGTAGGCCCAGAATCTTGGAATGCTGCTTACGTACAGCCAAGCCGCCGTCCTACCGACGGTCGCTACGGTGAAAACCCCAACCGCCTTCAGCACTACTACCAGTTCCAAGTCGTGATGAAACCCTCGCCACCAAACTTTCAAGAATTGTTTTTGGAGTCTCTGAAGATGTTGGGCATCGACCCCGCTGTACACGACATCCGTTTCGTAGAAGACAACTGGGAATCACCCACACTTGGCGCGTGGGGCCTCGGCTGGGAAGTATGGCTGAACGGTATGGAAGTCACTCAGTTCACCTATTTCCAGCAAGCTGGCGGCATCGAGTGCTACCCCGTAATGGGCGAAATCACCATGGGTCTAGAGCGTATTGCTATGTATCTTCAAGGTGTCGATTCCATTTACGACCTGGTCTGGGCACACGGCCCTAATGGTGACGTAACCTACGGCGATGTTTACTTGCAGAACGAACGCGAACAGTCGCAGTATAACTTCGAAGAGGCCGACGTCGACCAACTACTGTTGAACTTCGACAACTATGAACAGCAAGTCCACAAGCTGGTGGAAAAAGGCCTGTCACTGCCCGCCTACGAGCAAGTGATGAAAGCGTCGCACACCTTTAACTTGTTGGATGCTCGCCACGCCATTTCTGTGACCGAACGCCAGCGTTATATTTTGCGGGTACGCACCCTCGCTCGTGCGGCGGCAGAGGCTTATTTCAATTCTCGTAAAGAACTTGGTTTCCCCATGGCCGAAGAGAGCCTGCGCCAAGAAGTACTCGCTCAACTGGAGGCCAAATAATGTCAGCGGTAGATTTCCTCGTCGAATTAGGTACTGAAGAGCTGCCGCCCAAATCGTTGTTGGTGTTAAGCGAAGCGTTCAAAGATGGCATCGTAGCGGGTCTGCACGACGCGCAATTGCCTTTTGCAGATGTCACTGTATACGCGGCACCACGTCGATTAGCTGTGTTGGTTAATGGCCTGGCGACGCAACAACCCGATCGCGTAGAAGAGAAGCTAGGCCCTAATGTAGCAGCAGCCTATGACAAAGAAGGCAACCCAAGCAAAGCCGCCGAAGGTTTTGCGCGCAGTTGCGGTGTAAGCTTTGACCAACTGAGCCGTGTTGATACCGACAAGGGCGAACGTCTCGCTTACAGCCTGCATATAGCTGGCAAGCAAAGTGCTGAATTGCTACCCGCGATCGTTAGCAAATCACTGTCTGACCTTCCCATCGCCAAACGTATGCGCTGGGGTGCCAAACGCACAGAATTCGTTCGTCCTGTTAAATGGCTGGTGATGCTGCTAGATAACGACGTTGTCGACTGCGAAATTCTCGACTTGACTGCCGGCCGCACTACCCGTGGTCACCGTGTACACTGCGACCAAAATCTAGTACTGAATAATGCAGCGGATTACTACGCCACGCTATTACAAGCCGGTAAAGTGGAAGCGGATTTTGCCAAGCGTCGCGGCATCATCAAACAACAAACTATCGCCATGGCAGACACCGTTAATGGGGTAGCTGTCATTGGAGATGACCTGTTAAACGAAGTCACGGCATTGGTTGAATGGCCTGTTGCCTTGATTGGTGGATTCGAAGAACGTTTCTTGGAGGTTCCCCAGGAAGCATTGATCGCCTCTATGAGCGAACACCAAAAATACTTCCATGTGGTGGATTCCGCCGGCGCACTGCTGCCATACTTCATCACCATCGCCAACATTGAAAGCACCGATCCTGTGCAGATCGTTGAAGGTAACGAGCGCGTTATCCGCCCCCGCTTAGCCGACGCCGCCTTCTTCTTTGAGACAGACAAGAAGTTTACCCTGGCACAACGCCGCGAATCACTTAAGAAGGTGACCTTCCAGCAACAATTGGGCTCCGTTTGGGACAAGACCGAACGTGTTGCTCGACTTGCTTGCTATCTAGCACCCATTGTTGGCGCCGAGTTAGACGATGCCAAGCGCGCAGGTGAACTATGCAAAAGCGACCTGGTCAGCGAAATGGTGTTGGAGTTCGACAACATGCAAGGTATCGCTGGTCGCTACTATGCTGAAAATGATGGCGAGTCTCAAGGCGTAGCTGCTGCAATGCAGGAACAATACCTGCCAAAATTTGCCGGCGACGTGTTGCCAGTGCACCCCACAGGTATGGCGGTTGCCCTAGCTGATCGTATCGACACAATGGTGGGTATTTTCGGTATAGGCCAGCAGCCTACCGGTGCTAAAGATCCATTCGCGCTGCGTCGTGCTGCACTAGGCGTATTGCGTATCATCATCGAATCTAAACTCGATATTGATCTCCGAAACGTACTGACCTATGCCGCCACAGGCTTTGCTGATCTACCCAAGGCAGATAGCGTTGTCGAAACAGTACTGGATTACACCTTGGAACGTTTGCGCTCTCGCTACCAAGACATGCAAATCAGCACTGAAGTCTTTATGTCGGTACAAGCTAAGCAACTGTCACGCCCCTTGGATATCGAGAATCGAGTGCTTGCCGTTCACGAATTTAGTAAGCTCACGGCGGCACAAAGCCTTGCCACGGCAAATAAACGGGTGTCGAACATACTCGCCAAATTAGAAGAAAGTATTGATGCTGACGTAGCATTGGATACTTCGCTGCTTCAAGATGACGCTGAAAAAGCGCTTGCCGATGTGTTGACTAGTAAAGCTAACGATACCGCGCCACTGCTTCAAGAGGCGCGCTATGGTGAGGTTCTTAATGCACTGGCAGAGCTTCAAGGTCCTGTTGATAACTTTTTCGACAACGTCATGGTTATGACAGACGATGCAGCTGTTCGCGCCAATCGCTGCTTGTTACTCGCTAAATTGCGCGCCGTATTCCTTGGTATCGCAGACATCTCTCACTTGGTCACTAAGTAAGTATGGCAAGCGCTAGAAGCGAAGTAATTACCTACACTGCTGCTATCCGCAGTAGTGTTTTCTATTTCTTTTATGTCGTTTTTACCATTGTATTCTGCACCTTTGCGCCGATCGTTTTTGGCTTGTTACCCTTCGCCTTACGTCAGCGCGGGTTAACCATTTGGAACCACACCACCATTTTTCTTTTAAAATGGATTTGTGGTGTTAAGTACCGCGTAATTGGTGCTGAAAACATTCCATCTGACGCTTGCGTGATCGCGGCAAAACACCAAAGTGCCTGGGAAACTTATTTTTTCCAGATACTTTTTAAGCGCCCGCTATCAACCATTTTGAAACGCGAATTATTGCGTGTTCCTTTTTTTGGCTGGTCGCTGGCCTTAATGAAGCCTATCGCCATTGATCGCAGCTCACCTCGCGAAGCATTAAAACAAGTATTTGAAAAAGGTAAGCATCGTATTGCTTCGGGTATCAGCGTACTGATATTCCCTGAGGGTACCCGCCATGAACCCGGTAAGTCTGGCAAATATGCGCGCAGTGCCGCGGGAATTGCCGAAGCTACAGGGGTACCTTTACTACCTATCGCCCACAACGCCGGCGAATGTTGGTCGTCAAAATCGTGGATCATTAAACCTGGATGCATCAGTGTTGTCATTGAGCCCGCCATCTCTTCAGAGGGTAAGACCACGAAACAATTAACCGACGAGTTACAGTGTGCCATTGAAGAGCAAATGGCACGTATTAACGGTAGTGCCAATTAAATCCGATAAAAAATCGCCCTTAAGCAACTGATTTATAAAGACTTAAGCCTTTAGTCGACCATCTAGTGCTGCGGCTACGGTCTCTTGAGCGAACTGGATGGTGTTTTCGCATCGGCCAATAATAAAGCGATCGTTAGCGCCACTTTTCAGACTCTTTTGAATGGTTGCACCAATGGTGAAATCTTCATCGAAGACTACGCGAAGTACGTCATAGTTGGCTTTCCAATACTTCTCAGCCTTTTCAGTAGCGGGTGCCTCTGGTATCAGCATCATGCATTGAAATACCGAGTCTTCAATTCCATTAGGAAGGACGGTATGGATGTAAACATGGTCTGTCATTACCTGCATAAAGTTACAGGGGAAGACATAATTTTGGTCCATGAAATTTTCTCGGTAATCCCAATCTTCAACCGGCATTTCGCGCAGTTCCACAATACGTGCTAAGGGTACCGAGTGGCGTACATGAGGATATTTGTTCTGATATATTCCCTGGGTATCTAAATAGGTAGAACACGCTGTATGCTTGTGTGCATGGCAAAAGTGGTACTGTTCTTGGAAACCTTCGATCAAAACATGCCAGTTCGCATCAACATCTACCGTCCACGCTTGATACACAACATGGCTGTCTAAGTTCAACGATGCCAACTGCTCCGCCATTGGCGCCAACCATGCATCGATATCGATAGGCTCTTTGCTGGCAGACGGACATAACCAAATAAGACCAAAACGTTCAAACACCTGTAGTGGGACGAGACCGTGGCTAGCCTTGTCTAAGGCGCCAAACTTATCACCTTGAGGCATACCCCGCAGGTTTCCGTTAAAATCATAGGTCCAGCCGTGGTAGGGGCATGAGAATGTGCCTGCTTTACCGCAGGGACGACCTTCTACTTTTGCCCCACGGTGACGGCATACGTTTAAGAAGGCTTGCAGTACACCTTCTCGATTACGCGTAATCAAGATAGGGACACCCGTGGCATCGTGGGTAATAAAATCACCGACTTCTGGCACCTGAGAAATATGCCCCACGATAATGGGAAATTCTTTAAATAAGATATCGTTTTCTTGTTGGAATCGATCCTTATCTAGGTATTTGCTGATCGACATTTCTGCCATATCTTCAAGCAAATCTCCGGTACCTGCCTCATTGTGTGCTAGTACCTGCTCGATGATCCATATTTCTTCTGTACTAATTTTCACTACGTTTTCTCTACGCTTAAACGTCTAGATTTTCCACGTAAAGTGCGTTTTCTTCAATAAATTCACGGCGTGGTTCAACCTGATCACCCATCAAACAAGTGAAAATTTGATCTGCCCCAATAGCGTCTTCGATAGTTACCTTCAACATGCGGCGCACATCGGGGTCCATGGTGGTTTCCCACAATTGATCAGGGTTCATTTCACCCAAACCCTTGTAGCGTTGAATGTTGTAGCCACGCTTAGCTTCGCTCATTAACCATTCCAGCGCATCGCCAAAGGTCATTACATGTTTGCTTCGCTCACCACGTTTTACAAAGCCTGAGGCTTCAAATAGGTCATTGGTCGCTTCACCCAGTTTTACTAAGGATGCATACTCCGCCGAATTAAAGAAATCGTGTTTAAATTCGTAATCACGAGTCACGCCGTTCAATGTTTCCTTAACTACAGGTAGGTAAATATTTCGCTCGGCATCTTTTTCAACGACCACCTTATAGGTCGATGATCCAGATACTTGACCTGCGTTCAGTACTTCCTCCAGGCTAGCGGCCCAAGCACTAACAGCGCTTTCATTATCCAACGTGTCTGATGCCAACACAGGCGCTTCAATCATCGCGTCCATGGCAGATTGCAAGTAGATGCGAGACAAGCGGTTGATAGTCGCCATTACCGCGCGATACTGTTTCACCAAGGCCTGTAAAGCTTCTCCGCCGATACCTGGGGCTTCTTCATTAACATGGATAGTGGCATTATCAATCGCCGCCTGGGTCAGATAATCATCGAGCGCAGCTTCATCTTTCAGATATTGTTGTTGCTTACCTTTAGCAATCTTATAGAGCGGTGGTTGTGCGATATATATATGACCTCGCTCAATTAACTCTGGCATTTGTCTGAAAAAGAACGTCAGTAACAAGGTACGAATGTGCGAACCATCGACGTCAGCGTCAGTCATGATAATAATCTGGTGGTAGCGCAACTTATCGGGATTAAATTCCTCTTTGCCGATGCCACAACCCAAAGCGGTGACAATGGTACCAACCTCAGCTGAACTGAGCATTTTATCGAAGCGTGCTTTTTCAACGTTCAGAATCTTACCTTTCAAGGGCAAAATTGCTTGTGATCGGCGGTTACGGCCCTGTTTAGCTGAACCACCTGCCGAATCACCCTCCACCAAGTAGAGTTCAGAGAGCGCTGGATCTTTTTCTTGGCAGTCAGCCAATTTTCCGGGCAAACCTGCGATATCAAGAGCCCCTTTACGGCGCGTCATTTCGCGTGCCTTACGAGCAGCTTCACGGGCACGCGCAGCGTCTAACATCTTTTGTATCACTGCTTTTGCCTCTGCTGGATTTTCCAACAAATAGTCAGAAAACGCAGCATTCATGGCTTGTTCTACCGCGGTCTTTACCTCTGAAGAAACCAATTTATCTTTGGTTTGCGAGGAGAATTTTGGGTCAGGTACCTTCACTGAAATAATCGCAGTCAATCCCTCTCGAGCATCATCGCCTGTGGTATTTACTTTAGCTTTTTTAGCCAAGCCTTCTTTTTCAATATAGGTATTCAAGTTGCGTGTTAAAGCAGAGCGGAAACCCGCCAAGTGAGTGCCGCCATCGCGCTGTGGAATATTGTTAGTGTATGAAAGAATCTGCTCTTGGAAAGAATCATTCCACTGCAATGCCACTTCAACACCTACCCCTTCACTTTCACCAGTGAAGTGGAAAGTGCGATTAATCGTTGATTTATTTTGGTTTAGGTAGGTAACGAAAGCCTCTAATCCGCCTTCATATTTAAACTCATCGCTTTTACCGCTGCGCTCATCCTTCAGTACAATATGAACACCAGAATTTAGAAATGATAATTCGCGGAGACGTTTTGCCAAGATCTCGTAATGGTATTCAATATTTGTAAACGTTTCTGCCGAAGGCTTAAAAGAAATCATGGTGCCAGTGCGACTTGTATCCCCTACGACGCTCAAGGGGGCAACCGGTACACCGTGCTTGTATATTTGCTCGTGGACTTTTCCACCACGGCGAATGGTCAGTTTCAATTCTTTTGACAGTGCATTAACTACTGAAACCCCTACACCGTGCAAACCCCCGGATACCTTGTAGGTGTTGTCATCGAATTTACCGCCTGCGTGCAATACCGTCATGATAACTTCAGCCGCAGAAACGCCTTCTTCGTGCATTTCTGTGGGAATACCACGTCCATCGTCTGACACAGAGATAGATTCGTCTGGATGAATAACGACTTCGATTTGGGAACAGTGCCCTGCCAAGGCTTCGTCAATTGAGTTATCGACGACTTCAAAAACCATGTGGTGTAAGCCGGTGCCATCATCGGTATCACCGATATACATGCCTGGACGCTTACGTACGGCGTCGAGACCTTTTAGGACTTTAATACTGGACGAATCGTATTCACTCATTACTTTACCTTTGCACCACTTCGTTGGCAGTGTTTAATTTAATCATTTTATTTTACCTTTTATCGCCTTTGTAGGCGATTCTTTTTACCACTACGCTGACTTAATTACGCCATGTTCCACGTGGAACATGGCGATATCTATTGGGTTACACGTATCCAAGCTTGGTATATCGCTTTCATTGATAGCAGTTAAAAAGACTTGTTTGGTGCCATTCCCTGACAAAATTAAATGTAATAATTTACCCGCATTATTAGCATCTAATTCAGCTGCAAGGTCATCAATAAGATATGAAGATTTTTTTCCCATTGCTTCAAGCACTCGCTGCTGTGCAACCTTCATAGCTGCTACAACAAGTTTTTGCTGGCCACGTGACAAGACTTCCTCTGCAGGTCGACCATCATGTTTAACTTTTATATCTGCTCTTTGTGGACCATAATGTGTAAAACCACGCTGCAAATCAGTTTCACTGCCCTCTTCCAAGCAAACCTTCAATCCACGTTTCTTATCCCATCCACAGTAGTAGGTAAATGTAATTAGTGTAGATAAGTTCGGCAGCAAGGAATTTAATATTGGTTCAACCTGCAAAATAAATTGTTCAAACCAATTCTCCCGCATGGCATCAAGCGCTAGTGAAGACTCACACAATGCATCTGTCCATATTTTTAACAGCGGCCGAGGGGTTGTTAAACGATATTGACGCAACAGAGCATTACGCTGTTTTAGATTTTTTTGACAGTGTGTCCAGACCTTAAAAAACTGTTGTTCCACGTGGAACACTCCCCAATCCATCAATTGGCGTCGAAGCTGAGGACCCGCTGTTAACAACTGAAAACTTTCATCATTAATAAGTTGTAAAGGTAGGATATCGGCTAACTGAGATGCCATTCTTACGGTATCTCCGCAAAACCTAATATGAGAACTACCGTCAAGCGATTTCTCTAGCCCTAACACCTCATTATCAAGTCCTTTGGCAACTATCAGACATTGATCTTTATGGTACTGAATAACATGCTGAATACGCTGACTACGAAAGGATTTACCAGCAGAGAGAAAATAAATAGCCTCTAGTAAAGATGTTTTACCACTACCATTTTGACCAATAAAAATATTGAGATCAGCAAGCCCGCTAAGACTTGCCTGCTGAATATTACGAAAATTAGAAATAGAAAAGTCGCGAATGCGCACAAGCGCAACTCACATTACAAACGCATCGGCATTACAACATAAAGTGCTTTGTCGGATTCTGAAGAATCCTCAATGGTGGCACTACTGTTGCTATCAGACATTGAGAAGCGAATGGTATCACCAGGAATAACAGCCAACACATCGAGCAAATAGGAAACATTAAATCCAATTTCCAGATTATTGCCTTGATACTCAACCGATACGACTTCTTCTGCTTCTTCGTGATCTGGATTGTTAGCGTAAATCTTCAACTCACCCATTTCTAACATCAAGCGAACGCCACGATACTTTTCATTCGAAAGAATAGCGGCACGAACAAAAGCCTCACGAAGATCCTTACGATTAGCGTTAACCACTTTATCAGACACACGCGGCAAGACGCGTTCATAATCAGGGAATTTACCATCGATAAGTTTAGAGGTGAAAGTAAAGGCCTGGGTGACCGCACGAATATGGTTGTTACCCAAGGTCAATTCAATCTGCGCATCACCACCATCCAATAAACGGCCTAACTCGATAACACCCTTACGAGGTAAAATGACTTGATGAGTACCGCTAACATCGGCTTCGATGTCTTCGTTACACATGGCTAGACGGTGACCATCAGTAGCCACAAGGCGTAAGTTGTTTTGCTTAACTTCCCATAACATGCCATTCAAGTAGTAGCGAACATCTTGCTGAGCCATCGCAAACGCTGTGCTATCGATCAGTGTTTTTAATTGATATTGACCCATGGCAAACTTGTATGAGGCAGGGCTATCCTCCACATTAGGAAAATCATTTGCAGACAAGGTAGACAGCGTAAAGCGGCTTCGGCCACTACGTACTACAACTTTGTCACCGTCAACATCAAACGTCACCGTAGAACCGTCCGGCAAAGATTTACAAATATCGTTCAATTTTCGTGCCGGAACGGTAATTTCACCCTCAACAAAATCACCACTTAAGTCGACACGGGCTACCAATTCAACTTCGAGATCTGTACCAGTAAGTGACATTTGTCCGTCGCGTACAACAATAAGTACATTAGCCAAGATGGGCAGAGTCTGTCGGCGTTCAACAACACCAGCCACCAAAGTGAGTGGTTTAATCAGATCTTCTCGGAGAATGGAAAATTTCATAATGGGGTCCTATTGAGTAGTTCTTCCATATTATTACGACGTCAAAGTGCGTAACAGGTTTTTATAGTCTTCTCTGATATCAGAGCTCGATTCTTGTAATTCGCTAATTTTACGACAAGCATGCAAGACAGTGGTATGGTCTCTGCCGCCAAAGCGATCACCAATTTCTGGCAAGCTATGATTAGTCAATTCCTTTGATAAAGCCATGGCTAATTGACGAGGTCTAGCCACTGATCGTGAGCGACGCTTAGACTTGAGATCAGCCACCTTGATTTTATAATACTCAGCGACAACGCTTTGAATATTATCAAGACTCACCTGCTTTTCCTGCAGCGCTAATAAATCTTTCAAAGCTTCGCGTATAAGGTCAATATCTATAGCGCGTTTAGTAAAGTGGGCGCTTGCAACAACACGTTTCAATGCACCTTCTAGTTCACGTACATTTCCACGGATACGTTGGGCAATAAAGAAGGCGCCATCATAGGGAAGTTCTACGTTTACTTGCACAGCCTTACGCTTAAGGATAGCAACACGCGTCTCAAGATCGGGTGGCTCAACGGCAACGGTTAACCCCCATCCAAAACGAGATTTGAGTCGCTCCTCAAGGCCATTCAACTCTTTCGGGAAACGATCACACGTCAAAATCATTTGCTGTCCACCTTCTAACAGTACATTAAAGGTGTGAAAGAACTCTTCCTGTGAGTGGTCCTTATTAGCGAAAAATTGAATATCGTCGATCAAAAGTGCATCAACAGAACGGTAATAACGCTTAAACTCATTGATAGCATTTAATTGTAGCGCCTTCACCATATCGGCAACGAAACGCTCAGAGTGGACATAGACAATCTTGGCATCGGGATTATTTGCCAACAAGGCATTACCCACAGCGTGCATCAAGTGCGTTTTACCCAAACCAACCCCGCCATAAAGAAACAAGGGGTTATAACTTTCACCTGGGTTTTCAGCGACCTGTTGTGAGGCCGCGCGAGCCAATTGGTTTGATTTGCCTTCTACAAAATTTTCAAAGGTATAATCTTCGTTCAAACTAGAACGATGTTTAATTGCACCACCTACATCAGGATTGCGGGAAAACGTCGGCACATTGGATTTTGGTGTAGGTGGCGGTTTTACATTAGTAGCAACAGCGCTGGTTTGTTCTGGCAACATGGTAGGAGCGTTGTTTACATGGGTCGTCTGAGCCTCAGCTTTTTTACGTGTCCCAACGTCTAAAAAAACAGTGATATGCCGCGAATCTAATTCACCCACTAACTCTTTAATACGACGAAAAAAACGATCGTTCACCCAATCACGTATGAAGCGGTTGGGCGCGAAGAGGGTAAGGGTCTCACCAGACTCCTCCGCAAAAAGCGGACGAATCCAGGTATTGTATTGCTGCGGCGCTACCTCTTCTTCGAGTAGCTCAGCGCAACGCTGCCAAATAGTCGACACAGTCGGAATCATCTCTTTTGTAATAGTAATTAGTGCAGGTTTAAGGGATTGAGTATACCCCCCCAAAAAAAACTTATCCACAAAACCAATAGATTTTTTGTATAATTTTTTTATTCAATTAAATCAATGAATTACAAATTTATAAAAAAGACAAAAACCGCAAAATTTTCGCATAGTTCAAATTTTTATCAACATGTTATTAAGATGTGCATAAGTTTTTAAAGTATCATCAAACAACGACCTATAAATACATCTTTAATCACACTTTTTCCAACACCACGACACGTGTAACCTATCGATTGCAAAGCTTATTTTTTATTAATACTCAATGTCCACTAAGCGACATAATCACAACGGCGATTCTTAGTGGTTATCCACAATAAGATATCCACACTGTCAAAAATAACGTTAAAAGCCTGTTTTTTTAACATTTTGTCATGGCAAAGCATTGCATAGAAAATTTATCGTCTGTACAATTCGCGTCCGTTTTTCTTATCAAACAGAGATATCACGATGAAAAGAACCTTTCAACCTAGCGTATTGAAGCGCAAAAGAACCCATGGCTTCCGCGCTCGTATGGCGACAAAGAACGGAAGAAAAGTCTTGAATGCTCGTCGTGCAAAAGGTCGCGCTAAACTGGCTGTATAAGCTAATTAGTGCTCCCTCCACTATTCAGTGAGCAATTTCAGTTTCCCTAAAACACTGCGCCTGCTGAATAGTCACGATTTCAAGCAAGTATTCGATAATGCCAAGATCAAGGTCTCCAATGCGGAGATGTTGATCTTGGCTTGTCGTTCACAGCATGCCAGTCCCCGCCTCGGTCTCATTATTGCCAAGAAGAATGTGCGTCTCGCCGTGCATCGAAATCGAATAAAGCGTATTATTCGCGAAAGTTTTCGCAGGCAACAACACAACCTCACCAACGTCGACATTATTGTTCTCGCCAAGCGTGGGATTGATCGCCTTGAAAACCAGGAAGTGCACGAGCGCATAGATAAACTTTGGCGCAAGGTGGCGCAAAAGGCACAGCGATGAAATGGCTTATCGTAGGGCTGATTAACGTTTATCGAGTCGTGCTAAGTCCTATGCTAGGACCTAAGTGTCGCTATACTCCTTCTTGTTCTGCCTACGCTATCGAAGCGCTAGAACAACACGGTACTTGGCATGGCGGTATTTTAGCTGTAAAACGTATCCTTCGCTGTCACCCCTGGGGTGGTAGTGGTTACGATCCGGTACCCCACAAAGAAACTAAGACAAAAGATTCGGCTTAACATTATGGATTTTCAAAAGATAATACTTTGGATTGCTATCGCCGCAGTATCAGTAATGCTCATCAATGAATGGCAAGCATTTAAAGAAGAGCGAACCGGCGGTGTCCAAGTGGCGGCAGTACAATCTGCATCCAGCGCAGCACCTACTATTAGTAATAACGGTGATGACTTGCCGCAAATGGTGCAACCCAACAGCGGCGAGATCGATGTCAATGCTATCGCCAACAATGTTGAGTTGATTACCGTAACCACCGACCTGATGATTGTAAAAATTGATACTAACGGTGGTGATATCGTTGAAGTCGATTTGTTAAAGCATAAAGATAACGTACAAGACCCCAACTCAGTGTTACGCCTACTACAGAATGACAACATCCGCACGTATGTAGCACAGAGTGGATTGATCGGCCCGAATGGTACCGATACAGCTGAAGGTCGCCCTACGTTCTTGGTAGACCAAGCCAGTTTCGAGCTAGGCGACAACCGTGAACTTAATGTCGACATGAGCTACCGAGCAGATAATGGCGTACTCATTACTAAGCGCTACAACTTCAACCGCGATAGCTACGTCATAAACCAAACCTACTTGGTCAACAACTTAAGCGATACACCATGGCAGGCGGCCATGTTTGGTCAGATTAAGCGCGATTCGAGCAAAGACCCCAGTGCCAGTGATTCAGGCATGGGTATGCAATCTTTCTTGGGCATAGCCGCAACGACTAACGAAGAGCGCTACATGAAGTTACCCTTTGGCGACATCGCCGAAGAGCCATTTAAAGCCATGGTTCAAGGTGGCTGGATCGCTATGTCGCAACACTACTTCCTAAGTGCCTGGGTACCCAACCCTAACACCAACAATAACTTTGGCGCACTGGTGAGCAAAAGCGGTATGAATATCGCACGCTTCACCATGCCGATGTTAGAAGTCGCACCAGGACAACAGGGTGAGACCAGCGCCAAGCTTTATGTAGGCCCTAAAGATCAATACCGTTTAGAAGAAATCGCTGAAAACCTTGAACTGACCGTGGATTACGGTTGGTTGTGGTGGATCGCCCAACCCCTCTTCTGGATCATGATTATGATTCACAAGTTCGTTCCCAACTGGGGTTTGACGATTATCTTATTAACGGTATTTGTTAAAGCCTTGTTCTTTAAGCTGTCGGCGTCGAGCTACGAGTCTATGGCCAATATGCGCCGCGTTACGCCGAAACTTAACGACATTAAAGAGCGCTACGCTGACGACCGCCAAAAGCAGTCGCAGATGATGATGGAGCTATACAAGAAAGAGAAGATCAACCCTATGGGTGGCTGTCTTCCCATCGTTATTCAAATGCCTGTGTTCATTTCGCTCTACTGGGTATTGATGGAGTCGGTAGAAATTCGCCACGCTCCTTTCTTTGCTTGGATTCAAGACCTTTCGGCCATGGATCCTTATTACATCCTGCCCTTGATCATGGGCGTCAGTATGTTTGTGCAACAAAAGCTATCCCCTATGGCGTTCACTGACCCCATGCAGCAAAAGATTATGCAGTACATGCCCGTCATGTTTACCTTTTTCTTCCTGTGGTTCCCGTCCGGTCTAGTATTGTATTGGGTAGTAAACAACGTACTATCAATTACCCAACAATACGTGATTACTAAACGCATTGAAGCGAAATTTGCCGCTCAAACCAAGTAGTCATGAAACTCTACGATAACGACACCATTGTTGCCCTCGCCACGGCGACTGGCCGCGGTGGTGTCGCTATCATTCGTCTCAGCGGGGATGATGCTACAAGTATTGCGCAAACCCTGACGCAACGCACACTAACCCCTCGCTATGCGCACTACTGCGATTTTCAATTAAACGACGACATCCTTGATAGTGGCGTCGCTATCTATTTCCAAGGTCCCCATTCATTCACCGGTGAAGACATCGTAGAATTGCAGTGCCACGGCGGCCCCGTGGTGGTAGATCGCTTAATTCGCGCCTGCAATAGCCTAGGAGCACGTAACGCTCGCCCAGGTGAGTTTTCTGAGCGCGCCTTCCTGAATGACAAGATTGATTTAACACAAGCTGAAGCCATTGCCGATTTGATAGATAGTGCCACCGAAGCCGCAGCTCGAAATGCTGTGCGCTCACTGCAAGGCGTGTTTTCCAGTAAAGTCCAAGCGCTGGTAGAGTCGCTGATCCACCTTCGTATCTATGTCGAAGCTGCGATTGATTTTCCCGAAGAAGAAATCGATTTTCTAAGTGATGGCAAGGTGGCTACTGATCTCGCAGACATTCAACACGATGTTAATGATCTTTTGCGCCAAGCCACCCAAGGGCAGATTATGCGCGATGGTATGACTGTCGTGATTGCGGGTCGTCCCAACGCCGGCAAATCTAGTCTACTTAATGCATTGTCAGGACGCGAAAGCGCCATTGTCACCGATATTGCTGGTACTACCCGCGACGTCTTGAAAGAGCACGTACAAATAGATGGTATGCCGCTGCATATGATCGATACAGCTGGCCTAAGAGATACCAACGACGTGGTCGAAAAAGAAGGTATCAAGCGAGCACTGCAGGAAATTCAAGAGGCTGATTTATTGATTTTACTGGTCGATAGCAGCACTGATATGGATGAAGATCCGGTAGCTATGCTACGTGATCTCGCCCCCGAAATGGTATTGGAGAAACCGCGTTTATTGGTGTACAACAAAAGTGATAAGTCAGGCTTAACCGCGGGACACGTGCAAACAGAAAATGGCGAAAGTACTATCGCGGTATCCGCCAAGCGCGGTGACGGTATGGATATTTTCTGCCAAGCGTTGAAAGATAAGATGGGCTATAACCCTGAAATAGGTGGCAGTTTTACCGCCCGCAGACGACACCTTGAGGCCTTGCAAGAGGCACAACACTTTATCGATACAGGCGCAGAACAACTGCACAGCGCCGCAGCAGGAGAGCTATTGGCAGAAGATTTACGCCAAGCGCAAGAAGCACTGTCGTCCATCACCGGTGAATTCACCAGCGACGATTTACTCGGCCGCATCTTCTCTTCTTTTTGCATAGGCAAATAATCATTCTGTGAGTCATATCACAGTGTCACATTCCTATTGTGTATAAGGTGGGGAAAGTATGAAGAAAGCCTCGGTATAAATAGTCTAGTTATCCCCGCTAATCGACGATGAACGTGGAAGGCCTTTTTTTATTCAATGTGTGAACACAACAATTGCACGGCTTTTACATCCTTTATAAGTGGATTATTCGCCACTTACTATTGATCTAAATTTCTGAAAAATAAGAATTAAACCTTGTTATCCCCAGAAATCAAGGACGTTATAGTTATCATTAACATAGTTCTTCTTTCTTTTTCTCAAAGAGATATACATATATATATTTTTCTAAAAACTATTTTGATCAATAGTTAGCCAATCTTTATAATTGCTTCCCTTTTACTTTCTGGGTGTAACTCGTGGATTATCCAAAACGTTATGGTGTCATTGTTATAGGTGGTGGACACGCTGGTACCGAAGCCGCACTTGCGTCTGCACGAATGGGTGTTGAAACCCTTCTGTTGACACACAATATTGAGACGCTAGGTCAAATGTCCTGTAACCCGGCCATCGGTGGTATCGGTAAAAGCCACCTTGTGAAAGAGATCGATGCCATGGGTGGTGCGATGGCACTAGCCACCGACCGTGGTGGTATTCAATTTAGGGTACTAAACGCACGCAAAGGCCCAGCTGTCCGCGCTACCCGTGCCCAAGCAGACCGTATCCTCTACAAAGCAGCAATCCGAGCCATGTTGGAAAACCAACCACAGTTGGATATTTTCCAACAAGCGGCGGACGATTTGATCGTGCAAGGAGACACAGTGCAAGGTGTTGTGACGAGTATGGGGGTAAAGTTTTATGCGCCTACTGTCATTCTCACTGCAGGTACGTTCCTAGGCGGAAAAATCCACATTGGTTTAGAAAATCACCCCGGTGGTCGCGCGGGTGATCCGCCATCGATTGCGCTAGCGAATCGTCTGCGTGAACTTCCTTTGCGTGTCGATCGACTGAAAACTGGTACGCCAGCGCGCATTGATGCTCGCAGTGTTGATTTTAGTGGTCTAGAAGAACAATGGGGTGACACACCAACGCCGGTGTTATCTGCGCGTGGCACTGCGGCTGATCATCCTCAACAAACCTGCTGCTGGATAACCCATACCAATCAACGCACCCACGACATTATTCGCACCGGTTTTGAACGCTCACCAATGTTTACCGGTGTCATCGAGGGGGTTGGTCCACGTTACTGCCCATCGATCGAAGACAAGATTAATCGTTTTGCCGACAAAGATTCTCACCAAGTCTTCATCGAGCCAGAGGGGCTTACCACCCACGAACTGTATCCTAATGGTATTTCCACCAGCTTACCGTTCGATATTCAATTGGCGTTTATTCAATCGATAAAAGGCTTTGAAAAAGCCCACATTACTCGACCCGGTTACGCCATCGAGTACGATTTCTTTGATCCTCGTGATTTGAAGTACTCTTTGGAAAATAAATATATCAATGGCTTGTACTTTGCCGGCCAAATTAATGGCACCACGGGCTATGAAGAGGCCGGTGCGCAAGGCATGCTAGCGGGCATCAACGCGGCACTGCGCGTACAGGAAAAAGAGGCTTGGTGCCCTCGCCGCGACGAAGCCTATCTCGGTGTGATGGTAGATGATTTAATTACCCTAGGTACCAAAGAACCCTACCGAATGTTTACTAGTCGCGCTGAATACCGCCTTATGCTGCGTGAGGACAATGCCGATGTTCGATTGACCAAAAAAGCTCGTGAGATGGGCTTAGTGGGTGATGAGCAGTGGCGTGTGTTCTGTGAAAAACAGGAAATGACAGCACGTGAAATCGAGCGCATGCGGACCACCTTCATCCATCCTAAGACTGAAGCGGGTGATAAAGCTGCTCAAATTTTAGGATCGCCGCTAGCACGCGAATACAATTTGTTGGATTTATTGAAGCGCCCACAAATGACTATGCCGCAAATACTCGAGGTATCGGCACCTGAGCAAGACCTACCTGAAACCGTGCTAGAACAGGTAGAGGTCACGGTGAAGTACGAGGGATATATCAGCCGCCAGCAGAAAGAAATCGACAAGATGATTCGGCATGAAAATACTCCCTTGCCGCGCGACTTGGATTACAGCGTCATCGGAGGTTTGTCGAACGAAGTGAAACAGAAACTGCAGCAAAGCCAGCCAGAGACATTGGCGCAAGCGTCTCGTATCCCCGGTGTAACGCCGGCGGCTGTATCCATTTTGCTGATTCACATGAAAAAACATTCAGCGGTGAAGGGAAAATCACTGTCATGATAGCGTTGGACGAAGCAAACAAAGAGCTGCTCAACACACAGCTTAAAAGCGCCGCCAGTGAGATGAAAATCGCGTTAAGCAATGACCGCGCGCAACGGCTCATTGGTTACCTCGCCATGCTCTACAAGTGGAATAAGGCCTATAATTTGACGGCGATCCGCGAGCCCGATGAGATGCTGCGCAAACACATCGTCGATAGTTTGAGTGTTCTGCCACATATCTGTGGTGAGAATTTCATCGATGTCGGTACTGGCGGCGGTTTACCTGGCATCGTTTTGGCTATTATGAAACCCGATTGTCGTTTCACCTTGCTAGATAGCAACGGTAAGAAAACGCGTTTTCTGTTTCAGGTTAAGGCAGAATTAGGTTTGACCAACGTCAACGTAGTGAATACCCGTGTTGAACAATACCGCCCAGCCGACGGTTTTGATGGTATCATTTCTCGGGCATTTTCATCGCTGGGACAAATGCACCATTGGACACAACATCTTTTGGCACCCAACGGGCGTTTTTTTGCCATGAAAGGCGTGTACAATCAGGATGAAATTAACGAGCTTCCCGCCGGTACTGCGGTGACCTGCCACGATTTGTGTGTACCAGGTGAGGAAGGTGAGCGACATTTGGTTTTGATCGAGCCCCAACAACAATAACGTCTGTCCGAGGACACTGTGGCGCAAATTCTTGCAATTACGAATCAAAAAGGTGGTGTGGGTAAAACCACCACAACCGTTAATCTTGCTGCATCGCTAGCCGCGATGAAGCGCAAGGTGTTGATGATCGACTTGGATCCCCAAGGTAATGCCACCATGGGTGGTGGCGTGGATAAGCACGCCGTTGAATTGAGTATTTACGATGTTCTGGTAGGCAGCGCCTCAGTAGGTGAAGCCACTCTGCATAGCGATACCGGCGGCTTTGATCTACTGCCTTCCAATAGCGATCTGACAGCTGCAGAAGTCGAGTTATTGAATATTTCTGGCCGCGAATATCGTCTTCGCACAGCTTTGAAATTGGTATCTGAAGACTACGATTTTGTGTTGATCGACTGTCCACCATCGCTCAACATGTTGACTGTTAATGCACTGTCGGCGGCCGATGGTGTCATTATTCCAATGCAGTGTGAGTACTATGCATTGGAAGGGCTCAGCGCATTAATGGCTACGGTGAATCGCGTGGCGGAAGTGCTCAACGAAAAAATTGAAATCGTCGGCCTGCTGCGCACCATGTACGATGGACGCAACAGTCTGAGTGTTGATGTATCTCGGCAACTGGCCGATCACTTTGGCAAAAAACTCTACAACACGGTGATTCCGCGTAACGTACGATTGGCGGAGGCGCCCAGTTATGGCATGCCCGCCCTGCTCTATGATAAGGGTTCTAAGGGTGCGGTGGCCTACTTGGCATTGGCAGGTGAGATCCTGCGCAAACACAAAAAATAAACGAGGACGTTTGGCATGGTCAGAAAGAAAGGCTTAGGCAAAGGCTTGGACGCACTGTTGAGTTCGCAACGCGAGCATACAGCGCCCCGCGAAGCGAGCATTGAGCCAAGTTTTGACGCCAAAGACGGCTCGCTGCGCTACCTGCCTGTCGAGATGATTCAGCGAGGTAAATACCAACCGCGTCGCGACATGCAGCCCGAAGCACTTGAGGAACTGGCTGACTCCATTAAATCACAGGGGGTCATGCAGCCCATTGTGGTTCGCGCCATCAGTGCCGACCGCTACGAAATCATTGCCGGCGAGCGCCGCTGGCGAGCCACGCAATTAGCCGGCTTGGATACAATCCCCGCTGTTATCCGCGAAGTGCCCGACGAAGCGGCGATTGCCATGGCCCTTATTGAAAACATTCAACGCGAAAACCTCAACCCTATCGAAGAGGCGATGGCCTTGCAGCGCTTGAAAGATGAATTCGAGCTCACCCAGCAAGATGTCGCCAATGCGGTTGGCAAATCGCGCACGACAGTCACTAACTTGCTGCGTCTGATGAGCCTCAATGAGGATGTTCGTTTGATGCTAGAACACGGTGATCTGGAAATGGGTCATGCACGCGCGTTGCTGGGGCTTGAGGGTGTTGATCAATCCAAAGCCGCTGAAGAGGTTGTCGCTGGTGGTTTATCGGTGCGACAAACCGAGGCATTGGTGCGGGATTGGCACCAACAGCCTGTCGCCAAGCCCAAGCAAGGCAAAAGCGTTGATCCTAATATTTCACGCCTGCAAGAAGATTTGTCGGAAAAGCTCGGGGTGCCAGTGACGGTCAAGCACGGTAACCATGGCAAAGGTAGCTTGGTACTGAAGTACAATTCGCTCGATGAATTGGACGGCATATTGTCCCATATTGTTTAAAGCACAGTCACATTTCAAAAAATTCATACGTCATTGGGGAAAATGCGATCAATTTTTCACCACTTTTGATTGATGCTTGCATGTAAAATCTCTATAATTCGCCGCCTATTAAAGTGAGGTGGCGAACGATCATTGTGTAACTGATCGTGAGAGGATCGAAGAAATGGCTTCAGCCAACACATCCATCCCTGCCCCATCTCTTGGTAAGTTATTATTTTTACCAAGTATTTTCGGACTCACATTAGCAGCTTTTTCACTCGCTTGGAGTGTGGATGCAGCCATATCGGCTGCCATAGGAGCAACAACCGCTCTCCTGCCAACGATGTACTTTGCTATCAAGTTGTTTCGCTACCGCGGTGCGAGCAAGGCAAATTTGATAGTGCACGAATTCTATCGCGCTGAATCGGGCAAATTTGTCCTTACGGCGGTGTTGTTTGCGGTAACCTTTGCCAGCTATAAAGCAGTGGTCACGGTTGCTCTTTTTGGTGGCTTTGTTATTACCACCGTGGCGATCTGGTTTACAGCACATCGCAGCTTGGCGCGATAACACAATTTTTTAATTTTGACTGAGAGAGCAATTGAGACATGGCAGGCGAAAGTCCAACAACAATTGGCTACATTCAACACCACCTTCAAAATATGGCATACGGCAAGTTACCCGCCGGTTATGCGCGTCATGGTGCCGATGGTAGTGTACACGTTCTAGAGCAAGACACTTGGACGCTGGCACACAGTTCCGAAGAAGCTAAGGATATGGGTTTTAACGCCATTCACTTAGATTCTATGGGTTGGTCTATTGGCTTGGCATTATTGTTTTCATTTATTTTCCGTGTGGCTGCTAAGCGTGCTAGCACGGGCGTTCCAACGGGAATGCAAAACTTTGTCGAATTGATTATCGACTTTGTTAACAACACTGTTAAAGATACTTTCCATCACAAGAGCCGCTTTGTAGCGCCTATGGCCCTAACCATCTTTGTTTGGGTGTTCTTGATGAACTTTATGGATCTTATTCCTGTTGATTGGCTGCCTCATTTGGCGGCACTGATTTCAGGCGATCCCCACTTGTACTTCAAAGTCGTGCCCTCGACTGACCCCAATATTACCTTGGGTATGTCGTTTACCGTGTTCTTCTTAATGATTTTCTTCAGCATTCGCGAGAAGGGCTTGATGGGCTTCATAAAAGAACTGACTTTGCACCCCTTTGGTTCGAAGAACATGTTTGTTCAAGCGATCTTGATTCCTATCAACTTCGCATTGGAATCAGTAGCAATGATCGCTAAGCCCATTTCACTGGGTCTGCGTTTGTTCGGAAACCTTTACGCCGGTGAGATGATCTTTATTCTTATCGCAGTAATGTACGGTGCAGGTTTGTTCCTGGGCGTATTCGCAGGTGTATTGCAATGGGGCTGGGCAGTGTTCCACGTACTCGTCATTACTCTGCAAGCCTTCGTGTTTATGGTGCTGTCTGTGGTCTACATGTCCATGGCCTTCGATGTACACGAAGAACATTAATTTTTTTTGTAACTTAAACTTTAAATCGTTTTTTAACGTTAATTCGGGAGAAGTAAAATGGGCTTAGCTCTTATCGCTGTATCTATTCTGATCGGTTGTGCTGCATTGGGCACTGCTTTCGGCTTTGGTATGTTGGGTGGCAAGTTGCTGGAAACTTCAGCACGTCAGCCTGAACTGGCACCTATGCTGCAAGGTAAGATGTTCCTGATCGCTGGTCTGTTGGACGCTGTTCCTATGATCGGTGTTGGTATCGCTATGTACGTTCTGTTCGTTGTTGCGCCTACTCTGTAAGTTTAATTTGAATCGAGCCCCAGTCTGCTGGGATTAATTAAATAAACAAACAGAGGTGTCGTCGTGAACATTAATCTGACGATTATTGGTCAGTCACTGTCTTTCTTGTTCTTCGTGTGGTTCTGCATGAAGTTCGTATGGCCCTTTATCATCAGCGCCATGCAAGAACGTGAGCAAAAAATTGCTGACGGTCTGGCAGCCGCTGATCGTGCTAGCCACGATTTGGAATTGGCCCAAGAAAAAGCAGTGCAACGTTTGGCAGAAGCCAAAACAGAAGCAGCATCTATCGTAGACGCCGCCAACAAGCGCGCTAACCAGATTATCGAGGAAGCGAAAAACGCTGCTCGTGAAGAAGGTGACCGTTTGAAAGCTGCCGCTCAAGCTGAGATTGAGCAAGAAGTTAACCGTGCGAAGGAAGCGCTGCGCGCTCAAATCGCTACGTTGGCTATCGATGGTGCTGAGAAAGTATTGCAAGGTACTGTGGACAAGAAAGCTCACACTGCCATGTTGGATCAACTGGCAGAGAGCCTATAAGCGAGGGTCACATGGCTGAATTAAGCACATTGGCACGACCCTACGCTAAGGCAGCGTTTGAATTCGCTGTTGACGCGGGTGCTCTTGATCAGTGGTCGTCGCAACTCAACCTATTAGCTGCTATCGTAGCTGATAGCAAGGTTGCTGCGTTGTTGGCTTCACCAGCACAAACCACTGAGTACCAAGCGGGACAACTGATTGCCGTTTGTGGTGATGAGTTGGGCGCCGGAGTACAAAATTTTGTACGCGTGTTAGCTGAAAACAAGCGCTTGAGCTTGTTGCCTAACGTCGCAGTTTTGTTCGCTGAGTTCAAAGCCAATCGCGAGCGCAGCATCGATGTCAACATCGATACCGCTTTCGCTTTGACCGCCACTGTCGAGAAAAAACTCGCAGCAGCACTCAGCAAAAAACTGGAAAGAGACGTTGTTGTGTCTTCACAGGTGGACGAATCACTCATTGGTGGTGTGGTTATCCGCGCCGCCGACGTGGTCATCGATGCATCTATTCGTGGACGCTTAGACAAACTCACCAAGGCAATGAATTCGTAAAGTGAACAACCTTGTTGTTCACCGATAGAGGAAATAGCAATGCAGCAGCTGAATCCATCCGAGATTAGCGAAATTATTAAAGGACGCATCGAGCAGCTCGATGTAACCAGTCAGGCACAAAACGAAGGTACTGTCGTTTCTGTGACTGATGGTATTATCCGCGTTCACGGTCTGACCGACGTAATGTACGGTGAAATGATCGAATTTGAAGGCGGTGTTTACGGTATGGCACTGAACCTGGAGCGTGATTCAGTTGGTGCCGTAGTACTGGGTGATTACAAGTCAATCGCCGAAGGTCAAACCTGTAAGTGTACCGGCCGTGTATTGGAAGTGCCTGTTGGTCCTGAATTGCAAGGTCGCGTGGTAGATGCACTGGGTAACCCCATCGACGGCAAAGGCCCTATCAATGCCAAGCAAACTGACCTGTTGGAAAAAGTTGCACCTGGCGTTATTGACCGTCAATCAGTTGATCAGCCCGTACAAATCGGTCTGAAAGCTGTTGATGCGATGGTACCCATTGGTCGCGGTCAGCGTGAGTTGATCATTGGTGACCGTCAGATCGGTAAATCAGCGATTGCTGTTGACGCCATCATCAACCAAAAAGGTACCGGTATTAAGTGTATCTATGTAGCGGTTGGCCAGAAGGCTTCTTCGATCGCTGCAGTAGTGCGTAAACTGGAAGAGCACGGTGCAATGGATCACACCATTGTCGTTGCAGCGACAGCTTCTGATCCTGCAGCAATGCAGTTCTTAGCACCTTTCGCTGGCTGTTCAATGGGTGAATACTACCGCGATCGCGGTGAAGACGCGCTGATCATTTACGATGACTTGACCAAGCAAGCTTGGGCATATCGCCAGATCTCATTGTTGCTGCGCCGTCCACCAGGTCGTGAAGCATATCCCGGTGACGTATTCTACCTCCACTCACGTCTCTTGGAGCGCGCTGCGCGCGTTAACGCTGACTACGTTGAGCGTTTCACCAACGGTGAAGTGAAAGGTAAAACCGGTTCATTGACAGCTCTGCCTGTGATTGAAACTCAAGCGGGTGACGTATCAGCTTTCGTACCGACCAACGTAATTTCTATTACTGACGGTCAGATCTTCTTGGAAGCCAGCATGTTCAACGCCGGTATTCGTCCTGCGATGAACGCGGGTATCTCGGTTTCACGTGTAGGTGGTTCTGCACAAACCAAGATCATGAAGAAATTGTCTGGTGGTATTCGTACCGCACTGGCTCAGTACCGTGAATTGGCAGCGTTCTCTCAGTTCGCTTCTGATTTGGACGAAGCCACTAAGGCACAGCTTAACCACGGTGAGCGTGTAACCGAGTTGATGAAACAAACTCAGTATGCGCCACAAAACGTGGCACAAATGGGCTTGATGGTATTCTGCGCAAACGAAGGTCACTTGAACGATGTTGAAGTGAACAAGATCCAAGCGTTTGAATCTGCCCTGTTGGCTTTTGCTAAAGCTGAGTACAGCGACGTGATGGACGCCATCGCTCAAAGCGGTGACTGGAACGACGAGTACCAGGCTAAATTCAAAGAAATGGTTGAGAAGTTTAAGGCAACTCAAACTTACTAAACCCGGGTGTGGGGCTTTGGCCCCACTCATTGAACCAAGAATTTAGGTAAAGAGCATGGCAAGCGGAAAAGAAATTCGTTCACAAATCTCCAGTATTCAAAGTACTCAGAAAATTACGAGTGCGATGGAGATGGTGGCTGCCAGTAAAATGCGTAAAGCTCAGGACCGTATGCAATTGGGTAAACCTTACTCAAAAAGCATTCGTGCCGTTGTTGCCCACTTAGCGGGCGCAAACTCTGAGTACAAGCACGTTTACATGCAAGAACGCAGTGAAGTGAAGCGCGTTGGCTTTATCGTGGTATCAACCGACCGTGGTTTGTGTGGCGGTTTGAACATTAACGTGTTCAAAGCGGCATTACGCGCCATGGCGGCCGAGAAAGAACTCGGCCACGAGATTGATATCTGCACCGTCGGTGCTAAAGCTGTCAGCTTCTTCAACAGCGTGGGTGGCAACGTTGTCGCTTCAGTTCGTGACCTGGGTGAAGCACCCGAGTTAGAGCAGCTGATCGGTAGTGTTAAAACCATGTTGGATGCGTTTGAAGACGGCACCATCGACAAGCTGTACTTGATGAGCAATGAGTTCATCAACACCATGACGCAAAAACCTGAGCAGTTGCAATTGTTGCCACTGTCGACGGGTGAAGATGAAGAGCAACACCACTTGTGGGACTTCATCTACGAGCCAAGTGCAGAAGAACTGCTAGATGGCCTTTTGCAGCGCTACATTGAGTCGCAAGTCTACCAAGCAGTGGTAGAAAACATCGCCTGTGAGCAAGCCTCACGTATGTTGGCAATGAAGAATGCGACCGATAACGCGGGTGAGTTAATTGGCGAACTGCAGTTGATATACAACAAAGCGCGTCAAGCAGCTATTACTCAGGAATTGTCAGAGATTGTGGGTGGTGCGGCAGCGGTTTCATAATCGCCCGATACCCACATTCTGAGAGAAGTTTGAAACTTAAAATTGAAGAGGACCCGCAAGATGAGTAGCGGAAAAATCGTTCAGATCATTGGTGCAGTAATCGACGTGGAATTCCCACGTGAAGCAGTACCTTCAGTGTATGATGCGCTGGTTGTGGCCGACAAAGGCCTGACCCTTGAAGTTCAACAGCAGTTGGGTGACGGTGTAGTACGCGCCATTGCCATGGGTTCTTCAGAAGGTTTGAGCCGCGGTCTGTCTGTTGACAACACGAAAGCCCCCATCCAAGTACCCGTAGGTCTTGAGACTCTCGGCCGTATTATGGACGTATTGGGTAACCCCATCGATGAGTGTGGCCCTATCGGCGAACAAGAGCGCGCCTCTATTCACCGTAAAGCGCCTGCTTACGATGAATTGGCGGCTTCAGCAGAACTGCTGGAAACCGGCATTAAAGTTATTGACCTCGTTTGCCCCTTCGCGAAGGGTGGTAAAGTTGGTCTGTTTGGTGGTGCCGGTGTCGGTAAAACCGTAAACATGATGGAACTGATTAACAACATCGCGACTGAGCACTCTGGTTTGTCAGTATTCGCGGGTGTTGGTGAGCGTACTCGTGAAGGTAACGACTTCTACCACGAGATGCAGGAAGCCGGCGTTGTTAACGTGAAAGACTTTAAAGAATCTAAAGTAGCGATGGTCTACGGTCAGATGAATGAGCCCCCAGGCAACCGTTTGCGTGTAGCATTGACGGGTTTGACCATGGCTGAAAAATTCCGTGATGAAGGCCGTGACGTTCTGTTGTTCGTTGACAACATTTACCGTTACACCTTGGCGGGTACTGAAGTATCAGCACTGTTGGGCCGTATGCCTTCAGCGGTAGGTTACCAGCCTACATTGGCAGAAGAGATGGGTGTATTGCAGGAGCGTATTACTTCAACTAAGACGGGTTCTATTACTTCGATCCAAGCGGTATACGTACCTGCGGATGACTTGACTGACCCCTCACCTGCGACCACTTTCGCTCACTTGGATTCAACGGTTGTATTGAGCCGTGATATTGCTGCTAAAGGTATTTACCCAGCAGTAGATCCTCTCGATTCTACTTCACGTCAGTTGGATCCTCTGTTGATTGGCAGCGAGCACTACGAAACTGCCCGTGGTGTGCAAACTGTTCTGCAGCGTTACAAAGAGCTGAAGGACATCATCGCCATTCTGGGTATGGACGAACTGTCTGAAGAAGATAAACAGACTGTTGCCCGTGCACGTAAGATTGAGCGTTTCTTGTCTCAGCCTTTCCACGTTGCAGAAGTATTCACCGGCTCACCCGGTAAGTACTGCTCACTGAAAGACACTATCGCTGGTTTCAAAGGCATCTTGAACGGCGACTATGATGACATGCCCGAGCAGGCATTCTACATGGTTGGCACTATCGATGAAGCTATCGAGAAAGCGAACAAAATGAAGTAAGAGGTGCGTAAGCACCTCCCTAACTCAAGGATGAGTTAGGGATTCTAAGGACAGAGAGCGTGGTTTAACCACATCAATGATTAAAGAGAGTAGTAGCATGGCTATGACCTTACATTGCGATATCGTCAGTGCGGAAGAATCAATCTTCGCCGGCTTGGTGGAAATGTTAGTTGCCACGGGTAGCTTGGGTGATTTGGGCATTGCCTATGGTCACGCGCCTCTGCTGACGGGCCTGGAACCCGGTCCTGTTCGCGTTGTTAAACAAGACGGTAGCGAAGAAATTTTCTACGTGTCTGGCGGCTACCTGGTCGTCAAAAGCAACATTGTGACTGTTTTGGCTGATACCGCATTGCGCGCCGATGATATCGACGAAGCTAAAGCGGCCGAATCTCAGAAACAAGCACTGAGCGACATCACCAACCACAACGCCGATGTCGATTACTCGATGGCGGCGACCCGTCTGGCCGAAACCGCAGCTCAGCTGCGTACTTTGGCGCAGATTCGCAACAAGCGTGGCTAATATCGGATTCACATCCGAATAAAAGGCAGCCTAGGCTGCCTTTTTTTTGCTATATTGGTACAACTTAGAAACATTTAGGGAAGAATATGCAGGTTGATATCGTTGTTCTCGCCGCTGGCAAAGGTACGCGTATGCGATCACAACTGCCCAAGGTACTTCACCCCATAGCCGGCACACCGATGCTGCAGCATATCGTCAACACGGTAGCTGAATTGTCGCCTTTGGCTACGCATGTCGTGATTGGCCACGGCGCTGAAAAAGTACGTGAATCCGTGCTGGGCGAACACCTGTCATGGGTAGTTCAAGCAGAACAGCTAGGTACAGGCCACGCAGTGATGCAAGCATTACCGAATCTTCGTGGTGATATTGCCCTTGTGGTACTTGGCGATACCCCCCTCTTAAAAGCCAGTAGTTTAAAAGCGCTGCTAGATAGCGTTAATACCCAAAGCTATGGTCTTTTAACTGTTGAATCCGCTGACCCGACAGGGCTTGGACGGATCGTGCGTGATGCTAATGGTAATGTGCAGAAAATTGTCGAGCACAAAGATGCCACACCAGAGCAATTAGCGATAACTGAGACCAATACCGGTATCATGGCAATACCGCGTCAGCTGTTAGAAAAATGCTTGCCGATGTTGAGCTCGAATAATGCTCAAGGCGAATACTATTTAACGGACTTGATTGAATTGGCCATTGCTGAAGGCTTACAGATTGTGTCTGCCAAGGCAGGTAGTGAGATGGAAGTTCAAGGTGTAAACAATCGAGTACAGTTAGCGACACTAGAGCGTGAATACCAGCGTCAACAAGCAGAAGCTGCGATGACAGCCGGCGCCAGTTTAGCAGATCCACAGCGATTCGATGTACGCGGCTCATTATCTGTAGGTAACGATGTTTTTATCGATATCAATGCCGTGTTTCATGGCGAGTGTGTGTTGGGTGACAATGTCAGCATTGGTCCCAACTGTACCTTTTATAATGTTGTGATTGGCGATGGGGCAGAAATTTTAGCGAATACTGTAGTGGAAGATGCCCGTATCGATGCCCGTGCCACGGTAGGTCCTTTCGCACGTATACGCCCCGGAACCCATCTGGGTGAAGGTAGTAAAGTAGGTAATTTTGTCGAAACTAAGAAAACTTTGCTAGGAAAAGGCAGTAAGATTAATCACCTTTCTTACGTGGGTGATGCCGAGGTCGGTGACGGTGTGAACATCGGTGCGGGCACAATTACGTGTAACTATGACGGTGTTAACAAACACAAAACAGTGATGGGCGGCGGTGTTTTTATCGGTTCAAATTCAACGCTAGTGGCACCCATAGATATCGCCGCTGGGGCTTTTGTCGCGGCCGGTTCAACCGTGACGAACAACGTTTCAGACAATCAGTTGGCGGTTGGACGCGCCAGACAACGCAATATTGACGGTTGGAACAAACCCACCAAGAAGGACAAATAATATGTGTGGCATTGTAGGTGCAATTGCAGAACGTAACGTCGTAGAAATCCTGCTAGAGGGTTTACGCCGCTTGGAATATCGTGGTTATGACTCTGCCGGCGTGGCATTGTTGAATAACGATGGGGCTTACAACCGCGTCCGTCGAACGGGTAAGGTACAAGAGTTGGCCAGCGCCATTAACGACCAAAATGGTGTGGGTAATGTGGGTATTGCCCATACGCGTTGGGCTACCCATGGCGGCGTTACTGAAAACAACGCCCACCCGCACGTCTCCAAAGATCGTATCAGCGTCGTTCATAACGGTATTATCGAAAATTACCAAGATTTGCGCACTGAATTAAAAGCACAGGGCTATTCGATCGATACCGATACCGATACTGAAACCATTGCTCATACCGTACACAGCCTGTTACCAAGCACTGGCAGTTTATTGGCTGCGGTGCAAGGCTCCGTTAAGAAATTTCATGGCGCCTACGGTACGGTGGTGATGGATCGGGAAGATCCCTCACGCTTAATCGTAGCGCGTTCAGGCAGCCCTCTTGTCATTGGTCTAGGTATCGGCGAAAACTTCATCGCTTCTGACCAAATGGCGTTGTTGCCGGTGACACGCCGCTTCATCTATCTAGAAGAAGGTGATGTTGCTGAGATCACCCGCCGTAGCGTAACCATCTACAACGCTGCTGGCGAACAAGTAGAGCGTGATGTTGTCGAGTCTACCGTGTCACACGATGCGGGAGATAAAGGTGGCTACCGCCACTACATGCTAAAAGAAATCTACGAACAACCCACCGTTGTGCGCAACGCTTTGCAAGGTAGATTGGCAGATAACGGCGTTGTCGCCGGTATCTTCGGTGAAGGCGCTGAAGCATTGTTAGCGAATGTACAACACGTACAAATCATCGCCTGTGGTACGTCCTACCACGCGGGTATGACAGCTCGCTACTGGCTGGAACAATACGCCAATGTCAGCTGCAACGTGGAAATTGCCTCGGAATTCCGCTACCGCAAGTCAGTGGTCCACCCCAACAGCTTGTTAGTGACCATCTCACAATCGGGTGAAACGGCCGATACCTTGGCAGCTTTGCGCTTGGCCAAAGAACTTGGTTACATGTCTAGCCTAACGGTGTGCAACGTAGAAAGTTCTTCGCTGGTCCGCGAATCCGATATGGCTTTCATGACCCGTGCGGGCGCTGAAATCGGTGTGGCCTCCACTAAGGCGTTCACCACCCAGCTCACCGCATTTTTGATGCTGACACTGGCACTGGGCGAACACAACGGTATGACCGGCGAAGACAAACAGACCATCATCGACGGGCTACACACCCTGCCAAGCAAGATCGAAGAAACGCTCAGTCTGGCAAAATCGATCGAAGATTTGGCTGAAGAGTTTAGCGACAAACATCACAGCTTATTTTTAGGCCGTGGTGAGCAATACCCCATCGCCATGGAGGGGGCACTGAAGCTGAAGGAAATTTCCTACATCCATGCCGAAGCCTATGCCTCGGGTGAGTTGAAGCACGGCCCCTTGGCATTGATCGACGACGAAATGCCGGTGATTGTGGTGGCACCAAACAACGAACTGTTGGAAAAACTCAAATCCAATGTCGAAGAAGTTCGCGCACGTGGCGGTATCATGTACGTGTTCGCCGATAGTAACGCTCAGTTCAGCAGCGATGAAACGATGCGCGTGGTGGCGGTGCCTCATTGTAACGACGCGATTGCGCCGATCGTGTACACCCTACCCTTGCAGTTATTGAGTTACTTCGTTGCGCTGATAAAAGGTACCGACGTTGATCAGCCTAGGAACTTGGCCAAGTCAGTAACGGTCGAATAAATTAAGTCGCGAACGGGGTAAATAATTACCCCGTTACACTTGCGTAACATGGATGTTGAACTAGTCTTTCTAGGCTAGAAAAATGTGACGAGGATGTCCTATGAGCCCAGTATCTCAAATTGAAGTCGACGACTTTTTACTTCGCCACCCTGGTTGGCGTATGGAAAATAAAGCGCTTCGCAGCGAATTTACTTTTATCGATTTCAAGCAAGCTAACGCGTTCATCGATGTAATGGCAGAAGAAGCGGTGTCGATGGATCACCATCCAGAGTGGCGCAATCGTAAAAACAAGGTCGATGTCGCATTGATCACGCCCAACCTGCAAACTGTCTCTACTCTCGATTTGGCGATGGCTAAGAGTATGGAATACAACTACGAGCTCATTCGAGATTTATCTTAGCCTCTTTACGGTGAGCTTGAAAATATACCGTTTTGAGTTCACCTAAGCCTTCAATGTTCACCATGTTCTCTTGGCCAGGCCAAATATCAAGCAGCGCTTGATGGCGAAGTATCATCTGCTCCCCGCTAGGCGGCGCTCCCTCTTGGTAAACCCAAATAAAATTGCGTTCGATTTCCACGCCAACATAGCGTAAAGGTAGGTTTTTACCGCTGCTTTGTTGAATTGCAAACCGAGCTATCACATAGTCGGCAAAGCGCTGCTGGGTGGTAGGGTCGGCGATGATGTCGGCCTTGCTGTCAAACAATTGTTGCACCGCGTGCTCGGCGTCGTGTAGCCAAAAACGGTGCGCCACCTCGAGCATACCTGTACGGGGATTCAATAGTATCTGGCTAAAGGCCGCTTTTTGTTGGTGGGCAAAAAGTGGCGCTGCAAAGATCAGCGCCAAGAGGGGAATAAGTAAACGGCGCAAGGATTATTCCTCGTCGGTTTTCAGTTCGGTCTTGCTGTCCTGCATAATGTCGCGCCACACTTTAGTACTGCGTGAAGGGCGCTTGTACTTAAAGGCTTCTAAGCGCGAAGGTTGAATCACACGTGGGAAGTGGTTGTTATCCACATTGATGTCGGCGGTTTCCCAGTGGGGGTCAATTTCCAGTGATACCAACGCTTTCTCCGTTACCCACATTTTTTTCACCGCTTTGGGGCTACGACGCCATATTTCAGCGGGGATGTTGACGTCTTCAACACTACCGTCGGCATAGGTTAAGCGAAGCAAAATGGGCATCACCAAGCCGCCGTGGTTGCTGAATTCAAATACGTAGTAATGCTGGTCTTCTTTAACGGCGCGCTCTAGCGCTTCGCGCTCCCAAAGTTTGAGCCCTTCCAGCATTTCACGGTAAGCGTTGCGTTCTTTATTGGTCACGGTAAAGCGGTCGTTGTCGTCGTAGAAATCGCGCACGTCTTGGTTCTCATTCACCCATGTGTCGCGTTTTTCGGCGCGGTTGTTGAGGTAGAACTTGGGCGTTGGCTTGTCATTCTCAAATTCGCGCTCACGAGCGAAGTCGATATCGGGATCAAGGGTGTCTAAACGTAACTGGGTGACGTTATCGATGCTGATATCGACGTGGTCGGTGGTGTAAAACCAGCCGCGCCAGAACCAATCCAAATCTACCCCCGAGGCCTCTTCCATGGTGCGGAAAAAGTCAGCCGGCGTAGGGCGTTTAAACTTCCAGCGCTGGGCAAATTCTTTGAAGGCAAAGTCGAACAACTCACGGCCGAGGATAACTTCTCGCAGTATATTCAGCGCTACGGTGGGCTTGCTGTAGGCGTTGGGCCCGAGATTAAGCACGCTATCAGACTGGGTCATGATAGGCACCTGGTTGGTTGACTTCATGTAGCCAACGATATCGCGAGCTTCAACACCCCAGGGCATATCCTCATCCCACTCGCGACAAGCCACAGCGTCTAAAAAGCTATTTAAGCCTTCATCCATCCATGTCCACTGACGCTCATCAGAGTTAACGATCATGGGGAAGTAGATGTGGCCGATCTCATGGATAACCACGCCAATCAGGAAGCGTTTTTCCCCCTGGGTATAAGTACGTGTACCATCATCACGCAACTCGGTGCGTGGACCATTGAAGGTAATCATAGGGTACTCCATACCGCCGACAGGGCCGTTGACGGATTGAGCGACCGGGTAGGGATAGTCAAACGAAAAGCGCGAGTAAACTTCCATGGTATGAATAACAGCTTCGGTGGAATATTTTTTCCACAAGTCACCGCCTTCTTTAGGGTAGAAGCTCATTGCCATAATGGTATCGTCGCCTTGCTTATAGCCTTTGGCATCCCACATGAACTTGCGCGAGGAAGCCCAGGCAAAATCGCGGACATTGTCGGCTTTAAAGCGCCAGGTCTTCCGCTTGTTAGTACCTTCTTTCTCGTTTTCTAGCGCTTCTTCCTCGGTTACCACAAACAACGGGCGCGTGGCGCTGCGCGCTTGTTCTAGTCGCTGGCGCTGGGTTTTACTCAGGATTTTCTCTGCATTTTGAAGAACGCCGGTAGATGACACGATATGGTCAGCGGGCACATCGAGTGACACGTCGTAATTACCGAACTCCAAGGTGAACTCGCCGCGACCTAAAAACTCTTTGTTGGTCCAGGCTTCATAGTCTGTGTAGGCGTGTAGGCGCGGAAACCACTGCGCCAATAGGAAAATGTCGTTACCGCCTTCACGCGCGTCATTGGGGAAGTGCTCATAGCCACTGCGCGCCCATACAGCATCTTCTTCCACGATATTGTAGGCGTATGACAGCGTAAATTCGGTTTTCTGACCGGGTTTTAATGGCGCAGCGAGATCGATGCGCATATTGGTGCCAACAATGATGTGACGCAGTGTTTTACCGCGGCTATCGGTGACTTTGCCGATATTGTAGCCAAGTTCGTTATCGGTCATAAATTGCTGACGGCGCAGCTCTTCAAAGCTTAACTTAGCAGGCTCGTTGCCTTTGGCTTCGCGCGTTACCGGGCCGCGGCGACCAATGCCAGCAAAACTATTGGTGAGCTCAGACATCGAATCATTTTTAAAAATGTTTTGATCTAATTGCAGCCACAAATATTTAAGCGTATCGGGTGAATTGTTGTGGTAAGTCACGCGTTGTTCAGCGGTGAGGCGGCGTTTGTCTTCGTCTAACCGGGCTTCAATGACGTAATCGACCTGTTGCTGCCAATACTGGTAGCCAGGTTCGCCGGCGGCATTACGGTAAACGTTGGGCGTTGGTAGAACTTCATCAAGCTGACGGAATTTGTCGACAAAATCACCCTTGCTCTGCACCACTTGTGCCTGCGCGGTGGTGGTTAAAAACAATCCTAGTACAACAGCTAACATTCTCACGGCGAACCCTCCAAAGTAAGTGCGAAATTTTATCAGACTGAAGCGCTTTGCCGAGGTTGTACGACGCCAATACATCGACCAAAGGCTTAAGGACTTCTTAATGATAAGCCGTTAAAATATGGCCTTTATTGAAGGACTAGTCATGACCACAACACGCATTATATTTTTGGCATCGCTGTTTTTAATGCTGGCGGGTAATGCTGGTTTATACCATGCGGTCACTGACGTTTACCCCATCAATAAGAGTAATCTTCCTTTTTTAATATCCTTGTTTGTGGTGTTTTGGGCAGTCAATGTGTTGTTGCTCAGTTTGGTGTGTTTCCGTGCTACCTTGAAATGGCTGTTGCCAATCATCTTTGTCTGCAGCTCGCAGGCCGCCTACTTCATGGATACTTACAACGTGGTGATCGACGACACCATGTTGGAAAACGCCATGGCCACCGATACCGCTGAAACACTGGACCTATTGAGTCTGCAGCAGTTGCTGTATTTCTTGTTTATTGGTGCGCTGCCCTCTTGGCTCATTTACAAACTGCCATTGGCGGATGTGAGTTGGCGCCGTGCGGCTTTGCAAAGGGTGGGTTTGTTGGTTGGCGCGATTGCGGTAATAGCGCTGTGTGTGGTCAGTTTAAGCAGTTACTACGCGTCGTTTTTGCGTGAACACAAACAGCTACGCTTTTACGCCAACCCAAGCTACTACATCTATTCCGTGGGTCGCTTAGTTAAAAATAAGGTCGATGTCACCGACCGAACCCTAAAACCGCGCGGCGAAGACGCCACTGTGGTTAGCCATTCAAAACGTCGGTTAATGGTGGTTATCGTCGGTGAGACACTGCGCAGCGATCACTTTGGACTGAACGGTTATGAGCGCCAAACCACTCCCCTGCTGGCAACTCGAGATGATATCTACAGCTTTAAAGACGTATGGGCATGCGGCACGTCAACCGCCTTTGCGTTACCTTGTATGTTCGCCATAGAAGGCATGGAGGAGTACGATCGCGAAGAAGCGCGCTACATTGAAAATGTGTTGGATATCGCCCACCGCGCGGGTGTTAAGGTGGTGTGGATCGATAATAACTCTGACTCTAAAGGCGTCGCTGACCGAGTAGATTTTATCGATTACAAAAATCCCACCAATAATCCCTGGTGTGAGGATGAGTGCCGCGATGAAGGCATGTGGCAGGGCCTGCGCGATGTGGTAGATCAAACGACAAGAGGTGATGTTTTGGTGGTGTTACACCAGATGGGTAATCACGGCCCCGCTTACTATCGCCGCTACCCCGAACGCTTTGGGGTATACAGCCCGGTGTGCGAAACCAACCAGTTAGAGCAGTGCCCTCGAGAGAACATTGTTAACGCCTACGACAACATCGTGCATTACACCGACTACTTTATCGATGGGGTGATCAATGTGTTGGATGAATACTCGGCCCAATTCGACAGCGCCTTATTATACGTAAGTGACCACGGCGAATCGCTGGGTGAGAACAACTTGTATTTGCATGGCCTGCCCTACGCTTTTGCGCCCGATGAGCAGAAAAAAGTCCCTATGCTCATGTGGTTGAATGAAGGCTTAACACAGCGTGTGAATACCCAGGCGTTGCAGCAACGCATGGACGCGCGCCTCAGCCATGATGTCATTTCCCACACGCTCATGAGCTTACTAGCTATCGAGACATCGGTTTATCGCGCTGAGTGGGACTTAATGAGTGCCCAGGGTGAATAGTTTGCCGGCCATGATCAACCGCCAACTTGTCATTTTGTTGGGTGTCGTGGTGTTTTTTGAAATTAGCAATGTCGACATGCTATTGCAACAATGGTTTTTTGACAGCGGTATCGGCAGTTGGTTAATTGAGCGCAACGAACAACCGTGGCGATTTATCTTCTATGACGGTATCAAGAAGGTCTTCGCGTTAATCGCGCTGGGTCTTTTTTTAGTCGTTACCTTGGGTCATCGCTATATAGCATTCATTGCCGATCGACGCCGCGAGTTGTCTATCGTGCTGCTGACCATGATTATCGTGCCTTTGGTGGTGAATTTTTTGAAGTGGTACACCGACATCCCTTGCCCGCGTGATATACGTGCCTTTGGTGGCGATGCACCCTACGTCACGCTGTTTGAACACTATCCCTCTTGGTTTTTACACGATACCAGTTTGCGCTGTTATCCCGCCGGCCACGCCAGCGGGGGTTTTGCGTTGATGTCGCTATTCTTTCTCTTCAAGCAGCGTCGCCATCAGCTGCAAGGCTTGGCTGTCGGTGCGGGTCTGGGCTGGATAACCGGGTTATATAAAATGGCTATTGGTGACCACTTTTTCAGCCACACTCTGGTGAGCATGTTGCTGGCCTGGATGATTGCCTGCGTGTTGGCCTTCACGCTACTGCGTGACAAACGGCTCGATGCAGCGACAGACACCGAGGGTGAGCAGGATCTACAGCTAACGTCGATCAACGACTAATTGTGGCGCAGGCTTTGTAGCCCCTTTGATAGTTTGCGCAGGTGGTCGTCGACCGACGGGCCCTTCAGCTTGGAAACTCCCACAGCAAGCACATCGACAACGGCCATGTGCACAATACGCGATGGCAGCGGTGTGTAGTGGTTTTCGTCCGCCTGTTGTACATCGATATGAATCGGCACATCGGCCTGCTGTGTCACGTTGGTATTGCGCGGCGCCAGGGTAATAATCGTGGCGCCGGAAATCTTGGCCATGCGTAGCGCATCTACTAAGTTTTGCGTACGGCCCGATTGTGAAATAGCCACCACCACGTCTTCTGCCCCGAGCGACATTGCCGACATGGCCTGAATGTGCGGGTCTGAGTAGGCGGCGGAGGCAATCTGCAAACGGAAGAATTTGTGCTGGGCGTCCATCGCCACCGAGGCTGATGCGCCGAAGCCATAGAATTCTACTCGCCGTGCGTTAGTTAAACACTTTACCGCTTTTTCAATGGCGCCGTAGTCGAGGGCTTTCCGCACTGCCGTCAGGGTGTTGGTCGTCGTTTCAAAAACGGTTTCGCAGTAGTCGGCGGTGGTGGCGTTTACCGGAACATTGAAGCGGTTAAACGACGGTTTGGCAGCGAGTAATTGTGCTAGCTGTAATTTGAAGGCTTGGAAGGAATCGCATTGGATGGCGCGGCAAAAACGCACAACAGTGGGTTCGCTGACGTGGGCTTCAGTGGCCAAATCAACAATCCGCATATGGATAACTTCTTCGGGATACTTCAAGACAAAATTGGCGACACTGCGCTCAGATCGGCGCATATTGTCTAGATTGCGGTTGATTGTGTCGATGATATCGTCGCTCACCGTTGGCTCCTTGTTATTATTCCTTCACTATAAACCAAGAGCGAGCAAAGTAAACTCATCTTTAGTCTGCCGGTGGCGCACTTTACTTGTTAGAATGCGCCAATGGACGTATCTAATATTCTCAATAACCTTAACGACGCCCAACGCGACGCTGTGACTGGCGCGCTGGATAACATGCTCGTACTCGCTGGTGCCGGCTCGGGTAAAACCCGTGTGCTGGTGCACCGTATCGCCTGGTTGATTCAAGCTGAAGGGCTGTCGCCCCATCAGATATTGGCGGTGACCTTTACCAACAAAGCTGCGCGCGAAATGCGCGGCCGCATCGAAGAGTTGTTGGGCTTTACCAATCGTAGCATGTGGGTCGGTACCTTCCACGGGCTCGCGCACCGCTTACTGAAAATGCACTGGCGCGAAGCCAAGTTGAATGAAAATTTTCAAATTCTCGACGCCGACGACCAACTGCGCTTAGTGAAGCGCATCGCCAAGCAATTAGATTTGGATGAAAGCCACTGGCCCGCTCGCCAAATCGTCGGCTTTATCAATGCCCAAAAAGACGAGGGTCGCCGCGCGGCCCATATCGACCCAGGACAGGGTGACATGTACCAGCGCACCATGGTGCGGGTGTATACCGCCTACGAAGAGGCCTGCGAACGCAGCGGTATGGTCGACTTTGCCGAGTTGTTGTTACGTGCTCACGAATTGTGGCTCTACCACCCCGAATTGTTGCAACTTTACCGCCAGCGCTTTGGCCACATACTGGTCGACGAGTTCCAAGACACTAACACCATCCAATACGCCTGGTTGCGCGTGTTAGCGGGTGATGCGGTGAGCATTACCGCGGTGGGCGATGACGATCAATCTATTTACGGTTGGCGCGGTGCCAAGATTGAAAACATCCAGCAGTTCAGCCGCGACTTCAGCGATCCAAAAATCGTCCGCTTGGAGCAGAACTACCGCTCCACTTCTAACATTCTCAACGCCGCCAACGCAGTGATTGCGAACAACGCTGGCCGGCTCGGTAAAGAGCTGTGGACCGAGGGTATGGAAGGCGAGAAAATCGATTTCTACGCCGGGTTTAACGAACAAGATGAAGCACGCTTCGTGGTTGACCAAATTCTGCGCGCGGTTGATGACGGTATGGCGCGTAGCGATATCGCCATCTTGTATCGTTCTAACGCCCAGTCGCGGGTCATGGAGGAGGCGCTTATTCGTTCCAACGTGCCCTATCGCATCTATGGGGGTCAACGCTTCTACGACCGTTTGGAAATTAAAAACGCGCTCGCCTACATGCGCTTACTGGTGAATCGCCACGACGATGCGGCGATCGAGCGTGTTATTAACACCCCGGTGCGAGGCATTGGTAGCAAGACGATTGATACCATGCGCGAATACGCGCGCGACCACGGTTGTTCGCTGTGGCACGCCGGCAGTGCTATGGTGGTTAACAAGTTGCTACCCAACCGTGCTAACTCGGCCTTGGAAGCCTTCTACGACTTGATCGAGCGTCTAGATGGCGATACTAAAGAACTCGAGCTAGCCGAATTGGCTGACCACGTGATAACCGTAAGCGGCTTGATCGAACACCACCGCAAAGAAAAGGGCGAAAAGGGTCAGGCGCGCATCGAAAACTTGGAGGAGTTAGTGTCGGCCTGTAAGGTTTACGAGCCTTCAAACGATGAGGAAGAGCGCTCTGTGTTGGCCGATTTTCTCGACAACGCCGCGCTCGATGCGGGCGAAGCGCAAGCAGATGAATTTGAAGACAGTGTGCAATTGATGACGCTGCACTCGGCGAAGGGTCTCGAATTCGATACAGTATTTATGGTGGGTGTAGAAGAAGGTCTCTTTCCGCATAAGATGTCGGTGTCAGAGCCGGGCCGCTTAGAGGAAGAGCGACGCCTATGCTATGTGGGTATCACCCGCGCCATGCGTAAACTCTACATCACCATGGCAGAATCGCGCCGTATGCACGGTAGCGAAACCTACAACACCCCATCGCGCTTCATCAAAGAAATACCCACTGAATACCTGACTGAAATCCGCATGCAGGCCAAGGTATCACGGCCAGTTAGCTTTTCACGCCCCTCCTCGCCGAGCGCCGGATTTGACGATTACGATATCCCCGATACCGGTATTTCGCTCGGGCAACGCGTCTATCACTCGATTTTTGGTGAAGGCGTGGTGATTAATTTCGAAGGCCAAGGCAAAAGCGCTAGGGTTCAAGTTAATTTTGATAGCGAGGGCAGCAAGTGGTTAGTGCTTGCCTACGCTAAATTGCAGGCAATCTAATGACTCAACGTTTACATCACTACCCCGCCCTTGTTGTTCTGTTGTTAGCGGTAGTTGTTGGTTTGTGCATGGCGCTGGTGTTAGACCGTGCTAGCGACTACCGCAGTGCCGATACACAACAGGTGGGTGAGCAGCAGGTTTACCACTGGCGCATGGTCACCATGTGGCCGAAAAACTTCCCTGGCCTTGGTTCCTCGCCAGAGCGCTTTGCTGAAAATGTTGCCAAAATGAGCGGTGGTCGACTCATGATTAAAGTGCACGGTGCGGGCGAAATTGTACCGGCGCTGGGTGTGTTTGACGCGGTGTCGCTGGGCAATGTAGAAATGGGTCACAGCTCACCCTACTACTGGGGTGGAAAAATGACTGGGGCGGCATTTTTTACCACCGTGCCCTTTGGGCTGACGGCGCAGGAACAAAACGGTTGGCTGTACTACGGCGGTGGTATCGAGTTGTGGCGTGAAGCTTACGCGCCCTTCAATTTGGTGCCTCTGGCGGGGGGTAACTCGGGCATACAAATGGCCGGTTGGTTCAACCGCGAGATTAATAGAGTTGCGGATTTAGAGGGCTTGAAGATGCGCATGCCGGGCATTGCGGGCACCGTGCTAAGTCGCTTGGGCGGTACGCCTGTGACCCTGCCTGGTGGTGAAATTTACACCGCCATGCAGACCGGTGTGATCGATGCTACCGAGTGGGTGGGCCCATACAATGATCAGACCTCGGGCCTCTACGAGGCGGCCAAGTATTACTATTATCCCGGTTGGCACGAACCAGGTTCCACGTTGGAAATTATCGTCAATAAACCCGCCTTAGAATCGCTCCCCGCGGATTTACAAGCCATCGTTGAGGTGGCGGCACGCGCCGCTAACCAGGATATGCTGGACGAGTACACCGCGCGCAACGCCGTTGCGCTGCAAAGTTTGATAGACAACCACGGCGTTCAGCTGAAAAAGCTCCCCGACGATGTGTTGATCGCTATGCGACAAGCTTCTGAAGACGTGTTGGCTGAACTGGTGCAAGGAAACGATTTGGCGGAACGTGTGTACCGGTCTTGGATGGACTTCCGTGACAAAAGTATCGTTTATCAGCGTATTGCTGAGCAGGCCTTTGTGGAAGCGCGCGACCTGCCCTACGAAGAGAACTAAGCGCTAGGCAAGCTGCGTGTTCGGCCTTTGCCGTCGATGGCGACAAACACAAATACGCCGTCGGTGACTTTTTGCAGTTCCAAGGTTTCGTGGTTCGATGACCATACCTCAATGGCGATGGTGATCGAACTTCGGCCTACATTGACAATCTCGGTGTATACGCTGACGACATCCCCCACCTTTACGGGCACCATAAAACTCATTTGGTCGACAGATACCGTCGCCACACGACCACGTGCTTTGTTGCCCGCGGTAATGCCACCCGCTAAGTCCATTTGCGAGAGCAACCAGCCACCAAAGATATCCCCGTGAGGATTGGTATCTTTCGGCATGGCGATGGTTTGCAACGTCAGTTCGCCAATCGGGCCCGGTGTATCGTCGATGTCTGCCATGGGGTGTCTCCGTAATAAAGTGGCCAGTCTAGCGAGTTAATGTAGCGCTGGCATCAGTTTTTTAATGCCGCGGGCAACCCAGTGGCTAATTCTGGCCATAGAATCAATAAACCCATCATCAACCACTGGATAGCGATAAAGGGAATAACGCCTCGGTAGATATCGCTGGTGGCCATCGACCGTGGCGCCACGCCGCGCAGATAAAATAATGCAAAGCCAAACGGCGGCGTTAAAAACGAGGTTTGTAAGTTGATGGCGATTAAGATCCCCAGCCATACCGGATCAAAGCCCATGAGCATGAGAATGGGGCCGACTATGGGCACCACCACAAAGGTGATTTCGATGAAATCCAACACGAAGCCCAGCAAGAACATGAATAGCATGACCACCAACAGCGCCGCATAGCGACCTCCGGGAAGGCCATCGAAAAAGGACTTTACCATTTCTTCACCGCCAAATCCGCGGAAAACGAGTGAAAACAGCGTTGCACCAATCAAGATCATAAACACCATGGCGCTGACTTCAAGCGTGGTGCGGCTAATATCGCGGGTGACGTTGAGGTCGAGTTTGCCTTTGTTGGCTGCCAACAACAGTGCGCCAAGCGCGCCCATCCCTGCCGCCTCGGTAGGCGTAGCGATACCCATCAGGATAGAACCGAGTACCACAACGATTAGCGCCATAGGGGCAATCAATTCACGCAGTAAGTGCAGCACCGGCACCTTGGGAAGATTGGCCGCTGGCGCATCGTCTGGACGCCAGCGCGCCACGAAAACAACATATAAACAGTAAGCGATAACCAATAGTAAGCCAGGTACGAGCGCAGCGATAAACAGGTCCCTCACCGATACGGCTTCGCTGTTGAAATTGCCGAGAGACAATTGCGCTTGTTGGTAGGCGTTTGACAGGGTGTCGCCGAGCAAAATAAGTGCAATGGAAGGAGGAATAATTTGCCCCAGCGTGCCGGTGGCACAGATGGTGCCTGCGGCGAGACGCGGCGCATAGCCTGCGTTAAGCATGGTCGGTAGCGACAACAAACCCATGGTGACAACGGTGGCACCTACAATACCGGTGCTGGCCGCCAGCAGCGCGCCCACTAAAATTACTGCCAGTCCCAAACCGCCCGGGCGATTACCAAACAGCGATGACATCGAATTTAATAAGCCTTCGGCGATGCGCGTGCGTTCGAGAGTGACACCCATAAAGACAAATAACGGCACCGCCGTAAGGGTGGCGTTGGTCATGGCGCCATATATGCGGCTTGGCAGGGCACCCAGTAGTGCAGGGCCAAAGTGATGGCTGAGAATGCCCCCCGCTGCAAATAACAGCGCAGTACCGGCCAAGCTAAAGGCGACCGGGTAACCCAGCATCAACACCACGCATAGCGCGATAAACATCCACAGCGGTAGTAATTCGATCACAGCACGACCTCATCTGCATGGGTTGGCTCAGGATCAATAACACCCACTAATACCAAGGTGTTTTTAATGACATTTGACAGTCCCTGTAAAAACAATAACCCCCCGCACACTGGGATCATGGTTTTTAGTAAGTAGACAAAAGGTAGGCCATCAGATTCCATGGATCCTTCCCGATTAGTCCAGGCTTGCGCCACGAAGTCCCAACTCAACAGCACCATACACAAGGCGGTGGGAATCAATAAAAACAGTCCGCCCAAGATATCGATCCACGCGCGCTGTTGGGTGTTGAAATGGCGGTAGAACACGTCGACGCGCACGTGACCGTCGCGCGACAAGGTGTAACCTGCCCCCAACATGAACAGTGCGGCGTACATATACAGGGCCGATTCTTGCAGTGCAGTGGCGCCAACGCCGAAGCCATAGCGCAGTAATACCACCACGCAGGTAGCGAGCACCAAACTGACGCTTAGCCAGGCGGTGAGGCGTCCAATGGCCGCTACGATGCGTTCAATGGCTTCCCCCACGGCGCGTAATATGTGATAGAGTTTCGTCATGTCGCGTTATTATTCTAAATTTAAGGCGTGCATAATAACAAACTCTGCTGCCTATCGCAGAGATATCAAAAGGATTTACATGGTAGTTATAAAAGCTCCAATCAAATTGATCAGCGCTGTTGCGCTGTGCTGCATTTTTTTGGCCGGCTGCGACACGAACAGCGAGCTTAGTAAACTCAGCGACCGTGAGATGCGAGCGAAAGTCAAAGAGTGTAAAACCATGAAATCCCCTGCGCCGGCAATGATTTTTGCCTGCGAAAACTACCAACGAGAATGTGAGAAAAGGGCCGATAAAGCCGGCCATTTTGTTTGTTAGATTATGCGTATAACTCTTCCTTTGATGGCCGGTGTTCGACCCGACGGCCAGGCGGTGATTGAAAACGTTGCCGCAAAAAAACTCAACGAACAACACTGGTATGAACTTGAGAGTACGCCTGCGTTCGTGAAAGATGTGGCGCGCGGCGACGTCATTACCGTCGACCCCCAGCAGCCAGGTGAATTCACTCTGCAAACTCGCGGTGGCAATTTAGCGATAAGGGTGCTGGCTAAATCGTCTCTCAGCGCCATTCGCGATGCCCTCACCGGAGAGTTGGAAAAGCTCGGTGGGCAACTGGACATCGAAAGTGAACGTATATTGGTGTATAGCATTCATGTATCGTGCGGTTTCCAAGCGATTGAAGATATTCTCAATAAATTCATGACCGGCCGTGATGACTGTATGTGGTTGTACGGCAACGTTTACGATCCCAGCGACGGTGAAACTCCGCTCAACTGGTGGACTGATATTTTAAAACCGATTTAATAGGCCTATGTTACTCGTTATTTCCCCTGCCAAGACCCTCGATTTTGAGACCCCCGCGGTCACTGACCAATTCAGCCGCGCCGATTTTCTTGACCGGTCGGCCGCGTTGATCGATGAATTGCGCGAGCTCAGCCCAAATGACATTTCTTCACTGATGAAAATCAGCGATAAATTGGGTAGCCTAAACTACGGTCGTTTTCAGGACTGGCAGCCACCTATTGGTCCAGAGCTAGGCAAACAAGCCGTTTTGGCCTTTAAAGGTGACGTTTACACCGGGCTCGACGCCGATAACATGAGCGATGACGATCTCGTCTTTGCCCAGCGCCATCTTCGCATTTTGTCGGGGTTATACGGTTTGCTTCGTCCACTGGATATCATGCAGCCCTATCGCTTAGAGATGGGCACACCCTTTGCCAATTCGGGCGGTAAAAACCTCTACGCATTTTGGGGCGACACCCTAACCGACGCCCTCAATGCTTGTGCAGCTGAAAACGGTGACGAAGTGTTGATTAACCTCGCCTCGAACGAGTATTTCAAAGCCGTCAAACCCAAGCAGCTCAAGCTGCCTATCATCACCCCAGTGTTCAAAGACCTGAAAGGCGATAAATACAAAATTATCAGTTTTTATGCAAAAAAAGCGCGTGGTATGATGGCGGCATATATCATCAACCACCGCCTTACTGACGTAGAAGCCATCAAACAATTTGATGTCGAAGGTTACCGCTACAGCGACAGTATGAGCGACGGCAACGAGTGGGTATTTATTCGCGATTCACAGGGCGAAGCGAAATAATTTGAACTAGGCTTACATCTAGGAGAGGTGTAAGTATGGCGGCCATAAAATTCCTTGTTATTGACGATGCGGCGTTTATCCGCGATCTCATCAAAAAAGCACTGCGGGATAACTTCCCCGGATCAACGGTACACGACAGCAACAGTGCTAAACGAGCGATGGCAATGACCAGGTCGCTGCGTTACGACATCATTTTAAGTGATTGGGAAATGCCCGAAATGAGTGGCGAAGAGTTTCTCGTGTGGTTGCGACAGCAGGAACACTACGCCACTACACCGTTTATTATGGTCTCAAGCCGCAGTGAAAAAGAATACATTGTTAAAGCAATTCAAGCGGGTGTGAGTGACTACATCGGCAAGCCGTTCACCGCTGAAGAATTGGTCGCGAAAATTAATAAACAATTGAAGAAAATTGGTCACACTGGCCGCAGTGTGGATCGCACTGAAACCACAAGCCTCGGCGCTCTTACTGGCGGGGGAGCCTCAAAACCGGCCGAAAAAACCGCCCCACCGCCACCCTCTCCTGTTTCTGATAGCGTCAGCGCGCTAACCGGTGCTAGCACCCCTACTCCCACGCCTGTTCCCAAACCTGCCCCAAAGAAAACCGAACAGGCGCAATTACAGTTTAGTGGTGGACAGCTGCTATGTTTGGTTCAAGAAATGAGCCTGCAAGCCATGGGGGGGTTGATTAAACGCGACAGTAATATGCCGACGATCATGGAGCAGTGTGTGGTGTCGATTGTGGGTAGTGACCAGGAACAGGTGGCGCGACTTAATGCCTATGTCTATGCAATGCGCGCCGCGGATCAGCGGCCAGAGTGTACGGCGATCAAGATAACGCTGCGGTTTGTCGACGACGATCCACAAAAGCTCGATATCCTGTCGCGCTATATTTCTAAGCGTTAGTTTTAAACGGCAGTAATTCTTTGGCTGCTTCGAGATAATCCTCGTTGTGAGTAGCTTCGCGTAGGCAAAAATCCGCTACGGCGCGATGAAATTCTGTGTCGCTTAAACGGTGTAACGACCAGGTGTGAATCGGCTCAAACCCCCGTTGAATTTTATGTTCACCTTGTGCGCCGGGGTCAAAATGGCGCAGTTTGTGCTCGATGCAGTATTCAATGCCGCGGTAGTAACACAGCTCGAAGTGCAGTTGATCGAAATCCATCAAGCAGCCCCAATAGCGACCATATAGATTGTTATCGTCTGCAAAGCAAAGTGCACAAGCAATGATGTCCCCATCGTGACGCGCACACACTAGAACTATCTGTTCGCCCATGGTGTCGGCGATGCGCTGGAAAAAGGATTTAGTGAGATAACCACCGTGGCCGCTGCGCTTAAGATAGGTCATTTGGTAGCACTCGTAAAAACGCTGCCATTGTTCAGGGCTGGCCTGGTCGCCGCGCACGGTCTCGCATTGTAGCTGCTGTTCTTCTATGCGCCGCCGTTCTCGTTTGAGGGTTTTGCGCTTACGCGAAGTAAATCCGGCCAAAAAGTCATCGAAATCGCGGTAGTCGTGGTTGTACCAGTGAAACTGCACACCGCGTCGCGCCACCCAACCGTTGTCTAACCAGGGTGCCAAGCTATCAGAGGGTGGGAACAGTAAGTGGTGACCTGACAGTTGACGCTCGTCAAGCAGGGCCCCGAGGTAGGACTGTAATGGCTCGAAGTAGTCCTTGCTGAGGCAGCCAATGCGTGGCCCAGAGGACGGGGTAAACGGAATGCCAGTGATGTACTTGGGATAGTATTCCAGGCCGTGTCGCTGGTAGGCGTCAGCCCATGACCAGTCAAATACGTACTCGCCGTAGGAGTGGTATTTCACGTAACCTGGCATGGCGAGCACCAAGCTGTCACCCTGGTAGGCGACGATGTGCAGTGGCCGCCAACCTGTTTTCCCGCCAACGCTGGCGCTGGCTTCTAAGGCGTGTAAAAACGCGTGGCGAGTAAATGGGTAGTCGTTAAAGAGGCTATCCCACGCCGCCGCGTCGATGACGGAGATATCTTCGATGGTTGCAAAGCGCCACGCTGTGCTCAATTTAACTCCCTAGGGCAATGCCTAAAAAAATCACCATACCAATGTAGTGGTTGTCTAAAAACGCTTTAAAGCAATGCGCTCTGTCGAGGTCGCGGGTGGCGTACCACTGCTGCGCGAAAAGTACCACCGCCACCAATAGTGATACGTGAAAGGGCCAACTAAGGTTGGCACGAGTACCGATGTAATATAAAAGTGCCAGTGAACATATTTGTAGGGCAACGATAATGCGTCGGTCGTAGCGGCCGAATAATATTGCCGTGGAGCGAATGCCTATTGTTAAATCGTCGTCACGGTCCACCATGGCATAGTAAGTGTCATAGGCGACCACCCATAGCAGGTTGGCAGCATAAAGTAGCCACATCTCCATGGGGAGTGACTCGGTTTCGGCGGCGAAGGCCATTGGAATCGACCAGGAAAATGCAGCCCCTAATACCACTTGTGGAAAGTGTGTATAGCGCTTCATGAAGGGGTAGGCACTGGCAATGAGCAGCGCACCGGGTGCCAATAACCATGTCAGGGGATTGGTGAATAACACCAACACAACAGCCATCGCCACCAACACGGCAAACAGCTGTAGGGTTTCGCGCTCGGTCACTTGTCCGCTGGTCAACGGGCGCGATTCGGTGCGTTTAACGTGTTTATCAAAATCACGGTCGGCGTAGTCGTTGATCACACAGCCAGCTGAGCGCATGACGAAGGTGCCCAAACAAAACACCGCTAAATTGGTGAAGCTAGGCCAACCTTCAGCGGCTAACCACAACGCCCAAAGCGTTGGCCACAATAGCAGAAAGGTGCCGATCGGTTTATCGGCCCGCATCAACTGAATGTAAAAAGGAATATGGGCTTTCGTTAACATGGATCGCGCGTTTGGCTAGTGTCATGGTAAAGCCGTACCATAGCCCTTCGCGCTGAGTGAGACAACTGTTTGGGTTGTTAAGGGCACTTATTAGACTAAAGTAGCCTTGTGCTGAAAGCGCAGTTATTACACTTTATTGAGGCTACATTTTCAATAACGAGGAATAACAATGAATAAATCGGAATTAGTTGCCGCCGTGGCCGCCAGCGCAGGCATCTCTCAATCAAAAGCAGCCCAAGCGGTCTCTGCCGTCACGGATCAGATCACCAATGCGATGGCCCGCGGTGACAGTGTCAGTTTGATAGGCTTTGGCACCTTTTCACCCCGTGAACGTTCAGCGCGTACCGGCAAAAATCCACAAACGGGAGCCACTATTCAAATTGCAGCCTCAAAATCTGTTGGCTTTAAGCCAGGTAAAGCTCTTAAGGATGCTGTGAACTAACAAGTCAAAAATGGGGGGTGTCATGCCCCCTTCCCTTCCAATAAATCGCTCCTTTATTTTTTATCAATTAATACTTATCCACAGGTTGTGGATAAATAAAATTTGATCAAGATCAAATAAAAAATTCTTTCATTGCTAGAAAAAATGGTCAAAAGCTCAGCAAAAAGAAAAAATAACCTTTGTTATACAATGGGCGTTGTCAAATTTAACGCCCATTGCGTCACGCTTTAAAGTTCTTCAATACGCGTTACGACTCGGCTGACTAAGCCGTATTTGATGGCTTCGTCGGTGGTCATCCATTTATCTCGTTCAATATCTTCACGCACTTGCTCAATGGGTGTGCCTGTTGCCGTCGAAATGGTTTGGGCAAGACGTTCGCGAATCTTGATAATCTGCTCAGCTTGAATCGCGATATCTGTTGCTTGACCACCCGCACCGCCCGATGGTTGGTGGATTAGGAATCGAGTGTTTGGTAGGCATACGCGGTCTTCTTTATTCGCCGCGAGATAAATGTGAGTGCCAGCGCTGGCGACATAGCCCGTACCAATGATGATGACTCGGGGCTTAATGAAACGAATGATGTCGTGAATACTGTCACCCGCTTCTACATGACCGCCTTGGCTATTGATGAAAAGGTGAATATCGTCGTCAGATTTTTCTGCTAAAGCGAGTAATTGCCCGATAACATTCTTCGCCATTTTTTGGTTTATCTCTTCACATATGAGGACCTTGCGCGCAGAAAATAATTGATCGGTGACGCTTGATGTTTTTTCATCAGATTTTTCATCGTTTTTTTGATTATGGGTAATCATTGTCATTCCTTAGTTAGATTATCTATTGAATTAATGCATTGGGTAACCAAACCTTTTTAGAAAAGGCGCTACTTTTTCAGAGAAAACTTCAATTTCTTCATCGGATAGTTCTTGCCAAAATCGGCCAGCTATGCCGGACTGAATATGTCTATCGTTGATAAATGTTTTTGCATCTTCTTTTAACGTTCTAGCAGAATTTCTCAAGGTTTTAACGGTGCGCTTAGTACTCGCGACATCATGCATAATTTGAGATGCATTTTCTTTAGACGTTTCCGACACGATAGTAGAGACAGTTGATAAGTCAACCGGTACCTGCAGATGGCCTGCAATAGTAGAAACTAAGGCTTCAGGTGCATTGTTGTAAACTTCGTAGGGGAGAACAAAACGCTGCCTATGAAACATCATCATACCGTCTGAATATGCTTAACCACTAACTTGGAAGCATCGTCGTAGGATAGGTCATGGAGTTTCATCAGTGAAACTAGAATATCCCTCGGGTCACGATAATTCCAAAAGATCTTGGTATTACCCAATGATAGTGCCTCGTTAAATTCACCATCAGCCCAAGAATGAGTATGTAAGACAATGTTTTTATAATTCGCTATGCCAGAATGAACGGCACGTTTTACAAATTTAGCGACTCTGTTTACAGAGTCCAGATTAATATTTTCGACCTGACAGCTGTAATGCCTTAGTACCTCGGAAATGATACGTCCGGTTAATACGGTACCAGACCGAGGTAATCCACCATTTATGATTAACATGACTGCTTCCTATTTTTATTTGTGTAGAAAAAAGTACTAAGCATCCGCATAGCGATCGGCACCCGCCAGCCAACGTTCCACCAAGGCATGGGCGGCGGCCGGTTGTTGGCTAATCACCTGTTCGGCGAGGCATCGCGCTTCTTCGAATAGGTGGCCATCGCGCATTAAGTCGGCCACTCTAAATTGCGCTACGCCCGTTTGTCGCGTACCCATGACTTCCCCAGGCCCGCGCAACTTCAAATCCTCTTCCGCAATAACAAAGCCATTGTTAGTCTCGCGCATAATTTTGAGGCGGTGCTTGCCATTCTGGGACAAGGGATCTTGGTACATCAGTACACAGTGGCTGGCTTCGCTGCCACGGCCCACGCGGCCGCGCAGTTGGTGCAGTTGCGCCAAGCCAAGGCGCTCGGGGTTTTCGATTATCATCAGACTGGCATTGGGCACGTTGACGCCCACTTCAATCACCGTGGTGGCGATCAGTAAATCGATCTCGCCGCGTTTGAAGGCATCCATCACCATCGATTTTTCGTCGGGTTTCATACGCCCGTGAACGAGGCCAATGCGTGTGTTTGGTAGTTGTTCCTGCAACTCGCTGGCACAATCTTCGGCCGCTTGGCACTGCAGGACCTCAGACTCTTCGATCAGGGTGCACACCCAATAGGCCTGCTTGCCTTCCGCACAGGCATTGGCGACGCGTTCGATGACCTGATCGCGGCGACGGTTGTCTACCAGCACGGTATTAATGGGTATGCGGCCGGCGGGCAACTCGTCGATGATCGATACATCGAGATCTGCATAAGAGCTCATCGCTAGGGTGCGCGGAATGGGGGTGGCGGTCATGATTAACTGATGGGGTTGGATGTCCTTGCCCTTTTCACGTAGCGCTAGCCGCTGGTGAACGCCAAAGCGGTGCTGTTCGTCGATAATCACTAAACCCAATTGGGCGAAGTCTACGCCATCTTGGAATAACGCATGGGTACCTATCAGTAATTGAATAGTGTTATCCGCTAAGCCTGCCAGCACTTCACGGCGCTGCTTGGCGCGGCTACTGCCCGTGAGCCAACCGATCTGAATACCGAGTGGCTCGAGCCAATCGCTGAAGGCGGCGAGATGCTGCTCAGCAAGAATTTCGGTAGGCGCCATCAATGCCACTTGGTAGCCGTTGGCAATGGCGTATAGAGCGCTTAGGGCGGCGACAATGGTCTTGCCGGAACCGACGTCGCCCTGGATGAGTCGGTGCATCGGCTGATGGCGAGCAAGATCGCGCTCAATGTCTTGCAACACACGCTGTTGTGCACCGGTCAAGGCAAAGGGAAGACTCGCCAGTAGTTGATCGCCGAGTCCGCCGTGATCGCCCATGGGCGCGCCGGGTTGCTGTTTGTACTGCAGTTTACGTTGCAGCATGGAGATCTGGTGAGCGGTCAGCTCCTCTAGCGCCAGGCGCTGTTGAGCGGGGTGAACGCCGTCACGCAACGCCTGTACGTCGGCGTCAAAGGGCGCTTCGTGCAGGTAGCGAACGGCTGCGTTAAGGGTAATGTTGGGCACCTGTCGGCTTGTCGGCAACAAGTCCAGTACATCGGTTTTATCCAGTAGGTTCAGTGCTTGGCGGCATAGTTTGCGCCAACTGGCCTGGTGAAGCCCTTCCGTGGTGGGGTAAACCGGCGTTAGAGTGGGCCGCAGTGGTTGTAAGGGCTGGCCGACGTGCCCCACTTCGCACTCCGGGTGTACCATTTCATAGCCCTGAGGGCCGCGACGAATTTCACCGAATACGCGTAATCGACTGCCATTTTCATAGCTGGCTTTTTGAGCGGCGCTAAAGTGGAAGAAGCGAAGGTTGATCACGCCGGTGTCGTCCTGCAGACGTACCATGAGCGAGCGGCGCTTGCCAAAGGTGATGTCGCAGCGGGTCACTTCGCCTTCCAAGACAATCTCTTGCCCAAGCATGCTGGCGCCTATCGGTGTAACACGAGATCGGTCTTGGTAGCGTAGCGGGAAGTGGAATATGAGGTCTTGGGCACTATTAATATTGAGCTTGGCGAGCTTGTCACGCAGCGCTGGCCCTACCCCGTTGAGTTTATCGGTTGGGGTGTTGGCCAGTTGGTTTTGTAGCATGCGGGTATAAAGGAGGCGCTAGGCAACCCTTAGATCACCATGATGGCTTCGATTTCGATGTCGGTGCCCTTTGGCAAAGACGCTACGCCGACGCAGGCGCGCGCGGGGAAGGGTTCTTTAAAATACGTCGTCATCACTTCGTTGACCGCCGCGAAATTACCCAGATCGGTCAATGAGATGTTCACTTTCACAACGTTGTCCAACGAGCCACCGGCGGCTTCCGCCACGGCGCTTAGATTGTCAAATACACGGCGCGCACGGGCGCTAATGTCGTCACCAACCAACGCCATTGTCTCGGGATCGAGGGGAATTTGGCCCGATAGGTAAACAGTATTGTCGACTTTAATGGCCTGCGAATAGGGGCCAATCGCGGCGGGGGCGTTAGAGGTGTGGATGGCCGCTTTGTTGCTCATGAGAACTCCTTAGTAGTGTTTAACGCGAGTGACTTTAAGTACCGCGTCGAGTTTGCGCAGAGTTTTAACAATACGCGCAAGGTGGATACGACTTTTCACCGAAATGAGAAGGTAGATGGCGCCGAAGGTCGCATCGACCTCTTCGGTACGAATTTTTTCAATATTGATGCCGGAATCATTCAATCGGGCTGCGATTTTTGCCAACAGGCCGCGTTCGTTTTGATAGTCGATACGTAATTCTGAATGGAAATCCCCTTTGACATTGTCAGCCCATGTCAGATGCACGCATTTATCAGGATTGTTAAGGTGTTCCGCCACATTGGCACAGGATTCGAGGTGCACCACCATGCCGCGTCCTGAGCTGATATAGCCGACCACTGGGTCGCCTGGCAGGGGATGGCAGCAGTTGCCATAGTTCAACACTAAGCCTTCGGCACCTGTAATCGCCAGCGCGGAATTCTGTTTAGCAGGGGTTTTGTCATCGCCATGGTTGATTAAGCGGCGGGCCGTAAGATAGGCCACTCGCTTGCCGATACCGATTTCATATAGCAGGGTGTTTTCATCGAGCTTAATCTCCCCAAGCAACTCTGCCATGGCGTTGCTAGGTAGCTCGTTTAAATCGCTGCCAAGGCTATTTAGAGCTTTGGCCAACAGGCGTTTGCCCAGAGCCACTGCTTCATTGCCTTCGCGACTCTTTAAGAAATGTCGAATGGCTGTGCGCGCCTTGGCGGTGTTGACAAAATCTAGCCAATTAGGATTGGGCTGCGCGCCTGGTGCGGTAATGATATCCACGGTTTGGCCGCTTTGCAGTGGCGTACTAACGGGAGCCAGTTGACGATCGATACGACAACCGACACAGGCGTTGCCGACGTCGGTGTGTACAGCATAGGCAAAATCGATCGCATTGGCACCCGCGGGCAATTCGAAAATCTTACCTTTGGGGCTAAAGACATAGATATCGTCTGGGAATAGATCGATTTTTACGTTTTCGATAAATTCAATTGAGTCGCTCGCCTTGGCCTGCATGTCGAGTAGACCTTTAATCCACTGTTGTGCCTTGGCTTGGCCACTCATGTGAGCGGCCTGTTTATCAGACTTATACAGCCAGTGTGCGGCAATACCGTTGTTGGCGATCACGTCCATTTCGTGGGTGCGAATTTGGATTTCGATAGGTACCCCGTACATACCAAACAACACCGTGTGGAGTGATTGGTAACCATTGGATTTGGGGATGGCGATGTAGTCCTTAAACATCCCCGCCACCGGTTTGTAGAGGCCGTGTACAATACCTAGTGCGCGGTAGCAAGAATCTACGTTATTGGTGACAACGCGGAAGGCGAACACGTCCATGATGTCTTTGAAGGGCTTTTTTGACATCTTGCGGTAGATGCTAAACAAGTGTTTTTCTCGACCGGTCACCATGGCCACCAGTCCTTCCTTGCGAAGGCGGTCTTCAATGGCGAAGCGAATATTTTCTAACAGTGCGTGGCGGTTGCCGCGCACGGTCTTAACCGCGGATTCAATGCGTGCAGCTCGCATGGGGTGCATGGCGCGGAAACCGAGATCTTCAAATTCTATACGTAGATTGTGCATCCCGAGTTTGGCTGCTATAGGCGCATAGATATCCAATGTTTCACGGGCGATGCGGCGACGCTTGTCGGGGCGCAATACCCCGAGGGTCCGCATGTTGTGCAGGCGGTCGGACAGTTTAACGAGGATCACACGAATGTCCTCTGCCATGGCAAGCACCATTTTTTGGAAGTTTTCGGCCTGCGCTTCGGCTTTTGATGCAAACTCAATTTGGGTGAGTTTACTGACGCCGTCCACCAGTTCAGCAACAGCCTCGCCAAACTGCGCGGTAATGGCGTCTTTTTCGACGTCGGTATCTTCGATAACGTCGTGTAACATCGCGGCCATCAAACTCTGGGCGTCCATGTGCATTTCTGACAGGATGCCGGCGACAGCTAGGGGGTGGGTAACATACGGTTCGCCGCTGCGTCGTTTTTGCCCGTCGTGGGCTTGTTCTGCATACAGATAGGCACGACGCACTTGATTAATGGACGCTTGATCCATGTAATTCTTCAGGCGGTCGCCCAATTCGTCGATGGTTTTTACTTCTGAAATGGCACCCATGCTCGCAACAATATCCTTGTTTTGATTTCGGGCGCGGGGTAATGAACCTTAGAACGCCCTATTACGCTCTAAGATACACTAGATTGCGGGTGGCAAAAAGCCTAGAAATCGTCGTCTGATAGAGGAACAGCGCTTGGCTCTAACGACAAGTTGTCGAAGCGCACTTCTTGCTCTGGCTCTTCGTCCAAAATACTTGCGTCGATCAGGTTGTCAGCGATTTCGCGAAGGGCGATAACGGTAGGCTTGTCTGAATCTTCTTCAACCAGGGGCTCTTGGCCTTGGATGGCAATTTGACGGGCGCGTTTGCTTGCTACCATCACCAACTCAAAACGGTTAGCAACCTTGTCCAAACAATCTTCAACTGTGACTCGTGCCATGGAAGGATTCCTATATGTGTCAAGAAAAGAGCGAGATTATAAACCGATATTTACGATTTGGACAGTAGTTGCTGCAACAGATCGGCATTGGCGGCGGTTTGTTGCGCGGTGGTGAGGTGGTGTGTACGTAAAATACCCTGTAAATCCCGTAACGCCACGTCAAAATTATCGTTGATCACAATGTAATCCGCTTCGGAAAAGTGCGACATTTCACTGATGGCTTCCGCCATTCGCTTTTCAATCACTTCGTTGTGGTCTTGGCCTCGGCCAGTGAGGCGTAGGCGCAGCGCTTCGATCGACGGTGGCACAATGAATATACCGACGGTTTCTGGCATCACACGACGAACCTGTTGTGCGCCTTGCCAGTCGATTTCTAGGATGACATCAATACCCTTGCGCAGTGTCTCTGCGACCCAGGCTTGCGAGGTCCCGTAGTAATTGCCGAAAACTTCCGCGTGTTCTAGAAAATCGTCGGCGCCGATCATGTCGACAAACTGCTGTTTGCTGACGAAGTGGTAATTAACCCCGTCGACTTCGCCCGGGCGCATAGCGCGAGTGGTGTGAGAAATCGATACTTGGACACCCTTGGTCTGCTGTAGCAAAGCGGCAACCAGGCTGGTTTTACCGGCGCCAGAGGGTGCTGAAATGGTGTATAGCGTGCCTTGAGTCATGGTGCGATTCACGGTTAGTTAATAATTTTGTAAAGAATAACAGGCTTTAGGCAAGGGCAACATGTAAATACTTGTCAAGATTAATGCAACCGGTTCCAAAAGTGGGTTATGATGCTTTCAGACCATAATAATAGCCACTTAAAAGGCAGGGTCCAATACGAATGACTGCACCACAAATAGCAGCGACCAGTATGCAAACACTATTGCAGTGGAGAACAAAAATATGAGTAATCAGCAACGCCCATCTTTGTCTTTCTGGCAAATTTGGAATATGAGCTTCGGCTTCTTAGGCATCCAATACGGCTTTGGTCTTCAGCAAGCCAACCTCAGCCCTATCTTTCGCTATTTAGGCGCCAACGAACACGAATTACCCATCCTTTGGTTGGCGGGCCCTGTTACCGGTCTATTGATCCAACCTCTGATCGGTGCGATCAGCGACCGTACCTGGACGCGCTTCGGACGACGCAAGCCCTTCTTCTTGTTGGGTGCGCTTATTGGCAGTATCGCCGTGATGTTCATGCCCTACGTGCCCTACTTGTGGATGGCGGTCGGCCTGTTCTGGATTCTGGATGCGGCGATGAACACAGCCATGGAGCCCTACCGTGCACTGGTAGGCGACAAACTAAACACCGAGCAGCGCACAATTGGCTTCTCGGTACAAACGTTCATGATCGCCGGCGGCCAGATTTTAGCGGGCTTAATGCCATTGGTGATGTTGGCCATGGGCGTGTCAGACAATACCGATGGCAACAGCGTGCCCGATATTGTTAAGTACTCCTTTTTGATTGGTGTGGTGGCGATGCTGGTGTCGGTCGCGTGGACCGCCTATACCACGGATGAATATCCGCCCGAAAATATCGAGGAATTCAAAAAAGAGCACAGTGGCGAAAACGTCTTTGTCGCCGCGGTTAAAGAAATTTGGGTCATTAGCCGTGACCTACCTACGCCCATTGCTAGCCTTTGGTGGGTGAAGTTCTTTAGCTGGTTCGGTTTGCCCTTAATGTGGCAATATCTGTCTCTGTCGATTGCTCGCCACTGCTTTAACGCCCCGACCCCAGATTCACCTGGGTTCGCAGAGGGTGCAGCGAACGTTGGCTTAGCACTGACAGTGATGAATGTGACCACAGTTATAATGTCGTTCTTGATTCCTAGCGTGATTCGCAAAATTGGTGCTCGCCATACTTACGCCCTGTTCCTGTTACTTGGTGGTATTGGTTTCATGTCTCAACAACTGACCAATGAATTAACCATGGTACTGGCGAGCATGGTATTGGTGGGTATTGCTTGGTCAGCGATTATCACCGTACCCTTCATCATTACTGCTGCTGCAGTACCGGCAGCCAAAATTGGTGTTTATGTGGGTTTATTGAACGCCTTTATTTGCTTGCCGCAGATTATCGAGATGTTCTCGATTGGGTTCTTCTACGACTCACTGCTGGCTGGCGACCCGCGTAATGCTATCTTCTTAGCGGGCGTTATGTTGACTCTGGCGGCTGCTTTTGTGTACCGCATACCTAAGAGTGTGGAAGTGACTCCCAGCGTGGATGACGTCATGGAAGCAGAAGCTGAAGCGCGCAGCCATACAGAGGCGTAATCGCGCTAATGAAACTAAAACCAGCCCGCGGGCTGGTTTTTTTGTGCCTATAAAAAATTCACTAATAAACTTATCGCAATGCTCCACATGATTAGCGCGATGACGATATCGAAAATTTGCCATGCCCTTGGTTTGGCGAAGATGGGTGCTAACCGCTTGGCGCCAAAACCTAGTGAAAAAAACCACACGGCGCTTGCCAAGCAGGCGCCGACAATGAATCCGTATTGGTCTGGTACACTGTGTTGAGCGCCAATGGACCCGATGAGTAGGACGGTGTCGAGATAAACGTGGGGATTGAGCAGCGTAAACGCCGCCGCTTGTAACAGCACGTGTGTTTTAGATTGCCGAACGGCCTGTGTCGTTGTGCTAAGAGAATCTTGTTGTCGGGCGCGTTGTAATGCATGCCACCCATAGACACTTAAAAATACCGCGCCTACTAACGATAAGCCTTTGGTTAAAAGGGCATTTTCGCCAAGCAAGGTAGCCATGCCTAGCACCCCAGCACTGATTAACAACGCATCCATCGCCGCGCAAAAAATCACCACTAAGCCGACATATTCGCGGCGTAGCCCTTGTCGCAATACGTAAGCGTTTTGTGCGCCAATAGCAACGATTAATCCCAAGCTTAAGGCAAAGCCTTGGCTAGCGATGGCGAACGACATGACATTTCTTCAACATGGGTAAAAAAAAGCGGCATCATGAATGATACCGCTTTTTAGCAAGGGTAACGTTTACCAGCTATAAGAGAACTCAGCGCTCCACTGGCTCATCTTGATCTCGATATTTTGCGTAGGATCTAGTGGGCTAGTGCCAGAAGTGCTCGATTCAGGCGCATACATGATACTCATGGTGTATTCTGCGCCATCAGCTAATTTGCGTGTGAAGCCTGCGGTGTAGTGGTTTTCAATCACGCCTGGAGCCAAAATGTTGAACATCACTTCGCTGCTAGCGATGGGGTTTTCGCCAAACGAGGCACCAACGCGGTAGCGCACGTCGGGGCTACCCGCCATGCTCCACTCGTAACCTACTTTGTGAACCTGCACGTCGCTCCATCCGAAGCCGGCACCGTTGCTACCGCCTAAACAGCCCGATGAATCAGAAGACATTTGGCCAGTTTGTGACATTACTGCAATGGGGCAGGTGAACAGATTAGCCATTGGGTTAGAGATCGACGCGACATCGGTGTAGTTGATTTGCTCAAAATCATAGTGGAAGGCGCCGCCATTTTCGCCTTTGATGCTCATGCCAACACCAAAGCTAGAGGGAATATCAAACGCGCCGCCTTCAGCGAATAAGTCGCTGTACTTGTCAAATTCAGACATGCTGATTTTGCTCTTGTACTGTGCAGATAAATTCACTTTATCGCCAGTCCAGATGACACCCAAGCCAAAACCCGCACCAGTACTGATATCTGATCCACGGTTAGTCAGGTTGTACTCTTCACCCATGGCAGCCATAGCGGCGGCGCCCATCGCTTCTTGCTGTGTCATGTCGCCAGACATCACTGAAGGCATGTAGCCTTGGAAAGCCGCACCAAAAGCGTTGTTAAAGGTGGTGGTATAAGGGGTGAAATTGCCAAGTCCTGTCGCTTCAAACGACTGAGCTACCATCACGAGTGATGCACCGTAAGCCAGTTCACCTGAGCGGCCAGAGTAGCTTAAATCAACATAGAGTTGCATGAGGTCGACGCCCGCATCTCCACCGCCAAAAGTACCAGGCTTGCTGCTGGGCATCATTTCGCCACCTAGGGCATTCATGAAATAGGCTGAGCCCCCACTGTAATCAGTATTCATGCCACCTTTACCATAGATGGCAACACCCGCCGCGCTGTCTTCACCGTAGGCCCAGGTTGTCGCAAAGTGGGGAATTGGGAAATAGTTGCTGCCACTTTCTACATTGCCAGCGTCCAGAGTAAACGCGCCCATGCCGTAGCCTTGCATAGCTTCGGGCGATCCCATCTGGGCACCCATTTGCAACTGACTTTGGCTGACGTTGTAGCTGCGATTGGGAGAGAAGATAGCGACACCGGCTTCTTTTCGATCGCCGACAAGAACGGCCGATGCAGGGTTTGTCGCGGTGGCCATCGCCTCTTGTGGCGATGCGGTACCCGCGCCAGCCATGCCTTGGCTTTTAGTGCCAAGGCCGTGGGTGAAATATCCGTTGGTGGCCAAGGCTTGGCCGCTCATAACTGCCGCGCCTAATGCTACAGCAACTGCTAATTGTTTTTTCATGTATATTCTCACTCTTGCATGGTCATTTATAGTTATACAGTACACAAGATATTCTTAAATTAGTAAAAGTGCAACTACTGCAAAAGCGTTGCTTAAATGACATTCCTCTTCTATGCTCGAAGTTGATTTTTAATAGCTTTTTGTTACATAAGATGCGTGGTGTAAACGCCCAATGAATTTTTCTGTTTAGCGACGATATGAGCGATTTTCCGGTAGCGGCAAAAAATAAAATATTGCCTGCGGCAATGCTGCTTGCTGTGGTGATGGTGCTTATTTTGGGCTACCTATATCCTTTGCGCCAATGGGTGATCGATGATATTAGGGACGATCTTTCGATACTGCATCAGAATGTTGCTAATGCCTTGCAAAAATCACAGCCCGCCATTATTGATGGATTGAATCAGCGATTGAATAATATCGAGATTCTGAAAGCGCTTAAAGCTAATGATAGTCGACCTCTCGAGGCAGAGATTAGCGCGGTAAAATTGCTAGAGCCTAGACTGATTAGTGCGTATTGGCTGGGTGTAGATGGCGATAACAAACGCTCGCTAATGGGTGATAACAAGCCCATCCAGAAAAAAATGCCCAATTATTTAACCGGTCTCCTTTTGCGTGCTTATCAGATGCCAAAGGGCCACGGCTTAGTGGAATTTGCCATAACTGAAAACCAGACAGTGTCGCTTTTTTTGTTACACAATCTGAGCAATATTGGCGAAACCGACATGGGTATTGTGCTTTTCGAATTTAATATCGCTAGCACTTTGCTCAACTTAAAGGCCTTGTTACCGGAAAATTCCCCCTTCGCATTTGTATTACTCGACCGCTATTCAAATGTTATTGCCCGTATTGGTAATCGCAGTTTGGATGAGGTGACACGAGAAGAATTCTTACAATACCTAAACCAATTTGAATTTAATAATGACTTCCTTATAGACGGGGCTGGTTGGTATAAAAATTCGCTCGTGGCGTTTCGAAGTGAAAATAGTGATATCTTTGAAAAGATCGACTGGAAGATTCTTATCCGGCTATCAGAGAATGAAATCAGCCAGTATTTCTATCGTGTCTTTACTTGGCCCCTTATTAGTATCATTTCTTCGGCGTTGGTTTTGTTCTGGTTTGTGTGGAATGGGTATTTACTAGGTTTTCGCCGGCATCATCAAAGTGGTTCAACTGGCGTTAGTACTCGTGTATTACTTCCAGAAAAAGTTTACGAGTGGAGCTTTGAAGGACCTGATGCACAGCTTATCCACGCGCCGACCTTTTTTATGGGTATCGGCTATGATTTTGCCAGTGTCGATGTGCTGGATGGAAAGCTTATTAATGGCTTGGTGAGCGAGGAAGATGTTGATCGATTAAGCTTGATTGTGAAGGATCTTCAAAACGGCAGTGAAGAACAATTCGATATCGATCTTCGTTTGCGTCACAAATTAGGTTATTGGGTTTGGTTTAACGTGCGCGGCAGGGTAGAGCAACGCGACAAGCACGGGCATATTACCTTGATGCGTGGTTTAAGCATCGATATCACGAAGCGTAAACAAGATGAAAAAATGATCCAGGTAGCGTTGCAGGAGGCTGATCACTCAAATCAGTTGAAGAGCGAATTTATTGCCCACATTAGCCATGACGTGCGCACACCTATCAACGCCATTTTGGGTTATCTGCAATTGATGCCGGTAACGGAAAAGAACGAAGATTTTATTAAAAAGTCGCGCGATGCGATAAATCTCTTGTTGGCGCGCATTAATCAGATTGTGGTTTATTCACAGCTTGAACATGGCGGCCTTGAGTTAGATATGCAACCGGTCAAGATGATTAACGTAATTGATGCAATCATTGCTGAGGTGAGCGAGCAAATTCTGGAGGGTAGATGTGATTTTAATGCCTCGGTGGATAGTACCTTGGCAGACTGGTATTTAATGGATTCCGATTCATTAGGGCTTTTGATCAATCTTCTTGTCAGAACCATGTCCGCACTTGGAGAGTTAGATCGCTTGAGTATTGTGGTGGTAAATAATGGCCGTACCAAGCGTGCCCATACGGTACAGTTCGAATTACGAGCCATTTGTGATACGCGCCTAGTAAATCGTCTTAATGAGGTTTTTGTTAATAACTATCAATTCGTAAGTCAAATTGAGTTTGGCGGTTCAAACATCGATTTGGTACTGGCGAAAAAGCTCGTTCAGCGCCTCAATTCAGATTTAAAACTAGAAAACTTTGCCAATGGGACGTCGTTTGTTTTTTCCGCCGATCTAAGTATCCCCGACGTGTATCTCCGCAAGCAAATGGATAATGCATTGGTTGTTGAGAAAAGTATCACGGCTAGCGCTAAGAAAGATATTGCCGGGTGTCGTATCTTGATTGTGGAGGATAACGCCACTAATCGAGAGGTGATCGTGCAAATACTAGGCAGGCTAGAAGTTGTCGTCGAGGCCGCGGAGAATGGTGCTGTTGCCGTCGAAAAGCTACGTCAAAACAGTAATTATCAAATGATCTTTATGGATCTGCAGATGCCTGTGATGGATGGTCTAGAGGCCACTCGTATCATCCGAAATGAGCTGGGAATGTTAGAAATCCCCATCGTGGCTGTTACGGCCAATCACTTCACTCTCGATCGCGAAAAGGCCATCGAAGCCGGCATGGATGATTTCTTAGCTAAGCCAGTGAGTTCTGACCAATTACGCAATTCGATTACAAAATGGGTCGGTGGTAATAGACTACACGCAGATCTAAGATTGGAAAAAAATGCGTCGGCTATTCCGACGGAAACGATAGTTAACCCTGATATTATGCCTGTAATAGGCAATGAATCACCGTTAAATACTGAGGCGACGCTGCAGCGTATGGCGTGCGATCAGGATATGCTGCTACGCATTTATAAACGCTTTTTATCTGATTTTACCCAGTGGAACGCCCAACTAATAATGCTGGTTAATGAGCAGCGTTGGGTCGAAGCTACAATGCATGCTCATACTTTAAAAGGGGCTGCCGGTAACATTGATGCTCTTGTTCTTACTGAATTGGCCGCAGAGTTGGAACAACTTCTGAAAAATTCACCCGACGATAAACACGAGAGAGTTCGCTTACAAGGTTTGTTGCACAAAGAGTATGTTCGCGTCGAACAGGCATTGACAGAATTCCTCGCGGAAAATGTTCAATCAACCCAAGTGGATATGTTAAACGACGATGAAATTACCGAGTCATTGGTCTTATTTGAGGATTTACTGCAGCGCAAGAAGCGTCTACCGCTAGATAAAGTAGAAGCGGTAAAAGCCTATTTGGCAGATACTCCCCTCGCGGCAACGTTTGCCGATTTTATCGATGCCTGTAATGGTTTCGATTTTGATCGTGCGCTGTCAGAATTAGAAAAGATTACCAAATCCGTTTCGCTAGCAGAATACAAGTGAGAAACGCATGATGACTGAAAACAAGGGCAAGATTTTGGTGGTCGATGACGATCCCACTAGCTTACACCTGATTGCCGACATACTTGAGCCTGTTGGATACGACTTGTCCTTTGGTACTCGCGGGGGCGACGCCATCTCACGCTGTGAGCCCGATACTGATTTGATTCTACTCGATTACCATCTGCCTGATGCTAATGGTATCGAGGTATGTCAAATGCTCAAGCAGCATCCGACGTTCAGTGATATCCCTGTGATATTTATCACTGCCAATCAAGACCACGATCTTGAAGCAAATGGTTTATCCGCTGGGGCAGTGGATTTCATTACCAAGCCCTATTCTACAGCTGTCATGATGGCGCGTGTGAAAACGCACATCGCCTTGAAGCGTCAGACTGATCTACTAATGCGGATGACACGGGTAGACGATTTAACAGGTGTATACAATCGGCGCCATGTGTTTGACGTGGGAAATAGAGAGTTTAGCCGTGCCAAGCGCCTCAAAAACGACATGTGCGCCATGGTGCTGGATATCGATTTTTTTAAAAAGATCAACGATTCCTATGGCCACGATGTAGGGGACAAGGCGCTGATCGTGTTTGCGCAGTCGATAAACAATCGAGTTCGTACGACCGATATATTTGGCCGAGTGGGTGGTGAAGAATTCATTATTTTACTGCCCGACACTAATTTGGAAGAGGCTCTCTCATTGGGCGATGCCTTGCTTGATTTGGTGCGCACAATTGAAGTGCCCCTAGACGGCCAAGCGCCGCTGCACTATACAGTGTCGATTGGTCTATCTAATATCGAGCCGGAAGATCATGAGCTCACAGATTTGGTGAAGCGTGCAGACGAACACCTTTACCATGCCAAGCAAAGCGGCCGCGATCAAATTTACAGTTAACTTTTTGCTTGTCCTGTCTTTTAACTAGGCATATAGTTAACTCGCATATAAGGCCGAACTAATATAATGATAATGGAGTTAACAGCATGCGTAGTAAACTTATTTTGATTGCCACAATGGCCCTCACCCTTCCGCTGACTTCTCTGGCTGCAGATGTCACGGGTGTTTGGCAGACCGAGCCATACAAGGGCATTACCGGTGGCGGCGGTAAGGGTAAATACGACCACGTCCGCATCCACGCCTGTGAAGACAATGCCGAAAACATCTGCGGCACCATCGTGAAATCTTTCCTGAAAGATGGCAGTGAAAATGCCGAAGATGATTTTTTGGGTAAGCCTATGTTGGTAGACCTTAAGCCTAAGCCAAAAAAAGAGCACAATTTCAGCAAAGGCAAAATTTGGCATCCACACATGGATAAATACTTTAAATCTAGCATCGAGCTAGACGATAAAGACCCTAACGTTCTTCACCTTGACGGTTGTTTGGCGTTCTTTTGTATGGGCCAAGACTGGCAGCGTGTGGAGTAATCCAACGTGAGACTGTTTCGGTTCGCCACGCTTTGGGCAAGTGTGTTGCTAAGTGTGTCTACTGCAGCTGCGCCACCAAGTAATGTATTGCCATCCATGGATGGTAATACAATATCCCCCTTCCAATGGTTAAATCCTCCTCCTCAAGCGCGCTTTGAAGAGGGGACGCTCACGATTGTTGCTTCACCCGACACCGACTTTTTTATTGACCCAGAAAATGGCAATAGCAATGCCACAGCGCCATTGCTGTGGCGCGATGTCGAAGGTGATTTTGTCGCCACCGCGCTTGTCGAACCAGATCTATCAGACACCTGGCATGCCGTGGCATTGATGGTGTTAATCGACGATACGAATTGGATTAAGTTCGCTTTTGAAAATTCTGATGCCACTGGGCCGAGTATTGTTAGTGTTGTGACACGTGGCGTCTCGGACGATGCTAACGGCGCGGTGTTAAGCAACACGCAGAAAGTGTGGTTGAAGCTGACTCGTAAAGACGATGTTTACGCCATGCATTGGTCGTTGGATGGTGAAAACTATCGCATGAGCCGTGTGGCCAAGATGTCTCATGCGTCTTCGGTCAAAGTCGGCGTGGAAGCGCAGAGTCCCTTGCAAGCTGGCGCGACACATCGCATCCACCATTTGTCGATCGAATCTAAGACGGTAGAAAACCTACGAACCGGATTTTGATTTACTCGAGATTGTTAAGCCCCTATAAAAACAACAGCAGACCGACTAAAGCCAAGTTTCTTCCCAAGGAAAGCTAGCAAGAGGCTGACACCCTTGGGCAGTCACTAATACTTGTTGCTCGAGTTTAATACCCTCTTTACCTCCTTCTGCGCCAATATAGCTCTCTAGAGAAATCACCATATTTTCTTCAAAAATACCGTCGTAACCAGACGTTTGCCAATCATTACCCCAATGTGCCACCGCCGGATATTCATCGGCAAGCCCTACACCATGCGAGATACAGCAATAACGGTTGTGATAAAACTCCGCGGGTATTTGCCACGCCCTTTCAGAGAATTCACGATAGCTCATGCCCGCTTTTAAGATATCGAGATTATGATGTATTTGGGCATACGCATGCGCGTATAGACGACGTTGTTCATCACTAGGTTTGACATGGCCAACTGTCCAAGCGCGTGAAAGATCGGCACAATATCCATAAGGTCCAATAAGGTCTGTATCAAAGGCGATAATCTCCCCTTCATTCATGACCCTGTTGCTTGATTCTTGCATCCAAGGATTGGTCCGTGGCCCAGAAGACAGAAGCCTAGTTTCAATCCATTCACCGCCGTGACGAATATTTTCAAAATGTAACCAAGCCCATAACTCATTCTCAGTCATGCCGGCACGTTGTTCATCATGCATCCTCTGTATGCCTCGCTCACATACAGCAATCGTCCAACGAATCATGGCAAGCTCGTCGTCCGATTTTACCTTGCGAGCTTCCTCCATCAGGCTGTGTCCTTCGAGCACAGTGATTCCGAGGTTTTGCAGCAGTTGCAGCCCTTCTAGATCCGCTTTATCAACCGCTAGACGACGTTCGTTGCCCGCAAATTTTTTAAACGTAGTCGCAATATCATTAGCCCAATCGAGCGCTTTTTCAGATATACGGCTGCCCGCGCCAAAATAGCTATAGTTAATGGCATCACGAATTTCATCAATTTGCTGATTGCCTTCGTGCAGATGCTCACAATTGTGGAATTCCCATAAAATAACAGGACCTTCAGCAAAAACCATTAGATATCGTGCGTGGTTATGCATCGTCCAAACCTGCATATTTGAACTATCTGATGCATAGCGAATATTGACAGGGTCATAGAGCAGAACAGCGGCACAGTTATTTTTTATCAACTGTTGGCGTACTCGCATCAGACGATATTGACAGCCTCTTTGGTGCACTTCAGGAGAAATTGGGTTCTTTAGTGGCGTATCTTTCGCCGTACTGTTCAAATATGTTTTTTTGTCTGACAGCATGACTCAGCTCTAAGCTTTTTATTGTATCGGGCTAGTGTAATGCAGAATGAATTTTTCAATCAATAGCATTACAGGCTTATCGTGGAGCCATCGCATGCGATGGCAAGAATTGTGTTGACATGCACAGGAAGCGTACTGCCAACGTTGTTATGCCCTGCGGGTGTAGATACCTTTTGCTTAAATTCGTCTGAGTAGCAGAATGATTTACCTCTTATGGTCCTAATAATATCTGTACCATAAAAAGTGTCTATCAATCTCAGGCCTTACCATATAAAGTGTGAGAATTTAACACTATATTCTGAATTTAATAATAGAGTAGTAATAATATATAAATTATTTGTTTTTATTACACAATTACACACCGCCAAGTTATCATTTTGAAGCAAGATAAGTCTCTAGCTTAACGAAACAATTTATATTTGATGCTAAGTTTTTTTCATTTAGGCCTAAAACAATTGATGATTTGTTTTTAGCAACAATATAGCAGTCATCACTACTTAAATTGGAGGATACACGTGGGTATTTATATGAAGAATTTTTTCTATTGTATGAGGATAAATCGGAAGATTTTTTTATTGTTAATGAAAATTTATTATTAGATGTCTCTTTAAATGCACCCATAGGGTTTGATGTGCAAGAATTAATATTAGATTTCTTAGCACATGTAAAACCGTAAAAACCTTGAGTGAACGAAATCATTCCGAATGATTCAGAATCTCCAAAATACTGATTAACGACATATGAAATATCACCAAACGAGTTGGTGCATGTTAAAAAAAATTCATCTTCACGATCGCCAATAGATTTCTTTGACAATTCATAGCAACTGGCATTACTTATCGATGGTATCAAACAAAATGCCAAAAAAAATAAATATCGTTTCATTAGAAATCGTCAGCTAAGCTACTTTTTTTTCGATAACCTTTAGATTCTTTAACCTTTGAAGTTGACTGAGTAGATTCTGAGGAGTTTGAGGTGGCGCTATCACCTCTAGCGATATCATTATTCATCGTGACTTTGGCGTCAGCTGCAGCAGCCGATGTTGCTGGTTTCCAGCCAAGTTGAACTAAAACATATTTGCCTTCAGTATCAACGCACTCATCTAATTTAACCAAGCCCGATAACGTTTCATTTGACCGTTGTCTCAAAGTATCAAGAGTAGAGCTTAATTCTTCTGCAGTGCCTGATGTGTTGCCATCTTGATCTGTCATCTGTTTAGTATTGACCATGTTCGCAGCGACCGTATCCGACTCAAAACCACTCTTCAAAAACTCCGCATAGGCTCTCCGTGCTTTTAACTCTGCATTTCGGCGAGCATCATTAATCAATGAACGCTTAGCGACAAGAAAAGTTCCCTCACCATACATCAATAATGCACGGACTTTACCATTGTCATCAAATTTTGGAACTAGCCCTTCAAATGCTTCGGCTTCGGCTTCAAATTCTTTACAATCGCCTGCAAAAACTAAAGATGTCATTGATAATAAAGAAATCGCAATTAGTTTTTTACCAGTCATTTTCTACATCCTTTTTTAAATTCTCGTACTGTTTGTCTGCATCTGTTTTTACATGTTTATAATTATTTGATGGTTTGCTTTCAAATGCATTATTATTTTCTGATTGACCGCCCATCTTTCTAATCAGATAACTAGATAACTTTGTAGCAAAGAAGTTACCTATTTCTTCACCTGGAGTATCAGATTTTATTTTTTTATTTTTTAAAGGAAATTTTTTGTTATCAATTAAATTAGATGTTGAAACTTCAATCATTCTTGATGTGAGACTTACATTGAAAACTGTCCGTTCGATTATTGAATCGCCAATTTTTCTTGTCTCTATTTCGTGCTTAAACTTTTCTATTACTGGAATCAACAAAATATCAGCGCCAACTTTATTACCAAGCCTTGCAAGTTCAGACATATTCCCTGAGTTTGCTACTGAAGCTAGCTCAGAATTGATTTGCTTAGCGAACTTTCTATCTATTACCGTCATGGTAGTTGATTGATTAATTTGTTGTTCTAGCTCACTAACCAAGATAGCTGTAAAGATATTGTATAGCTCATCTTGGACTACTTGGTTTCCAGAAATTTGCGGGACAGCTATAACAACTGTTGATTTATTTGAATCAATTGATGAATTGTATTTAGGCATAGAGACCATGACCAACACATGATAACCATCATTATTCTTCTGTTTATTGATATAGCTCCAAGAGCTAATAATTCCTGATGTACTAGAATTTACAGAATTTGTAGTTTGGCTTGTCTCAATAGCGGCACCTATTGATTTGCCAGAGGACCCAGTTATAGACAATGAGTTTATTGAATCAATTACATTAGTTTGTGATGCGAATTTCTCGCCAAATACTTGGGATATTGCACGAGTTAGTGCGTCGTTTGTTGCTCTATTTAGGTCTGTACCAAAACCTTCGGCCTCTACAGATACAATACCTATTCCAGATACTTTATTGGATTTGATTTGATCATTATTTTGAGAAGAGGAAGCTGATGTTTCTTTTTGGTTAGAGTCATCATGAGGCTTTACAGTTTGATTTAAGTTATTACCTTTTGTGTTATTCATAGTGATTTTGGCATCAGCAGCTGCTTTTGAAGTTGCTGGCTTCCATCCCATAGCCACCAATACATATTTACCATCGCTATTAACGCATTCGTCTAACTTAACAATACCTGAAAGAACTGAGTTTGATGAAGATTTCATCTGATTTAATGTAGATGATAATTCATTGGCATATCCATCTGTTTCACCATTTTCATCTGTGATTTGAGCTGTTTCAACTAGATTTGCAGATAAAGTTTCACTGTCAAAATCACTCTTTAAAAATTCTGCATAAGCTCGTTTTGCGTTTAGTTCGGCCTTTCTTCGAGCATCATTGATTAGACTTCTTTTAGCTGTTAGAAATGTACTTTCACCATACATTAATAACGCTCTTAACTTACCATTAGCATCGAATTTTGGAATTACTCCTTCATATGCTTCTGCTTCCGCCTCGAATTCTGCACAGTCATTTGCATAACTATGAGAGGTTAGGATTATTAAAATTAAAAGCGTTATTAATCTCATAAAGACTCCTTAAAGCTATACGAAACCAGCAAAGTCTGACTCATCAATATCAGGGGTAGCAACGCCTTTTGAGTTCATGGTAGTAAGCAAATCTTTTCCTGTTGTAACAGAATTTACAAGAAAATTAACCATGGCAGGTGCCAGTGTTGGAATATCTTTAGCAGCAGAAACGGCAGCCATACCATCACTGAATCCTGGGGTGCCTAAGCTTGTGGCATTGGTAATGATATCTTTCAAAGCTTTGCCAGTTAAAACACCTCTAACGAGAGACGGCACATATTTAGCCGCAGCTGCGCCAAGAGCGGCTTTCTGTCCATCCGATAGTGCATCTGCAGATGCGAGCTTTTCAGAAATTAACTTTTGAGTAGATTCAGATTTTTCGCTTACAGCACCGATATCACCAGAGCCTAAGGAGTCACCTTCTTTTTCTACTTTATTGGCTTCAGTTCGCATGGCTTCAGCTTCTGATTGAAGGTCTAATGCCTCTGCAATATCTGCAGAGATGTTAGTTTGGACAACTAATTCACTAACAAAATTTGTCTTCGCTTCAGCAAAGGCTTTTGCGACTGATTTCCAACTACCACCTCCAGTATTTTCGGAACCACCAGTGACTGATTTAACTAAACTTCCAAATTGGGCTTGGCTTGAACTGACATAACCAGCAGCCGATAACATTGCCATCGCTTTTAATAATTTACGTCTTTCCATTATCATTTCCTCTTAGTTTTAACGTAGTCCTTTTTGCTGTAGTTGAGCTACAACGGTTTCCATCGCAAACTTTACCGCTTCATTGTAAGCGTTAGTTTCTGCTACTGATGAATTTCCTCTATCCTGTCCATATACAACTTGAGGCCTAACTGATGCTACTGATCTAGCGCGCCCATCATCCAACATCCATACTCTAAATGATACTGTTGCGGGTACTCTAACGGTGCCTCTAGCGGCATCGTTTTGTGGTACACCTATGTCAATTGTGCCCATACCTAAAAATGTCCAGCCTGCTTCCACAGCAGCATTTTGATAGGCTTTTTGTATTCTTGTAGGCATTCGTCCAGAGCTTCTCATTTGATCGACTATTTCATCTAAAAACGGTACGCCATCTAATTGATCAATGCCCATTGGTTCAAAACCAGAGTTGATTAAATGCTCTTCTACTGCATATGCAACTTCTTCACTTATTTCTATAGAAGGTTCATATTCGACATCATCTCTTTTTGAAACATTACTTCCGCCGGATTTTTTAACACTAAGCCCTTTCTCATTAACCGACTCAAGATTTCTTTCCCCATCAGAAGAGCTAATTTCTTCAATAGACGCCGATTTTTGTTCTTCACTAATTTCAGTGCGTTTTACATCAAAAGATTTTCTAGAAGATTCAACTCGTGCAATGAACATCGCACCAAAATCACTAGCATCTCCAACAGATTGTGTTCCTGACTCAGAATTATTTAGCAATAAAATATCAAATGCTGAAGGATTAATTTTTGCAGAAATAGCTATTTTATATTGACTAGAACTTTTATCTTGTTTTTCTTGTTGAATAACAGCTTCAGTAACATAAGTATCAATATTTTTCTCAATATCATTAATTAAGTTGCCGATCATTCTTTGTTTAGCTAATGGCATACTTGATACATATTTTTTTAAAGCAACCAGCTTTGCTTCTTTTAGTGCAGCGTCTCTTGCGCTATTTTTTTTGAAAAATGAGTACTTATGACTTCCTACAGCAGTTACAGAAACTAATTCTTGAGCTAAAACTGTCACAGGGGCTAAAAGTATGAATAAGATAAAACTAAATGTTGACAAATATTTCATGATAAATCCTTTAAAAATCACTGCTAAATACTTCTGCATAGGCTTCTTTGAGCATTTCCTTATTATTTTTAAGCTTCTTGCCACTCGATCGCTTCAAGAAATCTTTGTCAGGGTTTTCATTAATATTCTGAGAGATCTCGTTTAATAATGAATAAATTGATTGTGTTAGGTAATAATCATGATCGATTTTTTTATCGGCAGATATAACGCCACAACTTTCCTTTGTTCGTACAAATGTTCCTTCAAATACTTTATCCATTAACCCATCAGCGAATATCTTTAAAGATACAGCGTGACAAACAGTTTGCTGTTTCCTGTTTACTTTCACTATGGGTTTGAGGTTATTAATTTCGATACCAATGTTAAATGCTACTTCAGATGGAAGTTTTATCGTCCGAGCTGCATTAGCAAAGGTAGCTGAAAATTCTTGGGTGGCTGAATCATTATTTAGACTTGGGACAAATGGGCCCTCAGTATTTTTTACAAGATAGGCTTCGGCTTGTTTTTTTATACTTTCTTTCCAGGCTTTCAAGTTTATGTTTTTAAGGCCATCACTAGCCGCTGACGACACATCAATTGTAGCCATTCGGATTAATTTATTTGAAAATGTGAAAGGAGTAACATTCTCAGACGCTTTAAACATTTGGCTGAACAAATTAGAACTTTCTAGGCTGCCATCTAGTAACTTTTTAAACGTTAAAAGAACGCTCTTCTCGTCTGCAGGTTCATTTAAGGTATCTGTGTATTGAACTACAACAGGTCTTGAAGCAATAAATCGACCCGTTGAAAACTCAAAAAACATCATGGACGCGAAAACCCTGTATACATGTATGTAGCTTTCTTTATTCCCGGTCACATCTTTAACAATATTTAAAGACTCTCCTGAAATCATTGGTGTCATGATGACACCTTCAACAGCATTTCCAGAAATGAGATCTATGCTTACATCGAAGTTTTCACTTTTGAATGACTCTAGATAGTTTCGCGCCCAAATATCAATGTTACCGTTTTCGCAAATAGCGTTTTCGCCCTTGCAAAGAAATTTCGATATATTTGGATAAGCTGATTCTTTTTGATCCCATGAAGAAAACGATACCCCACCGTAATAAACTTTCGAAGCAAAGACGTTTTGTGTAACAAATATTAAAATTATAAATGCAAAATATTTCATCATTCTTATTTTTTTTGTTAAGTTTTGATAATCAAATTATTATAATTCCAAGGGTTTTACGATAGTTCTTTAGTATTAGTTCCGTTGGATTTACTAAGGCCTGAGATTTATAGACCCTTCGTATAGTGAAAGTTGCTTGATTCTTGCATCCAAGGATTGGTCCGTGGCCCAGAAGACAGAAGCCTAGTTTCAATCCATTCACCGCCGTGACGAATATTTTCAAAATGTAACCAAGCCCATAACTCATTCTCAGTCATGCCGGCACGTTGTTCATCATGCATCCTCTGTATGCCTCGCTCACATACAGCAATCGTCCAACGAATCATGGCAAGCTCGTCGTCCGATTTTACCTTGCGAGCTTCCTCCATCAGGCTGTGTCCTTCGAGCACAGTGATTCCGAGGTTTTGCAGCAGTTGCAGCCCTTCTAGATCCGCTTTATCAACCGCTAGACGACGTTCGTTGCCCGCAAATTTTTTAAACGTAGTCGCAATATCATTAGCCCAATCGAGCGCTTTTTCAGATATACGGCTGCCCGCGCCAAAATAGCTATAGTTAATGGCATCACGAATTTCATCAATTTGCTGATTGCCTTCGTGCAGATGCTCACAATTGTGGAATTCCCATAAAATAACAGGACCTTCAGCAAAAACCATTAGATATCGTGCGTGGTTATGCATCGTCCAAACCTGCATATTTGAACTATCTGATGCATAGCGAATATTGACAGGGTCATAGAGCAGAACAGCGGCACAGTTATTTTTTATCAACTGTTGGCGTACTCGCATCAGACGATATTGACAGCCTCTTTGGTGCACTTCAGGAGAAATTGGGTTCTTTAGTGGCGTATCTTTCGCCGTACTGTTCAAATATGTTTTTTTGTCTGACAGCATGACTCAGCTCTAAGCTTTTTATTGTATCGGGCTAGTGTAATGCAGAATGAATTTTTCAATCAATAGCATTACAGGCTTATCGTGGAGCCATCGCATGCGATGGCAAGAATTGTGTTGACATGCACAGGAAGCGTACTGCCAACGTTGTTATGCCCTGCGGGTGTAGATACCTTTTGCTTAAATTCGTCTGAGTAGCAGAATGATTTACCTCTTATGGTCCTAATAATATCTGTACCATAAAAAGTGTCTATCAATCTCAGGCCTTACCAGAGACACCTTGTTCATTTTGTTTCAATATAGCCATGATTTGGCTATCGCTGTAGCTTGACTTTCTCATAGAAAACTCCTTTCGTTCATTTTAGTGGAATTTTCTACTCAAAACCTCTCCGAATATTCGGGGGGATTACACCGCCACTTTGAATATTTCAACAAGTATTTCACTCACCATTATACCCACCATTTGGTGGTGGGTGATACAGGATTGTTGTGGACGTTACTGGACGGTAATTTTTAAATTTCCTTTATTTATAAAGTATTAAAGGACGTTATTGGACTTTTATGGAGATTACTCAATATTCTGGATCTGCTCGCGCATCTGCTCAATCAAGACTTTTAACTCAACCGCATTGCTGGTCGTGCTGGCCGCCTGTGATTTAGAGGAAAGCGTATTGGCTTCGCGGTTGAGTTCCTGCATCAAAAAATCTAAGCGGCGGCCGCAGTGGCCACCCTTTTTCAGTACCCGACGCACTTCGCTAACATGAGTGCGCAGGCGATCGAGTTCTTCATCGACATCGGCACGCTGCAATAGGATCACCATTTCTTGCTCTACTCGCTCGCTGTCGAATTGTTCGCTCAACTCAGCAAGGCGGCTTTCTAGGCGTTGGCGTTGGTGGGTCATGATGTCGGGTAGAATCGTTTCTACATCGTCACAAATATCACTAATGGCGGCGAGGCGTTGCTCGATAAAACCAGCGAGTACTTCGCCTTCGCGGGCGCGTGCTGCTTTTAAGTCGGCAATGGCGTCGGCGGCGGCGGTTAGTGCGGTGGTTTGCAGAGCCTCTTCATCGGGTTTGGCCTCTTGGATCACCCCGGGCCAGCGTAGGATGTCGAGTGGATCGATGCTGCCGACAGCATCGTTGCCACGACTTAAGGTACTGGCGCTTTCAAGCAGTTGTTGAGCAAGGGTTTGATTGACGCTAATACCTTCCGACTGTTGTAGATTGGCTTGATAGCGCAGGGCAATTTCTACCTTGCCTCGACCGAGCTGTTGGCGAAGTTTTTCACGCAGAGGGCCTTCAATGGCGCGCAGTGCTTCTGACAATTTGAAATGCGGTTCCAAATAGCGACTGTTTACCGAGCGAATTTCACAGGTCACGCTGCCTTGGGGTGAATCGCTAGTTGCGCGTGCGAATGCCGTCATTGAAAAAATCATGAGAGTGCCTTTGCCAATAAATGAGGGAAGGTTAGTTTAACTCAGGGAACTTGCGCTGAACACAAGCCTCGGTCGGTGGCATCGGGTATAATGGCGTAAATTTTGGAGAAATGACTATGCAACGACCCAGTGGCCGACAGCCAGAGCAAAAACGCGACATCCGCATTACCCGTCAATTTACTAAGCACGCCGAAGGTGCTGTGTTGGTGGAGTTTGGCGACACCAAGGTCATATGTACTGCGTCTGTATCCCCCGGGGTGCCCCGCTTTCTCAGGGGTAAGGGGCAGGGCTGGGTCACTGCCGAATACGGCATGTTGCCTCGTTCAACCGGTAGCCGTATGGATCGTGAAGCGGCGCGCGGTAAACAGGGTGGCCGCACGGTCGAAATTCAGCGTCTCATCGGTCGTTCGCTGCGAGCAGCAATTGATATGAATGCCTTGGGTGAAAACACCATCAACCTCGACTGTGACGTGATTCAGGCCGATGGCGGTACGCGCACGGCGTCGATCACTGGTGCGTGCGTGGCGTTGGCAGATGCGATCAATTATATGCGCGAGCGTGGTATGGTGTCGGGTAACCCGTTAAAGGGTATGGTGGCAGCCATTTCAGTGGGTATTTACCAAGGCGTTGCGGTAAGCGATTTAGACTACGCCGAGGACTCTAAAGCCGAAACCGACATGAACGTGATCATGACCGAGGCCGGTGGCTTCATTGAGGTGCAAGGTACCGCCGAAGGCGAGCCCTACAGCGAAGCTGAGTTGAACGCGATGCTATCATTGGCTAAGCAGAGCATTGCTGAAATCGTCGAAATACAAAAAGCGGCCCTAGCAAACTAGGGCCGCCCGATTAAAGTTCGACGTCGTAATCGATAATCACCGGCGCGTGGCGTGAGAACACGCGGTCGGTGTAGATGCTGACGCGGGTAATCTTATCGCGTAAATCCGCTGACACGATTTGCGTATCAATACGCCAACCGTTGTTGTCTCGGCTGTCATCATCGGGCCAGAACGTGAACTGGTCGGGGTCGTAATTTAACTCACGGAAAGAGTCTAAATACTCGCCTCCGCCCATGATTTCATCCAACCAGTCGCGCTCGTGGTTTAAGAACCCTGGGGTGGTATTTTCATGGCGGCTGGGGTGCTGCACGTCGATATCGGCGTGAGCTACATTGAAATTGCCACAGAAAATATAGTTGCGACGCTTTTTGCTGATCTTGTCTAGGTGGGGCAGCAAGTAGCGATAAAACTGGTTTTTCTTTGAAATACCGGCGTCGTCGTCATCGCTCGCGTAGGGAGCGAGCAAGCTGCCGATGCTGATGTTGTCAAAGTCAGCCTGCACATAGCGGCCTTCCATATCCATATCACCCATGGCCATGCCGGTCATGATGGCTTTAGGTAATTGGCGGGTATAAATAGCGACGCCGTTACTTTTCTTTTCGACCGCGTCGAAAAAGTAGGCGTTGTATTCGGACGGAAAGTAGACGTTGTCGTGCAAGTCGTACTCTTGTGCGCGCAAATCTTGAATCGCGATAATGTCAGCGTCCTGCTGCAAAACCCATTCGAAAAAGCCAGCTGCTGCAGCTTGTTCGATTCCCTCGGCGCAAAAATTTATGACTCGCATCTGGTTTACTCTAGTTAACTCGTTAATATGATAACGAATTTCATCGGGATTTAGTTCACATAATTCGATAAAATTGGGTTTATTAATAGAAATTAAAGCCCCATCCGTTAAAAAAACCTCAATATAGAGGAAAAATAGCGGCTAGCGTTTACACTTTAGTACTGAAATCAAGGGAAGCACTGTGCAAGATTACAAAAAAGCGTTTATTCAATTGGCCTTAGACAACGGCGTTCTGAATTTTGGGGAATTCACCCTTAAATCAGGTCGTGTTAGCCCTTACTTTTTTAATGCTGGGCGTTTCCGCAGTGGTGCAGCGTTGGCAGCGCTGGGTCGTTGCTATGCGGCGGCGATTGAAAATGCCAATCTAAAGTACGATGTGATCTTTGGTCCAGCCTACAAAGGTATTCCCTTGGCGGCGACAACCAGCGTCGCCTTGGCTAATGATTACCAGCGTGACATGCCCTTTGCGTTTAACCGCAAAGAAGTCAAAACCCACGGTGAAGGCGGTACCATTGTGGGTGCCGAGTTAGAGGGGCGAATTCTCATCATCGATGATGTGATCACCGCGGGTACCGCCGTGCGTGAAGTGATGGACATCATCAATGCTGCCGGCGCGGCGCCTGCGGCGGTGGTCATTGGCCTCAATCGTCTGGAGCGAGGTACCGGCGACGAGTCTGCCATCCAGCAAGTAGAGCGCGACTATGGTATCCCTGTGGTGAGTATCATCGATCTACATGACATTATTAGCTTTATCGCCGAGCGCGATGATTTGCAGCAGTACATTCCTGCAATCAACGCGTATCGGGAGCAATACGGAGTGTAAGCTATGCGCTCAGTAACACAACGATTCGTGCTGCTACTGGGCTTGCTTAGTGCGATGTCGGTGTTGGCCGACAATAGCAAATTTTATCGTTACTACGACGCCAACGGACGAGTGGTGATCGACGATAATATTCCCCCCCACATGGTCGAGCGGGGCTACGAAATTCTTGATGTATATGGCCGGGTTATCGAGGTTGTTACCGGATTGGGAACCCCTGACCAACAGCGACTTCGCCGCGAACAAGTGGAGCAAGAAAATTACGACCGTGCGCTGCTGCGTCGATACTCTTCGGCGTTCGATGTCGAAGCAGCCCGCGACCGCTATCTGCGAGAATTATCCATCCGTATCGATACCCTAGACGCGAGTCTTAGTGGAGCCCGCGAACAGTTATCCGAGACGGATTCCACGCTGCAGAAACTGTCTCCGCAAGACGAGCAGCGACCACTCTATGAAAAAAATGAGCAATTGCTCAGAGTTGAAATCAAAGAAGTTGAGCAGCAGTTGGTGGAGCGTAAGCAAGAGCTTGCAGCGAGCCAAGTGCGCTTTGCCAAAGAGCTGGCGCGTCTCAAAGAATTGAAGGCTGCCGAGACAGCCCGCCGCGGCCTAGGCGAAGACCGCCGCTGAAATCATGGCCCACTGTTGGGCCCAGTTTTCGGTGGGGCTTCGCTTGAATTCGCTACGTGAAAACTGGCAAATACGGCCAGTCGCGTGCACCACCATAAAGTTGGCTGCGATACTCGTCGGCACGCTCGTCCGCAAACCTTCACTCACTTCTGCTTCGCGCAACAACTGCTTGATTTGAGTTTCAATCCGCTCATGAAATTGCAAGATACGACCACTCAAGCGCTCGGTATCACCGATCAGCGCTTCGCCACCGATAATGCGCGATAAGCCAGGGTTGCGTTCGGCAAAGGCCAATACCAATGCGATAATTTTTTCACAGCGAGCGGCAGCGCTCTCCTCGCTTTTTACGATGGTGTTAATGCGGGTGAAGATGGCGTGCTCGATAAATTCGATCAGCCCTTCAAACATTTTAGTCTTGCTGGGGAAGTGGCGGTAAAGCGCAGCTTCAGAAACACCGACTGTTTTGGCCAAATTGGCGGTGGTAATTTTGCTGGCCTGGCCGGTCTCAAGCATGTGCGCGAGTGCTTGCAAGATTTGGTCGCGACGAGAAATTTTGGTCTCTTGAGTCATGGTCTTCTCTTATTAGTCTTTATTCGTGATCAACGTGCCGACGCCGGCATCGGTGAAGATTTCTAACAGTACCGCATGGGGTACGCGGCCGTCGACAATTACCGAGCTACCGACGCCCTCTTTAACGGCGCTCAACGCGGTGTCGATCTTGGGCAGCATGCCGCCATAGATCGTGCCGTCGGCGATTAATCCATCGACTTGTGCGGTGCTCAAACCGGTCAGTACGTTGCCCTCTTTGTCCAACAGGCCTGCGACGTTGGTTAACAACATCAATTTTTCGGCCTGTGTGACCTCGGCAATTTTGCCAGCGACTAAGTCAGCGTTAATGTTGTAAGAGCTACCGTCGGCACCGACACCGATGGGTGCGATGACTGGGATGAAATTTGAGTTCAACAGTACGTCGAGGACTTCAGTGTTGATCGACTCCACTTCGCCGACATGGCCTATGTCGATGATTTCCGACGCGTTCAGCTCGGGTGATTTGCGGGTAATTTTGAGTTTCTTGGCTCGGATCAAGCTGCCGTCTTTGCCGGTGATACCGATGGCCTTGCCGCCGTGATTATTGATAGACGCCACAATATTTTTGTTAACGGCGGCGCCAAGTACCATCTCTACCACGTCCATGGTCTGGCTGTCGGTAACTCGCATGCCGTCGACGAACTCAGAATGAATATTAAGGCGCTGCAGCAGCGAGCCAATTTGCGGGCCGCCGCCATGTACCACGATGGGGTTCATGCCCACCAATTTCATCAAAACGATATCGCGTGCGAAGCTGGCGTGCAGCTTTTCATCCACCATAGCGTTGCCGCCGAATTTCACCACAATGGTCTTGCCAGTGAAGCGCTGAATGTAGGGCAATGACTCGGTGAGTACCTTGGCAATACTTTTTGCGTTGTCCAATGAAAGGGTCATGGGTTGTGGGTTCTCCAAAAAAGTGGGGCAATGTGTTCAACAAGCGCGGCGGCTAGGGCGCGCTTGGGCAATTGTTCAATGTGGGTTTCCGCATCGGCGGTAATCACCGTGACGGCATTATCATCGCTGTTAAAACCAATACGGCTATCGGAAACGTCGTTGGCGATAATCATGTCGAGCCCTTTACGCTGCAATTTACCCCGCGCGTAGGCCACTACGTCGTTGGTTTCGGCGGCAAAGCCGACGGTAAAGGGCTTGTTCGACAGCGCCGCGACGGTGGCAACAATGTCGGTTGTTTTTACTAGGGCTATCGACATATCGTCGTCGCCCTTCTTCATTTTTTTATTGGCGACCTGCGCCGGCGTGTAGTCGGCCACCGCGGCGGCGGCGATAAAAAGATCGCAGCTGTCTATATGTTGCTGCACCGCGTCGAGCATATCGGCAGCACTCACAACATTAACCCGATCGACGCGGGCGGGGGTGTCGAGTGACACCGGGCCGCTGATGAGAGTGACGTGTGCCCCGGCCTCGGCCAATTTTTCGGCCAGCGCAAAACCCATTTTGCCCGAGCTGTGATTGCTAATATATCGCACCGGGTCAATCGCCTCGCGGGTGGGACCGGCGGTCATGACCACGCGCACACCTTGCATCGACCCGCGACTCAAACACGCGATAGCGGCGTCGACTAGAACCTCGCTGTCGGGCATCCGGCCGGGGCCAACATCGCCACAAGCCTGACTACCGACGCCAGGGGCTATCACGACAGTGCCACGTTGGCGGAGGGTATCGAGATTGGCTTGAGTATTAGGGTTGTGCCACATCGCTTGGTTCATCGCCGGTGAAATAGCTACCGGTGCCTTGGTCGCCAAGCACAGAGTTGTAAGCAGATCGTCCGCGGCGCCATGGCACAACCGCGCAATGGTATTCGCGCTAGCGGGGGCGATCAGTACCAAATCTGCCCATCGTGCCAGTTCAATATGTCCCATCGCTGCTTCAGCATCGGTATCTAGAAGATCGGTGTGCACCGGGAAGCCAGACAAGGCTTGCAAGGTCAGTGGCGTAATAAAAGCCTGTGCTCCACTAGTCATGACCACGCGCACAATGGCCCCTTGGTCTTGCAGGCGGCGCACCAGATCAGCGGATTTGTAGGCGGCAATGCCACCGCTAATGCCGACAATAATTTGCTTTTTGTAGAGTTGCTGCATAAGTACTCACTATCGATAAGCGCACATTATTACAGGTATCCAATGAACTTCACAGTCTCATTGTAAGGAGTCTGACAATGGCGATTAAAACATGGCCCAGTGGCGAGCGGCCGAGAGAAAAACTTCTCAGTCAGGGCGCCGCGTCCCTGTCAGATGCTGAATTGCTGGCGCTCTTCATCGGGTGTGGGCCGAGAGGTAAGTCGGCGCTAGATGTGGCGCGCGAGGCCTTGGGGCATTTTAGCGGACTGCGGGCGATGTTGGGGGCAAGCCGCGAACATTTTTGCCAGCAGCCAGGTTTGGGCGAGGTGAAGTATTGCCTATTACAGGCGGCGTTAGAAATTTCTAGGCGCTATCTGCAGGAAACTCTGCAGCGAGATACCGTGTTTGATAGCCCGCGGGCGACGCGCGATTTTCTCGTCATGCGGCTGCGGCATCAGCCCCGCGAGGTCTTCGTTGGTTTATTTCTCACCGCGCAGCACGCACTGATTAGGTATGAAGAGCTTTTCTACGGCAGCATTAGCATGGCTTCGGTATACCCACGTGAAGTGGTGCGCCGAGCGCTAGAGCTGGGGGCGGCGGCGATAATTGTGGCGCATAACCACCCGTCGGGGGTGGCCGAACCCAGCCGGGCCGACGAACGCATCACCCAGCAGCTTAGAGAAGCGCTCGATTTAATGGATATACGGCTACTTGATCACTGTGTGGTGGGCGACGCAGAAGTAGTGTCATTGGCGGAGCGCGGCTTGCTTTAATCGCGGCACGGCCAAGGAGATTATTTGTATTTTTATGCGAATAAAGTTGAGATTGCCGATAAGTTCTGGTATAAAGTCGCGCTCTTTTCGTTAGTCTCGTGATTTGTATTGCTTAACACGGGTCTATGCAAGGTTTTTTAGTGTTTTCAGATACCCACTGAGTGTGGGAAAGGCGAGTAGTCATGTCTAAAGTATGTCAGGTTACCGGTAAGCGTCCTGTAACCGGGAACAACGTTTCTCACGCGAAGAACAGAACCAAGCGTCGTTTTTTGCCCAATCTGCACACTCACCGTTTTTGGGTAGAGGCAGAGAAGCGTTTCGTTAAATTGCGTGTATCTTCTAAAGGTATGCGTATCATTGATAAAGTCGGTATCGAGCAAGTGTTGTCAGACATGCGCGCTCGCGGCGAAAAATTCTAAGCTTCGGCTGAATAAGGAGATTGTGTCATGCGCGATAAGATCCGTTTGAACTCATCAGCTGGTACTGGTCACTTCTACACCACTACCAAAAACAAGCGTAATATGCCCGAAAAAATGGAGATCAAAAAATTTGATCCCGTGGTTCGTCAGCACGTTATCTACAAAGAAGGCAAAATCAAGTAACCACTTGACGCACCCTTCTAAAACCCGGCATTGTCCGGGTTTTTTTATGGTCGAAATAAGGTCAAGGACATGCCAGAGTTACCCGAAGTCGAAACAACCGTGCGCGGTGTTGCCCCCCATGTGAGCGGCCAGCTCGTGGTGGGCTTAGAGGTGCGCAACCCCAGCCTGCGCTGGCCAGTACCCGATGATTTGGCCGACGTAATCGTGGGTCAAGCAATACGCGCTGTTAGCCGCCGCGCTAAATACTTATTGTTTGCCTTTGATGCAGGTCACATGTTGGTCCACCTTGGCATGTCTGGCAGCCTGCGTATGGTGGAGCCCAGCACACCACTAAAAACCCATGACCACCTTGTGTTCAGCCTCAGCAATGGTATGCAAATGCGCTATCACGACCCGCGTCGCTTTGGCTGTGTGTTGTGGACCTTTGCTGCTGTGGATGAGCACGACCTCATCGCCCATCTTGGGCCCGAGCCGTTGAGCGATGACTTCGATGCGGCCTATCTATATAAGCTATCACGCGGGCGTAAATTGGCTAGCAAGTTATTCGTCATGGATAGCAAGGTAGTGGTCGGGGTGGGGAATATTTACGCTAACGAAGCCTTGTTTGCCGCCGAGATCAATCCCAACAAGCCGGCGGGTAAGCTTACCAAGCCCGCCTGTGAGCGCGTGGTCGCTGAAATCAAGACAGTATTAGCGGCGGCGATCAAGCAGGGCGGCACAACGTTGCGGGATTTCGTCAATAGCGACGGCCAGCCTGGCTATTTCAAACAGACGCTGGCGGTATATGGGCGCGGTGGACAACCCTGTGTCTCGTGTGGTGAGGTGTTGAAGGAGATTCGTTTGGGGCAGCGGTCGACGGTGTTTTGTCGCCACTGCCAGCGCTAGATTACTCGGCGATTTGGCCAGTTAAACGGAAGTATTTATCACGCAACTCGTCGTCGGTCTCAATGTTGTTGGGATCGACGGGAATGCAGTCGATGGGGCACACGGCAACGCACTGTGGCTCGTCGAAGTGACCCACGCACTCGGTACATTTATTTGGGTCGATTTCATAAATCTCTTCGCCCTGGTAAATGGCTTCGTTGGGGCATTCTGGCTCACAAACGTCGCAGTTAATGCATTCGTCAGTAATCTTTAACGACATTATTCATCTCCAAATTTGGCTTGCAGCGCCTCGCGCACAATGGGATGTACAAACTTAGTAACATCCCCATGTAGCGACGCAATCTCTCTCACGAGGCTTGAAGATATATACGACAGATGGTCGGCCGGGGTCAGGAACACTGTCTCAAAATGTGAGTCGAGGGCGCGATTCATATTGGCGAGCTGAAACTCGTATTCAAAGTCTGATACCGCTCGTAGACCGCGGATGACAACGTTTGAACCCTTGTCGCGGATGAAATCGGTCAGCAGGTAGTCAAAGCCACACACTTCAATATTATCGAGGTGGGCCAACGCGGTTTCGCAAAGATCGATACGCTCATCCAAGCTAAACAGCGGCTTTTTCTTTTCGCTGCTGGCGATGGCGAGTACGACTTTGTCGAATAATTTTGACGCCCGCTCTACGAGATCGACGTGACCGTTGGTGATGGGGTCAAAGGTACCAGGATAAACGACTGTTTTCATAGTTCAGCTCACTTTTGCGGGCGCATAGTATACATATTGATCAAGGGTCTCAACAATCTTCAACTATACGCCGTTCATAGAGTGAATAAATCACCTGTCCCGCGGTCTTTTCACGGTGGAGATGCCAGTGCGGCGGGATATTTGGTGTGGGTAAGCGCTTGTCGGCCTCGAGATAAATCCACGCCTGATCGCCCAGCCAGTTGCCCTCTTCTAACAAGGTAGCACACTGGCCCGCTAATTCTGCAGCGAAGGGGGGGTCGATAAAGACGATGTCGAAGGGCGCTTCGCTGTTGCCTCGCGCTAAGTAGGCGAGGCTGTCGTCGCTGTATACCTTGAGCTTTTGCGTGCCGAGTGTGGCCGCGTGGTGGCGAATGGTCTGGGCGGCACGTTTATCGAGTTCTAGCGCATACACGCTATCGGCCCCTCTAGATAAGGCTTCCAGTGACAGTGCGCCGCTGCCGGCAAATAGGTCGAGGCAGCGCGCCTCGGGTAGGTAGCCCATTAACCAATTGAATAGGGTTTCGCGCACGCGGTCGCCGGTGGGTCGTAAACCCGCAACATCGGGGAAGTGCAGTACGCGGCCCCGCCATTGGCCACCAATAATGCGCAGTCTTCCCATGTCTGGTTGGGGTGTTTTGGAGGGGCGCTTAGCTCGCATAGCATCCTCAATCTGTTAACGAATGTGGTAGCATACCGCACTTGCGAGCTACACTCATGCGCAATCCTCGATCGGATTCGATCGGGCTGCCATTACAGGTTGTTGAGATGATATTTTTTTGGAAGAAAAAGTCGGCCGATGCCGAGCAACGCGAGCGCGAAACTGAAGTCGAGTTGATGCGCAGCGAAGGCCTGCTCGAAGATGACATAGAAGAGACGTTGCGCGATGAGTCGACGCCCGACCACGAGGCGCGCGAGGCAGAGGCCGTCGAAAAAATCGACAACAGTTTGATGGGTCGATTAAAGCGCGGTCTCAGTAAAACCAGTGCCCTGTTGGGCGGGGGTATTGGCGATTTGTTGTTGGGCAAAAAAGCCATCGACGACGATCTCTTGGAAGCGTTGGAAACTCAGTTATTGGTGGCGGATATCGGCATCGATGCGACCCAAAATATCATCCGCCAGTTGACCGAGCGGGTGGCCCGCAAGCAGCTGTCTGACAGTGAAGCCCTACTCGAGGCACTTAAAGACATCCTTGCTGAAATGTTATCCGAGGTCGAACAACCGCTGGAAATCCCCGAGTGCGAAGGTCCTTTCGTGATTTTGATGGTCGGTATTAATGGCGCCGGCAAGACCACCACCATTGGCAAGATGGCGCGACGCTTTCAGGCCGAAGGCAAGTCAGTCATGTTGGCGGCCGGCGACACCTTCCGCGCTGCGGCGGTTGAGCAATTGCAAGAGTGGGGGCGTCGCAACGATGTACCGGTTGTTGCTCAGCACACCGGCGCCGATAGCGCCTCGGTACTGTTTGACGCCCTGCAAGCCGCACAGGCGCGTAAGGTCGATGTGCTGATCGCCGACACCGCCGGTCGTCTTCACAATAAAGACAACCTAATGGAAGAATTGAAAAAGTGTGTGCGGGTGATGAAAAAACTCGACGCCGAAGCACCCCATGAAGTGATGTTGGTACTCGATTCGGGGACAGGTCAGAACGCGCTCGCCCAGGCGAAGCACTTCCGTGATGCGGTTGGTGTCAGCGGTATTACCTTGACTAAAATGGATGGCACCGCCAAAGGCGGTATGATCTGTTCGGTATCAAGCCAACTCGGCTTGCCGGTGCGTTTTATCGGGATCGGTGAGAAAGCGGTCGATCTTCGCCCCTTCCACGCCAAAGATTTCGTCGACGCGCTATTCGGGTAAGCCATGATCCAATTCGACAATGTCAGCAAGCGTTATCCCTGCGGCCACGAAGCCTTAAGTAACGTCAGCTTCCAGCTCGACGCGCGTGGCATGGCTTTCCTAACCGGTCACTCTGGGGCAGGTAAGTCGACCCTGTTGAAGTTGATCATGTTGATGGAACAGCCAAGTCAAGGCCATGTGCTGGTGGGGGGTAAGTCACTGCAAAGCATGGGGCGTGCAGGTATTCCCCAGTTGCGCCGACGTATCGGTGTGGTTTTTCAAAACCACCATTTGTTGTTTGACCGCACCGTGTTCGACAACGTTGCCCTGCCCCTACAAATCTGTGGTGTTGAGCACCGTGAAATCGGGCGACGTGTGCGCGCCGCACTCGATAAAGTAGGCCTGCTAGATAAAGAGAAAGCCATGCCGATCACTTTGTCTGGGGGTGAGCAGCAGCGTGTAGGCATCGCGCGTGCGGTAGTTAACAAGCCCGCTTTGCTGCTCGCCGACGAGCCTACCGGTAACCTCGACCCCGAGTTGTCGGCGGAAATTATGACGCTATTCCGCGAATTTAACCAAGTGGGTGTGACCGTGTTGATCGCCTCGCACGATATCGCCTTGATTGAGTCGATGGGTTGTCGACGTCTAGTACTCGACCACGGGCGCTTATTCGATGGTGGCCGCCGATGAACAGCAATAAAGGCGCGGTGCAGTCGCGCGTGACCTGGCGCCATCGTTGGGCTGCTTATCGGCTGGATCACAAGCGCGTGGCAGCGGAAAGTTGGCGTCGACTATTTGCGACCCCCTTTGCCACTGTGATGGCGTGGTTGGTGATTGCTATTGCATTGAGCCTGCCCACCGGTATGAGTATCGCCATTAATAATTTGCAATCGCTTGGTGAGCACTGGGATGGCGGTGTGTCGGCCTCGTTGTTTTTAGACGCACGGGTGGACGAAAAACGCGCCCGTCAGTTGGCAGAGACGCTGCGCGATAGAAGCGATGTTAGCGAGGTGGTGTTTATTTCACGCGAGCAAGCGCTGCGCGAATTCGAGCAAGTCTCGGGCCTTGATAACGTGTTGAGTTACCTCGATGAAAACCCGCTGCCCTCGGTGCTGGTGGTAACACCGACCGATCTCAGCATGAGCAGTGCTGCCAGCGAGCGTTTTATTGAAACCATGTCCAGTATTCCCGGCGTAGAAAAGGTGCAATTGGACATGCAGTGGGTTAACCGCCTACAGCAGATCCTCACCTTGTTTGATCGCCTCGCCACCGTATTGGCGTTGCTGTTAGCTCTCGGCGTGATATTGGTGATAGGCAACACCGTGCGCATGACCATCGAACAGCGGCGCGATGAAATCGTGGTGGCTAAGTTGGTAGGCGCTTCGGACAGTTTTGTGCAAAGACCCTTTTTATACGCCGGTGCATGGTATGGCTTGGGCGGAGGTATTTTGGCTTGTGTCATCGTCTGGGTGGTTAGTTGGTGGCTGTCTGGCCCCATTGAGTCTTTGGCCGATGCTTACCAAGCGAGTTTCTATGCTCACAGCCTTGGTGTGTTGCCCGCCCTAGCGGTTTGCACTATCGGCGTGGTCATGGGATTGCTGGGAAGTGCCGTGGCGGTATTCAAACATTTGCGAGAAATTGAGCCAACGTAAACGTTGCGCTTGAAATGGGAACTTTCTGACCCCATAGTGTCTTATATAGCGGCATTGGCATATCTATCATGTCTTGCTATTATTGTGCAGCTATACGTAGATGGTGTAGTAACACTGTCATTTTGGAGGAGTAATGAGCACTAGCTTACAAACCTACGCAAACTTGTGCCCTGGGGCGAATCTCGCGGCTTACACGCAGACTGTATCTGCGATTCCGCTGCTAACAGCAGAGGAAGAGTTGGCGCTGGCTGAAGAGCTGTATTATCACGACAATCTTGATTCGGCGCGCCAGCTCGTTATGTCGCACCTACGTTTTGTGGTGCATATTGCAAAAAGTTACTCGGGTTATGGTCTGGCCGAAGCTGACCTGATCCAAGAGGGCAACGTTGGCCTGATGAAGGCCGTAAAGCGTTTTAACCCCGAAAAAGGCGTTCGTCTGGTGTCGTTCGCCGTGCACTGGATCAAAGCCGAAATCCATGAATTCGTGTTGCGCAACTGGCGTATCGTCAAAGTGGCGACCACCAAGGCGCAACGTAAATTGTTCTTCAACCTTCGTTCAAGCAAGCAGCGTTTAGCCTGGTTGTCACAGGATGAAGCGCAGCGCATCGCCGACGACCTAGGGGTTGAATTACGCGATGTGCAGCAAATGGAAAATCGCCTCAGCTCTACCGACGCGGCCTTTGACGGTTATGGCGATGACAGCGACGAGAGCGATTTTGTGGCGCCTGCGAATTATTTAGAAGACAACAGCCACAACCCTGCCATGCTGTTGGAAAACGCCGACTGGGAAGCCAACACGATGCAGAATTTGCATATGGCGTTGGAGTCACTCGATGAGCGTAGCCGCGACATCATTGCTAAGCGTTGGTTGAGCGAAGACAAAAGTACCTTGCACGATCTAGCGGCTGAATACGGTGTCTCTGCCGAGCGCATCCGCCAGTTGGAAAACAATGCTATGAAAAAGGTTCGCGCCGTTTTAGAGGCCTAGTGCCCGCGCGAGCTAATTAAACCGCCCCTGCTTGGCAGTGGCGGTTTTTTTATTTGAGATAACAATGGATAAAATTTTCTTATTGTTCGCCGCCTTGTTCGGCACCACCGCGGTGGGCTTGGGCGCTTTCGCTTCGCACGGTCTGCGCGGTCAGCTCAGCGATCGTTTATTAAATACGTTTCAAACCGGCGTGGAATACCAGATGTACCACGCGATTGCCCTATTGGGTGTGGGTATCTTGGCTCGCCTTTGGCCGTCGTCAGCCTTCAATGTAGCCGGCGGCTTATTTATTGTTGGTGTATTGCTGTTTTCGTGTAGCCTATACGGCTTGGCGCTGGGTGGTCCACGCATCCTCGGCCCGATTACCCCCATCGGTGGGGTGTGTTTTATTGGCGGTTGGATAACTCTCGCCGTCGCTTGCTGGAGATTGCCCTCGCTATGAGTGATGACTTTACCGTTACCACCGAATACCGTCCTGAGTACAAAAAGAAGTCGATTCGCAGTTTTGTGATCCGCAGTGGACGCATGACCGAGTCGCAGGCCAAGGCCTTCGACTCACACTGGAAAAATATTGGTTTAAGCCTTTTTGATGGACTAATAGAGCAAGTGGCCTTGTTTGGCCGAGAGGCTCCGCTAGTGGTTGAGATAGGCTTTGGCATGGGTGATTCGCTAGTGGATATGGCGGCAGCCGATCCCGGCAGTGATTTCATCGGTATTGAAGTTCACCCACCCGGCGTGGGGCGCTTGATCAACCGCGCTGGCAATGAAGGGCTGAGCAATCTGAAAACCTACATGGCCGATGCCAACGACGTGCTGGAAGACTGCATCGCTGACGCCAGTTTAGCACGTGTACAGCTCTACTTCCCCGACCCGTGGCACAAGAAAAAGCACCACAAGCGTCGCATAGTTCAACCCGAATTTGTCGCTCAATTGGTACGCAAATTAAAGCCCGGCGGTAAAATTCATATGGCCACTGATTGGGAGAACTACGCCGAGCATATGCTCGACGTGTTGCAGGCCAATCCCGATATCAGCAACGACAGCCCCAACGGTGATTATGTGACGACACCTGCTTGGCGCCCTCATACCAAATTTGAAGCCCGCGGCGAGCGCCTCGGACACGGTGTGTGGGACTTACTGTTTACTAAAAAGTAATGTCTAGCCTCGTCCTCTCTCACTACGACGCCATCATTTTTGACATGGATGGCACCTTGGTGGATTCTGTGGCGCCCCATCTCGATTCTTGGCAGGTGATCTGCGAGCGCTATGGCTACCCCTGTGATCGCGATTTTATGGCGCAGCTGAGTGGGGTTCCTACGCTGGCTACTGTGCAATTATTGAATGAACGCTTTGGTCTCGACCACCCGGTGGCTCGCGTGGCGCACGAAAAAGAACATCTATTTTTAGACATGTGCAAGACGCCGCTGCGTATTGAGCCGGTTTATCAAATTTTGCTTGAACAGCACACACGCGTTCCTGTGGCTGTCGGTACCGGTGCGAGTCGTGAGCACGCATTGGAACAGCTCGGTCCACTCGACATTCTGCCTCTACTATCGGCGCTGGTCACCGCCAGCGATGTCCAACATGGCAAGCCCCATCCTGAGACTTTTCTAACCGCCGCGCAGTTAATTAACATACCGCCCAGCCGCTGCGTGGTATTTGAAGATACCGCTATCGGTAGGCGGGCGGCGTCGGCGGCCGGCATGGACTGTTACCAGGTGGACGCGGGGCAGGTGGTAGATTTCGTCGCGGCGAGATAGCTTCTTGCGATGTTGTAACGCTAAGCTAAACCTTGGCAACAGACGGTCAAAATAAGCAATTGTGCATTTTCGAGTTGCCGAAACCGAGTGACAGGGTAAAATGCGAAAAATAGCCGATAGTGGCAAGGAAAATACAGGGGAAAACCATGAGTAACCTACCAGCAGAATTACGTTACGCTTCATCACACGAATGGGCACGTCTCGAGGACGATGGCAGTGTGGTCGTGGGCATTACCGACCACGCCCAAGATGCGCTAGGCGACGTGGTTTTCGTTGAATTGCCAGAAGTGGGTGCTACCGTTGCCATGGGCGCCGAGTGTGCCGTGGTTGAATCGGTGAAGGCAGCATCCGATATCTACGCACCGATCTCAGGTGAAATCGTCGAGATTAACGAAAACTTGGAAGATGCCCCCGAAACCATCAATGCCGATCCCTACGGTGACGGTTGGATGTTCCGTATCCAGCCCGATAACGAAGACCAGTTGAACGATTTACTCGACGCGGATGGCTACGCCGCCGAAATCGACGAGTAAGATCCACATTCCGTTCGTTGCTACGGCCAGTCGCCTGTGCGGCTGGCTTTTTTATTTTTAGGAAGCCCCGCCATGTCGTTTCAAACCCTCTACCTTAAAAAGCAATCCGACCGCCGTTTAAGGCAAGGTCACCAGTGGATTTTTAGCAACGAGGTCGACGTGCAGCGCTCGCCATTGAAGATGTTTAGCGGCGGCCAGCAAGTGGTAGTTGAAAACGCCGAAGGGCGGTTTGTTGGTTACGCCTGCATGAGCCCCAGCAATTTGATCTGTGCGCGTTTGGTGAGTCGCGACAAACAACACCCTTTGGATAAATCACTCTTGGTACACCGCATCAACGTGGCGCTGAGTTTACGCCAACGCTGCTTCGATCAACCCTACTACCGTTTAGTGTACGGTGATTCAGATTTCTTGCCGGGCTTGGTGATTGACCGCTTCGGTGATGTTTGCGTGGTGCAGATCTCCAATGCCGCGATGGACGCCATGCTAGAGGATATTCTTGCCGCCTTGATCAAGGTGGTTAAACCGAGCGGTGTGTTGTTGAAGAATGACAGCGTCGCACGCGCTGACGAGGGGCTGTCAGAAGACATCCGCGTGATTCACGGCGATGTAGCAGAATCGGTGCCGCTGGTGGAAAACGGAGTGAACTTTATGGCGCCCGTGTGGCACGGTCAAAAAACCGGTTGGTTCTACGACCACCGTGAAAACCGCGCTCGCTTGCAGCAGTTATCAAAAGGCCAGCGAGTGCTTGACGTGTTCAGCTACGTGGGTGGCTGGGGTGTGCAGGCGGCCGCGGCTGGCGCCAGTGAAGTATTCTGTGTAGACCGTTCCGAGCAAGCGCTCGACTGGGTGCACCAAAATGCCACCTTGAATGGTGTGCAGGATAAGGTGGCAACCCTGCAGGGCAATGCTGTTGATGCTATGCAGCAGTTGCGCGACAGCGGCGAGCGTTTCGATATCGTGGTGGTTGATCCGCCGGCCTTTATCAAGAAGCGCAAAGACAGTGCTAAAGGCGAGCAGGCCTACCACCGCATCAATCAGTTGGCGCTTCGCCTTTTGAATAAGGATGGCATTTTGGTTGGCGCGTCATGCTCAATGCATCTGTCGCGCGCACAGCTTACCGAAGTCGTTCGCGCCGGTGGCCGGCACATTGACCGCAGCGTGCAGATTTTCGCCAGCGGCGGCCAGGGGTCAGACCATCCTGTGCACCCCGCTATTCCTGAAACCGAGTATTTAAAGGCGCTTTTCTGCCGCGTTTGCCCGGTGTAAATAACGATCATTTTTAGATGGGGCAGGTATGCCCCAGTCGACTTCATTTCCCTGCTCGCCTATACTGATTGGCCGAGTTTGTTTTTTCACAGACTTGTCTAAGGGATTCAAATGACAAGAAATAACAATGAAAATTTGATCGATCGCCAAGGTTTTCGCGCCAATGTCGGCATTGTCGTTGCCGACGGACAAGGTCGCGTGCTGTGGGCGCGTCGCTGCGGCCAAGACGCTTGGCAATTTCCACAGGGCGGCATTCACGCCGGTGAGACGCCGGAAGAAGCGATGTACCGCGAGTTGGACGAAGAGATTGGCCTGCAACCCGGCGACGTGAAGCTGATTGCTCAAACCCAGGGTTGGTTGCGTTACAAACTGCCCGAAGGCTTAATTCGTAAGCACTCTAAGCCGCTGTGCATCGGCCAGAAGCAGAAGTGGTTTTTGTTACAGATGGTCGGCGAGGACGAGCGCGTGGTGTTAAATCACGGTGACTGTAAGCCCGAATTTGACCACTGGCAATGGGTCAGTTATTGGTACCCCTTGGGTCAAGTAGTGTCCTTTAAGCGCGATGTTTATCGCCGCGCGATGCGCGAGCTTTCAGCCAACCACGCACGAATGGTTCGAACGGTATAGGCCATGCTGAATTCGCTGCGTCGGATCGTTCAGGAAGTTAACTCGGTTAAAAATTATGCCGAGGCACTGAAGCTTATCGTCGATCGGGTCGCCGAAGCAATGAATACCGACGTCTGCACGATTTACATGTGGGATGAAAACGCGCAGCGATTTTTCTTTACCGCGACGCGCGGCCTCAACCAAGATTTATGTGGCAAGCTTAGCCTTGCTCGCGATGAGGGCTTAGTCGGTTTAGTGGGTGTGCGCGAGGAGCCGCTTAACCTCGAACGGGCAGACGCTCACCCGCGCTTCCACTATATGGAAGGCATTGGCGAGGAGCTCTATAGTGCCTTTTTAGGTGTGCCTATCATTCACCAACGCCGCGTGCTGGGTGTGCTAGTTGTGCAACAAGCGGCGCGGCGGCGTTTCGATGAGGCGGAAGAGGCGTTTCTGGTGACATTGTCGGCGCAGTTAGCGGGCGTTATCGCCCACGCCGAAGCCAGTGGCGCGCTGCACGATGACCCTAATGTCGAGCTTGGTCAGCGCCCCAATGCAAAATTCCAGGGCCTTGGTGCGGTGCGTGGCACCGCGATCGGTACCGCCGTTGTTGCCTCACCTCAAGCCAACTTAGAAGCTGTTCCAAGTCGTCCGGCGGGAGATATTAATAGCGAGATTGAACGCTATAACCGCGCTATCGATGCCGTACGTATGGATATTTGGAAACTGCGTGAAAAGCTCAGTTCTCAATTGCGTCCTGAAGAGCGCGCGCTCTTCGATGTGTACCTTGGCATGTTGAACGATAATGCCCTTGGTAACGAAGTCTTAGCTCGTATCCGGGGTGGTGAATGGGCACAGGGTGCACTCGCGAGTGTCATTTTGGAGCACGTGCGTACCTTCGAACTGATGGAAGATGCCTACCTCCGCGAGCGCGCGGTCGATGTAAAAGACCTCGGTCGACGCGTGCTGTCTTACATGCAGAACGCCAATCAAGGCGAACAAGAATATCCGGCTAATACCATTCTTGTCGGCGAGGAACTGACCGCCTCGATGCTCGGCGAGGTACCAAAAGACAAGCTGATCGGTCTGGTGTCGGTGCGTGGCTCGGGTAACTCCCACGTGGCGATTATGGCGCGAGCCATGGGTATTCCCACCGTGATGGGGGTGATGGAGCTTCCCTTTGCCCGCCTTGAAGGGTGTCAGTTAATTCTCGATGGCTATGCCGGTACTGTTTACGCCAACCCCGGCGATGAGCTGTTGCAGTACTTCTGCGAAATGCTGGAAATCGAGCGACAGGAGATCGATGCACTGGCCGAGTTGCGCGATCTGCCTTGTGAAACGCTCGATGGGCAACGCATTGAATTGGTCGTGAACACGGGGCTGAACTCCGATGTGAGTCGCTCGCTCGATCACGGTGCTGAAGGCGTGGGCCTTTACCGTACTGAAATGCCTTTTATGATTCGTGAGCGCTTCCCATCTGAAGAAGAGCAGCGCCGTATTTACCGCGAACACTTGAAAGCCTTTGCCCCTAACCCTGTGACCATGCGCACCTTGGATATTGGCGGTGACAAGGCTTTGCCCTATTTTCCGATCGAAGAAGAAAATCCTTTCCTGGGGTGGCGCGGTATTCGCGTTACCCTCGATCACCCGGAAATTTTTCTGGTGCAACTGCGTGCGATGATTCGTGCCAATGAAGGGCTAGGCAATCTCAAAATCATGCTGCCAATGATCAGTAACGTCTCAGAGCTAGATGACTCACTAGAATTGATTCGTCGCTGTTATGATGAGCTGATCGATGAAGGCATTGAATCACCCATGCCCAAGTTGGGGGTGATGGTTGAGGTACCGGCGGCGGTTTATCAAGCCAGACAACTCGCGCGTCGAGTAGATTTTTTATCTGTGGGTAGTAATGATTTGACCCAATACCTGCTGGCGGTCGATCGCAACAACGCCCGCGTGGCGGACTTGTATCATCAATACCACCCGGCGGTATTGCAGGCGCTAGTGAAGATAGCTCAGGATGCTCGCCTAGAGGGCAAGGAATTGTCTATCTGTGGTGAGTTGGCGGGCGACCCAGGCGCGTCAATATTGCTGGCGGGGATGGGTTATCGCACCTTGTCGATGAGCGCCAACAACTTGCCGCGGGTAAAATCCGTATTGCGCCAAGTCAGTATGGCGCAAGCGAAGGACATGCTGCACCGAGTACTTGAGATGGACAGTGCGCGCGACGTTCAGCGAAGCGTCGACGGCCTATTGCGAGAGTTAGGCCTCAGCCGTATGTTCCAGAGCTCAGACGACTAAGATTGGCGAGTGCTATGCAAGATTTATTGATCTATTTGCCCATGGGAGCGTTGGCCGGTTTACAGGCTGGCTTACTCGGCGTGGGTGGAGGCTTGATCATTGTTCCCGTATTGTTATTTACCTTTTCGCTGCAGGGTTTCGAAAACGATTTTGCCACCCATATGGCGGTGGGTACGTCGCTGGCAACCATTTGCATCACCTCCATAAGTTCAACCTTGGCGCACCGCAAATACGGCAATATCGATTGGACTATTTTTAACGCCCTCGCCCCCGGTATGATCTTCGGTGTCTGGCTCGGGGTGCAAACGGCACTGTCTTTGAGTGGTCAAACCCTGCAGTTGTTAATTGCTAGTTTTGCCCTGCTTATCGCCATAAAAATGGCGCTGGGGTTCAACCCTAAGCCCGAGCACGCCATTCCCGGGCGGGGTGGGTTGTTCTCAGCGGGCACGGTGATTGGTTGGGGATCGTCCATTTTCGGTATCGGCGGTGGCAATCTGACCATTCCCTTTTTGCGCTGGGCAAATTTTCCCATACAGCGCGCAGTGGGTATTTCAGCGGCGTGCGGTATTCCCATCGCCTTTGTGGGCGCAGGTACCAATGTTTGGGAGGGGCTGCACTTAGAGCATCTGCCCGAGGGCGCATTTGGTTACGTGTATATGCCGGCTTTTATCGGTATTATTTCGACAAGCGCTATCTTTGCAAAATTAGGTGCCAAATTGGCGTCGAGTATTTCAGAAAAAGCACTTCAGTGGTCGTTCATTACTTTTTTAGTTTTGGTGAGCCTTTCCCTTATCACGAGAAACCTACTGCTATGATCCAATATCCTAACATTGATCCCGTCGCGATAGCGCTAGGCCCCGTCGCCATTCACTGGTACGGCTTGATGTATATGTTCGGGTTTGGTGCGGCCTGGTGGCTGTCGGTGCGCAAGGCGCGCCGTGGCGGTGCCATCCAAGCGGCGCAGGTTGAAGATTTGATTTTTTACGGCGCCATGGGTGTCGTATTAGGTGGTCGCTTTGGTTACGTACTTTTTTACAATGTTGACCGCTTTCTTGAAGATCCGTTGTGGTTGCTTCGTATATGGGAAGGGGGAATGTCTTTTCACGGTGGCTTGCTAGGTGTGATCGCAGCTTTGGCTTTGTTTGCACGGCAGCGCAAGCTCGATCCCTTCACGGTTTACGACTTCATTGCCCCTGTGGTGCCGATCGGATTGGGCCTTGGGCGTTTGGGTAACTTCATTGGCCAAGAGTTGTGGGGCCGCGCCAGCGATGTGCCTTGGGCCATGGTGTTTCCCAACGATCCGCTGCAAGTAGCTCGTCATCCCTCGCAGCTTTATCAGGCCTTGCTGGAAGGGCTGTGCCTCTTTATTATTTTGTACCTTTACAGCCGCAAACCACGCCCTGCACCGGCCGTGGGCGGTCTGTTTTTAACGGGTTACGCGGTGTTTCGCTTCACTGTTGAGTTTGTACGCGAACCCGATAACCACATCGGCTTTGATGCTTTCGGTTGGATGACGCGCGGTCAATTATTATGTATCCCTATGTTATTGATTGGGCTGGCATTGATGGTTTGGGCACACCGTCGCCAGCCTAGGTGAGAATATTCTATGAAACAGTATTTGGCGCTTTGCCAACGTATTATTGATAGCGGCACGTGGATTGAAAACGAGCGCACCGGCATTCGCTGTCTAACCGTGGTGAATGCAGACTTAGAGTACGATGTTGGCAACAACCAATTTCCGCTGATTACCACGCGCAAAAGTTTTTACAAAGCTGCCATCGCCGAGTTGTTGGGCTACCTGCGTGGCTACGACAACGCAGCGCAGTTCCGTGCTATTGGTTGCAATACCTGGAATGCCAATGCCAATGAGAACAACGCCTGGTTGAACAATCCTTACCGTAAAGGTGAAGACGATATGGGGCGTGTTTACGGTGTTCAAGGCCGCGCCTGGCGCCGGCACGACGCCACTCTCCTTGATCAACTGCGCAAAATAGTCGACCACCTTAGTAAGGGCATCGACGATCGCGGTGAAATTCTAACCTTTTATAACCCCGGTGAATTTGAATTGGGATGTCTGCGCCCTTGCATGCACACCCACCAATTCTCCGCGCTGGGCGACACCCTGTACCTGAATAGTTTTCAGCGCAGCTGCGACGTGCCTCTCGGGCTGAATTTCAACCAAATACAGTGTTTTGTGTTGCTGGCGTTGATGGCGCAGATTACCGGCTACAAGGCCGGTGTGGCGTACCATAAGATTGTCAATGCCCACATTTACGAAAACCAAATTGAGTTGATGCGCGATGTGCAGCTAAAGCGCGAGCCATTTGATCCGCCGCAGTTGACTATCAACCCGGCGATTAAGTCATTAGAAGATATCGAGACGTGGGTCAGTACCGACGATTTCGAGGTGGTGGGCTACCAATGCCACGACGCCATCCAATATCCATTTGCGGTGTAACTATGCAAAATTTTACCCTATCTGCCATCGTTGCCATGGCAAAAAACCGAGTCATCGGCATTAACAATGGTTTGCCTTGGTATTTGCCCAATGACCTGAAATACTTTAAAGCTGTCACTATGGGGAAGCCGGTGATCATGGGGCGCAAAACCTTTGAGTCGATCGGAAAGCCGTTGCCTGGACGTCCCAACATTGTGATTAGCACTAATCCTGACTACGGTGCCGAGGGCGTTAGCGTGGTGACGAGCGTTGCCGCGGCGCGTGAATTGGCAGGTAATATTCTTGCTGTCGATGGTGGCAGTGAAGCCATGGTGATCGGTGGCGAACAAATCTATCGCCTATTTATGGACAGTGTAGACCGTTTGTACCTCACCGAAGTGATGGCCGAAGTAGAAGGGGATGCATGGTTTCCAGAGTTTGACGAAGCACAGTGGATAGAGTCGTCATGCCAAAAATTTGAGGCCGAAGGCCCTAACCCATACGACTACCAGATACGTATCCTTGACCACAAATAGTGTTACCTTGCCGGAAAAGTGTTACCAGGATGCCGCCAAGCAGGTAACACATTCCTTCTTATTCTCTTAATTTTCCGAAAAAGTTTCGTTCGTTACAATTCTTCCTTGATTAAATACCTGCTCCATTCATAGAATCCGGGTTCGTTGATTTTGGCGTACTTCGCGCATCTGCGATGTGCGCTGTCAATATTGATGATGGAAACCGCCGACCGGCGGATAATAACTAACGCTCCGATAGGAAAGTTAATTCTCATGAAAACGCATCGTTTAAATAAGGTCTTTTTAGCATGTGCCGCAACTAGCGCGCTGCTTGCGACCGCAGCTAACGTCCAAGCCGAAAGCTTGGAAGCTGTGTTGAAGGTTGGCCAAGATCGCCACGCCGCCGCCAAACAATCACAAGTTAAAGTCGACCGCTTGGCCGACGAAACCCGTGATCTGGTTACCGATTACAAAACCGTTATGAAAGACGTTGACGGTCTCCGTGTGTATAACGCTCGTCTGGAGCGTTCACTGGTTAAGCAACAGCAACGTCTGGCTAACTTGGAGAAGTCGATCTCTGACGTGACTGTTATCCAACGTCAAGTTGACCCCCTGTTGGTTAAGATGATGGACAGCCTCGAACAGTTCATTACTCTGGACATCCCCTTCGACTACGACCGTCGTATGGAGAACCTCGAATTGCTGCGCAACAGCATGGAGCGTTCGGATCTGACCACCGCTGAAAAATTCCGCCAAGTATTGGAAGCCTACAAGATCGAAAACGAATACGGTCGTATGCTTTCAACCGCTGAAACTACCATCGAAATCGAAGGTGTAGAGCGCAACGTAACCACCTTGCAGGTGGGTCGTGTGGCACTGGTTTACCAAACAGCAGACAAGAATATGACTGGCATGTGGAACCAAAACAGCCGTCAGTGGGAAGCACTTGCAGATGGTGACTACCAATCAGCCGTTGATAAAGCGATCAAGATTGCTAAGAAAGAAGCGGTTTATGACCTGTTGAAATTGCCTGTACTTCCACCGGAGGCTAAGTAATGAAAATGAATATTGCTAAGTCCATCGTACTTGCCGGTGGCGTATTGTTGGCTGCCAATGGCGCCTTCGCACAAGACACCAATGCCCGTTCACTGGACGAGTTGTTGGGTTTTGTTAAGCAAGGTCAAACCAACGAAGCGAAAGATAACTCAGCTCGCGAAGCGCGTTTCCGCGCGGCAAAAGCCGAGCAAGCGACAATGCTCCAAGAAGCCAAAAACGAGCGCACTCGTCAAGAGCGTCGTTCAGCGCAGCTTGAAAAGCAATTCGAAGAAAACGAGAAGTTGTTGGCAGCTACTCAGAAGCGTCTGCGCGATGCGATGGGTTCACTGCAAGAACTGTTCGGCCACATCACTTCAACCGCGGGTGACGCTCGCTCGAACTTTGAAGGTTCGTTGACTAGCGCTCAAATCCAAGGTCGTGAAGAATTCCTGTCTGCATTAGTAGAAAAGATGAGCGGTGGCGAGCAACTGCCTAGCATCGAGGAAATCGAGCGCGTTTGGTACCTGTTGTTGCAAGAAATGGTGGAATCTGGCCGTGTGGTTTCATTCCCCGCGACTATCGAAAAGCCCAATGGCGACAAAGTTGACAGCAATGTCACTCGCGTAGGTCTGTTCAACATCGTGTCTGCTGAAGGTAACTACCTGCAGTTCGTTCCAGAAACTGGCGCATTGTCTGAATTGGCTCGCCAGCCAAGTGCGACGGCTGAAGCAGCAGCGCTGACTACGGCTTCTTCAGTGTCACCTTTCTATGTTGACCCCACTGGCGCGACCGGCGGTTCATTCTTGGCGGCGCTGATTAACAGCCCTGACCTGGAAGAGCGTTGGCACCAAGGTGGTTACGTAGGTTACGTGATCACTGCAGTCGGTGTTATTGCTATGTTGATCGCTATCCTGCGCCTGATTGTGTTGGGTGGCATGAGCTCAAAAGTTAAAGCTCAGCTGAAAGCGACTTCTGCCAACACTAATAACCCACTGGGTCGCGTACTGAAAGTACACGAAGATAACCCATCTATGGATACTGAAACTCTGGAACTGAAACTGAGTGAAGCTATCCTGAAAGAGACCCCTGCTATTGAGAAGAACCTTACGCTGTTGAAGATCATTGCAGCTGTAGCGCCTCTGTTGGGTCTGTTGGGTACCGTTACCGGTATGATCGTAACCTTCCAAGCTATCACCATCTTCGGTGCCGGCGATCCGAAGGCAATGGCTGGCGGTATTTCTGGTGCTCTGGTAACCACTGTTTTGGGTCTGATTGTTGCTATTCCTACCGTACTGATGCACACCATCGTTAACGGTAAGGCAAAAGAAATCATTCACATTTTGGAAGAGCAGACCACGGGTATTATTGCTGAACATACTGAAGCAAGTATGAAGGGTTAATACAATGGATGAAGTCATCAAAGCGCTACTTTCATTTATGGATAAGGGTGGCCCAGTACTCTGGGCTATCGCAGCTTTGACTCTGATTCTGTGGACACTAGTTCTTGAACGCGTTTGGTATTACAAGACTACTTTCAAGCAAGATAAATCCGAGGTTCTCAAACAATGGGAAGCTCGGACTGAAAGAAAGTCTTGGAATGCACACCAGGTGAGAGAAAAACTAATTTCTCGAATGAATTTGAAGATCAATGAGCATCTTGCATTCATTCAAGCGTTAGTAGCTCTCGCCCCCCTGTTCGGCCTGTTGGGTACGGTATGGGGTATGATTGAAGTGTTTAACATCATGGCGGTCACCGGTGGTGGTGACGCCAAGTCCATGGCGGGCGGTGTGTCGAAAGCGACCATCCCCACAATGGCAGGCATGGTGGCAGCACTTTCTGGTGTGTTCTCTAATACTTACGTAACAAGTATTGCGTCTAGGGAGTCCGAGTTGTTAGCTGATAGTTTAACAACCGATCACTAAAGAGAGCTTTTCATGAAAAGAAAACGTAATTCAGATGATCAAGGCGGGCAAATCGACTTAACGCCGATGCTCGACGTTGTATTCATCATGTTGATTTTCTTCATCGTAACAGCTTCTTTCGTGAAGCTTCCGAAAGCTGAGTACGCGTTGACTGGCGCAGTGACATCTGAGGCTAAAAAGCCAAAGATCATCGTAGCAGTGACCGAGACCAATGATTTTGTCTATGGCGATAAAACCATTGAGTCTCGCAATCTGAAACGTGAACTGCAAAAGATCTACGCGGATGCGGGTTCAGCCGCAGAGCTTTCAATGCGTATGGACGCAAAATCCAACGCCGAGAGTTGGAATACGCTCTTTAAGGCCGCTACTGATGCGGGTATCCCTAAAGAGAATATTTATCTCTCGATTGATTCGGAACAGGCAAATTAAGTTATGAAATCATCAAAACTTCTATTGTCCGGTGTTCTGGGTGCTGGTATCACAGTTGGCTTGTTTTACCTAATGTACGCGCTGGTGTTGACCGATGAGGTTAAGCTAGACGACGTGGGTAACGACAAAATTGCTGATATCGTTATGCCCGAGCCCGAGATTGATGTGCGTGTTGCAGAACTTAAACCTGAACAGCCCGATGAGCCTGATGAACCCCCACCACCGATGGATACCCCTGATGTTGAGGTGGTTGATGTCGATATGGCTCTGAACATGGCAGCACCTGCAGCTGCTAATGTTCAAATTGGTCTTGGTGGCGGTCTAGGTGCTTCTGACGGCGAATATCTGCCCATCGTTAAGGTGGCCCCCATCTACCCACGTCGTGCGACATCACGTGGCATTGAGGGCTACTGTATTGTGGAGTACACAGTGACCAAAAATGGTTCTATTCGTGACCCACAAGCGGTTGACTGCCAACCCTCTGGAATTTTTGAACGCGCCTCTGTTAAAGCGGCGGAGAAGTTCAAATATAAGCCACGTGTAGTTGACGGTGAGCCAATCGAAGTGGCCGGTGTTCAAAACAAGTTCACCTACACTCTGGAAAAATAAATCGCGGTGGGTTTCGGCCCACTCCGGTTACGCTTAAGGTATAGATAAGATCATGTCTATGAAATTTAAAACAACAGCGTTTACCTTAGTCGCAGCGACGGGTCTAAGTGCAGCAATGGCGGTTGCGCCAATTGTTGGCAAGGCATTTGGTGTTCAAGCGGGTGTTGCTTTTGCTCAAGAGCAACAGCAGAAGAAACAACAAGAAACTCGTAAGACGCCGGCACTGCGCAACAAGGTTTACGAAAAGTTGCAAGCGGTTCAACAAGCTGCTGAAGCGCAAGATATGAAACTGGCCAAAGAGCTGCTGGATGACATGCGCACAGCGGGTGGTAAAAACGAACTGAACAGTTACGAGCTGGCTAACATGTGGAACATGTACGCTTTCGTATACTATTCAGAAGAAAACTACCCTAAAGCGATTGAAGCCTACAACAACCTGATTGCTCAGCCAGATATTCCTGTGCAGTTGGAAGTTAACACCAAATACTCTATCGCGCAGTTGTACTTCGTGACCGAAGACTACAGAAATGCGGTTCGCATGTTGAAAGAGTGGTTTGCTGTAGCTAACAACCCTAACGCCGATGCGCACATGCTGTTGGCCCAGGGTTACTATCAACTGAAAGAATGGGATAACGCCATTAAGTCAGTAGAAACCGGTTTGGCGAAGAATGCTGAAAAAGGCAAGCTCCCCAAAGAGCCTTGGTTGCTTCTGGCGCGTGTGCTGTACTTCGAAAAAGGTAACATTCCTGCGATGGTTGATATCTTGGAGACACTGGTCAAGCTCTACCCCAAAGGTGAGTACTGGATTCAATTGTCGATGATGTACGGCGAGCAAAAGAAAGACTTGTTGCAAATGGTCACCATGGAAACCGCCTATACACAAGGTATGCTGACTCGTGAGAGTGAGTTGCTGCAAATGGCAGGTTTGTACGCGGGTAACGATGTTCCCTTTAAAGCGGCGCAAGTGATGGAAAAAGGCGTTAAAGCCGGCATCATCAAAGAAACGTCTAGGAACATGGAATACTTGGGTAACTTCCTGGCGTCTGCGCAAGAGATCAAGAAATCAGTTGATCCTTTAAAGCGTGCTGCTGATCTGGCGAAAAACGGTGAACCTGCTTCACGCTTGGCTAACGTTTACATCAGTTTGGACCGTTTTAAAGAAGCGGAGAATGCGGCTAATTTGGCGCTGAAGAAAGGTGATTTGCGCTCTGAGGAGAATACTTTGTTGGTGTTGGGCCAAGCCCAGTTTTACCAAGAGAAGTATCAAGACGCGAAGAAAACTTTCAATAAAGCGGTTAAATACAAGAAAACTGAAAAATTCGCTCGTCAATGGATTAAATATTTGAATTCAGAAATCAAGCGTATCGAGTCACTGGCGCAAGAGTAGTCTAGCGTTAGGATCAAACAAAAAGGCACCTTCTGGTGCCTTTTTTATATCTGTCAGACCTTCCTTTGCCTATGACACCTTCCTCAAGAGGAAGGAATTCACCAAAGACAATCTTTCACAGTTTGCTTATATCCCTAATCGCACCGGTATCCGCACTAGTCACCAGCTTAGCGTAGGCTTTCAAGGCCGTAGATACTTTACGAGGACGAGCTTTGACAGGCTGCCATGCAGCATCACCTTTTGCTTCCATCGCGGCCCGACGTGTGGCCAACTCAGCCTCGCTAAGTGCGACGTTAATACTCCGGTTGGGGATGTCAATCTTAATGATATCGCCATTCTCAACCAATCCAATTGCGCCGCCAGCAGCGGCCTCAGGAGAGGCGTGGCCAATCGATAGGCCGGAGGTGCCACCAGAGAAGCGGCCATCTGTCAGCAGCGCGCAAGCCTTACCTAGGCCCTTCGACTTCAGGTAAGAGGTGGGATACAGCATTTCCTGCATACCGGGGCCGCCTTTGGGGCCTTCGTAGCGAACGATGACAACTTCGCCGGGCTTAACCAAGTCGTTGAGGATATTTTCTACCGCGTCTTCCTGGCTCTCGACGACATGAGCCGGGCCTTCGAAAACTAAATTGTCTTCATCTACACCAGAAGTTTTGACCACACAGCCGTCGAGAGCGATGTTACCAGTAAGAACCGCCAATCCCCCTTCCAATGAGAAGGCGTGCTCGATGGAGCGGATACAACCGTTTTCTCGGTCGGCGTCGAGGCTGTTGTAACGAGTACTTTGGCTAAAAGCGGTTTGGGTGGGAATGCCTGCTGGACCTGCTTTATAAAACTCTTTCACAGCGTCGTGTTCGGTTTCCATGATATCCCACAATTGCAATGCTGCCCCCATACTTGAACTGTGAATAGTCGGTACGTCAACGTGCAGCAATCCAGCGCGAGCAAGCTCCGCTAAGATGCCCATCACACCCCCCGCGCGGTGGACGTCTTCCATGTGGTAATTCTGGGTGTTGGGTGCCACTTTACAGAGTTGTGGTACTTCACGTGATAAGCGATCAATATCGGCCATGGTGAAGGGTACTTCGCCTTCTTGTGCGGCGGCCAATAGGTGCAAAATGGTATTGGTTGATCCACCCATCGCAATGTCTAGCATCATGGCGTTTTCAAAGGCCTTGAAGCTAGCGACCATGCGTGGTAACACTTTGGCGTTATTGTTTTCATAGAAATCTTTGGTAATTTCAACAATACGTGCGCCGGCTTCCAAGAACAGTTTCTCGCGGTCGGCGTGAGTCGCCAGCATTGAACCGTTGCCAGGCAGTGACAAGCCCAGTGCTTCGGTCAAACAGTTCATCGAGTTAGCGGTGAACATACCGGAACAACTACCGCAGGTAGGGCAGGCTGAGCGCTCGTATTCCTCGACCAATTCATCGCTGGCATTGCTGTCGGCGGCAATCACCATGGCGTCTACTAAGTCTATGCCGTGGTCGGCCAACTTGGTTTTACCCGCTTCCATTGGGCCGCCTGATACGAAGATGACGGGGATGTTCAGACGCAATGCCGCCATCAACATTCCGGGGGTGATCTTGTCGCAGTTAGAGATGCACACCAAGGCGTCGGCGCAGTGAGCGTTGACCATATATTCAACCGAGTCGGCGATAATGTCGCGCGAGGGGAGGCTGTACAGCATGCCGTCGTGACCCATGGCAATACCATCGTCCACGGCAATAGTGTTGAACTCTTTCGCCACACCACCGTGTTTTTCGATTTCGCGAGCAACTAATTGCCCGAGGTCTTTCAGGTGAACATGCCCGGGCACGAACTGAGTAAAAGAGTTGGCGATGGCGATGATAGGCTTAGAAAAGTCATCATCTTTCATGCCAGTGGCGCGCCACAGTGCGCGAGCGCCAGCCATGTTACGACCAGCGGTCGAAGTTTTAGAACGATATTGGGGCATGGTAAATCTCTAAAAATTAAAGGGGTTTTATAAAAGCTTTTGAGTTGCGCTGATAATTATACAGAGCCTGCTTCTGCTGGGGTAGGTTGGCGAGCGCTTCGGCGTTAAAACCGCGCTCTTGGAACCAGTGTGCCGTGCGCGTAGTGAGCACAAACAAACGGGAAAAGCCTTCGCGTTTCGCGAGGCTTTCAATATGCTCGAGCAGCCGCTCGCCGCGACTGCCCTCGCGGTAATCCGGGTGAACGGTGATGCAGGCCAGTTCGGCTTGGTCGCTGCCGTCGTAGTGATACAGCGCGGCGCAACCGATAATCAGGCCGTCTAACTCAATGACAAAGAACTTGTTGACGTCGTTTTCTAACAATTCGCGCGAGCGTTTCACCAATACGCCCTGATCCTCCAACGGTTGTAACAGTGCGAGGATGCCGGGAATATCGTCGAGTTTGGCGGGCCGCAGCGATTCATAGGGGTCTTGTGACACCAGCGTGCCGCAGCCTTCACGGGTAAACAGTTCGCGCAGCAACGCACCGTCTTCGCTATAGCTAATGATGTGACTGCGCGGTACACCTGCTTCGCAAGCTCCCACCACGGCGTGACGTAAGCGCTGTTCCGCAATGCAGGATTTTGCTTGTGCAAGGTTGCACTGGCGCACTAACTGACCGTCTTCATCATGCAAGCCGTTCTGGCTCGACAACACCACCAGTTTATCGGCTCGCAAAGCTACCGACGCACTTACGGCGAGATCTTCCACGTGCAAGTTGAAAACTTCACCGGTACCGGAGTAGCCAATCGGAGACAGCAGTACGATATTGCCGTCGTCGAGCAGTTGTTTAATGCTCTCTGCGTGTACTTTGCGAACTTCGCCAGTGCGCTCGTGATCAACCCCATCGATCACGCCGATAGGTTTGGCGGCGACAAAATTACCACCACACACTTTGATGCGTGCGCCGTGCATAGGTGAATTGGCAATACCAGTAGAGAACATGGCTTCGATATCCGAACGGATACTGCCCACGGCGTCCTTAACCGCGTGGATGACGCTTTCGTCGGTTAGGCGTACGTTTTTGTGAAAGCGCGGGGTAGTGCCTCGCAGCGCTAAGCGCTCTTCGATCTGCGGGCGCGCGCCGTGGATCAACACTAAGCGAACCCCCAAGCTCTGTAGCAACACGATATCGTGTACGATGTTGGCAAAGTTTGGGTCGTGCAGCGCGTCGCCGCCAAACATCAATACAAAGGTTTTACCCTTGTGATTATTGATGTAGGGGGCCGCGTTGCGGAACCATTTAACGTAGGATAATTCGTCGCTCACCGGCGGCATACCTTTCATTTATGGACTAAAAAGTTAATATATGACAATTAGTCGTCAATGCCTACCGTTGGTGCATTTTTCAGGCATGATACTTACATAACCATAACAACTCTATGAGATTGACCATGAGCGAATCACGCGCGGCGCTGCAGCACTTGCTACAAGACCTTGAACGTCAGATCATCGGCCAACACGAAGCGGTGCGTGGCGTTCTGATCGCGCTGCTATGCGGCGGCAATATCCTGTTGGAAGGCCTGCCCGGCACCGCAAAAACACGTTTGGCGACGCATTTGGCGCAACACATTAGTGCCTCCTTTGGCCGTGTGCAATTTACCCCCGATCTCTTACCGTCGGATATTACTGGTACTGAGGTTTTGGTGGGGCAGGGCCAAACGCAGCAGTTGGAGTTCGAGCCCGGCCCCATATTCCACAATGTAGTGCTGGCGGATGAAATCAATCGCGCCCCTGCCAAGGTTCAGTCAGCGCTACTGGAGGCAATGCAAGAACAACAGGTTACCGTGGCCGGCAATAGCTATCCACTGCCACGCCCATTTATGGTATTAGCCACCCAAAACCCGATCGAACAAGAGGGCACCTATCTCCTGCCTGAAGCCCAGGTCGACCGTTTTATGATGAAGTTGTTGCTTGAGCGGCCCAATGCGTTACAGGAATTACAAATTTTGCAGACCCTTCGCAATGAGCAGCAAGACGAAATAACCCCTCGTATCATCCCCTTGGAAACCTTACAGACGGCTAGTGACGACATTGCCACAGTGAAAGTTGTCGACAATGTGCTGCGCTATATCGTCGCCCTGATTATGGGTACTCGAGAGCCTGAGCAATACCCCAATAGCCGCCTGTCAGACTGGATCTTTGTCGGCGCTAGCACTCGCGCGACGCTGGCGTTAGAGCACGCCGCTCGCGCCCACGCCTGGTTGGATGGGCGCGACTTTGTCGACCCGGATGACGTGCGCGCCATGTTGCACCCGGTATTGCGCCACCGCATCGCATTGAGCTACGAGGCTATGGCCAAGGGCATTACCCCCGACGACGTGATCGAAGAGCTCGTGACGCAGGTGGCGTTAGTGTAATGACCGGGCAAGCCTATGTGGCGATGCAGGATCTACTGGCGATTCGCTCGCGCTTGAAGGTGTGGCGCGATCTGCCCAACCGCAATTTGTTTGAACACTTTGCCGGGCAACAGCCGACGCCGCAGCGTGGCCGAGGCCTCGATTTTGAAGAGTTGCGTCACTACCAACAAGGCGATGATATCCGGCGTATCGATTGGCGGGTGAGCCAGCGCAGCGGGGCTCCCCATGTGAGGGTGTACAGCGAAGAGAGTGACCGCACCACTATGGTGATGCTCGACCAGCGCATGGGAATGTTCTTTGGCAGTCTCTATGACACTAAATCTAGCGCCGCCGCCAAAATCGCCGCGCTTATTGGTTGGCGCGATGTGCAGTGTGGCGACCGCTTTGGTCTTCACGTATTCAACGAGGAAGAGCAGCTGTGGCTGAAACCCTCTCGGCGACAGAATCACCTGCTGCAATGCATGCAGGCCATCGTCGATTTCAACACGCGCCTTCGCGCCGATAAAGTCGTCCCAGCGCATGCACGAACTCTGCGTGATCAACTACAGATGGCGATAGGTGCTGGCGTAGCGGATCAGAGAATTATTCTTATATCCGACCTGTCGGGCTGGTGTGAAGAGTCCCCCGGATTACTGCGATTGCTCAACCAGCACCACGATGTATTAGTGGTGTTAACCTTTGACCCACTAGAGCGCAATCTAGCTTTGGCAAAGGGCAACGTGTTTGGCGACCATGCTTACCAATTGCAGGTTGATGAGCAACACATTCAAAGCTCAAGTAGTGATGGCCACCGCAAAAATATCGACGTGCTCGATAATTTGGGTATTCCCTGTGTCTCCCTAGACGCGAGCCGCGACGGTGTGGAAGATGTACTGCGCTATTTTGCAAGGTTGCGCTATGGGCGTTAGTAAACTGGTACTTGATCCACCGTTGCCGGATCTGCCAAGTTGGGGCGCCCCCCAACCGCTATGGTGGCTGTTGTTGGTATCGGGGATGTTGTTGTGGCTATGGTGGTGGCGGCGGACATTGGCAGAGCGGCGTACAGCGGCGGCTTGGCGGGCGTTAATTGAGGCTTTTTTAAAGGCCTCGAGGCAGGGGCAATCGAGCGAGGCTAAAGCGCTGGCAACGACATTGAAGCGTACGCTGTTGTGCTATTGGCCACGCAGCGAGGTGGCCAGTCTGCGTATTGATCAAGCACTACAACTACTCTGTCAGTATTGTGCTATCGAGCATTTTCAGCACAGCCAGGCGTGGCTGGTAGGGGCGTGCTATCGTGGCGAAACCATAGTGGCGAGCCCGTCGGTAGCTGGGGAATTCGTGGCTATTGCCGCGGCGATGCAATCACTTGGGAGGCCTAGCGATGATTGAATTCGTTTACCCCTTGGCGTTTGCGCTACTGCCCTTGCCACTTTTGGTGCGCCTAATGCGCCCCTACAAGCGTTTCGTGCCGCACGTTCGCGCACCGATGTACCAGCAGTTGGCTACGGCCTCTCAACAACGACCTCAACAGGCCGCTTGGGTGCATCGACGCTCGCCGTTACAAGTGTTTTTTTTAATTCTCAACTGGTGCCTGGTGATACTGGCCATCGCTCGTCCGCAGTGGGTTGAGGAACCGTTACCGATCGAACAGCACAGCCGGGATTTGGTGGTACTGGTAGATATTTCAGGCTCGATGAACGAGCGCGATGGTGAGGGGCAAACTCGCCTGCAGCGATTAAAGGAAGCCTTGAGTGACTTCGCAGAACAGCGCCGTGGCGACCGCCTAGGTTTGATCGTCTTTGCCGACCGCCCCTATTTACAAGCGCCGCTGACCGCCGATAGTGAGGCCTGGCGTGCATTACTTCTGGCTACACGGGTGGGTCCGGCGGGGCGAAATACCGCGTTGGGTGATGCCATTGGGCTTGGGCTTAAACACCTTCAGGGAGACGATGATCGCGATAAAGCCATGTTGCTGGTCACCGATGGCGCTGATAACCGCAGCCTTGTACCTCCTCGAGAAGCGGCGTTGGTCGCCTCCCAGCGTGGAGTACGTGTATATACGGTGGCGATTGGCGACGACAGCGATAGCGCCGAGATTGACACGGCCACCCTGCAAAACGTGGCTGAGATCAGTGGGGGTGAGTATTACGACGCGCGCAGCCCCGATGCTATGGCACGCCTGAGCGAGGATTTAGCTGCTGCGCTGCCCAGCGAGCTGCGTGTCGAGTGGTACTACCCCACCCGTGATTTGTACCACTACCCCATTCTATTTTGTTATGTTTTTGCCTTGCTTATCGCCGTGATAAGTATCCGACGTCAACAGCGTGGGGGTCGACTATGAATCCCTTGCCGCTGGCTTTTGTGCGTCCTGAGTGGCTACTGTTTGCCTTGCCGCCACTGATATTGCTTTGGTTCTATGCCAGGCTGCCAGATAAGCAGGCGGGCGCCCCGGCGATCGCCGATCACCTACGCGAGGTGTTAACCGTGCGTCGTGCTTCGGCGCGTTGGTTCGCACCACTGCCCTTTGCTCTTTTCATGTTGTCGGTGGTGGGTATCGCCCTGTCTGGGCCAAGTTGGCAGCGCGAAGAGACCCCCTTGCAGCGCGATGCTAGTTTGGTGATTATTGCCTTGGATGCTAGTGCAACCATGCAGGATAAATCGAACGGCATGTCAGCCTGGCAACATTCATTGTTGAAGAGCCGCGACCTCGTGGCTGCCATGCCGCCCGCACGGGTGGGTATTGTTGCCTTTGCTGGCTCGGCGCACTGGGTGTTACCACCTACCCAGGATAATGCATTACTAGAGTTTACCCTCGCTGGACTGACCTCATTGCAAATGCCGGTAGACGGCAAGTATTGGCAGCGTATCGAGCAGCCCATTGAGAACTTAGGGTTAACGGTGAGTAGTGTGCTGCTGCTGAGTGACCAACAGCCAAATGATATTGATCAAGCCCGGTGGCCGCTGCGTCCATGGCTGTTTAACCATGATGGTAAACCCATGGGATCCGTTGTGGCGAGTGTTGACGACAGCGACATACGCGCCTTGCTGGCCACGCTAGCACGCGATATGACGGCCGTGGCTGAAGAAGGCACCCAATGGCGCGACGACGGTTACTATCTGGTACTGCCCTTTGCGCTGGTGTATTTAATTTGGTTCCGCCGCGGCTGGAGTATGGCCTGGAGTGTGCTGCTGGTATGCCAGTTGGGTTTTTATACACCCCCGGCCATAGCACAAGAAGCAAACGCTGGGGTTATTGGTTGGTTTTTTAGCGCAGAACAGCGCGGACGTTATTACTTTGAAGAGGGTGATTATCGCGCTGCCGCTGCCGCCTTTGAAGACCCCCTTTGGCGGGGCTTGAGCGCTTATCGCGCAGGTGATTTTGAGTCTGCCGCACAGGCTTTATCGATGGTAGACACGCCTTACGCGCGGTTGATGTATGCCAATGCGCTGGCGCAGCAAGACTTTTTAATGCGGGCTCTCGCCATTTACCTCTCGCTGGGAGAAAAACATCCCAACGCCGATGTCGTGGCGCATAATATCGCGGCCATAGAACAGCGCTTGGCAGATAGGCAGCAACTGACTGAATCACAACAGGCGGGCCTGGACGAGGTGGAGAACCAGCAGATCATTGAGGGGCAATTTTTGGGTGACCCTGGGGTACTGGCTGACAGTGCAATGGCTGAGCAACTGACTGGACAAGACATCCTTGAGCAACAGCATCTAGCTGAACGCTGGATGGCTCATATCAATACCGCCGTGGGAGACTATCTTACAGCCCTTTTTGCCGCTCAAGCCAGTGAGTCCCGCGATGATTAGGTGCCTAATGTGGTGTGTTATTTTATTGGCACATCCTGCGCTAGCATGGCAAGTGGATGAGGTCGATTTTAAAGCGCGATTGGTGCTATCTCAGTCGCGCGCCTACACGTCTGAAGAGGTGTCTGTCAGTTTGGAATTGGCAACGCCGCAGTGGTTTACTCGCGCCGCTCGCATCGAGCTGCCAACCCAGTCAGATGTGTTGTGGTTGCAGCGCCAAGTCTTTGCCGACAACAGCCGCAAGCGCATTGACGGCGCTATGTGGACAGTACAGCGCTGGCCGCTGTCCGTTTACCCTCGTTCCAGCGGAAAATTATTGCTATTGCCAGTCGCTGTCGAAGTAGGGGTGGCCGATAGCGAGGGGCGCAATGTACTCAAGAGGTTTTCTCTAGGGGGCTTTCATGTGCTGGGTGTACCGCTGCCTGGTGTCGATCTTGTGGCCAGCCAGTACCAAATGTCGGTCGAGCTTAATGGTGTTGAGCCGAATGACGATGGCGGCATAGCATTGGACGCCGGAGATTCCTTGCAGATAATGTATACCAGTCAGGCAGACAACACGCTAGCGATGTTTTTACCGCAGATTGCGCCACGCCTTGAAGAGGAATCAGGCGTGGCGGTGTATGCTGAATTGCCCGTTTTGCGTGACGATAACGAGCGGGGTCGTCGCAGCGCCTGGCGCGAGGATCGTTTCACGCTGCTGGCACAACGCCCCCTGTCGCTTTATTTACCGAGCTTGCAGGTCGAATGGCTAGACAAGAACACTCAGCAACAACGCACGGCCAAACTCCCCGCCATTGGCCTTGACCCCGCGAGTCATGACGCTGCGGTACGTGAAGGCGATCGACCGTGGTTAATTTGGTTGGTGTTGGTAGTGATGCTTGCTGCGTTATATACCGCGGGCAACTATGTCCGTCGGGCAATGACGCCGTTACATCGCTATCGAGCCGCGCAACGAGAAGCCTGCTTAGCGGCGGCTAAACTTGGTGATTGGGCAGCGTTGGCGCAACACCTATACGCCCTTAACGATAGCTATACTGACTATCGGCAACAAGCGTTACGAGTTACCATCCAACAATTGAGCGATGAGACCGCCAAGCATAGACTGAACTTCTTGCTCGACGCGGCCTACTCGGGTGCGAGCGCGTTGGTCGATGGCGACGACCGGCATGTTCTTCGCCACTTTTTTAAACACTTGGCTCGGCCTGCCATACGCCCTTTGGAAACCCATGATTCGACGTTTATTCGCTAGCCTACTCTTCTTGTATCTTCCTCTTACCCTGGCGCAGCAATTTGTCGGCGTAGAGGCTTGCGGCGACTGCCACAGCCAGCAAGTCAACGCTTGGCGTGGCTCGCACCACGCGATGGCGATGCAGCCGGCCAAGCCAACCACAGTATTAGCGCCATTTGCTGGAGAAAGCTTTACCCAAGGCGCGACCAAGGTGAGATTTTTTCAGCGAGATGGACGCTATTGGATTAACGCCGCCGACGAAGATGGCCAGCTGCGCGACGCCGAGGTGGTGTATACCTTTGGTTTTACGCCACTGCAGCAATACTTGGTGAAAACAGATCGCGGTCGTTTGCAGGTATTTGATATTGCTTGGGATGCTCGCCCCTCGGAAAAAGGTGGCCAGCGTTGGTATCACCTGCAACCTGAAGAAAACCCTCAGCCTGGTCATCCCTTCTTTTGGCGCGGCGCCTATCAGAATTGGAACTCGCGCTGCGCTGATTGCCATTCCACTGGTGTCGAGCGAGGCTTTGATGAGGAAAGCCTGAGTTATAACACCACCTTCGCCGAGGTAAATGTCGCCTGCGAATCCTGTCATGGCCCTGCCAGTGATCACGTGGCACGCGCTAGACAACAAGATTGGTCACTGGGTAGCGGTCTTATTAACAGCCGAGCGCCGGCGGCGTTTGTGTTCAAGGAGGGTGCGTCGATTGCATCGCCCCAGGGCAGCAGCGATGACAGCGAAATTGCCATGTGCGGTGGTTGCCATTCGCGTCGTAACTTGTTGGAAGAAAACGCCCTCCCCACACAGGATTTTCATGGCCGTTTCCGTTTGTCGACCCTGCAGCCGGCGTTGTATTTTGCCAATGGTCAAATTCAAGACGAGGTGTTTGTACTGGGGTCCTTCCTCCAGAGCAAGATGTACCAGCAGGGCGTGCGCTGTAGCCATTGCCACGACCCACATACCGGCGAAACCCACGCGCAGGGTGACGCGCTTTGCGCTCAGTGCCACCAACCTAGCACCTATGCGACCGCACAGCACAGCCGCCACCCAGCGGGCGCTGCGCAGTGTATCGACTGCCATATGAGTAGCCGGCTCTATATGGGTGTCGACTGGCGCCGCGACCATGGTTTTCACCGCCCAACCTCGGCGTTGCCAGCACAGCCTAATGCTTGCCAAGCTTGCCATCAAGACGATGCCAAGGTGGAACAGGCGCGCCGTGAGTGGGGTGCTAATACTTCCCATTGGGCGAGCGATCTGCAGGCGGCGCGAGATTTTGATCCCCGTGCGGTACGTGCACTCAGTCAGTGGATTGCCGATGAAACCCAGCCGGCATTGGTGAGAGCCAGCCTGTTGGAACAGTTAGCCGCCTCGCCCTCACGGATGTCGATGCAAGCGGCGATGGAGGTATTAGACCACGCCGATCCGCTGCTGCGGGTCGCGGCAATACAAGTACTACAAGCCTTGCCCCCGGCCTCGCGCTGGCCGGCACTGCGTGGCCATTTAAACGATCCTTCCAAGGTGGTACGAATGGCGTTGGCGCCAGCTTTACGCGGTATTCCCGTCGAGCAGTTTGGCCTGCAGCAAGCGCAGGTGGCGGCCGTGCAGAAAGAATATCAAACCATGTTGCAAGTCAGTGCGGATATGCCTGCTGCGCAACTAGGTTTAGCCGATATCGCCCTACAGCGGGGTGATTTGTTGGGCGCGCAGCGACATTTTGAGATCGCCTTGGGCATTGATCCAACCGATGTTGCAAGCCTGTTAAACTACGCCGACTTCAATCGTCAGTTGGGCTCGGAGGATATGGCAGTAGCGTTATTGCAGCGCGCCCTCGCGGTTGCCCCCGATTCAGCATTGGTGCAGTTTAGCATGGGCTTGAGCGAAGTACGGCGTAAGAATTATGCGGCGGCGCTCACGTTTTTACGCGCGGCGGTGGCAACCGATAACGCCATTCCCCACCATCACTATGTGCTAGCGGTGGCGCTACAAAATCAGGGCGATGTAGCAGCGGCGCTGGAGGTATTGAGCGCGGCGCTTGTGCGTTGGCCCTACGATTACACCTTGCTGACAACGGCGATCAATTTCCAGCAAGGCTTGGGTGACACCCCCGCGTTGGCGCAGTGGGTCGCAAATTTGTCAGAAGTGGCGCCCAACGCCCCAGACGTTCGAGCCTACCTGCAGCGCTATAGACAATAGTGCTGCACCAGTTGTTGAATGATCTCCATCGCGGGGTTAATTTGCGCTAGCGGTAAGTGTTCATCGGGTTGGTGGGCGACATCAATATTGCCTGGGCCCATGACGATGGTGTCGACCCCCATGGCTTGAAAGAAAGGCGCTTCGGTGGCAAAGCCGACGATGCCAGCATCCTGTCCTGTCATGCGCTCGGCGGCTTTTACCAATTCACTATCGCTATCTAACAAAAATGGCTCCACGCCGGGTACCAGTGCTTCAAAGCTGAGTAGGCCGTGATGTTTCGCTACGATGGGCGAGATTAATGCCAAAATTTCTCGCCGTACGTCATCGATGGCCATACCAGGCATCATGCGTACGTCGAATTGCAGTTCGCATTGGCCGCAGATACGGTTGGGATTGTCTCCACCGTGGATGTGACCAAGGTTGATGGTGGGATGGTCGACTTCAAACAACGGGTCGCGGTAGCGCGCCGCTAAATCTGCGCGGTAGGCCATGAGTGCTTGAATGACTTCAGCCATGGCATCTAGCGCATTAATGCCCAGAGCCGGATTGGAGCTGTGGCCGGCGCGACCGGTGATACGAATCGTCTCCATCATCACCCCTTTGTGAGCGCGTATGGGTTTGAGCCCGGTGGGTTCGCCAATGACCGCTGCTCGTGGGGTCTTCAAACTGGCGGCCGCTAAACGTCGCGCGCCGTTCATGGAGCTTTCTTCGTCGGCGGTGGCGACAATAATCAACGGGTGTTTGAGCTGGCGCAAATTTATGTCGCGTAGTGCGGCGATAATAACGGCGAAGAAACCTTTCATGTCGGCGGTGCCGATGCCGTAGTAGGCGTTATCGCGCAGGTCGACCTGAAGAGGGTCGCTTTGCCACAGTTGTTCGTCGAACGGCACCGTATCGGTGTGACCAGATAGCACTAGCCCACCTTCGCCACTCCCTAGGGTAGCGATCAGGTTGGCTTTATTAGACTGCTCGGGATCGACTAAAATTTCGGTGGAAAAGTGCAGACTAGAGAACCATTCGGCGAGTTGTTCGATCACTGCGAGGTTGCCCATGTCCCACTCGGGGGTGGCAGAGCTCACCGAAGCAAGAGAAATTAAGCGTGAAAGTTGTTGTTCAAAGGTCGGTAATGCATGCATGGTGAAGGCTACGTTGGCCGTGAATCGTGATATCGACTATAGACGGACAGCCTTTGCTCCCGCAAGTAATAGAGGGATTTTATGAAACGATTAGCCGTATTAATTAGCTTTTTATTTACCCTGGTGCCGACCTTTGCTATGGCGAACGAGCAAGGCGCATCAGCCCTAGACATTACCGCACCAAGCGTGACCGAACACAGCGGGGTATTCAATGGCAAACGCCTTAAATACCAGGCGATTGCCGGTGAAACCGTGCTCAAAAATGCCAAGGGCGAACCCGAGGCGGCGATTTTTTCAGTATCGTATATCGCGAATAAACCCGGTAAGGGGCCTCGCCCGGTGAGCTTCATCTACAACGGCGGCCCAGGGTCGTCTTCGGTGTGGCTACACATGGGGGTGTTTGGTCCCAAAAAAGTCGTGCTCCCTTCTGATGCCGAAGATGATGGTGCCGCGCCGTTTAGCATTGTCGATAATTCCCAAGCGCCCCTCGATGTCACCGATTTGGTGTTCATTGACCCGGTGGGTACAGGCTTCAGCCGTGCGCTGGGCGAGACCGAAGCGAAGAGCTTTTGGGGCGTGAGCGAAGACGCTAAGTCGGTGGCGCGCTTTATCCGTGCGTGGTTGCGTGAACACAATCGCTGGAATAGCCCCAAGTATATCGGTGGTGAGAGTTATGGCACCACGCGCACTGCGGCGTTGGTCCACGAATTGGAGGGGCGCTTCGATGATGTGAGCGTCAACGGGCTGTTACTGATTTCAACGATCTTGGATTTCAGCCTCGATGCCTACGATCCCGGCAACGAATTAGTTTACATGGTGGCCTTGCCCACCATGGCGGCCACCGCACACTACCACGGCAAAGCAGGGCAGGGCGTGCCACTGGAAGAGTGGGTGGAGCAAGCGCGCCAATTTGCTTTGCGTGAATACGCACCAGCGCTGCTTTTGGGCAGCCGTCTAGACGAGCAGCGCCAGGCCGATGTTCGCGCCAAGTTGGCACGTTTTACTGGCTTGACAGAGGATTATCTCGATCGCGCCAACCTGCGTGTGAGCTACCCCCGCTTTAACCGCGAACTACTGCGCGAGCAAGGGGTGTCGATCGGTCGTTTGGATTCGCGCTTCAAGGGTGACGAGGTAGATGCGGTGGGTGAAACGCCCGAAACCGATCCGAGCTTTTACGGTATCGATGGTGCCTATACGGCAGCGTTAAACCACTGGGTGCGCGACGGCCTCAACTTCAATCCAGATCGTGAGTACACCATTATTGGCGGTGTGAGCAGTTGGAACTGGAAGCTGGGCGAAAATATGTGGCGCCAGGCCTACCTGAATGTGACACCCTACATCGGCAAAGCGATGCGCGGAAATAGCCAGTTGCGGGTATTCAACGCCGCTGGTTACTACGATTTTGCCACGCCTTTTATGGGCGCCGAGTACGCGTTAGATCGCGCAGGTGTGGATCAAAGCCGCGTGGTCTATAAATACTATGAGGCGGGGCACATGATGTATATTCACCATCCCAGCTTTGACCAATTCCTCGAAGATATTAGGCAATTCATAAAAGCCAAGTAAGGAGGCTGCATGGCATGGATCGAGCAGGCTAGCCAAACGCTTCCAGCCGCGCTTCAGGTGGAAGCTCAGCGCGACGCGCAACGTATCATTGACGCCGCAGGCGACATGCTCGCGTTGAGATTACAGGCGACGTCTAGCGTAGCGGAGCAGTTTGTAAGGGTCGTCGCCTTAAGCCGTTTTGTCGCCGAGACGCTGCGGCGCTACCCCGAGGTGCTGCTCGATCTGCTCGACAGCGGCGATCTTCACCACAGCTATGAGGATGATGACGCCATGCTAGCGCACCTACCGCAAGATGCGCCGAGCGATGAAGAGGGCTTACAAAAGCATGTGCGGCTTTTCCGGCGGCGAGAAATGGTGCGTATTATCTGGCGCGATCTCAATCGCTTGGCCGATATGGCAGAGACCACCCTCGATATCAGTCGGCTCGCGGAAAACGCCCTGCAGTTCGCGCTGGATGCCTGTTACCAGCAGATGTTACCCAAGTACGGACGGCCGATGAGTCGCGATGGCCAGCGCGAAGTGGGGCTGGTGGTGTTGGGCATGGGTAAGCTTGGCGCGCGCGAGCTCAACCTATCGTCTGACATCGACTTGATATTTGCCTACCGCGAAGGTGGCTACACACGCGATGGTGACAAGGAACTGGATAACCAAGCCTTCTTTACCCGCTTAGGACAGCGCTTGATTAAGGCCATCGATCCAATGACAGTGGACGGCTTTGTATTCCGCGTCGATATGCGCCTGAGGCCCTACGGCAACAGTGGTGCCCTCGCCCTCAGTTTCGATGCCATGGAGGAGTACTACCAGGACCAAGGCCGCGACTGGGAACGCTACGCGATGATCAAGGCGCGACCCGTGGCGGGTTGCCCGCTCGACGGCATTGAGTTGATGAACATCTTGCGGCCGTTTTCCTACCGCCGTTACATCGATTTTTCGGTCATCGAATCGCTGCGCAAGTTAAAGACGATGATCCGCCAAGAGGTGGCGCGCAAGGGGCTGCACGCCAACGTTAAACTGGGGACGGGCGGAATTCGAGAAGTCGAATTCATTACTCAATCCTTCCAATTAGTGCGCGGTGGTCGCGATCAAGAACTGCAAGAGCGCAGCGTGTTGAAGGTGCTCGACTTGCTGGAGACGCGTGAATTACTCACGCCACAAGATCGTGATCTTCTGCGCGAAGCCTACGTGTTTTTACGTAATACCGAACACGCTATTCAAGCGCTCGATGACCAACAAACCCAAAATTTACCCGCCTCTGAAGGTGATAGGTTGCGCGTGGCGGCGGCGCTTGGATTTGATAATGTGGTGGCCTTTGATGATGAGCTGTCAAGGCTTAGGGGCGAAGTTAGCGCTCGCTTTAAAGATATTGTGCGCGATGGTGATGAAGACCAACAGGAAGACGCTGATCCGGTTTGGATCACGTTTTGGAGCCATGTTGATGATCGTGATGACGCCATAGCAGTGCTTACCGAGCAGGGCTTCGGCGAGGCAGAATTGGTGTACGACAAGCTCGCCGAATTTAGCCAATCGCGCACCTTCCTAGCCTTAGCAAGCCAAAGCCGGGAGCGCATCGATCGCTTTTTACCGCTACTGCTCGCCACTTGTGCCGCTAGCCCACAACCTGCAGTGGCCATACTGCGCATTATCCCGCTTTTGGTCGCCATTCAACGCCGTACGGCCTACATCGTATTGCTGGAGGAAAATCCCAACGCCCTGCGTGAGTTGTGCACGCTATGCACCATGAGCCCATGGATCGCCGAGCAGTTAGCGAAGTATCCCGTGTTGCTCGACGAACTACTCGATGCCGCGTCGCTTTACGCGCCGCCCTCGCGCGAGGCCTTGCAGGATGAATTGACCATGTCGTCGTTGCGCATTCCTCTCGAGGATCTCGAGGCCCACATGGACAATTTGCGCACCTTCAAAATGGCCCATACCTTACGGGTCGCGGCTGCTGAGGTAACTGGCCGCTTGCCACTGATGAAAGCCAGCGACTACCTCACCTGGATCGCCGAGGTGATCGTGGAATTTGTGGTGGACTTGGCGCGTGACGATTTACGTCGCAAATACGGTGAGCCCACTACCTCCAAAGGTGAGGTCATTAACCAGGGGTTTACCGTAATTGGCTATGGCAAGATGGGGGGTATTGAGCTCAGTTACAGCTCAGACTTAGACATGGTGTTTGTCTACGACGCGCCCATGAATGGCTACACCAACGGCCCCAAAGATATCGATAACAGTGTCTTCTTCACACGCCTCGGACAGCGTGTGCTGCATATTATGACCACTCGCATGTCGAGTGGCATCCTCTACGACGTCGACATGCGACTGCGCCCATCGGGGGCCTCTGGTTTGCTAGTGTCTTCCCTGGAGGCCTACCGCAATTACCAAGAAAACAATGCCTGGACCTGGGAGCACCAAGCCTTGGTTCGCGCGAGGGTCGTGGCAGGCGATACCCTACTGGGTCAGCGCATCAATGAGATTCGCCAAGCTGTGCTGGGACGAGCCCGTGATGTTCCCCATTTGCAAGGTGAGGTACGGGAGATGCGTGAGAAAATGCGCGACCACCTGCTACCTGCCGAGTGCAAGGGAGATGACGCAAGCATGTTCCATGTGAAGCACAGCCCAGGCGGTATTGTAGATATCGAATTTATGGTGCAATTCGCTGTCTTGGCCCACACCCATCAACACCCCGCTATGGCGCGCTTTACAGACAACATTCGCTTATTAGAATCATTGGCGAAAATTGACGCGATTGGGTATGATGACAGCCAATTTTTGTGTGACACCTACCGGACTCTCAGAACGGCAGGTCACGCGCTGGCACTGCAGGAACAAAAATCGGTACTACCGATCGAACCCTACCGCGAATCCAGTCAGCGAGTGGTCGCCATTTGGCGACGTTTATTAGAACAGCAGTAGTTACATTTTCTCGCAAGAGTAGGAGTTTTATTATGTCGATGGCCGACCGCGACGGTGTGATTTGGCTTGATGGTGAAATGGTGCCTTGGCGCGATGCGCGAGTGCACGTCTTGACCCACACACTGCACTACGGCATGGGTGTGTTTGAAGGTGTCCGCGCGTATAATAGCGAAGCACAGGGGCCGAGCATTTTCCGTTTGAATGAGCACACCAACCGCCTGTTCAATTCGGCGCATATTCTCGGTATGAAGCTGCCTTATAGCAAAGAAGAATTGAACGACGCACAGTGCCGCGTTGTTGCCGAAAACAATCTGCAAGAAGCCTACCTCCGTCCGATGGCTTTCTTAGGGTCTGAAGCGATGGGTCTGCGTGCAGATAACTTGAAAGTCCATGTGATGGTTGCTGCCTGGCACTGGCCCTCGTACATGTCGCCTGAAGCTAAAGAGCAAGGCATCAAGATCCGCACCTCGTCGTACACCCGCCACCACGTGAACATCACAATGTGTAAGGCCAAGGCAAACGGCAACTACATGAACTCCATGTTGGCGCTGCGCGAAGCGCTAGACAGCGGCTGCGACGAAGCGCTGTTGCTGGACAACGAAGGTTATGTTGCAGAAGGCAGTGGTGAGAACTTCTTCCTGGTTAAGGATGGCGTGCTCTTCACCCCCGAGCTGACGTCGTGTTTGGACGGTATCACCCGCAACACTATTTTCCAGCTGGCGGCAGAGATTGGTTTGACGGTAAAAGAAAAGCGTATCACGCGCGACGAAGTTTACATCGCTGATGAAGCCTTCTTCACCGGTACTGCCGCCGAAGTACTGCCTATTCGTATGCTGGATGGACGTCAAATTGGCAGCGGTGTTCGCGGCCCTATCACCGAACGCCTGCAGACCATGTATTTTGACTCGGTATATGGCCGTCGCGAGCAACACCCCGAGTGGCTGTCGCCCTGCTACAAGGGATAAGCCAGCACCATGGATGACGCCGCACTAGCGCCATCCACTGCCGAGGCTCAGACCTCGGCGGAATTCTCCTCGGTGACCATTATCAGCGTCACCTTCAACAGTTCCTGTATCGTCAAAGACCTTGTCGCCTCCGTTCCCCCCGGTGTTCGGGTGGTATTGGTCGATAATGGCTCGAGCGATATCGATCAGTTGCAAACGCTTGCCAGCGAGCAGGTATCGGTTGTTGTCAACGCGCATAATGTCGGTTTTGGCGTGGCCTGTAACATCGGTGCGCAGCACGCCTGCAGCGACTATCTATTTTTTGTTAACCCCGATGCCCAGCTAAGCGAGCACACCCTGTCGGCATTGCTTGAGGCGGCGGCGCGCTATCCCCAGGCATCGGCCTTTAATCCCGCCATTGAAGAGGGCAACGGAAAGCAGTATTTCAAGCGTTCTAGTACCCTCTTACCGCGCGAGCATTATATGCCTCGTGGCTGGCCGACCCGCGATCGCGAAGTTAGTGTACTGAGTGGCGCGGCTATTTTTATCAAGCGCGCTACCTTTACGGCGGTGGGGGGATTTGACGAGGCTATCTTCCTCTACCATGAGGACGACGATCTATCGCTTCGCCTGAAACACCACGGGCCGCTGATGTTCATTCGCGAGGCGGTGCTGACCCATATTGGCGGTGCAGGGTCGGCTCGTAGTCCGGCCGTCGCCGCCTTGAAGGCATGGCATATGGGGCGCTCGCGTGTTTATGCCCTGCGTAAGCACGGTTTTGCTGCGCCTTGGTGGCGCTCATTTGGCCTGGCTTTATGGCAACTGTGTTCGCCACTTGTCTGGTTGTCAAAGCGCAAGCGCGCTAAACAACTGGCGCTGTTAACAGGCGTGTGGAGTATGCGAGGGCGTCCATGATGCGCACTATTTTGATTCTCGGTAATAGCAACAAGCGCTTCTCGGGCGTGACCTCAACCATGTTGCAGGTGTTGCCTGAGCAGAGCCGTTTGATCGAGACCTGGGTGATGGGTGAGCACAACCTTCCCAAAGGCCAGGCATGGCTCAGTTTTGGCGAGTGTTTACACCGGTTACGCGATCCACAATACCGTGATGTGCGCTTTGTCTTCCACGCGCGTCGCAACGACGAAATGATTCAGGCGTTGCTGTTACGCGCCTTCAGTAAGGCGCCTTTGAAAATCTTTTTTACCTCCACCGCGCAACGACTGCACAGCAATTTTAGTCGCTGGTTGATGGGTAAAATGGATCAGGTGATTTCCACTTGTGAGGCGGCGGCTAGCTATCTGACACCCAAACCCGACGTGCTTATCCCGCATGGCATAGACACCCGCCGTTTTCAGCCTTTAGACGATAAAGCAGCGGCGATGGCCGAGCTGGGTTACAAGGGCATACGCGGGGTAGGAATTTTTGGTCGGGTACGCCAGCAAAAGGGTGTCGACGTATTCGTTGAAGCGCTTTTACAAGTATTACCGACTCAGCCTGATGTGCACGGTTTTGTCATCGGCGAAATTAAACCTGCCGATCGCGACTTCGTTGAAAACCTTAAGCAGCGCATTTCCGCACAGGGGCTTGAGCAGCGTATCCACTTTCTCGGTAAATTGCCGTTTGAACAGTTGCCGCGCTGGTTCGCGGCGGTTGATGTTGCGTGTGCGCTGAGTCGCAACGAGGGGTTTGGGCTGACCGTGTTAGAAGCGATGGCAAGCGGCACGGCGGTGGTGGCGAGCAAGGCCGGCGCTTGGCCTGATATTTTGGCGGCCCATAACGCGGGACAATTGGTCCCCTGCGGTGATGTTGACGCCACAGCGCAGGCGCTCCATGACTTGCTGTGTGACGATAGCTACCGCGCACAATGCGCTGCTAATGGTTTGGTTGGCGTAACAAGCGATTACACAGTGCGACGGGAAGCCGCAGCGCTGGTGGATGTAGCGCGCGCCTTAGCGGAGCGTGGCTAGTGCGCTGGCTTTGGCGAATGGCGCTTTTTGCATTGCTACTGGGGCTGGCCAAGTGGGGGATCGATGGTCGTTTTGAGCGAGCCGTGCAGTCAGCACCTGCTGCCGCCAGTTGCGATAAAGTCTGGGCCCACCGCGGCCGGTTCGAGAGTGACCCGCCAAATACCCTAGCCAGTGCCCAGCGTTTGATGTCACTGGGTGTAGCGGGGCTGGAGCTCGACATACATTACGACCCAGAGCAGCAACATTTTTGGGTCATACACGACGATCCCCGTGCGGCTGATAAGGCGCATCGCGACAATCTTGAACGCTTTTTAGAGGTCTTAGGCCCGGCCAAAATGGGCCTCTGGCTGGATGCAAAAAACGTTGCCAGTTTGGCGCCTTGGGATGCCATAGCGGCGGCGGACCGATTGCAGCAATTGCTGGCGCGATACGCCCCCCAGAGCCGTGTCTATGTAGAGTCGCGCAATCCCTTTTACCTGTTACTACTACAGTCTAGGGGTGTACCAACCAGCTACTTGATCAGTCCGAACTCGCGTCATGCGGCGGCAGTTTTTTGGTTAAATGTCTACTGGATGAAGTGGTCCTACAGCTGGGGGCCGTTTGATGCGGTGTCGATGGATATAGGTCGCTATGACACACGGGTAGCTGAGATCTTTGCTGGAGTACCGACCTTACTGAGTACCGTCAATGATGACATCATGGTGGCCGCGTTGGCCTCGCAGCCGAATGTCGCGGCGCTGCTGAGTGACCGTAACATCTTTCAGGTGGGTCGCTGCCACTAGGGCATCGCCCGATCGATACAGCCCAACAGTTTTTCCAAGGCGCCGCGGTTGGCCTCGACGATGGCCGCCGCCGCTTCTCCCGCTTGTGATCGCTGCGCCGGGCAGTCAAACCACAACGTCAGCTGTTCGGCCAGTGCTTTGCCATCTTCGATCACGGTCATGCCGCCGGCGTCGATCAGCAGTTCGCTGATTTCTTGAAAGTTGAACAAGTGTGGGCCGCTTAACACGGGAATTTGCCACACCGCGGCTTCGAGCATGTTGTGGCCACCGTTGGGCACCAAGCTACCCCCGATAAAGGCTATGTCGGCACTACCGAGCAAGGATAATAGTTCCCCCATCGTATCGCCAAGTAAGACATCCCATTGGTCAGGCGTCTCTGTCGTGCTGCGCCGGACAACCGTCATACCGCTGTCACAGGCTAATTGGTAAACACTGTCGAAACGCTCGGGGTGTCGCGGCACCAGTATCAAACGTGCCCCGGGGTGGCGTTGTCGAAGACGTTGATGGGCTAATAGGATGATTTCGTCCTCGCCTTTGTGGGTGCTGGCGGCGATCCACAGCGGCGTTTGCTGCTCGTTGCTCCAGCGCGCGCGCAGATCAGTAGCTTTGCGGCGTGTTTCTTCGTTGAGATCGAGATCAAATTTAATACTGCCAGTGACGGCTAATTTGTCTTCGGCGAGCCCTAACTCAACAAATCGCTCGCCGTCGCGGCGGTTTTGCGCTGCGATGGTGTACACGTCCTCAAGCATGGCGCGACACAAGCGCGCGACCTTTTGGTAACCAGTGGCTGATTTGGCCGACAACCGGGCATTAGCTACTAGCACGGGAATGCCGCGCTGTTGGCAGTGGTGAAGCAGGTTGGGCCACAGTTCGGTTTCCATAACGATGCAGATTGTTGGGCGCAGAGCGTTGAGGAAGCGACCGACGAATAGGCCTAGGTCGTAGGGGTTGTAGTAGTGGATGACGCTGTCCCCAAATAATGCTTGGGTGCGCGCTGATCCCGTCGCGGTGGTGTTGGTAATGCACAGGTGGTATTCGGGGTAGCGCGCCTGGAGGGCTTTTACTAAAGGCGCCGCGGCGATCGTTTCGCCAACGGACACCGCGTGCAACCAAATAATCGGCCGATCATGCTTTGGAATCACACCAAAGCGCTCTTGCCATCGAGCGGCGTGGCCACGCCAAATCAAACGCAGCACAATGAGGGGGAGCAGCAGCCCGTAGACGCAACTATAGGCGATACGGGCGAGCACGCGGTTTAGGCTCCGCTGGCAGAAGTACTAGTGGGTACCGTCATCTGTTGGTCGAGGGTGCGGACGTCGTCTTCGCTCAATAGGCCGGCTTGCAGACGCAATTTCAACACATTGACCACGAAGTCGTAGCGTGCGTTGGCGAAATCACGTTGTGTACGATAGAGGTTTTTCTGCGCGTTTAACACGTCTACCACGTTGCGTGTACCAACGTCGTAACCGGCTTGGGTGGCTTCAAGCGCACTCTTCGCTGAGGTGATGGCTTGGGCGCGAGCTTTTACCGCGGCAGCGCCTGTTGTCACGCTAATAAACTGCGAGCGGGTGAACTTGGTAGTGTTGCGTTGCGTCAGTTTGTGATTTTCCAGCGCGAATAAGTATTGCTGGTAGGCTTGACGGCGAGCAGCAGAGGTACCTCCACCGGTAAACAATGGAACGTCGACGCTAAAGGTAATGGTAGTGCCGTCGTTGGCGTTAAAGATTTTATCTGACATTGCCTCGCCGTTTAGATCGTAGCCGCTATTGCCATTGACTTCAGAGTCGCTCCAACCAAAATTTGCACGCGCGGTTGGTAAATGTTGAGCCCTAGCACTATCTGATAAACGTTTTGCGGCATCAACGCCGAATTTAGAGGCTTGCAGCAAGGCGTTGTTCTCGCTTGCCCAATCCGCCCACTGTTGGGGATCTTGCGGGCTGGGGACGCTGGCTTCAAAAGAGGCGGCTAGTTTTGATAGATTATCGTTGTCGCGACCGGTCAACACGGTCAACGACTCTTTAGCGATATTCAACGAGCCCTCTTCGGCGAGCCTTGCGACCACGGCTAAATCATAGGCGGCACGTGCCTCGTGCACGTCGGTAATGGGAATCAAGCCCACTTCGAAGCGTTGCATGGTTTGCTCGAGTTGACGCTCGATGGCCTTTTCTTCTGCGCGGGCAGAGGTCAAACGCTCCTGCGCACTCAAAACATCAAAATAGGCTTCCGCCACGCGGATGATCAGGTCTTGCTGGTCGTATTTGTAGCGCGCTTCGGCTTGGCTAGACAAGCTCTGCCCGCGCTTGTAACCATGCCAGGCGGGCAAGTTGAACAGTGCTTGAGTTATATTGACTGATTTAGATTCAATTGTTGTATCTGTGGAGGAATCTGAAATTAAGTCTGTTCGAGGATCATATTGAGACTGATCCTCATCACTTTCTGTGCGAGTTAATGTTGCAGACGCTTGAGGCAGTAGAGAAGATAAACCAAGATTTTTATATTCTCTACCTGCCATATAATTTGCTTGCGCCGCCTGCAATTGTGCATCGTTAGCCAGCGCTTGTTGATAGACGTCGAGCAGAGAATCGGCACTGGCGGTGTGCGCTAGTATGGCCAATGAACAGGAAACAACGAGAGTTTTTAACTTCACAAAAACATTCCTTTGAAAATTCTAAGATAGCGCTTAGACGCAGCGACTATCATTATGGATGCAGTAGCTTACCAAAAATATGCAATGACTGTGTAATAAAGCATTATTGTAGTTTGATGGGGCGCAAATTGAAGTGCACAATGGGTCATGTTGGCTCATTTTTGTAAGATTGAAGGTGATTTGGTGGGTTTTTTAAAAAACTACAGCGTTGATCTCGGTCGTGAACAGGCGCTTTGCGAGGCCAATTTCGCGGCCATGCGACGCCTGCTCGGTGACGCCGAGCAGGGTAAAACGCTGTATTTCGATGTCGCCCTACCCAATCGCCCCTTACACTACGCGGTGACGTTTGAAGTCATTGAACGATCAGCCCACACGGCCATTGTCGCTGTCAGCGCCGATCAGTTTTTGTCTTACTGGCTACACGACCTAGATTTTGAGGTGGGCATCTATTTTGATGCCGCCATGGCTGAAGTGGTCAAGTTTAATGGTCAGCGCCGCTTGAAATTGTTTGTGGGTGGCGAAAAGCACCACAGTGGCGACGATGAAAAGCGCCAAGTGAATCAATTTTTGGGCGAATGGTTAGCCTATTGTCTTGAATATGGCATCGCTCGTCAGACCCCTTTTGGTGCCCCAGAAAAATCCTATGTGACGAATTGTTGATCAGGGTTTACACTTACTCAAAACAACAACGAGATAGAGATAACGCATGGATGTTGTCACCACGAGTGAATCAATTCGCTTGGTGCAAATAAGCGATACCCACCTCGAACCCGAAGAGGGGGGTACGCTGCTCGGTATGGATACTGATCGAAGCCTCCGCTATGTACTGGATTTAGTACGTAGCGATAACGCGCGTATAGATCTTTTGCTCGCCACCGGCGACATCTCCACCCACGGCACCCCCCAAGCCTATCAGCGCTTTGCCCGCTACATGCAGCAGTTTGATGCACCGGTAGTGTGGCTGCCAGGCAACCACGATGATAACGCGGTGATGACGGAACACTGCGGTAGCCCAGAGGCGATGGCGGGACATATCGTGATTGGCCATTGGTTGATCATCATGCTCGACTCCACTATCTCTCGCCAAGTGGGCGGACGGGTTGAGCAGGCCGAGTTAGACCGCTTGGCTGCGCTGGCGGCACATCACGCCGATAAGCACGTCTTGGTGGCCTGCCACCATCCTCCTTTAAGTATTGATTGCGAGTGGATCGATCCGCAACGCATCAGCAATGGCGAGGTGTTTTTAGACGCGCTGCTAGCACTGCCCAATGTGAAGCTATTGATTTGTGGCCACATTCACCAACACTGGGAAACGAGTTATCGCGGCTTGCCCATCATGTCGACTCCCAGTACGTGTATTCAGTTTAAGCCATTAGAGGAAGACTTTACCCTCGACGAGGTGTCACCCGGCTACCGCTGGTTTGATCTATGTGCCGACGGCACCTTCCGAACAGGTGTTTCACGCGTGGAAGGTGTGGAATTTAGCTTTGATATGAATTCCGGCGGTTATTAATCGTCACAATTTTTCTGCATCGCCCACTCTGCATGTGCAGTTTGCGGCGATATCCTTTACTATCCCTTCGTTATATTTCATGAGAGCTGCCAAACATCGTGTGGCGGCCATCGAAGACTTATAGGAATAAAAATCGAGTATGAGTAACTATAACGCGGATTCTATTGAGGTATTAACTGGCCTCGACCCGGTGCGCAAGCGTCCTGGTATGTATACTGATACCGCCCGCCCCAACCACCTAGCGCAAGAGGTCATCGACAACTCAGTGGATGAGGCGTTAGCTGGCCATGCTAGCCAAGTGAAAATCACCCTCCACGGCGATGGTTCGTTGAGCGTAGAAGACGACGGTCGCGGTATGCCGGTCGATCTTCACCCAGAAATGAAACGCCCTGGCGTAGAGGTCATTTTGACGACCCTGCACGCCGGCGGCAAATTCTCCAACAAGAACTATCAGTTTTCGGGCGGCTTGCACGGGGTTGGTATCTCGGTCGTTAACGCGTTGTCCAAGACTGTCGATGTGCGCATTAAGCGCGACGGAAAGCTGTTCGAAATCAATTTTGCCGACGGCAACCTAGCGCGAGAGCTGCGCGAGATCGATACTGTCGGGAAACGCAACACTGGTACCATCGTGCGATTCTCGCCGGATGCACAGTACTTTGACTCGGTGCGTTTCTCGGTGCCTCGCCTCAAGCATGTGCTGCGAGCTAAGGCGGTGTTATGCCCCGGTTTGAAAGTCATCTATGTCGATGAAGCGACTCCCGACAACAGTGAGGAGTGGTACTTTGAAGATGGTTTGACCGACTACTTGCGCGCGTCTACCGAGGGTTATGAAACCCTGCCAATTTTGCCCTTTGTTGGAAGTTTTAGCGGCAATAGCGAGGCTGTCGATTGGGCCGTACAGTGGCTGGCTGAAGGTGGTGAACTGACCCAAGAAAGCTACGTTAACCTGATTCCTACCGCCCAGGGCGGTACCCACGTGAATGGTCTGCGTACCGGTTTGTTGGAGGCAGTGCGTGAGTACTGTGAATTCCGCAATCTGCTGCCGCGCGGCGTGAAATTGTCACCAGAGGATATCTGGGACAAGTGTTGCTACATCCTGTCAGCGAAATTGGCTGACCCACAGTTCTCGGGTCAAACCAAGGAGCGACTATCGTCTCGTGAATGCGCTGCGTTTGTGTCTGGTGTAGCGAAAGACGCCTTTTCCCTGTGGCTAAACCAGCACACCGAAGAGTCGGACAAGCTGGCAGAACTGTTCATTAGCAACGCCCAAACCCGTCTGCGCAAGAACAAAAAGGTAGCGCGTAAGCGCGTTAGTGCAGGCCCTGCGTTGCCAGGGAAATTGGCTGACTGCTCTGGCGATGACGCCATGCGTGGCGAATTGTTTTTAGTCGAGGGCGACTCGGCGGGCGGGTCGGCGAAACAAGCGCGCGACCGCGAGTTTCAAGCCATTCTACCGCTGCGCGGAAAGGTGTTGAATAGCTGGGAAGTCGACTCGTCCGAGGTACTGGCGTCGGCTGAGATTCACAACATCGCGGTAGCGCTGGGGGTGGATCCCGGTTCTGATGATTTGACCGGCCTCCGCTATGGCAAGGTGTGCATCCTGGCGGATGCTGACTCCGATGGACTGCACATTGCCACCCTACTTTGCGCGCTGTTTGTGCGACACTTCCCAGCACTAGTGAACGCCGGCCATGTCTATGTGGCGATGCCGCCGCTGTACCGTATCGATATTGGCAAGGATGTTTATTACGCCCTCGATGAAGCAGAAAAGCAGGGCGTGCTAGACCGCATTCAGGCGGAGAACCGCAAGGGCAAGGTCAATGTTCAACGCTTTAAAGGTCTCGGTGAGATGAACCCCTTGCAGCTGCGAGAGACGGTGATGAACCGCGATACGCGTCGCTTAGTACAACTCACCCTTGAGCAGGATGACGGCACCCACCAGATTATGGACATGTTGTTATCTAAAAAGCGTGCCGGGGATCGCAAGAGCTGGCTGGAAACCAAAGGCGATATGGCGGAGATCTAAGGTGCGACAGTGGTGGCGTTGTTACATTGCCGCGAGTTTAGTGGCTATTTTGGGTTGTTCTGAAAGTAATCCGCCGGTGCCGGCAGATCAGCTCCCGGTGGACCACTTGCCAGCGCAGCTTGAACCACTGCGTTACAACATTGAGCTCTATTTACAGCCGCGCAAAGACGAATTCACAGGCCATGTTGAGATCGATGTTGATGTTAAGCAGCCGTTTGATCGTTTGTGGCTTCACGGCGCGCAATTAAAAGTCGGTACCGTGCAGGTCGTCGGCGGGACTATCGCCACCGGCGAATGGCGCCAACACACGGCTGAGGGCTTGGCGAGTATTGTGTTCGACCGCACGGTGCCGGTCGGTCGCAGCAAAATCATTGTTGATTATTCTGCCTCCTACAGCCCCGGTTTGAAGGGCTTTATCCGCAGCCGCGATAAGGCGGCCTATGTCGCCAGTATGGCAGACGGCGGTGCCCGCTATGTGTTGCCAAGCTTTGATGAGCCGCGTTATCGCGCGCTGATGACGCTCTCGATTGATATTCCCAGTCAATTCGAGGCTGTCGCCAGTACCAGCGTAATCAATCGCACCGAACTTGAAAACCAGCGCCGTGTGGTGCGTTTTGCCGAAACCCCTGCACTGCCATTGGGTGCCATGGGATGGCTTGTTTCGAGCTTGGAACCCCCTCAACAAGCACGCTCTGACCACACGGTGGTGAGCGGTTATGGTCTAGATCCCTCACCCTGGCTGCTGGGTGTAGAGGCGTTAGAGCTGCGTAGCGAACACCCCTATCCCATGCCCAAATTGGATGTAGTGGCTCTGCCCAATGTGAGCGAAGTGATTAACGCTGTTGGCTTGATCATCAATCCGGAATCCGCACTAGAGATACAAGCAGAGCGTTTGGCGCAGCATTGGCTAGATCACGCGGCCCACTACCGCAGTTGGCAGGCGCAGTGCGTGGCACGTGGCGTCGCCAAATGGGCCGGCCTCGATGCCTACCGCAACGCGAATATGATCCAACAGTCGGTACAAGACAGCCTCTGGCAGCGCGCGCTGGCGCTCGATACCAACCCACTGGGTACGATGTGTTGGGATGTGCCTTCAGACAAGGTGCTCCCTCTGGTCGATGTAGAAGATCATGCCTTAGTGGCGGCGGCGCTATTGACCATGGAAGACGCCAAGGGGGCCGATGTCATCGCCGAACAAGTGTGGCGTGACTGGCTGACCGGGCGCGATACTCCCCGCGGCGCTCAGGATTTCTTGCCGGCGCTGTATCAGCGTATTTATACCGTTTTGCAGGATGGCCGCTTAATGCCAAGCGGTTGTAAAGATGACTGTCGCTACCGAGTAACCACCTCGCAACCCGAGTTGAGTGTCGCAGAGGCCTTGCAAAAACCGGCGAGCGTATCCCTTTCGCAATGGCGCGATTTGGCCCGTGAACCACGCATTGTCAATCTATTCGAACGCATCGTCAGTGCCACTCAGGAAACCCCCATGCTTGAACTTAAGGCGCGCTACGGTGATGCCTGGGTGGTGGCCATGGGCGGTGCTATGGCACGTGATTTCGACCGCTGGAGCGGATGGTTGCGCCAGCAAAGTGCTGAAGCTAGCACCTCTGAAGAGCGTCTCATGGCCTTGTTTGCACTCGCCGAGTCGACCGATACCCGCGTGGTGACGTGGTTCCAGCAATTGTTCTTAAACCGTGCACTATCGCCCGACGATAGCGACGCCCTGTTTGCTCGCTTGATGCATGCACCGCAGTCAGATAGTCAATTGCAATGGTTGTCGACTAACCGCGACAAGGTCATGCGCAAACTGTCGCCCGCGCAGCGTGTGCGCTGGTTAGATGCTCTAGGTGCTCTCTGTGGGCAAGCTCAAGCCGCTATCGTGCGGGACGCGATGAGCCCCGTGGCGGCGATGATTTTCCGTGGTGAAGCCCGTTTGGAGAGAGCATTAGCACGCATTGAAGCCTGCGCAACGCGCTAGTTTTTAATATTTATCAAAGCCCATTGTTCATTTCCGTGCTACATATTAATTATGAGTACGGAGGTTCTATGAGTAAGAAACACATGCCCACTATGGTGTCGGTGATGACGCCGTTCCCACACTTCATTGCACCCAATGCCAGCCTTGGAGAGGCCAAACGATTGATGGATGAATTTGCCATTCACCATCTGCCCGTGGTCGATGATTTTGATATCGTTGGCCTTATCTCTCATCGCGATTTGCTGCGGGCGGTCAGCCTGGGTGAGCGCTTGAGTCATCAACCCGATATCGTCGTGTCGGATCTGGTGAATCATCGCCCATACATGGTGGATGTGGGAGATCCGCTGGTGCCGGTGCTGCAATCGATGATCGACAATCGAATAGGTTCGGTAATTGTGCTAAAGGATGGTGAGTTGGTAGGTATATTTACCTCCACCGATGCCATGCGCCATTTTGCCGGCTTTTTAGAGGAGGCATTTCCCGCCAACCCCGACGGCGATGATGCCGCTTAGCCGCAGTTGCGGTAAATTGTCTTTTTATTTTTAAAGATGAATTTACCATGAAAACGATCATTCGCACCTTGTCATTGGCATTGGTTGCACTCACCAGCCTCGCGCAAGCCAACGATAAACCCAACATCCTCGTGATCATGGGTGATGATATAGGTTTAACGAATATAAGTTATGTCAGTCACGGCATGATGGGTTACCAGACACCTAATATCGATAGCATCGCCGAAGAAGGTTTGTTCATGACCGATTACTACGGCGAGCAGAGCTGCACCGCCGGACGCTCGGCGTTTATTTTAGGACAAAGTCCTGTGCGAACGGGTTTGACCAAAGTGGGTTTGCCCGGCGCCCCCCAGGGTATTCATCCCGATGATCCGACAATTGCGGAACTATTGAAACCGCTCGGCTATACGTCTGGCCAGTTTGGTAAAAACCACCTCGGTGACAGCGACCAGTTCCTGCCCACCAACCACGGTTTTGATGAGTTCTTTGGCAATCTCTACCACCTCAATGCAGAAGAAGAGCCAGAACGTGAACACTATTACAACGATCCCGCCATGCGCCAAATGTTCGCCCCGCGCGGCATCATTCGCTCTTACGCCGACGGTCGTATCGAGGACCTTGGGCCTTTAACTAAGAAGCGCATGGAGCGCGTTGATGAGGACTTCCTCGCCGCTAGCCTTAACTTCATTGAGCGTGCCCACGCCGATGGAAAGCCGTTTTTTGTATGGTTTAACGCTACCCGCATGCATTACTTTACCCACGCCCCGGAAGAATACCGTGGCCGCTCCGGTTTGAACGAATATGTCGATGGTATGCTGCAACACGATGATCATGTAGGCACCCTTTTGGGAAAGCTAGATGAACTGAGCATTGCCGATAACACTATTGTGATTTACACCACCGATAACGGTCCCCATTTGAATATGTGGCCCGACGCAGCGATGACGCCCTTCCGCGGTGAGAAAAACACCAATTGGGAAGGCGGCTACCGCGTGCCTATGTTTGTGCGTTGGCCTGCCAAGATTGCTGCCGGTAGTAAATCTTCTCAAGTTATGTCGCATATGGATTGGTTCCCCACCTTGATGGCTGCCGCCGGTGTGGATGATATTGTTGGCAAGTTAAAGCAAGGCTATCGCGCCGGTGATAAAACGTATCGTGTGCACCTCGATGGCTACGATTTTTTGTCTCACCTCACCGGACAGTCAGAGCAAGGTCCGCGGCATGAGTTCTTATATTGGAGCGACGACGGTGATTTGGTTGGTCTGCGCTACGCTGGTCGTTGGAAGTTAGTGTTCGCAGAGCAGCGCGCATCTAGATTGCATGTATGGCGCGAGCCTTTCGTAAAGTTACGTGCCCCCTTGTTATTCGACCTTCGTACCGATCCATTTGAACGTGCACAGCATGACTCAAATAGCTACGAGCGCTGGTTTGCCGAGCACTCTTACCTGATATACCCCGCCAAACCCATTGTCGGTAAATTTGTGATGAGCATGCAGCAGTTCCCACCGCGCATGAAGCCGGCCACGTTCAACGTCGATGAAATTACCGAGATGATGTATCGAGGGATGAAGCAGTAAACGAAGCGCCTACGGGCGCTTTTTTATTTTTTGGGCGAGGGATTAAATGAGGTCGGCGGTGTGGATGAACCGCGATGCCACTGGGTGGGTGGCGTTTGATGGCGCGTTGGTTGTGGGGTCTACAGCCTGGCGCATCGCTAACCTCATGTGACACATTGTAGGTGAACGACCGGAGAGAATGGTTGCAAAGATTGCGCTAAAATTGGCTATATATGAAATTATTGGCTAATATTTACTTTTATTGTAGTCAAATAATCTCGGAAAGCCATAGTATGAAGTTTGATCGCATTGATCGGCGTATTTTGCAAGAGCTACAGGCCAATGCCCGTATCTCCAATTTAGAGCTCGCCGACCGGGTGGGCTTGTCACCTACACCTTGCTCGCGGCGTGTTAAGCAGCTGGAAGATAGCGGTCTTATTGACGGCCACGTGACCCTTCTTAACCCCAATAAGCTCGGCTTAAAGCTCACCGCGATCATCGGCATTTCAATGGATCGGCACACCCCAGAGCGCTTCGAAAACTTTGAGCGTGAAGTCGCGGCCTTTCCCGAGGTGGTGGAGTGCAACGTTGTTACCGGCCAGACTGCTGATTATCTGCTTAAAGTGATGGTGCCCGACATGGCCTACTACGAAGAATTCTTGCTGGGCCGTCTTACCCGTATCGAGGGTGTCTCGGGAGTACACTCAAGCTTTGTGCTGCGCTCGGTGTTGCGCAAAACTGAGTTGCCGGTGCTGGATATCCGCGAAGGGTAATAGCGACTAAAGCCGCATTGCGGCGACGCTGACATCGGTAGACACTGATGGCCCCTCATCGGTCAACTATACTTTGGCTTTTCTACAACTTTCAAAGGACGCCGCATGAGCTCAAAAATCCACGTTGAAAAACCACTTGTCGTGCTACACGGTGACGAGATGGCACAGGTCGCCTTTGAACGCATCCTCGATATGTTCATTAAAACACCCTTGGACATTGAATTAATCGAGGTCGATCTGACAGCAGAAAACCGCCTTGTCACCAATGGTAAGGTAGTGAACGATGCTATCGATATGTTGAATACCTATGGCGTGGGCATCAAGAATGCCGGTATGACGGTTAACCGTGAGCAGTTGAATGACTTGCTGGACAAGTACCACGGCATCAGCGAAGAAGATTTGGATAAGCTGGCCACCAAATCGCCCAACGGAGCGATTCGTAAAGGTATCGGTGGAAACATTACCCGCGAGGATATCCCCTTTACGAATTTGAAGGTCAATACGCCGGATTGGATCGGTCGCGATATCGTGGTCGACACGATGGAAATCGGTGGCATTAAAGAATCCTACAACGACGTCTCCGAAGTCACTGGGGTCATCAAGGTGTTATTTGTCGGCGCTAGCGGCAACCCAGTAGAGCTGCATCGTCGTGACATCAACAAGGGTGATCCTTGGTTGTTGAGCACCAATCAAATGACCGACGTCGAAGCATGGGCGCATGCGTTTTTCCAGCGCGCCATCGATGAGAAACGCGATATCTACCTTGGTCTCAAAGATACTGTTATAGCGGGCTACGACGGCGTGATGCGTCAGGGAATCGAGCAGATCTACTTCAAACACTATAAAGCCCAAGTGGACGCCTTGGGGCTCAATTACCACTACGAACTGATTGACGCCCAGGCGGCGCGCATTGTCGCCAACCCGCCGCAGCGTGCGATTTGGGGGGTGCCGGATAATAACACCGGCCGCAAACTCTACAAGTTGGTCGAAAGCCTCAAGCAATATGGTATCCCCGATCGCAAAACCCACGTGTCGATTTCGCGCATGAGCGCTGGCGGCGGTGACCAGTACGGCAGTTTTAACATGGCCGCTAGTGAAGACGGTATTGTCAAAGTGGTACTGGATGGCGTCGAGCAGCACGCACGGCGTGTTGCGGCGGGTGACCCACTGTTGTTTATGTCGAACGACCGTGATGCGATCAAGGACTGGGTAAAGCAGGTTTTTCGTGATGCTGCTGAGAACGATAAGGAAATTTACTTTGGTTTGAAGCGCGAATACATGAAGTACGACGTCGCCTTCAGTGATGTGATTCGTGAATCGCGCGAGGAACTGGTGAACAATGAGGGCGTGACGGTGTTGCCATCGTTTATGATCATGCGGCCATCTAGCCAGTTGATCAAAATGATTACCGATCCTTCACGGTATGCACTCTACCCGGCACAAAACCTCGACGGCGATATTTTCTCGGACATTTCCGCGGCACTGGGCGGTAGCTTAGCCACGGCCAGTTCTGTGATCGAAAGCAAGACCGGTGTGATGCTTTACGAAGCGCCGCACGGGACTGCCCATGACCTGTATCTTAAGTGGGTGGAAAGCAACGGCGAGGTCGCTATTTTCAACTCTTCTGCCTTGATTTACGCGGTAGCAAATGCACTTCAAACCATCGCTCGTCGCGAGGATAATCAGGCGCTGTCAAATTACGCCAACAATATGAAGAAGGCGTTGATCGAGACCGTTGCGCAGGGCACGATCACCGGCGACCTCAAAGGCAAAACCAATAATCCCGACAAGGAAAACGTGGAAGATATGCACGGCTTCCTTGCCGCGGTCGCAGAAAATTTAAATAAGATTCAGGAGAAATAGCATGGCCGCTTCCTTTCACCCACCGCAACGTACCCTCATGGGGCCCGGTCCATCGGATGTTAATCCTCGCATCTTAGAGGCGATGTCGCGTCCGACGATTGGCCACCTCGACCCTGCCTTTATCGGCTTGATGGACGATGTGAAAGCGAAGCTGCAATACGTCTTCAAAACCAATAATACACTGACATTACCCATTTCTGCGCCCGGTTCGGCGGGGATGGAGGCCTGTTTCGTCAACCTGCTCTCATGCGGCGATACCGCGATTGTTTGCCAGAACGGTGTGTTCGGTGGGCGTATGAAAGAAAACATCGAACGCTGCGGTGCTAAGGCGGTAATGGTGGAAGATGAGTGGGGAACCCCGGTATCTATCGATAAGGTCGCCGAGGCCATCGCCAACCACCCCGAGGCGGTGGCGCTGTGCTTCGTGCATGCCGAGACCTCCACTGGTGTGCGTTCAGACGCTGCCACGCTCTGTGAGATGGCACGCGAGGCCGGTATGTTGAGTATCGTCGATACGGTGACGGGGTTGGCGGGTATTGATGTGTCGGTCGATGAGTGGGGCGCTGATGCCGTTTACTCGGGTACTCAGAAGTGCCTGTCCTGTGTACCGGGCTTGTCGCCCGTGACGTTCAGCCCGAAAGCCGTTGAGCACATTCAGAATCGCCAACAGAAGGTACAAAGCTGGTTTTTGGATATGAATCTGGTGATGGGTTACTGGGGTGGCGAAGGCAAGCGCGCCTACCACCATACGGCGCCGATCAATGCCCTTTACGCTCTGCACGAAGCGTTGTGCATTGTTGAAGAAGAAGGGCTAGAGGCATCGTGGGCGCGTCATGCATTACACCATCGCGCGCTGGTGGCAGGCCTAGAGGCCATGGGCTTATCGATGCAGGTGGCGGCCGAGTATCGACTACCCCAACTCAACGCCGTCAATATCCCTGAGGGCGCCGATGACGCCGCTGTGCGCGCGGCCTTACTGAATGACTATAGCCTGGAAATTGGCGCTGGTTTGGGCAGTTTGGCGGGTAAAGTATGGCGCATTGGCTTAATGGGCCACGCCGCCAACCACAAGAACGTGCTACTTTGCCTGCACGCCTTGGAGAGCGTCTTGCGCGCGCAGGGGGTGGCCGTTCAATCGGGTGCCATCGACGCCGCCAACGGCGTTTACCACACAGAATAATTAAGGAGGTATTGATGCGGAGTGTACTGGTTTGGCTGTTGAGCTTTTTCTGTAGTGCGGCGCTCGCCGCCGACCTGAACACTCTCATTGAGCGCGATTGGCAGCTGCTGATGACGCGCGATCCAATGTTTGCCACCTCCAGCGGTATTCGCGATTACGACCACCTGCTACCCAATGCCAGTTTTGAGGCTTTACAGCGGCAGCGCGCGGAAGACGCCGTGCTACTACAAGAGATTGAAACGCTCGATCACCAGGCGTTAACGGGCCAAGCAGCGATTAACCATGCCCTGTTACGCTGGCGCGTGGCGGGTCGTATCGCGGCCTTTGATAGTGGTGAGTTCGCGCTACCTTTCAATACTTTTTCCTCGTTTTTCAATGATCCCGTCATGTCGATGGCAGATACCACCTTGCGTAGCGAGGCGGACTATAGAGCCTTGCAGCAGCGGCTAATGGCGATGCCCGGCTATTTTGCCCAGCACGCCGACAATATGCGCCGCGGTATAAAAGAGGGGCGGGTCATGCCCCGCGTGGTTGTGGCGAAGGTGTTGCAAACGATTGAGGCGCAAGTGTACGCCACACCGCAGAGCAATCCCCTGTGGCAGCGCGTGCGCAACTACCCTGAATCGTTTTCTAACAGTCTCCAGGCCACGCTCGATGAAGGGCTCAGTGCAGCGCTCGACCAAGGATTTAAACGCGCCTTTAGCGAATTAGCCGACTTTATGCGCGACGAATATTTACCCGCCAGCCGAGACAGTGTGGGGGCTTCCGCCATGACAAATGGCAACGCCTACTACCGCGCACAAATCCTGCAATACGTCACCAGTGACAAATACAGCGCCGATGATATTCATGCCATTGGCTTGCGCGAAGTCGCGCGAATCCGTGCCGACATGGAAGAGATAAAACAACAGGCGGGCTTTGACGGTGACCTAGACGAATTTATTGCCTTCTTGCGCAGCGACCCGCAGTTTTACGCCACTAGCGCACGCGGCCTATTGCAGGAAGCGGCCTTCGTGGCCAAACGGATCGACTACGTGCTGCCCAAGTATTTTGGCACCTTGCCGCGTACGCCCTACGGCGTAGAGCCCGTACCGGATGAAATTGCGCCGGCCTACTCCACCGCGGCCTATTGGCCCGCGCCTTTGGGAGGCGATCGCGGCGGTGCCTATATGGTGAATACCTACCGCCTCGACCAGCGGCCACTCTATGAATTGCCTGCCTTAACGTTGCACGAGGCGGTTCCTGGCCACCATTTGCAAGGTGCCTTGGCCCAGGAGTTAGAAGGTGTCCCAGAATTTCGACGCCAGTTGTATTTCAGTGCCTTTGGCGAAGGCTGGGCGCTGTATACCGAAAAGTTGGGGGTGGAAATGGGCATCTATCAAAATGCCTACGAGCACTTCGGTCGCCTCAGTTACGAGATGTGGCGCGCGGCACGATTGGTGATCGATACCGGCATTCACACCCAGGGTTGGCGTCGTCAACAGGGTATCGACTACCTGGCTAAAAACACCTCGCTGTCGATGGAAAACGTGGTGTCAGAAGTCGACCGCTATATTTCATGGCCTGGACAGGCACTCAGCTATAAATTGGGTGAGCTGTTAATTTGGGAATTGCGCCGAGAAGCCGAGGCGGCGCTGGGTGAGCGCTTTGATCTGCGTGAATTTCACGACGCCGTGCTGCGCAATGGCGCCCTGCCCATGGCTCTTTTGACCGAGCAAGTGCGTGTTTATATCGCTCAGGTTAAGGATGAGCGTACATGATGTGTGATGTCGGGGCGTTGAATGCTTTTTTTGAGTCGGAGTTTCCTCAGGCGGCGTTGCGTGTTGAAGCCCTTGGCGATCACATGGCCACCGTTCGCTACCCTGTCGATGAGCGCGCCTTACGACCGGGGGGAACAGTGTCGGGGCCAGTGATGTTTACCGCCGCGGACTGTGCCATGTATGCCGCTATTTTGGGGCACTACGGTCTGATCCCCTTGGCTGTCACCACGAATTTATCGATAAACTTTTTGCGAAAACCTCGGCCTGATCGAGATATCTTAGCGGTATGCCGGCTGTTAAAAGCCGGTAAAGCACTGGTGGTGGCCGAGGTGGATATTTTTTCAGAGGGGCAGGCCGAGGTTGTGGCACACGCTACCGGCACCTATTCTATTCCCCCCAATGATCGCCGCGGAGGTTAGTTAGACAATTCTGCGGAGAGGGTGTCGTAGTTTTCCTGCGCCTCCATCCACGCCTCTTCCTCGCTGCTGAGGCGTTGGCTTAGCGACGCTTGTTCGGCAAGCAGTGCATTGAGCTGCTTCTTGTTGTCGTCATCGTATAGGCTAGTATCAGCCAGTTGTTCATTGACGTCGTCCAATTGGCCTTGCAGTTTGTCGACTGATTTCTCCAAAGCATCAAGTTGCTTTTTTAACGGGCTCAATTGCTTGCGGATATCTGCTTCGCGTTGCTTTTGCTTGCGTTTGTCGTCGGCGCTGAGGTTTTTACCGGCAGAGGCGGGTTTGTCTGCGACCTCTCGACGCGCTTTGAACTCGGTCAGCCAGCGGTGGTAGTCATCCAAATCACCGTCGAAGGTTGACACCTTGCCCTCTGCGACCAACAAGAAATCATCGACACAATTGCGCAATAAATGGCGGTCGTGCGACACAATAACTACAGCGCCGGGGAAATTTTGCAGTGCCAGTGTCAGCGCGTGGCGCATTTCTAGATCTAAGTGGTTGGTTGGTTCGTCCAGTAACAACAATGCCGGTGCTTGCCAGGTCACGATAGCCAGCGCTAATCGTGCTTTTTCGCCGCCAGAGAAGTGGGCGATGCTGCCGAGTGCATCGTCGCCGTGGAAATCAAAACCGCCCAAGAAGTTGCGAATATCTTGCTCGGTGGCCTCTGGGCTAAGGCGTTGGATGTGTAACAGTGGGCTGGCGTTAAGATCGAGTGCCTCCAGTTGGTGTTGGGCAAAATAGCCGATGCGGCTGTGCTCACCTGTGTGGCGATCGCCTTTCATGGGCTTTAGCTGACCGACGATACTCTTTATCAAGGTCGATTTGCCCGCACCGTTAGGGCCCAATAAACCAATGCGCGAACCTTGTAGTATGTTGATATTGACCTTGTTCAGAATCGGAGTAGCCGCGTCAAAACCGAGGTGCGCATCGCTCAGGCTAACCAATGTCTGCGATGATTTATCTGCCACCCTAATATTAAAGTGGAAGGGCGAATCGATATGCGCCGGCGCGATGTCTTCCATGCGCGCCAATGCTTTGATGCGGCTCTGTGCCTGCTTGGCCTTGGTGGCCTTGGCCTTGAAACGGCGCACAAAGGATTCCATTTGCTCTTTTACGCGCTGTTGTTTCTCAAACGCCGCCTGCTGCAGCGCTAAGCGCGCCGCGCGCTGGCGTTCATACGCGCTGTAGTTACCTTTGTACAATACCAATTGCTTTTGTTCGTAAGACAGCGTGTGCTGGGTGACCGCATCGAGGAAGTCGCGGTCGTGCGAGATCAACAAAATCGCGCCAGGGTAGCGTTGTAGCCATTGTTCTAACCACAGCGTGGCGTCCATATCCAGGTGGTTGGTGGGTTCGTCGAGTAGCAAAATGTCAGCCGGTGTCATCAGCGCCTGAGCGAGGTTGAGGCGGATGCGCCAGCCGCCAGAAAAGCTACTGACTGGGCGTTGCATGTCATCGGCGTTGAAACCGAGACCATCGAGCAGTTGCTCGGCGCGCACTTTGGCTTGGTAGCCGTCGATGGCTTCTAAATCGTGGTACAAATGTCCCAGCGCATCGTCGTCGCCGCGGGCCTGGGAGCTGGCGATATTGGCTTCAATTTGGCGTAATGTTTTGTCGCCGTCGATGACGTAATCCAGCACGGGGCGGTCACTGGCACTGACTTCTTGCGCCATGTGTGACAGTCGCCAATCTTTGGGGATAAAGAGTTCTCCGCCGTCGTGGTGGAGTTGGCCGAGCAGCAATTTAAACAGGCTGGACTTGCCACAGCCATTGCGCCCAATAATGCCGATGTGTTGGCCTGGGTGAATGGTGAGGTTGCCGTCTTCGATGAGGCTGGTTTGGCCGCGGCTGAGTTGGATGTCGTTGAGTGTAATCATGGCGGCATTGTAACTTTGGGGCGGCGCGCGGTGTAGTTTTTCCTTTGGTTTCTTTGTTGCGACCTTCGGATTCATGGTGGTGACATTAGGCATGCATTACTCGGAACCGCTGTGAATACCTCCATGTAGCCTATAGGGACATATAAACGGCGGTTCTTAGCGAAACATACCGGCGCTCAATATTAGCACACCTATGTCCCTGTCTAATTCAGCACTTTTTGACGCCATCCCCTATAAAAACGCAGACGCATGTACTAGCATGGTGCCCGGCTGGTAAACACCAGATACGATCATAGGAGATTATGGTGAACAAAAAATTATTTGTAGCAATTGTTACTCTGGGGCTGATTGTCTTGCAGGGTTGTCAAGGCGAGCAAGCTAAGGAGTTAAACATGCAAAGCGACGATCAAAAAGTGGCTTACAGTATCGGTCTCAGCATCGGTGCGAACTTTCAAAACCAAGGCCTGGATCTGGATCCTGCCTACGTGAATCAAGGTATCGTTGACGCATTGTCTGGAAACGATCCCAAACTGAGCGAAGCAGAAATGCAAGAAGTGATGATGCGCTTCCAACAAGCTCAAATGGAAAAAATGCAAGCCAAGCAAGGCGCAGAAGCGAGCGACAACGCCGAGGCCTCAGCCGCCTTTCTGGCTGAAAACGCCACCAAAGACGGCGTAGTGACCACCGAGAGCGGCCTGCAGTACAAAGTGATTACTGAAGGCACCGGTGCTACTCCTGGCGCAACCGACACAGTGGAAGTTCACTACCGCGGCACGTTGATCGACGGCACCGAGTTTGACTCATCGTACAAGCGTGGTGAAACGGTTAGCTTCCCCGTTAACGGCGTGATCGCTGGGTGGACCGAAGCACTGCAGTTGATGCAGGAAGGCGCTAAATACGAATTGTATATTCCTTCAGACCTGGCTTACGGCCCCGGTGGCACTGGCGGCCCTATCGGCCCCAACCAAGCACTGATCTTCGAAGTTGAATTGGTATCTGTCGCCAAGTAAACCTCTCTCGGGCACACGTCTGTGTGCCCGAACCTTCACCGTCTTTTTCTGACCTTAGCAAACCATTCTTGTGCCTCTACTCTGACTACTTTAGTTAGGAGAATAATTATGTTGGCAGGAAAAGTGATTTGGATTACCGGTGCCTCGTCTGGTATCGGTGAAGAGCTGGCGTATCAACTGAGCCGTCGAGGTGCGAAATTGATTTTGTCGGCGCGCCGTGAAAGCGAGTTGGAACGGGTCCGCAAAGCTTGCGCCTCGCCAGATCTACACAAAGTACTCACACTCGACCTGACCGATATCGATGCTATGCCTTCCGTGGTAGAGAACGCGCGCCAGCTGTTTGGCCGCATCGATGTGCTGGTAAATAATGGCGGTGTCAGTATGCGCGGCTTGGCTAAAGATTTGCCTCTGGAGTTTGATCGCCGTATTTTTGAAATCGACTTCTTTGGTACCGTGGGGCTCACCAAAGCCCTGCTGCCTACCATGATCGAAAGCCATAGTGGCTACATCGTCAATATTTGCAGCGTCGCGGGCAAAGTCGGGCCGCCCTTCCGATCGACCTATGCCGGCGCTAAGCACGCGCTGATTGGCTACATGGACGCCCTGCGCTGTGAGGTCAATCAACACGGTATTGCAGTCACTAACATTTGCCCGGGTTTTATCAAGACCAACTCGTCTATCAATGCCTTGGCTGCGAATGGTGAACCCTTTGGCAAAACCGATGAAGATATCGCCGGCGGCATGCCGGTCGAGCGCTGTGTGGCGAAAATTGTGGCGGCGATGGAAAGCCAGAAACGCGAGGTCATTGTGGCGGATGGTATTGCGCTGGTGAGCTACCACCTGCGCAGGCTCTTCCCTAACACTTTCCTGAAGCTCTTTCAGCGTGAAGCGGATCGCCGTATCCGTGAATTTAAATGATCTAAACGTCTAGCCGTAGCGCCTCGCGATTCATTAATCCACATAGCCAGCAGCGGGTTAGACGTTTACAATGCACCAAAGCCGCGGCGTTTTGCCGCGGTCAGCGATTATGAACGAGAATTATGGCAGAGCAAAAAACTACCCATTTTGGCTACAAAACCGTCAATAAAGACGACAAAGTCGGCATGGTGGCCAGCGTATTTCATTCTGTAGCGGCGAAGTACGACATCATGAATGACCTGATGTCTGCGGGTATTCACCGCGTGTGGAAGCGCTTTACCATCGAGGTCTCTGGTGTCCGCAAGGGAAATTCGGTACTTGATTTAGCCGGTGGTACTGGTGATCTAACCGCTAAGTTTTCTCGCTTGGTAGGGCCCGAAGGCCGTGTGGTTTTAGCCGATATCAACGATTCTATGATCGCGGTCGGCCGCGACAAGCTGACCGACCTGGGTGTGGTTGAAAATGTCGAGTACGTACAAGCCAACGCCGAGTGCCTGCCGTTTGAAGACAACACCTTCGATGTTATTACCATTGCCTTTGGTTTGCGCAATGTTACCGACAAAGATGCCGCGCTGCGTTCTATGCTGCGGGTATTAAAGCCCGGCGGTCGCCTGTTGGTGTTAGAGTTTTCCCACCCTGACAATCCCATGCTGCAGAAGGCTTATGATACCTACTCCTTCTCAATTCTGCCTAAGTTGGGACAGATGGTGGCCGGGGACGCCGAGAGCTACCAGTACCTCGCTGAGAGCATCCGTATGCACCCCGACCAAGAGACCCTCAAAGCGATGATGTTCGAGGCTGGCTTCGAACAGGTCGACTACTACAATATGACGGGCGGCATCGTCGCTCTGCACAAGGGCACTAAGCCCTAGGCTGGTAAGATGGCAGAGCAGGTATTCCTCGCTAAAACCGCTGCTTTTGGTGCGCTTGAGCAGCTCATTAATCGCGCCCTGGTGCTCGACCCCGGCACCCGTTTGGCATTGCGTTCGTTGCACGGCCACGTGTTTGCCTTGCAGTGCAGCGAGCCGGCGTTGGAATTATTTCTCCATGTCGATGAGCCTCTGCGCTTGACCGAGCGTCACGAGGGTGAGGTCACCACCCGTGTGGTGGGCAGTGCTCGCGACTTTGCTGGATTGCTTGGTGCCGACGACCCCGCCTCTGCCTTGATCAACAGCGATATAAGCGTGCATGGCAAGAGTGGCCCGCTCATCGAGTTACAGCAAATCCTCAAGCAGGTCGACATCGACTGGGAAGAGCCGTTGGCTGATATTTTTGGCGAGCCTGCAGGCCACCAAATAGGCCGCGGTATTCGTCGTGCGGCGGCCTATGCTAAAACGGTGCCCCCCAAGCTTCAGGCCCGTGTTGAAACCCATCTCTACGACGAAGCACGTTTGCTTCCCCGCCGCGAGGAATTCGAAGCCTGGGTCAAGGGCGTCGGTGAGCTGAATGTGAATATTGAACGGCTGCGCGCCAAGGTCAATCTATTGCGTAAACGCCGCGACCAGGGAGTGGATAAGTGATCCGACTGAGACGCCTGCTGACGATTACCCGTGTGGCGCTACGTTATCGCCTCGATAAATTATTGCCCGAAGACATGATGCCGTGGGGATTGTGGTTACTGATGAACCTGACCCCGCTGCGTTTGTGGCCTGAGCCAAAGATGTCGCGTGGCGAGCGGCTGCGTCGTAGCCTTGAAGATCTTGGTCCCGTTTTCATCAAATTTGGTCAGCTTCTCTCCACGCGTCGAGATTTGTTGTTCCCCGATATTGCAGACGAGCTGGCGCTGTTACAAGACCGCGTGCCGCCCTTCTCATCGGCTTTGGCCAAGGCTACCATTGAGGCCTCGCTAGGGGCTCCGGTTGAGGAAGTTTTTGCCAGCTTTGATACCGAACCCATGGCCTCAGCCTCGATTGCCCAAGTGCACGCTGCGACGTTGAAAGGCGGTGAAGATGTGGTCGTTAAAGTGGTACGCCCGGGCATCGAGCGCATCATCGCCTCCGACATGAAGCTACTTTACACCCTAGCCGGTATTGCTCAGCGCTTTTTGCGCGACGGCAAGCGTATGCGGCCTGTGGAGGTGGTGGAAGACTACGAACACACCATTTTTGATGAGCTTGATCTGCAACGTGAGGCGGCCAACACCTCGCAACTGCGACGCAATTTCGATAATTCGCACCTGCTTTATATTCCACAAGTTTACTGGGACTACACGCGCCACAACGTCATGGTGATGGAGCGCATCTACGCCATTCCGGTCACCGACGTGAAACAGTTAACAGCGCAGGGTACCAACATGAAATTGCTGGCGGAGCGAGGGGTGGAGATCTTCTTCACGCAATTGTTCCGCGATAACTTCTTCCACGCCGATATGCACCCCGGTAATATCTTTGTTTCGCGAGAGCACCCTGAAGACCCACAGTACATGGGTATCGATTGCGCCATCATTGGTAGCTTGACCGACTTTGATCGCTACTATCTCGCGCGTAATTTGCTGGCGATTTTCAACCGCGATTACCGTTTGGTGGCCGATCTTCACATCGAGTGTGGTTGGGTGCCGAGCTACACCAAGGCGCACGAGTTCGAAGCGGCGATCCGCTCGGTGTGTGAGCCCATTTTCCAAAAACCGCTGGGTGAAATTTCCTTTGGCCATTTGTTAATTTACCTGTTCAATACCGCGCGCCGCTTTGAGATGGAAGTGCAGCCCTCGCTGGTACTGCTGCAGAAAACCCTGCTCAATATTGAGGGGTTAGGGCGCGAGCTCTACCCTGAACTGGATTTGTGGACCACCGCTAAACCCTTCCTTGAGGATTGGATTAAGCAACGCTACTCGCCGAAGAGCGTGTTGAAAGAGATGCAAAAGCGGGCACCAGGTTGGTTGGAACAGCTGCCTAAGGTGCCCGACCAACTGCTTAATGCCCTGACACAGCCCCCCTTTACCGGTCGCGATGAGAGCACCTCTCGGCTGGCCGCGTTAGAGGCCAAATTGGCGGCGACCAAGCGCCAGCAGCGCGGGCTATGGGTTTTAGGGCTTGGTTTGGGCGCGTTGTTACTAAACGCCTCTGAAAATTTGAGCTTTGACGGCCAGAGCTTGGTATATTTGGCGGTTGGAGCTGTCCTCGCCTTGCTGATTCGCGGTTAGCTCGTCATAATCGTCGTCTTTTAGAGAAAACTCATGACCGAACAAGCCTTTTTAGATGCGGTGCGTTGGAATGACGATGGCCTGGTGGCGGCGATTGCGCAGGACGTCGAGTCTGGTGTGGTGCTGATGATGGCGTGGATGAATCGCGAGGCATTGGCGTTAACGCTGGCCGAGCAGCGTGCCATTTACTTTTCACGCTCGCGTCAAAAGCTGTGGCGCAAAGGTGAAGAGTCTGGTCATGTTCAGCTTTTACACGAGTTGCGCCTCGATTGCGACGGCGATGCGATCGTGATGAAGGTCGAGCAAGTGGGCGGTATTGCCTGCCACACTGGTCGACAAAGCTGCTTTTACAAACTCTGGCGCGAGGGCGAGTGGGTCGACGTTGATCCCGTGCTCAAGTCAGCGGAAGAGATTTATTCAAAATGAGCCAAGTATTGCAAGAGCTGCAGCAAATCCTTGAGCAGCGTAAAAACGCCTCGGCAGATACCTCCTATGTGGCGTCTTTGCACCATAAAGGCCTGAACAAAATTTTAGAAAAAGTCGGAGAAGAGTCGACTGAAGTGATCCTCGCCGCTAAAGATGTTGAGCATGGTGGCGATAAGCAGGCGCTGATTGGTGAAGTCGCCGATCTGTGGTTTCACAGCCTTGTGATGATGTCGCACCTGGATTTAACCGTGGAAGATGTGCTGGCTGAACTGCAGCGCCGCTTCAATTTGTCGGGGCTGGAAGAAAAGCGCCAGCGTCATCCCGCTTAATTTTTTATTGAACTATTTACTGAGCTAAGAGAGAGATAACCATGGGTTTAGGTGGTATTAGTATTTGGCAATTGCTGATCGTTTTGGTCATCGTGGTCATGTTGTTTGGCACGAAGCGTCTGCGCAACTTGGGCGGTGACGTGGGTAGTGCTATTAAAGGCTTTAAGCAGTCGATGAAAGAAGAGCCCCCCCAGACAGAAGAAGAAACCAAAAAAGTGGCGCAAGATGATGTCATCGATGTCACGCCACAGAAAACTGAAAGCAAAGACAAGGCTGAGTAAGTCGATCTATGTTTGATATTGGTTTCGCGGAACTGCTGGTCATTGGTGTGATCAGTTTGGTGGTGCTAGGCCCTGAGCGCTTGCCGGGTGCCCTGCGCACTACAGGGCTGTGGGTAGGAAGAATTCGCCGCAGCATCCGCGATATTAAAACCGATATCGAACGCGAGGTGGGTGCCGACGAAATTCGTCGCCAATTACACAACGAAGAAGTCATGCGCAGCCTCGAAAAAATGGATAAGGCCAAGTCCGATGTTTATTCGATGGCGGATGACTTCCTCAACGACGCTAAGAATTTTGGCATCCGTGAGGGCGATGAAGAGTTCTTCAGCGACGAGGAAAAAGCGGCCATTGCCAAACGCCGTGAAACGCGCGAGGCCATTGAAAACGCGGCGGTTGCTAGCCCCTCAGAGCAAAGCAATGAGCCTGCCGATAACAAGGATGCGCCTAAGTGAGCGACGCCGATCAGAAGTCTCCCTTTGTCGAGCATATGCTCGAGTTGCGTTCGCGTATTCTGCGTGCTTTGATGGCCGTACTGGTTATTTTTATTGGCCTGTTTAACTTCGCCAACGAAATTTATACCTTTATTTCGGAGCCTCTGCGCCGTTTTTTGCCAGAAGGCTCGACCATGATCGCCACCGAAGTGGCGTCACCGTTTCTAACCCCCTTCAAGCTGACCTTGGTGTTGTCGGTGTTCATCGCCGTGCCATTCTTGCTGTACCAAGCGTGGGCCTTTATTGCGCCGGGCTTATACAAGCACGAAAAGCGCCTCGCATTTCCGCTGTTGATATCGAGCGTGCTGTTGTTTTACGCCGGTATGGCGTTCGCCTACTTTGTGGTTTTCCCGCTGATATTTGGCTTCTTTACCTCGGTGGGACCAGAAAATGTCACCGTGATGACTGACATCAACAGCTACCTAGACTTTATTCTGAAGCTGTTCTTTGCCTTCGGCATTGCCTTTGAAGTCCCCGTCGCGACGGTGCTGTTGATTATTACTGGCGCCACCACGGCCGACGCCTTGGCTGCTAAGCGCCCCTACATTGTGGTGGGTTGTTTCGTGGTGGGCATGTTACTGACCCCGCCCGATGTGATTTCACAATCGCTATTGGCAGTGCCCGTGTGGATGCTGTTTGAGGTGGGTATATTTTTTGGTCGTTTCGTGAAAAGTCGCGAGCCCGTCGAAGATACCGACGAGCCGAGCGAATCGCTCTAAAGCAATTTTACGACGCTGACCTCTGGGTCGCGATCAAGTCCGGCCTCGGCCAAACGATCTACATAGTCCTGCCATTTCTCTACTTCGGTCTCCGCCAGTTCTAGTAAGTAGCCCCAGCTATAAAGGCCAGAGTCGTGGCCATCGGAAAACACCAATTTGAGTGCGTATTTACCGGCCGCCTGCACGTCGGTGAGCGCCACCTGCTTTTTACCCCACTGCAGTACTTCTTGCCCCGGTCCGTGACCACGCACCTCGGCAGAGGGGGAGTACACGCGCAGATACTCTGCCGCCAATTGATACTGGCGGCCATCGGCGTATTGCAGTTCCAAGGTGTTGGAGCCGCGGTGCAATTTCACTTTGCTGGGCATGGTCACGGCGGTATCTCCTACAGGATGTAGCGGCTGAGGTCTTGGTCGACCGATAGGTGCCCCAAATGCTGCTCAACATAGTCTTTATCGATCACAATAGCCTCACCCTTGGCGGCGAGATCCGAAGCGTCGTAGGACAGTTCCTCGGTGAGACGTTCCAATACCGTATGCAGGCGTCGTGCACCTATGTTTTCGGTGCGTTCGTTGACGTCCCAGGCGATCTCGGCAATGCGCTTGATACCGTTAGCACTGAATGTCACTTGCAAGCCTTCGGTGCCCAGTAGGGCGGTGTACTGCTCGGTCAATGAGGCGCGTGGTTCGGTGAGAATACGTTCAAAATCCTCTGGGCGTAGCGCTTCCAACTCTACGCGAATGGGCAGTCGCCCTTGCAGTTCAGGGATCAAATCTGAGGGCTTAGCCAAGTGGAAAGCACCTGAGGCGATGAATAGGATATGGTCGGTGTTGACCATACCGTATTTAGTTTGCACGCTGCTGCCCTCAATCAGCGGCAGCAGATCGCGTTGTACGCCTTCACGAGAGACATCACCGCCGCTGGCTTCTTGGCGTTTGACGATTTTATCGATCTCATCGATGAATACGATACCGTGTTGTTGGGCGCGTTCGAGCGCTTGCTGGCGAATCTGTTCTTCGTTAACCAAGCCGGCCGCTTCTTCATCGATCACCTTTTTGAAGGCCGCCTTGACGGTCATCTTGCGGGTGGTTTTTTGTTGACTGTGCATGGAGGAGAACATGTTTTGCAGTTGCGATGTCATCTCTTCCATGCCGGGCGGTGCCATGATTTCAACGCCCACTTTGTCAGCGGTAACGTTGATGTCGATTTCTTTGTCGTCGAGTTTGCCCTCGCGCAACTGCTTGCGGAATAACTGGCGAGTTGAGCTTTCCTTTTCCTCCGGGCTGCTATCGCGGGCAGGTGTCAGAAGGGCATCAAGGATGCGGTCTTCAGCCACGTCCTCAGCGCGGACGCGGACTTTTTCCATTGCCTGTTCGCGGACTAACTTAATCGACATTTCCACGAGGTCGCGCACGATGGATTCAACATCGCGGCCGACGTAGCCCACTTCGGTGAACTTGGTGGCCTCTACTTTGATAAAGGGTGCGTTGGCGAGTTTTGCCAGACGACGTGCGATTTCGGTTTTACCCACCCCGGTAGGGCCGATCATGAGAATGTTTTTCGGTGTCACCTCATGGCGCAGATCTTCATCCAACTGCGAACGGCGCCAGCGGTTGCGAAGGGCGATGGCGACAGCGCGTTTGGCCTCTTGTTGGCCGATGATGTGGCGGTCTAATTCGTGCGCGATTTCGCGCGGAGTCATGGTCGACATAGTCTTCCCTTAGTCGAGATCGAGGGTTTCGATCGTCAAATTCTTGTTGGTGTAAATGCACACGTCGCCAGCGATATGGAGGCTTTTTTCGACGATGTCGCGGGCACAAAGTTCGGTGTTGTGCAGCAAGGCGGTGGCGGCGGATTGGGCAAAAGCGCCGCCTGAACCGATGGCAACCAGATTATCCTCGGGCTCGATGACGTCACCGTTACCGGTAATCACCAGTGAGGTGGTTTTATCGGCTACGATTAACAGGGCTTCGAGACTGCGCAACGAGCGCTCGGTGCGCCACATTTTGGCCAGTTCGACCGCCGAGCGGGTCAATTGGCCTTGGAATTTTTCCAACTGCGCTTCAAAAAGTTCGAACAGGGTGAAGGCGTCGGCGGTGCCGCCGGCAAAACCTGCAATCACGTTGCCGTGGAAGAGGCGGCGCACTTTGCGCGCATTGCCTTTCATGACGGTATTGCCTTGGGTCACTTGGCCGTCGCCACCGATGACGACTTGGTTACCTCGGCGGACGGCGAGGATAGTGGTGCCGCGGAATTGTTCCACTGTGTTGCTCCTGCAGTGAGTTATCACTCGTATGTGGGGGCGTCTACAGGTAATTCAAGGCTTAATTGTTGCGCTTGATGACCAGCGTCTCGATATTGATTTGCAAAAGATCTGAACGTGCCTTGGCAAGCTTGGATTGCGAGGTGAACGGGCCGATGAGTAGGCGGTACCAGGTTTGGCCATTGTTGTATTTGGTGGGTTCCAAGCTCGCCTCGTAGCCGTTCAGAATAAGCTCAGCCCGGCGGCGTTCGGCATCGGGTTTTTGCTTAAATGCACCCGCTTGCAGCATGTAATGGTAGTTCTTGGACTCTGGCTTGGTGGCAGGTCTGGTGCGGTTTTCGTTGGCCAGTACAGGTTCCTGTTTGGGTAGCAGGGAGTAGAACTCAAATTGGGTGGAGCCCTTTTCGCTGATGTTGTCGGCGTTGCTCACGTTGGAGGTTTGTGTGGCCTGCTTGACCACTTCGCGCAGCGTATCCTCTTCGACCACTTGGCTGCGGGTGCTATTTAAGAAGTACAAGCCATAGCCAAAACTGGCTAATAAAAGAAGAGCGAGCAGGATCAACCAGCCGGGAACCGCTGCTTTTTTGGCGGCGGGTTTACGGGCCGGGCGAGCTGGTTTGCCGCGTTTGGCGGCATTGTTTTTAGGTTTAAAGTCGTAAGTCATAGGTCATCAATATCAGCACGGCGCTATTGTAGCACTGCCAAAGCCGCTAAAACATATCGATAGGATCGACATCGAGCGACCAGTTCAGTTGTGCCGCGCCGCGCAGCGGTTCAATCGCCGGAATGAAATGATTTAAGAAGGCTTTTAATACCCCTTTGTGTGCTGCCTGTATCACCAACTGGGCACGAAACTTACCCGCCCGTTTGGGCATGGGAGAGGGTAGCGGACCAATGAGTTGTAATTGGCCGGCGGCGATGTGTTGACCGATGTCGAGGACTTGTTGCAGGAATTGTTCTGGTGCTTGCGGGTTGTTGGCGTCAGCGCGCAGCATAGCCATCGCTCGGTAGGGAGGAAGTCCCATGTGTTCTCGCAAAGTGAGCTGGGCGCTGGCAAAGTGGAAGTAGCCCTTTTGCAACAGCAGTTGAAGTTGTGGGTGGTCTGGGTGATGGGTTTGAATCAATACTATGCCGCGTTGCTGTTCGCGCCCGGCACGCCCTGCCACCTGAATAAGTAATTGGGCCATTTTTTCTGGGCCGCGAAAGTCGGCACTGAACAGGCCACCATCGGCATCGAGAATCAGCACGACCCCAAGTTTGGGAAAATGGTGCCCCTTGGCGAGCATTTGTGTGCCAACCAATATGCGCGGCTGGCCATCGTTGACGCGATCAATGATCTCGCGCATGGCGTCTTTACGCGACGTGGTGTCGCGATCGATGCGCAGCACTTCAATATCGGGGAAGAGTCCCTGCAAGGCCTCTTCGCTGCGCTCTGTGCCCTGACCTATCAACACCATTTGGGGACTTCTACAGCTGGGGCAACGGTTGGGTAAGCCCGCGCGCGCATAGCAGTGGTGACAGTGCATGTGGGCGGGGCGCATGTGTACCGTCATGCGCGCGTCACAGTGATCACAGTGTGCGTACCAACCACAGTCGTGACACATCAACACTGGCGCATAGCCGCGCCGATTGATAAACACCAGCGCCTGTTGGCCGCGCTGAAGGCAGTCGCGAATGGCGCGTATGCCGACCTCGGATAACCCGTTATTAAGGGGTTGGTGACGTAGATCAACTGTTTCTACTAGGGGGGGGTGGGCATCGCCGGCACGCTGGGTGAGTTTGGCAATGCGGTAGCGACCATTGGCGACGTTGGCGAGCGATTCAAACGAGGGTGTGGCAGAGCCAAGCACAACACTGGCGCCCTCCATGTCACCGCGCACCACCGCTAAATCGCGGGCCGAATAACGGAAGCCATCTTGTTGTTTAAATGAAGCGTCGTGCTCTTCGTCGATCACAATTAGCCCAAGCTTGGCCATGGGGGTGAAAATGGCGGAGCGAGTACCAATGACAATAGCGGCGCGGCCGTCGCGGGCGGCCAGCCAGGTGTCGAGTCGGTCGCCATCGCTGCAGGCAGAGTGCAGCACCCTAACACAGCGGCCATAGCGCTGTTCAAAGCGTGCGGTAGTCTGCGGAGTTAGGCCAATTTCCGGGATCAGCACAAGCACTTGTTTGCCTTGTCGCAATACCGCTTCAATCGCCTGTAAATAGACTTCGGTTTTACCGCTTCCCGTGATGCCGGCAAGGAGTGTACAGCCGGTACTGGCTTGGATGGTGTTCAGCGCGGTGGACTGCTCGTCATTGAGGCTGAGCGAGGGGCTAAATTCTGGGGCGAGACCGCTGTCTAGCGGCAGCCGGCAAGGATTTATCATACCCTTCTCATGCAGGGCATTCATGGCGCTACGTTTGTGACCTAGCAACACTAATTGTTGGTCAGATAACGGTTTGTTATACGTTTGAAGGTATTGCAGTAAAGCGATTTGTTTGTACGCTTTGCCCAAAGACTCCAAGGCTTGCTCGCTGCGACCTGCATCGCTCAATTGCCAGCCTGCACAGGTATCGATGTCGCGCCGATCAGCGTGACGTAGCCAACTGGGCAGGGCATTTTGCAAGACATCGCCGAGGGCATGGTGGTAGTAGTGTGCCGCCCACTGGTAAAAATTAAGGGAGCGATCAGGCACCACCGGGGCACTATCGAGTATAGCGACAGCGGGTTTGATTTTGTCGGCGGGTACCTCGGTATGGCTGGCCAACTCGATCAATATGCCCACCATGGGACGCGGCCCGAAAAGCACAGCGATGCGTTGGCCCGGGCGCAACGACGCCACGTCCTCTTCTGCCACGTCGGCGGGAGGTGCGTAGTCAAACAGTCGTCGCAGCGGTGTGGGAAGTGCCAGTCTTAAAAACACGTGGTTGGGTCGTCTTGCCAAAAATAGCAGTGTACCTCGAATGAAGCGGTGTTGTCGCCGCTGGCGATTGTTCGCTTTTTAAACGAAATTGCTTGCCAGAGGCTTGTTTTTTGGTATTATGCGCGGCTCTGTGGAGCCTGCCCTGTGGCAGGTCGAGCTAACGAGATGCGGTGCTGGCGATTATGGGAATGGCCAGTGGCGGCATCGGACATGCTAAAGGCCTTTGAAAATGAAAACTGATATTCACCCAAATTACACTGACATTACTGCAACTTGCAGCTGCGGTAACGTTATCAAGACTCGTTCAACGATGGGTAGCGACCTGCACTTGGACGTATGTTCAGCTTGCCACCCCTTCTACACTGGTAAGCAGAAAGTTCTGGATACTGGTGGTCGTATCGATCGCTTCAACAAGCGTTTCGGCGCTCGCAGCTTGAAGAAATAAGATCTCCGCGGCAAGATGAGGTTATGAACCTCACGACCCTGATCAAAAAGGCGCTCCTGGTGAGCGCCTTTTTTTATGCCTGCGCTGCGCCTATGGCGTTAGCGAGCTGCGTCATGCCCGCGACAATCCAGGCGGCCAAGTTATTGCGAATCAGCGATGGCGACACACTCAAGTTGTTGGGCGGTACATCAGTGCGCCTACTCGGTTTGAATACCCCTGAACTGGCAAGCAAAGGCCGCCCTGCTCAGCCGCTTGCGGAGGATGCTACGGAGGTACTGCGTGGGTTGCTGGGTGAGCAGTTATTTCTGGTCGATGGCGACTTGTCGAAGGATCGCTATGGACGGCGCTTGAGCCATGTGTTTTCCAGTAGCGGACACTCGGCTGAAGAAGTCTTGCTAGAAAAAGGGCTAGGCTTTTTTATTGGCAGTGATCCCACCACGGGTATGGCGGATTGCTTGCGGCTAGCCGAGGAGCGCGCGCGCCATGGCAAACGCGGGGTGTGGGGTGAACGTTATTGGTCACCGATGGGCTTTGATAGCCCCAAAATACGTGCAGGGTTTGTGGTTCTCGAGGGGCGTATTGACCGTGTCGAGCGCAGCCGCAAAGCAACATGGATCGAAACCGAGGGCGATGTGGTGCTGCGGGTGGATGATAGTGAGCGGCATCGATTCTCGGCGGATTGGTGGCAGCACTTGGAGGGCCAGCGGGTGCTAGTTAAAGCCTGGGTGGTCGATCGCAAGGGCCGCCAAGGAAAACACAAGCGTTGGCTTGTGCGACTCATGTACCCCGATATGTTAGTGCGACTGAATTAGAACAATTCTGCCGGCGCTAGCTCCTCCGTCTCAGACTCCGAATGACTATTGTTCGACTCGCGCTCTGGGAGTGGCGCATTTTCCTCGCGGAATATCTCAAAAATGGCATTGCGCTGTCCCGCACCGGCAGCTTTACCCGTTTCTGGGTCGATACGGATGGTCACCAGGCCGTCGGGTTGTTTGCGGCGTTCTTGAGGGGTTTCGGGTAGCGCCAGTGCCATGTAGTCGATCCACATTGGCAGGGCGGCATTGCTACCAAATTCGCCTGAGCCAAGGTCGGTGTTGTTGTCAAAGCCCATCCAGGTGGTGGTCACGATAGATTCATTAAAGCCCGAGAACCACACGTCGGTGGGACCATTGGTGGTGCCGGTCTTACCGGCGATGTCATTGCGCTTCAGAGCCCTTGCGCGACGCCCAGTACCTTTTTTGATGGTGTCGCTGAGGATGTCGGTCATGATGAAATTAACCCGTTCATCCATGATGCGCTCGGCGTATTGCACCGGTACTTCATCCGCCTCTTCACGAATACCCATTTCCATGGCCATAGCCATGGCTGTTTGCTCCTCGTCACTTAGGCTGTTGTCGAGATTACCCTTGTCGCTGCATTCGGCACAGGCAATTAACGGTGCGTGCTCGTAAAGTACGCCGCCGTCAAAGCTCTCGATACGCTGAATGATAAAGGGGTCGACTTTAAAGCCTCCATTGGCAAAGGAGGCGTAAGCTTGCGCTACCTGTAGCGGTGTCACAGCAAGCGTACCCAGCGCCAAAGACAGGTCGGGTGGTAGCTTGTCGCGTTCAAAACCGAAGCGCGTTAAGTAGTTAATGGCGTTGCGAATACCTAGTTGTTGCAATAGTCGAATAGACACTAGGTTACGCGAGCTGTAAAGCGCTTCGCGTAGGCGCGTGGGGCCGGCAAACCTGCCACTATCATTCTCAGGGCGCCAAGTGCTTTCTAGTGCCTTATCGTTAAATACTACCGGCGCGTCGTTAAAGATGCTTGCTGCACTAAAGCCGTTCTCAAGTGCAGCCGCGTAGATAAAGGGCTTCAGGTTGGAACCGGGTTGGCGCGCCGCTTGAGTGACACGATTGAATTTACTGTGCGAGAAGTCAAATCCGCCGGTGACCGCTTTGATGGCTCCACTGTTGGGATCGAGGCTGACCAGAGCGGCCTGTGCGGCAGGGATTTGGCTGAGGTGCCAACGGCCGTCCTCGGCCTGTTTTACACGAATCAAGTGGCCAACGTCGACCACATCTTCTACCGACTTAGGCTTGCTGCCGCGACTGTTTTCATTGATGTAGGGGCGTGCGTTGGCGAGGCCGTTTTCCCAGGCGAGTCGAGCGAATTCGCCGCTAGGCAATATAAGGTCTGCCCCGTAGCTATCAATGGCGGTGACGACCGCTGGCACATTGCCGTCGAGCTCGCGGCGTTTTTGTAGCTCTGCCAGCCAAATAGGCCTAAATTCTGCCAATGCGTCGATCGGCGCGCTATCTAGCAGCGTGTTGCTGAGAAGGTTTTCTGTGTCGCTGTCGTTGGTGTCATTATCCGAAGTCGGCTCTGGTGCGGTGAGTATTGCCTCGGGTCCACGGTAACCGTGGCGATTGTCGTAGGCGTAAAGGCCATCTTTTACCGCTCGGTCGGCCTTTGCTTGAAGATTGCCACGCAGGGTGGTGTAAGCAATAAAGCCGTCGGTGTAAATCTCTGGGCCAAACATATCGAGCAGCACTTGGCGCGCCATTTCCGAGGCGAAGGGTGCGTAGAGATCCAGTGGGGTGTCGTGCTTGGTGGCGTTGTCTTCAAAGGCCTTGGCTGTGCGGTACTCTTCGTTGCTGATATAGCCCAAAGAGTACATGCGGTCGATGATCCAGTCGCGGCGTATCAGGGCGCGCGGTGGATTGACAATGGGGTTGTAGGCGGACGGTGCTTTCGGAAGCCCGGCGAGCATTGCCCACTGCGCATGGTTGAGTTCATGCAGTGACTTGCCGTAGTAGACGTTGGCCGCGGCTTCAAAGCCGTAAGCGCGGTGGCCAAGAAACACTTCATTGACGTACATTTCAAGGATTTCTTCCTTGGTTAGCGCCATTTCCATCTCGAGCGAGAGGATGATCTCATTGAATTTGCGAATGAACACACGTTCTTTGGTGAGGAACACCGCGCGCGCCACTTGCATGGTAATGGTTGAGCCACCGGAGCCCTTTTCACCGGTGGTGACGATGTCGATAACTGCGCGGGCGAGGCCTTTCATATTGATGCCGCGGTGCTCAAAGAAACGGTCATCTTCAGCGGCCAACAGGGCTTTAATAAATCCTTGTGGAATGTCTTCGTAGTGCAGTGGTGTGCGCTTTTTCTCGCCGAATTCGCCAATCAGTAAGCCGTCTTCACTGTAAATGCGCAGCGGTGTTTGCAGTTTGTAGTCCCGAAACGTTTTAACATCGGGCAGTGCTGGGCTCAAACTTAGGTAGGCCGCGGCGCCTATCATGGCCGCCGACGCAACTGAAAAAAGAAAAAACCAAACTAATTTTAAAGCGATAACGCGTAATGTTTTCATATAGTCTATATTGTATTTGTACGGTTTTCTCTGGGCTTTTGGCAGTGCCATTATAGCCACTATTTACGGTGTGCTTAAATACTATTGCTCGTTCTACCTTAGAGAAGACTAGTGGGGAAACATTTTCACGGACGGGATCGACATCAGTGTTGGGATTTCTGAAAAAGAAAAAGCCTGCGGTTCTCGGCGTCGACATTAGCTCTACAACGATTAAGATGTTGGAGTTAAGTCGAAGCGATGGAGCTTACAAGGTGGAAAGTTATGCGGTAGTGCCGCTACCCGCGAATGCTGTGGTGGAAAAAAACATCGTCGACAGCGACGCGGTAGCTAATGCCATTCAGTCGGCGCTACTTCGATCAAAAACGAAGCTGACATCGTCCGCGGCCGCTGTGACGGGTTCTTCAGTCATTACCAAAGTGATTGAGATGGACGCCGAGCTCGACGACGACGCCATGGAAGCTCAGATTAATCTGGAGGCGGATCAGTATATTCCCTACCCCCTCGACGAGGTGGCAATCGATTTTACGGTGCAAGGGCCCTCGCAAGATCACGCCGATATGAACGAAGTTTTACTCGTGGCTTGCCGTCGTGAAACAGTCGATATGCGGGTTGATGCTCTCGAGCAAGCTGGGCTCACCGCCAAGGTTATTGACATTGAAGCCCACGCTATTGAACGCGCTTACGGTATTGTTGCTGATCATGTCGACCTTACTGGCAAAGATAACACCGTTGCGGTATTTGATATCGGTGCCGCCATGACAACGCTCAGCGTGTTGGTGGATGGTCAATCAGTGTATACCCGCGAACAGCTTTTTGGCGGTCGCCAACTGACCGACGAGGTTCAGCGCCGCTATGGACTTTCCCAAGAAGAAGCGGGTCTTGCCAAGAAGCAAGGCGGCCTACCGGATGACTACCAATCTGAAGTATTGGAGCCCTTCATTGATGCGGTGGTGCAGCAGCTAATCCGCGCACTGCAATTCTTTTTCTCGTCTAGCCAATACAACGACGTGAGTTTGGTGGTATTGGCCGGCGGTGTCTCGGCGATGGAAGGCCTGGTCGATATCGTAGCGCAAAAGCTCGACACCCCCACCATCGTCGCCAACCCTTTCGCTCAAATGAGCGTGAGCGGTAAGGTCGATACTGAAGCACTTGCTAAGGATGCCCCTGCATTAATGATTGCTTGCGGTCTGGCCTTGAGGAGTTTCGATGATGGCCAACATTAACCTATTACCCTGGCGTGAAGAGCGCCGTGAAGAGCTCAAAAAAGAGTTCTTTACTATGTTGGGTGTTGCCGCTGGCGTCACTGTATTGGTGGTCGTTTTGGTGATGCAGGCCTACAGCATGGCAATCGATGGTCAGCGCGGCCGCAATAATTTTCTCAATCAGCAGATCTCCCTACTGGATGCCCAGATTCGTGAAATTCAAGAACTGGAGAACAAGCGCGACCAGTTGTTAGAGCGCATGCGTGTCATTCAAGAATTGCAGGGTAACCGCCCCGTGATAGTGCGCTTGTTTGATGAGTTGGTTCGCACTCTGCCAGACGGTGTTTACTATCGCACGGTAAAATACACCGAAGCCAATAAAACTATCAGTTTAGACGGCACAGCTGAGTCTAATAACCGCGTGTCGAGCTTGATGCGGGCCTTTGAGGCTTCAGATTGGTTTTCAGGCCCTCTGTTGACGTCAGTCACGGCGAATCCCGCTGAGGGTGAAAATGCTAACAACTTCGTTATGACCGTAAAGTTGGCCAATCCCAATGATAGCGTGGAGGGCGATGAGTAATGGATACTTCAAATCTCAAAGCCCAGTGGCAAGCCCTGCAAGAGTTCGACTTCAACTCCTTAGATATGGAAAACCCCGGATCTTGGCCTACCCCTGCCAAGGTGGTCGCGGCGGTATTCCTGGCGCTTTGTACACTCTTTGGCGGCTATAAGTTATTTGTCGAAGACATGATGAAACAGTTGGAAAATGAACAGCGCCGTGAGCAGGAATTGCGTCAGCAATTTGAAGCCAAAGCGTTCAAGGCAGCCAATTTGCCGATGTTAAAAGCCCAACTTGCCGAGATGGAGCAGTCGTTTGGCAAGTTGTTGGGCCAGCTGCCCACCGACACCGAAGTGCCTGGTCTTTTGGAAGATATTAGCAACCGCGGAGAAAACTCTCGCCTCAACTTCAATAGCATTAAGTTGCTGGCTGAGCAGCGCAAAGAGTTCTATATCGAGCTGCCTATTTCTATCAATACCCAAGGCAATTACCACGATATGGGAAGTTTCGTCAGCGGCGTGGCGGCGTTACCGCGCATCGTGACCCTACACGATTTTACTATTAGGCCCGATGGTAAAACGGTGACTGGTTTGACGCTCGATATCCTAGCCAAGACCTATCGCTATAAGGAGGATGAATAATGACTCCTATGACACGATGGATCGCGTTGTTGGCCTTAGCCGCATTAACCGCCTGTAGTGGTGGCAACGAAGATCTGCAGCTGTTTGTTGACGAAACCAAGGCTAAACCCATGGGTAAGGTGCCCCCTATTCCTATCTTTAAACCCTATCATGCGTTTACGTATTCAGCTCAGGCGCTGCGCCCTCCGTTTGAAAAGCCGGTTGATATTTTGGCGTTACAAAAGCGCCGTGGTGACTCGACGATCAAGCCTGATTTTTCTCGGCCAAAAGAGTTTTTGGAAGGCTTTGATCTAGATAACTTGTCGATGGTCGGAACGTTGTCCAACAGCAAGGGTTTCTGGGCGTTAGTGCGTGACACTGAAACTAATGTTCACCGTGTGGCGATCAATAATTACATGGGTCGAAACCACGGTAACGTGATTGAATTGGGTGACACTTTTATCTCGTTAATTGAAATTGTCCCCGATGGTTTGGGTGGTTGGTTAGAGCGTCCTAAAACCTTAAATTTGAAAGTGCTTGAGAATTAAGCGAGTCGGAGAACGTTATGGAAAATGGATTCACGCACACTTTGATTAGTGCAGCACGCTGGGCGGCGATATGTCTGTGCGCTGCACTTTCCGGTGCGGCTTGGGCGGAAGTGGCGGTCACCAACGTGGAATTTGCCAATAAAGCGAATGGTGCCCTGGAGATTCGGCTCGACTTTGACGGCGCCCCGCCGAGTCCGAAGACCTATACCATTACCCAGCCGGCTCGCTTGGTGGTGGATATGGAAGGTGTCATCAGTCGCCTGGAGCAGAAAAAGCACAGCCTTGCTATGGCCAACGCTGAGAGCTTGATGGTATTGGAGGCCGGCGATCGCACTCGCGCCATTGTTAATCTAAAAACCATGTCGCCCTACAGTACTAATGTGCGAGGTAACTCGTTGTTTATTGAGCTTGGACAAGCGGGTGCAGGAGACTTCGTGACTCGCCCAACTGAGGGCGTGTTGAGTTCATCGCTAAAACGCAGTGGCGCGGTAGCTAACGCCAACGCTGTGGGCTCTATTCATAGTCTCGACTTCAAACGCGGTCCAGCAGGCGAAGGTATGTTGATTATCGATCTGAGCGAGCAGCGCATCGATGTGGATGTTCGCGTTGAAGGTTCTAGCTTAAAAGTCGATTTCCTCGATTTGAACGTGCCAGAGAGACTGCAGCGCAAATACGATGTGGTCGATTTCGCCACCCCCATCAGTGGCTTTGAAGTCGTGCAGGCCCCCAACGCTGTGTCCATTAATATGCAGGCCGAGGGGCAGTTTGACTACTTGGCCTACCAAGCTGACGAGCAGTACGTTATCAGTGTCAAACCCTTGAGCGAAGAGGAGTTGGCTGAAAAACGCAAAGAGTTTGCCTATGCGGGCGATAGCTTGTCGCTAAACTTTCAAGACATCCCTGTGCGTTCGGTATTGCAGTTGATCGCAGACTTTACCGACCTGAACTTGGTGGCCAGTGATACCGTGGCGGGCAATATTACCCTGCGACTGCAAAATGTACCGTGGGATCAAGCACTCGACCTGGTGTTGAAAACCAAGGGCTTGGATAAGCGCGTCGATGGCAATGTCTTGATGGTCGGCCCTGCCGATGAAATCGCCGAGCGTGAACGCAAAGAAGTGGAGCACAATAAACAGCGCGAAGAACTTGCTCCAATGCAGACAGAGTTCATCAAGATTCGATATGCAGACGCCAAAGAGTTGTACGACATGTTTATGGGGACGGGTGAGCAGCAAAGCCAGACTTCACGTCGCCGCAATACTGATTCAGATGAAGACTACCAGAGCCTGCTTTCTGAGCGTGGTTCAATTCATGTTGATGAGCGCACCAATGCGTTGTTAGTGACTGAAACCGCAGCCAAACTTGATGAAATCCGTGGTTTAATCGAATTACTCGACGTGCCTATCCGACAAGTAATGATCGAAGCCCGTATCGTCAAAGCAAGCTCGGATTTCTCAGAAAAACTTGGCGTGCAATGGGGGGGTGTTGGTACGGCGGATAACGGCCGTTTGATATCTGGTGGTGGCTTGGACTCTGTCACGAATCTTCGCGATAGCTTCAATTCAGGGGGCGGTCTTGTCGCGGATTACCCTAATGCATTGGCGGTGGATCTTGGCATTGCGGATTCCGGCACCAGTAAATTCAGCATCGGTTATGCCGATGCCGGCATGTTATTAAACCTTGAATTATCAGCTCTTGAGTCGGGTGGTTACGGTGAGGTGGTATCGCAGCCCAAGGTGATCACGGGTGACAAGCAAGAGGCAATGATTAGCTCGGGTGTTAAAATCCCCTATCAAACCCGCCAAACAGGCTCCTCAGAGGGGGCAGGTAATCAGCAGGCGACAATCACTTTGGAAGAGGCGGTATTGAAATTACAGGTGACCCCCAAGATCACACCTGACAACCGCATCATCATGGATTTGATCATTACCCAAGATGCGTTGTCGGGCCTTGCAAGTAATGACCAGCCACTGATCGATACCACCCAGTTGGAAACCCAAGTGTTGGTGGATAACGGTGAAACCATCGTGTTGGGTGGCGTGTTCCAGACAGAGGACATCAATTCGACCACGAAAACGCCATTGCTGGGTGATATTCCTGTGCTTGGTAATTTATTTAAGCGCAAGACACAGACAACATCTAAGACAGAAACGCTTATCTTCATCACGCCTAGTATTCTGGCGGATGCACTGCGTTAACGCGTCTATGTCGTCATCATTCAGCAAGTTTGAAAGCGCGGCATTGTTCGCGCTTTTTTAATGTTAATGGGTAAATTTCACCCTGGGGCGCTTAGGGGATATAATGCCCCGGCGTCACGAGGACGCGCTTTGAGAGCGACCATGAAAAACACCACGAACATTTTCCTTGTTGGCCCCATGGGTGCGGGGAAAACCACCATTGGCCGATTGCTATCCGATCGCATGCAATTGGATTTTGTCGACGCTGATAAATACATTGAAGAAGTCACCGGTGCTAATATTCCATGGATTTTTGATGTTGAGGGTGAGGCGGGTTTTCGTGAGCGGGAGACGCGAGCAATCGACGAGTTGAGCCTGGGTGAAGGTGTTTTGCTCGCCACTGGCGGTGGCGCTGTTACCCGTGAAATAAATCGTCAGCTATTGAGTGAGCGCGGTGTCGTAGTTTACTTGTACGCGACAGTCGATCAGCAAGTGGAGCGCACATCTCGCGACCGTAACCGACCATTGCTGCAAAACGACAACCCCCGCCAGGTACTGCAGGATCTATTTGCTGTACGCGACCCGCTCTACCGAGAGGTGGCCGACATTATTGTTACTACCGACAATCGTCCACCTAATATTGTGGCGCGCGACATCGGCGAACAAATCAATCAATACATCAGTCAACTAGCCTTGAGAGCGCTATGAAACAACTTCACGTCGAATTGGGCGATCGATCTTATCCCATCTACATTGGCCCCTCGGTGATGTCCAATACTGAACTTTTACAGCAGCACATTCGTGGCCAGCAAGTGATGGTGGTAACCAATGAAACGATTGCGCCACTCTATTTGCAGCAAGTAACCCAAGCACTGGCGGGTAAAACTGTCGCGCATGTGATATTGCCCGACGGCGAAAAATTTAAGACCTTGAGCACGCTTAATCTAGTATTCGATGCCTTATTGGAAAAGCGTTTTAACCGCACGGTGACGCTTGTTGCTTTGGGCGGCGGTGTTGTCGGCGATATGACGGGCTTTGCAGCGGCGTGTTATCAGCGCGGTGTAGATTTCGTGCAAATTCCCACCACCTTACTCTCCCAAGTAGATTCATCCGTGGGGGGTAAGACTGGTGTCAATCACGCCATGGGCAAGAACATGATAGGCGCTTTTTATCAGCCGCAGAGTGTGCTCATTGATACCAATACTTTGCGTAGTTTGCCCGATCGTGAATTCGCGGCGGGGATGGCCGAAGTGATCAAGTACGGTTTGATTGCCGATGTCGCTTTCTTTGACTGGCTGGAGGCCAATGCCGATGCGCTTATGGCTCGAGACGAAGCGGCCCTTCAATACGCGATTGCTCAATCCTGTCAGACCAAGGCAGACGTTGTGGCACAAGATGAGCGCGAAAGTGGAATTAGGGCTATCCTTAATTTGGGTCATACCTTCGGGCACGCCATTGAAACGGCAACTAATTACACCAGTTACTTGCACGGCGAAGCCGTAGCAGTCGGTATGTTGATGGCGATGGATCTTTCGCAGCGTATGGGCGCGGTAAGTGAGCAAGATTGTAAGCGCACTCGCGACTTAATCGTAAGTTGTGGCTTGCCAAGCCTCAGTCCGAAGGGGATGTCGCAAGAAACGTATATGTCCCTTATGGCGGTAGACAAGAAAGTGCTTGACGGATCATTGCGCTTGGTGCTGTTAAAGCGCCTTGGCGAGGCCTATGTCGGCAACGACTTCCCGCCCGCTGCACTGGAAGCAACGCTGGGGTCCTTTTGTCACGAGTGAGGTGAGCATGGAAGCGCGCAAGGCCGCATTTACTGGAGATGTATTGCAGTCAGTGGAAAGCTTATTAACGACCTCAAAAGACAGTTTTTATCTGGATGCACATCGTAGCGATACTATGCAGCAGATGGATCATCACTGGAAGTATTCCGGCACGGTATTACTTTGTGGCGATCCCGGTGTCGGCAAGTCTGCACTGGTTAAAAAAGCCCAAGACATGCTGCCCGACGATGTGGTTTCGCTTTACATCGATTGCAAGGTGCTGACCTCCGCAGACGATATTCTTAGTTATATCCTAGATGCCTTGAGCCTGAGTGGTGGCCCAATCAAAACGCGCCGTGAAGCTGCCGAGAAGCTTTTACAGCACGCCGAGCTTGAAACCGATTTGGGTCGCTATGTGTTGCTTTACTTGGATCATTTTGATGCGCTGCGCGACAGCAGTCAGCGCTTCTTTTGGCAATTGTCCCAGTTGCCACACAGCCAGTTAAAAATGGTGCTAGTAACGGATAGCTACTATCGAGACTGTCTGGACGGTTTTGATGTGGCCGATGCTATGCCGCAACTTTTACTTCAGCCGCTGCACCCACACAAAATTATCCATCACCTTAACGAGCGATTAGCCCCAAGTGGCTTGGAAATGCACCAATTGTTGTCGGTGAAGACGCTCGATAATCTGATTGCAAGCGCCAAAGGGAATATTGCCCAGCTGGAAGATGCGCTGCAGCAATTAATCGCCCAATATCATCAACCTGTCGCCCCCAAGACCAGACTGAGTAGTACTGTCGTGGCGGTGATGGCGTTGAGTATGATACTCACTGGGGGCATCTATTTTGTGCTGGTTGGAGAAGAAGAGTCACCGAGTGTCGAGTCCTTCGTGGTGGAGGTCCCTGCTATTCAACCCGAGGTGTTGGTGGTGGAAGACAGCCCATACCTAGTCACCGCTGACGAGGTAGAAAATGTAGACGCTGAGGAGCCGCTTGGCGAGACGTCTGAAGTATTAATGGTTGCATTGCCAGAGCCTGCCATAGAGGCTGAGAATTTGCTGACGTCGCCTGAGCCCACCACGATTCTTCCCGTCACAATCCAATTGATGGGGGTGTATGAGCGAGCGAGATTGCAGAGCATTCTCAACAGACACCTCGATCAACCCCTCGATATTATTCAAACCGAACGCAATGGGCGGCCTTGGTTCGTGCTTTTGTTCGGCGCTTATCCCGATAAAGCGGCGGCACAGCGTGAATTGGCACGTATTCCCGCGGATTTAAAGCCCGGTGAGCCATGGATTCGTATGCGTGCGGATATTCGCTAAGTTATTGAAAGATTTATAGTCTAGTTAAACCTTTCGTAAGATTTGTACGATTTATGGGCAAATCTCAATATTTTTGAAGCCGAAAATTTGTTTGAACAAGGCCTCATGTGTAAAATGTCGATCCCCTTTTTCTTGTGTTAGACGCTTTGCGCCACTCGGAAATGGCTAACATATTGTTTTATTTCATTTTTTACGGAATTGTCTATGAGCGCAGGACTGTATACCGCTGGTGAGTTTAAAGATAACTGTGGATTTGGCTTGATTGCACACATGCAGGGCGAGCCAAGTCACCGCTTGTTGAGCACAGCGATCGAGGCTCTAACATGCATGACACACCGAGGTGGTATTGCCGCTGACGGTAAAACTGGTGACGGCTGTGGTCTGCTGATCCAAAGCCCTCAGAGCTTCCTGCGTAGTATCGCCGAAGCCGATCTGGGTCACACCATGGGCGATCACTTCGCTGTAGGTCAGATCTTTCTTAATAAAGATGCCGATATGGCCGCCAAAGCGCGTGCTGAATTCAAGAAACAAGTCGAAGCACAAGGCTTGGTCGCTATTGGCTGGCGCAAAGTGCCGGTCGATCCCAGTGTCTGTGGTGAGATCGCGCTAGAAACTCTGCCCGATATCGAACAATTCTTTATCGATGCGCCCGGCGTAGATCCAGCAGACTTGTCGGCCAAGTTGTTTGTGGTACGTCGACTGACCGAAAAAGCGCTCGAGAGCGACCCTGACTTTTATATCTGTAGCTTGTCTGAGCGTGTCTTGTCTTACAAAGGCTTGGTCATGCCGGTTGATTTGCCACGCTTCTATTTAGATCTGGCTGACGAGCGCATGGAAACGGCTATCTGCGTATTCCACCAGCGTTTCTCAACCAACACCAGCCCACGCTGGCCGTTGGCTCAGCCCTTCCGTTTGTTGGCGCACAACGGCGAAATTAATACCATTGATGGTAACCGCAATTGGGCCGACGCGCGTTCAAGTAAGTTCGTGTGTGAAAAACTGCCCAACATCAAAGAATTGATGCCCTTGGTTAACCGCACCGGCTCTGACTCATCAAGCATGGACAATATGTTGGATGTGCTGTTGACCGGTGGTATGGATCTGTTCCGCGCCCTGCGCATGATGATCCCACCTGCCTGGCAAAACATTGAGTCGATGGACTCTGACCTGCGCGCATTCTACGAGTACAACTCGATGCACCTTGAGCCCTGGGATGGCCCAGCTGGCTTGGTGTTGACCGAAGGCCGCCACGCCGTTTGTATGCTCGATCGCAATGGCTTGCGTCCCGCACGATATGTCATTACTAAAGACGGTTTTATTACGCTGGCCTCTGAAATCGGTGTGTATAACTACACCCCCGAAGACGTTGTTAGCAAAGGGCGTATCGGCCCCGGCCAGATGTTGGTCGTGGACACCCAAACCGGTGAGCTGTTGCTGACCGATGATATCGATCAACGCCTCAAGTCTTCTAAGCCCTACCGCAAATGGTTGCGTCAGAATACTGTGGTTATCGAAGGCCACTTGGACAGCGACGAGCCCGTTAACCAAATTACCGGTGACGACCTCAACGCCTACATGAAAATGTTCAAGGTGTCTTTCGAAGAAGCGGAACAGGTGCTGCGTCCCTTGGGTGAAACAGGCCAAGAAGCTGTCGGCTCGATGGGTGATGATACGCCTATGGCGGTACTGTCACGCCAGCAACGCTCGCTGTACGACTACTTCCGTCAGAAGTTCGCCCAGGTAACCAACCCTCCTATCGATCCACTGCGTGAAGCGATCGTGATGTCGCTGGAAACCTGCATGGGCCCCGAGCTGAACGTCTACGAGGAAACGGCAGAGCACGCCAACCGCGTGGTATTGTCATCGCCCGTGTTGTCTGACAGTAAGTTCCAAGCGCTCATGAACCTGGAAAAGCGTGGCTATCCCGCTCTGCCCATCAGTCTGCAATACAACCCCGAGGACAAAAACCTCGAGCAAGCGGTGCGCGATATCGCTGACGCGGCCGAAGCGGCCGTGCGCGCCGGTGCCGTATTTGTGGTACTGACTGACCGCGATATCAGCAAAGGCATGCTGCCTGTGCATGCTCTGTTGGCGACCGGTGCTGTGCACCACCGTTTGATTGGCGCTGGCCTGCGGACTGATTCTAATATTGTGGTTGAAACCGCCACCGCGCGCGATTCACACCACATCGCGACGCTGATCGGTTTTGGCGCCAGCTGCGTTTACCCCTACCTGTCATACTCGGTGCTGAGCGACTTGATTGCCAAAGGCGAATTGTTGGGTGACCCCGACAAATCGCACAAAAACTATCGCAAAGGCATCAACAAGGGTCTGTTGAAGATCATGTCGAAGATGGGTATTTCAACCATCAGCTCTTACCGCGGCGCCCAGCTGTTTGAAGCGGTGGGTATCGACAGCAACGTGGCTAACCTATGTTTCAAAGGTGTGGCCGCGCGCATTCAAGGTGCGGGCTTCCCCGAGCTCGAAGCCGACCAAAAGAAACTCGCCAAACTGGCCTTTACCTCGCGCAAAGCGGTTGAGCAGGGCGGTTTGCTGAAGTACGTCCATGGCAGCGAATACCACGCCTTTAACCCCGACGTAGTGAGTACACTGCAAGAAGCGGTGCAGACTGGCAACCCTGACGCCTACCGTCGCTATGCCGAACTGGTGAACACGCGTCCCATCGCCACCCTGCGTGACTTGATGGCGCTGCGTAGCGATGTTACCCCGATCAATGTCGACGAGGTTGAGCCGCTGCAAAATATCCTGCTGCGCTTCGATTCGGCGGGTATGTCACTGGGAGCCTTGTCTCCTGAAGCGCACGAAGCGTTGGCCGAGGCGATGAACAGCTTGGGCGGTCGCTCTAACTCAGGTGAGGGCGGTGAAGACCCCGCGCGCTACGGCACTAATCGCGTCTCCAAAATCAAGCAGGTGGCGTCTGGTCGTTTCGGTGTGACACCGCACTACTTAGTCAACGCTGAAGTATTGCAGATTAAAGTAGCCCAAGGCGCTAAGCCTGGTGAAGGTGGTCAGTTGCCTGGCGGCAAGGTGAACGATTTGATTGCGCGCCTGCGTTACTCGGTGCCTGGCGTGACCCTGATTTCACCTCCGCCCCACCACGATATCTACTCGATCGAAGATTTGGCGCAGTTGATTTTCGATCTGAAACAGGTCAACCCCAGTGCGCTGGTATCGGTAAAACTAGTATCTGAACCCGGTGTCGGCACCATTGCTGCCGGTGTAGCCAAAGCCTACGCCGACCTGATCACCATTTCTGGTTACGACGGTGGTACTGCGGCAAGTCCGTTGACCTCAATTCGCAACGCGGGTTCTCCGTGGGAGTTGGGCTTGAGTGAAGCGCAACAAGCGCTGCGCATCAACCACCTGCGTGGCAAAGTGCGCGTACAGGCAGACGGTGGTCTGAAAACCGGCCTAGATGTCATTAAAGCGGCTATTTTGGGTGCTGAAAGCTTTGGCTTTGGTACCGCGCCAATGGTATCGCTGGGCTGCAAATTCCTGCGTATCTGCCACTTGAACAACTGTGCTACCGGTGTGGCAACTCAGGATAAACGCCTGCGCGATGACCACTACATCGGCACCGTGGAAATGGTGAAGCACTTCTTCCTGTTCGTGGCACAAGAAGTACGCGAGTTGTTGGCCCAATTAGGCGTTCGCTCACTGGAAGAGCTGATCGGTCGCACCGACTTGTTGCAAGTGATTGAAGGTACTACCGACAAGCATGCTAAATTGGATCTGAGCCCTATCTTGTCAGATGGCGGTGCGGATCCTCGTCTGCCACGTTTCTGCGAGGCTGAGCGCAACGAACCCTTCGACAAGGGCTTACTGGCTGAGCGCATGGTGGAAACCACTTTGGCAAGCATCGAAGCCAAAGCTGGCGGCACGTTTGAATTTACCGTCACCAACTGTGACCGCTCGATCGGTGCCCGTTTGAGCGGTGAGATTGCCAAGCGCTATGGTAACCAAGGTATGGCCGATGTCCCCGTTAACTTGATGCTTAATGGTACGGCAGGGCAGAGCTTCGGTGTGTGGAACGCCGGTGGTCTGAGCATGTACCTCGAAGGCGATGCCAACGACTACGTCGGTAAAGGCATGGCCGGCGGCAAGCTAGTGATTTACCCGCCCAAGGGCAGCACCTTTGCCAGCCAAGAGACCGCCATTATCGGCAACACCTGTCTGTACGGTGGTACCGGCGGTAAATTGTTCGCTGCAGGTAGCGCCGGTGAGCGTTTTGCGGTACGTAACTCGGGCGTTCACGCCGTCGTTGAAGGCGCTGGCGATCACTGTTGTGAATACATGACCGGTGGTCTGGTGACCGTGCTTGGTAAAACGGGTTATAACTTCGGTGCAGGTATGACCGGTGGTTTCGCCTACGTGCTGGACTTAGATCGCACCTTCTCAGAGAAGTACAACAACGAGTTGGTGGAAATTTCACGCATTACCCAAGAGTCTTACGAGGCACACCGCAACCACTTGCGCAGTGTCATTCAAGAATTTGTCGCTGAGACGGGTAGCGCCTGGGGTCAAACTATCCTGGATGAGTTTGAGGATTACATACGCAAGTTCTGGTTGGTTAAGCCTAAAGCCGCCAGCTTGGAAAGCTTGCTGCACAACTTCAAGCGCAGTGCCGCTTAATTGTCTGCCGGGTGTAGAGAGAGAATATTATGGCTGAGCGTTTAGATAACAACTTCCAATTTATCGAAGTGGGACGTACCGATCCTTCCAAGAAAGCGATCGATGTTCGTAAGCACCAGTTCGTTGAGATTTACGAGCCCTTCCAGAAGGAAGAAGTGGCCGGTCAAGCACACCGCTGCTTGGCCTGTGGTAACCCCTACTGTGAGTGGAAATGCCCGGTACACAACTTCATCCCCGACTGGTTGAAGCTGATTTCTGAAGGCAATATTTTTGAGGCAGCTGAATTAAGCCATCAAACCAATTCGCTGCCCGAAGTATGTGGTCGCGTGTGTCCTCAAGACCGTTTGTGCGAGGGTGCCTGTACCCTTAACGATGGCTTTGGTGCCGTTACCATCGGCTCAGCCGAAAAATATATCACCGACACCGCCCTGAGCATGGGCTGGCGTCCCGATATGTCAAAAGTCGTGCCCTGTGGTAAGCGTGTGGCGGTTATCGGTGCGGGTCCTGCGGGTCTGGGCTGTGCCGATGTCTTGGCACGTTCAGGCGTAGAAGTCACGGTGTTTGACCGCTACCCCGAAATTGGTGGACTGTTGACCTTCGGTATCCCCGAATTCAAGCTTGAAAAGAGCGTTATGCAGCGTCGCCGCGAAGTATTTGAAGGCATGGGAATCCAATTCCGCCTCAATACCAACGTGGGCAGCGACATCACTATCCAAGAACTCGTAGAGGGATACGATGCCGTGTTCATGGGCACCGGTACTTATAATTCCATGAAAGGTGGTTTCCCAGGCGAAGACTTGCCCGGCGTTCACGATGCACTGCCCTTCTTAGTTGCCAACGTCAATCGCAACATGGGTTGGGAAAAAGACGCCGCAGACTTCGTCAGCGTGAAAGGTCAACGCGTGGTAGTACTCGGTGGTGGTGACACCGCGATGGACTGCAACCGCACGTCAATCCGCCAAGGCGCGGCGCAAGTGACCTGTGCCTACCGCCGCGATGAAGCCAACATGCCTGGTTCGGTGCGCGAAGTGGCCAACGCCAAAGAAGAGGGCGTACAGTTCCTGTTCAACCGCCAGCCTGTCGCTATCGTAGGCGAAGGTAAAGTGGAAGGTGTTAAAGTCGTTGAAACCCGTTTGGGTGAGCCCGATGAAAATGGTCGTCGCCGCCCCGAAGTGATTGAGGGCAGCGAGCAAGTCATCCCTGCCGACGTGGTGTTGATTGCCTTTGGTTTCCGCCCGAGTCCTGCGCCTTGGTTCGCCGATATCGGCGTAGAAACCAATAGCTGGGACGGCGTGATAGCCCCAGAAGAACAAGAGTTCAAATTCCAGACCACCAACCCAAAAGTGTTCGCCGGTGGTGACATGGTGCGCGGTTCTGATCTGGTAGTGACCGCCATCTGGGAAGGTCGCCAGGCCGCAGAAGGCATGTTGGACTATCTCGACGTATAACCAGCGTCGAAACCAAGAGGTGGCTTGCCACCTCTTTTCTTTTAAGGATAAGTAATGAGCGATTTTCCCGCCCTAAAGAATGACCGATTTCTGCGCGCATTGAACCGCGAGTCGGTAGATGTGACTCCCGTGTGGATGATGCGCCAAGCGGGTCGCTATCTGCCTGAGTATCGTGCTACCCGCGCGGTAGCCGGCGATTTCATGTCTCTGTGCATGAATACTGAGTTGGCGTGTGAGGTGACTCTACAGCCACTGGAGCGCTTCCCGCTGGACGCGGCGATTTTATTTTCAGACATCCTGACCATTCCTGATGCGATGGGGCTCGGCCTGTACTTTGAGACGGGCGAAGGTCCACGCTTCCACAAGCCCGTACGCTCCGCTGCTGAGGTGGAAGCGCTGCAGGTGGTCAATACCGCCAAAGACCTGACCTACGTGACCGACGCCGTTACGATGATTCGCCGCGAATTAAACGGTCGCGTCCCCTTGATCGGATTTTCTGGCAGTCCCTGGACATTGGCGACCTACATGGTTGAGGGCGGTTCTAGCAAAGACTTCCGCCGTGCTAAAGCGATGGCGTTCGACACACCTGAAGTGATGCATATGCTGCTCGACAAGCTAGCTGACAGCGTCATCGATTATTTGAACGCACAGATTCGCGCCGGTGCTCAAGCGGTGCAAATTTTTGATACATGGGGCGGTGCATTGAGTCACGCGGCCTATCAAGAGTTTTCATTGGCCTACATGGAAAAAATTGTTAATGGCTTGATCCGTGAGCACGAGGGTCACAAGATCCCTGTGATCCTTTTTACCAAAAACGGCGGTCAGTGGCTGGAAGCGATTGCAGCGACCGGTTGCGATGCGGCGGGTCTGGATTGGACCACCGATATTGGCAACGCGCGCCAGCGTGTGGGCAGCCAGATTGCTCTACAGGGCAATATGGACCCCACCATGCTGTATGCCTCGCCTGCCGCCATCCGCGCCGAAGTGGGCCGTATTCTCCAGAGTTTTGGTGACGGCAACGGCCACGTGTTTAACCTGGGTCACGGCATCACCCCCGATGTGAAGCCCGAGCATGCCGGTGTTTTCATTGAGTCGGTGCACGAGCTGAGCGCCAAATACCACGCGTAACTTTCACATACCGGCGCTGTTCTGGCGCCGGCATTTTCTTGCAGTGTTTGTCACAATGTCGCCAAGGCGCTTGAATTAGTCGCTTAACTACGCCTATTCTGTGCGTTTAATTGATAATGTCTCTGCCATCATAAATACAGCGGAAAGGATAAACCCATGAAAACTCGTGCAGCTGTTGCGCTTGCCCCCGGCAAACCCCTCGAAATTATGGACGTCAATCTGGACGGTCCGAAAGCCGGTGAAGTCCTTATTGAGATCAAGGCGACTGGTGTGTGTCACACCGATGAATTTACCCGTTCGGGCGATGATCCAGAGGGTATTTTTCCCAGTATCTTGGGCCACGAAGGCGCTGGAGTGGTGGTTGAAGTTGGTGAGGGTGTCACGACGCTAAAGCCCGGTGATCACGTCATCCCCCTTTATACCCCCGAATGTCGCCAGTGCCACGCCTGCTTGAGCGGCAAAACCAACCTTTGTACGGCCATTCGTGGTACCCAGGGTCAGGGCCTAATGCCCGATGGTACCACCCGTTTCTCAATGTTGGATGGCACCCCTATCTACCACTATATGGGCTGCTCGACATTCGCCAACCACACAGTGATGCCCGAGATCGCCTTGGCTAAAGTACGTGACGATGCACCCTTCGACAAAATTTGCTACATCGGTTGTGGCGTGACGACGGGTATCGGTGCTGTGATCAATACTGCCGGTGTCGAAATCGGTTCTACTGCGGCCGTGTTTGGTCTAGGCGGTATTGGCTTGAACGTTATTCAGGGTCTGCGTATGGCGGGTTGCGACAAGATCATCGGCGTCGATTTGAACGACAGCAAGGCGGAAATGGCGCAGAAATTCGGCATGACTCACTTCGTTAACCCCTCAAAAATTGACGGTACCGTGACTGAAGCCATCATTGCATTAACCAAGACCGAGCAAGATCAGTTCGGCGGCGTCGACTACTCATTCGACGCCACAGGTAACGTAAAGGTGATGCGCGATGCGCTAGAATGTTCGCACCGTGGTTGGGGTGTGTCGGTCATTATCGGTGTGGCTCCCGCCGGCGCTGAAATCAATACTCGCCCCTTCCAATTAGTCACCGGTCGCGTCTGGAAAGGCACTGCCTTCGGTGGCGCCAAGGGCCGTACCGACGTGCCCAAGTTTGTCGACTGGTACATGGATGGTAAGATCGAGATCGACCCCATGATCACCCACAAGCTGAAGCTAGAAGACATCAATAAGGCCTTTGACCTCATGCACAGTGGTGACAGTATCCGCGCCGTGGTGGAATACTAATGGCTATCGAGCAGCTCAGTAACGTGCGTTGTTTCGGTGGCCAGCAGTTGCGCATTCAACATCGCTCGGCGGTATTGAACTGCGATATGGTTTTTGCCGTTTATTTGCCCTCTATTGCGTCCCAACGCCAGGTGCCAGTTATCTATTGGCTGTCTGGCTTGACCTGTACCGATGAGAACTTTGTCACTAAGGCAGGGGCGCAGCAGTTCGCAGAAAAGTATGGTGTGGCTATCGTAGCGCCGGACACTAGTCCACGCGGCGACGATGTGCCCGACGACGCAGATAAGGCCTATGATTTTGGCTTGGGCGCGGGCTTCTATGTCAACGCCACGCAGGCGCCGTGGTCACAGCACTATCACATGTATGACTACGTCACCCGTGAATTGCCAGCGCAACTGGCGGACTTGCCGATTGATACCGACCGAGCATCTATTATGGGTCACTCAATGGGTGGCCACGGCGCGCTGACCATCGCCTTGAAAAATCCGCAGCAGTATCGCTCGGTGTCGGCGTTTTCGCCTATCTGTAGCCCAATCAACTGCCCCTGGGGTCAAAAAGCCTTGGGTCATTACTTGGGTGATGATCGTTCAACTTGGGCGCAATACGATAGCTGTGAACTGGTGAAGCAGTCTACCGAGCGCCTGCCTGTATTGGTCGATCAGGGCGGTGCTGACGGTTTCTTGGTGGAACAGTTGAAGACGGAGTTGCTGCAAGCGGTGGCGATTGAAGCCAACTATCCGATGACGATTAGAGTGCAGGCGGGTTACGACCACAGCTACTATTTCATCGCCAGCTTTATTGAAGAGCACATTCAATTCCACAGTCGCTACCTCAATAACTAGCCCTCGCCCCGCAAGGGGCGTATAATTTGTCCAACCTAAGGGGTGGCAGTCGCCTGAGATGTCCTCGGACAAACCCTTGAACCTGATCCGGTTAGTACCGGCGGAGGAATAGGTCGTTCATTTCACCCGCTGGTGCTGTTTCCATTTGCTATATAGGATGAACGCAGTGCCCACACGTATTACCCTCCCCTTTGTATTGATCGCTATGGTCAGTGCTATTGCTCACGCTAATGATAATGGTGTCGAAGAGATCCTTGTTAAAGGCGATTTTCGCCCCACCGATCTACTCAATAGCCCCCTCAGCGTGAGTGTATTTGACGCTGAATCAGCGGCACAGCGCGGCGCTAGCCACTTGGAAGAAATGCTCAACACCTTGCCCAACGTGAATTTTTCGGCCGGGAGTAACCGTGCACGCTATATCCAAATTCGGGGTATTGGCGAGCGCAGCCAGTTCAAAGAGCCCATTAATCCCTCGGTAGGACTATTGGTCGACAGTGTCGATATGAGCGGCTTGGGGTCGATGGCGACGCTATTCGATGTGGAGCAAGTGGAGGTGTATCGTGGCCCCCAGGGCACACAGTTTGGCGCCAATGCCTTGGCCGGGGTGATCAATTTTCAGAGCGTCGCACCGCTCACCAACGCACCCAGCAAGCTAGCCTTGCAGGCGGGTAACTACGGGACTTATGGTGTGGCCTTTGCCCACGGTGTTGGCCTTGATAGTGAGGGTCAATGGGGCGCTCGATTAGCCGTACAGCAGCAAGGTAGTGATGGGTATTACCGCAATGACACACTGGACCGCAACGACACCAACGGCCGCGATGAACTGACCGGTCGACTGCGCGTGCGCTACCAGCCCGACGACGACACCCTGCTCGATCTCAGCCTATTTAAGGCCGATATCGACAACGGCTACGACGCCTTTACCCTCGACAACAGCCGTACTACCCTGTCGGATGCCCCCGGTCACGATCGGCAAGACGCTAACGGCGCGAGCCTGCGCGCTGCCACTACCCTATCTGATAAGGTGGCCTTTGAAGCGACGCTGGCGATTGCCGATAGCGACAGCGAGTATGGCTACGACGAGGATTGGGCCTACCCTACGTTGGCGGCGGGCACCGATTTCGAGGGTTGGGAGTATTCATCGTTTGACAACTACCTGCGTAACCAGCAAACCCGCAGCGCCGATTGGCGCTTCTTGTCGACCGATAATGGACGATTGTTTAACGGTCATAGCGATTGGGTGTTGGGTTACTACTACCTTGAGCGCGACCAGGACTTACGCCGTCAGTACACCTACCTAGACGGTGATTTCACAAGCGCTTATCGTACCTTTAACCGCGCGCTATACGGTCAGCTCGATTCACACCTGAGTGATACTTTGACGGTCAGCGTGGGGATGCGTCGCGATAGCTGGACCGCTGATTACATCGACAGTACCGATCTTGTTATCGGTAGTGATCAAAGCCTGTGGGGCGGAAAGCTTGGCGTCCTCTGGCAAGTGGCGCCCAATAGTTCGCTATTCGCGACCCTTTCTCGCGGATATAAACCCGGTGGTGTCAACACCGATGGATCGCTACCGGCGGCAGAACGTGACTTTGGTACCGAGACCCTCGACAGTATTGAAGCGGGTTACAAATGGCGCAGCAACGATGGTCGCTTCAATGCTCAAACGGCCTTGTTTCACGCCAAGCGCAGCGACCAGCAAGTGAAGGGCGCCTTCGTATTGCCGCGTGAGGACGGCAGTACTGAGTTCGTCGATTACATCGAAAACGCCGCCAGTGGCGTTAACCGCGGACTAGAGGTTGAATTCCAATGGCGCGCCTCTGACGCGCTGGCGCTTGACGGCAGCTTTGCCTACCTCGACGCCACCTTCGACGAATATCTCGCTCCTGCCACGCAGGCCGACCCACAGGGATTGGATCTGAGTGGCCGCCAGCAGGCGCATGCACCTAAATACCAAGCCTTCCTGCAGGGTGAGTACAGCTTCGCTAGCCGTTGGGCACTGGTGGTGAGCGCCGAGGCGAAAGAGGCCTTTTACTTCTCGGATCGCCACAATGCTCGCTCTGATGCCTATGTGTTGTGGAATGCACAGCTCGCCTACCGCGCCAATAGTTGGACCGCCCGTGTGTGGGGCCGCAACCTCAGCGATAAAGACGTGGCAGTCCGTGGCTTTGGTAGTTTCGGTAACGATCCCCGTACCGGTTACGCGGTGGGACAATACGTACAGTATGGAGAACCCCGCGTGCTTGGCGTCAGCCTGGAATGGGAGTGGTAGGAGACCCCCTTGGATCTGTTAGCCTGGTTGCAGATGAGTTCTTGGCTTGAGCTGCTGGCCATGGTGCTGGCGTTGGCCTATTTGGTGCTCGCCATTTTTCAGAAGCGCGCCTGCTGGTTCGCAGCCTTCGTCAGCACTGCCATTTACACCGTCATCTTTTGGGATGTCAGCCTGTTGATGGAATCGGCGCTACAGGTGTATTACATGGTGATGGCGGTATACGGCTGGTGGTACTGGAACACCGGCACTGAGCAAGCGCCTGTGGTGACATGGAAACCCCGTGCACATCTCATGGCGCTAGTGGCGATTACGCTGTTGACGTTGCTGTCGGGCTATTTGCTTACACGTTATAGCGATGCAGCCTTGCCATACTTGGATGCTTTCACCACCTGGGCGAGTATTGTGGCGACGATCATGGTGACGCGCAAAGTATTAGAAAACTGGTTGTATTGGATTGTTATTGATATCGCCTCGATTTATTTATATGTGTCGCGGGAGTTAAATATTACTGCCGTCTTGTTTGTGCTTTATATCATTTTGGCCTGTGCGGGGTATTGGCAATGGAAACGCCAACTAACGACATCAACCATGTCGCCTTGAATCGCGCGCTAAGCGATTTGACGGATCGTGGCTGGCACTTGATGCCGGTGTCGCAAATTAATGAAGGAAAAACCAACGATAGCTTTATGGTGTCGCAGCGCACCCAATGGTATGTGCTGCGGGTCAATAGTGTTAAGAGTGCTGAATTAGGTATCGATCGTGCCTTAGAAAAGTGCATCATGCGGCAACTTCCCGAGGGGGTGGTGCTGCCAGTACTTGAGCACACTGAGCAGTATATGCTCACCGAGTTTGTCAGGGTGCGAACCCAGCCTCTCAGTGCCGCTGAATTTGCTACATTCATGCCGCTGTTGCGAGAAGTGCACAGTATCGATTTGGGCGACCCCATGATCGATTATATCGCCCGTATTCGCTTTTTACTGCCTGAGCAATGCCATACATCTTGGGCTGGCATTCTTGAACGCTTGGGAGAGGCCATGCAGCGTACTGACGTGACCTACGGTTCCCATCGCGCCCTGTGCCACCACGATTTAGTCCCTGAAAATATTCTTTGGTCGAAAGATGAGTCGCGCCAGACACCTTGGCTCATTGACTGGGAATACGCCGCCATGGGTGATGTATTTTTCGATTTGGCGAGCTTGGTAGAAAACCACGCTATTCCCGATCGGCGGCATGGCACTGTGCTGCAGGCATACGGTCTGCCGTTGGGTAGTGTGCACAAACTTCGCGTCTATCGCGCCGTTTATGCGGCCATTGTGCTTGCTTGGGAGTTGCGCAGTGGGGTTTCTTCAGAGCGCGGCATCGACTATATTGAAAACCTACTTGGTCAGTATTAAGGATCGCCTCATGCACCCGTTAGTAGGATTACTCTTTGTCACCGTGATCAGCGTTTTTGCTTGCCACTACATTGTGGCAAAACGTCGCGGTGACACGGTGTTCTGGGTGGTGATGGCCATCCTTATTGGGCCGCTGGCCATCCCCTTTGCGTTTTTTGCGAAGCCTAAGCGTTAAATATCAGTAAGGTAATCCCAATCTTCCGCTTGTTGGTTCAGTGCTGGTCTACCATACTGAACATGCTAATAAGGCGCCGCGCGCGGTGCAGTTTTACAGGGGCGGCGTCTATGTTCGACTCCCGGCAGGAGCGTAAGGCAGGGTGAAAAGGGTGAGCAAAAACGGACAGCAACATGTGTTGCTTCGCCTGATGTTGATGATATGGCGCTTCGTCGGTCAAGATGTCGCTACCCTGCTGTGCCTGTTGTTAAGCGCCAGCTTGATCTACGTTCAGACCATTCTCGAATACCCCCCCGAATGGCTGCGCCGGCTGGATTTTGTGTACTACGATATTCGTTTCAGTGCTATGCCACTGGAACGGCGCGACAGCCCGCACAAGGTAGTAGTGCTAGACATCGACGACGCCAGTATCCAAGCCGAGGGGCGTTGGCCCTGGCCGCGAGAGACCTTGGCGCGACTTACTACCAGTGCTTTTGATGCCGGCGCGATTGTGCTTTCCTACGATATTGTGTTCTCCGAGCGGCAGGCCAATATCGTCGACACAGTGGCGGGGCAACTCAACAATGGGCCAGTGGCGAACGAGCTGCTCTCCTACCGCGATAATTTTGACGGTGACCAACAGCTGGCCGATGCCATGAGCATGGGCGATGCCGTGCTGGGTTACTTCACCACCCGCAACGCCAACTACCAAAACAATGCTTTACCCGAGCCGTTAATCACTCTCAGTGAAGAGGTGGCAAACGCTTTTGTTTCCTATCAAGAGCAGGGTCACACCAGTAACCTGCCCATGTTTCAGGAGGTGGCGGCGCGTTCAGGGTTCGTGACCGCTTTTCCAGATAGCGACGGCTCGGTACGCCGTTCGCCCCTGATGGTGCGCTTTGGCGACCAACTCTACCCTTCCATGGCGCTGTCGAGTGTCTTGGCCTACTTGCTAGTGGACGAGCCGCCCGACGTGAAGATCGAAACCTACGGCTCACTGCGAGCCGTTCGGGCGCTCAAAATCGCCGAGCACTGGGTCAATACCGACATCAATATGAACGTGATGGTGCCCTACCGCGGGGGGCCGTTTAGCTTCCCCTATGTATCGGCCACCAAACTGATGAACGGCGATGAAGAGGCCCGACGCGCTATCGAAGGCGCAATTGTGTTGGTGGGCACCTCGGCCGCTGGCCTTTACGATCTGCGTTCAACCCCGGTCAGTGAGGTCTACCCTGGTGTAGAGGTTCACGCCAACCTAATCGACGGCATGCTGATGGGGGAAATTCCCTATCGCCCGGATTGGGAAAAGGGCGCGAGTTTTATCGGTCTGCTCGTGTTTGGGCTGCTGTTCAGCTTTATTTTTCCTCGCGTCAGTCCGCTGTATTTGTTGCTTCTGGGTTTGGCTTCGTTGGGCTTGTCGCTGGGGGTGAATAACTACCTGTGGATCTACCAGGGTATGGAGCTTCCAATTGCCTCTCAGTTACTGTTAATTTTAGGCACTATGATGGTCGCCATGGCGCAGGGATTTCTGTCCGAGGCGGCTAGTCGGCAGCGCATTAAAGAAATTTTCGACCAGTATGTCCCGCCACAGCACGTCAACACCATGTTGCAGGATCCCAAGAGTATTAACCTCGATGGCGAAAGCCGCGAGATGACGATTTTCTTCATGGATATTCGCGACTTTACCTCGATCTCAGAGACCCTTGATGCGGCGCGATTGAAGAAGTTTTTGAGCCATGTGTTTACCCCGGTGACACAGTGCATCTTTGACCATCACGGCACGATTGATAAGTACGTCGGCGACATGGTGATGGCTTTTTGGGGGGCGCCCCTGCTAGACAGCCAACACCGCGAAAATGGCGTACGGGCGGCGCTTGAGATATCGCTTTTGATGCAGCAATTACGGGGGCAGTTACGCGAAAAAGGCTACCCTGAGGCCTTCGTTGGTATGGGTATCAATACTGGTGTAGTTAACGTGGGTGACATGGGGTCGGAAATACGCCGCGCCTATACGGTGATCGGCGACCCGGTCAACTTGGCTTCGCGCCTCGAAAGTATCACCAAGTTTTATGGCATTGAGTTGTTGGTGGGGGAGGAGACTTACCGCCCGTTAGCCAATCAATTCTTGTGGCGCGAAGTGGATCGTATTCAAGCCAAGGGGAAGGAAGAGGCGATAGCGATATTCACTCCCCTATCAGAAGCGGATGAAGGCAATACCGATGTGATCGCTGAAGAAGAGCACTACCGCCGCGCAAGGCAGGCGTATCTAGCACAAGACTGGGATAAGGCCGAAGCTATTTTCCGGCAACTTATTCAGCAGCGCCACGCCGTACTATTTGAGATATATCTCGAGCGCATCGCTCACTATAGTGATCATGCGCCCGAGCCCAATTGGCAAGGCGTTTACAAGCACCTAACAAAGTAGCTAATCACGCCCATGTTGGCGCCAGTAATCAATTTCAGGACCCTCGGGGACCACCTGTGTTGGGTTGATCATGGTGTGGCTGAAATAGTAATGCTGTTTGATGTGTTCAACATTTACCGTATCGGCAACGCCTGGGCGCTGGAACAGGTCGCGGGTGTAGGCCGACAGATTGGGGTAGTCTTCTAGGCGCTGCTTGTTGCACTTAAAGTGACCGTGGTAAACCGCATCGAAACGAATTAGCGTGGTGAATAGACGCCAGTCAGCTTCGGTGAGTTGATCGCCAACCAAGTAGCGATGTTCACCCAGGTAGGTGTCGAGTTTATCTAACGTGCTAAACAAGTCGTGATAGGCCTCGCGATAAACCTCTTGGCTTGTTGCAAAGCCGCAGCGATACACGCCATTGTTAATATGGTGATAGACCTCGTCATTGATGGCGTCTATATCTTTGTGCAATGCTGCTGGGTAGTAATCATCCATATTGCCGGTAACCTCGTTAAACGCCGAGTTCATCATGCGAATGATTTCGGCCGATTCATTACTCACAATACGCTGTTGTTGCTTGTCCCAAAGTACGGGTACCGTAACGCGACCGGTGTATTCTGGGTCGTGACGAAGATAAACCTGATACAGATAGTCATGGCCAAATAATTGATCGACGGTACAGCTATCGCCGTCGTTGAATTGCCAGCCATTGGACAGCATGTGCGGGTGCACCACGGACACATCAATGTGTTCTTCAAGACCTTTCAAATGACGAAATATCAACGTGCGATGTGCCCACGGGCAGGCTAGCGAGACATACAAATGGTAGCGTCCGGATTCCGCTTTGAAACCCGCTTCGCCACTTGGACCTGCGCTGCCGTCGGCGGTAATCCAGTGTCGCAGTTGCGCGGTTTCGCGCTTGAATGCCCCATCGCTTTTTTCTGTGTCGTACCACTGGTCAAGCCAGCGTCCTTCAACGAGTAGTCCCATGTTACCTCCTAAATGGTACCAAAGCGGCCGGCGCGATAATCCATGATGGCCTGCTCAATTTCTGCTTGGGTGTTCATCACAAATGGCCCCAGATGAACGATCTTCTCATTGATGGGGGTGCCGCGCAGCAGCATAACGTGAGCGCCATTTGCGCCTGCGCAAAGGCTGATGGAATTGTCGCCATCAGATTCGGCACGGGCGAGCTCTCCATCGCCCAGCTGAGGATCGTCCAGGCTGCCGTGATAGCAAAAAATCAATGTGCGCGAATCACCACCCTCAATGAATACGTTGATGCTATCGCCCGGCGAGAGCTCTAGGTCGGCAATGGCACCGTCGCCAGCTAGCCCCGCCAAAGGCGATTGTAGTGGTTGGTTGTTAAACTGCCACCGTCCAGCCAGTGCTTTGGCGCGGCTATTCTTACCCACATCTAATGTCGGCAGGCCATTTTCGTAGGAGTCGAAATAGCGCGGTTCGCGCATCTTCTCTGCGGCCGGCATGTTCAACCAAATTTGAAAGCCGTGCATACCGTCCGTGGCGTCCGCCAACGGCATCTCAGAGTGGATTACGCCGCGACCCGTGGACATCCATTGCACGTCGCCAGCGCGTATAGCCTTGACGTTACCCATTTGGTCACGGTGCTCAAAGCCTCCTTTTTTTATGTAGGTAAAGGTTTCTATGCCACGGTGGGGGTGGGGCGGGAAGCCGCCGATATAGTCACTGGCGTCGTCCGAGCGGATTTCGTCGATCATCAAATAGGGGTCGAGTCCCAAGTCGTGGAAGGCTGTGATACGAGCGATATTGACGCCGTCGCCATCTTGAGTGGGGTGCTGTTTAGCGAGTTTAATAATAGCCATAATGTTGTCTCCAATAATCGCAAGGCTAGCTCCATCAAAACTGAATAACAATGGCGAATTTTTGCCAATTTTCTTCGAAAAAAACGAATTGCTTAAGTCTTTTACACAACTCGTGGCGTACAACTTGGGTAATGGAAGAGGCCTTATGAATAAAACGACGTTAGAACAGTGGCGCATGTTTCGCGCGGTGGTGGAAGCTGGTGGATTTAGTCAGGCCAGCGATGTGGTTCACAAAAGCCAATCGAGTATCCATTACGCCGTGCACAAGCTTGAGGAAACCCTTGGCATTAAGTTGCTCGAAGTGGTTGGGCGCAAAGCAGTGCTTACTGATATAGGGGCGACCATGTTGCGCCGTGCCGATTATTTGCTGCAAGAAGCGCAAAAGTTGGAAAAGGTAGCGGTCTCTTTAAGCGGCGGTACTGAAACGGTATTGCGCTTAGCGGTCGATGAAGCTTTTCCGCAACATTTGTTGTGCGAAGCATTGCAGAGGGTATCGCAGCGCTATCCTCTATTGCGTATTGAATTGATGGAGACCGTGCTGACCGGTGCGGTCGAGCTACTGAGCGAGCAGCGTGTACAGTTAGCCATTTCGCCGGTGGCCAAATCTGATGTGCACTGCGAAGAATTGTGTCGAATTGATTTTGTGGCCGTAGCCAGCCCAGGGCATCCACTGTTGGAAAGTGAAGGCCCTATTAATTTTGAAGATCTTAAATCGCACCGACAAATTGTGGTGCGTGATTCTGCGTTAACCACCAATCGCGATTCTGGTTGGTTAGGTTCCCACCAGCGTTGGACCGTCAGCCACATCCGCACTTCTATCGACATGATTTGTCGCGGTCTTGGCTTTGCGTGGCTACCCTCCACAGAAGTCGAACAATACTTGTTGTCCGGTAAATTGATGCGCCTGCCTCTGCAGGAGGGTAGTGTGCGCAGCGCGGCCTTGCATATACTGGTGGCGGATATTGACCAGTTGGGGCCTGCAGGGCAGATGTTGAGTGACGAGTTGCGCAACGTTTCTAAAATTTAGAATATAAATATTTTAAAATAAGTATTTTGTTCTGTTTCTGTGTCCATATACTGGTCTTCATTGGGAGGCCGTAATGACAGATATTCGCTATTCAACGACACGTAAACTATTGCACTGGTTGTCGGCGCTTGCCGTTTTAGCTTTGTTCGCCTCTGGTCTATGGATGGTTGAGCTCGGCTACTACGATGCCTGGTATCAACGAGCACCTGCTTGGCATATCAATGTGGGTGTGTTGTTGTTTATTGTGACGACCGCTCGCTTTATGTTGCAACGCAACAACCCGACCCTCGATGCCTCGGCAATTCAGCGTGTCGCTGCACGAGTGGCTCATCTTTCTCTGTTGCTCTGTATCGTTCTGCTGACTGTCACAGGTTATGGGTTCAGTACCGCCGACGGAAGGCCGCTGCTATTTTTTGGATTAGAAATACCTAGTATGGGTGCTGTTATCGCCCAGCAAGAAACGGTTATGGGGGAATGGCACGAATTAATAGCTTATGCCACGATTGGGCTGTCACTGCTGCACGCCGCCGCCGCCATTAAACATCATGTCATCGATCGGGATGACACACTTAAACGCATGTTAATCCAGTGAGGGATGAAAATATGAAAAAGTTGATATTAGCCACCTTGTTATCAGCCGCTGTTGTGAGCCCAGTGTGGGCAGCGGATTACCGCATCGATGATCAAGGCGCGCACGCCTCGATAAATTTTAAAGTGAAACACTTGGGTTATTCTTGGTTGACGGGGCGTTTTAATACCTTTTCAGGTAACTTTAGCTACGACCCCGCCAATGTTGAGGCGTCCAAAATCGTCGTCGACATCGACACCAATAGTATCGATTCAAACCATGCCATGCGTGACAAACACCTCCGCAATGCTGACTTCCTCGAGGTAGATAAATACCCCGATGCCAAGTTTGTAAGCACCAAGGTAGAAGTGAACGGTGAAGACGCTATGACAGTCTATGGTGATTTCACTCTGCGCGGTGTTACCAAAAATATTGCCATTGATGCTTCAAAAGTGGGTGAAGGTAAGGATCCCTGGGGCGGATATCGCGCCGGCTTTGAAGGTGTGGCGGAAATTGACATGGCTGATTACGGTTTTGCCACGGATTTCGGCACCGTGATGCTGGAACTTCACGTTGAAGGTATTCGTATATAGATTACAAATGGATTGGGTAACCCCTTGTCCCTTTGTACTTATGACTCCTTGTCTGTAGTGACTGAGCAAGTTTGGCCGGAATTTTTTCCGGCCTTTTTTTTGGACGAAGATAGCTGCGTTGACATTGTTTCGTTGAGCTCAGTGTTTGGACTCGTCATCTAATCCCGCCTCGCTGACGCTTCTTCTTAATTTTTAAAATTGGTTTTTCCTCGTTTCTAAGTAGTGAGCATCGGTATATTTCACTCGGAACCGCCGTGGATATGTCCCTATAGGCTACGCGGCAGCATCCTTGCTGCCGAGTTTCCTCGTTAAAATATACCTTTGCTCACGGTCATGACCCTGCCACCCTGCAAGATATTGGCAGGGTGTTTCAAGCCCCCATGGATGGGTTTACGGCGTGTCGTTGTTGCATATGCGGTGGCTATACAAGTGAAATAAATCATCGTTTCTAAGTAGTGAGCATCGGTATATTTCACTCGGAACCGCCGTGAATATATCCCTATAGGCTACGCGGCAGCATCCCTGCTGCCGAGTTTCCTCGTTGAAATATACCTTTGCTCACTGTCGTGACCCTGCCACCCTGCAAGATGTCGGCAGGGTATTTCAAGCCCCCATGGATGGGTTCGCGGCGTGTCGTTGTTGCATATGCGGTGGCTATACAAGTGAAATAAATCATCGTTTCTACGTTGTGAGCATCGGTATATTTCACTCGGAACCGCCGTGAATATGTCCCTATAGGCTACGCGGCAGCATCCCTGCTGCCGAGTTTCCTCGTTGAAATATACCTTTGCTCACTGTCATAACCCTGACACCCTGCAAGATGTTGGCAGGGTGTTACAGGGACCGTATTTACGGTGTGATGGCGCAGTCTACGTCAGAATACGTCATTCTTCTCATACTTAACGGGTAATTTGTAACTGCCCATCTACATGAATATCCCGCTGCGGGAAGGCCACCACAATATTCGCCTCGTCGAACAGTTCCTCTAGGCGGAAGCGGATGTCGCTGCGGATGCGGCGCAGGTCGCGTTCTTCACCAGAATCTATCCATAGCTTAAGGTCGAAAATTAACGCGTTATCCCCAAAGTCTTCAAAGAAAACCACCGCTGGTGGGTCGTTGAGGACTTCGGGGTGTTCGTTGGCGGCTTGTTCCATTAATTCGCGAACAGCCTTGACGTTAGAGCCATAGGCGACGCCAACCCGCACTGTGGTACGCATCAGTTTGTCGACCAAAGTCCAGTTGATCACGGTGTTTTCCAGTAGGTAGCTATTGGGAATAAGCACGTGCACACCATCGTTGCGGCGGATGCGGGTGGAGCGTGTGTTAACGGACTCTACGGTGCCGCGGATATCGCCCATTTCCAAGAAGTCGCCAATGCGGATGGGACGTTCCCACATGAGAATCCAGCCGCTGATAAAGTTATTGATGATGTTCTGTGCACCAAAACCAATACCGATGGCGATCGCGCCCGAGACAAATGCAAAGGCGGTAAGGGGGATGTGGAGCAGTGACAGTAGCCCCAGAAATAGCATCACATAGGCGATGATCCAATAGGCGCGGGTGATGACTTGAATAGCGTCAGGGGTGATGTCGCGACGGCGCATAACCTTTTTAAGTATGCGCGTACTCCAACCGATAAAGATAACGCCTACGAGTAATACGGTTGGCACGATTAATAAATCGAGCATCGTGAGTGTTTTACCCGCAAAAGTTAGTAGGGGTTGTTCTAATATTGAGATAATCTCTTCCATAATATGTCTCGTAGGATTGGGCTCATGATTCGAACCTGTTTATATACTGTAAATCAACCTATGCAATTCGGCGAACAAGAATTGCTGCAAACTTGGCGCGACAGCGGTGGTTTTTTATGGCTCGATATTCAACAGAGCCTCGATGCCGAGAGTAATGCGTTGCTGGCTAGTTTTGGTTGCCACCCATTGGCTATTAAAGACGTTGCGCGTGAACGCCACCCACCAAAGTTTGAAGTCTTTAACGAACATAGCTTTATTATTTTTCGCGGTATTGAACGTATCGAGGAAAATCTGATTGTCGCGCCGCTGCAATTGTCGTTTTTCGTCGGCGACAATTATCTCATTACAATTCATCCAGGCGTGTCGCTGAGCATTGAGCACCATCGCCAGTTGCAAGACATCGGCGAGCTTTTGGTGGCGCCAAAACATCTTGCGCTATCCATTATGCACTACTCTTGCGGCCGATATCTGGAAAGTTTGCTGGCCTACGATGCTGAACTGGCGGACCTCGAAGAGGCGATGCTGCAACACGGCAGCGACGATTTGTTGAAAGACTTGGTGCGCGATCGCTCGCAATTGCGAAAGATGCGCCGCACCTTTATCTATCACAGTCGTTTGGCGGAGGAGTTGGTTGAGTACTGGGATGCGGAGAATCAAGACGACGAATTGAGTCACCGCCTGCGCGACTTTTACGACCGGTGTGAGCGATTGGACACCTTGTCGGCACAGCACTACGAAATATGTGGCGACCTTGTTGACGGTTATTTCTCGCTCAGTGCCCATCAGTTGAATAACACTATGCGTATTCTCACGGTGATTACGGCAATCTTTGTGCCCTTGAGTTTTCTAGCCGGCTTGTACGGTATGAACTTTGAGTATATCCCGGAACTGCAAATGCCCAACGGGTACTTTATTTTGCTGACGGTGATGGGGCTGCTGGCTACGGCTATGGTCGTGGTGTTTAAAAAGAAACGCTGGTTCTAACACCACAAAATTGCTATAGGGCTTTTTGGTGTGTGGCGGCGTATAACTTTAAACAGAAAAGGTAGCGCCACCATGACCCCACCCATTGAACAGAATGTTGCAGAAGACACCCTCAAAGATTGCGATATTGAGCAAGCGAACGAACGTCCTGAACCTCTCGAGTTGAGCGCGGATGACTTAACTTGCATCAGGCTTATGCTATTATAGGCAGCTTTGTTAGTTGCCGGGCCTACGTGGCCAGTCGAGAATCGCATGACCAATATGAACATCCCTGTTGTCGGCCCCGCCGATGGCAATAAATCGCCCGCTGAAATAGAACAGCAAAAGCAGCGTATCGTAGCCTTGATGAAAGCGCAGAATGCTGCACTTATCGCCCATTATTACACCGATCCTGTGATCCAAGCGTTGGCCGAAGAAACCGGTGGTTGTGTGTCGGATTCGCTCGAAATGGCGCGTTTTGGCAAACAATGCGATGCGCAGACCTTGATTGTTGCCGGCGTGCGTTTCATGGGTGAAACCGCCAAAATTCTCAGCCAAGAAAAAAGGGTGCTGATGCCAGAGCTGGAAGCCACCTGCTCGCTCGATATCGGCTGCCCGATTGAAGAGTTTTCTGCCTTCTGTGATCAACACCCCGATCGCACTGTCGTGGTCTACGCTAATACCTCTGCGGCGGTAAAAGCCCGTGCCGATTGGGTAGTGACCTCTTCCATTGCTTTAGAAGTGGTCGAGCATTTGGATAGTCTGGGCGAAAAAATTCTTTGGGCGCCTGACAAACACCTTGGAAGCTATGTGCAAAAGCAGAGCGGCGCCGATGTGCTGTGTTGGGATGGTGCCTGTATTGTGCATGAAGAGTTCAAAGCGCAGGGTATTCGCGATTTAAAAGCGGTCTACCCCGATGCAGCGGTATTAGTCCATCCTGAGTCGCCCGCGGCAGTAGTAGAAATAGCTGATTTCGTAGGTTCCACGACGCAAATCATCAACGCCGCGAAAACATCGTCTGCACAGCGTATCATTGTGGCCACTGACCAAGGTATCTTCTACAAACTTCAGCAGATGGTGCCCGACAAAGAGTTGATTATCGCTCCCACCGCGGGTAGCGGCGCCACTTGTCGTAGTTGTGCAAATTGCCCTTGGATGGCGATGAATTCGTTGGACGCGCTAGAGCAAGTATTGCTCAAGGGTAACAATGAAATTTTCGTCGACCTCGATCTGGGCGAGCGCGCTATGTTGCCGTTGAACCGAATGTTGGATTTCGCCGCTAGCCTGCGCAATTAGCCTTAGAGTTTGACGTTGCGCAGCTCTTCAAGGTAGCGCAAGCGCTGTTCTAATTTGGCGGTTTCCATGAAATCGCCGCGCGCAATATTCAGTGCGTAATTTAATTGACGCCCCGCCTCGTCGAGAATGCCCGTGAGTAAGAAGTATTCTCCGCGAGCGGTGTGAACCCCCAAAATATCCCCAGCGAGTCCCTTAGCTTCAGCCAATTCATACCACACTGACGGCGTGTTCGGCCGGCGGCGACTGTGTTGCTCGAGTAAGTTGGAGGCTGCTTTTGCTTCCCCTATTTGCAAATAGCTGCGCGCTAGCGCCATGGTGACGGCGTGGCTGTTTGGGGTGATTTTTAACAAGTTTTCTAAGTGATGTGTCGCTTTGGTGTGTTGTTGGGCTCGGCTATAAATGTCGGCTTGGGCGAGTTGATAGACCAAGCGCAGACCGTCGTCTTGCAGCAATGTATCCAATGCTTGCTGAGCTTGGTCAAACTGGCGGCTGTCGGTATAGGCCAGCACCAAACCGTAGCGGTACGCGGTGTGCAAAACAGGATCGAGTGTATTGGCCATTTCGGCTTTGAAAATTGTGATGGCCTCGCCCGGTGAGTGGGCGAAGTGCATTCTTACCCGCGATTGCATCAGGTGGTAGTCAAGCGATTTATCTTTATTTTCTAGGCTGTAGTTGCGCGCGCGGGTCTTGGCGTCGGATACGCGCCGTTCGGTGAGGGGGTGGGTCAGCAAAAATTCGGGGTAGTTCTTACCGGAAAAGCGCTTTGCATCGAGCATGGTTTCAAACATACGCGCCATGGCTAGGGGTTCCATACCGGCGCGGACCATGGTGTCCATACCCGTGCGATCCGCTTCGATTTCATGCAGGCGACTGTGGGCGAGTTGCGATTCAGCGGCGGCCGCTTGAGTCGCCGCAATGGTTGCCACGCCGGCATCCCCGCCCCCTGCTGCTAGAATAAGCATGCCCGCCAATAAGCCCGCCATAGTGGGTACCGAGCGCGCTTGGGCATTTTCAAGATTGCGAGCAAAGTGGCGTTGGCTGAGGTGGCCTAATTCGTGGGCGATAACCGAGGCGAATTCTTGTTCGCCGCTGGCGTTGAGAAATAAGCCATTGTTGATACCCATGACGCCACCGGGTACCGCAAAGGCGTTAATTGCTGGGCTGTCGACGATGACTAGCGAGATAGATTTATCCTCGAGTTCACTGTAGTTGGCCATGCGACGAACTAGATTCTCGGTGTATTCCAATAACAATGGATCGCTGATGGTGTGGGCGCGAGCGCGAAACATGCGCAGCCAAGCGTCGCCTAGGGCGCGCTCTTGCTGCTTGGACACAATGCCTGAAATACCGTCACCGAGTGAGGGCAGTTTGATGTGGTCGATATCTGCTTGTACCGCAGCAGCTATCATCAGGCTTGCGATCAGGGTAAGGGCGTATTTGTACATAATCTCTCGTCAGGTTTTAGCCTTTGAACATAAAACCCAGAAAAAATTCATTTCCTTTCTATGCTGTGTTTATACTAGCGTTTTTTACGCAGTACATGGAATTCAAGGTGCAAGAAAAGCTGCAAGAAATTGACGTTACCGGTCTCGCTTGTCCACTGCCTTTATTAAAGGCAAAAGTCGCTCTGCGCGATTTGCAAAGCGGTGAACAGTTAAAAGTGTTGGTGACTGACGCGGCATCGGTACGCGACTTTGCGGTTTTCGCTGAGCTTAGTGGCAATACCTTAATTTCATCCACCCAAGAGGGTGAGTTGTACATCCACATCTTACAGAAAGCATAGACGGAGCATCACATGCTAAAGATTTTCCAGCGCTGGATCGAGCGCTATTTCAGTAACGAAGAAGCGGTGATATTAACCGTGTTGTTACTGGTGGCGGCAGTGGTGATTTTCTCGATGGGTAAAATTTTAGCGCCGGTTTTCACTAGTATTGTACTGGCGTTCTTGATGCAAGGAACCTCTGCCAGCATGGTCCGCTACAAGATACCCGAGAACTTGGCGGTAGGGGTGACCTACGCATTGTTCATTGGCGTGTTCTTCTGGATTGTGCTGTTCTTGGTGCCCTTGGTATTCAATCAGAGCAAGTTGCTGTTTACTGAGGCGCCTAGCATGCTGCGCAATATGCAGCACTGGCTGCACGATTTTGTTGCCAACTACCCCGAGTTTCTAGATGAAGCCCAGGTGAAGCAGTGGATGACCACTCTTAATAACCAGGTGGGCAATCTTGGCCAGACCATTGTTAGTCAGTCATTCTCTACCATTACCACCTTGTTTAGTTTGGTGATCTATCTGGTGTTGGTTCCTCTATTGGTGTTTTTCTTCCTCAAAGACAAGCGGGTCATTTTCAATTGGTTGGGCAGTTTTCTGCCGGCTAACCGCCCTTTTATGAGTGCGGTTTGGCATGAGATGAATGATCAGGCAGCTAACTATGTGCGCGGCAAGGTTATCGAGATCATCATCGTCGGCAGTGCCTCTTACATTGCCTTTGTGGTGCTGGGTCTGAATTACGCCGCCTTGCTGGCCATTTCGGTCGGTTTGTCGGTGTTGATTCCCTATGTCGGAGCTGCCTTAGTGACTATCCCCGTGCTGGCGGTAGGCTTTTATCAGTGGGGTATGGGGGCTGAATTTTATTGGTTGTTTGGTGTCTACATGGTCATCCAGGCGCTGGATGGCAACGTATTAGTCCCACTACTGTTCTCTGAGGCAGTTAACTTGCACCCAGTAGCTATTATTATGGCGGTATTGGTGTTTGGTGGCCTGTGGGGTTTTTGGGGCGTGTTTTTTGCGATTCCCCTGGCTACCCTTATTAAGGCGCTGGTGTATGCATGGCCTCGCGCTCACCATCCAGGAGAAGACAGCCAATAAGGAGTGTTTATGCGACGCATCGCGAGTGTATTTGTTGTACTGATTTTAAGCGCCTGTAGTCAGTTCCCCCCTCCCCAGCATAACGACTCGCCGGCGCAGCCCATTGCCAGTCCTAACGAAAAGCGAGAGTTTCGCTATCTGGAGCTAGACAACCAACTGCCAGTACTGCTGGTGTCTGATGCAAGTGCTGACAAAGCAGCGGCCGCCCTCGATGTGGCGGTAGGCTCAGGCGACGACCCTGACACCCGCATGGGCTTGGCGCACTACCTAGAGCACATGTTGTTTTTGGGCACCGACAAGTATCCCAATCCCGACGATTACCAACAATTTATCGCCAGTCACGGTGGCAGCCAAAACGCTTATACCTCCTTTGACCACACCAACTATTTCTTTGATATCGCCGCGCCGCAGCTAGAGGGTGCCCTCGATCGCTTCGCACAGTTTTTCATCGCGCCACGCTTTGATCCCCGCTACGTCGAGCGTGAAATCAATGCCGTTCACTCGGAGTACAGTTCCAAAATTCTGGACGATTTCCGCCGCGGCTACGACGTCTTTAAGCACTTGCTTAATCCTGATCACCCTATGGCAAAATTCAGCGTGGGCAGTTTACAAAGTCTGGCGGGTGATGGTGACTACGACGCCTTACGTGATCAGCTAATGGCGTTTTATCGCGAGCACTACTCCGCCAATAAAATGCGTTTGGTCGTTTACGGCGCCGAGTCGCTCGATGTGCTGCAAGGCTGGGTGGAGACCAAGTTTTCGGCGATCCCCAATTATCAGCGCCGTGTGGAAAGCATCGAGACGCCTTTGTTTAAGGCCGATACACTGCCTTTGCAGGTGGGTGTAGTACCCTACCGCGAGCTACGTCAGTTGAGTCTGTCGTTTCCCATCCCCGATATTCGCGAGCAGTACCGCAGCAAACCCACCGCTTATATAGGGAATGTGTTGGGGCACGAAGGCGAGGGCTCACTATTGTCGTATTTGAAACAGCAGGGCTGGGTCGACGCGCTGTCAGCCGGCCAAAGCGTTTCTTATAAGGGGGGGGCCATGTTTGCGATTAACATGGATTTAACGCCCGCTGGCGAGAGCAATATTGATGGCATTGTGTCGGCAGTTTTCGTCGCCGTGGATATGCTGGCCGAGCGAGGTATTCAAAAGGCGTTATTTTTAGAGCAAGCGACGGTATTCGAACAGTCCTTTGCCAATCGCGAACCGCAGTCGCCGATGGGTGAAGTAAGTCAGTGGGCCTCGGATATGCACGAGTTCACGCCACAAGACATTCTGCGCGGTCACTATTTATTGAAGGATTATGAGCCACAGCGCATCGCCGAGTTAGTGGCCTACTTGCGCCCCGATAACATGCTTTTGACACTAACGTCACCCGATGTCGAGTCGGATCGACAGTCACCTCATTTTAATGCTCCCTACACGGTGGCTGCTATTGATGAAGCGCGCCTTACTGTTTGGCAGGAGGTGCCTACCATTGCGGCCATCCAGCCGCCGGCGGCCAACCCGTTTATTGGTGAGCACTCATTGATCGAGGTGGATACTGCCTATACAGAAAAGCCAGTATTGATCGTCGACGAGCCTGCCCTACAGCTGTGGTTTGTGCAAGATGATCAATTCAAAGTGCCCAAGGGGCAGGTGATTATGCGCTTGTCGCAGCCCAGTATGGCCCAGCCTTCGCCACGAGACACGGTATTAAGTAGTCTTTATGCCCGATTGGTGGCGGATCGATTGAATGAATTTACCTACCCTGCGCAAATATCGGGCGTGAGTTTTGGTGTATCGGGTGGCAACAAAGGTGTCGACATTCGCTTGGGCGGTTTTAGTTCAGGGCATGCTGTGTTGATTGACGAAGTGCTCGACAGTCTTATGCAGCACCAGGTGGATGACGCCCGCTTTAAGCGTCTCGCACAGGATATGCAGGAAGATTTGCAGCGCGCCTTGATCGATAAACCTTTCCGTCAAATTATGCGTCGCGCGCAGCAGTTATTGATGACGCCGAGTAACGATGTCGAAGCTAACTTAGAGGCGCTGCAAGCACTTCGTGCCGAGGATTTGGCGTCATATATGGTGCGTTTCAGCCAGCGGTGGCAGGTAGAAGTCATGCTGGCAGGCAACTACCATCGCGAGGAAGCAGATCGATTAGCGACCAAGTTGCGCGACATTTTGCCAGAGCGACGGGCTGATTTTGAGCCCCCGTTAGTGCAAGTCTCTCAGGTGGCTTGCGCTGAAGCGTGTGTCGGTCAGATGGTGGTGGATGACAACGACAGCGCCGTGTTGGTCTATTTGCAGGGACGCGGCACAAGCGATGTAGCCCGTGTCGATATGGCGATCTTGGCCAATATGATGCAGTCGCCCTTCTTCCAAAGCCTGCGCACCGAGCAGCAGCTGGGTTATGTCGTGGGCGCCTATCCCTATGCCTTGCATGGCTACCCTGGGCTAGCACTGTTGGTGCAGTCGCCCACCGCTAGCGCTGAGGCGATTGTGCAAGCCGTCAATGCCTTTAATGCGGCGTTCTCAGCGCGCGATCAGGCGGATGTGTGTAGTGACTTTGCCCTGTCTGCGGCTGCTGTAGCGACGCAGCTGGCAGAAAAACCCAAGAATTTTGCCGAGCGTGTGGGCGAATTTTGGCAGGACCTGCAGTACGGCGAATTGGATTTCAACAGTAAACAGCGTTTGGCCGAGATATCAAATGCTAGGCAGTGCCAGGATTGGCTGAGTGTTGGCTTGGTGCCGCTGCGAAATGACTATCTGCACCGCATGGTTTTGCAGGCGGCGGGTAAGAATTCGGCAAAAAATGTTCAAAATTTGACAAATAATAGCTGGCAGAAGGTCAAAATGGGTCGTCAGTGAGTGTTTTAAATAGTATTTCTTGTAGTTTTTTTACAAAACCTTAGGTTGTTGATTTTTATGGGGTTTGATTGATATTTTGGCCGTTTCGTGGCGATGGTTAGTTTCGCTCGCTACTTCTTTTACAAGGTATAAAAAGCCATAAAATTCAGTATCTTAGGTGTTTGGTGATTTACTTTTGCTCCACCCGGGTGTAGTATTTTTACCCCTTTAGGATGATGGGACTAATCTCCCCCTTATCCTCCGCGCCTAGCTTCGCCCCGTCGTATCCGATCGGCCGCTTGCAGGTAGATAACAATAGTTGGTGCACCATCAGTGCATGAGGTCTTAGTATGAGCGAGATAGATAGAGATCCTATCGAAACTCAAGAGTGGTTAGATTCACTTGAGTCAGTAATTAAATTCAACGGTCAGGAGCGCGCGGCACACTTGCTTGGCGTGTTGACCGAATCAGCGGCTGATAAAGGCGTTAGCGTCCCTGCTGCGATCACTACACCCTACAAAAACACCATTGCACCTTCAGATGAAAAGCCAATGCCTGGCGATTTGTTCATGGAGCGCCGCATTCGTTCTTACATTCGTTGGAATGCGATGGCCATGGTGATGCGCGCCAATATGAACAATGAAGGTCTGGGTGGTCACATCTCTAGCTTCGCCTCAAGCGCCACTTTGTACGATGTTGGTTTTAACTATTTCTTCCGCGGTAACAACCAGCCAAATGGGCAGTTGGGCGATCTGATTTACTACCAAGGCCACGTAGCGCCGGGTATGTACTCTCGCTCTTTCTTGGAAGGTCGAATTACTGAGGATCAGTTAGACAATTTCCGCCGTGAATCTACCGGCAAGGGCCTGTCTTCATACCCTCACCCGTGGTTGATGCCCGACTACTGGCAGTTCCCCACCGTATCTATGGGTCTTGGTCCCATTCAGGCAATTTACCAAGCCCACGTGATGAAATACCAGCAAAGCCGTCATTTAGTCGAGCAGGGCGACCGCAAGGTGTGGGCGTTCTTGGGCGATGGTGAGTGTGATGAGCCTGAATCTTTGGGTGCAATTTCGTTGGCTGGCCGCGAAGAGCTAGACAATCTGATCTTCGTCATCAACTGTAACCTTCAGCGCCTCGACGGCCCTGTGCGCGGTAACGGTAAAATTGTCCAAGAACTGGAAGGTGTCTTCCGCGGTGCTGGCTGGAATGTGATCAAGGTCATTTGGGGCCGTCACTGGGATTCACTGCTGCAAAAAGACAAAACGGGTCTGCTGCAAAAACGCATGGACGAAGTATGCGACGGCGAATTGCAGAATTTCAAAGCCAACGGTGGTGCCTACACGCGTAAGCACTTCTTCGGCAAATACCCTGAGTTGCTTGAACTGGTCAAAGACCTAAGTGACGACGACATTATGCACCTTAACCGCGGTGGCCACGATCCGTACAAAGTATATGCGGCCTACGCAGAAGCGGTCGCCACTACCGGTAAGCCCACGGTGATCTTGGCCGCAACAGTAAAAGGTTACGCCACTGGTGCAGCGGGTGAAGCGCAAAACGAAACCCATTCGCTGAAGAAGTTGGACCTGGAAAGCTTGAAGCGTTTCCGCGATCGCTTTGGTCTGCCCATCAGTGATGAAGAACTGCCAAAAGTGCCGTTCTACAAGCCTGCAGACGACAGCCCCGAAATGCAGTACATGCATAATCGTCGTAAAGCACTGGGTGGCTACTTGCCCGAGCGTATCCACCAGTTCGAGCCCATGCCTGTGCCTGGGTTGGACAAATTGGCGAGCCAATTAAAAGGCACTGGTGATCGTGAAATTTCGACCACCATGTCATTTGTGCGCACCCTGTCTACCCTGACTAAAGACAAGGAAATCGGTAAGTGCATCGTGCCGATCGTGCCCGATGAAGCGCGCACGTTTGGTATGGAAGGTCTGTTCCGTCAGTTGGGTATTTACTCGTCGCAAGGTCAGAAATACACCCCGCACGATCGCGACCAGATCATGTATTACAAAGAAGAGAAAGACGGCCAGATCATGGAAGAGGGCATCAACGAGTCGGGTGCTTTTTCGGCCTGGTTGGCGTGTGCCACTTCTTACAGCAACCACCAGCGCCCTATGATTCCGTTCTACATCTTCTACTCGATGTTCGGTTTCCAGCGCGTGATGGACTTGACTTGGGCGGCGGGTGACTCGCAAGCACGTGGTTTCCTGCTGGGTGCAACTGCCGGTCGTACCACCCTGAACGGCGAAGGTCTACAACACCAAGACGGTCACAGCCACTTGATGGCAAATATGGTGCCCAACTGTGTGTCATACGACCCCACTTACAACTTCGAGCTGACTGTGATCCTGCAAAACGGTATGGATCGCATGTACAAACAGCGCGAAAACATTTTCTATTACATCACCTTGATGAATGAAAACTACAGCCACCCCGATATGCCGGAAGGTGCTGAAGAGGGCATCATCAAAGGGATGTACTTGCTGAAAGAGGGCGCTAAAGGCAAGAAAGGCCAGCCGCGCGTTCAGTTGATGGGCTCGGGTACTATCCTGCGTGAAGTTGAAGCAGCGGCTGAGATTTTGGCCAGTTACGGCGTGAACGCCGATATCTGGAGTGCACCTAGCATCAACGAACTGACCCGTGAAGCACAGGACTGTGACCGTTGGAACATGTATCACGTCGGTGAAACGCCGCGTGTGCCCTATGTCACCCAGCTGTTAGAGGGTCGTCAAGGTCCTGTCATCAGTGCTACCGATTACATGAAGGCCTACAGCGAGCAGTTGCGTCCCTTTATTAAACAGCGCTTTGTCACTTTAGGTACTGATGGCTATGGCCGCAGTGATACTCGTTCGGCACTTCGTCGCCACTTTGAGGTAGACAGTAAATACGTGGCCTTTGCCGCGTTGCGCGCGCTGCTCGACGAGGGTGAAATCAAAGCCGATGTGGTCCAAAAAGCTATGCAAGAGCTGGACATTGACGCCAGCAAGCCCAACCCACAGTACAGCTAAGGAGACGACATTGTGAGTATTGAAACCGTAATAGTCCCCGATATTGGTGCTGATGAAGTTGAAGTGATCGAAATCTGCGTCGCGGTAGGCGATACCGTCGCGGCAGAAGATTCGTTACTGGTACTGGAAAGCGACAAAGCGTCGATGGAAGTGCCCTCGCCGGTGAGCGGTAAGATTGTAAGCATTACCGTCAACGTCGGTGATCAGGTGTCGCAAGGCAGCGCGATCATGGAGGTAGAAGTTGAAGGTGCGTCTGCCGCTGCTGAGCCTGCTATAGAGGCACCCGCGCCCGCGCCTGTTGATGAGCCTGCCCCAGCACCAATCGCAGCCCCTGCGGCTGCGCCCGCGGTATCTGCTGTGCAGGCGGTTAACGTTCCCGATTTGGGTGGCGCCAGCGACGTCGAATGTATCGAGGTGTGTGTCGCCGTAGGTGATGTCATCGAAGCCGAGCAGAGCTTGATCGTACTTGAAACTGATAAAGCGTCGATGGAAATCCCTGCCCCTATGGGGGGCAAGGTCGTTTCTCTGTCGATCAACACAGGTGATACCGTTAACGTGGGCGACCTGATTTTGGAGTTAGAGGTGGCCGGTGCTGCGGATGCGGCGCCAGCGGCAGTTGCTGAGGCAGCTCCTGCGCCAGCGGCTGCACCTGCTCCCGTTGAGGCGCCAGCAGCGGCTGGCCCTGCCGGCGTGCAAACAGTCACCGTGCCCGATCTGGGCGGTGCCAGCGACGTCGAGTGTATCGAAGTCTGTGTAGCGGTTGGCGATGTCATCGAAGCCGAGCAGAGCTTGATCGTACTTGAGACCGATAAAGCGTCTATGGAAATCCCTGCGCCTATGGGTGGCAAGGTCGTTTCCTTGTCGATCAACACAGGTGATACCGTTAACGTGGGCGATGTTATTTTAGAATTAGAAGTGGCAGGAGCTGAAGCTGCTGCACCTGCGCCCGCACCGGCTACCGCGCCAGCACCTGCTGCTGCCGTACCTAGCCAATCATACGAGCCCAAAACCCCCTCCATGCCTCGCTCTGAGGTGGTTGAGAAACACGGTGATGTATACGCCGGTCCCTCTGTGCGCATGTTGGCGCGTGAATTGGGTGTGGATCTGCACTTGGTAAAAGGTACCGGCCCACGCGGTCGCGTGTCTAAAGATGATCTGCACAACTACATCAAAGCCCGCTTGGCTGAGCCTGCGCCTTCGGCCAATACCGGTTCAGGCATTCCTGCGGTGCCCGCAGTCGACTTCTCCAAGTTTGGCCCCGTGCGCGAAGAGAAGATGAGTAAATTGCATCGTCTGACGGCAGAAAACATGAGTCGCAACTGGTTGAACGTGCCCCATGTGACCCAGTTCGACGATGCGGATATCACCGAGCTAGAAGCATTCCGCAGCAGTGTGAAAGCGGAAGCCGAGAAGCAGGGTGTTAAGCTGACTCCGCTGCCTTTCTTGTTGAAAGCGTGTGCTGCCGCATTGCGTGCTAATCCGAAGTTCAATGCCTCTCTCGCCGCGGATGGTGAAACCATTGTCTACAAAGACTACGTGCACATTGGGGTAGCGGTTGATACCCCCGCTGGCCTGGTGGTGCCCGTGATCCGCGATGTAGACAAGAAGAGCATCTACCAATTAGCGGCAGAAACCGCTGAATTGGGTAAAAAGGCTAAGGATCGCAAGTTGACCGCCGCAGAAATGCAGGGTGGTTGCTTCACGATTTCAAGCCTTGGTGGCATTGGCGGCAAGGGCTTTACCCCCATCGTCAACAGCCCTGAAGTCGCGATCCTCGGTGTATCTAAGCTGGATATTAAGCCGGTGTGGAATGGTAGTGAGTTCGTCCCTCGCAAGATGCTGCCATTGTCGTTGTCCTACGACCACCGCGCTATCAATGGTGGCGATGCCGGACGCTTCTTCACCCAGTTGGGTGATTTCTTGGCCGATATTCGCCGCTTGGTGTTGTAAGGCGCTACGCTGTCACGCAAAAGCCGCCTTCGGGCGGCTTTTTTGTGCACGGTGTCCCCGATTAATCCTGAGTGAATCTAGCTTGGTATTTTGCCTTTAAAAAATCCATTTTATTCTTCAGCAGACCGGCCTGATTGCTACTGCCATTATCAAATACCAACCAGTTTTGTTTGTCTGCTGAAAAGGCCTCCCACTGGGCCAAGCCCTTACCATTGGGATTACCCGTATGGGCAAAATTTACCCAGTACTGGCGCATGCTGTTGGTGGCCTCGCGTACCCTGACATCCTCGGAGCGATGGCCATACCAGAGGATATAGGCGTCACTGCCGTGGGGCATGCCGAGCGGGTTTGCGGCTTGCTCTCCGCTTAGTTGGTGGTAGTAAAGGTAAGCGGGTTGATCAAAGTATTGCGACGCTTCAGCAGTCACTACCGCGGACAAAAGATAGCGCAAGTCGCCAAACATGCGTTGCCACGCCTGCTGGTTAGAGGTCGACCACTCCTCGCTGTAAAGATTTGCGACCGCGTCGTGGTCATTCATAAACCAGTCCGACATCATGACGCTGGTGACCTGGGCGCCAGGCATGACACTGCCCTCGTAGCGGTTGCCCCCGGTGATGAGTGGTACGCGGTTATAGCTGCCCTGCTCAATTAACACGGCGGGCTCTTCGGGCAGGCTGACACCGTCCACGATGGGGAGTTGGAAGCCTTCAATAGCATTGATAAGCGTGGTGGGATCGAGTGTTTGGAGGTCGTTTAAATCGCTGTCAGCATGAGCTAATTTGGCGAACATCGCGCTGGCTTGTTGCTCGGCATTGGCTGGGTTGTTACCGGACCAGTGAAAAATATTGTCGTCTTGCATGGATGCCGTGCGCTGTAGCGGCCACGTAGCATAGCCACTGTGAGCGATGGCTTTATGGAAAAGCCCGCTTGCATGTGGCGATGCTAGCAATAAATTAACCGCCATGCCGCCGGCGGACACCCCAAAGATGGTGACGTTATTTTTGTCGCCGCCGAATTGGTGGATGTTGTCCTGCACCCATCGCAGTGCCAATTCCATATCTTTTAAGCCAAGGTTGGCTGACTCATTTGGCAATAGGGGATGTTTAATAAATCCCAGCGGGCCAAGCCGATAGTTGAGCGACACCACCACAACACCGTGTTGCGCCAGCTGCTCGCCGGGGGTTTCACCGCTGCCAAAGCGGAAGCCACCGCCGTGGATCCACACCATAACCGGTTGTTTGTCAGCCCCATCCTGGTGCCAAACGTTTAGGTAGAGGCAGTCTTCTGATACTTTGGTATCAGTACCCGGGCGCTGTGGTTGGTGGCATTGTGCACCGTATTGTTCACCGCTAAAGCGTTGCTGGCTGACGACAGCGGAGGGTTCATGCCAGCGTGCTGCTTGGCCGTAACGGATGCCTTTAACACTGTTGAGGTTGTTGTTTTGGGTGCTGCTGTAAACGCCCGAGGTGGTGGTGATATCTGTGTGGCCTGTAAGAGGCAGTATCGCGATGAGGGCATAAAGCCAGTGCTTTAACATGATGAATTTCCACGGCTGCTGTTATTTAGGGCTATCTTATGCCAGCTGTGGATAGAATATTAAGTGAAAGATGCCCAATGTGAGAAGTTATGCCGCCCCTGACGTGAATTGAGGCGGCTGTTGATGATCATTGGCTGCCAAATTGTTTAACCATGCTCTGTAGTTTTCGTACTTCCCGCTCCAGTTTTTCATTGTCGAGTAGTGCGGTATTAGCGGCTTCGTGAGTACCAGAAGCCAGGTTGCTAATGTTGACCACATTGCGATTGATCTCCTCGGCAACGGCGCTTTGTTCTTCGGCGGCGGTGGCGATTTGGGTGGTCATGGCGGTGATGGTATCAACCGCGCGAGTGATGCTCTCGAGCGACTCGCCTGCATGGCTTGCTTGTTCAACGCTTGAACGCGCAGCTTGTTGGCCCTGCTCCATTACCCCGACGGCTTGGCCGGCGGCATCCTGCAACTTCTGAATCATGTCTTGAATTTCATCGGTGGAGGTTTGGGTGCGGCTAGCGAGGGTGCGTACTTCGTCGGCGACCACCGCAAAGCCACGACCCTGTTCACCCGCACGTGCAGCTTCAATGGCAGCATTAAGTGCCAGTAGGTTGGTTTGTTCGGCAATGCCGCGGATCACTTCTACCACTGAGCCGATCTGTTCGCTGTCCTGGGCGAGCTTGGCAATCACGGCGACGGCTTCTTCCACGCGCGTAGCGAGTTGACCAATCGTGGTAATACTTTCATTGACCACTGCCTTGCCCGTTTGTACTTCTTGGTCGGCCACGCGGGTAGCTTCGGCGGTGTGTGTGGCATTAGAGGCTACATCGTGCACAGTGGCCGTCATTTCATTCATTGCTGTGGCGACCATGTCGATCTCTTTGGCTTGGCGATCCATGTCGTCATTGGTGCGGCGCGAGACGTCTACCGCTTGCAAGGCAGATTCTTCTAAGTTACCGGCGGCGTCACCGATGCGCCAAACAACGGTTTCTAGTTGGGATTGCAGCATTTTGATGGCCAGTTGTAACTGACCCAGTTCATCGCCGCGCCCGGTATATACGTGTTGGGCGATGGGGTTGCTAAAGATTGTCGCTGCGTCACTGGCCGCTTGGCGCCAGGGGGTGGCGATCATGTTAGCGCCAACAACGCCCACGACTAAGCCGGCGACTAAGCCTGCCACGGCACCGACCCAGCCCATACCTGACATGGCGACGCTGACCACGGTGGCCACAAGCAGTGCTGCCGTTTGGCAATATACGATGCTGCCAGTCAAATTGGGCGTGAGTTTACCCAGCATTGCTTTCCAACTGGGGGTTCCCTTCCAAACCTCTTGGTAAAGTTTTACGGCGGTGTCCACGTGTTGGCGTTTGGGTTTTAGGCGTACCGATTGGTAGCCGATGGTCTGTCCGTTTTCTTTAATCTGGGTGACAAAGGCGTCCACCCAGTAGTGGTCACCATTCTTGCAGCGGTTCTTTACGATGCCCATCCACGGTTTATCCGACTTGATGGTATCCCATAAATCTTTAAAGGCGGCAGGCGGCATGTCGGGGTGTCTTACCACGTTGTGGCTTTTTCCCAGCAACTCATCTTCGCTAAATCCAGCGATACTCAAAAAATCGTCGTTGACGTAATTGGTCATACCTCTTAGATCGGTGGTCGAGACAATGCGCTGTGAGGCAGGGTAATCATTCTCGCGGTTAGTAACGGGTAAATTCTTTTTCACGTGGTTACCTACTGTAAAAAAAGTGACTCAGTAGGGAAATTATCGGCAGAAGGTGTAGATGCTTAAGGCGTGTGTCAACATGCTTGATGAAGATAAAAAAAACCCACCAGAAGGTGGGTTCTTTAAGCGTTCAAACGTTCCGATTATACGGCTACAACGTTCTCAGCTTGTGGGCCTTTGGCACCTTGAGTCACAGTGAACTGGACTTTTTGGCCTTCAGCCAGTGATTTGAAACCGTCACCTTGGATAGCGCTGAAGTGAACAAACACGTCTGGGCCGCCTTCCTGCTCGATGAAGCCAAAACCTTTAGAATCGTTGAACCATTTAACTTGGCCAGTAATAGTAGACATACATTTCTCCTGTATTTCATAAATTTCGATGTAGCGGGAAACACAGGTATTGCTAGGAAGGGGCCTTGTAAAGCTTTGACTACCGTGAAACAACTGTTTTTCGTGCTGAAAACATTATGGGTGAGCCCTAATAAAAAAGCAATGTAATGGCAAACTATTTTTACAGGTCAATTTGTGGCGTATTTTGCCGCTGATGCTGCGAGGTAAAGAAATTACAATAAAAGTTACACAAATTTGAGGTGGCTATGGGTCAATATCGCTCTGCCGTAAGCGCGGCTAAAACATCACTAATGCTATTGCTGTTGAGTACCTGCCTTGATGTCGGGGTGCTGACCCTAACCTACTTGGGGGCACAGCATGTCCATGGTGCCACGACCTTTGCTCTGTTGGCGGGTGTGCCAACGGTTTTGCTGGCCTTTCCCGCCGCTAAACTCAGTGTCTTTTGGTCCCCTGAGCGCACCGTGGTTCGGGCAGCGCTTTGGGCAATCGGCGGCACTCTGGCGGTGGCCGGCAGTCTATACGTTGCCCCCGGCCTGGCATTGGTCGCCTTCGCTCTTTACGCCTGTCGCTTAGCTTTTAATTGGCCGTCCATTTTGTTAATCGTGCAGCGCCAGCAGCGCCATTGGTCGGTGGCAACGTTGATTGCTATGCGCCTAGCCATTGGTGTGTGTGCCGCGACCATGGGATATTTAATGGTGGGGTATACCTTCACTAGCTTTGGTCTTGCTCCCGTGGTCAGTTTGTTATTAGCTATCGCCGTGTTGCAGTGGTGGCTGGCCACGCGCTGTCCTGAAACACAGGAAAGCCAATCATTACCGTCATTGGCAGCGTGGTTTGACGCGGCTTCTTATCGCAAGGGCTTTGCGCATTTGCCCCCCGCGTTACGTAGCCGTTTGATGGCCATTTTGTTGCCGCAGGGCATGCTGGTGGTGTTGGCGATTTTTGCCATTCAGGCCATGCGTTACATGTCGGCTAACGATCTTACGGCTGTTGCTGTCGATGGTGTGGGTTACACTGCCGCCGCTGGTCTGTTGATGGGGGCGCTGTTGAGCGCGCGACGCCACCGCGACTTTGTCGAAACGAGCAGCTTGCCGCTAGGGCTCATTATCCTGTTGTTTTCGCTTGCGATGTCGCTCACTGTCGACTCTAGCTTTGGCTACACCGTGGTGATCTTGAGTGCAGGATGCGGCGCTATGATGGCCTTAATCAGTCTGCGTGCGTTGGGTCGAGTTAAGCAAAACGAACAAACCAGTGCTCTCATCATGCAGATGGAGACAGCCACTATTGCACTGGCCACGGTGGTAGGTATCAGTTTGCATCTGCTGGTATTGCAGATCAGTGAATCGCCATTATTTGCTTTTGCCATCGCACTGGTGTTGGTGACCATTTCGCTATTGCAGCTCATTTTCCGCCTGCCGTGGTCGATGGCACGTATGTTGATCGCGGGTTTAACCCTGCAGCGGCACAATATTTTCGTACAGGGTAGCGACAACATTCCCCTAAGCGGCGGTGTGTTTATGCTGGCTAACCACATCTCTTGGCTTGACTGGGCTATCGTTCAGGTTGGCTGCGCGCGCCGTATTCGAGTGATTCGGCCGCTTGGAGCCCACGAGCGTGGCTTTGTGCGGTGGTATTTTAAACGCACCGGCGCCATTTACATCAACGCCAGCGACCCCACCGATGACGACGTGGATAAAGTCGCTCAGGCGCTCAATGGTGGCGACATCGTACTGGCCTTCCCAGAGGGGACAACAAGCCGCACAGGACACATCGGCATTTTTAATCGCGATTACGAGCGTGTTTGCCGCCGTTGCAACGACGATGTGTTGATCGTGCCGGTGTATCTCTCGGGCATGAACGACAGTGAATCGACCGGCTTAGCAAGTTTGATTCGTGGCCCAAATTTACAGAAAACCCAGCGCGATCAAATTCTCGCGTTTGGTCAGCCGTTAGCCGTGAATACCGGCGCGGATCTGCTCAAACGGCGCGTTTTCGATTTGTCGATCAGTTCCTGGGAAAACTACCTCGCCAACTTGCCGACGGTCGGTGCTGCGTGGCTGAAAACGGCGTCACGTTTGGGTAACCGCATGGTGATCGCCGACATGATCGGCGAGCCCTTAAGCGCGTATCGTGCCATGACCGCCGCCATTAATATGGGGCGTTACATTGCTAAAAAGAGCCCTGAGCAAAACATCGGAGTGTTGATGCCGACCAGTGCCGGCGGGGCGCTGGCTAACATGGCGATCGCCCTGCAGGGCAAGACGATCGTGAACCTCAATTACACCGCTAATGTCGATGCCTTGTGTGCCGCGGTTGACGAGGCTGAGTTGCACACCATTTACACCTCGAAGTTATTCCTGCACCGCTTATCGCAACGCGGTATTGTGTTGGATAAGCTGTTTGACAAGGTCACCGTGGTGTATCTCGAAGATGTTAAGGCATCGCTGTCCAAGCTAGTGTTGTTGCCAACCTTGTTGGCGCTCATGGTGTTGCCTTCTGGTCTTATTGTGCGCTTGTTCAACAAGGCGAGTGACCCCAATGCCACGGCGGCGATATTGTTTTCCAGTGGCAGCGAGGGCAAGCCCAAGGGTGTGATGCTTAGCCATCGCAATATCATGGGTAATATGAAGCAGATTTCGTTGGTGTTGAATGCTGGGGAGGAGGACGTGGTGATGGCGTCGCTACCCTTGTTCCATGCCTTTGGCCTGACAGCAACCATGTTTTTGCCATTAATTGAAGGTATGCCGATGATCTGTCATGCCGACCCCACCGATGCGGTCGGTGTTTGCCAGGCAGTCGCGAAATACCGCGCCACCCTGTTATTTGGTACCTCAACCTTTTTCCGTCTTTACACCCGTAATAGTAAGGTGCACCCACTGATGTTAGACAGCGTGCGCCTTGTGGTGGCCGGCGCAGAAAAGCTGTTGCCGGAAGTACGTGCAGCCTTTGAGCAGAAATTTAACAAGCGGTTGCTGGAGGGCTACGGTGCCACAGAGACGACACCGGTGGCCAGTTGCAACTTGCCGGATGTGCTCGACACCCATTACTGGACGGTGCAGTTGGCGGGTAAGGTCGGTACGGTGGGTATGCCACTGCCTGGCACCAGCTTCAAGATTGTTGACCCTGATAGTTTTGAAGAGCTACCCAGCGGCGAGGCGGGGATGATATTGATCGGTGGTCTACAGGTAATGCAAGGGTATTTGAACAACCCTGAAAAAACCGCCGAGGTGATCAAGGAAATCGATGGTACGCGCTGGTATGTCACTGGCGACAAAGGCTGGATCGACGATGATGGATTCTTGACCATCGTCGACCGCTACTCTCGCTTTGCCAAGCTCGGCGGTGAGATGGTGGGCCTGGGTCGGGTAGAAAGCTATGCCAAGCAAGCGCTGGCCGCCGATGTGATAGTCATAGCGGTTAACGTACCCGACGATAAGAAGGGTGAGAAAATCGTGTTGTTGTGTGATACTGAGGTCGATTTAAAAACCCTCAAAAAGGGCATGACCGAAGCGGGGGCAAGCCCCTTGGAAATGCCTGCTCAGGTTTTCACGCTCGAGGAAATGCCCTTGCTCGGCTCGGGCAAAACCGACTTTAGTAAAGCTAAACAGGTAGCCATTGCATGTCTCAATCAGAAGTGACCCCAGGTCTATACATTCACTACAAAGGGGGCGAGTACCGCGTGATGGATACCGCCATCCACAGTGAAACTCTTGAGCCCATGGTGGTCTACCGCCCCCTCTACGGCGAGGGCAAACTGTGGGTTCGCCCGGCGCATATGTTTTTTGAAACGGTAAATGTCGATGGCAAAGATGTGCTGCGGTTTACAAGGTTAGGTGACTAATCGTACGTTAAAGGCTGTTATTCCCCAGTCTGCGCGCTAAAATAATCCCTTTTTGGCCGAGAGCTGACCATGAGCAAGAAAGGATTTACCACTACCATCCTCCATTCTGATCGCAGCAAAGCGATTGAACACGGCGCCCTTCACAAGCCCATCCACACGTCTGTGGCGTTTGAATACCGCCATTCGCGCGATATCGCTGAGGTGTTTCAAGGCAAGAAGAGCGGTTATACCTATGCCCGACAGGTGAATCCCACGGTCACCGCGTTGGAAGACAAGGTCACCGCCATGGAAGACGGCGTGGCAACCACCTGCTTTTCAACGGGAATGGCGGCTATTACGGCCTTTTTGTTCGCTCTCTTGAAAGAGGGCGACCACTTTATCGCCAGCTCTTTTCTATTTGGCAATACCAACAGCTTGTTTAATTCGCTGGGTAATTTCGGTATCGACGTCAGCTTCGTCGATATTACCGATACGGCGGCTGTGGCGGCGGCATTCCGTGCCAATACCAAGGCTCTATTCGTCGAGACTATTGCCAACCCTTGCACGCAAATCGGCGACCTCGGTGCGATCGGTGACCTGTGCGAGCAGCACGGTGTAGTCTACATCGTCGACAACACCATGACCTCGCCCTATTTGTTCCGCCCCAAGGCGGTTAAAGCCAGCATGGTGGTCAACTCACTGACCAAGTGCGTCGGCGGGCATGGCGATGCGCTGGGTGGTGCGATCACAGAGACAGGGCTGTTCGACTGGCGTCAATTTGACAACCTCATCGATAACTATAAAAAGGGCGATCCTCGCCTGTGGGGTATGACCCAGATTAAGAAGAAAGGCCTGCGCGACACCGGTGCAACCTTGGCGCCTCAGGCGGCGCATATTTTGGCGCTTGGCGCAGAAACTTTGGCGCTGCGCCAGGAGCGCTCGTCGGCGAATGCGCTGTCGCTAGCGCAATTCTTTGAAGCTCATCCCAAGGTCAACAAGGTGTACTACCCAGGTCTTGAAAGCCACCCGCAGCACGCCATTGCCGCGTCCAACTACCGCACCTTTGGCTTCTTGATGAGCATTGAGTTACACGACAGCATCGATTGCTTTGACTTCCTCGATGCGCTGGAATTGGTGGTGGTATCGAGCAACTTAGGCGACAACCGTACCCTAGCGATCCCCGTGGCCCACACCATTTTTTACGAAATGGGCGCCGCGCGGCGCGCCGAGATGGGCATTGCCGACGGCACTGTACGACTTTCCATTGGTATTGAAGATATCGACGATTTGATCGCCGATTTCGAGCGCGCCCTGGCTTAATCCCAGGGCATGGGGCGTTGTTCTGATATGCGGATCATGCCCCTCGCCATGCGGTAAAGCACCCACAAACCGGTAAATAGCATCATGGCGAAAGCGACTGGGAAGCCAATGATGGTGATGAACAGGGCGATGGCGATGATGTACCACAGCGCCGCAAACCAGAACGTGCGGATTTGCCAGCTGAAGTGGCTATCTAAATAAGTACCGAAAGTATCATCGCGATACACGTAGTTAAGCACCACGGCGATGATCGATGGCCAGCCCGTTAAAAAGGCCGTCACCACAAATGCCGAGCTTAATACCCCGGTAATGGCGCTGAATAAATGCAGGCCATAAATAATATAGGTTAGCGTTATCAAGCGTTGCTCGGGAACGCGAATAATGAGATTGTCTGCAGGGTTTTCCATGTGTGTTCTCTGTGGTTAACTACTGATTAAGACGCGACCAGAGTACACTATGGATGCACTGCTGGTGAAATTTTTCCCCTGTTGAGACCCCAATGGACACTCCCTCTCTTACGCCCCTAGAGTCTGATCTGCTCGATACGCAAAGTATTGTCGAGTTTCTCAGCGCTAGTACGCGGCAGCAGTTACATGATATTCACTACTTTAACGTGATCGATTCCACCAACGTGGCGGCAATGCAGGGCATTCATCAGGGGCGACGCCACGGTCACGTCTATTTAGCCGAACAGCAAACCGCAGGGCGCGGTCGGCGCGGGCGCGAGTGGATCTCGCCCTTTGCTAGCAATATATACATGAGCATGGTTTGGCAGTTTAACGGGCGCAGTGATATTAGCGCTCTGAGCTTGGCGGTGGGTGTGGCGGTATGTCGCGCGCTGCAATGCCTAGGTATTACCGGTGTTGGGCTCAAGTGGCCTAATGATATTCTCGCCAACGGTAAAAAACTTGGTGGTGTATTGTTAGAGATGCAAGGTGACCCCAGCCATGAGTGCCATGTGGTGATCGGGATTGGGCTCAATGTATTGATGGCGGATAACCACGCCGCCTTGATTACCCAGCCTTGGGTGGATCTAACGTCGTTGTGCGACGGCGCGAGACCGAGTCGCAACCAACTGGTGGCCGCGCTACTTGACGCCCTAGTGACGGTGTTGGGTGAATACAAGCAAGGCGGATTTGCCGTGTTAAAAAATGCCTGGCTTGCGCTCGACGTATACGCCGGTGAAGAAGTCATGGTGCAATTGGGCGACGACTATATTTTTGGCACCGCCAGTGGCGTTGACGATAATGGCGCGCTTCGCTTACATACCTCAATGGGCATGCAAGTCTTCCACGGCGGTGAAGTGAGTTTACGCCCCAAGGGTGCACTATGAGACTGGAATTCGATATCGGTAACACAAATCATAAATGGCGACTTTTAGACGGCGGCCAAGTGGTGCGTCGCGGCAGTTTTGCCAATAACAGCGACGGGCTGCAGGACATTCCGCAACATGGTGTCAGCGAGATTTGGGCGGCTTGTGTCGCCAATGTTCGCTATGTCGAAGCGCTGGCCAAGTGGGCCTCGACCTTTGGCGTTGAAGTTCAGCACGCCGTGGTAACCCAGCAGGCGTCGGGGGTGGTGTGTGCCTATTCTGAACCGTGCCGATTAGGTATTGATCGTTGGCTTGCGGTATTGGCGGCTTACTATCGCTATGGCCCAACGTGTGTGATCGATATTGGTAGCGCGATGACGGTGGATGCGGTGGATGAAAATGGTATTCATCTGGGCGGTTACATCGTGCCTGGCTACCAATTGTTGTTGCGTGCGCTGTTCAAAGATACCGATAAAGTACGCTGGGCTGAAAACGAGGTAAGTGACGATTTATCTCTGGCCAAAGATACCGGCAATGCGGTGGTGGCAGGTGTAAAATTGATGCTGGTGGGTTTTGTTGAGCAGGCGATTGCACGGCTGCCTTCTGAGAATGTTCAGATAGTCTTCACCGGTGGCGGCGGGCGAATACTGCGTGAAGCCTGCGATGACCGTGGTCTCTGGCTGGAGGATCTCGTGTTTGAGGGTCTGGCATTGGCTGCGCGCGAGCCAGTAAAGCTGGCCTAAATTAGCGTGCTAGGTAACTCCCATTCTCCCCCCAAGGTTGCTATGATAAGTCGCTAATAATATCCCGCGGCCTTGTAGGCAAATCGCTAAGGAAACCAATCAATGACAGATCTGATTCAGATGAGCGCCGATGGTGTCGAGCAGCTTCCGTTAAAGCAGTACACCGAGCAGGCCTATCTCAACTACTCCATGTACGTGATTTTGGACCGCGCGCTGCCGTTTGTCGGCGACGGTTTGAAACCGGTGCAGCGCCGCATTGTCTACGCCATGTCTGAGCTAGGCTTAAAGGCTTCGGCCAAGTACAAGAAATCGGCGCGCACCGTGGGTGATGTGATCGGTAAGTTCCATCCGCACGGCGATTCCTCGGTCTATGAGGCGATGGTGATCATGGCGCAGGATTTCAGCTATCGCTATCCGTTGATTGATGGTCAGGGCAACTGGGGTAGCAGCGACGATCCGAAATCGTTCGCGGCGATGCGTTATACCGAGTCGCGCTTAACGCGCCATGCGGAGCTGTTGCTAAGCGAATTGGGCCAGGGCACCGTGGATTGGGTACCCAACTTCGACGGCACCCTCGATGAACCCAAGTTCCTCGCCGCTCGAGCGCCATCGGTGTTGTTAAATGGTACCACCGGGATCGCGGTGGGTATGGCGACGGATATTCCGCCCCACAACCTGCGTGAAGTCGTGCAAGCCACCCTGCACGTGCTGGATAACCCTAAGGCCGACGTCGAAGAACTAATGGCATTTGTGCCCGGCCCTGATTTCCCCACGGGGGCGGAAATTATTACCGGCCGCAACGAATTGTTAGAGATCTACAAAACTGGGCGCGGCAGTGTGAAATGTCGCGCCATTTACAATGTCGATCAAGGCGAGATCATTGTTACCGAGCTGCCCCACCAGGTATCAGGTGCCAAAATTCTCGAGCAAATCGCCGCCCAAATGCAGGCCAAGAAATTGCCATTGGTCGCTGACCTGCGAGACGAGTCAGACCATGAAAACCCTACCCGTTTGGTCATTGTGCCTCGCTCTAACCGCATTGATTTCGAAGGTTTGATGGCGCACTTGTTTGCCACTACCGATCTGGAGAAGAGCTACCGGGTCAACATGAACATGATCGGTATCGACGGCCGTCCTGGGGTAAAAGATCTGTCGCAGATACTCCGTGAGTGGGTCGCGTTCCGTACCGAAACCACCACGCGTCGCCTCAACTACCGACTTGAAAAAGTGTTGCATCGTCTGCACCTGTTGGATGGTTTGCTGATCGCCTTCCTCAACTTGGACGAGGTGATCCACATCATTCGCACAGAAGACGAGCCCAAGGCCGTTTTGATGGCGCGCTTTAACCTATCTGAGACCCAAGCGGATTACATCCTCGACACCCGTTTGCGTCAGTTGGCACGCTTGGAAGAGATGAAGATCCGCAGTGAACAGTCAGAGCTGGAAAAAGAGCGCGATGACCTGCAGGCTACGCTGGATTCGCCGCGCCGCTTGAAGAGCTTGTTAAAGAAAGAATTAACAGCTGTGGGTGAAGAGTTCGGCGATGACCGCCGTGCACCGCTGGTGGAGCGCGCTGAAGCGAAAGCCTACAGCGAGATCGACTTGATGGGTGCCGATCCTGTGACCGTTGTGATGTCGGAAAAGGGTTGGATCCGTGCTGCCAAGGGTCACGATGTTGACCCTGCCGCGCTGAGTTACAAGTCGGGCGACAGTTACAACTTCTCGGTCAAGGGTAAGACCAACCAATCGGTGATTATCCTTGATAGTACCGGTCGTACCTATTCGATTGGCGCCCACACCCTACCCTCCGCACGCGGCCAGGGCGAGCCCGTGACAGGTAAGATCAATCCGCCCTCGGGCGCCATGTACATCGCCGGTTTGATGGGTAAAAACGACGACCAATACCTGATGTATTCCGATGCTGGATACGGCTTCGTCACCTCGCTAGAAGAGCTGCTGTCGAAAAACAAAGCCGGCAAGTCGGTGCTGAGTTTACCTGCCGGTGGACGCGTTAAACCCCCAGTAGCCGTGCTACCCACCGAAGATGCCCATGTGGTGGTGGTGAGTAATGAAGGCCGTATGTTGGTTTTCCCGTTGAAAGATCTGCCGGTGATGGCGCGTGGTAAAGGCAATAAAATGCTGGGCATTCCCTCGGCGCGCGTCAAAGATCGTGAAGAGTTCGTCATTGGCGCGCAAGTGATCACGCCCAAAGATGTGTTGGTATTGCATGCCGGTAAGCGCCACCTGTCGTTGAAATTCAGTGAAATGGAACACTACATTGGTGATCGTGGCCGCCGTGGTCACAAATTGCCTCGCGGTTTACAAAAGGTCGATGCACTTGAAGTTCAACGTGGTGATGCCGAGTGATTGAGGTAAGCGCGACCCAAGAGCGGCCTGAGGATTATCAGTGGCGCTGGTCCTACCTTGCCCCTAAGTACTGGTTATTGTGGCTATGGTTTGCCATCTTATGGTTGATTAGCCGGTTGCCCATTGGTGGGGTGCAAGCTATCGGCGCCTTTATCGGGCGACTGTTCTACAAGTTCGCCAAGAGTCGCCGCCGGGTTGCACTGCGCAACCTCGAATTGTGCTTCCCTGAAAAATCTGCCGCGGAACGCGAAGCGATTTGTCGTAAAAGCTTTGAAGGCATGGGCATGACCCTGTTTGAATCGGGGGTTGTGTGGTGGTCTTCGCTGGCGCGCATGAAGCGCCTCACCCAGGTGGAAAATGCCGCGAGTTTAGAGCGAGCCATGGCGTCGGGTAAGGGCGTAATGCTGGTGGGTATGCACAACACCTGCCTTGAAATGGGTTATGTGGCGGTATCATTTCACTCGCCATTCAGTGCTATATATCGCATTCACGATAATCCTCTATGGGAGTGTGTGTCGGGGTGGGGGCGTATCCGCTACAAGATTGGCTTGATTGGACGTAAAAGTGTTCGTGCCTTTATTGCGGCGATGCAAAATAAAGAAGTGACCTTGATGGCCCCCGACCAAGATCTCGGCATGCGCCGCGCCGTATTTGTCCCATTTTTTGGCGTGCCTACGGCGTGGGTCACTTCGGCCTGCGATCTGCCCGAGCAAGCTGATGCAGTGGTAGTCTTTGTTACCATCCGCCGCGAGTTCGGTGGCGGTGCGCCCTACCGTTTAACGTTCAGCGAATCCTTGGAAAACTTCCCCAGCGGCGATAAGCAAGCCGATATGGCCCGGATAAGCCAGCTGACGGAAGATGCCATCCGGCAAGACCCCTCTCAATATCTATGGGCGCATCGACGTTTCAAGAGCCGCCCTGATGGCGAACCCAGTCTGTATTGATTAAGTGTTGTAATTATTAGAGATAAGTTTACTCTGTGTCGACAATGTCACGGAGTTGCAACAATGAAGGCGCAAGAAAAATACTTCCAAGATGGAGGTTTGCGGGCTCGAACAACCGTCAAAGACGAGTATTCGAAAGAAGCGCTGAAGCATCAATTGATGCGTGAAGTTGAGTCTTTATCACGACGGCAGCGTGAAGAAAAAGGTGAATTGAATGGCGGCCTGTCGCAAACGTACAAGGCGATGATCCAGGCTCGCCAGGAATTACTCAGAAAACTCCCTTAGACAGCCCGAATAAAGTATTCTGGGCTATGGCAACGGCCTTGCGCATCAATACAGGCTGCTTTCATCATTGCAACCGGCATATTCCGCTGATCATAGATAATAGTGGCGTCGCCTTGGGCGCGAACGTCGCCAATGGCAAAGCGGCGATTCACCATACGGAACTTGCTGTAATCAACTTGGGTAAAGGCAATCTCGGTCATTTCTCTTCTCCGAAATACTGTATATGCAAACAGTATATGCATGAAAACCATGAATGCAAGAAAAAACTGGTTATTTGTACAGTAAATTCCGTTTTGTCTTGTTTGACCACCGTTTAAGCGCTGTCTATATTTTATGCAAACTATTACGGGGTATTATTGATGAAAGGTATGGTCTTTACCGAATTTATGGAGATGGTCGAGGAGAGTTTTTCACCGGAAATCGCCGATCGAATGATTGTGGATGCCAATGTTCCCAGCGGTGGCGCTTATACGTCTGTGGGTCTGTATGATTACAAAGAGATATTGTCTCTTGTAACCGCGCTCAGTAAGCTGACTGAAACATCCGTCTCTGAATTAGTCAGGGCGTTTGGCCGTTATTTGCTGGGTCGTTTTGTTGAGGGACACGGGCATTTCTTCGCCAATATGGACTCGACCTTCGATTTTTTGGAGTCGGTTAACGATACCGTTCACACCGAAGTGTTGAAGCTTTACCCAGATGCCCAGTTGCCTCATTTTAATACCGAGCGACAGGGCAGCACACTGGTAATGGTATACCGTTCGAAACGCCCCTTCGCCGATTTGGCAGAGGGCTTAATATTGAGCAGTTTTGACCACTTTAATGAAAAGGTCACACTGCAGCGCGAAGATAGCCGCGATGGCGACTACAATGTGTCGCGCTTTGTACTTAAGATTTAATTAACGACCAGCATTAGTCACCTATAGCAAGATCACGGAGCGATTCATGGTTCAGGAACCACAACGTCATATTAGCCGCTTAACCAAAGATACCATGGCCCTTGTACTGGCCGGTGGTCGCGGCTCGCGCCTTTTTGAACTCACCGATTGGCGCGCTAAGCCAGCGCTTTATTTCGGTGGCAAATACCGCATTATCGACTTCCCTCTGTCGAACTGCATCAACTCTGGCATTCGCCGCGTCGGTGTCCTTACCCAGTACAAATCGCACTCGTTGGTGCGCCACTTGAATCGCGGTTGGTCCCACTTTAAGCGCGAATTAGGTGAGGGTGTGGAGGTGCTGCCAGCTTCGCAGCGCTATTCAGACAGCTGGTACCAAGGGACGGCTGACGCAATCTATCAGAATCTCGATATTATTCGCGCCGAAAAACCCAAATACGTGATGGTGCTGTCAGGAGACCACATCTACAAAATGGACTACGGCATGATGTTGGCAGACCATGTGGAAAAAGGCGCCAAAATGACGGTATCTTGTTTGGAGGTGCCCATTGAAGAAGCGGCCAAAGCCTACGGTGTGATGGGGGTTGACGAAAGCTCGAGGGTTGTTAATTTCATTGAGAAACCTGAGCATCCTGATCCTATTCCTGGTAACCCTGAGCTATGCTTAGCGTCGATGGGTAACTATATCTTCGACACCGATTTTCTGTTTGATTGCTTGATCAACGATGCCCACGACCCCAAGTCGAGCCACGATTTTGGCCACGACATCATTCCTAAGATCATTCAAGAACACCACGTTAATGCCTTCGCTTTTCGTGATCCTCGCACCGGTGGTCGTGCCTATTGGCGTGACGTGGGTACGTTGGACTCGTTCTGGATGGCAAACATGGAGTTAATTAACACCGTGCCACCGCTTAACATCTATGATCGCGATTGGCCGTTGTGGACATACCAAGAGCAGTTGCCACCCTGTAAGTTCGTGTTTGAAGATCACGATAGAAAAGGTATGGCGCTTGAGTCAATGGTCTCAGGAGGGTGTATAATCTCCGGCGCTGAAGTTCGCAAGTCAGTCCTTTTCAGCAACGTAGTGATCCGTTCTTATACCTACGTAGATGCGTCAGTGATCTTGCCGGATGTCACCATCGGCATGAACTGTAAAATTAATAAAGCCATTATCGATCGCGGCTGCCAAGTGCCCGATGGCATGACGATTGGTGTCGATCACGAACAGGATCGCGCCAATGGATTCCGCGTCACCGCCAACGGCGTGACACTGGTAACGCGTGGCATGTTAGGTCAGGAAGAAGGTTTCGCCTAACACTGGAGTTTACATAAATGACAATAAAAGTAATTGCGACGCAGGCCTTTGATAACCAGCGCCCTGGAACCTCTGGTCTTCGCAAAAAAGTGGTGGAATTCCAACAACCCCACTATTTAGAAAATTTTGTACAAGCGACCTTTAACGCTATTGGTGACTGCAACGGTAAGTTGCTGGTGGTGGGTGGCGATGGCCGCTACTACAACCGCCAAGCGGTGCAGATTATTGTGCGCATGGCGGCGGCTAATGGTTTCGGTAAAGTGATGATTGGTCAGGGCGCAATTCTGTCCACACCAGCGGCGTCTTGCGTGATTCGCAAATACAACGCTTGTGGCGGTATTGTACTATCGGCTAGCCACAACCCCGGTGGCCCCGACGAAGATTTCGGCATTAAATTCAACGGTGCTAACGGTGGGCCAGCCCCAGAAAAAGTGACCGAAGAAATCTTTGCCAATACAACATCGATTACTGAATACCGCACCTGCGAGAGCGCCGACATCGATCTTGATGCCATCGGTAGTGCTCGTGTGTTGGATACCGACGTTGAGATTATCGACTCGGTGACTGACTACGCCGACCTGATGGAAAGCATTTTCGACTTCGATAAGATGCGCAGCTTGCTGAGCAATCGCCGCTTCAGAATGTGTTTTGATGCGATGCACGCCGTTACCGGCCCCTATGCGGTAGAGATCCTCGAGAAGCGGCTTGGCGCCGCCGAAGGCACCGTAATGAATGCCGTGCCCAGCGAAGACTTTGGCGGCGGTCACCCTGACCCTAACCTCGTACATGCCCACGAATTGGTGGAGCGCATGAACGGCGTCGAGCCGATGGCTTTTGGCGCGGCCTCAGACGGTGACGGCGACCGCAATATGGTGCTTGGCAGTGGCTTCTACATCAACCCCTGCGACAGCTTGGCGCTGTTGTTGGCCAACGCCCACTTGATCCCTGGTTACAAAGGCGGTGTGAATGGCGTAGCTCGTTCTATGCCCACTGGCCGCGCGGTGGATCGCGTGGCGGCGGCCTTGGACATTCCTTGCTACGAAACCCCCACCGGGTGGAAGTTTTTTGGCAACCTGATGGATGCAGGCAAAATAACCTTGTGCGGTGAAGAAAGTTTCGGTACCGGTTCCGACCACGTCCGTGAAAAGGATGGTCTGTGGGCCGTGCTGTTCTGGTTGAACATCATCGCCGAGCGCAACCAGCCAGCCCGAACTATCGTGCGCGACCACTGGACGCAATACGGCCGCGACTACTTTACGCGTCATGATTTTGAAGGCGTTGATGCCGCGCGCGCGGCGGAAATGATCGACGCACTGCGCGCTAAACTACCAAGCCTCGCCGGCCAAACCTTCGGGGAATTGACGGTTGAATCTGCTGACGACTACCACTATGTGGACCCTGTCGACGGCAGCGAGAGCGCAAAGCAAGGCATCCGCATCTATACCCAAGATGGCGGCCGCATCGTGATGCGTTTATCGGGCACGGGTACCTCGGGTGCAACGCTGCGTGTTTACTTCGACCGCTACCAGCCAGATCCTGCGCTGTTGGGGCAAGATCCTCAAAAAGCGCTAGCGAGCTTAATTGAGGCAGCGCATGCCATGGCCTGTATTGAACAGTACACCGGTCGCGTTCGCCCCGACGTCATTACCTAGGAGCCTTCTTTGAAGCTTTTGATGCTCGCATCCGAAAACGACGCCTTGCCGCAAGGCAAGGTCGGTGGGATCGGTGATGTGATTCGTGATCTACCTCGTGCATTGGCAGCGGCGGGCCAGGCAGTCACAGTAATCACCCCAGGTTACCAGTGGTTTTCAACCCAGCCAGGTGCCGAGTTGATTGGTCAGTTTGAGGTGTCCTTCTCGGGCTTTAATAATGAAATTGCTCTGTTTCGGGTGCCTGGCAAAGACCCTGTGCTTGGTGTTGAGCACCTGGTGGTGGAGCATCCGATCTTCGGTTCTGCTGGAATCGGCAAAATTTACTGCAATGATCCGCCGGATAAACCCTTTGCTAGCGACGGTATCAAATTCGCCCTCTTTGCTATCGCCGTGGCCGAGGCCTTTAAATTAGGTCTGCTTGGCGAATTCGACGGTATTCATTTGCACGACTGGCACGCCGCTTCCTTTGCCACTTTGCGAGCGCTGCACCCCAATTACAGCTGTCTGCAATCGCTTCCCTGTGTGTACACTATCCACAACTTGGCACTGCAGGGCATTCGTCCATTGCGCGGTGACAACTCGTCACTGCAAGTTTGGTACGACGGTGCCGTCGGCGAAGACGAGCGTATTATCGACCCGCGTTACCGCGATTGCTACAACCCCATGCGTGCCGCTATTAATCTGTGCGACCGCGTCCATGTGGTATCCCCAAGCTACGCCGAAGAGGTTATGCGCGCTAGTCAGCCTGAAGAGGGTTTCTTCGGCGGTGAAGGCCTCGAGAATGATTTATTAGCAGCGCAACAGCAGCAACGCTTGGTTGGTATTTTAAACGGTGTGGATTACGCCTCACAGATGCGTGCGCCGATTAGCCGCGACGAACTTTTCCACATGATGATGTCGCAGATGCGTGAATACGCGGCAGCAGACATCATGCTGCAAAGTGTGCACGGCCTAGCGGCGGATCGACTGAAAGAGTTATTGGCGTGCGGTGACCACCAAAAATTATTGCTGACATCGGTCGGTCGCATATCCGACCAGAAGATGTTGATCCTGCGTCAGCGTATGGAAGATGGCCGTTTCGCCATCGATGCCATGTTAGAAACACTGGGGGATCGCGGTTGTTTTGTGATGGTGGGCAACGGCGATGTGATGCTGGAGCAATTCCTCTACGCGGCCAGCAAGCGCCACCCCAATTTTGTTTTCTTGCAAGGATTCTATGCCGATATCGGTCAGCGCCTTTACGAAAATGGCGATCTATTTATTATGCCGAGCTCATTCGAGCCATGCGGTATTAGTCAGATGATTTCCATGCGTCATGGCCAACCGTGTTTGGTACACGCCGTGGGTGGTTTGCGTGACACGGTGCAGGATGGTGTGAGTGGATTCTGTTTCGCCGCCAATGGGTTATTGCCGCAGGCACACGCGATGGTTGAGGCATTGCGACGTGCCCTAGATACCCTGCAAAATGACGCGATGAAAACGCAACAAATGCGCGATACAGCGGCTGCCCTTCGTTTTAGTTGGCAGGCGGTCGTACCCGCCTACCTCAACGACTTGTATTGCGCTTAGAACTGAGTGGCGTTACTCAGCGCTTGTTGGAATTCCTCTGACATGCGCTGAATAAGCTCGGCGGTGGTGGGGACATCATCGATCGCGCCAACACCTTGCCCGGCAGACCAAATTTCCTTCCAAGCCCCTTTTTGTTTGCTACCTTCGTTTTCTTTAAGTCCCAACTCCTCTTCCATGTCGATGGTGGTCTTCGGTGCCAAGTTGTCGGGGTCGAAACCGGCATTGCGAATACTTTCACGCAGGAAGTTAGCGTAGACGCCTGATATATTAGGTGTGTAGATAATGTCGGCGGCCGCTGATTCAACAATCATGTCTTTGTAGCGGTCTTCGGCGCGCGCCTCTTGGGTGGCGATGAAACGGGTGCCAGCGTAGGCTAGATCAGCGCCCATGCTGCGTGCCGCAGCGATGTGGCCACCGTCAGAAATACAGCCTGCTAATAGCAAGCAGCCATCGAAGAATTTGCGAATTTCGCTGGTCAATGCAAACGGGCTCAGGGTGCCACCGTGTCCACCTGCGCCAGCACAGACTGCGATAATGCCGTCGACACCTTCACGAGCGGCTTTGTTGGCGTGTCGCACGTTGATGATGTCGTGGAAAATCAAGCCGCCATAGCTATGAACGGCATCTATGACGCGCTTATCGATGCCCAGTGACGTGATCACCACGGGCACTTTGTATTTTACGCATAGTTCTAAATCGGCCATCACGCGGGTGTTGCTGTGGTGTACGATGATGTTGACACCGTAGGGCGCATCGTCAGGCCCAAGCGCCGCACTAACCTGCTGTAACCACTCTTCAAAGCCTTCGCTGGTGCGTTGGTTGAGTGCGGGGAAGGTGCCAAGCGCGCCCGCTTTGCAGGCGGCGATGACCAATTCAGGGCCAGAAGCCAAAAACATTGGAGACACGACTAAAGGGAGTTTTAGGCGGTTTTGTAGTTGCGCGGGTAGGGCCATGGAATCCTCACGAATTGATGTTATTTTTTCTATCGTAAGGGAGTTCCCCCATTTGGAGGGAGTCTATTTGCGCATGCGCGCGTGGCGTTGGCAATAATTACCCTGCCAGTGATTTGAATGCACCCAAGGCGCGTTCGCGCGAGGCTTTCACCTCCACAATCGGTTTGGGGTAGGTCACGCCCAGCTCGACACCGGCGGCTTGCAGCATCATGGGTGGTGCTTCCCAAGGCTGGTAAAGATACTTCTTCGGCAGCTCGTTCAGCTCAGGCACCCAGCGGCGGGTGTATTCCCCCTCAGGGTCAAACTTTTCACCCTGGGTGATGGGGTTAAAAATGCGGAAGTAAGGAGCGGCATCGGCGCCGCAACCGGCGACCCACTGCCAGCTGGCACTGTTGCTAGCGAGATCGGCGTCAAACAGCGTATCCCAGAACCACGCTTCGCCATGGTGCCAGTGCAACAGTAAGTTTTTCACCAAGAACGAACCCACGATCATCCTCACGCGGTTGTGCATATAGCCGGTATGCCACAATTCGCGCATCCCCGCATCAACGATAGGGTAGCCGGTCATGCCGCGCTGCCATGCTTTTAAGGCGTCGTGATCGTCGCCCCACGGGAAGGCGTCGAATTTGCGCGACATATTTTGTCGCGGCATGGCGGGAAAGTGGTAAAGCAGGCTGTATGAAAACTCGCGCCACCCCAGTTCCGATTTAAAGGTGTAGACGTTCTCGTCGTCACCCATTAGCGTGGCGGCGTGCCACACCGTGCGCGGTGAAATTTCGCCAAAGTGCATATGCGGAGCCAGGCGTGAGGTGTAGCTGCGCGCGGGAAGATTGCGGCCTTCTTTGTAATGGCTGACACCCCCGTCTGCGAACGTCTGTAATTTTTCCAGTGCGCCCGTTTCGCCAATGGTCCAGTGCTCAAGCATGACCTTGTCCCAAGGGATGGTGGGCTGCAATGCTAGGGCGTCTATGCTGGCAAGGCCCCCAAAATCTCCTTCGGCGTAGCCGATGTTTTCTGGTGTGGGTTTACAGGGCGCAGGCTCAGCCGCCGTCAAACAGCCGTTTTTAAAGAAGGGGGTGAACACCTTGTAGGGTGTGCCATCCTTTTTTAGCACCTGCCAGGGTTCCCACAATAGGCTGCCGTTGCTGGAAATCACTTCCACGCCCTGTGACTTTAACTGTTCTTTGATGGCCGAATCGCGCTCGATGCGCCACGCCTCGTAGCAACGATTCCAGCACACCGTACTGATGTCGTGTTCGCTACACAGCTTGGCGAGCACCTCTGGCGCTGATCCTCGGTACACGCGAAGCTTACCATCGAGACTCTTGTTCAGTGAGGTCAGCGAATAGTGTAGCCACAATCGGCTGGCGCCGCCCATGGCGTGATCGCCGGCATGGTCGTCATCGAGGATGTAGATCGGTAGTAATTGCCCGCGAGCCACGGCTTGGCAGAGCGCGGGGTTGTCGGCGAGGCGAAGGTCTTGGCGGAACCAGTGGATGGCAATAGTCATGCGAGGGCGGGGGCCTCTTGTTCGGTTAGATGGTTAACAATGCTTGCGGCGCTGGTTAATGCCGCCATTACGCCGCCGCCGTTGAGCCAGTCGGCGCAAACACCTAGTTGGCGCTCACTATCCCACAAACATCCGTCAGGCGAGTGTTTGTGATCGGTGCGGCCAAATAGCCAGCGGTGGGTGTTGAGTAGTGTGGCCGATTCGCCGGGGATGTCGAGCATGGCGCAGAAAGCATCACACAGCAGGTCGCCAACGTGTTCTTTATCCAAGTTTAAGTGGCGATCCGTCCACACAGGACTGGCTTGCACGACCCATAACTGGCGGCTGTGATCGCGGTCGGGCTTGCTACTGTCGAGCACGGCGTGCTCGATGACGGGGTGCTGATGGAAACCGTTGTGTGGCACCATAACGTCAGTAGGCAGCTCAACCACAATGGTCCACTGCGCTTGAATGGTGCGGTCGGCCTCATCAAAAATGGGCAGCCATTCGGTGGGCCACGCGTGGCTCATATCGTGGGCTTGCGCAGGGGGTGCGGTGACAATTAACGCTTTGCAGGTAAATAGGTCGCCGCTTGTACACTCCACCACCCAGTGGCCGTGTTCGCTGCGCTCAAAGCGATGCGCACGTTGCTCGGTGTTGATGGTGATATTGTCTAAGAGATCTTTATGGAGGCTGTTCATTTGTGGCACGCCGACCATGTGCCGTTCAACGCCCTCGCCGTAGTCAACCGCCCACTCAGCGAGCAGGCCACGTCGCTGCCATTCGTCGAGTTGTTGTTGGACGCTTGTTATGGCGCGCGCATTGGCCAGTTGTTCGGCATCGAGACTGATGCAGCCGATATCAACGCTTTCATTTCCTACCTGGCGACGTGCACAGCGCCCACCCGCGCCACGGCTTTTTTCAAGCACCATGACCGAATAGCCCAGTCGATGTAGTTGTTTGGCGGCCAAGCTGCCTGCGCTGCCAGCACCGATGACGATGGCGTCGAAGTCTTGCATTGTGTCTCCCGATAAGCTTGGATAGGCTTACCCAAGCCAGTTTTTATACGTGCTTATAAAGGTCTCAGACTCAACTTACATCGTATATAAAAAGATGGCAAAGGCTTGTTGACGGTGGATGCTCATGAAAATTTTAATCACAGGTGGTACGGGATTTATCGGGCGCCATTTTATGTCGCGTTTCGCGGATTATCAGTACACCGTGCTGACGCGTGATACGGCCCGCGCGTACCTCGAATTCGGCAGTCAGCACCGCTATATCAGCCACCTAGATGAACTTCCTTTAGACACTAACTTTGACTCCGTGATCAATCTCGCTGGCGAGCCCATTGTGGGAGTTCGCTGGAGCGATAAGCAAAAACACACCCTATGTCAGAGCCGCTGGAAAACCACTGAAGCCTTAGTGGACTGGATGTCGAGAGCCGACAGTCAACCGCGTGTATTTTTAAGTGGTTCGGCGATTGGGGTTTATGGCATCGACGACGAAGCGAGCTTTGATGAGCACAGCAGAGCATTGCGTGAAGATTTTTCTACCCAGTTATGTGAACGTTGGGAGCGCGAGGCGAAACTGGCCGAAGTATCTACACGTGTGGTGCTGCTGCGCACCGGAGTCGTGTTGGGAAGCGACGGTGGCGCACTCGAAAAAATGCTACTGCCTTTCAAAATGGGGCTCGGTGGGCCGGTGGGTAGCGGCGAGCAGTGGATGTCGTGGATCCATATGGAAGACTACCTCGCGGCGCTGCACCATTTGATGGTGTCCGATAGTAGTTCGGGCGCTTATAATCTAACCGCGCCCGAGCCCGTGCCTAACAAGCGTTTTGTGAAAGCCCTTGCCAGTGCTTTGCACCGGCCCTGTTGGATGCCGCTGCCGGCCTACGCACTTAAAATCGCCCTTGGCGAGGCCTCGACACTGTTGCTAGATGGGCAGAAGGTGCTCCCCAAACGACTGCTCGAGGATGGATTTACGTTTAGCTTTAACAGCGTTGAGGCAGCCATGAAGGATCTATTTGAATGATCAAAAAGCTTTTTTTACTGCTTAGTTTGCTGTGGTTGACGGCGTGTACCGGCGTGCCCGAAGGCCTCACTCCAGTGAGCAACTTTGAGCGTGACCGCTACTTAGGTACTTGGTACGAAATCGCCCGCCTCGACAATCGTTTCGAAGAGGGCATGTCACAGGTGACAGCCAACTACAGCCTGAACGACGACGGTTCGGTGCGGGTGTTAAACCGCGGCTTTATCGATGCCGAATCTCGTTGGGGCGACGCCGAGGGCAAGGCAAAATTTGTTGAAACCCCCGACATTGGTCACTTAAAAGTGTCGTTTTTTGGGCCGTTTTACTCGTCCTATGTGGTGTTCGAATTGGCTGACGATTACAGCTACAGTTTTGTCACCAGCCGAGATAAAGACTACCTGTGGTTCCTGTCGCGTACCCCGCATGTCGATGAGGACTTAAAGCAGCACTTTGTTGCACGCGCCCAAGCCTTGGGCTTTGCCCACAACGACATTCTGTTTATTGACCAATCACATCACACCCAACAGTAAGGATAACCATGCACGCATTACTCGTGATCGCCCACGGCAGCCGCCGCGCCGCGTCGAATGAAGAAGTGATTGAGCTCGCCCAGCGCCTGGCCGTTCAGGTCGAGGGCAAGTACCAACATGTTGCAGCGGGCTTTCTAGAAATGGCCGAGCCAGATATCGCCACCACGATGCAGACCTGTATCGATGCTGGTGCAACCCGTATCGACGTGTTGCCTTACTTCCTATCTGCCGGCCGCCACGTCGTCACCGACGTGCCAGAAGATGTGCACAAAGTGACCGAAGCGAATCCCCAGTTGGTCGTAAATATATTGCCCTATGTTGGCAGCGTACCGAGTATGTTAGATCTGATGGCCGGGATTTGTTTGCAGGCTTAGATGGAATGCGGAGGACCTACGAGGGCGATGCCAAACGAATCCGTTCTGCCGATGAACTAGAAGAGATCGTGCACGACAAGCGTGAGGGTTGGCGAGCCAATAGTGCTAAAGCGCGTCGCCGCCAGCGGCGTTATAAAAAACGCTTAACCAATGCCCTTCTGAATTTTGCGGGTGACCTCGACCACAAGTAATTCACGTCGCCATCTCTTCGAGATGCCTCCCACAGAAATAATGCCTAGGTTTGTAGGAGGCGTCTTCTTGCAGACGGCGAATAAAATCTCGTCACCTCTTCGAGATGACTCCCACAAGGGTGGTCAGAATATAGCTGCGTTAACAAAGAAATCGCGACGCAGCTAGCTTCGTTATCTAACTATCTGGGTGATTTTCGAGCCTTCCAGCGTCAGGTTATACATCAACCCTTTATTCGAGAAAATAAACGCAATCACCGGTTGTGTCGCCGTCTTAGAATCAATCTCGCCGCCCGCGCCCAGAGTGGCGATCGCCACACTGCCGTCTACCCCCGCATCCCAACCATCACTGTTGAGGAAGTTGTTCAACGCTTCGGAGGTCATGAACAACAAAATTTGTGATTTACGCTGCGCGCCGAACTGGAAACCCACCGATGCGGCGGACACGCTATAGTAGCCCTTAGTGGCCCCGCCGACGATCAATTTACCTTCGCCGTATTCGCCGCCAATGCCAATGCCGGCTTTGTAGACGCGGGGGAAAACCAAAATGCCCTTGGCACCGCGAGAAAGTTTTTCACCCGCGGGGGAGTGCTTGTAAAACTCAGCCAGTGCCTCTTGTACATAGGCATCGATTTCTTGCTTGCTCGCCGCCCAGGCGGAGGGGCTTAATAAGGCAGCGACCAAACTTAAAGATAACAATAAACGCATAGTGCTCACTCCATTGATGTATGCGTCTATTGTAGTAGGGAAAAGCAGCTATTGCGCCTCTTGGAAGCGAATATTATCCAGTCTGAAGCGCGTGCCGTTGTGATTGGTGGCCCAAATAACGAGTCCTGTGTTGACGCTATTAAGGTTTAAGCCGCCGTTGGCGAGCGTCGCCAGTGAGATTTGTATGGTTTGCCAACCATCTTCGCTAATGGCGCCAATGCCTTGGTGACCAGAGGTGCAGGGCCAAAAGCAATCGAGCTTCATGGTGTAGTTGTTTTCACCTTCGACATGGAGAATGTCAAAGGCAATCACGCCATTGTTGTAGTTGCTGGCATCGACACCGTTGCTAGAGTCCATAAACAAGCCGGCAAACGAGGCCTCACTTGGGTGGCTGACTTCCAATACCTGACCTCGATCAGTGTCGCTAACCCACGCCCAATCTATGCTTGGGCAAGCGCCACCACCGTCGTTAACACATTCACCAAAGCCGATGGCCTCATCGAAAGCTTTAAGACCGCCCTCGAAGCGGGTGTCTACAGAGCCATTGCGCAGTACCCAAATAGCCTCTTGTGGTTCTACTGGGTCGCTATCAGTTGTGTCGTTAACGGTATCGTCTGGCGTCGTCTCCGCCGGCACTATGCCGCTAGCGGTATTGTTGGCATCGGTCGTTAATAATTGTATGTCTGCGTCATCGTTTAACGACAACCCATAGCCGCGATCGAATAAATCTGCCGTGACCGGTTCGCTAGCATTGCTCAGATTGATAGCGCTACCAGGCCAGCTGAAGGGAAGTCGCCCGGTGCTGTCATAATTAAGGTTGCTTCGATCTTGCAACAAAACATCCGCTACCCCGGCACCCTCCGTTCCAGGTAGCCAGGCCACCACAAAGGCATCGCTGACGTTTATCCATTCATTCATCCAACGTGGGCGACCTGTGAGGAAAACGGCCACAGTGGGGATGCCGTCGTTTTGTAGGGCACGCAGATAATGTAAAGAAACGTCACTGTTGCTGTAGGCTAAGTCAGATAAATCGCCGGCACCTTCGGCATAGGGTGTTTCGCCAAAAACGACAATGGCAGCATCGGGTCGAGTGGTGTAGGTGCCGTCGATGGAGTAGGTGTAATTACCTTGAGCACTGTTAATCGCCGCGGTAAAGCCTTGCAATAGGGTGGTCGCTCCGGGGAAGTCGCTATTGCTGGTACCGGTACCCTGCCAACTAACAGACCAGCCACCGGCTTGCTTTGGGATATCATTGGCGGCCGCACCGGCGATTAAAATGTGTTGGCTTGGATCGAGCGGTAATAGCTGCTGGTTGTTTTTTAACACCACCAACGACTCTCTAACGGCCTGGCGTGCCAGGGCGCGGTGCTCGCTCGACCCTACCACACTGGCGTCGGCACGGGCAGGACTAAAGTCATCCGCGAACAGCCCTAGCGCCTCTTTCATACGTAAGATACGCATTACAGCTTCATCGATACGTGATTCACTGATTTGGCCAGTGCGTACTTGTTGTACGGTATTGTTTAGCAGTGGAAGCCAGCTGTCAGGCGCCATGATCATATCGATACCGGCGTTAATAGCCTGCGCGCAGCTATCGGTACTGCAGCCACTCACCTGGGCAATGCCATGCCAATCACTGACGACCATACCTTCAAATCCAAGCTGCTCGCGCAACATGCCAGTCAGAATGTCGCGATCGCCATGCACCTTTTGGCCGTTGATGCTATTGAACGTGGCCATTACGCTCATGACCTGTGCGCCAATGGCCCCTTCGTAACCAGAGCCATGGTCGCGCAAAAGCTCGCTGTCGGTGGCGATAGTGTTTCCTTGGTCGGTACCGCTACGTGTGCCACCGTCGCCAATAAAATGCTTGGCCGTGGCGGCGATACCTTGTGACTGAATGCCGTTAACGATGGCGGCGGCATAGTCTTTAACGAGGGGGCTGTTATCGCTGTAGCTCTCGTAGGTTCTGCCCCATCGATAATCTTTTGCCTGTGCCACGGTGGGGCCAAAAATCCAATCGATGCCGGTGGCAGCCACTTCTTTGGCGGTGGCCACACCAATGTCAAATAGCAAGTCTTTGTTATGTGTTGCGCCCAGACCAATGTTGTGTGGGAACAGTGTTGCGCCGCGCACATTGTTGTGGCCGTGTACCGCGTCGGTGCCCCAGATGATGGGAATACCCGCACTGCCCTGTGACGTGTCGAGTGAGGCAGCGCGCAGGTCTTCGGCATAGGTGAGCCACTCTGCGGGCGAGGCAGCGCGATTGCCGTTGGGGTAGGAGCCGCCACCGTTGAGTACACTACCAATACCATAGCGGCGAATATCATCCATCGAAATGTAGCCGATTTCAGCCTGAATCATTTGCGCGACTTTTTGCTCAATTGTCAGGCTTTCCAATAGCGCCACCATGGCATCGGCTGGAGGCGTGGTTCCCTCGTCAGTGGGTGTTTGGTCAGTGGTGTCGGTGTTATCCGTCGTGTCGGTGTTATTTGTCGTATCGGTAGTGTCCGCCGTGTCGGCATCATCTGTTGAACCGGTAGGGTCTGTTGTATCGGTATTGTCCGTGCTGCCGCTGTTATCCGTTGCCGGTGGATTGGAAGGTACGGCATTAGAAACAGGTGAACTTCCACCACCACAAGCGGTAAGGACGATTAATAAGACTAAACTAAGAACAAGGCGCATCGTGATATCTCAATAGGTGATGCGCTAGTTAACCAAGCTCGTTTGCGAAAGTGGATCGCTGTGCGACAGAGCGGGATAAAACAGCGGTAGCGTGTTATTGACCACCGCCTTGGAGGTTGTGCACAGCAGTTCCTGAGGTGCGGTCTTCTACCCGTGACCAACACAGCGCCGAGAGCGCTAAGCACACCGCGCAAATGATAAATACGATGCTCTTGTCTTCAGCGCGGCTGATCAGCAGGCCAATGCCTAGGCTGGCTACCAACTGCGGCAGTACCACCGAGAGGTTAAACAAGCCCATAAACAAGCCCATTTGCGCTTGGTTCACTTTGACCGACATAATGGCGAAGGGCAGCGACACAATGGCGCCCCAGCCGATACCGACGATGGCCATCAGGACATAGAGACTGGTCGGCCCCGACACCATGTTAGCGATGCCAAAATAACCGACCGCCATGATCGCCAAACAGAGGGTGTGGGTGCGCACGCGGCCGAGTTTTTCACTGATGGGTTCCAGCACGAAGGCAGGCAATACGGCGGAGATCGCGCTCAATACCAGGAAGGCCATCGACACAGTGCGGCCCATGCTGGCGTCGTCGAGGTCGGGTATGGCGAACTGGGTGTAGGCGACCATATAGATAAACATGGTTTGCACACCAATCCAGCTAAATGAATGCGCCGCCAACACTTTTTTAAAGCCCACCAAGCCAGCTTCGTGATGGCTGAGGCCTTCTTCCTTGGCGAACAGCGCCTTCGCGACAAAGTACAGGGTCAGTGCGATACAGGCGTATTCCACGTAGTAGTGGTCGACCTCGATATGCGCCAAGCGCAGGGTCATGGCGTATACGTCGTAGATCAAAAAGCCCCACAAGGGTTGGATATGGCGCATAATTTCGCGAAATCCGGCGCGGCTTTGTTCGGGAGATTCGCTGTCGTCGGCTAATTCTTTCGGCTCTTCAATAAAAAAGGGCGGAATCAATGAGAACAGCAATACCAAGCCTACCCCAAAGTAAATGAGCGCGTAGTTGTCCCACACCGCGCCGATACCGTAGGCCACCACTCCAAAGCTGCCTGAAATAGTTTGCATCCGGGTGTAGCCTTTAGTGCGATCGTCGCCACTAGTTGTTACGTCGGCAATGATGGCGCGGGTAGGGTTGAAACTGATGTTAATGGCTAGATCGAGGGTTAGCGCCACGGCGATGGCCACCCCTAAAATACCGCCAATGCCCATGCTGTCGCTAATGACGTCGATACTGGGCAAGGCTAATAACATTAATGCAGCGAGAACACCGCCCACCAAAATAAAGGGGCGGCGGCGGCCTTTCCATAGCCACACCTTATCGCTGATGATGCCGATCAACACTTGGCCGATGATCCCTGCCAAGGGGCCCGCGGCCCACACCAGGCCCACGTCGTGAATGTCGAGACCGTACTGGGTAGTGAGAATCCAGCTGAGGGCTGAAATTTGTACGCTAAGCGCGAACCCCATCGCTGTGGAGGGCAGGCTAAGAATGGCGTAAAACGAGGGCGAAAGCCGGCGTTGAATGGCGAGCATGATTAATCCTTGCGCGTATTATGGTGTTTTATCGGCGTATTGGAACCGGTTGCAATACGCAATATACAACGGATTTACACGGCACGTAAATCTTGGTGAGCTAGCGCTAGGTATTGTTGATGGAGTTTGTCGATACGCTTGTGCAGAGTGTCAATGTCAGCATCGTTAACAAGCACGTCGTCGGCGCGGTCAAGACGAGCTTCGCGCTGCATTTGATTTTCAATAATGGTGCGGATCATTTCGGGACTATTGTTATCGCGAGCGGCCGCGCGTTCAACCTGTATGTCGACCTCGGCGTCTACCACCAAGATGCGGTTGCAGCGCTGGTGCTGTTGGGTTTCGAGCAATAACGGCGAGACAAAAATGACATAGGGGCTGGTGGTGGCTGCCAGTTGGCGATCGATTTCCTTGGCAATCAGCGGATGCAGCAGTTCTTCAAGCCACTGTTTGTCAGCCGGTTTAGAAAAGATACGCTGGCGCAGCAGAGCGCGATTGAGTTGCCCAGTCTTAAGCAGGATGTCATCACCAAAATGAGAGGTGATGCGATTCAACCCCGGTGTGCTCGGCTCAACTACCACCCGCGCGGCAACGTCGGCATCGATGATGTCGATACCCAATTGCTTAAAATAATCGGAGGCCGCGGTTTTGCCACTGCCAATGCCGCCGGTGAGGCCTACGGTGAACATGGTTTAGCCCAATACGCGTAAATAGTGTTGGATGATGGTATCACCCCATAGCAGTGCGATAACACCCGCAATCGCTAAATAAGGCCCAAAAGGCATGGGTTGGGCTTTGTCGCGACCTTGCAGCAGTATACCGGCAATGCCCAGTGCGGCGCCCACAAACGAAGACAGCATCACGATTAACGGCAGCGCTTGCCAGCCTAGCCACGCCCCAAGCGCCGCGAGCAGTTTGAAATCGCCGTAGCCCATGCCTTCCTTGCCGGTCACGAGCTTAAACAGCCAGTAAATAGACCACAATGACAGGTAGCCGGCGATGGCACCCCACACCGCGTCGTGCAGCGGTATAGCGTCAAATACTACATTAAAGCCAAGCCCCAACCACAGCAACCACAGGGTTAGGCTGTCGGGCAGCAATTGATGGTCGATATCAATCATGGTGAGGATCAGTAGCGTCCAAACTAGCGCGATATAAAACAGCGTAGCGGTGCCGGGCCCCATAAAATAGACCACCAGCATACCTAGTAGAGCCGAAGTGGCTTCGATCAACGGGTAGCGCAGCGAAATGGGCGCCTGACAAGACGCGCACTTACCACCGATGAGGGCGTAACCCAAGAGTGGAATGTTGTGCCAAGGCTTGATGGGGGTTTCGCAGTGTGGGCAGCGAGAGCCGGGAGTAACCACGTTGAACGGTTCGGGTTCGGGGATGTCTTGCTCGGGGTGTAAAAAGCACTCTGCTTCATAGCGCCATTCGCGTTGCATAGCTTCGGGCACGCGATAGATCACCACATTGAAAAAACTGCCAAAGAATAGGCCGAGGAAGCCGACCAGCGGCAATAACAGAGCCCCGTCGTTGACGAGGCGTTCGAGCAATTCCATCGTGTGTTACACCACCGAACCCATCATAAAGATTGGCATGTACATCGCGATCATGAGACCACCGACGACGATACCGAGGAAGGACATGATCATCGGTTCCATCAAAGCGGTCAAGTTGTCGACTGCGTCATCGACCTGCTGTTCATAGTGGATGGCGACTTTTTCCAGCATGGCGTCCAGCGCGCCGGATTCTTCACCGATCGACACCATCTGTAGCAACATGGTGGGGAAAAGACCGGTGGTACGGATCGCGCCGTAGAGCGGAATACCCCCAGTCACGTCGTCTTTGATGCGTTTGATGGCGTCGCGATACACCGCGTTACCCGCCGCGCCAGCGGTAGAATCGAGCGCTTCTACCAACGGCACACCGGCCGCAAAGGTGGTGGCGAGGGTGCGCGCAAAGCGGGCGATAACGGAAAGTTCAACGATGCTGCCGAAGACGGGGGCTTTCAGCATCCAGGCGTCGACCTTGTCGGAAAAGGCCGGGCTTTTAGCGACCGCGTTTTTAAAGGCATAACCGGCGGCGATGATGGCGCCGAAGATGATGTACCAGACCTCTTGGAAGATTTCCGAAAGATCCACCACGAATTGGGTAAAGGCAGGTAAGTCGGCACCGAAACCGGCGAATACTTCAGCGAAGGTGGGTACCACCTTGATCAATAGAATCGAGGTCACCACGAAGGCCACCACCAATACCGAAATGGGGTAGGTCAGGGCTTTTTTGATCTTGGCTTTTAGCGCTTCGCTCTTTTCTTTGTAGGTCGCTACGCGGTCGAGCATGGTCTCCAGCGCACCGGCTTGCTCGCCCGAGGCAACCAAGCTGCAAAAAAGGTTGTCAAAGTATTTGGGATGTTTTTCCAAGGCTTCAGCAAAACTGCCGCCGGCGCTGACATCGTTTTTGATGCCCATGATCATCTTGCGCATGGCGGGTTTGTCGGAGCCTTCCGCGACAAGCTCAAAGCTCTGCACCAGCGGTACACCGGCTTTCATCATGGTGGCCATTTGGCGCACGAAGATCGCGATGTCGGCGGGGGTAATGGGTTTGCCCTTGCCGCCAAACAACGGCTTGGGCTTTTTCTTGATGGTCTTAACCTTGATGCCCATCTTGGCCAATTGGGCGCGGGCGAGGTTTTGGTTCTCCGAATCCATCTCACCTTTGGCGTTTTCGCCGCGGCGGTCCTTGCCTTCCCAGACAAAGGTGTGCAGTTCAACAACTTTGGCGCCTTTTCCGGCTTTTGCTGTAGCGGCCTTGGCCATGGTCAATTCCTTTTACGTGTCGCTATTCACACCCTAAGCGTAGACCAAAATTCGCTAGTCGGTTGTGACGCGGTTCACTTCTTCCAAACTGGTTAGCCCGTTGGCGGCTTTGATCAAGGCTGAACGACGCAAGTCACTAAAGCCTTCTTCACGGCACTTGTCGGCGATCTCAATCGAGTTGCCCTCTTCCATAATAATGCGCGCGATACTGGGGGTGACCTTTACCACCTCGTAAATACCCACCCGGCCTTTATAGCCCTTCGAGCATTTATCACAGCCGACCGGTTTCAAAAGGGTCATCGATTGGATTTGTTCGTCGCTGAAGCCTTCTTTGAGCAGCGTTTCCTCGGGCACATCATGCGGCTCGGCACAGTGCTTACAGAGACGGCGCGCCAGACGCTGGGCGATAATCAGGTTGAGCGAGGTAGCCAAGTTGAAGGCCGGCACACCCATGTTGAGCATACGAGTGATGGTCTCAGGCGCCGAGTTGGTGTGCAGGGTCGACATCACCATGTGACCGGTTTGCGCCGCTTTAATCGCTATTTCGGCGGTTTCCAAGTCACGGATCTCACCTACCATGATGATGTCAGGGTCTTGGCGCAAGAACGAGCGCAGTGCACTGGCAAAGGTAAGGCCCACCTTGGCATTCACGTTGACCTGGTTAATACCTTCCAAGTTAATTTCCACCGGGTCTTCCGCGGTAGAAATGTTCGTTTCCGGCACGTTAAGAATATTCAAGCCAGTATACAGCGACACCGTTTTACCTGAACCGGTAGGTCCCGTCACCAAGATCATACCTTGTGGTTGACTCAGCGCATCCATGTACAGTTGTTTTTGGTTGTCTTCGTAACCCAGTGCGTCGATACCCATTTGCGCCGAGGTGGGGTCCAAAATACGCAGCACGATTTTTTCACCCCACAGCGTGGGCAGCGTATTTACCCGGAAGTCGATCGCCTTGGTCTTGCTGATCTTCATCTTGATACGGCCGTCTTGCGGTACCCGGCGTTCCGAGATATCCATCTTTGACATCACCTTCAAACGCGCCGCGATTCGGCCAGACAGCGAAATCGGCGGCTTGGCCACTTCGTGCAGGATACCGTCGGTACGGAAGCGCACCCGATAGGTGTGCTCGTAGGGCTCAAAGTGCAAGTCAGAAGATCCCGCTTTAATGGCGTCTAACAATATCTTGTTGATGAAGCGAACAATCGGGGCCTCGTCTTGCTCATCCCCGTCTTTTTTATCATCCTCGCCATCGTCGGTAACCGCCTGCACGTCCAGTTCATCCAGTGCATCGTCATCTAGGCCTTCGCCGAAGTTAGCCCCCGAATCATCCATGTAGCGCTTGATGGCGTCGCCTAACTGGCTTTCATCAACCACCACCACATCGACATTTAAGCCAGTGTTGAACTTAATCTCATCTACTGCACGCAGGTTGGTTGGGTCCGACATGGCAACAAATAAACGTTTGCCGCGAACATACAACGGCAGCGCGCGGTGCTTTTGAATCAACTTGTCATCGATGACTTTCTTGGGAAAGGAGTGAACCGAATGGCAGCTCAGGTCATATAGCGGCGAGCCAAATTCATCTGCCGCCGCTTCCGCGACTTTCATGCCGTTGACCTTGCCGCCACCGACGATGTAGGAAACGAAGCTTAGGCCTTCAGAGTTGGCTGATTTACTGTACTCAAACGCCTGCTCTTCATTGAGTAGTGCATCAGATACAAGACGGCGGGCAAGACCAGAAAGTTTAACAGGCATGAGAGATCCTTTAATTCGTGACCACATTATAGGCAAAGTACAGGGATCTCACTAGTATTGAGAAGTTGTCGATAAAGGCGGCATGTAACTACGCCGAAGAGGACGTATTTTTTATTAAACTGCTCATTAAATGGTGCTTAAGATAAGGTTTGGTTACCACGTCGTTAAAACCTATTTCATAATAATGAGCGATATCCGCCTCGCTACTGTTGGCGGTGCAAGCAATAATCGGCGCACTAAAATTTTTCGATTTGAGGAATTTGATGGCCTCAATACCGTTCATGACAGGCATTTCAATATCCATGAAAATAGCGTGGTAGTCATTTTTTATGGCTTTTTCAATGGCTTGCTGGCCATTGTGAGCAATGTCTATTTTTAGCAGCGGGTTTTCAAGTAATAACGTAAATACCAAGCGATTGGTCTCGTTATCTTCTGCCAATAAGATATTGGTTCGTTTGACGATTGTTGCCTCGTCTGATGCATCGGGCGTTTCACTGTCAATACTTCCAGTGATAGGCAACGGAATTGTTAGCACAAACGTTGAGCCTTTACCTGCGGTAGACGCTACGTCAATGTTACCGCCCATCAGTTCAGTTAGTTTTTTGCTTATCGACAATCCAACGCCTGACCCTTTGAGCTCCTCTACACGTGAACTATGTGCCTGTTCAAATTCATCGAATAACTTGGGTAAAAAGTCTTGTGGAATGCCAATGCCAGTGTCTTTCACTTGTATGACGACATTGTCATGATCAGTGGTCACGACTAACTCAATACGGCCTTCTTGAGTGAACTTGATCGCGTTAGAGAGTAAATTCCTTAAAATTTGTGAAAAACGGACTTCATCCAAGTGGCGATATTGGCTGTTGAGTTCTGTAGCAATATCACATCGAAGAAAAAGACCTTTTTTACTAGCACTTGACGTAAACTCATCGGTGATGGAATGAATCAGTGCGTAAAGGTTTACCTGTGTTGGCAGCAGTTTTAACTTGCCGTCATTGGCGCGGTTGATATCTAAAATATCAGACACGATTTTGATCAAGTGGTTGTAGCTTGTAAGGGATGTCGCCGAGATTTTTTTGACTCTTTCCACATGATGAGGGGCTTGTTGAATAATTTGAAGCCCGCCAAAGATTGCGTTTAACGGTGTGCGAATTTCGTGTGAGACGTTGGACAATAGATTTTGTTTGGCGTAGAGACTTTTATTTAGGGCGTCGATCGTTGAGGCGAAGACGCGGCTGAATTTATCAATAAAAGCCCACAAAAATGTATTGAAGACTAAGCAGCGAATCCAGATGTCGTATAGCAAACCCTCTGGATTGATCAAGCACAAAAGAGGTAGACCACACATCAACACGCCATAGATGCGCTGCCATAATTGTTTGTCTAAGAATAGATAGGCATAGATCAGTGCAAAAGGTGACCACATCATGGCGTAATCAACCCCAGGAAGTATCAAGTACTCATAGGTTTGGTAGCTGATAAACGCCGCTAAAAATATATGCGGTAACCAGGTTGGCTGAGCTTTACCTCGGTAGAGTAATAAAACGGTGATACTGGCTGTGGCCAAAAAACTGGAGGCAGCGAGCTTGTAGGGGTTCATCTGGACTGTGGGTAAAAGGAAATTGTAAACAATAACAGCCAGGCACATGCCAAAAAACAGCGCTAAAAAAATGCGATGCGAACGTGCACGGAAATCACGTAAAACATTAATGAAATCATCGCTTGGGGGCATACTAATATATTCGTTGTTGAGTTGATGAGTTGATGGTTACTATTGTAGTACTAGGTATCATTTTTAGCAAAATTTAAGCCGGCGTTAAATTTTTATGCGTAAGGATTGGTGCTTTTGGGTCAACTTGTCGTCGATGACTTTCTAAGGGAAGGAAGGTGAATAGTGGCAGCTTAGGTCATACAGCGGTGAGCCAAATTCATCTGCCGCCGCTTCCGCGACGTTCATGCCGTCGACCTTGCCGCCACCGACGATGTAAGAGACGAAGCTTAGGTCTTCGGCTTGGGCGCATTCGGCGTATTCGCCCGCCTTTTCTTCATCGAGCAGTTGGTCGTTGACGAGGCGGCGTGCTAGGCCGCTAAGTTTGGGTAATGCCATGGAGAGTCTTCCTAAACGCTCCAGGTAGAATAAACAAAAAAGGCGCCTTGCGGCGCCATTAGTATAACTAAACTGTTAACACAGACCGTTCGCTAAACAGGTTCCGGTTGTTGTCCACTGAACTGGAACTGTTTGTGTTGGAGTCAGAATAATAGTTCTGCTGTCAACAGCGGCGGTGCCTGTTGCTGTAATTACTCCATCTACAACCGCTACGCTGGCAACATATCCTGTTCCTGTTGGTGCAGCGGCAATACCACATACGGCATTATCCAAGTTTGCAAGTGTAGTACAGCCAGTTCGTGCAGTTTGTAGTGCTATTTCAACTTGTGATTTAAATTCAGATGTTGCTAACACAACTTCAGAAAACTTCGCTTTCTTGGTGTAAGTCTGATAAGCCGGCAGCGCCACGGCCGCCAAAATACCAATAATGGCTACTACGATCATTAATTCGATCAGGGTGAAACCCTTTTGTTTTTGATTAATACGCATGATTACTCACCTCGTGTGTTTTAAGTAATGCGCCCTTGGGGGCTCGTTCGTGATGCAAGCCCTTGCCGGCGTCACTGGGTATAAACGTAGCAAAAGATTGGCCAGTTTGCTGAGGAAATGCCAACTTCGGTGACTTGTGTTGGTTTTTGTGGGGGGCGACACATTTGTGATGTGATGCATATCACAAAATGCTGCTAAAGAGAGGTGTTTGTTATTCGATTTGGTTAGGCCGCGGTCTGCCATTGGGTGATCAGAATGGCACGCTGTGGGAAGTATCTAGTCACCATGTGACAAAAATTGTCACATGGTGACGGTGTCTGTTGTCTGTGGGACACGAACGCGTAGTGATCGTATCATGGCGTCTAAAGATCTCTGTTGCGATGGCTGCACCATGCAACCCACAGTAGTTTAGATTACATAACTTCCATGACTTCAATGCCAAGAAGATCCAGACCAACGCTCAACGTAATGGCCACCAAGCGGCACAATGCCAAGCGGCTCTGCTTATCTTCTTCACTCACACCCTCTTTAAGAATCGGGCACGCTTCATAAAAGCGCATATACAGCGCAGCTAAATCATACAGGTAGGTGCACAACACGTGGGGGTAGGCTTCTTTGGCGACTTGTTCGAGGGCTTCTTCGAACTGGGCCAGTTTCAGGGCCAGGGCGTTTTCTTGGGACTCGTGCAGCACGATGGGGCCGTTGGCTTGCTCGGGGGTGAGGCCGGCCTTACGGAAAATCGCTTTGACGCGGGTGAAGGCATACTGCAGGTAGGGGGAGGTGTTGCCTTCGAAGGCGAGCATGCTTTCCCAGCTGAAGATGTAGTCGTTGGTGCGGGTCTTACTCAGGTCGGCGTACTTCACGGCGCCAATACCCACTTTGCGGCCGATCTCGGCTTTTTGCTCGGCGTTGAGGTCGGGGTTTTTCTCAGACACTAATGCGGTAGCGCGTTCAACCGCTTCGTCGACCAGTTCGGCCAGTTTAACGGTTCCGCCGCTGCGGGTTTTAAAGGGTTTGCCGTCTTCGCCCATCATGGTGCCGAAGGCGTGGTGTTCGAGCGATACCTGCTCAGGGCAGTAACCGGCCTTGCGCGATAGGATGAATAGTTGCTGCATGTGCAACGATTGGCGGGCGTCGATGAAGTACATCGAGCGGTCGGCCTTCAGAGTGCTAACGCGATAGCGCATGGTGGCGAGGTCGGTGGTGGCATACAGGTAACCGCCGCCGGCCTTTTGGATGATCATGGGTGAGGGGTTGCCCTCTTTGTCGGCCAGCTCTTCGAGGAAGGCGACCTTGGCGCCGGCGTCTTCTACGCACAGGCCTTTGTCTTCTAGGTCTTTTACGAGCACGGGCAGGTCGTCGTTGTACATCGACTCACCGGCCACGTCGTCGCGGGTCAGTTTCACATTCAGCGACTGGTAGATGTCATCGGCGTGGCTGAGCGAGATGTCGCGGAACTGCTCCCACAGTTCAAGTACCTTCGCGTCGCCGCCTTGCAGTTTCACCACGTACTCGCGCGCTTTGTCGGCAAAGGCGGGGTCGGCGTCGAAGTGTTTCTTGGCCTGTTGGTAGAACACCTCTAAGTCTTTCAGTTGGATGTCGCCTGACTGTTGTTGCTCTTCGAGCTCGGCGATCAGCATGCCGAACTGGGTGCCCCAATCGCCGACGTGGTTTTGGCGAATCACGTTGTGGCCAAGGAAACCGAGTAGGCGCACCATGGCGTCACCAATAATGGTGGAGCGCAGGTGGCCGACGTGCATTTCTTTGGCGAGGTTGGGTGAGGAATAGTCGATCACTACGGTTTGTGGGGCAGCGTCTGCCGCCACGCCCAAGCGTGTATCGGCCGCGGCCACTTGCAGTTGTTCGGCCAGCCACAAGGGGTTGAGATGAATATTGATAAAGCCTGGGCCAGCAATCTCGAGGTTACTGACCATGTCGCCTAGGTCCAACGCCGCGACAATGTCGGTGGCCAACTGGCGAGGGTTGGTGCCCATTTTCTTGGCGGCGCCCATGGCGCCATTGGCTTGGTAGTCACCAAAACCGGCTTTTTTACTGGGGGCGACCATCGCTTGGCATTCGGCGGGGACGCCCACGGCATCCATGGCTTGTCGTACGCGTTGATTCAGAATCTCGCGGATATTCATCGAGTCTCGTGTCCTGTAGAGGGTGCAGCCAGCGTTAACGGGCCTGCACTGGCTTGAAAAGGCGCCATTTTACCCGCTTAGGCCGATCATCTCCACTGTTCAAAACAGCGTGACAAATAAGTCATTTTGCGCCACGCTGAGCGTAAAATAACCGGTGTCGAATTCGCACCTATGTTGGCATGTGCAGCCTTTGCCAGAATAGCCCCATAACGAGAGGAGATTGTTATGGCCAACTACCGTGCCCCTATTGAAGACATTGAATTTGTAATAAAAAATCTGATTGATTTTGATGCCTTGGCGGCTCTGCCCGCTTTTGCTGAACACGAGATGGATAGCGACTTTGCGGTGGCAGTGATGGAGGAGGCGGGTAAGTTCGCCAGCGGCGTGCTAGCCCCCAACCGCGAAGCGGGCGACCAGGTAGGTAGCGTGATGGTCGATGGCCAGGTCAAATTGGCACCGGGTTACGATGAGGCATTTAAACAAATGGGCGAAGCCGGCTGGTACGCCATTTCTATGCCGGTGGAATACGGTGGTCAGGGCTTGCCCGAGCTGTTTAACACCAGCGCCAATGAAATGTGGACCGCGGCAGATATTGCTTTTTCTCTGGGCCCCCTATTGTCGGCCGGTGCGGCGTTAGCGATTTCAGCCCACGGCAGTGAAGAGCAAAAGCAAACCTACCTGCCCAATATGTTAAGCGGAGTGTGGTCGGGCACCATGAACCTCACCGAGCCGCAGTCGGGCTCGGATCTGGCGACTATTAAAACTAAGGCGGTGCCGCAGGGTGATCACTACTTAATTAGCGGCCAGAAAATCTACATTTCCTACGGTGACCACGACGCCACCAGCAACATCATTCATCTGGTGTTGGCACGTATCGAAGGTGCACCCGAAGGCACTGGCGGTATCTCGCTGTTTATTGTGCCCAAGTTTACGCTTGATGCCGACGGTAATCCCGGTGATCGCAACGACGTGCACTGCGTGTCGGTGGAGCACAAACTTGGCATTCACGGCAGCCCCACCTGCGTGATGCAATACGGCGATAATGGCGGTGCTGTTGGCTACCTGGTAGGCAAAGAAAACCGCGGCTTGCAGGCCATGTTTACCATGATGAACGAAGCGCGCTTAAAAGTGGGCATTGAAGGATTGGGCGTGTCGGAGGCGGCGTATCAGCATGCACTTTGGTACGCCAAAGACCGCGTGCAAGGCCGCGACGGCCAGGGTCAACGCGCGGCGATTATCAAGCACCCCGACGTACGCCGCATGTTGATGACGATGAAGTCGCTCACCGAGGCGATGCGTGCCTACGCCTATAACGAAGCGATTAACTTTGATATCGCCCACCACCACCCCCACAGCGAACTGGGCGCCGCCATGCAGCGCCGGGTGGATTTAATGATCCCGGTGATCAAGGGATGGATGACCGAAGTCGGCCAAGAAACGGCGTCGTTAGGCGTGCAGATTCACGGCGGTATGGGGTATGTGGAAGAAACCGGTGCGGCGCAGTTCATGCGCGACATTCGCATCGCGGCGATTTACGAAGGCACCAACGGCATTCAAGCGGCCGACCTAGTGGGTCGCAAAATCGGCATGGATGGCGGCCAAGCGATGATGGCGGTGATCGAAGAAATGGAAGGCGTATTGGCGACCATGCAAGGCCATGGTAAAGCCAGCGCCCATGCGGGCTATTTAGCCTCGGCGATCGCTGGTCTCAAAGACAGCACCGCGGCAGTGTTGGCGATGTTGCAAGCTAATCCTGGGCAGGCGATGTTGGCCTCGTTCAACTACATGATGCAAGCGGGATACTGCTTTGGTGGTTACCACATGGCGCGCGCCATGATTGTCGCCTACGACAAGTTGCAAGAGGATGCCTCTAACGCCCAGATGCAAGCCAAGCTGCACAGCACGCGTTTCTATTTAGAACACATTCTGCCAAGAGCAGACACCTGTGGCCAGTCGGTGCGCAACAGCAACAGCGACGACCTGCTGGGTATGCCGGATGAATTGTTTGGTTAAAGCATAGCCAGTTCTGCCGCTAGCTTTTCCTCGTATTCGCGCCAGTATTCGTTGGCGTTAGCAATGGCGCGCAAGCTTACAACCCGCTTGTGCGCCTTGGCGAGATACTGGCGTTTTACATCGATGTCTTCAATGATCAAGCCGAGTTTGAATTCGCTGTTGAGCACTTTCTCGGTGACTTCAAGATTGCTGGGATCCATGTCTAGTGCGCGCTCAAAGAACAATACGCTTTGGTAGGTTGCCCCAAAATAACTTTCTTGATTGCCATTCAGCTCGTAGCTTTCTCCGAGCCATTCATTGGCATTGGCTAAGGCGAGCAAGGTTTCTATGGTTTGGCTTTTGGGTTCAATATCATCGATCAAACGTTTGATACGACCGGTTAATTCATTCGCTTTGGGCGATATGGCATTTCGCTCCAGTTCCAGAGCAAGCAGTGTGGATAAGGCATTGAGTAATTCGGCCTGGTAAAGGCTGTTAGCAGGAGCGCCATGCATGAGTTGCTGTGATATATCCACGTAGGTAGAAAAATACTGTGCGGCTTGTTCGAGTTCGCCGCGATAGAAATAATCGGCACCCACGTAAAAAGCGGCTTGCCCTTTTTCAAATAAAAACGATTCGGGGTCAGTGGCGGTGAGCTCACTGTAGACCTGCAAAGAATATTTGAAATCCTCAATGGCGCTTAACTGTTGGGCTTGTCTTACCACACCAAGTTGTCGGTGCGCTTCGGCGATGCGCGCCTGAGCTTCAATAGAAAGATCCTGTTGATCCATTTGTTGTAGGTAATTCAACCCTTCGGTGTTGATCGCAATTTGGGAATTCACATCGATTCGGTTTTCAAGACGCGCGCCGAGATCAAGTACAAAACCGGCGAGTTGTTCCGCTTGCTGTTGCTGGTATTGCCTTTGGATAGCGGTGCTGTAGGCATACAAGCTGATCGCTAATACGGCTATGACAGCCGTTATCGCGGCCGTGATTTGTTGGCGTTTGCGCTGTCGATCACGCTTTACCAGTTCATCTAAGCGAACGCCTAGCATGCCAGACACAAGTTTCAACTTGGCGTCGCCGTCTCTGCGAGACGCCTTCTTCTGGCTCTTTAGTCGTTGCGTATAACATGTAGCCGCGGTCTAATAAGCCAACTGGAGGAGAGCATGACCGATTCAACTGACAAAAAGCCTCACCAAGGCGAATCTAATCAAACCAAACAAGGCTTTGTAGCCTTGATGTCGCGCCTAGTCGTCGACGAAAAACTACCCTTTCGCTTCATGTTTAAAACGGTGCCCGAGCATTTAAACGACACCGGTTGGCGGGTCTATACCGGCTATGAAAGCGAAGAGTTTCTGGAGCAGGACTTGGTCAACATGATTCCCGTCACGCTGGAGCAAATGGGCCAAATGGACCCCAGCGTAAAACCGTTGTTGGACTATAACGCCGGTACGGTATGGGAGCGCTTGCCTGGTGCGAGCGAATGGGCGCGTGTGCACGATTTTGTCATTCCGCCGCCGAAGGTGGACGTGAATATCACTAACGATGTCGATGATTTCAACGACATGCACTAGGTGTCATAATACTGTCACAATAACCCCCTTTAATAACTGCGAGAAAACAACGCATGGAAGTTAAAAAAACGATGCAAGCGGTTAAAATTTTGGTGGTAGATGACGAAGCGCCTATTCGCGATATGTTGCGCATGGCGTTAGAACTTCGGGATTTCGAGGTGCTGGAAGCGGGCGATACCCGTCAGGCTTACCAGCAGGTTGTCGACAATTCGCCACACTTGGTGCTGCTCGATTGGATGCTACCCGGTGGTTCGGGGGTGCAGTTTCTGCAACGCTTGCGCAAGGAAGACCTTACCAAGCAGCTCCCCGTCATTATGGTCACGGCTAAGCACGACGAGGACAACAAGGTGCAAGGCCTTGAAATCGGCGCCGATGACTATGTCACCAAGCCCTTTGTGCCGAAAGAACTGATCGCCAGAATCAATGCGGTATTGCGCCGCAGCGGCACGCTAACCCCTGATGCCATTATTACTGTGGATGGATTGAAACTCGATATAGCGTGTCACCAGGTCAGCATCGACGAGCACGTTGTCGAAATAGGCCCCACAGAATTCAAAATGTTGGCCTTTTTTATGTCTCACCCCGAACGGGTTTACACCCGTAGTCAGCTGCTCGACCACGTTTGGGGAGGCAATGTTTACATCGAAGAGCGCACGGTAGACGTGCATATCCGCCGTTTGCGCAAGGCGCTCGAGCCCAGTCAGCCCGATCAATTCAACTATGCTGATTTGATCCAAACAGTTCGCGGTGCAGGATATCGTTTTTCGGTGAAGGCCGCAGGCTAAATTTTCGGTTATACTCCTCGCTCTGTTGAGTTATAGGGCGCTGTTTTGAAAGACAGACTTCAATCAGATCTGCTGAAGCTTGCCGGTACGCTGGCCATTACCTGGGCAGTGGGTTCGCTTGTTGGCTACCCCTATCAGCTGCTCACCCTGGTTTTACTTGCCATGGTGGTTCGCCACCTTCGTCAGCGCAGTAAGGCATTGGCATGGATGGGTTCTGAGGATGGAGGTTTGCCGCCGCCAGAAGGTGATGGCACCTGGGCGGAAATGTTTGATGCCCTTTACGAATTGCAAAAAGCCAACGCCGTCGAGCGTCAGCGTTTAGTCAATAGCATTGAGTATTTCGAGCGCAGTTTTTCGGCGATGCCCGATGCGGTTATTATTCTTGACAGCGAATGGCGTATCGACTGGTGTAACCGTGCGGCTAACCAGTGGTTGGGTATTCAGGCACCGCGCGATTTTGGCCAATACCTGCTTAATCTGCTTCGCCAGCCTGCTTTCGTGCGCTACATCAGCCAGCGTAAATTCGACGAATCTTATTTCATCCCCTCGCCGCGCAATCCAGCGGTAGAACTCGAACTACGTTTTAGCCGCTTTGGTAACAACGAGCACATGCTATTTGCGCGAGATGTCACCAAGGTTCGACAACTTGACCAAATGCGCCGCGATTTCACCGACAACGTATCGCACGAGCTTCGTACGCCGTTGACGGTCATCACGGGTTATCTGGAGACGCTACAGGATCAGCGCGGCTTGATCGATGCGCGATTGCACCGCGCGCTCGATCAAATGGCGGCACAGGGTGAGCGGATGAAGTCGTTGATCACAGATATCATCTGGTTGTCGCGGCTTGAGTCCGTGCCGCTCGATATCGATGAAATACCACTCAATGTTCGTGAGCTCGCAGAATCGCTGCAGCGCGAAGCGCTTGAAGTTGCAAATGAACAGCGTGATATTGCGATTGTGGTCGATGATGATTGGCTGTTGCAAGGCTCGCATAAAGAGCTGTATAGCGCTTTCTCTAATTTGGTGTTTAACGCCATCAAGTACACGCCAGCCGAGGCGAAAATTACCCTGATTTGGCAAAAGACCAATTTTGGTGCCACCTTTACCGTGAAGGACGCCGGTCCAGGTATTCCGCCCGAACATTTGTCGCGCCTGACCGAACGTTTTTACCGGGTCGAAAATAGCCGTGCAACGGCTTCTGGGGGCACCGGTTTGGGGCTGGCTATTGTAAAACACATCATGCAGCGTCACGGCGGAGAGTTGCGTGTATCAAGTATCTTGGGTTTAGGCTCGTCCTTTGTTTGCCATTTCCCTAACTCCCGTTTAGCCTCGCTCGACAAACTTCAACAAGACGCCTCTTAAAAAATATTTCAGACTGTAATATTACTGTCATAAAGCCTCTTTACTATGGCCACATGTTCGAAAGGACGTTAACTAACGAGGTAGTAAATCAATGAAGAAAGTATTATTGAGCGCGGTTGCAGCCCTAACCATGACCGCCATGTCGGCCCAAGCTGAAGTGGATTCTGCACTCCCCGATTATCAAAAAGTCAGTGGCGTATCTGGCAACCTTTCGAGCGTAGGTTCAGACACATTGGCCAATCTTATGACCCTGTGGGCAGAAGATTTCAAGCGCAACTACCCCAACGTCAATATCCAAATTCAAGCGGCGGGCTCTTCAACGGCACCTCCGGCTTTGACTGAAGGTACTTCAAACTTCGGCCCCATGAGCCGCAAGATGAAAGATAAAGAACTGGGTGCGTTTGAAGCCAAGTACGGCTACAAGCCAACGGCTGTGCCTGTGGCGATTGATGCACTGGCGGTATTTGTCCACAAGGATAACCCTATTGAAGGCCTGAGCATTCCTCAGCTGGATGCTATCTTCTCTTCAACGCGCAAGTGTGGCGCGGCGGCTGATGCGAATGTTTGGGGTGATTTGGGTTTGGATGGTCCATGGCAGCGCCGCGATGTTCAATTATTTGGTCGCAACTCGGTATCTGGCACATACGGTTACTTTAAAGGCAAGGCGCTGTGTAAGGGTGACTTTAAAAACACCGTGAACGAACAGCCTGGTTCGGCGTCAGTAGTGCAATCAGTGTCAACCTCTATCAATGGTATTGGCTACTCAGGCATTGGTTACCGCACCTCCTCGGTCCGTCTGTTGCCCTTGAGCAAGAAAGAAGGCCAACCCTTCGTAGAAGCTAATGCTGAGAACTCGATTAACGGCTCTTACCCCTTGGCACGTTATTTGTACATGTACGTCAACAAAGCGCCTAACAAGCCTTTGACACCCTTAGAAGCTGAGTTCATCAAGCAGGTATTGTCTAAACAAGGCCAAGAAGTGGTTCTGAAAGACGGTTACATTCCTCTGCCAGCCAAAGTGGCGGAGCGAGTACTGAAATCTCTCGACCTGTAATAGTGTTGTAGAGGTAAGGCAAGCGCCCCATGGGGGCGCTTCTTTGCGTTTTAAAAAAGGTCTTTTGAGTAGACAAAATGAGCGAAAAACTGGACTTTAATACCCCCGCATTATTGCGTTATCGCAAGATGCGTTATTTAAAAGATCGTATGACCACGGCCTTTGTCGGCGTGGGTGGTTGGTCGATTTTGACGGCCATTCTGTTGATCTTTGCTTACCTGCTGTACGAAGTGATGCCGATGTTTGCCTCGGCGGAAATGAAACAATCGGCGAGTTTCAGCGCGCCTGCTAACAGCCGTGCGATGTACATGGCGATGGAAGAGCAGAACGAAGTGGCGTTGCGGGTAGGTGATGATGGCCAAGCGGTCTTTTTTAGCGCCGAAGATGGCAGCGTGACATCCACCATTGATCTTCCCTTTAGCGCGCCAGTTATGGTGACGGCTGTCTCTACAATGTCTGAATCTAGCCGTTTAATGGCGGTAGCCGCGGATAACGGCGAAGTGATATTGGCCAAACACAACTATCTGGTGAGCTATCCCAACGATGTGCGTGTGATCACTCCTCGCCTCGAATACCCCTATGGTGACGCACCTATTGTATTAGCGGATGAAGCGCTGACCTCGGTTGCCATTAGTGATGGTGAAGAAGCACTCTACGTAGCGGGTTCTAATGGTAGTGAATTGTTCGTTAAGGTGTTTGCCAAAGAGGAAGATTTCTTATCCGGCGAGATGACCTTAGAAGAAGTTGACGTAGACGTTCCGAATTTAGATTTTAAAGCCAGAGATATGGCCTTCGATGCCGATCAGCGTTGGTTGTTCGTGCTGGGCGAACGCTACCTCACTATTATAAATATGGCGTCAGCAGTAGATGGTGATATCGAAGTTCACGCCCGCGAAGAAGTACCCAACGCGCGTTCGATGGAAATGTTGCTAGGGGGTATCTCTCTGCTGTTGGGCTACAACGACGGACACATTGAGCAGCGTTTCATGGTGCGCAAGCCGACCGGCTGGCAAATGGAATTAGTCCGCAGCTTTGAAGGCGATGCGAACGGTGATGTTAGCGGTATTATCACTGAGCAGCGCCGTAAGGGTTTCCTGTCTGTGCAGGACAACGGCCAGGTCAATATTTATCACAGTACCGCGCACCGCCATTTGCTGAGCGAGCGTTTTACCGATACTGCAGTGGAGTCATGGGCCTTAGGTCCACGCGCTACTGCGCTGCTTTTAGAAGACACTGCAGGCACGATTCACCGTATCGAGATCAAGAACAAGCACCCTGAGGTGTCTTGGCACTCGCTGTGGGAAAAGGTTTGGTATGAAAACTACCAAGAGCCAGAGTACACCTGGCAGTCGTCGGCCTCGAACAACGACTTCGAGCCCAAATTGAGCTTGACCCCGTTGGCCTTTGGCACCCTGAAAGCGGCGTTTTACGCGATGCTGATCGGAGCGCCACTGGCGATCTGTGGGGCGATTTACACCGCCTACTTTATGGCGCCGGCGCTGCGTCGCAAGATCAAACCTCTGATTGAATTGATGGAAGCCCTGCCGACGGTAATTTTGGGTTTCTTAGCGGGTTTGTGGTTGGCGCCGTTTATGGAAGACAATCTCGCCTCGATCTTTATGATTTTGGTCTTCATGCCCATCGGCGTGCTGCTGGCTTCCTTCGGTTTTGCCAAAATGCCCGCCAAATTCCGCTTCTTAGTGCCCGACGGTTGGCAGCCGGCGCTGTTGATGCCAGTCATCCTTATCGTTGGATTGATCTGTATTGAGAGCGGTGACTACGTTGAATTGCTGTTCTTCGGCGGCGATATGCGCACCTGGTTGACCAACGAAGCGGGCATCCCTTTCGATCAGCGCAACGCGCTGGTAGTGGGCATAGCGATGGGCTTTGCGGTCATTCCTACCATTTTCTCGATTGCCGAAGACGCCATTTTTTCGGTGCCAAAATCGCTCAGCTATGGTTCGTTGGCACTGGGTGCGACACCTTGGCAAACACTGGTCGGTGTGGTGCTGCCCACCGCGAGCCCCGGTATGTTTTCGGCGCTGATGATCGGTATGGGCCGCGCGGTCGGCGAGACGATGATCGTTCTGATGGCAACAGGTAATACGCCGATTATGGACGCTAACATTTTTGAAGGCATGCGTACTCTGGCAGCCAACATTGCGGTGGAAATTCCAGAGGCTGAAGTGGATTCAAGCCACTATCGCGTATTGTTCTTGGCGGCCTTTGTGCTGTTTGGTTTTACCTTCCTGGTCAATACGACGGCTGAGATTATTCGTCAGCGTTTACGTAAGAAATACGGTTCGCTGTAAGGGGTTGTCACGTGGAAAAGAAAAGTAAGTTAAATGTTTCGGACTGGTACAAGAGCGGCGAACCCTTTGTTTGGTTAAATGCGGCCGCGGTAGCGATGAGCGCTATCGCTGTGATCGGCCTGCTGGCTGTTCTGGCAATCAACGGGTTTAGCCACTTTTGGCCCAAAAATATCGCCTCGATCAACTATCTAGACCCGCGTTCACAAGCGGAGTACCGCCTTTTGGGTATCGACGTTGACGACGTGACCGTATCGCGCGAGCAGTTGGTGTCGTCGGGTATGGATCACCTGGTCGACAACGACGTGGAATTATTCAATCGCCAGTTGCTGCAAATGGGCAACCGCGACGTCACCGGTATGGACTTCGCGTGGTTTGTGGAAGAGCACTACCAATCGGTAGAGTATCCACTCGGTGCGATGATCCTTGAACGCCGTGAATGGGGGACCTTTATTGGTTTCTTGCGCGATGTGTTAGAAGATGGCCAAGTGGTTGCCAGCAGCACCGGCGAAGGCGAGGTTAACAGTGACGCATGGGCCAAGTTTGAAGCCTTGTTAGCACGCTCTGAGTCATTGCATCGTCAAATCATCGCCTTGGAAAAAGACGAAATCGGCTCGATCAATTACGGCATGGAGCGCATTCGCTTGGCAGAACGTCGTATCGAACTGGAGCAACCTGCCGATGCCGCCGTGCAGTTGGCTGAGTTAGCCGCCGAGCAAGCGGAACTTGAAGGGGCCTACCAAGGTATGCAGGCAGAGTTAGTTGACCTGTATCGTGCCTTTGAACGCGACAGCTTCACCGCAGAAACCATGGACGGTACCGTTGTGACGTTGCCGATGGCAAAAGTGGTTCGCGCCGTGCTGCCAAATGCTCTTAGCATTCCGCAGAAGTTCGTTGTTTACGGTGATAAGCTGTGGGAATTCTTGAGTGACGACCCGCGTGAAGCAAACACCGAAGGCGGTATTTTCCCCGCCATCTTCGGCACCGTATTGATGGTTTTGCTGATGTCAGTGATGATGACTCCGCTGGGTGTCATCGCCGCGGTATATTTGCGTGAATATGCGAGCCAAGGGCCGATTACGCGCACTATTCGTATTGCTGTCAACAACCTCGCCGGTGTTCCCTCGATCGTTTACGGCGTGTTCGGTTTGGGTTTCTTTATCTATTTTGTTGGCAGCAACATCGACCAAGCGTTCTTTCCAGAGGCGTTGCCTTCACCAACGTTTGGTACGCCAGGCTTGTTGTGGGCGTCATTGACACTGGCGCTGTTGACGCTGCCGGTGGTCATTGTCGCTACCGAAGAAGGCTTGTCGCGGATTCCTAAGGCGCTACGCGAAGGCAGCTTGGCGTTGGGCGCTACGAAGGCAGAAACTCTGTGGCGTGTGGTGTTGCCGATGTCTAGCCCCGCCATGATGACCGGTTTGATTCTGGCGGTGGCGCGTGCCGCTGGTGAAGTGGCACCGTTGATGCTGGTGGGTGTGGTGAAACTAGCGCCTTCGTTGCCGTTGGATGGCAACTACCCCTATCTCCACTTGGATCAGAAATTTATGCACTTGGGTTTCCACATCTACGACGTTGGCTTCCAAAGCCCTAACGTAGAGGCGGCTCGCCCATTGGTTTACGCCACCGCATTGCTGTTGGTGGTTGTGATTGCGCTGTTGAACATGGCTGCCGTGTCGATGCGCAACCGCTTGCGTGAAAAATACAAGTCGCTAGAAATGTAAAAGCCGATTGCGGCTTGCGAGGAAATGATTATGACTCAATCTACTGTAAGTAATGACAAATTTACCTTGGGTGGCGCTATTCAAGGCGCGACACACTTGGACTTGGCCAACGAAAAAACCTGTGTCGAGATCAAGGACTGGAACCTTTATTACGGGGAAAAACAGGCGCTACACAATGTGTCTATGAATATTCCAGAGAAACGAGTGACCGCCTTTATTGGTCCTTCGGGCTGTGGTAAATCGACCCTGTTACGCTGTTTGAACCGCATGAATGACTTGGTGGACGGCTGTAGCGTGGAAGGTCAAATGTTGTTGGAAGGCAAGAACATTTACGACCGCAGCATCGACGTGGCTGAACTGCGCCGTCGGGTTGGTATGGTGTTCCAAAAGCCCAACCCCTTCCCCAAGTCGATCTATGAAAACGTGGCCTACGGCCTGCGCATTCAAGGTATCAATAAGAAGCGCGTGTTGGATGAAGCGGTGGAAAAATCGCTGCGCGGCGCGGCGCTGTGGGACGAAGTGAAAGATCGTTTGCACGAGAGTGCACTGGGTATGTCGGGTGGTCAGCAGCAGCGTTTGGTGATTGCTCGTACCATTGCGGTAGAACCCGAAGTGTTGTTGTTAGACGAGCCCGCTTCAGCACTTGATCCCATTTCAACGTTGAAGATTGAAGAGTTGATCTACGAATTGAAAAACGATTACACCATTGTCATCGTGACCCACAACATGCAGCAGGCGGCCCGTGTCTCGGACTATACTGCCTTTATGTACTTGGGTGAATTGATTGAGTTTGGCGACACCAATGCGATGTTCACCAATCCTCAGAAAAAGAAAACAGAAGACTACATTACCGGCCGTTACGGTTAAGCAAGGTGCCCCATGACGTTTCAAGATCACAAAGGAAGTCACATTTCGGAGCAGTTCGACAACGATCTGCGTAAAGTTACCAGCCACATGATGGAAATGGGTGGCATCGTCGAGCAGCAAGTTGAGCGCGCTATCACTGCCTTGGTAGAAGGCGACGGCGATGGTGCCGACCAGATTATTGAGCGTGATAAGTCGATCAATAATATGGAAATTGTCATCGACGAAGAGTGCACCAATATCATCGCGCGGCGTCAACCCGCGGCGGGCGATTTACGCTTGGTGGTGTCTATTTCTAAAACCGTCGCCGACCTCGAGCGAATCGGTGATGAAGCTAGCCGCATTGCGAAAATGGCGTTGTCATTGAGCGAAGCTGATGGGGACTCGCCTCGTGGCTACGTAGAAGTGCGCCACATCGGCAACATGGTCAAGCAAATGGTGCACGATGCGCTGGACGCCTTTATCCGTCTTGATGTCGATGCCGCGGTGACCGTGGCCGGCAAGGATAAGGAAGTGGATCGCGAATACGGTTCAGCCATGCGCGAACTGGTGACTTACATGATGGAAGATCCGCGTACCATTGGCCGCGTGATGGATGTGATTTGGTCGCTGCGTGCCCTGGAGCGCATCGGCGATCACGCCCGGAACATCGCCGAACACGTGGTGTACACCGTGTTAGGACGCGATGTACGCCACACATCGGTCAGTGATATGCGCGACGCTGTTGAGCGCCAGCGTTAATTGACTTCGCCTGGCGATGGGCTAATCGCCCATGGTCAGGCGCATCGAAAGATCGACCGCCTGGCAATCCTTGGTCAGCGTGCCAATCGAGATATAGTCCACGCCGGTTTCGGCAATGCCCAATAATGTTTTTTCCGTTACGCCACCCGAGGCTTCCAGTTTGGAGCTGCCGGCGTTTTCTGCCACGGCCGTGCGCATGTCCTCTAAACTGAAGTTGTCCAGCATGATGATGTCGGCGCCAGCTTTGAGTGCAATGCGGAATTCTTCCAGTGACTCGGTCTCTACTTCTACCGGTTTGCCGGGTTCGTTGCGGCGTGCTGTGCTGATCGCTGCTTCGATACCACCGCAGGCCATGATGTGGTTTTCTTTAATTAAAAACGCGTCGTATAGGCCGATGCGGTGGTTGTGGCAGCCGCCGCAGGTGACGGCGAATTTTTGGGCAATACGTAGGCCGGGAATCGTTTTGCGGGTATCGAGCAACTTGACGGGGGTGCCTGCCACGATGTTGGCGTAGTAGGCACAATGCGTGGCCGTGCCAGACAACAATTGCAAAAAGTTGAGTGCAGCGCGTTCGCCGGTTAACAATGCACGGGCATTGCCTTCCAATTCATACAGGCACTGGTTGGGTTGTACGCGATCGCCATCCTCTACGTGCCAAGTCACTACCACCTCTGGGTCGACTTGTCGGAATACCTCATTCACCCAAGCCACACCTGCAATAACCGCTGCGTCGCGAGAAATAATGCGCGCGTGAGCTGTACTGTCTACGCCGATCAACTGGGCGGTGATATCTCCGCTGCCGATGTCTTCGGCGAGGGCGATACGAACGTTATCGACGATGGCTTGCTGTAGGGTGTTGGCGTCCATGGTGCTGCTCTATTACGTAAAAGCGCCATTGTAGCAGTAAGCCGCTAGCAGGAGCTATCGCATCGCTGCACGAGCGAGTAGACTTACAGCATGATTCAAAACCATCTTCTGACAGCGGCGCGCTTTGTGCCGTCCCCCAATGCGAACGCTCGCCCCGAGGGTGTGGCGATAGATCTCATTGTGATTCACAACATTAGCTTGCCAGCGGGCTGTTTTGGCACGCCCTATGTCGAGCAGCTGTTTTGCAATACCTTAGATTGTCAGGCGGATCCGAGTTTTGCCGATTTGCAGGGCTTAGAAGTGTCTTCTCACTTGCTGATTCGTCGCGACGGTGAGGTGGTGCAGTTTGTGCCTTTTGATCAACGCGCTTGGCACGCTGGGGTGTCTTGTTTCGAGGGGCGTGAAGGCTGCAACGATTTCAGTATTGGTATTGAATTGGAAGGCGATGATCATACACCCTACACCGATCGACAGTACCAAATGCTGGCCAATGTGGTAGCAGAATTACTGCAGGACTACGCGATTCCCGCGACGAATATTACGGGTCACTGTGATATTGCCCCAAATAGGAAAACCGACCCAGGGCCGGTTTTTCAATGGGATAGGCTGCGCCGAGATTTAGCGCAGCGAGGCATCCAACAAGATTAGAACTTGTGCTCGATACCTACACCCAGGCTACGGAACTCTTTGCTTACGACGCCATCGAGGTTCTTTTCGAAGTCAGTGAACATCGCCAATACTTTGGTGCTCTTAGACAGTTTGTAATCAACGCCCAGTGACAGCATTGAGGTGTCTTGGTCAACGAGATTGTCTGAGCCCGCTGAGTACTGTGCTTTCAGGGTGTAACCGCCATCCAGTTTGTAAGCCGCGCTGACGTGGTAACTATCGCGGTCGTATTCGCCCACGTAGCTGTCGCCTTCGCTCGCTTGTTGAATGAAACCACCCACTGTCAGCGTTTTGTTGGTGTAGTACGCCATCACGCGAGTCAGGTTTAAGTAGTCTTTTTCAAAGCTGCCTGATTTCACGTTAACGTCTTGTGAAATACCCAACACGACATTGTCGCCTTTCCAGCTAGCAGACAGAGACATTGAGTCGGTGATGCCACTGTTGTCAGTCGTTTCATCGCCAATGAACATGACGTCGACAACCGTGTTGCTGAACTTAGGCGAGGTATAACGCAGTACGTTCTTGGCGCGTGTTTCACCTTCAATGACATTTTTGTAGTCACCGGTCATATCGTTGAACAGGTCTAACTTTTTAGACAGGTCTTTGGTTGGCGAATCGTGAATGCCGATAATCGCTTGGCCGAAACTGCCTTTCAAGCCTACGTAGGTGTTGCGCGCTTTCAGTTCGCTAGATTCGCCCGTCAGGTCAACTTCGCGTTCGATTTTGAAAACGGCTTTCAAACCGTTACCCAGATCTTCGCTGCCTTTGAAGCCGATACGAGAAGCATTGCTGTTGGTTTCGGTAATGGTTTCTGAACCGTTGTCGTAGTTTTCGAGAGTAACAAAGCCTTTGCCGTAGATTTCCACGTCGGCGTTAGCTGCCGCAGACAGAGTTACCGCAGCCAGTGAAAGAGCGATGAATGATAGGTTGTTGCGCATGATTTGCGATCTCCAGTGTGTTCTAACTGGGGGGCACTATATGACGCTTATATGACAGTAATATTACATTGAGTGAATAAATGACATTTTTTTAAAAAAATATGAAATTTTAATGGCACTAAAATGACAGTCAGGGCTTTTTCAGTTGCCCATACAGTATGTCATGCATCGCGCGTGTGGCGGCTGAAAGAGGGTGCTGCATGGGCAGGTGGATCCCCACCGCGTGGGTAATGTAGACATCGATAAGGTCCAGCGGTACCACGCCCTGGGAAATCATCGGTTGGCGGCACAAATTGGGTACGATCGATACGCCGACACCAGCGGCGACAAGTGCGCCCACGGTGGTGAGGTTCATGCATTCGATGCGCTGCGGTACCTGGTACTCGCCCGCCTCAAGGTAGGCTTCTACCCAACGGCGCGCGGCTGATTAACGGTTGAGGGTAATGAGCGGCGACGCTAATAGGGTGGCAAGATCGATCTTTCCCTGCGTGGCACAGGGGTGATGCGGAGCGACTACCGCGATAAAGGTGTCGTTAAACAGCGGCGTGAAACGGGTATTGCTGGGGCGATCGCTCTGAAAGGTCAGCCCCATATCGACTTGTTGTCGCTCCACTAGGTCGATGACATCTTCCATTACCACATCGCGCACACTCAGGTTGATATTGGGATGCTGTTGTTGAAAAACGGCTAAGCAAGGCGGTAGGGCGTGGCTGGCAAACGACGGCATGGCCGCCACGGTCAAGCTGCCTCGCTCGAGAGTCATGCGCTGCTGCAGTTTATCGAGGCTGTCTTCCCATTCGCGCAGCAGGTTTTTCGCCACCGGTAAAAAGTACTGCCCCTCGGGGGTGAGGGTGACCCGACGCTGGCGCCGCTCGAATAGCTTGCCACCGATCTCGTCTTCCAAATTCTTAATGGCGGAACTGAGCGCAGGTGGCGTGACGTTGAGCAATTGGCTGGCCTCGGCGAAAGAACTAACCTCGGCTGCAACGACGAAAAACTGCAGTTGGCGGCGGGATATATTGTTCAAAATAATTTACCAATTAATAAATTAATTAAAATTTACTTATCTATTGGCTCTTTTACAATACATGCAACACATTTACGGAGACTCCCATGAGCGAACAGCCCCTTTGGACCCCATCGGCTGAGCGAATTGCAGCCGCTAACATGACCCGCTTTGTGGCCGAAAAATTGGCTGGTGAGCTACCCGCCGACGCCAGTTATGCGCAGTTACACCAGTGGTCGATCGACAACCCCGAGGCGTTTTGGCAGGCCATTTTGGAATGGAGCGACATCACTTTCAGTGGCGACTATTCGCGGGTGTTGACCCTCGGCGAGCGTTTCATTGACAGTCGCTGGTTTGAAGGCATGCAGCTGAACTTTGCCGAAAACCTGCTGCGTCGTCGTGACAACCACCCCGCTTTGATCGCCTATCTAGAAAACGGCGAGCGTCGTCAGCTTAGTTACAACGACCTTTACGCGCAGGTGTCATCGTTGGCGCAAGCACTGAAGGCTATGGGTGTTAAGCCCGGCGACCGCGTTGCCGCATGGACGCCCAACGTGCCCGAAACCGTGGTGGGTATGTTAGCGGCGGTGAGTTTGGGCGCGACCTGGTCATCGTGCTCGCCTGATTTCGGCGTCAACGGCGTGTTCGATCGTTTTGGTCAAATTGAACCCAAAGTACTGTTTGCCAGCGACGGTTATTACTACAACGGCAAGTCCATCGACTGCCGTCCGCGTTTGCAGGAAATCGTCGATCGTATCGACTCCATCGAGCATGTGGTGTTGATCGAAACCACGGGCAATGGCTGGATCGACAACGACAAGGTGGTGGCCTTTGGCGCCATGTTAAAGCAATACCCCGCGGGCGATATCGACTTTGTCCATATGCCCTTCAATCATCCGCTGTACATCATGTATTCATCGGGCACCACCGGTAAGCCCAAGTGTATTGTGCACGGCGCTGGCGGTACTTTATTGCAGCACTGCAAAGAGCAAAGCCTGCATTGCGACATCGGCCCTGAGGATGTGGTCTTTTGGTTTACCACCTGCGGTTGGATGATGTGGAACTGGTTGGTCAGTGGCCTTGCTCAAGGCGCGACCTTGGTTCTTTACGATGGCAGCCCGTTTTACCCAGAGAATAAAGTGCTGCTCGACATCGCTGAGCGCGAGCGCTTCACCATTTTTGGCACCAGCGCTAAATATATTGCCGCGCTGGAAAAAGAGGGCTTAAAACCTCGCGAAAGCCACGACTTGAGTTCGGTGGTTAGCGTCATGTCGACCGGTTCGCCATTGAGCCATGAAAGCTTCCGCTACATCTACCGCGACTTCAAAGAAGATGTTTGTCTGTCATCGGTATCGGGTGGCACTGATATCATTTCTTGCTTCGTGCCTGGTAGCCCGACTCTGCCCGTGTGGGAAGGGGAGATTCAGTGTAAGGGCCTCGGCATGGCGGTGGAATGCTGGAATGACGCCGGCCAACATGTGGTGGGCGAAAAGGCTGAGTTAGTGTGTGTGAAGCCCTTCCCCTGTATGCCAGTTAGTTTTTGGAATGACCCCGCTGACGAGCGCTTCCTAGACGCCTATTTCGGTATCTACCCCAATGTGTGGGCACAGGGTGACTTTGCCGAAGAAACGATTCACCAAGGCATGATTATCCACGGTCGTTCGGATGCCATTCTTAACCCCGGTGGCGTGCGTATCGGCACCGCCGAGATCTACCGCCAAGTTCAAAAGGTAGAGGAGGTCATCGACTGCCTATGTATTGGGCAGGACTGGGAAGACGACACGCGCGTGGTATTGTTCGTGATGCTGCGTGACGGCTTGGTATTGGACGATGCGCTACAGGCTACGATTCGTCAGACGATTCGCGCCGAGACCACCCCGCGCCACGTGCCGAGCAAGATCATTGCGGTGGCGGATATTCCCCGCACCATCAGCGGCAAAATCGTCGAGTTGGCGGTGCGCAATGTCGTGCACGGCCGCCCTGTGAAAAATACCGAGGCGTTGGCTAACCCCGAAGCCCTAGAACACTATAAAGATCTGCCTGAGTTGGCAGTATAAGAAAGGAAACAGACATGACAAACAATGTAGTAGTACTGAGTGCCGTACGTTCGGCGATTGGTGGTTTTGGCGGCGCGCTAAGCGGTATCGAGCCAGCCGAATTGGCCGGCCAAGTGATGGCCGAAGCGATTACGCGTTCTGGTGTGGATGCCCAGACCTATGACTACGTCACCGTGGGCAATGTACTGCCCACCGACAGCCGCTTTGCTTACGTGGCGCGTGTCGCATCGATTCAGGCCGGCCTGAGTATGGATAGCGTAGCCATGGGCGTTAATCGCTTGTGCGGCTCGGGTCTGCAAGCCATCGTCAGTAGCGCCCAGCAAATCGAATTGGGTCAGACCAACTTCGCTATCGGCGGCGGCGTGGAAGTCATGTCGCGCGCCGGTTACATGTCGACCGCGATGCGCGGCGGTGCGCGCATGGGAAATAGCCAAATGATCGACCTGATGATGGCGGGTTTGACTGATCCCTTTGATGCGGTACACATGGGCATGACAGCAGAGAATTTAGCCGACAAATGGGATATTAGCCGTGAAGAGCAAGACGCCTTTGCTGCCGAATCACACCGCCGCGCGGCGGCCGCGGTTGAGGCCGGTTACTTCGACGAGCAAATCGTGCCCGTGACACTGAAAACGCGTAAGGGTGAGGTGCTGTTCGACAAAGACGAGCACATTAAACCCGGCACCACTACAGAAAGCCTGGCAGGTCTGCGCCCCGCCTTCAAAAAAGACGGCAGCGTGACTGCGGGCAACGCCTCTGGCATTAACGATGGCGCGGCGTTTGTTACGCTGGCTAATGAAGAAATCGCAAAACAACAAGGATTGAAGCCGCTGGCTCGACTGGTGGGCTACTCGGTAAAAGGCGTTGAAAACCACATCATGGGTGAGGGCCCAATTCCCGCGTGTAGCGCCGTGTTGGCCAATACCGGTTTGTCCATCGCCCAAATGGATGTTATTGAATCCAACGAAGCGTTTGCTGCTCAGGCGTTGACCGTGTCAAAGCAGCTCGGTCTTGATCCCGTCAAAGTGAACCCCAACGGCGGTGCGATTGCCTTGGGTCACCCCGTTGGTGCCACCGGCGGTTACATTACCACCAAGGCGATTTACGAATTGCACCGCACTGGCGGTCAGTATGCACTGGTGACCATGTGTATTGGTGGGGGGCAGGGTATAGCGGCCATCTTCGAACGCTTGTAATCGAAGCTGGCTGCGTGGCTATTGCTTCGTTGTGGTTCACTTTTAATCTCGTCATTTAGCATCGACTAAACTCCTCGCTTAAAAGTGAACCCCGCCTCGCACTAGCTGCCTCGCCGACGCTTCTTGTTCCAATATCGCAACTTCTGGCTAGTCATTCGCCCGCATTGGACTTATTATAATTCTTACCATAATAAGGAACCGCCCATGAGCTTCATTAGTGTCGTCATCGTCTTTGTCATTCTGCAGGTGTGGGGCAGTGTTAAGCCCGTGCAGCACGACGGCTGGCTGGGTCAAGTGCGCGAGGCAGCCAAGGCGGTGCTCGGTCATGAAAAACAAAGCTACGGCGTGGTGCTCTTCCCACCGTTGATTCTCGGCGTTGTCGTATTGCTTATTGGCGACTGGTTGTTTGGTTTGGTTGGTTTGCTGATCTATGCCCTCATACTCATGTACAGCCTGGGCCGCGGTGATCTGACAGCTGAACTCAACCGCTATTTGGATGCCTGGCAGCGTGGCGATAAGCAGGCTGACACGTACATCGCTAAGGAATGGGGTTGCGAATTGCCCGACGACTTAGACGAAGACAGTCTCAATCAGCAGTTGCGTCAGCGGTTTCTCTATCGTTCGCTGGAGCGTTGGTTTGCCGTGCTATTTTGGTTTGTGTTGTTGGGTCCTTCGGGAGCCTTGTTGTATCGCCTGTGCCGCTTAGAGCAGGATCGCGGTATGGAGATCATGGCACCTTGGGTACATGTTTTGGAATGGGCACCGGTGCGTTTACTGGGTTTGGCGTTTGGTCTAGTGGGCGACTTTAGCAACACCATCAATCGCTGGCGTCGCGATGTGCTAGAAACCGATGTGGCGTCGGATGCCTTGTGCGATGATTACGCCGCTGCTTCGTTGCGATTGGGCTCGAGCGGTGTGAGCGACAGCGATTTAGATAGGCGCAGCAGCGTAATCATCGAGTGGTCAGAGGTGCAGAATTTAGTGCACCGCGCGGTGGTGGTTTGGCTAATAGCCATTGCCATCTTGCAAATTATCTAGTCCTGACCGCGCTTAGAATCCCATAGAATTTCATCGCCGCCATTGGCTCGAGCAATGGCGCGCGCCATCACAAACATCAAATCTGACAAGCGGTTAAGGTAAAGCGACGCCTCGTGATTGACCGTTTCCGCCTTGGATAAGCTCACCAAGCTACGCTCGGCGCGGCGACATATGGCGCGGGCCATGTGGCATTGTGCGGCGGCTTTGCTGCCGCCAGGCAAGATGAAGTTTTTCAGCGGTGGTAGGTCAGCATTGATCTCGTCTAGCGCGTTTTCAATGGCTTCGACGTGGCCTTCTTGGATAAGGGTAAAGCCGGGGATGGATAACTCGCCGCCTAAATCAAATAGATCGTGCTGAATGCCGCGCAACAGCTTCATGTAGAGATCGTCCTCAAGGTATTCAATCAACAACCCCACTGTGCAATTTAACTCATCGATGTTACCGATGGCTTCCATGCGGGCGTGGTCTTTAGCAATGCGCTCGCCGTTGCCGAGCCCAGTGGTGCCGTCGTCACCGGTTTTGGTGTAAATCTTTGAAAGGCGGTTACCCATGTTGATCCTCATCTCGCATGCCGTTGGGGCTGTGCTATTATGCGGCTTTTACCTGTTGGAGTAAAAGTTATGCCATCGTTTGATATCGTGTCTGAAGTCGAATTGCACGAATTGACCAATGCTGTCGACCAGTCTAATCGTCTGATTAGCAACCGCTTCGATTTTAAAGGCGTTGACGCCTTATTCGAGCGCAATGATCGCCAAGTAACTCTTACGGCGGAAGGCGATTTTCAGTTGCAACAAATGGTTGATATTTTGCGCAGTGCCTTGATGAAGTGCAAGATCGATCCCGCCGCCATGGACGTGGGCCAATGGGCCACCTCTGGCAAGGGCGTTAAGCAAGTGGTGACCATGAAGCACGGTCTAGATAAAGAGGTGGCGAAAAAAGTGGTCAAGATGATCAAAGACGAGAAGTTTAAAGTTCAGGCGTCGATTCAAGGTGAAACGGTGCGTGTTACGGGTAAGAAGCGCGATGACCTGCAGGAAGTGATGGGCTTTTTACGCGGTGCCGATATTGGCCAGCCGGTACAGTTTAATAATTTCCGCGACTAGATAATACATCGCTAATTTCCTTTGGAGGCATGTCGACAGACATGGCGACCTTCGCCGTTTGCCAGCAAACGCCTCCGACATAGCCTTCTACTGATTGGAGGCTTTTTCAAGCTTCTCGCGCAGCATCCACAGCATCACCAGCGATGGAATCACCATCAGCGTGGTCACGATAAAGAACCGCTCCCAACTGCCCAGCCAATCCACTAAGTAACCGCTACTGCTAGCCAACGTTGTTCGGCTCAAGTTGCCTAGCGAAGCCAGCATGGCGTATTGCGTCGCTGAAAACGCGCGACCGGTAAGCGCGGTAAGGAACGCGACAAAGGCTACGGTTGAAAATGCCGTGGTGAAGTTGTCCACCACAAGGGTCAATAACAACAGCCACACTTCGGGCCCAGCGACAGCAATCCAGGCGAACATTAGGTTGCTGGCCGCCATGGCCAGTCCACCGATCATCAAACCTTTGATTACCCCAAAGCGGGCGTTGATTACGCTCCCTAGCAGGGTAAATGCCACGGTGACAAACCAGCCAAACATCTTGCTGTAGTTGCCTATCTGTTCGTTGCTAAAGCCCACCTCTTTGTAGAACACGATCGACATACGCCCAAGGAAGGCTTCGCCGATCTTAAATAAGAAAATAAAGGCCATGAGGGTAAGCGCCACTTGGATACCGTTGCGGCGGAAAAAGTCACGGAAGGGTTCCACTACGGTGACTAATAGCCAACGAGTAAAACCGCCGACATGGCTGTAATCTTTTGCGGCGCGTGCTTGCAGGGCCTCTCGATCGACCACCGGTTCGCGCACGGTGAGAGTGAACACGATGAGGAGTGCGTTGACGGCGACCATCAGCCACACCACATTATGCCAACCGATGCTGTCGGCCATATTGAACGATAAAGCCCCCGGCCATGAATAACCCGTCCACCAGCCGACAATGCCCATCGCCGCCGCGAGTGGGTAAAGGTGGCGTTCATTATCGTTGAATTGGTCGATGCGGAAAGCGTCGATAGCAATGTCCTGTGTGGCCGAAAAGATCGCTACCAGCAGCGCGACGAGCCCGGTCATAAACAGTTGCTCAGAGGGTTTGAGGGTGGTCATGGTGATCAAACACAGCAGCATCGCGGCTTGGCAAAACAGGATCCAGCCGCGGCGTTGCCCGAGCCTGCCAAATAGCGGCAGTTTGACGCGATCTAGCAAGGGGGCCCACATAAAATTGATGGCGTACATGGTAAATACGCTACCGAGCAGGCCAATCTCTGCTCGCCCCACGCCCGCGTCCTTCAGCCAGCCGTTGAGGTTGCTGCCAATCACCACCCAAGGGAAGCCGCTACTACAGCCGAGCAAGAACACCCACCATAGGCGCGGGTCGCGAAAGTGTTGCAGTGTTTGGCGCCATTGCTCGGGCATTGGGAGCGTCCTTCGTTTTGGGCAAGTGTACACGCGGCGGCAAATCAGTGCGAGTCGCGACGCGCTTTGCATACGTGTGCATAAAGTTTGACGCCATTTGGCAAGCTTTTAGCCAAGCCTTGGGCTAAAATGACCGCATTATCAATGTGGGGGGATGTTGTGAATTTGTTGAGTCGGTTAGGTTGCTTATTGATGGCAGTTGGCATTGTGTCGAATGCATCGGCAGGTCGATTATGGTTAACCAATGGCGATCGTGTCGAGGGTGAAATTGCCAGCTTGAAAGACGGTCAATTGGAATGGGCGACCAAAAATTTTGGCAACATCACAGTACCAATGACCGCGGTACGTGGCATGAGCCTCGACCAACAATACAACGTCAAAATGGGCGACGGCGGTGTGCTTCCGCTAAAAAACTGCAGTTTTGCCTACGCTCCCGGGCGAGGTCAGTGGTTGCACTGTGGTGAAAGCTCTACCATGATCAACGCATTGACTCGCTTGGCTACCATTTCTAAGGACGTGGTTGAGGTGCCGCTGTTCACCCTCCGTGGCAACGTCGATGCGGCCTATAACAACACCAGTGGCAACACCAACAGCAGTACATTTCATATTGGCGCCGATGCTGAATTGCGCCAAGAGAAAATTCGTCATCGCCTCAAAGCGAGCTATGACCGCGAAAAATTGAACGATGTGGTCAGTAAGGACCATGAGCAGTTGAAGTATTCTTTGGACTATTTTTACAGCCCTGAATGGTTTGCAAACGGGATCGCTTCTTATGAAAGTAACCCGGTAAAAGACCTCAATAGCCGCATAACGTTGGGTGCCGGTGGTGGTCATCAGTTCTTCGACACTGAAACTCGCGCCTTGTCTGCGAATGCAGGCTTGGCGTTCGTGCAGGAAGACAATATTCTTGCCGATGACAAAGATTATGCGGCCTTTCGCTGGTCGACCGATTTTCGCATGAAAACCGGCTATTGGAATTCCGAGCTAGTGCACAAAAACGAACTGCTACTGCCGGTAGATCAAATGAGCGAATGGATTTTGCAAACCGAAACCGGGCTTCGCGCGCCGATTTGGGGTAAAATCAACGGCCTGTTAATGCTTGAATATGATTACGACAACGATCCGCCAGAGGGTAAAACCAACAGCGATCGCAAATTGTCGATCGGTGTGAACTACAACTGGTAAGCCTGTGCCCTTATTTGTCATTTTTGTTTTCCTGCCCATTCTCGAGATGTGGGTGCTGATAGAAACCGGCAGCCACATCGGTGGATTAAACACCATAGGGCTCGTGCTGCTCACCGCGGTCATCGGGGCTTTCTGTCTGCGGGTGCAAGGGATGTCGATGCTGTTAGAGGCGCAGCGCAAAATGCAAGTAGGGGAATTGCCTGCCCATGAAATGTTCGGAGGCCTACTGTTGGCGGTGGCGGGGATATGTCTTGTGACGCCCGGCTTCATCACCGATGGCGTTGGTTTCTTATTGCTGTTGCCTCCGGTTCGCGCCGCCATGGGTAAGGCGATTCTTAGCAAAATGCAGGTGAGTGGTCAGCAGCAGTTTTACTATCATCAGCAGCACACCCAAAACGGCCCTTTTGGTCCCCGCCGCGAAGATGATATCATTGAAGGTGAAGTCGTTAACGACCCCGATGACACGCCTAAAATTCGCTAAATCATAAAAAATAGAATTTTTTTATATCCCCACCCTTGAAAAGGGTTTCCCTAGCCCCATATCCAGTGACCAGTGGGGTATTCCCCTTTATCAAAACAAAGATGACAACGACTTAGTTGGAGACACAATTGATGAACATTCGTCCGTTATATGATCGCGTCGTTATTCGACGTAAAGAAGAAGAAACCACAACCGCTGGCGGTATCGTTCTCCCTGGTTCAGCCAAAGAACGCCCTAATCAAGGTGAAGTTGTGGCTGTTGGTGCTGGTGCAGTGATGGACAACGGCCAAACGCGCCCGCTGTCAGTCAAGGTCGGTGACGTTGTTGTATTCGGTCAATACGCCGGCAGCAACACCATTAAGGTTGATGGCGAAGAGCTCATCTTGATGAGCGAAAACGAAATCTACGCCGTAATCGAAAACTAATTCATTTACTGAAACATATTTAGGAAGATATCAACATGGCAGCTAAAGAAGTTAAATTTGGTGATTCAGCTCGCAAGCGTATGGTAGCGGGTGTCAATATCCTGGCTGACGCAGTGAAAACCACTCTGGGCCCCAAAGGTCGTAACGTTGTTTTGGACAAAGCATTCGGTGCCCCCACCGTGACTAAAGACGGTGTATCGGTGGCCAAAGAAATCGAACTGGAAGACAAGTTCGAAAACATGGGCGCACAAATGGTCAAAGAAGTGGCTTCACAAGCCTCTGACGTGGCGGGTGACGGTACAACTACTGCAACCGTTTTGGCACAAGCCATTGTTAACGAAGGCTTGAAATCAGTGGCTGCAGGCATGAATCCCATGGATCTGAAACGCGGTATTGATAAAGCCGTTGCCGTAGCCGTTGAAGCTATTTCATCTCAAGCTACGCCTTGCGCCGATAGTAAAGCGATTGCTCAAGTAGGTACTATTTCTGCAAACAGCGATAGCCGCGTTGGCGAAATCATCGCTGAAGCGATGGAAAAAGTCGGTAAAGAAGGTGTGATCACTGTTGAAGAAGGCAGCGGTCTGCAAGACGAGTTGGACGTGGTTGAAGGCATGCAGTTCGACCGTGGCTACCTGTCTCCCTACTTCATCAACAACCAAGAAAACATGAACGTTGAGCACGATGCGCCTTTCGTTCTGTTGGTTGACAAGAAAATCTCTAACATCCGTGAGTTGCTGCCTTTACTGGAGCAAGTCGCTAAAGCGTCTAAGCCTCTGGTGATTATCGCTGAAGACGTTGAAGGCGAAGCATTGGCAACCTTGGTGGTTAACACCATGCGCGGTATCGTGAAAGTAGCGGCTTGTAAAGCGCCTGGCTTCGGCGACCGTCGCAAAGCTATGCTGCAAGACATCGCTATCCTGACTGGCGGTACTGTGATTTCTGAAGAAGTGGGTCTGGAGCTAGAATCTGCGACTCTGGAACACTTGGGTCAAGCTAAGCGTGTGACCATGGACAAAGAAAACACCATTATCATTGATGGTGCAGGTGATGCTGCTGCTATCACTTCACGTGTGGCAGAAATCCGTACTCAAATCGAGAACACCACCTCTGACTACGACCGTGAAAAACTGCAAGAGCGCGTCGCTAAATTGGCTGGCGGTGTAGCGGTCATTAAAGTTGGCGCGGCTACTGAAGTAGAAATGAAAGAGAAGAAAGCACGCGTAGAAGACGCGCTGCACTCAACTCGCGCTGCAGTTGAAGAAGGTGTTGTTGCGGGTGGTGGTGTTGCACTGATCCGTGCCCTGATGGCTATTGAGGATCTGACTGGCGACAACGAAGATCAAAACGCGGGTATCAACATCGCACGTCGTTCAATGGAAGCACCTCTGCGTCAAATCGTCACTAACGCGGGCGACGAAGCCTCTGTGGTTGTCGACAAAGTGAAGCAAGGTACTGGTAACTACGGTTACAACGCCGCGACTGGCGTATACGGTGACATGATCGAAATGGGTATCTTGGATCCCGCTAAAGTAACCCGCACGGCACTGCAAGCTGCAGCATCAGTGGGTGGCTTGATGATCACCACCGAAGCGATGGTGGCTGAAAAGCCTAAGGCTGATAGCCCTGCAATGCCTGATATGGGTGGCATGGGCGGCATGGGTGGCATGGGCGGCATGATGTAATCATCCCCCCTAGCCCTGCGCTAATAGAAAAGACCGCCTCGGCGGTCTTTTTTTTGGCCAGGGATGGCCTTATGCCGTGAAAGGCAGGTATGAGGCTTTATGCCGAGATGGCGACAGTGTCAGCATGTCATGGCACATCTTACCATTGCACTTCACTCCCAGCCGCAATAGTCTTGGCTTCAATAATGA
>JAHEIH010000026.1:485629-519545 GCA_024639455.1 Cellvibrionales bacterium
CTTATGCCGTGAAAGGCAGGTATGAGGCTTTATGCCGAGATGGCGACAGTGTCAGCATGTCATGGCACATCTTACCATTGCACTTCACTCCCAGCCGCAATAGTCTTGGCTTCAATAATGAAAAACGGTCGTGGCATGAAACCATTGCTCATCCTAATCTTGTGGTTCGCTAGCTACTCCCATGCTCTGGGGGACGAGATGCGCCCAGCGGCGTTGCGTCTGCACGCGCTTGAAAACGGCGCTACCGCGGTGACTTGGCAGTTACCGCTGGCGAATAACGAGCGACGATTGCCGTTGCGCCTCGCTCTGAATGGGTCCCTGTTAGATGAATCTAAGGCGACAGGTTATCGCCAAGGAACCTATTGGATCAGCCGGCAGCAGGTTGACCTGCCGACTCCGTTTAGCGTACAGGTGGGCGGCTTAACCGACACCAATACCGAATTGTTGATTAGTTTGGATTACCCCAGCGGCGAGCGAGCTACCCATCGACTGCAATCAGATAGTGAGATGCTGGATGTGGATTGGCGAGCTGGCAGTGGGGTCGGCATTTGGGCCTATATTGGATTAGGCGTCGAGCATATTTTGATCGGCGCTGACCATCTGCTATTTGTAGCCGCGTTGATGTTACTAGTGACGCAAATGCGTATGCTGGTATGGGCCATTACGTCGTTCACACTTGCACACAGTCTGACCTTGGGCGCGGCATCTATGGGATGGTTGCAGTTGCCCATTGCACCAGTGGAAGCGGTCATCGCGCTGAGCATTGTGTTTGTAGCGCGTGAAGTGGTGATGCGTGAGCGTGGCCAGACGGATATTTCATCGCGACAACCTTGGTTGGTCGCCTTTTGTTTTGGCTTATTACATGGCCTAGGATTTGCCTCGGTATTGGCTGATATCGGTTTGCCTGAGGACGCTCGCGTGGCGGCGCTGCTACTATTTAATGTCGGAGTAGAAGTCGGGCAGTTGTTGTTTGTAGGTGTGCTGTTGGGGGTATGGTATATGGCTCGCAAAGTCTTGCCCGCGGACTGGCTTAACCCGGTGGCACCCTCTTACGCCATTGGCGCGGTGGCTGCCTTTTGGATGATTGAACGGACGATTTGGTTTTAATGAAAAGACTACTAAAAGAACCGCTATTGCATTTCCTTTTTTTGGGGGCATTAATTTTTGCTGTATACCAATGGCGGCAGGGGGCCACTGACGAAGGTGCTCTCGTCGTTAGCGCAGCCACGGTAGAGCAATTGGCCAGCCAATACCGCAAGACTTGGCTTAAGGAACCCGATCGAGCGACGTTACAGCAAGCGGTCGACAACCACATTGCCAACCTGTTATTTGCCGAAAGTGGCTTTGCGATGGCTATGCACAAAGACGACCCAGTGGTGGCACGACGTATGCGCATGAAGGTAGAAATGCTCAACGACCTGTTAATTGATCCGACGACTGAGCAGGAAGTTAGTGCTTACTTCAAAGAGAATATCCAGGCCTATACCGGTGGCGGTCGCTACAGTCTTGAACAGCGTTTTTTTTCCAAGTCGGTGCCTGAAATAGAGCTTGCTGAGGTGTTAAATGCGTTACAAAACGGCGATGATGTCGCCTCGCAACCGAGTTTGTTTAACGACAGCTATGTGGATGCCTCTGAGCAACAATTGGCGCGGGCATTTGGCAGTGCCTTCGCTGAGCAGATCCTCGCACTTTCGTTAGGTACGTGGCAGGGCCCCATGGCGAGCCCTTTGGGTTGGCATTTTATTAAATTGACCCAGCGGGTAGAGGCGTCACCGCCTTCCTTGGAGACGATTTATAACCAAGTGCAGCGCGATGCCACAGATGCCAAGCGCGCGATGGCAAGAAAACAATTTCAACAACAACTCATCGATAGTCGCCACGTGGTGATTGAATGGCCGGAGACCCTGCAATGAAAGCTCTCGTCGTACTGAGTATATTCGCGTTATTACCGGGCCTAGCTCAGGCACAAAAAGTGTATTCGCCCCGAGCTTCAGCAGATGTTCCCACACAGTTATTGTTCGGAGATCTGCATTTGCATACCTCGTATTCCACCGACGCAGGGATGGTTGGGGCGAGTTTGGGGCCTGCTGAAGCCTATCGCTTTGCGCGGGGTGAAAAGTTGGTCTCTAATTTTGGTTCGCCGGTACAGATCGCGCGTCCATTGGATTTTTTGGCGGTGACCGACCACGCCGAGAATCTCGGTTTAGCGCCGATGGTAGTGCGCTCCGATCCTGAGTTATTTAAGTCGGCGTGGGGGTGGCGCGTGCACGACGCCTATAAATCGGGTAATCAAACCGGTGCCTATGGGATGTGGATTGCGGCTAAGAATACCGGCAAAGATCCATTGGCAGGATTTGATTCAGTCGCGCGCCAGGCGTGGCAGGACATTGTGGCCGCAGCAGAACATTACAATGATCCTGGGCAGTTTACTGCGTTGATCGGCTACGAGTGGACATCCGCGCCAGGCGGTGACAACTTACATCGCAACGTTATTTTCAAAGGCGGGGCCGAGCACGCCTTACAAACGCTACCGTTTTCCCTGTTTGATAGTGAGGATCCTGAAGCCCTTTGGCAGTGGATGAATAGCTATCAACTGCAAACGGGTGATCGCGTGTTGGCGATTCCCCACAACAGCAATTTATCGGTTGGCCGAATGTTTGCCGATAGGCGTTTTGATGGTTCTGCCATTGATAAAGAATACGCCTTGCAGCGCCAGCGCTTTGAACCGATTTATGAGACGACTCAGGCCAAGGGCGATAGTGAAACCCACCCTGTATTATCACCCAACGATGAATTCGCTGATTTCGAAACCTGGGATGTCGGTGGCTTTGGTGCCGCACCACACAATACGGGGATGTTGGCCGCTGAATACACGCGTTCGGCCTATAAGCGTGGTCTTCAGTTTCAGCAGCAGATCGGCGCTAATCCCTTCCGCTTTGGTCTCATTGGCAGCACGGACTCCCACACGGCATTGGCCACGGCATCAGAAGATAATTGGTTTGGCAAGGTGGCCATGTTTGAACCCTCGCGCCGCGACATGCGCTTTAGCGAGAAAATTCTGGGCCGAATTCCCGCCAGCGACGGCAGTGATAACAGCGCGCTTTCGGTGGAGTCTAGCGCTAGTGGGCTGACGGCGGTATGGGCCAAAGCAAACACGCGCGAAGACATTTGGGATGCTTTAAACAACAAAGAAACTTACGCCACCACCGGTAGTCGCATTGGCTTGCGCTTATTTGCGGGTTTTGAGTTCACCGTTGAGGATGTTACCCAATCAGATTTTGCCGAGCGCGGCTATGCCAATGGTGTTCCGATGGGAGGCACACTTCAGGCAATGGCGGACAAAGTGCCTGGGTTGATTATTCGTGCCCAAGCTGATCCACAAGGGGCTTTTTTGGATCGCGTACAGGTCATTAAGTTGTGGGTCGATGCGCAGGGTGAAAGCCATGAGCGAATCTTTGATGTGGCTGTATCGGGTGACCGAGAGGCCGATGCCTCAGGGCGAGTAAACGCGGCCGTTGGTAACACCGTAGATATCGAGCGCGCCACGTATAGCAATAGCATTGGCGAAGCTGTGCTGATGGCCTTTTGGCAGGACCCACAATACGATCCTAAACAACACGCTATGTACTACGTACGTGTACTAGAAATCCCAACCCCCCGTTGGTCTACCAAGGACGCGGTGTTCTATGGAGAGCCACTGCCCGAGAGAGTACCCGCCACCATTCAAGAGCGCGCCTACAGCTCACCGGTGTGGATCAATCCATAGCCTTTTAAGCCAGTCGCATGCTTTGTCATGCGACTGTCATTATACAAGCAGTATGCGGAATTGTGTGACCCGGAGGGGCTGGTTTTCATGGACTACGGCGTCGATCCCGATTTTGCCGATGCCATCGATAGCCTAATTATGATGGATACCTACCATCTGACTGAAGCAAAGCAGCAGCGTTATTTAGGACAATAACAATACGTTCACGGAAGAACATTCGGGCGCCAGATGGCGCCTTTTTTAGCAACTGGGCGTAAAAAGACCATTGAGAGAGTAGTGGTTTATTGATAGGTTTTATAGATCGTTTTGATCGCAATATTTAACTGGACGAAACGGTAGCCAATTCTATACTCGATCAAGAGCCCGCGTTTGGGTTTGGGTTGAAATCAATTCACAGTGACAATAACAGGAGTATTCGGATGAATCTCAAAGGAACTAAAACGGAAGAAAATTTGAAAGAAGCATTTGCTGGAGAGTCACAGGCTAACCGTCGTTACCTGTACTTCGCCAACATGGCTGATATCCAGGGCGCTCCAGAAGTTGCCAACGTATTCCGCAACACCGCGGAAGGCGAAACCGGTCACGCCCACGGCCACATGGAATACTTGATCAGCGGCGGCGCAGGTGAGCCCGGCACTGGTATGCCTGCAGGCTCAGTAGCGGAAGCGCTGGAAGCAGCTATTGCTGGTGAAACCCACGAGTACACTGACATGTACCCCGGTATGGCTAAAGCGGCTCGCGAAGAAGGCTTCGACGAGATTGCTGACTGGTTTGAAACCCTGGCCAAAGCTGAGCGCAGCCACGCTAATAAGTTCCAGAAAACCCTGGACGCTTATAAAGCGGAAGCTTAATCGCGCTACCTTCGAGCTGGGTATCGCCCAGCTCGTCCCCATTCTGCACACCGCCGGAGCATAATAATGAGCACACCGAAAGAAGGAAATCTCGAGGCGCCCACCAGACATCCTATCGACTGGAAGAACCCGGAATACTACAACCGTGAAAAACTCGACGCAGAATTGGAGCGCGTGTTTGATATTTGCCACGGTTGCCGTCGTTGCCACAGTCTTTGCGATGCATTCCCCACCCTATTCGACTTGGTGGATGAAAGTGACACCATGGAAATGGATGGCGTCGACAAGGCCGACTACATCAAGGTGGTTGACCAGTGTTACCTGTGCGATATGTGCTATGTGGCGAAGTGCCCCTACGTGCCGCCCCACCCCTTTAACCTAGATTTTCCGCATTTGATGCTACAAGCCAAAGCGGTTGAGACCAAACAAAAGGGTTTGTCGTTCCGCGATAAATTCCTATCGGATACCGACGGTACGGGTAAATTGGCGGGCATTCCCGTTATTTCAGAAACCATTAATATCGTGAACCAGTGGACACCCACCCGCAAGGTGTTAGCCGCAACGCTTGGCGTTGATGAGGCGGCGTGGATTCCCCCACTGGCGAGCAAAAAATTACGCAGCACCGCTAAACCTAAGGCGATCGAGCCGGTCACTGGCGAGCGCACGCCCGGCAAGGTAGGCTTGTTTGCCACTTGCTACGTGAACTACAACGAACCCGGGATTGGCGAAGATTTAATCGCCGTACTGGAGCACAACGATATCGCCTGGAGCTTTGCCGAAAAAGAGGTGTGCTGTGGCATGCCCAAGCTTGAACAGGGTGACTTAGAAGGCGTAGAAGCCTTGGTGCGCGTTAATATTCCACGCTTGGCGAAATTGGCCCGAGAGGGCTATGCGCTGATGTCAGCGGTGCCAAGTTGTACGCTGATGTTTAAACAGGAAATCCCTTTGCTGTTCCCCGATGACGAGGATGTTCAAGCTGTCAAAGAGGCCTTTTGGGATCCCTTTGAATACTTATTGGCGCGCCAGAAAGATGGCCTGCTGAAGGGTGAATTGAAGCATGGCTTGGGTAAGGTGTCCTATCACGTTCCCTGTCACGGACGTGTGCAAAACATCGGTAAGAAAACCGAAGAAATGCTAAAGCAAATCCCTGATACCGAAATTAATACCGTGGAGCGTTGCAGTGGTCACGCTGGTACCTACGGGGTTAAGAAAGAATTTCACGCCCACGCGATGAAGATTGGTCGTCCAGTGTTCCGCCAAATGAGCAGCAACGAGCCTGACTATATTTCGAGCGACTGCCCCTTGGGCGGCGCGCACATCGCTGAAGGTATTGAGAAAAACCACCAACAGACACCGCAAAAGGCCCACCCAATTAGCTTGTTGCGGAAGTCGTACGGAATTTAGAGGAGAAAAAATCATGGTTAAGATCGCCCGTGACTCATTGATGTCGCTTGAGACTTACCACCGCGAGCGTCCTGATTTTCGTCAAAAGGCCTTGCAGCACCGCCGCGTGCGCACGGTGTTTATTGGTCCCAATGTGACGCTACAGTTTGAGGACGAGTTGACGATTCGCTACCAGATCCAAGAGATGCTGCGTATCGAAAAGACCTTCGACGACGAGGGTATACAGGATGAATTGGATGCCTATAACCCATTGGTTCCCGATGGATGTAACTTGAAAGGCACCATGTTGATCGAGTTTGTCGATGTTGAAGAACGCAAGCGCGAATTAGCCAAGCTTAGCGGTATTGAGCACCGCACATATATTCAGGTCAGTGGTCACGATCGCGTCTACGCGATCGCTGATGAGGACTTAGAGCGCAGCACCGAAGAAAAGACCAGTGCGGTTCACTTCATGCGTTTTGAATTTACCTCAGAGATGATCGTAGCGGTTAAATCAGGCGCCGCGATCGCGATGGGTGTGGATCACAAAAACTACAGCCACCGGGTCGACGAAATTGCCCCCGAGACCCAGGGTTCACTGGCGCAAGATTTTCATTAATTAACGAGGGGGCGTTCGCTCCCTTGTCTCTCCTCCCGTATCACTTACACTGTTGCTCGTTTTCTTCTTAAGAGTTATAGGGAGAGCTGGCACGACGTAGCGTTGTTTTATTTAACGCCTAGGTGGGCGTTGCTGTTGCCATGAACCGCCACCTGTATCATCATTTGCGTTAACAACAATTTCACGAGACCCAGCATGAACACCCGCGACGACGATTTGCACGATCTGCCCAGTTTTGCCCCCGATAGCGATGAGCTCAAGGCGCGCCGCCAAGCCGCCAGTAGTGACTTATTGTTGGAGGCCAGTGCGGGTGGCGGTGCCAGCACCGGTTTGGTGTGGTTTTTATTTGTGCTGGTGTTAGCTGTTGGTGGCGCCGCCGGTTACTTATACAGCGAATTATTGAAATCCAACGAGCGTATTACCTCGTTGGAGTCGCGCCTGTCGGAGGCCGGTGAAAGCATGGACCAATCCAGTGCGACCATTGGCTTGCGCTTGAAGGAGTTGACCGACAAGACCAATGAACTTTGGACGCAGATGGATAAGCTGTGGGCATCGGCGTGGCGTCGCAATCAAAGTGAAATCGCCGCCTTGCGCGATGATATTAAGGGTATTAATAAACAGTCTGTCGCCTTCAAAACGAGCTTGGAATCTTTACAGGGCGCGGTTAAAGGCGTACCCGAACTAGAGCGACGAGTCGCTGAGCTAGGTACCTTGCAGGCGCAGATCGATAAGGCGGTGGCAACCGCGGGCGGTATGGCGACTAAGGTCAATAATCTTGAGGCCAGTGTTTCACGAGCCCAGGGATCGCAGGGTGATTTTGAGAAACGTATTGCCAGCAACGAGCAGTGGATCGAGTCGATCAATGCCTATCGCAAGCAGGTGAATCGTCGTCTTGAAGAGTTGCAGAACCTGATTGCGCCCACCAATACGGCAACGCCCCGACTCAACTAAAGAGTCGCTGTGCCGGGGCGTCATTGAGTGCCGTTGATTAGAGACGGATGGTGTCTTTTAAGAAGGCGGCTAAGTCGTCGAGTGCGATGTCACGGCTTTCGCTGTCGCGACGGCCCTTGTATTCGACGCTGCCTTTCTCGAGGCCGCGGTCACCCACCACCAAGCGGTGCGGGATACCCATCAATTCGGTGTCCGCTAGCATCACACCAAGACGCGCTTTCGCTTCATCCATAAACAGTACGTCGAAACCTGCCGCGCTCAGTTCGGCGTACAGGGCTTCGCACTGGGCAGCAACGGCTTCGCTCTTGTGCATGTTGATGGGGATCAAGGCTATGTGGAAGGGGGCGATGGCGTCGGGCCAAATAATGCCGTTGTCGTCGTGGTTTTGCTCGATGGTCGCCGCGACGACGCGCGAAACACCAATACCGTAACAACCCATTTCGACCGCCACGTCTTTACCGTTTTCATCCAGTACTGTGGCTTTTAATGCTTCCGAGTATTTAGTGCCCAATTGGAAAATGTGGCCCACTTCGATACCGCGTTTGATTTCCAGGGTACCTTGGCCGCAAGGGCTAGGGTCGCCGGCTTCTACGTTGCGCAAATCCGCGAATTCAACTTGGCTGTCGTCGAGATCACGGCCCCAGTTCACGCCAGACAGGTGGTAACCAGTTTTGTTGGCACCGCACAACATGTCCGACATGAGGCGGGTACTGTGGTCAGCGATCACGCGGAATTTGCCGACCACTCCCACCGGGCCCAATGAGCCGACTTTGGCTCCTAGGTTAGATTCAATCAGCGATTCGTCAGCCCATGTCAGGGGGCTGGCTACACCGGGAATCTTTTCGGCTTTAAGGGCGTTCAATGTATGGTCACCGCGCAGAATCAATACCACCATGTCAGCGTTGCCGCTCTCGTCCTCTTCGCCCATCACAATGAGGGTTTTCAGGTTAGAGGTAGCGGGAATACCTAAAAATTCTGATACTTCGGCAATGGTGTTTTGGCCGGGGGTGGCTACCTCAGACATGTCTTGGCTAGGGGCAGCGCGCTCGCCTGTGGGAGGGATTGCCTCGGCGAGCTCAACGTTAGCGGCGTAATTGCTGGCGTTAGAGAAGGCGATGTCGTCTTCACCCGACTGAGCTAGCACGTGGAATTCATGCGATGCCGAACCACCGATGGAGCCTGTGTCGGCCATCACGGGGCGATAGTCCAGGCCGATGCGATCAAACACATTACAGTAGGTCTGGTGCATCACATCGTAGGTCTCTTGCAGCGAGGCCTTATCAAGGTGGAAAGAATAAGCATCCTTCATGGTAAATTCGCGCGCACGCATCACGCCAAAACGGGGGCGAATTTCATCGCGGAATTTGGTTTGAATTTGGTAGAAGTTACAGGGCAACTGCTTGTAGCTGTTGATCTGATTGCGCACCAAGTCGGTGATGACTTCTTCATGAGTGGGTCCCAAGCAAAATTCGCGCTCGTGGCGGTCGGATACACGGCACAGTTCGGGGCCGTATTGCTGCCAGCGGCCAGATTCTTGCCACAGCTCAGCAGGTTGTACCACGGGCATGAGTACTTCTTGTGCCCCGGAGGCGTCCATTTCTTGGCGTACAATGTTTTCAATCTTACGCAGTACGCGCAGACCGGTCGGCAGCCAATTGTAGAGGCCTGAGGCCACGTTGCGGATCAAACCTGCGCGCAGCATCAGTTTGTGGCTGATGACGGTGGCGTCGGCGGGGGTTTCTTTCAGTGTGGCGATTAAATACTTACTGGCGCGCATCGTTAAACTCGTTGCTAAAAATGTAAAAAACGCTATTTTATAGATCGTTGCGGCGCTTGCCTATCATTAAAAATTACCATGCTCAGAATTCCTCGGAGGCCACCATGTTTGAACTCAATTCTGTGTTAGATAGCGATACTGTCACAGTGGTGGAATGGCCACTGTCATTGGTGTTGTTGAGCCTTGATGCTAACTACCCTTGGTGCATTTTGGTGCCGCGTCGTGCAGGTATCCGCGAGATCTATGAGCTCGATGCCGCTGATCAGCAACAGTTGCTGCGCGAGTCGAGTGCATTGGGCGAAACCATGATGGCGCTTTTTCAGGGGGATAAACTCAACGTGGCTGCGTTGGGAAATATGGTCCCGCAACTCCACCTGCACCACATTGTGCGTTACGAGGGAGATGAAGCGTGGCCGGGGCCGGTGTGGGGAGTGGTTGAAAAGTTGGAATATAGCGAGGAGTTACTCCACGAGCGCGTCGAGTCTTTGCGCGACGCACTCGCGGATGTGACCTTTTAGCCTTGGTACTTTTGGAAAACCAGTGAGGCGTTAGTACCGCCGAAGCCAAAGCTGTTAGACATCACTGTGGTTAACTCTGCATTGTCGACGCGCTCGCACACGATCGGCATGCCTTCTGCTTCAGGATCCAAGGTGTCAATGTTAGCTGATGCCGCCACAAAGTTGTTTTGTTGCATCAATAGCGTGTAGATCGCTTCGTGAACACCAGCCGCACCTAATGAGTGGCCAGATAGCGACTTGGTGGAACCCACCATGGGGATTTCGCTACCGAAGGCTTCTTTCACCGCCTGCAGTTCTTTCATGTCGCCAGCGGGGGTGCTGGTACCATGGGCGTTGATGTAGTCGATCTTGCCATCGACCGTCGACATCGCCATTTGCATACAGCGCATGGCGCCTTCACCTGAAGGAGCGACCATGTCGTAGCCGTCAGAAGTAGCGCCGTAACCGACCACTTCGGCGTAGATTTTGGCGCCGCGCGCCAGGGCGTGTTCCAACTCTTCCAATACCAACATGCCGCCGCCGCCAGCGATGACGAAACCATCGCGGTCGGCATCGTACGCACGAGACGCAGTGCTTGGCGCATCGTTGCGCTTGCTAGAAAGCGCGCCCATGGCGTCGAACAGTGAGGTAAGGGTCCAGTGCTCGTCTTCACCGCCGCCGGCGAATACGATGTCCTGTTTGCCCATTTGAATCATTTCGTAGCCGTTACCAATGCAGTGCGCACTGGTTGAACACGCCGAAGAAATCGAGTAGTTCACACCTTTGATCTTGAAGGGAGTCGCCAAACAAGCCGACACCGTTGAACCCATGGTTTGGGTCACACGGTATGGGCCAACGCGTTTGTTGCCTTTTTCGCGCAGTGTATCGACAGCGTCAACTTGGGCGGCAGAACCCGCGCCACCTGAACCGGCGATGATGCCGGTGCGGATGTTCGATACTTGATCTTCGCTCAGGCCCGAATCCGCCACGGCTTGTTGCATGGCGATAAAGGCGTAAGCCGCTGTGTTGCCCATAAAGCGAAGCATCTTGCGATCAATGTGCTCAGAAATGTCGATGTCGATGCTGCCGGCGACATGGCTACGGAAGCCAAGGTCGGCGTAGTCTTGCTTGAATTTGATGCCCGATGTGCCGTTGCGCAATGACTCGGTGACGCTGGCAGCGTCGTTGCCTAGACTAGAAACAACGCCCAAACCGGTAATGACGACTCTTTTCATGCTAAACCTCGATTAGAAATCAGTGGTAGAGGTGAACAAACCAACGCGCAGGTCGGTGGCGGTGTAAATTTCACGACCGTCGACGCTCAGGCTTCCATCGGCAATGCCCATCACCAATTTGCGCTCAATCACGCGTTTCAGATCAATTTTGTAGGTCACTTTCTTGGCGGTAGGCAGTACCTGGCCAAAGAATTTCACTTCACCTGAGCCCAGGGCGCGGCCGCGACCAGGGTTGCCCTTCCAGCCCAAGAAGAAGCCAACCAATTGCCACATGGCGTCTAAGCCAAGGCAGCCGGGCATTACGGGGTCGGTGGGGAAGTGGCATTCGAAGAACCAAAGATCGGGGTTGATATCCAGTTCTGCGATGATTTGGCCCTTGCCGTACTCGCCGCCGTCGGTGGTGATACTAACAATGCGATCCAACATCAACATGTTGTCCACGGGTAGACGCGCGTTGCCTTCACCGAATAATTCACCGTGGCCGCAGGCGACCAATTCTTCTTTGGTAAAGCTGTTTTGTAGTGACATTTGTAAAACTCTTGTTGTTAATCTTTGGTGTCTCTGGCGCATTGGTTATGATGCTCAGATCACCTCAAAGGATGACAAGTTTATATGTTTGACCACATATGTCTAGTTCAGCGCGATTTTCACGACACTCGGAGCGTCATTTGAAACGTCTACAACTGCCCATTTTAACGTCCTTGGAAGGCTTTAAAGCCTACGATCTACGGGCAATTGTGCCCGATCAATTAGATGCGGATATTGCCTATCGCATCGGTTTGGCGTTTGCGCATTGGGGACGCTTAAAACGGGTGGCGGTAGGGCGAGATATTCGGCCAACGTCCCAAGGTTTGGCAAAAGCGTTGATGCGCGGCCTGGCCGAGGCGGGTGTGGAGGTAGCAGATATCGGTGAATGTGGTAGCGAACAGGTCTATTTTGCCACCGCGCAGTATGGATTTGACGGGGGTGTGATGGTTACTGCAAGCCATAATCCCCTGCGTTATAACGGCATGAAGTTTGTCGCCGCAGGTGGTGCACCGATAGGGCTCGATAACGGTCTTGCTGAGATCCGTGATATTGCGGCGGCGGGGACGTTCAGCGTGGCGGAGACGGCGGCGGACGTATTTCCAATGGATTGTGTTGATGCTTATATTGATCATCTTTTGTCGTTAGTGGATGTCGAGTTCATACAGCCGTTGCGCTTGTGGGCTGATGCTGGGCACGGTGGTGCCGGGCCGATACTGCAGCGCCTTTTTGAGCGTTTACCGGCGCAGTTATTGAGTTCTACCCTAGAACCTGATCCCAGCTATCCGCGCGGTGTACCCAATCCCATGCTGGCCGAGCAGCGTTTACAAACACAGCGCGATGTTGTGGCCGCGGGAGTGGATGTTGGGATGTCGTGGGACGGTGATTTTGACCGGTGTTTTTTCTTTGATGAGCGAGGGCAATATATCGATCCCTACTATATCGTCGGATTGTTGGGTCAGGCCTTTCTCGATCGTCACCCGGGTGAAACCATTGTGCACGATATCCGTTTGGCTTGGCACAGTGAGCAAGCCATCGCCGCCGCGGGGGGCGTATCTTATCCCAGTGCTTCTGGGCACGCCTTTATGAAGCGTGCGATGCGAAAAAGCGGTGCTATTTATGGCGGTGAAACCACCGGCCATCATTACTTTAAAGATTTCTTCTGTTGCGACAGTGGCATGCTGCCCTGCCTGTTGATGTTGGTTTTGTTGTCGCAGCGCCATCAGCCGTTGTCTGCCTTGGTGGCTGCCAGTCAGCGAGCCTTCCCTTGCAGTGGCGAAATCAATCTGCCGGTACAGGGCGACAGCCGATTATTGCTTGAATTAGTGGAGGCACACTTTGCTAGCTCAGCTAGGCACATCGATCACATCGATGGCTTGAGTGTGGCGTTTGATGCTTGGCGCTTTAATCTGCGGGCGTCCAATACTGAACCTTTGATTCGCTTGAATATAGAGTCGCGCGGGGATGAGGGATTAGTGAGAGAGAAGAGCGATGAGCTACTGCAACTCATCGCTCGTTTAGAAGGCGAGTGCTAACTTACCAGCCGCACTGGCGGCCTTGGTTCTGCTCGTCGAGCCACACTTTCAGCGGGGCGAAGTAGTTGGCAATGGCAGTACCGTTCATCTCGCGCGTACCGGCAATGGCGTCAAGAGCGTCGGGCCAAGGCTTGCTCATGCCCATTTCCAACAGGGCATTGAGCGCCTTGCCGGCGTCCTGGTTGCCATAAATAGTACAGCGGTTGATCGGGCCTTCATCACCGGCAATTTCACACAGAGCCTCGTGCAATTGGAACTGCAGGATGTGGGCGAGGAAGTAGCGGGTGTAGGGCGTATTGCCGGGGATGTGATACTTGGCGCCGGGGTCAAAAGCATCTGCGGGGCGCTCGATAGGCGCGCGTACACCTTGGTATTTCTCGCGTAGTTCCCACCATACCTTGTTGTAGTCCTCGGGGGCAACGTCGCCTGAAAATACCTTCCAGCGCCACTGGTCGACCATCACGCTGAAGGGCAGGAAGGCGATTTTTTCTAGCGCCAGTTGCATCAGCATGCCGATGTCGTTATTGGCGTCGGGAATCTCGTCAATTAGCCCAATGTCCTTCAGGTATTTTGGTGTAATCGATAGGCCAATGGTATCGCCAACCGCTTCGTGAAAACCGTCGTGGGCTGAGCCTCGATACAGCAGGGGTTGATCCTTGTAGGCGCGCTGGTAATAGTTGTGGCCAAGTTCGTGGTGCACAGTTTGGAAATCTTCACCGGTTTGTTGGGTGCACATTTTGATGCGGATATCGTCCTTGTCATCGATGTTCCAGGCGGACGCGTGGCACACCACGTCGCGATCGGCGGGCTTGGTGATCAATGAGCGCTCCCAGAATGTGTCTGGTAGTGGCGCAAAGCCCAGTGAGCTGAAGAAAGCCTCGCCCGTTTTTACCATCTGTAGTTGGTCGACGTTGTTGTCTTTTAGCGCCTGGGTCACGTCAACCACTTGCATGTCTTGCTTAGGTTTGACGATGTCGTAGATGTTGCCCCAGCTCTGAGCCCACATATTGCCCAATAAGTGAGCCGGAATGGCTTGATCTTGCGGCACAATATCTTCGCCGTAGTAGTCGCCTAGTTCGGCGCGCACGTGGCAGTGCAAGGCATCGTAGAAGGGTTTAACCTGACCCCACAAACGATCGACTTCGTTGGCAAAATCGGCGCTCGGCATGTCGTACTTGGCTCGCCATAAATCGCTAAGGTCGTTAAAGCCCAGCTCTTTGGCGCCTTCGTTGGCGATCTCGGTTTGGCGAATATAAAGCTCTTTCATTGGGGGCGATACTTCGCGCCAGCCGGCCCAAAGTTCCAATTGCTCGGCCGGGTCGCGCGAATTCGCCAACATTAATGTCATGTCGGGTAGACTCAAGCATTCACCGTTGTCGCGGCAGTATTTACCCTTGCCATACATGCCGTCTAAGTCGGCGCCAATCTTCGCCAATTCTGCTGATTTAGCCGCATCGGCTGGGGCGGGTAGGGTCAGAGACTGCTTCAGTAATTCCAGTTGGCGACGCGTATCAGGGTCTACGTCTACATCGTTGAACTTAGCCGCTTCAACGGCGTAACGCACAGCGGCTGAACTGAGTTTTTCACCAAGATTGGCGCTGAGCGCGGCACTATCTTCGGTAATAAAGTTTTGGTAGACCCAGGCTGCTTGCACGGCGGGGAGTTGTAATTGTTGTAGGTCGGCTTGGGCGTCGGCGAGAAATTGTTTGGCATCGGCGGCGGTGGGGTTGGCATGGTTGGCGGTGTCGTTGCCGCAAGCGGCGAGCGCAACTAAAGCCATTACACCACAGCCCCGCTTAAGCAGGTTGTGCGATAGCATGTAGGTCCCTCTTGTGTTGGTTTAAATCAGGGCAATGCCGAATAGCGCGGCGCCCAAAATTAAACGGTATATCACAAAGGGTGTCATGCCGATGCGGTCAATGAAGGCCAGAAAGGTGCGGATACAAATATAGGCAGTGATACCCGACATGGTGGCACCTAGCAACAAGTTGCCCCAGTGCACGGCGATATCCGAGGTGGCCAGCTCGATTGTCTTGAGACCGCCCGCGGCTAAAATCAGTGGCACTGAGAGCAGGAACGAGAACTGCGCCGCTGAGTGGCGGTTGAGACCCAGTAGTAGTGCGGCTGTTATGGTAATACCGGAGCGTGAAGTGCCGGGTATCAGCGCTAAGGCCTGGGCAATGCCGATCATGATGGCCGCGGCCATAGTAAGTTGTGCCAGTTCGTAGCGACGGCTGCCGAATTTATCCGCCCAGCCCAAACACATACCAAACACGATGGTGGTTGTAGCTATCACGGTAATGCTGCGTAGATGGGCTTCGATGAAATCGTCGGCGGCAAGACCGACTAGTGCGGCGGGTATGGTGGCGTAGATGACCTGCCAGGCCAGTTTACTGTCGTCGCTTTTGACGCCTTTAAAAATGCGGTTTAGCCACGCCAGCGCGATACGCCACAAGTCATTGCGGAAATACCACACGACAGCGGCAAGCGAGCCTACGTGCACGGCGACATCGAACGCTAGGCCTTGGTCTTCCCAGCCAAACAGTTGCGCCGGCAAAATCAGGTGGGCCGAGCTCGAAATGGGTAAAAACTCGGTGAGTCCTTGCACGATGGCAAGGATTAGCGCCTGGTACCACTCCATGAATGCTCCTTAGACTTTGCGCTCTACGGCCAATTTTGCCAGGCGTGCCATTTGTTCGGTGTAATTATTGTTTTCAAGGTGGACGAGGGTGGCGAGTGCTTTGTCGCTGTAGGCCACCGCCATATCGTAAGTGTAGTTCAATGCGCCACAGGCTTTGACATCGACGGCAATCATTTCCAGTTGGCTTGCATCCTTATTGAGGATGGCGCTGCGCACCCGTTCGGCCTGTTCTGAGGTGCCGACTTGCATGGTGCGGATCAATGGCAGTGTGGGTTTGCCCTCGGCAAGGTCGTCGCCCAGATTCTTGCCCATTTCTGCGGGGTCGCCGCTGTAGTCAAGCACGTCGTCGATCAGTTGAAAGGCGATGCCTAAATTTAGGCCGTAATCGTAAAGTTGTTGTTGTATTTCTTCACTAGCGCCCGCAAGTAAGGCTGCACCGCGTGTGGCGGCCCCAAAAAGCACCGCAGTTTTGGTGGTAATCACCTGCAGGTAGTCGTCGAGGTCTGTCTCGGGGTCGCCGGCTTTGGTGAGCTGTAGGACTTCGCCTTCGGCGATGGTGTTGGTGGTGTCTGAAATCAGCTGCATGATGTCCATGTCGCCTAATTCCACCAGCATTTGGAAGGCGCGAGAATAAATGAAATCGCCGACTAGAACACTTGGCGCATTGCCGAATTCTGCGTTAGCGGTAGGTCGACCGCGGCGCATACTTGAGACGTCGACGACATCATCATGCAGCAAGGTGGCGGTGTGCAAAAATTCGATCACGGCGGCCAATTGTATGTGGTGACTGCCGCTGTAGCCGAGTGCACCACTGCTTAACAAAACCAACATCGGACGCAGACGCTTGCCGCCTGCTTCAATAATGTAGTGGCCGATGTTTTCCACCAACGGGACACGCGAATGCAATTTGTCGATAATGCATTGATTAACGCGTTCAAAATCGTCGGCGACCAGCGCTCTGGCGTGTTGCATGATGTGGGAATCCCGTCGTTGCTGCGTGATGTGTTACAAAAAGGCTGAGTTTATCACCGAATTGATGGTCTGCTCATTATTAGCCGTTATAAATGGCATAAAAAATGATTTTTGTGAGGAATAATTGTGTTTGTGTGTTCGAAAGGCTTGCTATGGATATAGGGATCGCATACAATTCGCGGCCCTGAAATTCGTCAAAAACCTATCCCGGACACGGGTTAGTGCCTGATTTGCCCACAGTGAATGACGCAAGGCGGCATTCCCAAATCGCGAATCACAGGATGCAAACAGGCCATTATGGAGTAAAACATGTACGCGATTATTAAAGCCGGTGGTAAACAGCACCGCGTAGTTGAAGGCGAAACCCTGAAACTCGAAAAAATTGAAGCCGAAACTGGCGCATCAATCAACTTCGACGAAGTATTGATGGTTGGTGCAGGCGCTGACGTTAAAATTGGCCAGCCCGTTGTTGCTGGAGCTAAAGTAAGTGCTGAGATCGTTTCTCACGGCCGTCACGACAAAGTGACCATCGTGAAGTTCAAGCGTCGCAAGCACCACCGCAAACAGGCCGGTCACCGTCAGTGGTACACCGAAGTTAAAATCACTGGTATCAGTGCATAAGCATTAAGGTAGGAGAAATACAATGGCTCACAAGAAAGCTGGTGGTAGTACTCGTAACGGACGCGATTCCGAAAGTAAACGCCTTGGTGTGAAGCGCTTCGGCGGTCAGCAAGTGTCTGCTGGTAGCATCATCGTTCGTCAACGCGGCACCAAGTTCCACGCTGGCGCCAACGTAGGCATGGGCAAAGATCACACGTTGTTCGCTACCGTTGACGGTGCTGTTGAGTTCGTGGTCAAAGGCCCGCAGAACCGCAAATACGTGAACATCGTTAGCGCTTAATTAGCTGCTAATGATCTTCACGAAAGCCTCGTCATTGACGGGGCTTTCTTGTTTTGGGCAACGCCTTTTGCCCGAGGATAGAGAGTTATGAAATTCGTAGATGAAGCGAGTATTACGGTAGAGGCTGGTCGTGGTGGCAATGGCTGTCTGAGTTTTCGCCGTGAGAAATTTATCGCCAAGGGTGGTCCCGATGGCGGCGATGGTGGGGATGGCGGTAGCGTCTTTCTCGAGGCCGACATCAACCTGAATACCATGGTCGACTATCGCTTCACACGCCGTTTCCGTGCAGAAAGCGGAAAAAGTGGTGGCAGCAAACAGTGTACCGGTGCCAGTGGTGATGATTTGATCCTGAAGATGCCAGTGGGCACCACTGTGATTGATGAAGACACGCGTGAAATCTTGGGCGATTTGACCGAGCATGGTCAGCGTCTATTGGTTGCCCAGGGTGGCTTCCACGGGCTGGGTAACACGCGCTTTAAATCAAGTACCAACCGTACTCCGCGTCAAACTACTACGGGTAGCGAGGGTGAAAAGCGCAACCTGAAATTGGAAATGAAGGTGTTGGCTGATGTCGGTCTGTTGGGTATGCCTAACGCCGGAAAGTCGACCTTGATTCGTGCTGTATCGGCCGCGACGCCCAAGGTGGCCAATTATCCCTTTACCACCCTGGTGCCTAACTTGGGCGTGGTAAGTATTCAAAAATACCGCAGCTTTGTGATGGCTGATGTGCCTGGTGTTATCGAAGGTGCTTCGGGTGGTGCTGGTTTGGGTATCCGCTTCTTGCGCCACCTTACTCGTACGCGCTTGGTGTTGCACATGGTGGATGTGGCGCCTTTCGATTTGTCAGACCCGGTTGCTACGGCGACCGCCATTGCCAATGAAATTGAATACTTTAGTCCTACGCTGGCGCAGCGCGATCGTTGGTTGGTGTTGAATAAAACTGATCTGCTCGAGCCTGAATCTGTGGCCGAAGTGCGCGAAAAGATTATCGATGCGCTAGGTTGGGAGGGTCCGGTGTACGAGATCGCTGCGATCAGTGCTTTGGGTACTCAGCGTCTGTGTGAAGACATCATGAACTACATCGAAGAGAGCCGCGAAGCCGAAGAAGAGCATCCGGAATTGGCGAAGCTGGAGCACCAGCAGCAATTGGCCATGCAGCAGGAAGCGCGTGAGCAAATTGAAAACCTGCGTCGCATGAAGCGCGCCGAGGCGCGCGGTGAGTTCAACGATGATGACGATTTTGACGATTGGGATGACGACGATTACGACGTCGAATTCGAGTACGTGCGCTAAGGAGCCGCTGCATGATTGATCAGGGACGAGCAACGCTGCTGCGCGGTCGCCGTTGGGTGATCAAAATTGGTAGCGCGTTACTGACCAATAATGGCAAAGGCTTGCACCGCGAAGCGATGCAGGCTTGGGTCGAGCAAATGGCAGAGCTGGCGCAGGCCGGTTATGAGATTGTGCTGGTGTCGTCGGGAGCTGTGGCGGCGGGTATGGGGGCCTTGGGTTGGACGAAGCGTCCCACGGCTATCAACGAATTACAGGCTGCTGCCGCTGTTGGGCAGATGGGCTTGATCCACAGCTATGAAATGATGTTCAAGTCTTATGGTATCCACACCGCGCAAGTGTTGTTGATCAACGATGATTTGGCGAGCCGTTCGCGCTATTTGAATGCGCGTAGTACCCTCAACACGCTGATTGATCACAAGGTCATTCCCATCGTTAACGAAAACGACACAGTGGCGACCGATGAGATCCGCTTTGGTGACAACGATACGCTGGCGGCGATGGTAGCGAACCTGATTGATGCCGACGGTCTGATTATCATGACGGACCAGCTCGGTTTGTTTGATGCTGATCCGCGCAACAACCCTGAGGCCACGTTGATTACAAACGCCTTTGCAGATGATGCGGCGCTTGATGGTATGGCGGGCGAATCGAAAGGCGAGCTTGGGCGCGGCGGCATGTTTACAAAGCTGCGTGCGGCACGATTGGCTTCGCGCTCGGGTACGTCGACCATTATTGTGGGTGGTTCGCAGCCTGGTGTACTGCGCCGTTTGTTCGCGGGCGAGCAGCTCGGCACCTGCTTAGAGGCGCGTCAGCAGCCTTTGGCGGCGCGTAAGCAGTGGTTGGCTGGTATGCTAAATGTGTCAGGAGCGTTGGTGTTGGATGATGGTGCGGCACGGGTGTTGCACGGTCAGGGTCGTTCCTTGCTTCCTGTTGGTGTGGCTGACGTTATAGGAGAATTTGAGCGTGGGGCAGTGGTAGAGTGTCGCGATCAAAACGGTATTCTTATTGCGCGCGGCTTAAGTAATTACAGCGCCAGCGAGGCGCGTAAAATTGCTCGCCACAGCAGTGCTGACATACTCGGAATTTTGGGTTATCAAGGTGAGCCTGAGCTCATTCATCGCGACAACATGGTTGTCATGGTCTAACGCGCACACGAAATAGTGTCGCAACATCTATCGCAACAAATGTAAACTGGTCAGGGAAAAGTGCGACCGGTAGAGCACCGGTCGCTAGAGAATTAAGCGGCCAGTGCTTTAACTTTAGCGCTTAGACGGCTCTTGTGACGAGCAGCTTTGTTCTTGTGGATGATGCCTTTGTTAACCATGGCGTCGATCACAGGAACAGCAGTCTCGTATGCTGCTTTAGCATTGCCAGCGTCGCCTGATTCGATGGCAGCAACTACTTTCTTGATGTAGGTGCGAACAGTTGAGCGCAGGCTAGCGTTTTGCTGACGGCGTTTTTCAGCCTGTTTTGCTCTTTTCTTAGCTTGTGGTGAATTCGCCACGTTGTAATCCTCTAGGTTTAACAGTTGTAGTGCGGCAAACTTCAGTGCCGAAATTTAAGGGCGGGAATTATTCCTTTTCCCGCCGGGGATGTCAAGCAGTTCTCGTCGCTAGTGCGGCGGCGCGAATAATGGCTCGCGCCTTGTTCATGGTTTCTTGCCATTCCATCGTGGGTACTGAATCGGCGACAACCCCGGCGCCAGCTTGAACATACAGGGTGTTGTTCTTAATCACCGCGGTGCGGATGGCAATCGCATTGTCGGTATTACCCTGCCAAGAAATGTAGCCCACTGCGCCGCCGTATACGCCCCGTTTGACGGATTCCACTTCGTCGATGATTTCCATGGCGCGAATTTTGGGGGCACCACTCAAGGTGCCGGTGGGCAGTGACGCCTGCAATACATCCAGTGCGCTCAGCGAAGGATCCAGTTGACCTTGCACATTTGAGACGATGTGCATCACGTGAGAGTAACGCTCGACCACCATGTTCTCGGTGACTTCTACGCTGCCGGTCTGTGCCACACGACCTACATCGTTGCGTCCGAGGTCGATCAGCATTAAGTGCTCGGCTATTTCCTTCGGATCTGCCAGTAGTTCTTTCTCTAGCGCGAGGTCTTCGGCTTCGGTCGCGCCGCGTGGACGAGTCCCCGCGATGGGGCGGATGGTGACGATGTCGTCTTCGACTCGCGCCAAAATTTCAGGCGAAGAGCCGACGATCTGGAAGTCATCGAGGTCCAGGAAGTACATGTGTGGCGATGGATTTAGGTGGCGCAAAGCGCGGTACAAATGGATGGGGTCGGTGCTGAACTCAACGCTGAGTCGTTGCGAGGGCACCACTTGCATAGCGTCGCCGGCGAGTACGTACTCACGAATTTTTTCAACCGCTGCTTCATAGGCCTGTTGGCCCATCTGCGAGGTGAAGTCAGATTCTTTGATGCCGGTATCGCCGCCGTTGAGGTTTAAGCTAGGCAGGTGTGGCGAAGGCTCACCTAATTTGGCAGCCAGTGCGTCGAGGCGGGCATTGGCTTTTTCCAAGGCGTCAGGCTCACTGGTGTCGGCGTGGCAAATGATGGCGATGGTGCCCATCAGGTTGTCGAATACCAGCACCTCTTCCGACACCATCAGCAAAATATCGGGGTTGCCGATGTCGTCGTTGGGGGTGGAGTGGGCTAGGCGTTGCTCGACGTAGCGCACGGTATCGTAGCCAAAGTAACCGACCAAACCGCCGTGGAATCGGGGCATGTCTTCGATATCGGGCACGTGGTAGCGTGCTTTAAACTTGTCCACAAAATGGTAGGGATTGTCGTATTCGTATTGCTCAGTGATAGCGCCATCGATGCTAACGGTGACCATATTGCCGCGCGCTGCCATGATGGTGCGGCAGGGCAAGCCTATAATCGAGTAACGGCCCCATTTTTCGCCGCCCTGTACCGATTCAAATAAATAAGAATAAGGGCCGCGAGCAAGTTTTACATAGCTCGACAACGGCGTGTCGAGGTCGGCCAGTACAGTGCGTATCACCGGGATGCGGTTGTAGCCTTGGGCGGCTAATTCAGAAAAGCGTTCGGGTGTCATAGTATCAATCTCAGTGTATTAGTTCAGTCGGGGTGGCTCTGGTCGATTAGTGACGCCATCGAAAACTGTAGGTGACTGCTAGGTACACTTGAGATCCTTGAAAGTTAAAAGTTGCGCAACATTGTAACTGCTGCGCTGCTCAACACAAAGCCCTAGCCGCGATTTACCCCGCTAAGCTGACTGCGCATCTGGGCGATGGCATCAGCGCGCGACGGGGCGTTAAAAATTGCCGAGCCAGCGACAAAAGTGTCGGCGCCGGCGGCGGCGATCTCGGCAATGTTTTTCACGTTTACGCCGCCATCGATTTCAAGGCGAATATCGAGACCGCTATCGTCGATGAGGCATCGAGCTTCGCGAAGTTTATCCAGCGTATTGGGGATAAAGGCTTGGCCTCCAAAGCCAGGGTTTACCGACATCAGTAGGATCATGTCGAGTTTGTCCATGACGTATTTGGCGGCGTCTAGCCCGGTGGCAGGGTTAAATACCAAGCCGGCCTTGCAACCTAAATCTTTGATCAGCTGAAGCGAGCGATCGACGTGCTGAGATGCTTCGGGGTGAAAGGTGATATAGGTGGCACCAGCGTTGGCGAACTGTTCGATGAGGGCATCGACAGGGCTGACCATGAGGTGCACATCTATCGGGGCTGTGATGCCGAAATCGCGCAGCGCTTTGCACACCATGGGTCCGACCGTCAGGTTGGGTACGTAGTGGTTGTCCATCACATCGAAGTGAACGATGTCGGTCCCGAGCTCCAGGACTTCTTCAACTTCGCTGCCGAGCTTGGCGAAGTCAGCGGAGAGGATCGAGGGGGCAATCAAAAAATCTTTCATGGTGATTTTCCGTGGTTATTTTTTACAGCATTTTAACAGCCGCGGCCGCGGCCGCCACCCCATTGTTATGAATTGCCGTCATCATTGTGAGGTATGCCAAATATGGCGTCATTGACCCCGTCATTAAAGGGGGGATGGTGTAAGCTGAGGTGAGTGATAAGGGAGTAGCATGTACACACTTGAAAAAATTCGGCGCGCACTGCCAAGGTTGCGCGTTGATAAGTACCCTCAGCGACACGAGGTGAAGCGCTCTGCGGTGGTCATTATGCTGCGCGAAGGTGATTCGGGCGCCGAAATGCTAATGATGAAGCGAGCTGAGCGCGATGGTGACCCTTGGTCGGGTCATATGGGTTTTCCTGGTGGCCGCCAGGAACCAGGAGATGCGTCGATCTTTGCCACCGCCATAAGGGAGGTTCGTGAAGAGATGGGCTTTGATGTGCAGGCCGTGACTGACACGTCTTTACGCCTATCGGATATCCGCGCTACGGGGCGCGGGCGAGTGCTGCCCTTGGTGGTAACGCCCTATGTAATGTTTGCCCACAGTGACATCCCTATAGTGCCCAACGAAGAGGTCGCAGAAGCGATGTGGATTCCGCTGCACTTTTTTACACCAGGAAAACGGCAGAACTTTGACGTAGTGTATGACGGGCAGACCTATACCATGCCGTGTTACTACTACCGTCAGTATCGTATTTGGGGCTTGTCGTTGCGGATGTTGGACGAGCTGCTAGAGGTGCTCTAGCAGCTCGCCCGAAAGTCGTTACAGTGTCTTCATGACGCGCAGGGTGCGCTCGAGGGTGGCGTCGATCACATCGTCGGTGTGGCACGATGAAGTAAAGCCCGCTTCATATGAGGCCGGTGCTAGGTAAACCCCTTCGTTCAGCATGCCGTGGAAGAACTTGTTGTAGTGATCCTTGTTACAAGCCATCACTTGTTGATAGTTCTGTACCGTTTCTTCTTCAGTAAAGAAAATGCCAAACATGCTGCCCACATGGTTGGTGGTGAAAGGAATACCGCAGTCGTCGGCGATACCTTGCATGCCCTCGACTAAGCGAGTGGTCGCACGCGTGAGCATCTCGTATAAACCGTCTTCTTCAACCGCGTCCATCATGGCAAGGCCAGCGGCCATAGCCACTGGGTTACCCGACAACGTACCCGCTTGATATACCGGGCCGAGGGGCGACAGGTGTTCCATAATCGCGCGTTTGCCACCGAAGGCGGCGCAGGGCATGCCGCCACCTATTACCTTGCCCAAACAGGTGAGGTCAGCTTCGAGGTTGTAATAACCTTGCGCGCCAGTTTTGGACACGCGGAAGCCTGTCATCACCTCGTCGACAATCAGTAGTGCGCCGTATTGGTCGCAAACCTCACGTAGTGTTTCCAAGAAACCTGGCACGGGGGGTATGCAGCTCATGTTGCCTACCACGGGTTCGAGGATGATACCTGCCACTTGGTCGCCGATGTCGGCCATGGCTTGTTTAACGCCCTCGATATCGTTGTAAGTCAGTGTCACGGTTTTTTCTGCAAGCGCTGCGGGTACGCCCGGCGAGCTGGGAACGCCGAAGGTCAGCGCGCCAGAGCCTGCCTTGACCAGTAGCGAATCGCTGTGGCCGTGGTAGCAGCCCTCGAACTTGATGATGGTCTCGCGGTTGGTGTAACCACGCGCCAAGCGAATGGCGCTCATGGTGGCTTCGGTGCCAGAGTTGACCATGCGCACCAGATCCATATTAGGCATCATTTCGCAGAGGCGTTTGGCCATGGCCGTTTCAAGGCCTGTAGGGGCGCCAAAACTCAAGCCGCGGGTGACTTGGTCGCGCACCGCTTCTACCACCGGTGGGTAGCAGTGGCCGCGCAACATCGGGCCCCATGACAGTACGTAGTCGATGTACTGTTTGTCGTCGTGGTCGTAGAGGTAGGCTCCCTCGCCGCGTCTGAAAAAGATGGGTGTGCCACCCACCGCTTTAAACGCGCGAACGGGCGAGTTCACGCCGCCGGGGATGTATTGTTGGGCTTCGCTAAACAGATCCATGACAAGTCCTTAAAACGGTCTAACCACCGCCAGAATGACGATGGCGAAAAGTAAAAATACAGGGATTTCGTTGTAAACGCGGAAGTATTTGTGGCCGCGGCAATTGCGGTCTTCGGCGAATACCTTGGTGTAGTAGCCGCAGCTGAGATGGTAGGCGATCAGTACGATAACCAAACCTAACTTGACGTGCAGCCATTTTTGTAGGCTGTAGGCCTCCCAGTAGCTCACTGCTAAATAGGTACCAAGGGCAATGGCGAATACGGCTAGTCCGGTGGTAAATCGGTATAGCTTTCGCTCCATCACTTTTAAGGTGGCGATGGTATTGGCATTATCAGTCATGGCGTGGTTGACAAATAGGCGTGGTAAATAAAACAGGCCAGCAAACCAGCACACCACAAAAATTATGTGAAAAGCCTTAATCCAAAGCATGGTTATCCCCTTGTTCAAGCGGCGATAGTATACCCTTTATGAGCATTCCATGCTTGCCTATCGCCCCCATCCTGAGTCAATGTCTACAACATCGTTGAGCATTTTACGGCTGAGGAGGCCAACAGGTTGAGGATGGGTGTTATTGAACACAACGAGGATGTCGCGGTTGTGTTGTTGCAAGGTCTGGTGTGCTTCTAACAGGGTGGCATTGCTATTAATGATGTGTGCGCCTTTTGGTGTGTCGACAAAAACGAGGGTTGGCCTTACCTCGTCGATGTCTTCGGTCCCTTGCAGCTTAATCTGGCTGCGTTCAAAAACATACCACTGATGGTCGACTTTGCAGGTAAAAAAGTTAACGTCTTCTTGTAATAGGGCGTTAAAGGTACTGGCTTTGATGCTGGGTGGAATTTGGCTAACTTTTGTAGCCATACAGCTGTTGACCACGACGCGTTGTAACACATTACGCATGGGTGACATTTGGTGGCGGCTGCCCACGGTGGTCAGCATCACACTGACAAGCGACGGCTGCCGCAGTATGTCGGTGTTTATTACGTTGGCGGTGATCACGGTTAGCATCACTGGCAGGATCATGTGGGTACTTTGGGTGAGCTCTATCACCGCGATGATGGCTGCCAAGGGGGCGTTGAGGGTGGCTCCCATACAGGCGCCAATCCCCAGTAGGGCGTAGAAGCCAATCGGTGAAGCTTGCTCGGGGCTGATGAGACTAGCCGCGATGCCAAATATCGCACCAAGGCAGGCGCCAATGACAAATGTGGGGCCGATGAAGCCAATCGGCATACCGAGGCCGCAGCTAATACTGGTGGCAATTAACTTGGCGGAAATCAGCATGGCCAGTGCCAGTAATCCCATCTGCCCTGTCATCGCCAGTTGTATGCTGTCATAGCCGAGCCCCATCACTCCGGGCACCGCCATGGCGATGGCGCCAGTAATACCGCCTGCCAATGTCATTCGCGCCACGATATGCCAGTGGCGCAGGCGAGTGACTCTTTTCTGCAGCGCGATGAACAGCCCGGCCACAAATCCACAGGCCACGCCTAGTAGTGCCATGAGTGGAAGTTCTAAAAGGCTGGCGAGACTGAGGTTATCGATCGCTAACGCGGGCGCCGATCCGAGCGCGGTGTGGGTAATAAGGGTGCCTGTTACCGCTGCAGCAATCACTGGTATAAAGCCCGCTACGCTGTATTCCATGAGCACCACTTCCATGGCAAAAATGACACCGGCAATGGGGGTATTAAACGAGGCAGCTATCGCAGCGGCGACACCGCTGCCGACCAAAATACGCAGGCTGTTGTTAGGCAATTTGAAACGCCTGCAAAGCCAGCTGTTGACCGCGGCACCAAGGTGAATGGCGGGTCCCTCGCGACCGGCAGATTGGCCGCCTGCGATAGCAATAGCGCCCCCGATAAACTGAACCAGTGCGTTGCGCAGCGGCATGATGCTGTGGTGGTTGTGGACGCGGTCCACAACGTGCACTAAGCCGGTGCGCGTGTTGGCGTTACCGCTCACCCACAACAGCAAGCCAAGCAACAAGCCACTGCCGCAGGCGAGAACAAAACGGGTCACTGGGGTGAGGCTCTCGTAGTCATCAAGTAAGCCGCTGGGTAACAGGCTAGTTTGAGGGAGTTCCAGTGCCATGCGAAATGCCAAAATGACAATGCCCACCAACAACCCCGATAAAATACCTAGGGTGGCGTAGTGGGTGGTGCGCTCTGAATTTTCGAGTCGTTCACGCAGGGCGTTTAGCATGGTTTAGTACAGATCTTCTGATGTTTATCACGGTTTGCCGCTTTTGATTTGTATCGCAGCAGCTTATCATAGACGACTTATTCATTGTTGAGCTTTGTGAGAGTCATGATCAGAGTAGGTATTGTAGGCGGAACCGGCTATACCGGTGTAGAACTGTTGCGTTTATTGGCGACCCATCCCCAGGCAGAAGTCGTTGCAATTACTTCACGTTCTGAAGCGGGTATGAGCGTGGCTGAGTTGTTCCCAAATTTACGCGGCTGCTATGATGAGTTGCGCTACTCTGAACCAGACGTCGAAGTGTTGAGCCAGTGTTATGTAGTGTTTTTTGCTACGCCTCACGGTGTGGCGATGGCAATGATGCCTGAATTAGTGGCTCGCGGTGTACGAGTTATCGACCTTTCGGCAGACTTCCGTATTAAAAATACTGAATTGTGGGCGGAATGGTACGGCATGCCACACAGTTGCCCCGATATCGTACAGCAGGCGGTGTACGGTTTGCCCGAGATTAATCGCGACACAATCGCCAACGCGCAGGTAGTGGCGGCGCCTGGTTGTTACCCTACTGCAGTACAGTTGGGCTTCATGCCTCTGTTGCGCCACGGCTTGATCAATCCTTCTCGCTTGATTGCCAATGCGGCTTCCGGTGTGAGCGGTGCGGGTCGACAGGGGAAAATCGACAACCTGTTTGCCGAGGTGGGTGATAGTTTTAAAGCCTACGGTGTGCCGGGTCACCGCCACCTGCCTGAGATTGAGCAGGGCTTGGCGCGCATGACCAGCGGCAATGTGAATCTGACGTTTGTTCCCCATCTGCTGCCGATGATTCGCGGCATTCACGCGACCCTTTACGCCGAGCTCAATGTGGGCGAATACGATTTGCAGGGGCTGTTTGAAGACACCTATCGCGACGAGGCGTTTGTCGATGTGATGCCAGCGGGCTCTCACCCACAAACCCGCAGCGTTAAAGGTGCCAATATGTGCCGTATCGCCGTGCATCGCCCACAGGGACGCGATACCGTCGTTGTGCTGTCGGTGATTGATAATTTGGTGAAAGGGGCGTCTGGTCAAGCGATGCAAATTATGAATATTATGTTTGGTTTTGATGAGCGCGAGGGCTTGCAAGGCTTGGGATTGATTCCCTAGGTCATGTCACAGCACGGCACTCCACACTACAAAAGCGAAGTGGTTCGCTATGTTCCCTGGCGGCGTTACTTCGGCTGGGGGGTGTCATCCTTTTTGGTCCTTTTAGTGGTGATCTTGGCCTACTATGGAGGGGGCTTTAGTGGCAAAAAGTGGCGCGAAAGTTTGGAGCAGACCAACGTAGCGCAACGCGCAAAAATCGAACGCTTGGAGCACGATTTGGCGATGGCGAAGCGCCAGTTGACGAGCCATGAGTTGAGCGTTGAGTTGGGGCGTCGCTCCAGTGAGGAATTGCGCCAAGCCATGGTTACGCTCGAGCAGATCAATGCCGATCTAGAGGAGCAAATCGCCTTTTATAAGGGTTTGATGGACCCAACAATAAATGGCAATATTAGCTTTCGCGGCGTTCAAGTACGCCCTGGTATTGGTGCGGGTGAGTACGGAATCTCTGCTGTGGTGCAGCAATTATCGCTCAATCACAGCCTGATAAAGGGATCGCTGCGTTGGCGGTTAGAGGGAGTTGAAACCCAGCCCGATGGCAGTGTTAGCGAAAGGGTGTTAACAGGAAAGGCCTTTGCTAGCGGCGGTGCAATTAAATTACGTTTTAAGTATTTTCAGAATGCGGCTGACACGGTGATGTTGCCTGAGGGGTTTGCTCCTGTGACTCTGCACTTGGCCGTTGTGACGTCGGGTAAAAACAGTGTTGAAGCCAATGGCGAGTACGCCTGGTCTTCGATTACAAAATAATAGCGGGTAGTGGATGTATGTTCGGCTCGAATGGAAATGGTGGTAGCTTGACTAGTCTGATTTCAAACGGCACCAAAGTGCAAGGTGATATAGAATTTACTGATCACATGGAGGTCGAGGGCGAGCTGAATGGCAATATTGCCGCTGCCGATGGCGCTAAAGCGAGCCTGCGAGTAGCGGAGGGTGGTGTGGTGCGTGGTGAGATTCGCGTGCCAAATATCGTGGTTAACGGTTTCGTTGAAGGCGATATCTTTGCTAGTGAGCACGTTGAATTGGCCAACAAAGCCAACATTCAGGGCACCATTTACTATAAAAGCATGGAAATGGTTAAAGGTGCGGTGGTGTCGGGACAGCTTCGCCCAATTAATGAGGTTAGTGGCACCGAGTCTGGCGAGTAATACTTGACCGTCGCGCTTGGTTTTTGCGACAATCTGTTACCTGTTTATCAACTGAGAATCGACATGTCTGAAGCATTTACTTTCGACCCTATGACTATGCAGTTTACGCAGCGCGCTGCGGCAAAGGTGCGTGCGTTGAAAGAAGAAGAAGGCAACGACGATTTACGCCTTCGTGTGTTTGTGACCGGTGGCGGTTGTGCCGGTTTTCAGTACGGATTTACTTTCGACGAATTGGCAGCTGACGACGACACATTAATTGAAACGGATGGTGTAGGTCTGTTGGTCGATGCCATGAGTATTCAATATTTAGCGGGTGCCGAGGTGGATTACACCGAAGGGTTGGAAGGCTCGCGCTTTATCGTGACTAACCCAAATGCAGAAACGACCTGCGGTTGCGGTTCTTCATTTTCTATCTAAATCTTATTTAGCGCTGTAAATAGCGCCTAATACTAGTTCCTTCGCGGCGCCCGTCACGCTGGGGGCGTTGCTATGGAGTTGTTTTAGCGTCCTCATGGCAAACCACGCAAAGGCGATCGCCTCCATCCACTGCGGTGAAATGCCGTAATGGTGACTGCTGACTATCTCTATGCCGCTGTTGGCTTGGATGCGTTGGCATAAATATTGGTTGAATGCTCCGCCTCCGCAAACAATGATCTGATCTACCCTGCGTCCACTGGTTTCGAGGCCTAGACAAATACTCTTGGCAGTAAATTCTGTGAGCGTGGCGATCAAGTCAGTGGGTGAAACGGCCCGACAGTGTTGTTGCAGAATCTGCTCTACCCAGTGTTGGTCAAAATTTTCTCGGCCGCAGCTCTTTGGTGCGGGTAGCGCCAGGAAAGGATGTTGCATCATACGCGCGAGTAGATCTTGGTCGACAGTTCCGGAGGCCGCTAAACGACCGCCATCATCGAAGCTAATTTGGAAGTGCTTACGGCAATAGTGGTCGATTAATACGTTGCCCGGTCCAGTGTCAAAGCCGAGGATAGGCGAGGCCAATAAGCTGAGATTTGCCATGCCGCCAATGTTAAGCAGCGCGCCATTCTTACAGTGCTCGGCAAACATGGCGTGGTGAAAGGCGGGAACCAGTGGAGCGCCTTGCCCGCCCGCTGCAATATCCTTGCGGCGAAAATCAGCGATGGTATCGATACCCGTGAGGTAGGCAATAGTATTGGGGTCACCAATCTGAAGGGTGAAGCCAAGCTCATCATCTACACTCGGGCGGTGGCGGATGGTCTGCCCGTGACTTCCTATGGCGACCACATCATGATGATTAATTTTATGACGATTTAGGGTGGTCTCCACCGCACTTGCGAAGTCGATGCCTAATTGGCGATCGAGCCGTCCCATTTTTTCGATCTCGTTGTTGCCCGATTGGCATAGATCCAAAATGCCACGGCGGCGGATATCAGGAATTGGAAAAGATTCAGCTGCGAGGACTGTTGCTCCCTCGGAAAAATCCACGATCACACAGTCGATGGCGTCGAGGCTAGTGCCCGACATTAGCCCAACGTAAAGCTCTGTCATTAGTTGCCTTGATCGGCGGACATGTCATTCATGGCGAAACGTTGCTGGTAAGCGGCAAACTGTTGCGCCACAGGCTGGGTTGCTTCATTGAAGCGCGCCATTTCACGTTTGTCGATCGACTTTGCCTTGGGCAGTTTGTCGACAATGGTGCGAGGGTTGCGGTGCACGCCGTTAACCAGGAATTCATAGTGTAAGTGTGGGCCGGTAGCGTAACCCGTGGAGCCAACGCTGCCGATGATTTGTTTTTGCTTGACGCGCTGGCCCTGCTTTACCTTGCGCTTGTGCAGGTGCAGGTACTTGGTAACGTATTGTTCGCCGTGTTGGATAAACACGTAATTGCCGTTTGCTCTGCTAAAACCCGCTTTTATTACACGGCCATCCCCCGCTGCGTAAATCGGGGTGCCACGTGGAGCGGCATAATCGATGCCACGATGGGCTTTGATCTTGTTGTGAATCGGGTGCTTGCGGCGTAAGTTGAAGCTAGAACTAATTCGAGTGAAGTCTAATGGGGCACGCAGAAAGGCTTTGCGCATGCTCACACCGTCGGGCGAATAGAAGCCGACATTACCTTGCTCATCGGTATAGCGGTAGGCGGTGTATTCACCGTCGTTACCGTTGTATTGCGCAGCAATGATATTGCCGTCACCAATTTTTTCACCATTCAGGAACAGTTCTTCATACAGCACACTGAAGTTATCACCCTTACGCGGATCGAGTACAAAGTCGATCACGCCGCTAAAAATTCCGGCGACTTCCATGATTTGATTCTGGCTCAAACCGGCACGCTGTCCCGCTAAGAAAAGTGAGCTGTCGATGGTGGCGGTTTTGTATTGCTCAAAGACGTCCGGGGTAAGGACGATTTTGTCTGCTTCGATACCGTTTTCGGTGAGCGTAAACTCGGTGCTTTCCAAGCGAGAGATATGGTGCCGTAGACCGATGAGTTTGCCGCGTTCATTGCGGGCGTAGCTAATGCTTTGGCCGGGATAAATACGTGTTAAGCTTTTGCCGTGGTTACCGCTGTTGATAATGTTCATCATGTCACTGGCAGGAAGGTTGGCGCGGGCGAACATATCGGACAGGGTGTCGCCTTTGCCGACGCTTAATTCGCGCCATTCAATCTGTGGCTCGATGATTTCTTCAGCAACGGGCGTTTCATCCACGCTTGGTGTTATGACATTTAATTCCACCGCTTGGCTAATGCGTTCAGCTTCAACAGGTTCGCTTGGCATGAATAAAAGCCCTGCAGCCATGCCGAGCAAAATAGCTCCGGCAGCATACATGTGCCTGCGCGGAAATTTGCTGGCCGATTTGGCTGTGATGGGCGTGGCTTGTGGTTTGTGCATACTTATAATGGTGTTTTGTGGCTAAAGCTTGTTGTGGAGTATAACTGGCAAGCTATTGTTTTTTCTAGTGCGTAGATCACAATTTGATCAATTGGCGGAATTCTTTTTGGTTTCGTACTAATGGCGTGTAAGCCGCATGCTGCTTGCATTTTAACGGTTTTGTTGTAAGGTGCGCGCTCACTTTTGTTTTGAGCGAGATTTTCCAATGATTGACGGTCGCAGTTTTCTGGCTGATTTAGAAGCGCGAGGCCTAGTGTCACAGACTTCGGGTGGTGATGAGTTTGAGTCGTTTTTGTCGCAGTCACGCACCCTGTATTGCGGTTTTGATCCCACTGCTGACAGTTTGCATATTGGTAGTCTTGTTCCTCTGTTGATGTTGAAGCGTTTTCAGTTGGCTGGTCATAAGCCTATTGCGCTAGTAGGCGGTGCAACGGGTCTGATTGGGGATCCTTCGTTTAAAGCTCAAGAGCGCAAACTAAATACTCCTGATGTTGTTGCGGGTTGGGTTGATAAATTAAAAGCGCAGGTGTCTGCCTTTATCAATTTTGATTGTGGTGATAACTCGGCCTTGGTGGTTAACAATCTCGATTGGACCCAAGATGTCAGTGTGTTGGATTTCCTGCGTGACATCGGTAAACACTTTTCTGTTAACCAGATGATCGCGAAAGAATCTGTTAAGCAGCGTATCGATCGCGAAGGTGCAGGTATCTCGTTTACTGAGTTTACCTACATGATTCTACAGAGCTATGATTTTGCAGAGCTGTTTAATCGCTATAAGTGTGAACTACAAATCGGTGGCTCTGATCAGTGGGGGAATATCACCGGCGGTATTGATTTGGCGCGCCGCATGTATGGTGGCAGCGTATTTGGTTTGACCATGCCGTTGGTGACAAAAGCGGATGGTACAAAATTTGGTAAAACAGAAAGCGGCACCATTTGGTTGGATCCTGCCAAGACTTCGCCCTATGCCTTTTACCAGTTCTGGTTGAATACGGCAGATGCGGACGTCTATAAGTTCTTGCGTTATTTTACCTTCTTACCTGTAGCAGAGATTGCTCGCATCGAAGCGGAAGATGCAGCGGCGGAAGGTCGTCCTCAGGCACAGTCAGTGCTAGCCCGCGAAATGACGTCGATGATCCATGGTGAAGAGGGTTTGGCTGCTGCGCAACGTATTACTGAGGCTTTGTTTAGCGGTGAGTTGAGTGAGTTGTCGGCGAGTGATTTGGCGCAGATCAAAATGGATGGCTTGCCCTCTTCCGATATCGTTCCTGCGGATCTGTCAGAAATGCCATTGACTTCTCTATTGGCAGAACACGGTATGGCGGCTTCTGGTAAGCAGGTAAAAGATGCTTTACAGCGAAATTCAGTGTTCGTGAATGGTATCGCTTATGGTATGGATGCCAATATGCAGGTGCCAGAAGTTTTCTCAGTGGGTAGCGCTATGCACGAGAAGTATTTCGTTGTTCGCTTGGGTAAGAAGAAGTACCACTTGTTCGAAATCTAAACGTATTGATCGCGTTTTGAGCGATGTGGTTGTCGCGCGATCATATTCGTCATTAATTATAGTAATTTTCAAAATAACGCTTGCGTCCCCCGTTCGAAATACCTATAGTGCGCCTCCCTTGTCGAGGGGCTCTAACGAGCGAGATCGACGGGGTGTTTGGTGAAGCGAAATCGACAGCAAACAGA
>JAHEIH010000003.1 GCA_024639455.1 Cellvibrionales bacterium
ACAGGGATGTGCTTATGCCGCGGAGGGCAGGAAGCCCGAGAGCGGCGTTGACAGGGATGTGCTTATGCCGCGGAGGGCAGGAAGCCCGAGAGCGGCGTTGACATGGATGTGCTTATGCTCCTCGTGGGACGTTATTCGCCCCGTCCATGGGGCTCACCCCTTTGGGGTAAAGGCGTTATTCAAAATCGTTCCAAACGATTTTGTGTTCGCAGAACAAGGGAATATCCTAACTAGTTAAAAATTCATGAAGCTTTAATCACGGAAACACTACGACGGACCGCCGTGAATACATCCGTGTAGGCTAAACGGCAGCATCCATGCTGCCGATTTCCGTCTTAAGTGTTTGCCGTGATTTTTGAAACATTGTGCTATGTCGAATAGTTCCTTGTTCGCAGAACAAGGGAATTATTTAAATCAATTCCCTTTCTCTTCGAGAAAGGTCCCACAGATGGCGAACAAGGTCCCACAGATGGTGAGCAAGGTCTCACAGAGGAGTGGCACAATGTATCGAGAGGCCGGGCACATACTTAAGCAGACTGTCTCGAGACAGGATGTCGAGAGCAAGCCCCCAGGGACGGGTTTACGGCGTGTCTGCGTAGTATGTACCGGCCTCAGTAGAGAAGATTCATAGCAATTGTTAGAAACTAATTATGCTTTTTAGCGGCTGCGTGAGAAGTGGGGGCGAACATGCCCCCACGGGGAGTAGAGCTCAGTCTAGGCTTGGCCGCGGTCTTTTTTGTGCAGTAAACGACCTGCTTGGAAAAAGTGAATGGCTGCCCATAATGACGCCGTCGGGATGATGTAAATCATCGCGGTGCGCAGCGACTCGGCGCCTAATTCGGGCGCTAGGTAGTCGCTCAGCATTCCGATCATGGTGGGGCCAAGGCCCAAGCCGATGATATTGATCATGAAGTAGAACATTGCCGAAATCGTGGCGCGCATACTGGGTGATACGTTGCTGTGTAACACCGCCACGCCGGTGCCAATGTAGGTCGCCAACAGAAAGCTGGGAACGAAGTTAAGCCACAATGCCAATGATGTGTTGGTGGTAGTGAAAATGATGTAGTACATCGGGCCGATCAATACCGCAGAGAACGCGGGGATCCACATGTACCAGCCTTTACTGATTTGACCCAGCTTGTCGGCCAGCAGGCCCGCGGTGAAGGTGCCGATACCACCGAACAAGCCAATCGACAGCGATAACCACAGACCTAATTCCGCCGTGCCGACACTGTGACTTCGAATGTAGAATGGAGCTAGCCAGTTGAAGGCGCCATAACCGGCAATACCGAAAATGGCTGAGCCAACCATCACGTTGCGGATGATGGGGTTGTAGAGCATTTCTTTAAGAACCCCCGAGAAGGGGATATGCTCATCTTTGGTTTTGATTTTCTCTGACATGCCGCGCATGGGTTCAGCGACGGTCATGCGAATTAAAATGGCAATCAAAATACCTGGTAGGCCGACGATGACAAAGGCCATCCGCCAACCGAAATACTCGTTGATGATGCCGCCAAAAAAGAAGCCAAACATGATGCCTACGTTGATGCCGACACTATAAATCGACAGTGCAGTCCCGCGTTTTTCTTCAGGGTAAATATCCGAGATCATCGAGTGGGCAGGGGGCGTGCCACCCGCTTCACCAATACCCACGCCAATACGAGCCATTAACATCTGGACATAGTTAGTGCATGCACCGCTAACGGCGGTCATGGCGCTCCAAACCCCCACCGCCATGGCGATAATGTTGCGGCGGTTGGCGCGATCTGACCAACGCGCAATCGGGATGCCCGCGGTGACGTAAAACACGGCGAAGGCAAAGCCGGTCAGCAAGCCTAGCTGAGTATCCGACAGGTTCAAATCGTTTTTAATAGATTCTTGTAGGATGCTAATCAGTTGGCGGTCAATGAAGTTAAAGGCGTAGACCACCGTTAGGATGAAAAGCACATAACCACGGTAGCGTTTGTTTTCGTAGGGGTTGTCGGCCTCTACTTCGCTGTTACCATTGTTGCTGTCTGACATGGTATTACTCTCTTTTTATTGGCATGAAAAGTGCCGCCTGGGTAGCGGCACATGTCGTTATTATTTGTCGAACATAATCACTGAGCGAGCCAGCTCTCCACTGCGCAAATCTTCCATGCCTTGGTTAATTTGTTCAAGCGAAATATGCTGCGAAATGAGCTCATCCAATTTTAACTTGTCCTGCATGTAGAAGTTCACCAGATTCGGTAAGTCGATTGGAAATTGGTTAGAGCCCATATAGCTCGCTTGAATGCGGCGTTCGTGCAACAGGTGGTAAGAATCCAGTTCCAATTTGGTTCCTAGAGGGATCAGGCCGACAATAGTGGCACCACCGCCACGGCAGAGCATTTGGAAGGCTTGTTCGGCGGTCGGCTTCAAGCCAATACATTCCAGCGCGTGCTGTACGCCGCCAGCCGTCATTTCCACAACGCGCTCAACCACGTTGCCTTCTGAGGCATTGATCAGGTCGGTGGCGCCGAAGGCTTTAGCCATTTGCAGTTTATTTTCTAGCATGTCGATGGCGATGATACGGCCGGCGCCTGCAATTGCCGCACCATTAATGGCCGACAAGCCCACCCCACCACAGCCAATCACCGCAACAGTCTCGCCGGGGCGAATCCGGGCGGTATTAAACACGGCCCCGGTACCAGTAAGCACACCACAACCGAGGAGGGCGGCGCGGTCAAAGGGCATCTCGCGGTTGATTGAAACTAAGGCGTTTTCGTGCACCAGCATTTGCTCCGCGAAGGCCGACAAATTCATAAACTGGGTGACCGACTCGGCCGGTTTATTCAAACGGGTTTCTTCATTCTCGCCACGTTTGGTTTCAGGCGAGACACATAGATTCAAACGACCAGAGACGCAGTGCGGGCAGTGGCCACAGAAGGCAGATAGGCATGTCACAACGTGGTCGCCAGGCTTCACCGAGCGGACTTCGCTTCCCACCTGTTCGACAATGCCCGCTGCCTCGTGACCCAAAATGCTGGGCAGACCTACGGGGAAACCACCGTCAAAAAAGTGTAGGTCGGAGTGGCAGATGCCAGCGGCCATGGTGCGTACCAACACTTCTCGAGGGCCGGGCTTTGAGACCTGGACCTCTTCAATGGTCATGGGTTTTTTAGCTTCGCGAAAAACAGCAGCTTTCATTGTTATTAACCTCTAGTATGAGTTAGCGAGAAACAAGCGACTTTAGGAAGTCGGACTTGGGGGCAAAGGGAGCACGCATAGGGTCCGGGCCATCGCCCGCGACAAAAATCGCCTTGCCATGGCTGAGCGCTTTAAAGCCGTCAATGCCGTGATAGGCGCCCATGCCGCTATGACCAACGCCGCCAAAGGGCAGTTCTTCCACGCCAACATGTTTGATCACATCGTTGATGGTCACGCCACCCGATGTGGTGTGGTTGAGCACAAAGTCGCGTTCTTGTTCGTCGTTGCCAAACCAGTATAGTGCCAATGGACGAGGGCGGCGATTGACGAAGTCGACCACGTCTTCGATGGATTTGTAGGGCTTGATAGGAAGCAGTGGGCCAAAGATCTCGTCCTGCATGACCTTCAAATTGTTACTTGGATTTACCATCAAGGTCACCGGTAATTTGTGATGATCCTGTTGGCTAAAGTCTTCGTTAGCTGGATTCAGTTCGACGATGTGCACACCGGCATCGCGCGCTTCGTCAATGTAGCCGTTAACGCGATCGTAGTGGCGTTGGTTGATAATGGACGTGTAGTCAGGGTTGTCACGCAGGGTAGGGAAGAGATGAGGAAAAATAGCCTGCGCGGTGGCTATAAAGTCGTCGACCTGTTCTTCGGGTACAAAAACGTAGTCGGGGGACAGGCAGATTTGCCCCGCATTGTGCGCCTTGCCAGCGATGATTTTTTGCACTGAAGTTTCAAAGTCTGCCGAGCGAGACAGGATGGTGGGCGACTTGCCGCCCAATTCCAGTACCACCGGTACTAGATTCTCGGCCGCCGCGCGCATCACGTGTTTGCCAATGCTGGTCGAACCGGTGAACAGCAGCTTGTCGAATGGCTGTAGACAAAATTCGTGGCCAACGTCCGGACCGCCGGTGATCACGGCGATGTCTTTTTCATCGAACACAGACTCGATCATGCGCTTCAGTAGCTCGGAGGTCTTCGGGGTAAACTCTGACGCTTTGATCATCACTTTGTTACCCGCTGAAATCGCATCACTGAGCCCTTTGAAGGCCAAATTGATGGGAAAGTTCCATGGGATAACAATACCAATGACACCGAGTGGCTGGTACTGAATCCAGCATTCACCCTTGGCGCTCTGGCGCGCTTCGGGTTCCATCCATTTGGCGATTTCTGGTTTGATGGCTTTGAAGGTCATTAGCGGCGAAATGATTTCGGTGAGACGTGAGAAATCTTTACTGCGGTGGCCGAAGTCTTCGGCGACGGTATCGATGATCTCATCTTCAAAATCGACCAACAGGCCAATTAAGCGGTCCATCATTTCACTGCGCTGATCTGCGCTAGGCGCGCCTTCTTTGAGAAAGGCTTCGCGTTGCTTGTGCAGGACGTGTGCAATGTGACTCGTTTCAGTCGATGATGCAGCGTTCATTGTCGTTCTCCATGTAGCGTCGGTGCGATGGGTTGCTCCGATCTGTTATTTTTTTAACCCCAGTTCGTTAATCACTTCGTCGTTGTGCTCACCTATGCTAGGTGCATGGCGGCGCTCGCGATAGGGGTAGGCCGAAAACTTCACCGGTGGTCCCACCTCGATATAGCATCCTTCGGTGGGGTGTTTGCGCTCGCGTAATAGGCCGGACGCCTGAAGTTGTGGGTCGGTCAGCAGGTCGTCAATAGTGTTGACGCGATTGGCGGGGATTTGGTTTTTCTTAAAAATAGCTAACCACTCTGCCGTTGTTCGCTCTGGCAGGGCATCCGCTAAATACACATACAAACGGTCTGCATTTTCCCGACGTTCCATCAGGGTAGTTAAACCGGGCTGTTCTACCACGTGCGACATACCGATGATTTCCAACGTCTTAAGCCAGCGCGGATCTTGGTAGGGCGCTACCACAATGTAGCCATCTTTAGTGCGCATCGGTTGGCGGGTCGGATCCAACTGACGGGTATAGCCGGTGTTGCCAATCGGGGGTATGAAGGTTTTTTCATACAGGTGGTCAAGCATATTAAAACTTGCCATCGACTCCATCATTGGGACTTCAACCATTTGGCCTTCGCCGGTACGCAGCTTGTGGATGATGGCGGCAAGCACGGAGTAAGCCGCGTGCAGACCTGAGACTTTATCTGCCATGGCCATAGGAAAGAAACGAGGGGCTGGATTGCCATCGACGCGAGGTAGCAGCGACGCAACGCCCGATGCGGCTTGGATAATGTCGTCGTAGGCGGGTTCACCACAGTTAGGACCGCTCGTGTCGTAACCGGTGCAATGCACGTAGACGATATCGGGGCGAATTTGCTTAATGGTGTCGTAATCTAGGCGTGCGCGACCCACTGCATCCGGGCGTATATTGTGGATGATGACGTCGCTCGTTTCTAATAGCTTTTCAAGTGCAGCGCGGCCTTCGGTTGATTTCAGATCCCAAGTCACTGAGCGCTTGCCGCGGTTCATGCGCATGTGCAGGCCGCCCATCAGTTTGTTGTGGGCTGATTTGCCAATATTGCGTGACGCATCGCCCCAGCCATCGGGTTCGACTTTGATGACGTCGGCGCCGAGGTCGGCTAATACCTGTGTGCAGTATGGGCCAAATATTACGGTGGTAAGGTCGGCAATACGAATGCCGTCGAGCATGGCTTGTGTCATTTTCTAGATGTCTCCAGACATGTTTTTCTGGTTATTAGTAACGGTAACCCGCTTTATCGATGACTTGAATTGTTTATTGTCATGTTATGTTAACTTTTCTCACTATATGACTATCGTTGACATCTTGTTGCTAGGCATCGTCGTAATCGACGAGATACACTGACGTGGTCAACGCTAAATTCGTCCATTTCGACGATGTGGCTTGCCGAGTGACACGAGATGCTGATGTCATGATTAATATCGGTGCCTAACAATGATAAACATCGCCCCAAGGGGCAGAGGTTAGCGAGTGAAAACATGGAGTCTCGCGGTAATCTTTGGTCTGTTACTGCAGGCTTTAGCGCCGCCGCTACTAGCACAGCAGGTAGCACAACAAGAATTTATTTTTGCCACCTATCTGTCGTCGCGACACAACATGAATCGCGGTGGTGTGGCGCCGTATTTCGAACGCGTAACGGCGGCCACCGATGGCGCGCTCACATTTACGTTGTACACCGACGGTACCATGGTGAGCGGCCGTAATACCTTGCAAGCGATTCGCAACAATGTCATCGACATGGGTTTGGTGGTCGATTTGTTCGTGCCGGGTTATTTGCGCACCAGTGCCTTACTCGGTGAGATGGCCATGTTACTCGACGATCCATGGGTCACCGCCGGCGCTGCCAACGAAATGCAGTTGCTACACTGCCAGCAGTGCGAGACCGATTTGACCCGCAACCACATCAAGCAACTTGTGATGTACGCCGCTAATCCGTTTTACTTGCAGTGTAACCGCGCAGATATGACCCTGGCCGATATGCCGGGTAAACGTGTTAGGGCGGTGGGGCCATGGGCCAAATGGGTCGCCGCCATGGGCGCCACTCCAGTGAATATTACTGGTGGCGAAGTCTACGAAGCGCTAGAGCGTGGGCAGATAGACTGCACCATGGGGGCGTTGGCCTGGTTGCGTACTTATTCTTTGAAAGATGTGGTGGAATCAATTGTAATGCTGCCCACCGGTGTTTTTGCCGGTGGCAGTATGATCAACATGAATACCGCCCGTTGGGCGACGCTCAGTACTGCGCAAAAACAAGCCTTTGTCGACAACGGTCCACAATTGGTGGTGGATATTACAACCGCTTATACCCAAGCGGATGATGTGGCCCGCCAGCTCGGCGAGGAAAAGGGTATTCAATTTCTTACCCCGCAAAACGATATGGTGCAATTGTTTGCCCAACACAAACGCGCTGAATTTAAACGCGTGGCAGCGCTGGCAGAGCAACGCGACATTCCCAATGCCGAAGCCTTGCTGAACAAGTATGCTGAAGTGGTCGATAAATGGCGGGCGATTGTTGCTGAAACTGGCAATGATCGAGAGGCCTTTAAACAGCATTTGCAGCGCGAAATTTTTTCCAAGATCGTGTTATAGGTGTGCATTATGATGGGATCGAATAAATACAACCTAACCGATACGCTGCTTACCCTAGCCGGTGTCAGTATCGTGGTGATGATGCTGCATATCGTATTTGATGTGGTCTCGCTTCAAGTATTCAACCTTCCGATAGAGGGCACCTTAGAGTTTGTCGCCAATTACTACATGGTGGCTTGTGTGATGCTGGCGATGGCGGTTATGCAACGCGACGGAGGCCAAGCCGTGGTGGAGATTTTCTTACAACGCCTGTCGCCGTTGCAGCTGCGGCCCTTTGATATGTTTGCACGCCTGTTGACGGTTATCTATCTGCTGTTTTTGACAGTGGCTGGGTTAGATGAGGCACTAGACGCTACTCAACAAGGCGCGTTTTTAGCACTGCTAAATTTTGATGTATTGATCTGGCCCACCCAATGGTTAGTGCCTCTTGGTTTTGGGGGCATGCTGCTTGTACTGGTTACCCAAAAAACAACCTCCAACGCCGCCATAAACGAATAGGAACCAAGTAATGCATGCACTCCAGATTGGTTTTTATTCCATCCCGTTACTGCTAATGCTGATCGCGCTGCGCGTTCCCGTTGGGGTTGCATTAGGTAGCGTATCGCTGGGGGGGATTGCCCTTTTAAAGGGTGGAGCAGCCGCCTATGGGATGGCCACCTTGGTGCCCTATGAGTTCGCCGCCAAGTGGGAACTGTCGGCCATTCCTATGTTCTTGTTGATGGGTGCCCTGTCTTTCCACACGGGTTTGACCAGCAGCTTGTTTGAATGTGCTCGTTTGTGGCTCAGTCGTATTCCCGGTGGACTTGCGGTAGCCACTAACTTCGCCTCGGCGGGCTTTGCCGCTGCGTCAGGCTCGAGTTTGGCGACCTCGGCAGCAATGGGGCGTTTGGCCATTCCGGAAATGCTCAAATTTCGTTATGACCCAGCGTTGGCAACCTCTGTGGTGGCGGCCGCTGGCACACTTGGGGCGTTGATTCCGCCCAGTATTATGCTGGTGTTATACGGTATGTTCGCGGAACAGCCGATTGGTAAATTACTGGTGGCTGGCGTATTGCCCGGGCTGCTAACGGCGGCTGTTTACGCACTCATGATTATTATGCGCTGTAAACTAAATCCTAATTTGGCGCCTCCCATTGAGGACCAAGCCAGTTGGACCGAGCGCCTCAATGCCTTGAAGGATGTGTGGGCGTTGCCGCTGTTGATCTTGGCTGTGATGGGGTCGATTTACAGTGGTCTTGCCACCGCGACCGAAGGCGCTGCCATCGGTGCGGTAATGGCTTTTATCATCGCCGCCTCTCGAGGCACCTTGAGCGTAGCCACAGTGAAGATAAGTGTGGCAGAAAGCCTTAAAAGTACCTCGTCGATTTTCTTTATTGGTATAGGAGCGATCTTTTTTACTCGCTTTTTGGCGCTAAGTGGGGTTCCTCAATTCATGAGTGACCTGGCGACCGATCTGGCGGTAGATCCGCTGCTTTTGATGCTGGCTACCTCGGTGCTTTATCTTGTCATGGGCATGTTTCTTGACCCGCTTGGGCTAATGTTGCTGACCCTGCCTGTATTGCTGCCGTTCTTTGAAGCCGCCGGGCTCGATCTGATTTGGGTGGGTATTATCGTGGTGAAATATATCGAAATTGGCTTATTAACGCCCCCAGTGGGCTTACAGGCTTTCGTGGTAAAAGGCGTCGTAGGTGATAGCGTCGCACTGGGCACCATTTTTAAAGGCATCCTTTGGTTCTTGGGGGCCGAGCTGATCATCATGGCGCTGCTGCTGGGCTTCCCCAGTATCAGTCTGTGGTTACCGGGTCTAATGTAACAGTTTAATCGTTCGGAGAGTTTTAACATTATGGAATTAACACAGGAACACAAACAGCTATCGGAGACGGTTGAAAAATTTGTCGAGCAAGAGATCAATCCTTTCGTTGAAGAGTGGGAGGCTAACGAAGCCTTCCCCGCGCACGAAGTATTTAAGAAGCTCGGCGATCTCGGCCTACTCGGAGTGAAATACGAAGAGGAATACGGCGGTCTTGGTTTAGATTTTACCTATTCGATCGTGATGGCCGAAGCGCTGGGTGTGTCTAACTGTGGCGGTGTGCCACTGGCTATCGGTGTACAAACCGACATGTGTACACCTGCGCTGGCGCGCAATGGTTCGCCCGCGCTGAAAAGCGAGTTTCTAGCACCCACCATTGCCGGTGATATGGTAGGTTGTATCGGTGTCAGTGAGCCCGGTGCAGGTTCTGACGTGGCGTCAATGAAACTCACCGCTAAAATAGACGGCGACAATTACGTGATCAACGGTACAAAAATGTGGATCACCAATGGTTTGCAGGCGGATTGGTGCTGTTTGCTGGCCAATACTTCAGACGGTCCGGTGCACAAAAACAAGAGTCTGATCGTAGTGCCGATGGACGCCGCCGGTATTAGCAAGCAAAAAATCCTCAAAATGGGCATGAATTCGTCGGATACTGCACAGCTGTTTTTTGACAATGTGCGCGTACCGCGTCGCCACCTTATCGGTGAAGAGGGGCGTGGTTTTATCTATCAGATGCAGCAATTCCAAGAGGAGCGTATTTGGGGTGCCGCGCGCAACCTGCGTATTTTGGATCGTTTGATCGACGAGACGATCGAGTACACCCGGCAGCGGGTCAGCTTCAAGAAAAGTATATTGGACAACCAAGTGGTTCACTTTCGCTTAGCCGAACTGCGCACCGAAGTCGAATTGCTGCGCTCGTTAGTTTACCGCGCGACAGACGATTATGTGGCGGGCAAGGAGGTAACGAAGTTGGCGTCGATGGCCAAACTGAAATCGGGCCGCCTGATTCGTGAAGTGGCGGATAGCTGCTTGCAGTATTGGGGCGGCATGGGTTTCACCCGCGAAAATATCGTGTCGCAGTTTTATCGTGATGGCCGCTTATCCTCCATTGGTGGCGGTGCCGACGAAGTGATGTTGCAGATTATCTGCAAGATGGAAGGCACGCTGCCTTCATCGAAATAAAAAAACGCACCGAGGTGCGTTTCTTGGGCTAGGTTTGATGCTGCATGGCGCGCTGATGTGCGTCGTGCGGGCTGCCGAGTAGCATGCGGTTTTGGCCGATGCGCTTGGCCCAGTAGTGCAATCCTAAATCGTCGGTAATGCCAATGCCGCCGTGCACTTCGATCGATTTTCGGGCGACAATGTGGCCGGCATCTGATAGCAATGCTTTGGCGTGGCAAGCGTAAAGCGTGACTTCATCAGGCGCGTTATCGAAGGCGTGCGCCGCATACCACACCAGAGAGCGCCCCGGTTCAATGTCGGCGGCCATCTCCGCACAGAGGTGTTTAACGGCTTGGAAGCTACCGATTAGACGCCCAAATTGGCGTCGCACCTGCGCATAAGCGACCGCGTCATCAATCATCTTCCACGCCGCTCCCAAGCTGTCAGCGGCTTGAATAATCCATGCGGCATTGAGTAGTTGTTCAATGCTGGTGCGATTGGCATCTGGCAGGCATTGCGCAGGGGTGTTGTTGAAGTTGAGTTCCAGGGTAGGCCGGCTACCATCAATGGTGTGCTGTGGTGTGAAGGTGAGACCGCTGGCGTTGGCTTCGACTAGCCACAATTGCTGATCACAGGCGACAATGTAGGCATCTGCTTCGCGTCCATCCAAGACAAACAGGGTGGTACCATTGAGGGTGCCGTTTTGTTGATGCACCGGCTGAGTCACGCGATAGCCAGAAACTAGCTCGGTAAAGGCGAATCCCACGGTGCCGTTACCCGCCGCCATCATGCTTAGCCACTGTTGTTTTTGTGCTGCGGAACCTGTGTGCATGAGCGCAAGCGTACTGAGGATGCAGCTTCCCAGATAGGGCGAAGGAGCACAGGCGCGCCCCATCTCTTCGGCGACTAGCGCCGCTTCGAGCATCGACAAACCAATGCCGCCATATTGTTCAGGTACCAACAGGGCAGGAATCCCCAGTTGAACCATGGTTTGCCATGCCGATTCGTGGCGAGATCGTTGGTTGTCGACGCAGTCGCGCAAAGAGGCGACGTCAACAAGATCAGTAAGGGCGTTGCGAACGCTATCCTGTAGCATGATTTGATCTTCAGAGAGGGCAAATTCCATCTGATTAGCCCTCCTTGTTGACGGGTTTGGGTTCCCGAGGCATGCCTAAGCCGCGTTCCGCGATAATGTTTTTCTGGATCTGTGCAGTACCACCGCCAATGATGAGACCGAGGTCCATCGCTTCGCGTTCGAACCAAACCCCGCCATCACGCACACGAGGATCGGATTGATTCAAGAGCCCCAGCTCGCCCTGAGCGTCGAGCGCCAATACATCGACTTGATAGCGTGTTTCCGTGCCGTAAAGCTTAGTGATGAGACCCGCGATGCCAGGGTCGGTTCCCTTCATTGAGTGTGTGAGTAGACGCAAATCGTGGCATTTGAGCGCCAATAAACGACTTTGCAATTGCATCAAACGCTCTTGTAAGGCTTGTGATGTAGTAATCGCTTGACCATTGCGCTGGTTCTCTTTTATGAGCTGGCTGAGTTCGGCGTAGCGCTGCGATAGCAAGGCCGAGTTAGCCAGATAGGCACGCTCGTGTTGCAGCGTGGCGTTAGCTACACGCCAGCCGTCGCCGCGTTCACCGAGCATTTGGATTCTGGGAACTCTCACGTCGGTGAAGAATACTTCGTTGAATTCGGCGCGACCGCTCATGGTTTTCAAGGGCCTTATGTCGATGCCCGGATCATCCATCGAAAATAACAGGTAACTGATGCCTTCGTGTTTTGGGGCGTGCGGCTCGGTACGCACCAAGCAGAAAATCATGTCGGCTTCGTGCGCGGTTGATGTCCAAATCTTTTGCCCGTTGACGATGAAATTTTCGCCGTCTTCAACACCTCTGGTTTGCAATGCCGCTAGATCTGAGCCGGCGTTTGGCTCTGAATACCCTTGGCACCAGACCATTTCACCTCGAAGGGTTGGGGCAATGTAGTCTCGTTTTTGTTGTTCGGTACCCAGTTCAAGCAGGGTTGGTACTAGCATCGAGATACCTTGGTTGCCAATGCCCGCCGGGATGGCCGCACGGCTAAACTCCTCGACAATCAGGCGTTGCTCCATAATGTCGTAGGGGGCACCGTAGCCGCCGTATTCCAACGGGACAAAGCGGCCGGCGTAGCCGTGCTCAAGCAAAAGCGCTTGCCAGGCTATTTGTTTGGGACCTGGTCGTTGCCCAGGGATGACACCTTCGGCACGATCGCCGTAAAGGGCGATGAATTCGCGAATGGCTTGGCGGAAGGCTATGTGGTTTGGGCTGAGGGTAAGATCCATGCCGGTGCTGTCCTAGTTGCGCGTGGTGAGTGTGATCGGCTCGCTGTTGGCGGTGTCAAGATATTCATCGAAGGTGCTAACCGTCGTTATATCTCCACTGAGCAGCGTTGCCTTGTTATCTGCCAACGCCTTGGCAAAGTTGGGTTGGCGAGCTTGTCCAAGTAATTGGCGACGCGTCATGGCAATGTGCGCATCGCCGTTGTCGCGATGGCCGAGTTGGAAGGCTGCCACGCCGTTACGCAAAGTGATATTAGCTTGTAATTCTTCATCGCTAACACTGACGTTGATCGACAGGTTGATACCGTCGGCCGCGGCGCGGGCGCCATCTACCTTAAAGCGAAGCCCTTCGATAATCGCTTGCGAGGGGAAGGCGCGTACCAAATCGGGAGAGGCGGTATTGAGCGCCTTACTGTAATCCAGATGACCTTCCAATTCGAGTGCTGAGGTCAGTAGCCAATTGCGCCAGTTGGTGTTGGTCAAACGGTAGGCCAATTGACGAAGGTTGTCGGCTTTCAATTGCCTTGCTTCACGATCGTTGGGATCAATGTTAAGCAGGTGGGTCAGCAGTTCGGCTGACCACTGTGGGTCGTCATTTCGACTGGCTTTGTCAGCTTCGCTGTACACCTTGTAGCGGCCACCCATGAGGGCAACGTAACGCTTGGAAGCTTCCTGAGAGGGCAGCGGTGCCAAGGTGGTGGGGTCGCCGTTAAACCAGCCCATCTCGCCAACGTAAATTTGGCGTACGGCGTGTTCTACACCGCCATAAAAATCGCCCAGGTAGGGGTGATCAGCAAGATGATCGGGCAGTGTCACTGCTTGCACCAGTTGGTCTGGCAGGTAGCCCTTATTCATGAATCGCAGAGTTTGGTCGTACACGTATTGAATGGCGTCGCGGTAGGCTTCAAGGAATGAGGCAACGTGCACTTTGCCCGCAATGGGACGTCCGTGAGACAGCACCATGTAGTCTGCCGGGAATCGACGCATCTTGTCGATGGAGCGGAACCAGGTGTCCGGCAGGCGGTAGCGTGTGCCACGGATGGTATGCAGATTGGGGAAGGATTCTCCCTGCAAAATTTCCGCGCTGTGCAAAATGTTTAACTGTGGAAACCAGCTAGCGATCTCGTCGGGGGATTCGCTGGGCAGCCACTCAAAGTGGACATCAAGACCGCCGATATTGGTGTCTAGTACGTCATCGATAATCACATTGGGAGTAATCAAACTGAGTTTTTCCACCACAAAATCGGGGCCTAGGCCGCTGTTAACACGGCCATCAGGTCCAGAGGGCAGCAGGGTGCCGAGTGTGTAGTTGGCCCGGGCCGCCACCAGCGGTCCCAGCCCCATGGTTTTAGTCGCCATTAAGTTTTTGAGGAAATCGCGGTGGGCGATCACTTGAACACGTCCGTTGGTCATATCTTCGTCGCTAACAAAGGCACGCACACCGCCGTAATGATCAATATGGGAGTGCGAGTAGAGCACGCCAACGATGGGTTTGTCGCTGTATTCGCGGAAGGCGGTGAGGGCGCGCTGACCCTTGATAACATCTTCCGGTGGGTCTATCACCAAAACCCCGCTAGGGCCAACAAAAAAGGCTGTAGAGCACAAGGCATAGCCATAGGTTTGGTATACATTGTCGGCAATCTTATAAACGCCTTGGTTCATTTTTTGCGAGTGCGCCGTCAAATCGGGGTGAATTTTTGGGTCAGACTGGTGGTAACTCAGGTTTTTGCCGGTGGGGCGCCACTCAATACCCGCCGCATCGCCATGCCAATAGTGCGTCGCGGGTTCGGCCTGCAGGTCTGGGCTGCAGAGCATATTACCGATTACCGACAGGGCGAGAATGGAGGGGAAAAAGCGAGTGATGCGCGACATGATTGACTCCATTGGCGTGGTTATCTTTTTATCTACGAAGATAGCGAAAGTGAAAGACTGTTAGCTCGTCGTATGCGACGAGCTAGGTCAAGAGGTTAAGGCTTTTGGCACTCGTTACAGAATACATTGTCTATCTGCTCGCCACGTGCAATCTGTGCCACCCAATCGACAAAAGCAACACCATCCGCACGGGTGGTGTAAAACTCGGGCTTTCCCATAATGGTGTGTGGGTTACCGGGGGCGATAAAGCTGCGAATATTGTTGGACTCAGCGGCGATGTCGTTGTGGTTGGCGATGAGCGCTTCGCGCAGGATCTTGGTGGGCGCATTGCGTAGCGACAAGAAGTATTTTTGCGCGCCATCTTCGGCATTGTCATAGCGCGCAAAGGTGATGTTTGGATGGGCTTTAGTCGCGGCGACGTAGAGTTTTTCGTAGACAAAAGTATCTGGGTCAACATGTTCAAAACCTTTGACCTGATGCAGCTTTGGAAAGGCCTGCCACTGGTCGCGAACGTTGTGGTTGGGCACCCCGCGGCGATACCCCCCGGCCGCGTCACCTAGTTGGGTGATGTTGGCCTTTAGGTAGTGATTGGCGAGTTGGCTCGCGACAATCGGCGTTGGAATCGCCCCGGCAGATGAGCCCGTCACAAAAACGTGCTCGGGTTGGGTGATATTGGCATAGGTCCAATCGAGTACCGCTGCCATGTTGGTTTGGCCGCGGTGGTGGATGGTCAAAGGCGTCTGTCCGTCTTGCGCGGCCGGATAAACCGTGTCGCCGCCGCCGAGATGCACGTCACCGCTACAGTAGGACGCAAACACCACCGTGTGGTCGGCAAACGGATTGGCAGGATTGTTGAAATCAAACATGCCTTCCACTGGTGGCTGAAGATTTTCGGTGTTCACGGTGTAGGTTTTCATCATTCCGGTATCGCAGGTTTCGCGACTCCAGCAGCCACCGCCCCCCTGTAGGAAAAAGACCAGCTTGGCTGGGTCGCCACGATTGACCATGAAGCGGTAATCGGTGCCGTCGGAGCAAATTGCTTCGCCACCGGCGGTTAGTGTTTCCCATGCGCGTGGCGCAGTGTCAGTAGAAGCCATTTGATTGGCGGCGTCAGGGGCATGGCTGCAGCCTTGCAAAGATAGGCATACAAAGGCAGTAATTGACGTAAGACGTTTGACAGTTAGCATGGCGTAATTTCCTAGTTATTTCTTCATACACTACCACTTAGATTAGTATTTGTTAGTCGTTATCTAGCGGATGTGACAATAGCCGCTAAAGCGATTGGCTATTCATCGCGGCTCTACATTTTTTGCTAAAAATACGAGTGAAGCGCGCCTAGGCGCGGCGCACGTTGTAGCCGGTGAATGTCTACATGCGCTGTAGTGATTCTGTTATCAAAGTCTTCCCACCGGGAACGCCATCTAAGGGCCCTTAAGTGCCCTATATCTGCCTAATGCAATTAAGTTATTTAACGAAATGTGCTAACGTAGCGGCCTTTAAACCATTCTCGAGAAAATTGTTCATGTCCCAAAAACCGATAATTATCGCCGGCGCTGGTATTGGCGGTTTATCCCTCGCTATTACACTGCAAAAACTCCAGATTCCCTGCTTGGTCATCGAGTCGGTGTCTGAACTTAAGCCGCTGGGGGTGGGTATCAATCTGCAGCCAAATGCGGTGCGTGAATTGTATGAAATGGGTATCGGTGAAGAGCAACTCGACAAGGTCGGAGTGAAAACCCAAGAGTGGGCACTCGTGGGTCGCAATGGCCTTGAAATATACGCCGAGCCACGTGGTTTGGCGGCGGGCTATAAATGGCCCCAATATTCAGTTCACCGCGGCGAACTGCAAATGCTGCTGCACGATACCTTCGTCAACCGAGGCGGTGCCGATGCACTGATTTTAGGTTACAAGGTGGTTAGCTACACCAACCACGCTGACGGTGTGTCGGTGGTAGCGGAATCCAAAGACGGCGACGTGCGCGAATTTGATGGATCGTTGGTGGTAGGTGCCGATGGTTTGCACTCGAAGATACGCGCGCAAATGTACCCCGATCAACCCGAGCCGCATTGGAGTGGCGCCATTATGTGGCGCGGTGTGACCAAGGGCAAAACCCTGCGCACCGATGCTTCCTTTATAGGCTTGGGTTACCACGACCACCGCATGGTGGTGTACCCCATTTCACAGCCCGACGAAAACGGGTTGTCAGTGATGAACTGGATTGCCGAAGTGACTGTGGATACCAAAGACGGCCTGCCCAGCGGCGACTGGAACCGCAAGGTAGCGCTGGAAGACTTCTTGCACCACTTTGAAGGCTGGAACTTCGAATGGTTGGACGTGCCCGCCATGTTGAAAGGGGCGGGCGATATTTATGAATACCCCATGATTGACCGTGACCCAGTCCCCACGTGGGTAGATGGTCGCGCCGTGTTGATGGGCGATGCCGCGCACGTGATGTATCCGGTAGGTTCTAACGGTGCTAGCCAGGCCATTGTTGATGCACGCGAACTTGGGGCAGCCTTCATCGCGCATGGTATTGGTACCGACGCCATCAACGCCTTCGATGAGAAGCTCTGTAAGCCCATTTCAGCCTTGGTGCTGCGTAACCGTGGGTCTGGTCCGTTTGGCTTGCTGCGTGAGGTGGAAGACCGCTGTGGTGGTGAATTCACCGATATCAACGAGGTGATGACGCAACAAGAGATGGATGACTTTATGCACAACTACAAGTCGGCTGCGGGTTTCGCCATGGAGGCGTTGAACAACGCGCCTTCGATTATTGCTGCAGAGACTGTGGTTTAAACATGCTACAGCACTACATCACCATCAAATACGTTGACGATACCCCGGCAGCACATCGCGACGAGTTTTGCCGCCGTATGCTGGCCTTGCAAGACAGTATTGTCGAGGTAGAAGAGATCCAGATTGGCTGCGATATCGTCGGAGAGGTGCGCTCGTGGAACTTATTGATCAAACTGTTGGTGGCAGATTTTGACGCCTTGATTGCTTATCAAAAGCACCCCGACCACCAAGCCGTTGTGGCGTTTAATGCGCCCTATGTGAAAGAGGTTGGGGTGATCGATTTTGAAGCATTCTTCGAACGTTAGATAAAAAAAATGGGGAGCTAAGCTCCCCATTTTTTTGCCTTACTTAGCGCAGGATTGTTCGCCCTGGCCGGCAGCCCATTGCATGGCTTGCTTCAGGAAGACGAGGTTTTGCGGCACGTAGTAAACCTCGGGGCGGTGGCCAATGGCCGTATAGAACGAACGGCCGTTTCCAACGCACTGGCTCCACGCGATGGGGTGGTCGCCCATGCTAAGATCTCGATTGCCATAACCTATTGGCTGGTAGGTGTCTTCATCGAGCGCTAGTACGACATCAACACCGTGGGTGCGAGCGCTAGCGCTGAATGAATACCACTCGTCTTTCATGTTCCAACCGGGGGCTAATTCAGCCGCCACTTTGTTTTTGGCGGGCTCGACCATCACGTCGGCAAATTGGAAATGCAACTCACCGCCGGGGTGGGCTATAAATTGTTCACCGATCAATTTGTCGCGGTAGAAATCCCAGGTGTACATCGAATCACCGCCCGCGCCGTGCATACCTAAGAAACCGCCACCGTTGTTAATGTAGTCTTCAAAAGCCGCGCGTTGGGTAAGGGTCAGAACGTCGCCCGAATTATTGTTCCATACCACTAAATCAAATTGAGCCAGCGTGTCGGGGTTGAATGACGCGCCGTTACTGGTAATAACGACATTCCAACCCAGCTGCTCCGACAGGGCAGAAACAGCATTGTTGGCCGCGGTAACAGAGGGGCCGTGATCGAAGCCGTTAATTTTGTCGAACACCAAAACGTTGGTTTTGCCATCCACAATGGCGAGATCTGGTGCTTCAGCATCGTAACGGGCGCAACGCTTTACGCGATCTTCATCGGTCACGCTGAGTTTGCCCAGCTTGGCATTCAATTCTGGCAATTTGCTCTTGTCGCCTTGGGTCATATCAAACAGGTTCTCGAGGTTGATAATGGCGGCAAAGCTGGGCGTTCCGGTACGCAGGAAATTGGGTGGGAAGCGCTTGGTCGTGTCACCGACGTATTCGTTGGCGATGGCGTTGGCTTCATCGTTCAGCAGGATGTCGATATAGGGTGACTTGGTTGAGAAAGGCGCGTCACGCATGGCGCAGTCGAGCATGTCGGCGCTAGCCAATTGCGATTGGGCAAAGAGGGCAGCGCCCATTGCGAGTGCAATTTTTTTCATGATGATTTCTCTGTTATTAAAGTACGCGGTAAAAACGGATGATCACGCTATTGGCCTTGCGAATGCCGGAGGACACGATGATCGATGTATTGAGATAGTTGTGGTCGGAGTTTTCGTTGATCTCCATCTTGGCGGCGGTGCGCATGTAATATTCGCTGGGGTCGACATCGTCCCCGTTAGCAAGTCGCTGCAGCACCTCGGCGGGTGCCGTGCGAATACCCGCATTTTCGATGTAAATGGTTTCACCCTTGTCGGTGCGCAGGCAGTAGTTGGCCACCAGATCTGCGGTGCCGTCGGTGCGCAGTGTTTGCCAGTCGGCACCGCCGGGAATAACCACGCCTTTAATACCGGGGCCTTCGAATGTGCCGCCATTAATGCCAATCACGCGCCGTTTGCCATACTTAGTCATGCCCAGTTCTTGCGGCTTGTCGAGGGTCGCGGTGACTTCAAACATGAACGCAAAACCGGGTTCTGGCACGTTATGTAGATTATCGTGGGGCATGGCTGTTCTCTGTTTCGTTGTGATTTGCCTAGCATCGAACCTGACAAAACTGGCACAATTTTCAGCGTATTATTTTTAACCTTGCTAGTATAATTAAAACAATAACGATTTCATCCAATGAGGAAACGAATGTCATGAAACCTTTCAAAACCATACTCACTGCTTCTATTGTGGCGTTATCTGTAGCCTCAGCTGTGGCGAATAGCCAGCCGCCCAGGAAGGAAGAGCAAGCCGTTGGCTTTCGCCAAGGGGTTTTTCAGGGTTTGTCTTGGAAAATGGGGCAACTGGCTGGTGCTAAAGGCGCCGGAGATCGCGCGGCATTCCAAAAGCACGCCAACGACCTGTCCTATTTAACCGATTTGATTACGGAGGGCTTTATCCCCGATAGCTTGATTGAAGGTTCAGCGGCCAAACCCGCCGTATGGGCTGATGCAGCAGGTTTCCAAGCCGCGGCTGAAAAAATGCAAAACATGGCGGCGGAACTGTCCAGCGAAGATTACGACATGGGATCTTTTGACCCGCGTGGTTTTGGTCGTGAAGGCTGCGGCGGTTGCCACAAGGACTTCAAAGAGCGTAATTAATTCTACAGCGCGCCTACATCGTTGGGCGCGCTTAATAACCTAGGCTGACGTCGACTTCCAAGCTGGCAATGCCTATCACTGCGGCGGTCACTAACAGTGCGATGACAATCGCTAGCCCTAATTGTGAATGGGGAATGGCGCTAAACGATTTCGCACTATCGAATTTCTTGCCAGTGACCATTGGCGTGACCAAATTCTCTTTTTTCACTATTCTATAGTAAGCGATGGCGGCAAGATGTAGCGCGATTGCGCCAAAGATAATGTTGACGTTGAGGTGGTGCAGGTTGCTCATGATACCGACAACCTCGTCGGACACATAGCTGTTAAGCGGGCCGAAGTAGTAGTATTCATCGTCGGTGAACAGTCCTGTCGTGGCTTGTAGCCCGACGACGGCAAGCAACAATAACACCGATAGAGCACCGAGGGGGGTGTGGCCACCGCGGTAGTTGCTGGTGTCACCGCGCAGGTAGGCCAACACCGCCGAGGGGCCTTTAACAAAAGCGCCGAAACGGGCATGTTCGGGGCCGATAAAACCCCAAATCAAACGAAACAGCATCAAGCCAAGAATGCCATAGCCACACTGGAAATGTAGGTCGAGGTCTTCCATGATTTCAACGCTGACCCACGCCATGACGGCGAGGGCTGCTAAGGCCCAGTGAAAGATGCGTAGCGGGAGATCCCAAATGCGTGTTTTCATAGTGTCAGTAATTTTTAATGCTTGAGAAGATGTTAGCAAAACAGGCCTTGCTTGGGCACTAAGCTTAGCAAATGGCAGGGTATAGGCAGGGAATGACAGAGAAAATCCTGCTAAGTCGTTTTATGGTTATATCAATGGAATAACAATACGAGTTCACACGATGTCATCAACCAGCAAGCCCTCCGGCAACGACCTGTTTAACCGTTTTTTAAGCACCGTTGAGTTTCTAGGTAATTTACTGCCACACCCCATTACCTTGTTCGCCATTTTCTGTGTGGCGATCATCATAGGAAGTGGCATTGCCGACTGGTTTGGGCTGGCGGTGGAAGATCCACGCCCCATCGGTGCCAAAGGGCGAGCGCCCGATGGTGTGATCGAAGTGGTGAGCTTGATGTCGGTAGAGGGCCTGCAACGCATTGTGACCGGCCTAGTGACTAACTTTACCGGCTTTGCACCCTTGGGAACGGTATTGGTAGCCATTCTGGGCGTAAGCGTGGCGGAGCATTCGGGCTTATTGTCGGCGTTGATGCGCAATATGGTGATGGAAGCATCCAAACGTTTAGTGACCTTTATGGTGGTGTTCGCGGGCATCCTTTCTAACACCGCGTCTGAGTTAGGCTACGTGGTGTTGATTCCGCTGGCAGCGATGATTTTTCACAGTTTGGGGCGCCACCCGCTGGCCGGGCTAGCCGCCGCCTTCGCCGCTGTATCCGGTGGTTACAGTGCCAATTTATTGCTGGGAACCATCGACCCCTTGTTAGCGGGAATCACCACCCCGGCTGCTCAGATGATCGACCCAGACTATGTGGTTGGGCCAGAAGCCAACTGGTACTTCATGATGGTGTCGGTTTTGCTGATTTCTGTGCTGGGTACTTTCGTCACAGAGAAAATCGTCGAGCCACGTCTTGGTAAGTATGACGTGACACAAGCCAGTATTGATTTGTCGTCGGCTTCGCTAGACAAAGTGTCTGACTTGGAAAAGAAAGGTCTGCGTTGGGCGGGTATCGCCTTTGGGGCTATGTGCGCATTGCTAGCATGGACCATCGTGCCTGACGATGGTGTGCTGCGTCACCCGACCACCGGGGCAGTGGCTGGGTCGCCCTTCCTGAAAGGTATTGTCGCCTTTATCTTTGTGACCTTTGCGGTGCCAGGCTATGTCTACGGTAGGGTGGTGGGGACCATGCGCAACGACAAAGACGTCATCAATGCCATGTCGACGTCGATGAGCTCGATGGGGCTGTACATTGTCTTAGTGTTTTTTGCGGCGCAGTTCGTGGCCTTCTTCAAGTGGACCAACTTCGGTACCATTTTGGCGATTAAGGGGGCGGCCTTATTGCAGGCTTTGAACCTTACCGGCCCTGAAGTATTTGTGGGTTTTATCCTGTTATGTGCCCTGATCAACCTTAGTTTGGGTTCCTCATCGGCGCAGTGGGCCGCCACCGCTCCAATCTTTGTTCCCATGCTGATGTTAATTGGTTATGCGCCAGAGACCATTCAGGCGGCTTACCGCATTGGCGATTCCGTGACAAACCTGATTACCCCGATGATGAGTTACTTTGGCTTGATTCTCGCGGTGGCAGCTCGTTACCAAAAGGATATCGGTATTGGCACGCTAATCTCGATTATGCTGCCCTACAGCATGGTCTTTTTGGTGGGCTGGGTGGCGTTGTTTTATGTGTGGGTGTTTGGTTTTGGCCTACCCGTCGGGCCGGCGTCACCGATTTATTATCAGCCTTAAAGAATGCCTATCAGACTCGCGATATAGCGCAATAGGGTGTTCGAGCCGATCATCAATTTTTGTTGGATTGATTAGGGCTACTTCACCAAAGTGGAGATACTGATCTCATCGAAAAAGGATTATGCATGACGAGTAATAGCGACATAAGACCTTCGGCATCGGTGGTTATTTTGAGACCTAGCAATAATGGTTTTGAAATATTGCTATTAAAGCGCAACGCTAGCTTGTCTTTTGCACCCAATTTTTGGGTGTTCCCCGGTGGCAAAATCGAAGAGTCGGATTATCTTGATGGCGATGGCGAGGTGGATGCTGCCTATCACGCTGCGCGCCGTGAGTGCGAAGAGGAGGCCGCTATTTCAGATGTCGGTGAGTTGTTTTATCTGTCGACATGGACGGCACCGGTGGCCGCCAAGCGCCGTTTTCGCACCCATTTGTTCGTGGCCTTTGTCGAGGCGGATACGCCCTTCACCGTGGATGGCTCTGAGATCGTGGAGGGTCACTGGGTGAGCCTTGCCGAGGCAGTGGCGAAGGCATCTAAGGGCGAGTACTTAATGATGCCACCCACGATCGTTAGTATGATGGACTTGAACGACAACAACGATCCCCAGCGCATGATGGCCTTCTTGGATGACCGCCCTTATTTTGACTATGCCCCGAAAATATTTTTTACCGACGAGGGCATGTGGGCCCTGTACCCCGGTGACAGCGGTTGGGCGTGTGGTGATGTGTCATTAACCGAACAGCGGCATCGGCTGCTGCGCCATCCTGATTACAGCTATACCTATTTCAAGTAAATAACCACTAAAGAATATTTAAAAAACATTATTAAACATAGTTTTGCAAATTTTTCTTAATGTGTTTTCTAGTAAGATTAGGTGCCGCGCTTACTCATTTCACACACAAAGTAAGGCAATGAGTATTTACGATGCGATAGTATCGAGATTCAACGATCTTATTGGGAGCGTTGCAGTATTATTTGGCCCAACATGCGCAAGCATTTTTGCGCGACCTTCTTAAATAATAATAATCTCTTAAGGAGACTAAAGCATGAATCAAATCGATAGACAAAAACTCTATTACATCGGTAATTTGTCGATTTTTATGATCGGCCTTGGCTTTGCTGTGCGGGCGAACATCGCGCCAAATTTGCAAGCTGACATTTACGACAAAATCGATATGGCCAATTCGGCGGCGATGGTTGGCGAGGCTTTAGGTGCTACCTTTACTGGCTTCGCATTGACCTTGTTGTTCGGCAGTGCGTTGGTTGACTATGTCGGTATGAAAAAAATGATGCTGTTATCTGCCTTGGGTTATGTGGCTGGTGCCGGTGGCTTGCTGTTTGCGGCCTCGAGTCCTGAGATGGCAGGCATCGACAATATCGTACTGATATCGTTATTGCTTACAGGCCTTGGTTGGGGCGCTGTGGAAGCCTCCTCCAACCCCATGGTTGCGTCACTTTACCCTGAAGAAAAGACTAAGCGGCTTAATATTCTTCACGCTTGGTGGCCAGCAGGTATTGTGGTCGGCGGATTGCTTGGCGTCGCCGTGGATTCGCTCGGCTGGGCTTGGGAGTTGAACATGTTCATCCTGATTGTGCCGGCGGTGATTCTGGCGGTGATGGTAATGGGATCACAGTTTCCTGTTACAGAGCGTGTTGCTGAGGGCATTAGCTACGGCGAAATGATGCAAGAATTGGGCAAACGCCCCTTGTTCTGGGTGTTCTGGGTAACCATGTTCTTCACCGCGTCGGCCGAGCTAGCGCCTGGTACATGGGTTAATATTTCGCTGTCTAATATCGTGGGGATGAACGGCATTTTGATTTTGGTCTATGTCAGCGGCCTGATGTTCGTCATGCGCCACTTTGCCGGTCAGATGGTGGAGCGCTTCTCGTCGGTGGGTTTAATGTTTATTAGCTGTGTGCTTGCCGGTATTGGTCTTTACCTGCTGAGCCTTGCAAATACACCGTTGTTGGCTTTCGCGGCGGCAACTATTTGGGGTATTGGCGTGTGTTACATGTGGCCCACACTATTGGGTATTACCTCAGAGCGTTTCCCTCGCGGTGGCGCAATGATTCTAGGCCTTATGGGGTTTGGTGGTGGTTTGGCGATTCAGTTCGTACTGCCTACCATGGGTAGTATTTTCGACTCGGCCAAGGCCGCGGCGCTTGAAAGTGGTGTGGCAATGGAAGAAGCGGTGCGTATTGCTTCGGTAGAATCCTTCCAGTCGATTGCCATTATCCCATTACTGTTGTTGCCAGTGTACGGCGCGATTTGGCTGTACGACCGCAAAAAGGGCGGCTTGGTGGTTGAGACCGCCGCTGTGGTAGAAGAAAACTCTCTTTAGTTGACGCCGGTTTGCTAGAGGCACCTACGGGTGCCTTTTTTGTAAGTGTTATTTGTTCATCAACTTTGTAATGGCATCTATACCAAGTGACGCAAGCTGCTCAATATTGTTGTTGGGGATTTGCTCGGCGCGCTCGAGGCCATAGGCATCAATTGCCTTTTCCACGCCCTCTTCACGGAGTAAGTGCAGGATGGGAAAGGGTGCACGGTTGGTGTAGTTGCTTACATCATCTATGTCTGTGCCTTCGAACTGATAGTCAGGGTGAAAACTAGCGATCTGGTAGGTGCCGGCGTAGCCCAGTTCGTCAAGCATGGCATTAGCACCATCGAGAATGTCGAGATAATCCATGAAATCTTCTAGGCCCTGGCTGATCACTAACAATGTGGTTTCAACACCTGGGTCAGCATCAAGCAACTGTAGTTCTGCAATGAAGGCATCGGCTAACTGATCCAGTGGGCCGTCAAAAATATGGTAGCGAACATCTTGGCTATCGATCGCACGTTTGGCAAAGGGACATAAATTCAGGCCCACCACCATGGTGTCGACCCAGTGACGGCATGTGTGTTCGATTTGATCTTCGGTTGCCATGGTTATTTGGCTCGGTTAATTAAGATCAACGCCAATGCCAGTGCGACGCCTGGGAAAACCACCAAGTTGAGCATTTGCCAACCGATTGAATTAAACATAAATCCTGCCATCAGCGAACCTATGGCCGAGGTGGAGAATATTAGAAAGTCGTTTAAGCCCTGAGCGACGCTCTTTTCTTCATCGCTCACAGAGGCGGCGACAAGCGCCGTTGCACCGGTAAAACCAAAGTTCCAGCCTAGGCCAAGTAATATTAGTGTGCCCCAGAAATGCATCAAATCCATGCCGATAAAGGCTAAACCACCAGACAATGCAATGAGTAATAGGCCGATCGATGTGATGAGATTCTTGCCATAGCGTTCGATCAGCTTGCCGGTAAAAAAGCTCGGGGCGTACATAGCCAACACGTGCCACTGAATACCCAGCGCGGCGTCGTTCACGTGGTGACCGTGCGAAACCATGGCTAAGGGGGCGGCCGTCATGACGAAGGCCATCAGCGCGAAGGAAACCACACCGGATAATACCGCCGTGACGTAAGCGGGGCGTTTTAGCAGCGACCAGATGGAAATTTTAGCTGCGGCCTGTTTCTGTAGCTGTGCTTGAGGACGCCGCGGCAGCCAAGCCAGCGCCGTGATTTGAAGGACTACTAATAAGGCAATACCACTAAAGCTCGCGATATATTGAGCCTCGTGCAGCGTGCCGCTCCATACCACAATCTGTGGTCCGATGATCGCCGCCGCCAAACCGCCCAGCATGACCCGCGAAATGGCCTTCCCGTGGTTATGGGGTTTTTGCCCCTCTAACACGGCAAAGCGGTAGGTTTGAATGTGCGCCGCGTTGACGCCGAGTAGGGCGGTGCCAAAGCAGAAGATTAAAAATGAGGCCTGCATTATGGCAGTCGTCTGCAATGCTGCACCCATTAAGCCGATGACGGCGGCAATGATGTAAGCTGTTTTCCGGCCCACTGTCTTAATTGAGTAAGCGGCAATCAGCGTCGACATAGCCATGCCCGCGTTGAGTAGGAAAATGGGCAGCGTCGCTATGTCCTTCGGCGCTCCGAGCGCGATACTCACCAAGCCAGCCAATGAAATAACAATGGGTGCGGCAGATGCCCCAAGTGCTTGTGCGGTAGGGTATATCAAGAGAGTGTTGTTTTTCATGGAGGGTCCGCGTAGATGAGGAGGTGTCTTTGTAGCACCTTGGGGTGATTTTGCCTACCCCTGTGGGACCTTTCTCGTAGAGAAAAGGAACTAGCTTCAATTTGAATAAAAAATCATTCCCTTGTTCTTTGAACAAGGTCCCACGGGCCTAGCTCGGCCGCTCTCGGGCATCATGCTTCCTGTGGGACCTTTCTCGTAGAGAAAGGGAACTGACTTCAATATGAATTCATAATTTCACTCGGGCCTAGCCGCCGAGCCGCCTAGCTCGGCCGCACTCGCACATCCATGTGCTCCGCGGCATACCTACATCCTGTAGGCAATCGAACGCGCTTTCAGCGGTCGACCGCCATGCATACCCGCCACTAGGCTTAGCCACAAACAAAAAACCCCCAAGCTTTCGCTTGAGGGTTTTATATTTGGTGGAGCCTAGCGGGATCGAACCGCTGACCTCAACACTGCCAGTGTTGCGCTCTCCCAGCTGAGCTAAGGCCCCTAATGTGGGATTCGAGGATGTCTCGAAGTGGTGCGCATAATAGAGGCTGAGGCGGGGAGCGTCAACCTCTGCGCGCCAAAAAAATGATGTTTTTTAGCTTTGTTCAATCAGTGCCTGAATGTGCTCTGCTGTTAGCGCAGGATCCTGTTGGGGAATGAAGTGTGTCAGGCTATCTAGATTGATATCGACGCCATTTTTGATGTGCTGAACTAAGCCCGGATAGGTAGGAGAATAGCTGAAACCGTAAAACTTATCGTAGCCAGGTGGTTGCATAGCGCGCAGCACGTGAACGGTCTGTTCTAAGCTCTCCAATGTTTCGTAAATCGCTTTATAGCTACTCATGTGACTGTAAACGCGGGCTTCAAACTCAGGCTTGCACGAGAGAGTATAGGCTTGCTTCTCGTCATCCCAGCGCAAGCCATGTTGGCAGTAATCGCGAAAGACGTCGCTATCAAACATAGCAAAGGGTTGGCGATCGCGGTAGCGCTCTATCATGGCATCGATACTTGGAAATTCTGCTTGCCGGGCCTTGGTGGCTTTTTCTGCATGCCCCATCGGTACATCACCTCCACGGTATACCTCTGGCGGCAAAATGACGGGGTCGATCAGCATCACTTTTTCGATGATATTTGGCTCCAGATGGGCCGTGATAACACTGGTGACAGCGCCAAGGGAATGGCCAACTAAGACCACTTTTAGCAGTCCCAAGTGGCGGATGGTATGAGCGATGTCTTCGCCAAATTCATACCAATTGTCGAACTGGGTGGCTCCACTAAGCCCATGGCCACGAAGATCAATGGCAATGACGTGGTGGTGAGGGAGGTGACTAATGACTTTGTCCCAGGTTCTTCCATGAAAACCGGTAGCGTGCAGTAAAACTACGCTAGGTTTATCTTTTTCTGCGTGTCCCCACTCGTGAACACTGATGTGCATGTGGTTGATGTCAACAGACTTTTGTACAGGGGTTCTAGGGTGCATGGTTATATGGCCAGGGTCGCTTGTAACAGAAACGTATAAAAACTTCGTAGATCTTAACTACAATTTATTCAACACGTTATATCCGTTAATGACAGCAAGGATGCTATGAATAACTCATCAATTTATCGGCAGGAAGCCGTTCTCTTCGCCCAACAGGGGCGGGTAAAACCCTTTTACACGCCGCTTAAAGCGAATTATGCCTTCGCGGTAATCTTTTTTATCGTTATTTCACTTGTGGCAACCGCTTGGCTGATCAATCACCACTATGTGCGCTATCAGACCGTGCGTGGTTGGGTTGAGCCCAGTAGTGGCGTGATGACTCACCGCGCGCCTACTAACGGTCGCATTATTGAGCAATATGTCACCGCGGGTGATGAGGTGCAGGCTGGCGATGTGTTAATGCTGGTAACGCCCATGAAGTTTTTGGCCGATGGTGCCTCGGTGGTGGATCTTCAGCAGCACTTGTTAAACAAGCAGCAGGCGACGCTGGTCGAGCAACATAAACGCGAAGTTGAACTGGAATCGAAAAAAACGCTCATCGTACAGAACCAGCTAGACGCTTCAGATAAGAAAATTTCGCTGATGCAGCAGGCTTATCAAGACCGTCAGCGTATCTTGGAAATGGCCAATGCCCAGTATGAGCGTGCGGCAAAGCTCTTTAATCAAGGGCACGTGGCAGAGGCATCGCTGCTCGATCTGCAAGAAAAGATTCATCATGTTCGCCTACAAATGATCACGTTACAAACCGACCTTTCGAACGAGCACAGTCAACGCTTGTCACTTGAACAGCAGCGTCAGGCGGTTCAGACCGAAACGGATATGGCACAAATCCGCAACGAGCTAGAACAATCGGCTATTGAACAGCGTCGCATCGAGCTTCAGCAACAGGGTTTTCAGGCTGTTATAGCGTCACAATCGGGTGTGGTTGATAGTGTCGCCGTACATACGGGTGACGAAGTGAGCCTTGGTCAGGCATTGATCAATCTTCTTCCACATGGATCCAGCCTCATTGGCGTGATGAAAATACCTGTTCACGCCGCGGGCTTCGTTACTCAGGGGCAGTCGGTGGAACTGCGATATAACGCCTTCCCCTATCAGAAGTACGGTATACATCGCGGTGTCATCCATCAGTTAAACGATACGCCAGATGCGGATACACGCGGCGAGTTTTTCTATACGGCCAAGGTGTCATTAGATGATGAAACAGTGCTTGCTCACGGCCGGCATTACCAACTGAAAACAGGTATGAGTTTTGAGGCCGATGTGGTGTTGAGTCGTCGGTCTTTCGTTGAGTGGCTGTTTGAGCCGCTCTATTCATTGCGTGGAGGTTCCACGTCCCTATAGCTAGATATGGAGATCAGCTATGCAAAATGTTGTTATGGAGTTAAGTCGTATGTTATCACCGCGCGAATCACAGGTGTTTGGAGAGTTGTTGTTGGGGCGCCCCAATAAAGTGATCGCGCGAAATTTGTGTATTGAGGAGCGCACAGTGAAATTTCATTGTTCCAACATATACCGAAAGTTAAACATCAATAATCGCCAGGGCTTGTTAACGTTTTTTAGTTGATTCTGGCATTCGGTTCAGTGGCGTGTTGAGCGTGGCTTACCGATACTAAAAGTGTTCTAGCAATTCCGCTGGGGCACAATAAAGAGGATTAAATCATGGATGATTTAACGATTGAAATGAACCTGTTAGACGACTCAGTAATGGATCAAGTAGCAGGTGGTTGGGTGCAGTATTTCACGACCTTTGGCGCAGCAGCGACCATGTTTAAAGCGTCTTATGAAACGGCGAATTTCTTCGGCGCTCAGACCTTGGGTACCTGGCTTGGTGGCGAAATTTACGACTACTACAACATGCCTTAAGACCTTGTGGGTCCGCATGGCGGACCCATCTAATACTAAAAGGAAGCAAAAATGGACAAAATCAACGTATGGGTGTTCACGATGGTGTTAGCCATGTTGAGCTTGGTGGGTGCTAATACCTTTATCAATATTCAGCAGCAGGATTGGTCAGATGTCGCGCTATCGGTGGGGATAATAATTTTTTTACTGCCCTTACCGGCCAATCTGCGCTTTATCAGTGCGCAGTTAGCTAGCCAAACCGAGCGTGTCCCTGCGGTGAATGCTCTGCACAGTGTGGCTGGATTGGCCTTTGTTGGCGGTATTTTCGCTAAAATTATCTAATAGATTAGAGGTGTCCCATGGAAGGGATCCTAACTAGCCACGGGATGTGGCGGTTTCGCCGAACACGCCGAGTGCCCATCATTTGGCAGGCAGAAGCTGGGGAGTGTGGGCTGGCTTGTTTGGCTATGTGTAATGCCTATCACGGCATTCACATCAATTTAAAACAGCTTCGCGAGCGCTTTGGTAATGCTGGGCGGGGCGCTTCTATTAAACAGCTTCGCGCCATTGCTCTGCAATGTGGCTTGCGTGGTCAAGTTTACAGCATAGATTTGACGCAGTTGTCACGTGCGAAAGGCCCGGTCGTGTTGCACTGGGATTTTAACCATTTCGTGGTATTTGTCGGCAAGCGTTTCGGGCGTTATGTCATTCATGATCCAGGTCGCGGTGAACGGTGGCTGTCGCGTGCAGAAGTATCGCGCCACTTTACCGGTATTGCTATGCTGCTTGAGGCGGAAGTCGCAGCAGTCGAGACGCCCAAGCCTCCGCGTTTAACCATAAGACGATTGCTATATAGCACCACAGTGGCTTCTCAGGTAGGTGCGCTGGTCGCGTTGTCGATTATCCTGCAGGCCTGCTTGTTACTGTCTCCGTTGTATATTCAAACGGTGGTTGACGATGTTGTACTTCGTGTAGACCACACCTTATTAACGAGTCTTGCGTTAGGCTTTGGGTTGCTATTGGTATTCCAAACCGCCTTACAATATGTGCGTGATACCGCGGTATTAAGGTTTGCCGCTGCTCTGCAATTGCAATTCGGCCAACGTCTTTTTCATCACTTGATGGCATTGCCGCTTAGATTTTTTAGCGCACGGCATATCGGCGATGTCCAATCACGCTTCAATGCCATTGATTATTTCAGAGAGGTGCTTAGCCAGCAATTGGCGATAAGTCTAGTTGATGGCTTGCTGGCACTGGCCTCAATGCTTGCGATGTTCGCTTACAGCCCATTATTGAGTTCGGTGGTTATATTAACCAGTGGGGTCTCTATGGGGCTCGTGTGGGCTTGTAGTTGGTGGATACGCCGCGCCCAGCAACGTGCCATTCAGGATAGGGCGGAGTTGGACGGCCATTTCATTGAAAGTGTGACCCATATACAAACAATTGCTCAGTTGGGCTGGCGCCTAGAACGCAGCGCCCAGTGGTGTGAAAAACTGCAAGACTTCAATGGTGCTGATGTGCAGGCTAAACTCTGGCAGCTTCGTCTAGACACTATTGTGCGCGGCGTGCAGGGGGGAGAGCACATCCTACTAATATACTTAGCGGCGCAAGCGGTGATGGCGGATCAACTCACCGTGGGCATGTTATTTGCCTTTTTGGCCTATAAGGGGCGTTTTAGTACCGCTAGCCAAGGCTTGATCAGTGCACTGATTACGCTGCGGATGCTGCCAATGTACCGCGAGCGGTTGGAAGATATCGCCCTGACCGAGCGACAGGGTGATTGTTATTTGTTTGATCACCCGCAATCCGCGTTATTGCAGGTATCTCAGCCTTCGTTTGCGTTGGAGCTTCTCGAAGGAGAATGCGTGGCTATTGCGGGCAGAAGCGGCGGCGGTAAGTCGACGTTGATGCGTCAATTACTCGGTTTAGAGACCGAGGCAGGGTGTATCCGTTGGGCGTGCCCTCGGCATGAGGTGGCGGCTGTATTGCAGGGTGATAGTTTGCTCAGTGGTAGTCTGCGGGACAACATTTGCAGCTTTAGTGCGTCGCTGGATCCACAATGGTTGCAGCAGGTTTGCCGCATTGCAGGGGTCGATAGTCTACTGACAGATCTTCCCATGGGGCTGGAGACCGTGGTCGGCGAATACGGTCACGCCTTGAGTGCTGGTCAGAATCAACGCGTACAAATCGCCAGGGCGCTGTATCGAAAACCGAGGGTGTTGTTACTTGATGAGGCCACGAGTCATCTGGATGTAGCCGCCGAAAAAAGGCTGATGGCAGCGCTGCGAGATCCGGACTTAGGGTTGAGCATTTTGATGGTGGCGCACCGTCCCGACTGTCTGGCGGCGGCCGATAGAGTGGTGGCGCTTAATGGCCCATCGCCAGCATTTTCATCATAGGCATGGTTGCCGTCCAAAGCCCAAATAACATTATGCTGATCGCCACCACAAATCTGGTTGTGCGTTGTCTAAACAAACGTTGTAGCCACGCGCCGCTAAAGCTGGCAGCAAGCATGGAGGGCAGGGTGCCGATACCAAAGCCCAGCATCAACCAAGCGGCATGACTGTCGCCACTATAGGCAATAGCCCAGCTGAGCGCGGAATACACCAATCCGCAGGGAAGAAAGCCCCACAATAAGCCAAGAGCCACGGTGCTCCACAAGGTACGCTGCCCCATTAAGCGCCGACTTATGGGTTGCAGTCCGCGCCATACAATAGCGCCGCCCCGCTCGAGGATTTGAATACCGCGCCACCAATCTAGCATGTATAAACCCATGGCAATCAGCAATACACCGGCAAACAAACGCATGGCGGGCATGAGCGATTTTAGATCGCCGCCGATAGCGGCAATACCTCCCCCCAATAGCCCTGCAATGATGGCATAGCTAGCGACACGGCTAAGGTTAAACAGCGTAATCCGCCACGCCGTCGATTGTTGTTGGCCAAGTGCCGCTGCGATACCGCCACACATGCCCATGCAGTGCCCACTGCCCGCTAAACCCATCAGAATCGCGGCGGCGAATCCTTCGATCATTGTTGAGTATCCTTGTCGTTGCCAGTTTTGTCATCGTCGAACAAAATACGACTCGCCTCGTTGTCTAGATCGTCGTATTGGCCACTGTTGATAGACCAAAACAACAACACGATCACCACAATGGCAAACAGGATGGCGATCGGAATGAGAAGATAAAGACTGTTCATTGTTTACCCTTGAATCTTAATGCATTAATCACCACCACCAACGAACTGAGCGACATGCCGATGGCGGCTTGGTAGGGAAGCACCAAGCCCATCATGGCGAGGGGGATGGCGCAAGCATTGTACAGTAGAGCCCAGCCGATGTTTTGCATGATAACCATATGGCAGCGGGCTGCCGTTGCTATGGCACTGTCGAGGGTGCGAAGGTCTGGGTTGAGCAGTATGAGGTCGGCGTTGGTTTTAGCTAATTCGCTGGCCATCCCCATGGCCACCGATAAATCAGCCCCCGCCAGCACACCGACATCGTTGATACCATCGCCCACCATAAGTACCCGTTTGCCGTGCGCTTGTAGGTCTCGCAGGTAGGTAAGCTTATCCTCTGGGCTAACCCGTGCGCGCCAGTGTTCAATGCCTAGTTCACTGGCGACGTTGGATACAGTACTGTCGCTGTCTCCACTGAGTATATCGACCCGTAAACCGCGTTTTTGTAAGGCTTTTACAGTAGCGGCGGCTTGACCGCGTAGGCTGTCGTTGAGACAAAACCACGCCAGTAGTTCGCCATCGCGGGCGAGGCAAACCCATTGTCCATTGACGGGTGGGGTTTGTTCGCTACCGCAGCAAAATACCGACTGACCCAATCGGTACACGTGGCCATCCAGGGTGGCCTCAACACCACTACCGGGCACATTACGCCGCTTTTCTAGGACGAGGGTTTGGTGACTGATGTGGTGAAATGCTTTGGCAATGGGGTGCTCGCTGTCGCGCTCCATCGCGCAAGCGAGCGCTAGACAGGTGCCTTCGTCGAGTTCTGCCTGCGTCACGCAGCGGGTCAGCTGGATATGGCCGCTGGTCAACGTTCCAGTTTTGTCGAAAATGACCGTGTCGATGTGTTTGAATTTTTCGATCACATCACCCGCTACCACCAGCATGCCGATCGATTTTAAGCGGGTGACGGCGGCGGTAAGTGCTGTTGGTGTGGCCAGTGACAACGCGCAGGGGCAGCTAACAACCAATACGGAAAGGCCGATCCACACCGCGTCTTGCGGTGCCACACTGTACCAATAGGCGGCTGTGATGCTGGCCAGTAGTAATATCGTGGTAACGAATTTGACTGCCAGAGCATCGGCAAAAGCGGCAATCTTGGGTTTGTTGGCCTGGGCGGTCACCAACATATCGTACACCGCGTGTAAGCGGGAATTGTCTAGGCTGTGGCTGACCTCAATTTGCAGGGGAGACTCAATGTTAATGGTGCCGCTGAGTACGGAATCGCCCAGGTCCTTGGATTGTGGCAGCGACTCGCCGGTGAAGGTGGATTCGTCGATACTCGACTGCCCATCCGTCACGATGCCGTCAACCGCTATGACCTCACCGGGTTTAATCAAGATTCGATCACCCACAGCGATATCGGCCAAGGCGGTGGCGACGTGTGTTTGTTGCGAACCTTCACCTCTCAAAACGCTAGCACTGCGCGGGAGTATCGCCCTTAGGGCTGTCGCCGGATCACCCAATTGGTGGCGGGCACGCATTTCAAGATAGCGACCCAGCAGCAACAAAAAGGTAAACATGATGATGGAATCAAAGTACACCGCCCCGGTGCCGCTAATCGTCGCTACCATGCTAAGTAGATAGGCGATACCGATGGCGATGCTGACAGGAAGATCCATCCCCGCCGATGTAGCCAGTAAGCTGCGCCAGGCGTTGCTGAAGAAGGGGCCGGCGGCGTAAAACACCACCGGGGTGGCCACCAGTGCACTCACCCACCGCAGGTAGTCTCGATACTCCACGGAGATGTCGCTAACGTCACCGGCATGCAGTCCTATGGCGAACATGCCGACTTGCATCATGCCGATAAAGGCGACCCCCAAGCGTTTTAGAAAGAGACGGTCCTCATGGCGTTGGCTGTCTTTTAAAGTGTCGGCAAGATAGGGCTTGGGGCTGTAGCCCAGCGCGGCGACCTTGCTCACCAAGGCAGATAATTGTGTCTTAGAGTTGTCCCAGCGCACCCGCAAGCGTTTGTCCTGTAGGTTGAGGTGCACATCGTTTAAGCCAGTTTCGGACTGTAGGGCGTTTTCAATAAGCCAGGTGCAGGCCGCACAGCTAACGCCATCGATCAGAATGTCAGCGCACTGCACACCGTTAGCTTCAGTCTTCACGAATTCGCGATTAAAGGCGCTTTGATCGTAAAGCGCAAAGTCTTCACGTTGTTCTTGGGACGCTTTGGTGGCGGGTGCGGTACGGTATTGGTAATACTGCTTCAAGCCCGCGTCGGCAATGGTTTCTGCTACGGCTTTGCATCCGTAGCAGCACATCGGGCGATCTTTACCGTCGATATGGGCGGCGATCGATACGTTATTGGGAATGACATCGTTGCAGTGGTAGCAGTGGGTCATGAGTGCCTATTACAGTGACAGCACCGCGAGGCCGGGTCGGTATTCACCCGATAAGCGCCAAGGTTGGCCATTGTCACTCCCCATAAGCTGCACATAATAGCGCTGGTCGGGCAGGGTGCCGGCGCCACGATAGTGGCCGTTGCCTTCGTGGAATAGAAACACGTTTTGATCGAGTTCGTCACTGGCGGGGTGTAGCAATTTCAAAACGACTTGCTCTGGAAGCGCCCCGTGACTTTTCAATACGGCCACAGTGGCGTCGCTTCCCAATGTGACCTGGGCTGAAAAGCCCAGGTCATAAGCCAATTTGTCTTGGTCGAGTAACTGATTTATCGCCAAGCCATCTTTGTAGTAAGTGTCGCTCACCACATCGTCACTGCCATCGATGGCGATATAGACCGTAATCAGACTGGCAGTCATCGCGGTGCCCATCAAACAAATGATGAACCATGGCCAAAAGTGCTTGTACCAGGGGGCTGATTCTTGCTGCATTACATTGTCCTTGGGCCTAAGAAACGGCTTTCTGATGTCGCTGATAAATTACCAGATTCGCTGCTGACTGAGAACTCAATTTCGGTCGAGGTCTCGCGAAGGTAGGCGGGATCGGCTTCCAAGCGCAGTGGTAACTCGACGATTTCACCTGCCGGTGCCTCGATGGTATTGTTGCCGCTAATGGCTAATTCTTTGATGCCGCTGGCACTGACGACAAAGCGGTGGGCGTGGTCATCCATGTTGATGATCTTAAGGGTGTAGATGTTTTCGATCATCCCCATATTGTTGGTGGTGTATAGGCTGTTGCGGTCGCGAATGGCATCGACCTCCAGTGGAGTGCGCAGATAAATACGGGCACCAAAGGCGACTACCATCACCAAAATGCCCACCGCGTAACCAATTAACCGTGGCCTTAACCAGTGCACCTCTTTGCCGTTAAGAGCGTTTTCACTGGTGTAGCGAATAAGGCCCTTGTCGTAACCCATTTTGTCCATGACTGAGTTACAGGCGTCGATACACAGTGCACAGGTAATGCACTCATATTGCATGCCGTTGCGAATGTCGATGCCAGTGGGGCAAACCTGTACACACAGTTCACAATCGATACAGTCGCCCTTGTCCTCGGGCTTGGATGCATGGCGTTTGCGCGCACCGCGCGGTTCACCGCGGGCCGTGTCGTAACTCACAGTCAGCGTGTCGGCGTCGAACATCACCGACTGGAAACGCGCGTAGGGGCACATGTACAAACACACCTGTTCACGCATGTAGCCGGCGTTAATGTAGGTCGCCAAGGTGAAGAAAATCGTAAACGCTACTGCCCACATGTTGGCTTGCAGGCCCAACAGATCAGGGATCAATTCGCGAATCGGGGTAAAGTAACCAATGAAGGTCACCCCGGTCAGGGCGGCGAAGCCCATCCACATGACGTGTTTCAGAGATTTACGCCACGCTTTGTTGAAACTCAATGGCGATTTATCCAACTTGATACGCTGGTTACGCGTACCTTCTGAAAACTGCTCGGCCCACATGAAAATACTGGTCCACACGGTCTGAGGACAGGTGTATCCACACCATACACGCCCCGCCCACACGGTGACGAAAAATAACGACCACGCGGCGATAATCAGCACCCATGCTAGCATACTTAAGTCTTGTGGCCAGAAGGTCAGGCCGAGAATGTGAAACTTTCGCGCTGGCAGGTCAAACAGTACCGATTGGCGCTCTCCCCAATGGATCCAAGGCAGCAAAAAGTAGCCAAGAAGAAGCGGCCAGCCAGTAAATAATCGTACACGCTGGAAGAAACCTTCAATTTTTCGGGTGTAAATTTTTTCGCGCTTTTGATAAAGGTCGACCTCGCTGACTTCGGCGGGGGCGAACTCGGAAACATCATGCAGAGGGATTTTGTCAGACACGTGAATTGTCCTTTCGCTGCTTTCATCGAGAGTGTTGGGAGCGATAAATACCGCCCCCGACACGTTAAAGATTACTTGTTGCTTAGGCTCTTAACATAAGCGGCTACCACATGGATCTTTGGTTCTTGCAGGAGATCCTTGAAGGCGGGCATGCGGCCATTGCGGCCTGCGCGAAGGGTGTGTGCGATCATGGCGGGTGAACCGCCATAGAGCCACACGTTGTCGGTCAAGTTGGGCGCTCCCATGAACTTGTTACCCGTCCCGTCTGGACCGTGACACGCCACACACATCGCCATGTATTGTGGTTGGCCTGCAGCCACGCGCTCTGGGTCGGCTTGGCGACCAGAAAGACTGATCACGTAGGCAGCGACATTCTTGATGCCCTCATCACCTAGAATAGTTTGCCACGGAGGCATGGCGGCTTGACGACCGTGCAAAATGGTTGTCATTAGGGTCTGCTGGTCGCTGCCGTAAAGCCAGTCGCTATCCGTCAAATTGGGGAAACCATAGGCACCGCGGGCGTCCGAACCGTGGCATTGAGCACAGTTGTTAGCAAAGATTCGTGCCCCCATTTTCATGGCAGCAGCGTTTGACGCCAGTTCATCCATGTCTGTCGCCGCATAGCCTTCCAATATAGGCTGCAAGCGCTCGTTGGCGTAGTCCATTTCACTTTGCCACTGGCCTACCGATGTCCAGCCTAATACGCCTTTGAAATTACCCATACCGGGGAAGGCAATGAGGTAGCCGATGCCGAAAATGATGGTCAGTACAAACATTTTGAACCACCACGCAGGCAGGGGATTGTCGTATTCTTCGATACCGTCGTAGACATGACCTGTCGTGCGGTCATTTTCATCGCGAACTTCAGTCTTACGATTGGCAAATAAGACCCATGTGACCAGCGCAATGCTAACGGTGGTCAATACAATAACCCAACCACTCCAAAAACTAGTCATGCTCGTTTCCTCGTTGTTGCTCGGCCTGTTTCGCTTCCGGATCGCCCTTTAAGACTTCACGAAAAGGAATGTTGGCCGCATCATCAAAAGATTGTTTACGTTTGCCGCTGTAGGTCCACCAAAAAATAGCCATGAAGGCTAGAAAGGCGAGAACCGTGGCCAGCGAACGAAAAATGTTGATATCTAGATCCATAGTGTTATCGCTTGTATTTCAGCAGCAGACCAAGGTTCTGCAGGTAGGCGACCAACGCGTCGATTTCATACGCGGGTTGGCCATTGATCATGACGGAGTCGCTGGCGCTAGCGATGTCTTCATCGGTGTAAGGCACGCCAAGTGTTTGCAAGGTAGCAATTTTCTTAGGTGTGTCCTCAGCGTTAACACGTTGCTCAAACAACCAAGGGAAAGCCGGCATATTTGACTCAGGTACCACGTCGCGAGGGTTGTACAAGTGTGCCTTGTGCCACTCATCAGAATAGCGGCCACCGACGCGAGCAAGATCCGGCCCGGTGCGTTTTGAACCCCACAGGAAGGGGTGGTCATAGACGGATTCGCCCGCCACAGAATAATGGCCATAGCGCTCGGTTTCAGCACGGAAGGGGCGAATCATCTGCGAGTGGCAGGTGTTGCAACCCTCGCGAATGTAAATATCACGACCTTCTAATTGCAGTGCGGTCAAAGGTTTCAGGCCTTGGATAGGTTCATTGGTTTGCTTGCTAAAAAATAGCGGAACAATCTCAACCAAGAAACCAAAGCTGATTGCAAATACAATGAGCACGACCATCAAGGGGAGGTTCTTTTCGACGAATTCGTGATTCATTAGGCGGCTCCTTTCACAACCAGGGTGTCGCTAGATTTTTCTTCTTGTTGGATGGTTTTCCACACGTTGTAGGCCATCAGGAACATACCGCCCAAGAAAATTGCGCCACCAATAAAACGTACGATGTAACCGGGATAACTGGCTTCCACTGATTCCACAAAGCTGTAGGTCAAGGTGCCGTCGGAGTTGTACGCGCGCCACATCAAACCTTGCAGAATGCCGTTCACCCACAGGGCTGCAATGTAAAGCACGGTGCCAATGGTCGACATCCAGAAGTGGATATTGATCAGGCGAACGCTGTACATGCCATCTTTGTTGAATAACACGGGGATCAAGTGATAAATAGAGCCGATACTGATCATGGCTACCCAACCGAGCGCGCCAGAGTGCACGTGACCAATCGTCCAGTCGGTATAGTGCGACATGGCGTTAACGGTTTTGATTGACATCATGGGGCCTTCGAAAGTCGACATGCCATAGAAGGACAGCGACACCACCAAGAAACGCAACACAGGGTCGGTGCGCAGTTTGTGCCAGGCGCCTGATAAGGTCATCATACCGTTGATCATGCCACCCCAGCTGGGAGCCAACAGGATGAGAGACATGATCATACCTAAGCTTTGCGTCCAGTCGGGAAGAGCTGTGTAGTGAAGGTGGTGAGGGCCGGCCCAAATATAGACGCCAACTAACGCCCAAAAGTGCACGATAGACAGACGATAGCTGTAAACAGGGCGTTCAGCTTGCTTGGGAACGAAGTAGTACATCATGCCCAAAAAACCGGCGGTGAGGAAGAAGCCAACGGCATTGTGGCCATACCACCACTGGATCATCGCGTCAGTCGCACCAGCATAGGCCGAGTAAGATTTCCACATGCTGACGGGGAGTGCGGCACTGTTAATAAGGTGCAGCACGGCAACGGTCACAATGAACGCGCCAAAGAACCAGTTGGCTACATAAATGTGGCTGGTTTTGCGCTTGGCAATGGTGCCAAAGAACAAGATCGCGTAAGCCACCCAAACCACAGTGATCAAAATATCGATGGGCCATTCCAATTCGGCGTATTCCTTTGTGCTGGTGTAGCCTAGGGGAAGAGTGATAGCGGCTAGTACAATGACAAGTTGCCAGCCCCAAAATACGAAACTCGCCAATTTGTCGGAAAGCAAGCGGGCGTAGCATGTGCGCTGAACGATATATAGCGAGGTGGCCATCAGGGCGCAGCCGCCGAAGGCGAAAATGACCGCGTTGGTATGCAGCGGACGCAGGCGACCGAAGTGGAACCATTGCAGGTGCATGTTGATGTCGGGCCAGACAAGTTCAGCGGCGATGAAAACACCGACAAACATGCCCACAATGCCCCAAACTACAGTCATGATGGCGAATTTCTTCACCACATCCATGCTGTATTCTGGATGTTCAATAGGCGTATGACTCATGAGTGATGTCCTAGTTGTAAAATTAATCTGTAAACGCGGGAGCGGCGCCCATATCCCAGAGGATCACTGACGCGCCGAGAATGACCACGATGGCCACTAAGCACACAGCAATAATGGCGCTTGAAAACAAGAAGCCACGCTCTTCGGGGATTTGCATCACGCGGGGGATGCCGATGTAGAGCAGGTAGGTTGACCAGCTAACTGCGATAATGCCGACGGTAAAATCGACAATTAATTGGGGGGTGATGCCCACTATTCCCGCCAGGAATAAGGGGGTCGCCGTTAAGCCGGCGATACGAACACCCTTGGTCAATGATGAGTCTGCGCCGTAAGTCGCCGACATCCAGTGAATGAACCAACCAATACCGAAAATGGCGCCAACTTGAGCGAAGTAGAAAAGTGGAATCATGCGGTTAGCGCTTTCTGTGGTCAGTTTTGTGGGTAGGCCGTCGCCCACCGTCCATCCCACTTGGGTAGTGCCATAATAAAAAGCGGCGGCGGGAATGATGGCCAATAACACGCTGTAGATCATGCCGAGGTCGGCAGCATCATTAGGCATTTTGGCGACGTTATCCCACGTCGACTTAGGACTAAGTAAAATACTGATCAGGTATTTGAACATTGTCTTTCCTCAGACAGATTTAGAAATTTGAGCAAATGGATTGTAAAAGCTGAAACGCGTGGTCGACTTGACGCATATCAAACCGACCGATGTTGTTGCTATTTAATACCGGCGATTTCACGAATTTTTTCCATGTCGCTAATTTTGAGTTCTTTGTTTTGTAGCTCGATGACGCCTTGCTTCGAGAATTTCGATAAAATACGGCTCACTGTTTCGATGGTCAGGCCAAGGTAGTTGGCAATATCGGTGCGCGACATGGGCAATCTAAATTCTGTCGCGGAAAACTTGCGGCGTACGTTGCGAGCTGAGAGGCTCAGTATCAAAGCGGCGATCCGCTCATCGGCGGAGTTTTTACCCAACCAACTAATCAGTCTTTGGTCGTTGGCTATTTCTCGGCTCATTAGCTGCATGAAGTGGCGTTGCAGTGAGGGCAATTCGTTGCTGAGTATGCCTAGCGAGTCATAAGGGATTTCGCATACCGCGCTGCGCTCTAGAGCGACCGCCGAGCTGGCGTGAGAAAAGTCAGAAATACCGTCCATGCCGAAAATTTCGCCAGGCATGTAAAAACCATTGATTTGCTCTTTGCCACTGGGGGATAGACTGTAGGTTTTGATTGTGCCTGAGCGAACGGCAAAGATGGATTTGAAATTGTCGCCTTGATTAAACAGGTGGTGTCCTTTGTCAATGGGACGCGAGCGCAATACGATGTTATCGATTTGCTCAATATCTTCAGTGCTGACGGCGATGGGGAGACACAGACTGCCAAGGCGACAATTGCTACAGCTGGCTCGATGGTCATGATCACAAGTGACGTCTTTGACGGATATATCGCTGGCAAGAATGTTCATTGCATCGTCCTGTTGCTGAGACATATTAGTAATTCCTTAAATAATAAACATCTAAACTAAATATTGCTAGCTAAAACTTTCGCTAAAATCGAAATTAAAAAGGCATTTATATTCGGTTTATTAGAATAAAGTCGACTCTTTCCAAAGCATGCCGAGTACCTGTTGGCCATCTCGAATCTTTCTTATTTGTTCGAATAACGTAACTGCCTCAGTATAGTTGCTTGTCAGATAATTCAACCATTGTTTCATCCGGTTGGCGGTATAGCGCGGTTCGTAGGTGTCTATGGTGTATTCTTGAAATCGAATAAGTAAGGGAATGATGTCACGCCATGCCATGCGTTCGCCGCCATGAACAATTTGCGACGCTAATCCAGGGTTGGCCACCATGCCGCGGCCAATCATGACGTCTTCGCAGCCGCTGACTTCACGACAGCGATGAAATTGTTCTGGGGTCCACACTTCGCCGTTGGCAATCAAAGGGATGTCTATGGCGTTGCGCAAGGCGGCTAAATCTTCCCAGTACGCAGGGGGCTTGTAGCCGTCCGTTTTGGTGCGGGCGTGCACCACTAATTCTGTCGCGCCACCATCGTTACAGGCTAGGGCATTTTCCATGGCCAATAATTTATCGGCATAGCCAAGGCGCATTTTGGCGGTCACCGGGACATGGTTTGGCACGGCGCGGCGAATGGCGCTGACAACGTTATAGAGGCGCTCTGGCGTGCGCAGAAGGGCGGCGCCTCCGTCACTATTATTCACTGTTTTGGCGGGGCAACCGAAGTTGAGATCGATCCCGAGTGCGCCCATTTCGGCGGCGCGCACCGCATTGGCGGCCATGCAGTCAGGGTCACTACCCAAAAGTTGCACATAAACAGGTGTGCCGACAGGCGTCTTGCAACCATTGGCTAATTCTGGGCAAAGCCTCAGGTAGGTTTTTTTGGGGAGTAGGGTGCTGGTGACCCGGACGAATTCAGTGACGCAGCGGTCAATGCCGCCAAAGGTTGTCAGCATGTCACGCATAGTGTGATCGACTACCCCTTCCATTGGGGCCAACAAGATTCGCAATGCACGCTCCAAGGCTAGGTTTTGTTGTGGTGAATTGTAACACGCAAAAGCGTTAATCGTGGTGCCTTGAAGGAGTGAAAATAAAACTGATTTTGTAAGTTTAGGCTTTGCTAATACGGCCTGAGTCGCGTAAAATTGCCGCCTTTTAAAGCCCGCCAAAAGCGGTAGTGTTTTTTAACTTCTAGGCTTGGAGACAACTTACATGGCCATCGAACGTACGCTTTCAATCGTTAAACCCGACGCAGTTGCAAAAAATGTTATCGGCGAAATCTACAGCCGCTTCGAAAAAGCGGGTCTGCAAATCGTTGCTTCTAAAATGTTGCACCTGTCTCGCGAGCAAGCTGAAGGCTTCTACGCTGAGCACAAAGAGCGCCCTTTCTTTGGTGCCCTCGTTGATTTCATGACCTCTGGTCCTGTGACTGTGCAAGTGTTGGAAGGCGAGAATGCTGTTCTGAAAAACCGCGAACTGATGGGTGCTACTAACCCTAAAGAAGCGGAAGCCGGCACCATCCGCGCTGACTTCGCTGAGTCTATCGACGCTAACGCTGTGCATGGTTCAGATTCAACCACCTCTGCTGCGCGCGAAGTTGCTTACTTCTTTGCTGATAACGAGATTTGCCCGCGCGGTTAATGTCGAGTGAGGTTTTTCGGTGAGTACTGCTAAGGTCAACTTGCTGGGATTAAGCCCAGCGAAAATGGAAGCCTTCTTCGCGGATCTCGGCGAAAAACCTTTCCGTGCCCGTCAGGTGTTGAAGTGGGTCCACCACCGCGGTGTGATTGATTTTGACGCCATGACGGACGTGTCCAAAGCACTCCGCGAGAAACTCGCCGATGTCGCTGAAATTCGCCCCCCTGAAATGCTATCTCAAGCCGATTCTAAAGACGGTACCCGTAAATGGGTTATCCGCGTTGGTGAAAATAGCATGGTTGAGACCGTCTACATTCCCGAGGGTGAACGCGGCACTTTGTGTGTGTCGTCTCAGGTGGGTTGTAGCTTAGATTGCAGTTTCTGTTCTACCGGCAAACAGGGCTTTCAACGCGACCTGAGTGCCGCTGAAATCATTGGCCAAGTATGGTTGGCTAATAATTCTTTTAATAGTTTCGGTACGACCAAAGGTCGCGCCGTGACCAATGTCGTCATGATGGGAATGGGCGAACCGCTCCTTAATTTCGACAATGTCGTCGACGCCATGATATTAATGATGGATGACAACGCCTATGGTATTTCTAAACGCCGAGTGACCTTGTCGACATCGGGCGTAGTACCCGCGCTGGATAAATTGGCTGCGGTGTCAGAAGCCTCATTGGCGATTTCACTGCATGCGCCCAATGATGAATTGCGCAACCAGTTGGTACCCATCAACAAGAAATACCCCATTGCGGAACTACTGCGTTCTGCCTACGAATACATCGGTGGTCAAAGTGATACCCGCCGAGTAGTAACTGTTGAGTACACCTTAATAGCTGGTGTTAATGATCAACCTGCTCACGCGCGTGAGTTAGCGCAATTACTTGCGGATTTCCCTTGTAAGATCAATCTGATACCCTTTAACCCGTTTCCTGGCTCAGGTTACGAACGCCCCAGTCGCAATGCGGTGCAGCGCTTTTGGGAATCGTTGACCAAAGCTGGATTTGTGGTCACAGTGCGTAAAACTCGTGGCGAAGATATCGACGGGGCATGTGGTCAGTTAGTGGGTAACTTCCAAGATAAGACGCGCCGCAGTGAGCGCTACAAACAACAACTGGGAAAGAATAATGATGAACAGGTGGTTCGCATTATCAATGACTAAGCGCTTCACGCCTGTGCTGCGCAAAGCCGCGATGTTGCTATTAATCGCTGGATTGGTGGCGTGTGGTGGTGCCAGTAACGTAAAAACTAACGAGCCAACTAACCCAGAAGTTCTTCATAAAAAAATTCAGCTTGGTAAGAGCTACATTCAAAACGGCAATTTTGAACGCGCGCGTTTTCATTTGCGCGATGCCTTGAAGATGGCTCCTGAGTCTGCCGAAGTCCACGATGCGTTGGCCTTGATGTTCATGGCAACCGACGAAATGGCCTTGGCCGATGACTATTTTCAAAAGTCACTCAGTCGCGAGCCGAATAATTCGCGCTATCGCAACAACTACGCCTCTTTCTTGCTGTCGCAGCAACGCTTTGCCGATGCCGCCTCGCAGTTTCAGCGCGTCGTGGATGATGTTCTCTATGAAAACAGAACTGACGCGATGGTGTCATTGGCCGTGTGCAAACGCGAATTAGACGATAGCGCGGCGGCAGCTGACCTCTTTGCTAAGGTGTTGCGCTTCAATCGCTTGCATCCGGTAGCTCTGTATTACACCAGTCTGATGCACTACGACGCTGGTAGCATCAGCATGGCTTACAACTATTGGCAGCGTCTCAATATGAGCAGTAGCGAGAGTGCCGCGAGTTTGCTGTTAGGTATTAAAATAGCCGAAGCTCAGGGTAGGCAAAACGACGCTGCCTCGATGGCTATAAAATTATCCAGCTTGTTTGGTAATTCAGTGGAGTATCGCGAATATCAGAACGGCCATTAACCCCATCTAAAAATAACAAAAAAGGACAACAAAGATGAGTGATGACAACATCACCGAAGTACCACCCACGCCAGGCGAGCTGCTAAAGGCAGGTCGTGAAGCCAAGGGTCTGAGCTTGGAAGACGTCAGCGATTCATTACATATTTTGCTGTCGAACCTGCGCGCCATCGAGGAAGACCGGTTTGACGATGTGCTCAAGGGCACGACTTTCGTACGTGGCTATATTCGCCGCTATGCTGAGCACCTGGGCTTGGATGCTGAACATATTGTTAGTATTTTCAATAGCCGCTATGCACCCGCAGAAACGAAGGTGGCCGGGCACGTCGTGAAAAAGCCAGCGCGTTTGGCGAAGACCCATGTCGTTATGGCAAGCAAGGGCTCACGTAAAGGCGTCAAATTCGTACTTAGCGTATTGTTAGTGCTGGCGCTGTTGGTTGGTTTGGTCGGTGTAGTAGTGCAACTCGGGTTGTTAGAGAAGTTTTTTACCAGTGAACCAGCCACGGCAAGCCAGCCAGCGCTGTTGAAATTGCCTGAGGAGCAGCCAGTGCCAGCATTGGTTGATCCAGAAAGTGAAGCCACCCGCGAGGCGGGTGTGAATGCGCCGGGGCAAGATCAGGAAAAGGTGTCGGTGGGTGATGTTGTTCCTTCTGAAAGGGTTCCTGATGCCGCGGCTGACAGTGAACCCGTTGTTCTGCGTGATCGATTGAATTTTGAACTTAGCGGCGATAGCTGGATCGAAGTACGCGACGCCAGTGGCGAGCGCTTGTTCGCCGACTTGGTGCGAGAGGGGCGCCAGCTGAGTTTGGACGGCGATGCGCCTTTTAGTGTCATCATTGGTGATGGCCGTGGCGTTGCTTTGAGTTACAATGGGCGCCCGTTGAATTATAGCTATGCCCGCAACGGCTATGCGGAAATTACAGTACCTTAAACGAGAGAATTATGCAGTTTACTTCGCCGATTACGCGTCGAAAATCACGTCAAATCATGGTGGGCAACGTGCCTGTGGGTGGCGACGCCCCCATTTCAGTACAGAGTATGACCAATACCGAGACCTGTGATGTGGCGGCAACCGTGGGCCAGATTCAAGCTTTGGCGGACGTCGGTGCTGACATCGTGCGTGTTTCAGTGCCCTCTATGGAGGCTGCCGAGGCCTTTAAACTGATCAAACAGCAGTCGCCTGTACCGTTGGTGGCGGACATCCACTTTGATTACAAAATTGCCCTTAAAGTTGCCGAATACGGTGTTGACTGCCTACGCATTAATCCGGGCAATATTGGCCGTGAGGATCGTGTGCGCGAAGTGGTTGAAGCCGCTCGTCACCGCGGCATTCCCATCCGCATTGGTGTTAATGCAGGCTCTTTGGAAAAGGATCTACAGAAAAAATACGGCGAGCCGACACCGGCGGCATTGGTGGAGTCGGCGATGCGCCATATCGACATTTTAGATCGCATGAATTTTCCCGATTTCAAACTCAGTTTGAAAGCGTCGGATGTTTTCATGACCGTGGCGGCCTACCGTCAAATTGCTAGTCAAATTGAACAGCCTCTCCACCTTGGTATCACCGAGGCAGGTGGTCTTCGCTCGGGTACGGTTAAGTCTTCAGTCGGTCTTGGTATGTTACTTATGGATGGTATTGGCGACACCTTGCGCGTGTCGTTGGCGGCCGATCCAGTGCAAGAAATCAAAGTAGGTTTCGATATTTTGCGCAGTCTTAAATTGCGCACCAAAGGCATTAACTTTATTGCCTGTCCCAGTTGTTCAAGACAAAACTTCGATGTGGTGAAAACCATGAATGAGTTGGAGTCGCGCTTGGATGACGTCAATACCACCCTCGACGTGGCGGTGATTGGTTGTGTGGTTAACGGCCCGGGCGAAGCCCGTGAAGCCGATATCGGCTTGACCGGTGGAACCCCCAATAACTTGATATACGTCGACGGTAAACCCAATACTAAACAGGTCAATGATGGCTTGGTGGATCGTCTTGAAAGTATGATTCGCCAGCGCGTCGCGGAAAAAGAAGCCGCCGACAAAGACCTCATCGCGAAGCAATAAACCGGAAAAATTAACGTGGCAAAAATTACCGCCATCCGTGGCATGAACGACAATTTGCCTGGCCAAACTGTGCGCTGGCAATACCTTGAATCGACGCTGGCGCGCATCTTGACCAGCTATAATTACGACGAAATTCGCTTCCCCGTGCTTGAGCGCACTGAGTTGTTTAAACGCTCGATCGGCGAGGTGACAGATATCGTTGAAAAAGAAATGTATACCTTCGACGACCGCAACGGCGACAGCCTTACGCTGCGCCCTGAAGGTACCGCTTGCTGTGTGCGCGCATGTGAAGAGCACGGCTTGCTTTACAATCAAACCCAACGTTTGTGGTACATGGGCCCCATGTTCCGTTACGAACGCCCCCAAAAAGGCCGCCTGCGACAGTTTCACCAACTCGGTGTTGAAACGTTTGGTATGCAGGGGCCTGATATCGACGCCGAAGTGATTTTGATCTCGGCGCGGTTTTGGCGCGAACTGGGCATCGGCGAGCATTTAACCTTACAGTTAAACACCATTGGTAGCGCTGTTAATCGCCGAGACTACGGTGCGGCGCTGGTGGAATACCTTTCTAACCGCAAGTCAGAGCTCGATGAAGATAGCCAACGTCGCCTCGAAAGTAACCCGTTGCGCATCCTTGATAGCAAAGACCCCAATACCCAGGCTCTGCTGGATGATGCGCCCAAATTACACGATTATATCGATGCTGAAAGCATGGCTCATTTTCAAGGTGTGTGTGACATACTGGACGCCTGCGGTGTGTCGTATGAAATTAACCAACGCCTCGTGCGTGGCTTAGATTACTACTGCAACACCGTGTTCGAATGGGTGACTGATCAACTAGGCGCGCAAGGTACGGTGTGTGCCGGTGGTCGCTACGATGGTTTGGTGAAACAGTTGGGCGGACGAGATACCCCCGCGGTGGGTTTTGCCATGGGAATTGAGCGCTGCACCTTGTTGTTAGAAACCCTCAATGCCTACCCCGATAACGTCGATGCGGGCCCAGATGTATTCGTGATGTTACCCGATGACAAGGTAGGCGTTCAATTAATGGCGTTGGTTGAAGGTTTGCGCCAAGCCCTGCCTGGCGTACAATGTGTCGCCAACTGTGGTGGTGGCTCCTTTAAGAGCCAAATGAAGCGCGCCGACAAAAGTGGTGCGCGCTTCGCGGTGATTGTCGGCGAGCGCGAACTGGCTGACAATACTGTATTAATTAAACCTTTACGTGACGCCTCGCTAGAGCAGCAAACCGTGTCGCGTGAAAATATGGCAAATGCCCTGCAAGCCTTGCTGGCACAGCAATAACGGAGAATATTTTGGAAGACTATCGCACTGATGAAGAACAGGTAGAAGCCCTCAAACGTTGGTGGCAGGAAAACGGTACTAGCACCATCATTGCCATTGCCTTGGCGGTGGCTGTTTCGTTTGGCTGGCGTTTCTGGCAAGACCAGCAGCAAGCAGAGAAAGAGGCCGCTTCTTCGATCTATCAAGAATTGTTGGCGTTGATGTCTGCGCCCAACCTGAGCGAGAGTCAGCGTGCTACGGCGGGTACCTTGGTAGGTCGGCTGAGCGAGCAATTTGCTGGCACAGGCTACGATCAGTTGGCAGCTTTAGCCAGCGCCCGTTTGGCGATGGACAGCGGTGATTTCGACAAGGCGGCTGCAGAGTTGCTTAAATTACAAGGCCAAAAACTCGGCGCAGAGATGGCTGCCCTGGTTAATTTGCGCTTTGCCAAGGTGCAATTTTCACAGCAGAACTACAGCGCGGCGCTAAGCTCACTGGCGGGTGATATGCAGCAATATGCCGCACAAGCTGCTGAATTGCGTGGTGATGTTTTGGCTGCCCAAGGAGATAGTAGCGCTGCGGCGGCGGCCTACGAAGAAGCACAAAGTTTGGTTGCTAGTGATGACATGTTGCGCCCAAGCCCCTTGCTACGCATAAAAATTGAGTCGCTTGCCTCAACCAATTCTGGAGACAATGCCTAATGGCTATTAAACGCCTTGTCCTGCTCGCCTTAGCGAGCATGTTGATTGCCTGTAGTAGCAACGATGAGAAAGTCTTGCCACCAGCCGAATTGATTGACTTCAAGGCCGAAGTCACCTTGAAGACGCTGTGGAGTGAAAACGTAGGCAATGGTCAAGGCGATATCTACAACCGCTTGCAGCCGGTGGTGTCTGGTGGTCTGATCTATGCCGCTGCCAACAGCGGAGATGTCGTGGCCCTGAATAAAACCAAAGGTCGCCGCGTGTGGTCGCTTGATCTCGACACTGAGTTGTCAGGCGGTGTGAGTGTGGCGGATAGTCGCCTATTCGTGGCCGCGGTAACGGGTGATGTCATTGCTCTCAACAGTGATAACGGTAGTGAGGTTTGGCGCCACAATGTCGGTGCTGAAGTTTTGTCACCTGTGGCGGCTAATGCATCTGTCGCCGTGGTACAAACCCTCGATGGTCGACTGATCGGCTTAGATGCCAGCAGTGGCGAAGAAAAGTGGGAATTCGCTACTACCGTGCCGGTACTGACCATGCGCTCGGTGAGCACGCCCTTACTGATCAACGATACTGTAGTCGCCGGTTTCTCTAGTGGTAAAGCGGTAGCCCTGGACGCTAACGACGGCAAAATCCGTTGGGAACGCCGTGTGGCTATCCCCAAGGGGCGCTCGGAACTTGATCGTATCGTCGACATCGACGGCAGTCTGTTGTACCGCAACGATTTGGTCTATGCGGCGAGTTACCAGGGCAACGCCATGGCGATTGAGCCCAGCAATGGCCGTGTTATTTGGTCTGAGCCGGCGTCCAGTTACAACGGCCTCGCCAACGGCTTCGGCAATATATACATCAGTGATGCCGAAGGTTCGGTCATCGCTCTAGCTGAAGCCAACGGTGATATTCGCTGGCAGCGTACTGAGTTGGCGCGTCGTCGATTATCAGACCCGGCGGCGATCAGTTCCTACGTTGTGGTAGGTGATTTCGAAGGCTACGTGCACTTTCTGTCACAGGTCGACGGCCACATGGCTGGTCGCATTCGCATTGATGGTGATGGCGTGCGTGCCCCCATGCTTGTCGATGGCGACGTGTTGTATGTATTCGGCAATAGCGGTCGTTTGGCGGCCTTGAAAGTTAAGTAATCGACGGAAAGAATTATTTTATGTTACCTGTGATCGCTCTGGTTGGTCGCCCTAATGTGGGTAAATCGACCCTTTTTAATCGCTTGACGCGTACCCGCGATGCACTGGTGGCGGACTATTCTGGCCTGACCCGCGATCGTAAATACGGTGAGGCGGAATACGACGGCAAGCGTTTCTTGTTGGTCGACACCGGCGGTATTCTTGGCGGCGAAACCGGCATTGATGAAATGATGGCGAACCAGAGCTATCAGGCTATCGACGAGGCTGATGCCGTATTCTTTCTGGTGGACGGCCGCGAGGGAATGACGGGTGTTGATCAAGAGATTGCACAGCGCTTGCGCCGCCAAGAAAAGCCCTTTTTCTTGGTAGTGAATAAAACCGATGGTGTAGATCCTAATCAGGCCCTGGCTGACTTTTATGCTATGGGTGTGGAAGCGGTCTTTCCGATTGCCGCTGCTCAGGGCACGGGCATTCGCCCGTTGATGAAAGAGGCGTTGCACGATTTTCCCGAGATCGATCCAGAGGAAGAAGCAAGCCGCGACGACCGTATCAAAATGGCGATTATTGGCCGCCCCAACGTCGGTAAATCTACCCTGGTGAATCGTTTGCTGGGCGAGGACAGAGTGGTGGTGTTCGATATGCCTGGTACTACTCGCGACAGTATCTATATCGATTACGAGCGCAACGAACAGCCCTATACCATTATCGATACCGCCGGTGTTCGCCGTCGTAAGAACGTCAAAGAGACGGTGGAAAAGTTCTCCATCATTAAAACCCTTCAGGCGGTACAAGATGCCAATGTCGTGGTGGTGGTGATGGATGCCCGTGAGGGGCTAGTAGATCAAGATCTACACATGCTGGGTTTCGCCATCGAGAATGGCCGAGGCTTGGTTATTGCTATCAATAAATGGGATGGCTTAGACGAGTATCAACGTGGCCGCATCAAAGCCGACATCGAGCGCCGTTTGGTTTTTGCCAACTACGCTGACATTCACTTTATTTCCGCACTGCATGGTTCTGGGGTAGGGGTGCTTTACAAGTCTATCGACGAGGCCTTCCGTTCTGCTACGGCGCGATTTGGTACCCACAAGCTGACCCAAATCTTGGAAGGCGCCATCTTTGAGCATCAGCCACCCAGCATTAATGGTCGCCGCATTAAATTGCGCTATGCCCACGCTGGTGGTCACAACCCGCCAATTATCGTGATTCACGGTAATCAAATCGATAAAGTCCCAGAGGCTTATAAACGCTACTTGGAAAAAGTCTTCCGCCGTGAACTCAAGTTGTCGGGAACGCCGATGCGTATTGAGTTTAAAGGCTCGGAAAACCCCTTTGCGAGCAAGAAGGCTCCGGCTAATTCTCAAAAGGCGGCTAAAGAGCGTCGCTTAAAGCAAATGCGCGACAAGAAGAAGCCCACCGCGAAGCGTTAGTATTCATTGTGGCATTTATGAATACTGCTCATAAGTGCCACATAATTTGTCATACAATACCCCTTTTCAAAATGTGATAAGATATCTCTGGTCATTAATAATAAGAGGTCTTCCATGGCAACGTTCCAACTAACAGTAAACAATCGATCGGTGTCGGTCGATGTTGACGCTGACACGCCTTTGTTGTGGGTGTTGCGCGATGAATTGAACTACGTGGGTACTAAATATGGTTGCGGCGCAGGTGCCTGTGGCGCGTGTACTGTTCACGTGAATGGCGCGGCTGTTCGCTCTTGCCAGCTGCCCATCTCGGCGCTCGGTGATATGCCGGTGACCACCATTGAGGGTTTAGCCTATAACGCCGCTGATCTGCACCCTGTGCAACAGGCATGGTTAGAGCACGACGTGGCACAGTGTGGTTATTGTCAGCCCGGCCAAATGATGTCGGCCGCGGCACTGCTTGCGCAAACCCCCAATCCTAGTGACGCCGATATCGATGCCTTTATGCAAGGCAATATCTGCCGCTGTGGCACTTACACGCGAATCCGAGCGGCCATCAAAACCGCCGCAAAGAACGTTTAGCAGGAGAGCTTAGCCATGTTTAAAACATCGATTGGACGTCGTTCCTTCCTAAAAGCTTCTGCCGCCGGTGGTGGGTTGATGATTAATTTCAGCTTATTCGCTGCGCCACAATCGTTGGCAAAAGACGCTGTCAACGCACCCGATCATTGGTTCGAATTTAATGCCTTTTTGTCGATAGATCCCTCGGGGGCGGTATTAGTGAGAGTGCAAAACCCCGAGTTCGGCCAAGGCTTGATGACCTCATTTCCGATGATTGCCGCCGAAGAGCTCGATGCCGATTGGAAAGATGTTCGCACCGAGATGGCGCCCTTTGTACTGAAGGACTACAACTTCCAGTTCAGCGGCGGCAGTCGCTCGATCAATAACAATTTTGATACGCTGCGTATGGCCGGTGCTTCGGCGCGGCACATGCTGCGCAGCGCGGCGGCAAAGGCTTGGGGTGTTCCATTAGAAGCGGTTGAAACCGCTGCAGGGGTGTTGAGTCACCCAAGTGGTAAGCGCGCTAGCTATGGCGACATGGCGGCGGCCGCTGCGATGGAGTCGGTGCCGAAGGAAGTGGTTTTTAAGAATGCCGCCAACTACTCGATCATCGGTAGTTCACGCAAGAACTTGTTAGGTAACGAATTGGTCACCGGTCAGCCTATGTTTGGTATTGATCAGCGTGTGAAAGGCATGATGCACGCAGTGATCGTTCATCCGCCGGCGTTTGGTTTAACGTTGGACAGTTTTGATGCCAATTCAGTGAGTAAACTTCCAGGGGTGCGAGATGTTTTTGCGATCAAGACCTATCTTGATGGCTACGTGCAAAATTATTTCGATACCAACGCCTTTCTCGAGTTGGTGGTGTTGGTAGGGGACTCTACCTGGCAGCTGATGAAGGCCAAGAAACAACTCGTCGCCACCTGGAAAGAGCTGCCGGATACTGTGGTTGAGTTTGGTGGTTTTAGAAGTGGTAAGCGCTTTGTACCCGCCGGCCTTGAAAGTACCGAGGGACACAACGCGGCGATGGGTAACTTGCTGGCTAGTAAGCTTGAGCCAGCCCGTCGTGATGGTAACCCAGAACAAGCCTTTGCCGACGCGGCCAAAGTGATCGAGCGGACATACCACGCGCCGTACCTGGCCCATAACTGTATGGAACCGATGAACTTTTTCGCCGACGTGCAGGGCGATAAAGTACATTTGAGCGGTCCACACCAAGGCCCACAATTTGTTCACGATACCGTGGCTCAGCGTTTAGGTATTTCTAAAGACAACATTACTTTCAATATGACCCGCATGGGCGGTGGTTTTGGCCGTCGAGCCTATCCACACTTCGCGGTGGAAGCAGCATTGATTTCGCAGCATGTTAAGAAGCCCGTCTTGCTAACCTACAGCCGAGAAGATGACATGACCACGGGGATCTATCGCCCCACTTATCGGGTTTTGTTACGCGCTGCGCTAGACGCCAATAATCAGTTAACGGCCTACCATGTGAAGGCGGTGGGTGCGCCTGAGGCGCCATTGTTTGCCAACCGTTTCCCCGCCGGTGCGGTCGATAATTACCTTGCAGAGGGTGCAGCGTTGGACTCCAACGTCACCACTGGGGCTTTCCGCGCGCCAAGATCCAACTTCATGGCCGCGGCCGAGCAGTCTTTCTTGGATGAGATCGCAGAGGCGATGGGCCAGGACCCGATCGATCTTCGACTGGAGCTTTTGTCCCGCGCTAAGGCTTCACCTGTTGGCGAAAAGAATGACTACGATGCGGATCGCTATGCTGGTGTGTTGAAACTGGTGCGTGAAAAGTCGGGTTGGGATTCCAGCAGTAAAAAAATGGGTGTTGCCGCCTACTTCTGCCATGCCTCCTATGCGGCGACAGTTATTGATCTGGATATGGTCGACGGTAAACCCGTCTTCAATAAGGTTGTGAGTGCTGTAGACTGCGGTACCGTGGTCAACCACGATGCGGCTGTGAGCATGGCGCAGGGTGGGGTGGTTGATGCTATTGGCAATGCCCTGTTCGGTGAGATGACCTTCGTCGACGGCCAGCCGCAACATCAAAACCTTGATACCTATCGCATGATTCGCATGAGCGATGCGCCGTATGAGGTCGATGTTCATTTTGTCGATAACGGTATTTACCCCACCGGTTTAGGCGAGCCACCATTTCCGCCTACCTTTGCAGCGGTGGCGAATGCTCTCTATAAGGCGACGGGAAAACGGCTTTATAAGCAGCCTTTCCTGAAGGAATTGGCCACGTCATAAGCGTTAGCCGTAAACGAAAAACGCCCCGAGTGGGGCGTTTTTTTAAGCTGGATGGTGGCTACCAGATCTTGACTCGTTGCTCGGCGGGCAGGAATAGCTTGTCACCCTCTTTAACATCAAAGGCGCGGTAAAACTCTGGCATGTTGCGCACGACGCCATTAGCACGGAATTCGCTGGGCGAGTGGGGATCGGTGATAAGGCGTTGCAGTAACGCCTCGTCGCGATATTTACGCGCCCACACTTGGCTCCAGCCAAGAAAGAAGCGCTGATCGCCGCTAAAGCCATCCATGGCGGCGGGGGCGTGACCGCCCAGCGACAATTGGTAGGCCTTGTAAGCGATGCTCAGTCCACCCAGGTCGCCGATGTTTTCGCCTAGGGTTAGCTCACCGTTAACATGCTCGTCGTCCAGCACGGTAAATTCGTTGTATTGTTCAACCAACTGTTGGGTGCGGGCTTTGAACTCTGTTAAGTCCTGCTCGGTCCACCAGTTTTGCAGCACACCGTCGCCGTCTGATTTGGCGCCTTGATCGTCAAAGCCGTGACCCATTTCGTGGCCGATAACACCACCAATGGCACCGTAGTTGACGGCATCATCAGCGTTCAAGTCAAAGAAGGGCGGTTGTAAAATGGCTGCGGGGAAAACGATTTCGTTCATGCCGGGGTTGTAGTAGGCATTAACGGTTTGGGGCGTCATGAACCACTCGTCTCGATTCACCGGAGCGCCTAGTTTTGCCACTTCACGGTCGAATTCAAAGCGGTTGGCACGCAGGGTGTTGCCGAACAAATCATCGGCGGCAATTTCAAGCGCATCGTAGCTCTTCCACTTGTCGGGGTAGCCAATTTTGGGACGGAATTTTTCCAGTTTCTCGATGGCTTTTAGTTTCGTCTCTTCACCCATCCACTCCAGCTCAACAATGCTCTGGCGGTAGGCCACACGCAGGTTTTCAACCAGTTCAACCATGCGCGCTTTAGCGGCGGGGGGGAAGTGTTCGGCCACGTATATTTGACCCACCTGCTCGCCGAGTACGCCGTTAACGGTATTTACAGCGCGCTTCCAACGCGCTTCTTGGGCTTCGGTACCTTTCAATACCGTGCCATAGAAGGCAAAGTTTTGGGCGTCAATGGCCTCGGGTAATACGGAGGCATAGTTGTTCAATACCTGCCAGCGGGCATAGGTTTTCCAGTCTTCAAGGTTGTATTTAGTCAGTAACTGCGCTAAATGCGTAAAGTAGCTGGGGTTTCGAATCACGAATTCACTTTGATCGGCCATGCCTGCTGCTGCTATTGCGGCTTTCCAGTTCATGCCTGGAGCCAGTTCGATAAGGCTTTCTTGGGTATGCAGGTTGTAGGTCTTGTCGCGATCACGACGTTCAACTCGCGTCCAGTGGCCCTCGGCGATAGCGGTTTCCATTGCCATTAGCGTCTGTGCATTGGCGGCGCCGTTTTCCCAACCGGCCAGTTGATACATTTTGGCAATGTGGTCAACGTATTCTGCGCGGGTGGCGGTCGATTTTTCATCATCGCGGAAATAGTAATCGCGGTCGGGCAAGCCTAGGCCTGCTTGGTAGAAATAGCTCAGGTATCGATCGGGCTGTTTCGAATCGTTGTTAATGTAGAACGAGAAGGGACCGGCGATGCCATTGCGCAGTGCGCCGCCAAAGTAAGCCGCTAAGCCGTCCAGATCTCCGATGGCGTCAATTTCTGCTAAGAGTGGCTCAATGACAGCAATGCCGCGGGCTTCAACGGTGGCGGTGTCCATGAAGCTGGCGTAGAGGTCTGCCAGTTTTTTGGCTTCTGGCTTATCCGATTGGCCGGCGTTCTCGATGATCTTTTGCACGTCTTCGCGAGCCTTATCCGCCAACACGGTGAAGATACCGTAGTTAGATTTGTCGGCAGGGATCTCTGTAGCGTCTAACCACTTGCCGTTGGTGTAGCGGTAGAAATCGTCTTGCGCTCGGTAGTTTGGGTCGATGTTGTCGACGTAAATGCCTGATTGCAAGGTAGTATCTGCAGGCGCTGAGTCTGGCGGCGTGGCGGTATTGATCCGGTAAAAGCCAACGGCCAGCGCTAATACGACGATGATCGCAAAGCTAGTGGTTTTATTCATGGTTAGTCCTTATGGTTTGAGCACTTCAACAGTATAAGAAGCACAAAAAGGGTAACATATTGCCAATCTCGCCATATTTGTTGTTATTTTCCCTTGAACGTTGGGGTGCGTTTCTCTTTTTTGGCTGCGAGCCCTTCCATTAAATCTTCCGACAGCATGCAGCGTTTGCTGATTTCTTTGTAACGCATGTCATCCCATTCATCGACCGCCGCCCGGTTGAGCAGTTCTTTCATGCCTTGCATCGCCAACGGCGCCTGTTGTGCGAGTTGTTGAGCGCGCTGCCAAGCCGCATGGATCAACTGATCTGCCGGGAACACCTGTTCGATGGCGCCGCTGTAGCGCAGTGCATCGCCTTCGATGGCAGCGCCATTGAGCAATAGATGTTTGGCGGTGTCTAGCCCCAGGGTGGCCACCAGCCGGCGGATACCGTTAGCGGGGTAACAAATACCAATACTTGCGGCCGGTACTTGCAGTCGAATACCTTCGCGCGCGAAGCGAAAATCACAACACAACGCCAGTTCTACACCTCCGCCAAAGGCGTTGCCGTTGAGTGCTGCAACGGTTGGAATGGGGCAGGCGAACAGGGCATTGGTCACGCGCTCGAAGGCATCGGGATTAAGTGTGCCAGATTGCATATCAGTGAGCAGGGCTCCGGCGCAGAAGGTGCTTACTCCCGCACCTGTGACCAGCAAGACGCGGGCGCGTTTTTGCGCTTCGCGGATGGCGTCAACGGCGGCATCGATATCGGTTTTACCCAGCGCGTTGTGGCGCTCGGGGTTGTTGAGCGTGAGAACGGCGACGTGGTCTTGGTATTGGATGTCTATCCCTGGCATGGTGTGCTCCTTAAAAGTAGCATTATACCTGTGTGTCGAGTGCGCGGCTAAGGGGTTTTTAGCGTGATGCGGTTTGGCCTATAATGGGCCGCAGAGGAGATTCCTATGACCCCAGAGAGAATCGCGCGTTTGCGTGAAGTGTTGGCAAGGCGTCAGCCCGATCTAACCGTGGTAACCGACTACGTTCATAAAGGCCGCAATCTATCTGCTATTGTGCGCAATTGTGATGCTGTCGGCATAAGTACCATGCACGCGATGGTGCCGGCGGACGAGTACCGCGCTTTTCGTGGTACAGCAAAAGGCAGCCACCAATGGGTAAACGTAAGGCGCTATGACAGCATTAGCCAGGCACTAACGCCACTCAAACAGCAAGGGTTTCAAATTGTCGCCGCCAATCTTTCACCGCGAGCGGTGGATTTTCGGGACATCGACTTCACCAAACCAACAGCTATTGTGATGGGCGCCGAGCGGGAAGGGGTGAGTGACGATGGTATTGCGCTGACAGATTATGAGATTACTGTACCCATGTTAGGTATGGTAGAGTCGTTTAACGTATCGGTAGCGGCAGGGATTATTTTGAGCGAGGCGTCATACCAGCGCTTGCGTGCTGGTATGTACGATGAGAGCCGTATGCTACCTGAAGAAATGGAAAAATTGTTTTTTGAGTGGGCGCATCCTAAAATCAAACACTTCTGTTTGGTAAACAATGTCGATTATCCCTCCCTGCGAGAAGATGGCGAAATCGATGATCCATCGGGTTGGTACGCGCAGGTGCGCGAGGAAATTGCCGCTCGAGATAATGAGCAAGGGAACTGACATGTTAGAGCACCGTATTCACCCACGTACCTCTTCAGAGGCACTAGTAGAGATCCATCATCCCAGCTTGGGGATTTACGAAGTCAAGGCACGTGACCTTTCAGAAGGCGGTCTTTTCGTACTCACTGGGATTTATCCCAAGCCACCCGTTGGCACCGAATTGATGGTCCGCATCAAACGCTATACCGGGGCGATCAACCAGGAGCCAGTTAAAATGCGCGTGGTACACGAGCAGCGCGATGGGGTAGGCCTCGCCTTTGTCCGTTAGTTCTGTTGCGCTTGAAGTGGCAGTGGGCGCCGATGCTTCGCTAGCCGAACAAACCAGGCAACGCCTTTGCTCGCAAGGTCGCTTGGATACTGCGGCAGAATTTGTGCTGCAATTTGCCCCCGAACTCGTACAACTTGCCCACCCCAGCGGCAAGGAAAATCCCCTGTTGGTTGATTTTGCCGCCGGTGCGGTAGATCACCGGCGCAAATTCGGCGGTGGCAAAGGCCAGGATATCGCCAAGGCAGTTGGGCTCAACAAGGGCGTCACGCCGCGAATTCTCGATGCTACCGCGGGGCTGGGGCGCGATGCCTTCGCTCTCGCGAGTCTGGGATGCCAAGTAGATATGCTGGAGCGTTCACCAGTAGTTTTTGCCCTACTAGCCGATGGCCTAGCGCGAGCGCAAGCCGCTGCTAATGGGGAGGTGGCTCGTATTGCCAATCAAATGACTGTGGCCTACGGCAGCGTATTGGACGGCTTGACACCTGCCCATTTGATAGACGTTGTCTACCTCGACCCGATGTTTCCCGAGCGCCAAAAATCTGCGCTAGTAAAAAAGGATATGCGTTTTTTTCACTCGGTGGTGGGCGACGACCCAGACGCTGATGGTTTGTTGGACGCCGCTTTGGCGATGGACTGTGCAAGGGTGGTTGTCAAACGTCCCAGCAAGGCGCCGTTGCTAGCCAATCGCCAACCCTCACACCAGATTGTCGGCAAATCGATTCGTTACGACATCTATGCTAAACGCAAGTTGGCCTAGCGCGAATTAGGTTTCATATGAGAGGCTAAAACTCTCGCATTGTTTGGTAAGTGTTCAACGCAGCTAGATATTGTGGGTATGAATCTGGTATCCGATATCTCGGTAGGCGCGATAGTTTGCGCGGCCGATCTCGACCCAATCATCATCGCCTTGGCAGACCAGTTCTAACACCCTTGTATAGCGGCCAAAGTGCTCGGGTATCTCACGATCGAGGTTGATCATTAAATCGTTGCTGTGCTCTGGGGGCTGGGTACCAATCAAAATTGGCGAGGCGTCGTCAGCGCCATCGACATGCAGGTTACCGTGAGGAATGAAGGCGGTTTCGCGCAAATTCCACAGCATCTCATCCACGTGAGCAGCGATTGATGCATCGCTGCAGTGGATGAAGATTTGGTGTTGCTGGTGATAGGCCTTCTCTACTAAACGGCAGGCAACCTGCAGGCGTACCTGCGGATCGCCGCTTTTTAACAAGTAGAAATCAATCCGCGTCATGCGTCAGCTCGCTTTAGAATGAAGCGGGTTAGCAATGGCACGGGGCGGCCTGTAGCGCCTTTATTGGCGCCGCTATGCCAGGCGGTGCCGGCGATATCGAGGTGAGCCCAGTCGTAGTTCTCAGCGAAACGCGACAAGAAACAAGCGGCGGTAATGCTGCCGCCGTGAGGGCCGCCGATATTGGCAACGTCGGCAAAATTGGAGTCGAGTAGCGATTGGTAGTCTTTCCAAAGCGGCATTTGCCAGGCGCGGTCTAAGCTATCTTCACCTGCAGCCAGCAGTTCGTCCGCCAAACCCTGTTGGTTGGCGTAAAGCCCCGTCGCCACTTTGCCTAAGGCTACGATACACGCGCCAGTAAGTGTGGCAACATCAACCACAGCGGCAGGTTTGAAGCGTTCTGCATAGGTGAGCGCGTCGCAAAGTACCAGGCGTCCCTCGGCATCAGTGTTGAGAATTTCGATGGTTTTGCCCGACATAGACGTGACGATATCACCAGGTTTGGTGGCGCAATCGCTTGGCATGTTCTCCGCTGCGGCAACTACCGCAACCACATTGATTTTGGGGGCGATTTCTGCGATAGCCCGCATGGTGCCTAGCACGGTGGCAGCGCCGCACATGTCGTATTTCATCTCGTCCATAGCGGCACCTGGTTTCAAACTTATACCGCCGGTATCAAAGGTGATTCCCTTGCCAACTAATACCACCGGTTTCTGGGTTTTGGCCGCGCCTTTGTACTCCAGTACGATGAGCTTGGATTCCTCTGCACTGCCACGACCGACCGACAGTAGCGACCCCATGCCGAGGGTTGCCATTTTTTTCTCACCCAACACACTGCAGCTTAAGCTGTCGAATTCTTTGCTCAACGCCTCGGCATGCTCCGCTAGAAAGGTGGGGGTACAGATATTGCCAGGTAAGTTTCCTAATTCACGCGCTGCATTGGCCCCACGAGCGGTGGAAGCGCCGAGGGCGAGAGCGTTTTTGTGAGCGGGAGAGACTTTGTCGTACCACAGTACGTCGCAATTGTCCCAATGAGTTTTGCGCTCTTTGTCGCTTTTAGTATGCGTGTATTGGTATCGGCTGTACTCGCCTTGACGACCCAGTTGTTCCAGTTGCCATGCCTCATCTTTGTCTTCAACCTGAAGGCTGTCAAGGCAAACGGTAAGATCCTTGGCAGGCGACTTTCCAACCACCTGAAATATGGTTGTGAAGAGTTTTTGACAGTCGACGGGCGACATGGCTTTATCTGTATCGCCGAGGCCAACGAGCAAAACACGCTTGGCTTTCAACCCCGCTGGCGCGTGTAACATGAGACTTTCGCCCAGCTTGCCTTTCAAATCACCCTGTTTAAGTACGGCGCTAATCACGCCGCCACATGCTGCATCAACTTGCGCACCGCGGTCCCCTAGTTTACCGCCTTGGTAGGCGCCTACCACGAGGCAGTCGCTGCGTTGCGTCGCTAATTTGTCGGTGTACTTGATTGAAAAATCCATATTTTCTCCAAAGACATTGGCGGATGTTTGAGTAATAATAGCGACAGCTTATATAGCGTTGTTGCAATTGACAATGACATGTCTCGCCGTCTGTACAAACGGTGATCAAAATAAGGAATTGAGGGCTGTTTTGAACCTCTTAAATCGCTACATTGCTCAACATATTTTCGGTGCTGTTGTGGTGACCCTGGTGGTCATCGTCGGTTTGAACCTTGTGTCGACCACGATTGACCAGTTGGGTCGGCTGGAGGCGCAATACCAAGTGCTGCAAGCCATGCAATACGTATTGACGCGTATTCCCGGCATGGTTTATGAAAATATCCCCTTTGCAAGTTTGGTGGGGTGTTTATTTGGCCTAGGCAATTTGGCATCGAACAGTGAGTTGGTAGTGATCCGCGCTGCTGGCGTGTCTATTTTTAGAATTGTTGTCTCGGTGTTAAAACCTGTAGGCATGATAATGGTGTTCGGTATGGTACTTGGGCAGTATATTGCCCCCGTTACTGACCAAGTGGCAGAAAGCCGCAAGGCATTGGCGCGCTATGGCGATCGTGGTTTTGTGACCACCGGTGGTGTTTGGACCCGAGAGGGTAATACCTTTATGCACTTTTCGGTTGTTCAGCCCAACGGTGTGTTATACGGCGTGTCTCATTTCCGCTTCAACGATGACAACCAGATGGTCTCAGCGGTGTACAGCGATCGCGCCACCTATCAGGGGCCGCATTGGATGTTAGAAGGCGTGGTCGAAACCGTGTTGCAAAGCGATAGCACCGATGTGATCAACCACGATGTACTGCGTTGGGATACTGAAGTCACACCGGAGTTATTGTCGGTGGTGGCGATGAGTCCTGAAAGTTTGCCCATGACAGGGCTGTGGCAGTATTCAAAATATTTGGCCGAACAAGGGCAAAATAATGGCGAATACGTGATGGCGTTTTGGAAGAAGATGCTGCAGCCATTGAGCACCTTTGGCTTGGTGTTGGTGGCTATATCTTTTGTCTTTGGTCCCTTGCGTTCAGTGACAATGGGCTTTCGTATTTTTATCGGCGCCATTTTTGGCATCGTCTTTCAAACCAGTCAGGATATGCTGGGCCCCGCTAGTTTGGTGTTTGGTGTGCCTCCCATCTACGCCACGCTAGTCCCCGCGGTGATGTGTATTGCTATTGGCAGTTTGATGTTGAGCCGCGTCCGCTAGGTTATTTTTTCTTGTCCGGTTTCGGCAGTAATTGCAATTCGGTGCCAGAGGCTCGGTCGTGCCAGGTTTTTTTGTCTCGATCGATCAACATCCACAGATATCCCACACCGGCAAGAGCAAGAGAGAAAAACGCGACCACAAATCGTATTGTGCACTGCGCCCAACTTGGTGCACCGCCGTCTTTTGAACTGACGATCTTACTTCGCCAAGCCTGCATCGCCAATGTTTGGCCGGTTTTGCGCCAAAAATAAGCATAGAAAAAGAACACAGTAAGAAGACCCACAGAGAAAAGGACGCCACTCTCTACTGGCGCGCTAATGGCGCGTTGGCCGCTGTCTCGAATAGCTTGCACTTCTGCGCTATCGGTCAACGCTATCTTCACGGCCACTACAATCCCACCTGTCAGTAAACAGCAGGCAAAGACCAAAAAGCTATCGTAGACAATCGTCAATAGACGTCGAATAAGCCCGACGTGAGAAGTAGGTGAAGTGGTTGAGTTCATAATGCGCCTCCTTTGAGAGGCGCAAGTCTACGTTAGACAGCTGCCTTAGCCAAGTCGGGAGAGGGTAGCTTATTCATCAAGTCTTCAACCCTATTTATAAGGTGATGCCAATCCAGGGGCTTGGTGAAGTAGTAGTTTGCCCCAAGCTTTTTGGCGTCATCGATATAGTTGTATTGGACATGCGCGGAGGTCACGATACAGGGAATATGTTTCATCACCTCACATTGTGCGCGCGCATTAAGGAACTGCTGCCCACTAAACAGAGGGAGGTTGAGATCTAATATGATCAAATCTACCCGAGCCGATTGGGCAATTTCTAAGCCATCCCTGCCATTTTTCGCGCAAATTACGTCATAGCCGCGCTGGTTAAGCATAGTTGAGGCTACAACAGTACTTGTGTGATCGTCCTCGACTATAAGGACTGTAAATGGGCTTTTCATTGTGTGCACCAAGGGCAAGTTTTTGAAATAACATATTGTTACAATTGTGTTTGATTTGCAACACTTTTGTTACAATTGTCTATTCAAGGCTAAGATGACTGGTGTCTGGAGTTTTCTGTGGAGGATCGTTTACAAGATTTTCAATTTCTCCTAGTGGCAGGACGTCGAGCAGACTGGTGTCAGGATTTAATGGGCTGGGGTGGTCGATTTCTTGATCTTCAACCAATAAGCCCAGTGGCTTAACATCAAAGTTTGAGGTGTCAGGCGTGCTGATAGGCAGAATAGCGGCCTCTTCAATAACCAATTCGCTATTATCCAGTGCGCGGTATTGGCTGATATCGACATCGACCGCCGTGAGTGATTGAATTTCATCGGGATGAAGTACGTTACTGCCGACCGCCGCGACATCCCAATTGGGTGCCATGATACTCGTGCCGACGGAAGGTGATTTAGTCTGTGCCTCTATGACTGCAATAGCGCCGGCCTTTGCCATGGCATTGACATACTTCTGAGCCTGTTCAGCACTGATATCGCGTTTTATGGTGACCTCTTGACCACTCATCCAGTGCTCTAATTTTGAGGGTTCGGTTTTAAACAGTTGTGCCAGAGCATTAAGCACCTGTTCCGATGACGAATCAACCGCGATATCGCCCTTAAATTTTACGCTTACTGTGTCTGCCATAGCGCCTCCTGATCTCATTGCAGTATAGTCAATTTTGTTGCTGGCATTACCGAGACTCCCCTTCATGGTAGACCTTCGCTACACTAGCGCTAGTTTTTTGTGACGAGCTGCCATGAGCCACCTTCCTATAGATGATGTATTGCCCCAGTTAATGGCTGTTTTGGCTGAGGTGCCGCGCTGCGTGTTACAAGCGGAGCCCGGAGCTGGCAAGACGACCCGTGTGCCCATGTCGCTGTTGGCACAGGATGATTTGGCGGGTCAAAAAATTATTATGCTTGAGCCACGGCGGATTGCAGCCCGCGGCGCGGCGGAATTTATGGCCAGGCAGCTCGGTGAGCAATGCGGTGAGACGGTCGGCTATCGCATGCGTCAGGACAGTGCCGTATCGTCACGGACACGACTTGAAGTGGTCACGGAAGGCGTTTTTTTGCGTATGCTTCAAGAGGATCCAAGTCTTGAAGGTGTTGGCTTGGTGATCTTTGACGAGTTTCACGAACGTAATCTCGACAGCGATGTGGCCCTTGCGCTGAGTATGCAAAGTGCAGAGCTTTTTAGAGAGGACATTCCTCTCAAATTGTTGGTGATGTCAGCGACGCTCGATGTTGAGCCGCTACAGCGCTTGCTAGATTGTCCTGTGGTGGTCAGCGAAGGGCGGTCTTTTCCGGTAGAAACTCACTTTAGTGAGGGCGTCATTGAGCGCCGTGGGTTAGTTGATGCGGTGGTCTCCACGATTCAGCGTGCGCTGTCTGACAACCCGGGGTCGCTGTTGGTTTTTTTACCCGGCCAAGCGGAAATTGCGCAGTGCCAAGCCAGATTGCATGCACGTTACGAGGGCAATAGCGATATTCATGTCGTGCCGCTGTACGGCCAGTTGTCTATGCAAGAGCAGCGCAAAGCTGTACATCCGGCACCCGCTGGACAGCGCAAAATTGTATTGGCGACAAATATTGCTGAATCCAGTATTACCATCGATGGTGTTAATGTAGTGGTTGATAGCGGCTGGGCGAGGGTGGCGATGTACGATCCCCGCACCGGTATGAGCCGATTGCACGCACAGCGAATATCCCAAGCGTCTGCCACCCAGCGGGCAGGGCGAGCTGGCCGCACCGCCCCCGGTGTTTGCTATCGACTGTGGACAGCGCAACAGCATCAGCAGTTAGCGCACTTCAATACACCTGAAATCCTGCAGGCAGATCTGACGTCAGTGGCGCTGCAGCTGTTGGCTTGGGGTTGCAGCGATTGCGATGACTTGCTGTGGTTAGATGCACCGCCGACAAGCACCTGTCGCAGCGCGGTCGACCTGCTCGAACGTTTGCAGGCTATCCACAACAACCGTTTAACGCCCCATGGAGAAAAACTCGCCACTATTCCTACCCATCCCCGCCTGGGGCATATGCTGTTGCGTGGACACGCTATGGGCACGGCACGACAGGCCGCACAATTAGCCGCGCTATTAGAAGATCGCGATCCATTGCGCCATGCTGGGGCAGATATCGATAAGCGAATGGCTTGGTTAAACGAAGGAAAAGGCCAAGCAAAGCGATTGCAAGTCCGCGCCAAACAGTTTCTTTCCAGCCTTGGGGCGAGCGATGTTGATCTCGGTTTGAGTCATGCGGTGCTGTTAGCCCAAGCCTACCCCGACCGTGTTGCACAGCAACGGCGCAGTGGCACGGGTGACTACAAATTGGCGTCAGGGCGAGGGGCGTGGCTCGACCCGCAGGATGACTTGTTCGGGCAGCCCTACCTTGTGGTCGCTGACATTGGTGGTACTGCAGGCCGCAGCGACGATAGCATTTTTCTGGCCGCTGCCTTAGCCCCCGACGCATTATTTGCTGAGCTTAGCGATGGTCTTAAAACCCACGATAAAGCGCATTGGAATGCAGCAAATGGTCGTTTTGAAGCGCAGCGTGAGACGCGCTGGGGCGAATTAGTTATTGAATCAAAACCACTGCCTGATGTTGATCCGCTGCTGGTCAGGCAGGCATTGATCGATCACGTGCGACAAAAAGGGTTACGCTTATTACCTTGGAGCGACGCTGCGTTGGCGTGGCAACAACGCTGCTTATTTACAGCGCGTGTTGCAAATGAGGGGCAATGGCCGGATATGAGCGATAGCGCGTTACTTAGTGCTATCGACGACTGGCTCGGTCCTTATCTTACTGGGGTGAAAAGTTTAGCCGCGCTGCAGAAAGTGGATGTGCTTGGTGCACTTAAAGCACGCCTTGATTGGCAACAGCAGCAACAGTTAGAACAGCTCGCGCCGAGCCATCTCACCGTTCCCACAGGTCGTCAGGTGATGATTGACTACAGTGGTGAGCAGCCGGTATTGGCTGTCAGGATGCAGGAAATGTTCGGCTGCCCTAACTCACCTACGGTGGCCGGTGGCCGGGTCAAAGTGTTATTGCATCTGCTATCGCCCGCGCAGCGTCCATTGGCGGTGACGGCCGATTTGAGTAGTTTTTGGCAAAATGCCTACAACGATGTAAAAAAGGATATGAAAGGGCGCTATCCCAAGCACTACTGGCCAGATGATCCTCTGCAAGCGGAGGCCACCCAGTTCACCAAGGCTAAAATGGATCGCAATAAGCGTTAGTCGCGCCACTCCCAGCGCAAGATTTCGCCAAAATCATCATAGATAGGCATTTTTTTAGGGGCTTGATGACGCTTTTTAGGTGTCATGGGGGCTTTCATTTGCTTGCTGCGTTCTTCCAGTGCGGCAACCACCTCGGGTATGAAGGTGCGCTCGGCCGACTTAGGCTCGAAAACCGAACTATGGCTGCGCAAGGGACCGTCGTTTGAGAAACGGCCGCTCACCCCATTAGGGACGCGTTTAACTTCACCACCCTGTGCGATGTAGTCACCCATCTGCTTGGCCATTTCGGCGCGCTGATCTGCCTTGGAAGGTAATTTTTTCAAGCTGTGCTCGCATTTACGGAATTAACGTCACAATATAGCAAATCCGCGCCAAACTAGCGCGGTCATTTGAGGAGTTTGCTTTGCGTGGTACCCAATTGAATAGTGATGTAAAAAAATCCATTGACTGGGCAGTGTTGAAACACTTGTGGCCATTCTTAAGCGAGTACCGCGGTCGTGTTGCTCTAGCCATGATGTTGTTGATCGCCGCGAAAGGCGCCACACTGGCCGGCCCTTTTCTATTGAAGTACATCGTAGACGGACTGGATAATCCCACCCAAACAGCGGTGGGTTTTTGGATGTTGCCGGCTGCTTTGGTAACTGCTTACGGTATGGCGCGCTTCAGTGCCATTCTGTTCGCCGAGCTGCGCGATACCGTGTTTGGCCGCGTGACAGAGCGCGCGATGAGACGTGTGGGTCTGGCAGTATTTCGCCATTTACATACCCTAGAGCTGGATTTTCACTTAGACCGACGCACTGGTGGGCTTTCCCGCGATATCGAGCGTGGCACTAACGGGGTAGGTTTTTTGCTGCGTTTTTTTGTTTTCAATATCGCGCCAACCTTGTTTGAAATCGCCATGGTAAGTGGCATCCTGCTGTTCAATTACGGCGCCTCATTTGCGCTCGTCACCGTGCTGGCCATTGTTGCCTACGTGGTTTTTTCTTTTAAAACCACCGAGTGGCGAACGCGTTACATTCGCGAGATGAATCGCGCTGATTCGAATTCCAATACGCGGGCTATCGACAGTCTATTGAATTACGAAACCGTGAAATATTTTGGCAACGAAGAGTACGAAGCCAAACTTTATGATTCGGCGCTGGCCGACTGGGAACAGGCGCGTCGCAAAAATCGACTGTCACTGTTCGCGCTCAATATTGGTCAGGCCTTGATTGTGTCAGCGGCGATGACGGCGATGCTTTTGCTGGCAGCGGGTCAAGTGGAGCAGCAAGCCATGAGCTTAGGTGACTTTGTGTTGATCAATGCTTTTATGGTGCAATTGTTTGTGCCGCTCAATTTTTTGGGCTTTGTGTATCGAGAAATCAAAGGCGCCATGGCCAACATTGAGCAGATGTTCGAGTTGCTGGCTCGTCAACCGGCCATTGAGGATCTACCCAATGCGGCTGATCTACAACTTACTGATAGTGAGATTTGCTTTGACGGTGTCGATTTCGCTTATCGTTCAGATCGGCCGATCCTTCACGGCGTGTCATTTACCATAGGTAGGGGGCAAACCCTTGCGGTGGTGGGGCCTAGCGGAGCGGGTAAATCCACCCTCGTGAAGTTGTTATGCGGCTTTTATCGCCCCGACAGTGGGGCGATTCGCATCGATGGCCAGGATATTAGCCACGTCACCCAGCAATCGCTCCGCGCTGCCATGGGTGTGGTGCCACAAGATACTGTGCTTTTTAACGACAGCTTGCTCGAAAATGTTCGTTACGGACGTCCAGACGCTAGCGACGAAGAGGTAGAAACGGCCATAGCCACAGCAAGTTTAAGCACCTTTATTGCGTCCCTGCCGGATGGCCTGCAAACACGGGTAGGTGAGCGCGGTCTAAAACTTTCTGGTGGCGAGAAGCAACGCGTCGCCATTGCCCGCACGGTATTAAAAAGGCCATCCATTCTGTTATTTGACGAAGCTACCTCGTCACTAGATAGCCACGCAGAACGCGACGTTTTAACGGAAATCAAACGCTTGGCGAACGATCATACTAGTGTGGTGATTGCTCATCGATTATCGACGGTGATTGACGCCGATTGCATCGTCGTGCTTGAAGCAGGCAGAGTCGTCGAGCAGGGCACGCATCGCGAATTATTACAGCGAAATGGACTGTATGCTGCAATGTGGCGTGTGCAATTGAGTCATCGCGATGATGAGGGTGATTGAAGTCCCGGTTGGCGAATAATGTAGATGCTGACGCAGATGCCACTGATTAGCAACATGATGGCGACTCGGGGGTTGCCGACGATGGCGGCGCTCAGCCCCATGCTGAGCCACATGGCAATAAGAATACGTCGTTTAACGTGATGCGGAATGCCGCGACCTTCGCGCCAGGGGTTGACGATGGGGCCAAGTTTGGGGTGTTCAATCAGCCAGCGGTGAAAGCGTGGCGATGACTTGGCAAAACACCACGCCGCCAGCAATAAAAATGGAGTGGTAGGGAGAACGGGCAGAGGAATACCGGCGATACCCAGCGCCACGGCTAGCCAGCCAAGTGCGATCAGAAAGCATTGTTTAAACTTCATGACTACCTCCTGGCCAAAAGATGACATGATCAGCTTGTATCGATATTGTCACTATGACAGAATTCGACCCCTTGCCGAACAAGTATAGTCATCGGCTGTGGTTTGAAAACCTTTTATGTTTTTGGTCTTCAAGAAAAAATAATTTAAGGAACTGTTTATGAAATTGGTTACCGCCATTATTAAACCCTTTAAGTTGGATGATGTTCGCCAAGCGTTGTCGGACATCGGTGTTCATGGAATGACCGTGCAAGAAGTTAAAGGCTTTGGTCGTCAAAAAGGTCACACTGAGTTGTACCGCGGCGCCGAGTACGTCGTTGATTTCATCCCCAAAGTGAAAATCGAAATCGCCATTGATGCAGCGTTGTTAGATCAAGTCATTGAAGCCATCAGCAGCACAGCTAATTCTGGCAAAATCGGTGACGGAAAGATTTTCGTCACACCTCTAGAACAGGCTATCCGTATTCGTACTGGAGAGTCAGGGCCTGAAGCTTTGTAATTTGGTATACCTATGATTAAAAAAATGCTCTCGGCTTTGCCTTTATTGGCTGTGGCCATGCCTAGTTTTGCTCAAATTGATACCGGTAACACCGCGTGGATGATCACCGCGACGGCGTTGGTATTGTTTATGACCATTCCTGGCCTGTCGCTATTTTATGCGGGTCTGGTGCGTTCTAAAAACGTGCTGTCAGTGTTGATGCAGTGTTTTGCTCTGACCTGTTTGATGTCTATCTTGTGGTTCGCTGTGGGTTACACTATTGCTTTTGGTAGTGATGGTGTCGAGCAAGGCGCGTGGATTGGCGATTTCGGCAACATCTTCTTTGCCTCGATTACTATAGACAGCGTGTATGGCGACATTCCCACCACCTTGTTTGCTATTTTCCAGATGACTTTCGCGGTGATTACCCCTGCACTTATCGTGGGCGGTTTTGCTGAGCGTATGCGTTTCTCAGCCATGCTTATTTTCTCAAGCATTTGGCTGTTAGTAGTATATGCACCCGTATGTCACTGGGTTTGGGGTGGCGGTTGGTTGCGCCAAATGGGCCTGCAAGACTTTGCTGGTGGTACCGTGGTTCACATCACCGCTGCAGTAGCAGCTTTAGTTGCAGCCATTGTGATGGGCCCCCGCAAAGGCTTTGGCACCGCCGCGATGTTGCCCCACAACCTCACCATGACTGTCACCGGTGCAGGTATGCTGTGGGTAGGCTGGTTTGGTTTTAACGCAGGTTCAGCGGTAGCCGCTAACGAAAGTGCTACCATGGCTATGCTAGTTACTCATATTTCTGCTGCTGCAGGTTCGCTGGCTTGGATGAGCATGGAGTGGATTCGCCACGGCAAGCCCTCAGTACTGGGTATCGTGACTGGTATGGTGGCGGGCTTGGGTACTATTACTCCCGCGTCAGGATCAGTCGGCCCTGCGGCGGCACTGGTTATCGGTCTGTCTGCGGGTGTAGTGTGTTACTTTGCCACTAACTGGATTAAAAACACTCTTAAAATTGACGACTCGTTGGACGTGTTTCCCGTGCACGGTGTAGGAGGTATCTTGGGTACCTTACTGGCCGGTGTATTCTGCGCACAGAACCTAGGTATCTTTAGCGGTAATGGCTTTAGCGATGGTATCGATTCAATCGGTGGTCAGTTCACCGTTCAGTTGATTGGTGTAGTGTCGACCTTTGTTTACACCGCCGTGGTGTCATATGTGCTGCTGAAAGTCGTTGATGCGATGGTTGGTTTGCGCGTGGATGAAGAGGAAGAGACCATTGGTCTTGATCTGGTTCTTCACGACGAACGTGGCTATGATATCTAAGCCATGAAGCTTGTTTCGAAGTTCTAACTTCGTCACGGCAGATTTTTGCATGGATCGCATATACAGTATGCTTCCCTTCAAAATTCTGCCGTTTTTCGTTATAGCGTTCTCACTGACGCGTCTCAATTGATGTATTCAGTCTACTTTTCGGGTAATGCGTTGCTATTATTTTTAAGAGAGTCTATTTCTATCGAGCATTAATTCATGGAAAAAAAATGGGATCCGAAGATCCCATTTTTGTATTTTGGCGTTACCTTGAAGTGTTAGCCGCGCTTAGCGACCGCGTCGGCCAGTTGTGCCAGTAGGGCTTCGGTGTCTTCCCATCCGATGCACGCGTCGGTGATGCTCTGACCGTAGTTGGGAGTCACGCCATCGACAAGATCTTGCCGACCTTCATTGATGTGGCTTTCCACCATAACGCCACAGATCGCTTTTTCACCACCGATGATTTGTGCTGAAACATCCTCACAAACGTCCATTTGCTTTTTGAACTGCTTGCTGCTGTTGGCGTGGCTGAAGTCGATCATGAGTTTTTCAGGCAACTGGGCCGCGCGCAGCGCCTCTTTGCACTCTGCCACATCGGTAGCGCTGTAGTTGGGCTTTTTGCCGCCGCGCAGGATTAAGTGACAATCTTGGTTGCCGCTCGTTGACACGATGGCCGAGTGGCCGAACTTGTTAACTGATAAAAAGTGGTGGGGGGCAATGGCCGCACCAATGGCGTCGATGGCAATTTTAACCGTACCGTCGGTGCCATTCTTAAAGCCCACAGGGAATGACAGACCAGAGGTCAGTTCGCGGTGCACTTGTGATTCAGTCGTACGCGCCCCGATGGCACCCCAGCTCAACAAGTCTGCGATGTATTGTGGGGTAATCATATCGAGCATCTCGCTCGAGGCGGGCATGCCAAGATTGTTCAAATCCAATAACAATTTGCGTGCCTTGCGAAGGCCTTCGTTGATATTGAACGAGCCGTCCAAGTTGGGATCGTTGATTAGGCCTTTCCAGCCAACCGTGGTGCGAGGTTTTTCAAAGTATACGCGCATGACGATCTCGAGCTGGTCGCGGTACTTCTGGCGCAAGGGGAGTAATCGACGGGCATAGTCCATCGCCGCTTCGGTGTCGTGGATTGAGCATGGTCCAACAATCACCAATAGTCGGTTGTCTTCGCCGTGCAAAATACTGTGAATATTCTGACGGGTTTGAAAAATCATCTCGGCTGTCTCATCGCCAAGGGGGAAACGCTCAAGAAGTGCAATGGGGGGGAGCAACTCTTTAATAGCGCTGATGCGGACATCATCGGTAACGCGAGGCATAGTATTCCTTAATTCTTTAATTGGCAAAAACGAAGCACTTTAGCGGTATTTTGTAGTGTGTACAACCCACGCTGGGGGATGGTTGTTTGCGTTGCAAACAGCATTAGCTTTAGCTACTATACGACTCACTAATTTAAGGTATTTAGATATGGCTGATATAGCTCCAGAAATTATGCAAGAACACGCTACCCAAGCGGTAGATCTGCTTAAGTCTATGGCTAATCAAAGTCGCTTGATGATTTTGTGCTTGCTTGTTAATGGTGAAATGACAGTGAGTGAAATCAACCAGGCAGTGCCTATCAGTCAATCAGCCCTGTCACAGCATTTAGCGGCGTTGCGCAAAGCTGATTTAGTGGCGACACGCAAAGTCGCGCAGACCATTTATTATCGTCTCAATGGCGATTCTACCGTGCGCATCATCAGCGTCCTGCAAAGTATTTACTGCCCAACGCCACTGTAAATTATATGGCCTGGCTCATCCTTGTAGGACTGGTCATTTTTATCGCGCTGCACTCCCTGCGAAGCCATTTTCCCTCTCATCGAGCGGCGCTGATTGCCCGCTGGGGTGTACTGCCTTTTCGTGCTGTTTACTCCGTTTTAACTTTGCTTGCACTGGCGAGTATCGGCGTCGGTTTGATCGACGCACGCCAAGCACCTGTCACACTTTGGCAGCCCAATCCGGCTTGGCGAATTGTCATGGGTCACGCGATGTGGTTTGTGGCCTTGGGAGTTGCAGCGAGTTGGGTGTCCGGCACCCACCTTAAAGCGTGGTTAAAGCAACCATTATTATTGGCGATTGTCCTTTGGGCGCTGTTACACCTTAGTGTCAGTGCTTATTTGCATCAATGGATTATTTGTATTGCCATCCTTGTTTGGGTGAGCTCGGTGCTTTGGCGTGATTGGCACATTGTGCCTGCGCCAGCTATTTCTTATAGCCGAGATGTCTTGGCCATACTACTAGCAACGGCGATGTGGTTCGTGTTTGGTCAGTTCTTACACGGCTGGATTATCGGCGTGCCGATTATTTTATTTTAATTAGGATTCAATATGAGCGATTTTCCTCCCTGTCCAAAATGCCAGTCAGAATCTACCTATCACGATAGTACCTTACTGGTATGTCCAGAATGTGCTCACGAGTGGAGCGAAGTAGAGCAGGCAAGTGCCGATGATGCTCCCGTTTATAAGGATGCTAACGGCAATGTGTTGCAGGACGGCGATACGGTGACGGTCATTAAAGACTTAAAAGTCAAAGGTTCCTCGCTTGTGGTTAAAGTTGGTACTAAAGTAAAGAATATTCGTTTGATCGACGGCGACCACGATATTGATTGCAAGATTGATGGCATAGGCGCGATGAAACTCAAATCTGAATTTGTGAAGAAGGCGTAAGGCCTCGGGTGGAGCGTGGATGCATTGGTTGATGAAAGCCCCGGTAAGTGCACTTGTCATCGTTGGCGTGATCGCCTGGGGTGCAGCCTACAGCTTATTTGCTGAATCACCCTTGGAAGCTCCCACCGCACCACGAGTGGTTGCTTTGCCAGAAGGCGCTGAGCAACTTCCGGATTTTTCTGCGTTTCCCGCGGGTAAGGCCCGCAAAGAGGCTTTTTTTGGTTACCTCCTGCCTATCGTTCGCCACATTAATAGTCAGTTAAAGGTGCAGCGTTTTGAATTGCAGCAACTCCGGCAGGCCGCAAATACTGAGGGCTTAACGCCGTCACAACAACGTGCGCTTGATGCTTTACTCGATAGATATGATGTCGAAGGTGCATCACTTGACGATCAGTTAGCCATTTTGTGGCGTCGGGTAGATAGCATTCCTGCCTCCTTGGCATTGGCTCAGGCGGCCAATGAGTCAGCTTATGGCACGTCGCGTTTTGCGGTTGATGCCAATAACCTGTTTGGTCAGTGGTGTTTTCGTAAGGGTTGTGGGTTGGTTCCAAACGCGCGTCTATCAGATGCCAATCACGAAGTGCGCAAGTTCGATACACCGGTCGATTCGGTCCGAAGTTACATGCACAATCTCAATACTAATCGCGCCTACGCGACGTTTCGTCAGATGCGCAGCAAGCAGCGCGCAAACAAGCAGCCGCCTACTGGGTTGGAGCTAGTCAACGCCTTATTGAGGTACTCCAGTCGCGGTCAGGACTATGTGGATGAGTTGTCCTCGATGATGCGGCACAATAAACTCGCCCGATTCGATAATCCGAGGCCTGTGACGGACCAAAAGGGTAGACAATAGCGTCTACCGCCCTAAAATAGCCCGACACTATTTCGGGGCTATCATGCGACCGCCGTTCTTCTCATACATCATTCCCTTTTTCGCCTGGGTGATTTTAGTTCACCAAATGACGGCGGGTGATTTGACGTGGCTGCATCAATTTGCCCCGTTCACTGGTATGGGTTTGATCGGCGCCATCTTTGCAAACTCGACCGGCGCTGGTGGCGGCGTGGTGTTTATTCCTGCCTTTCAATGGCTGGGGTTTAGCGATGCCCAGTCGGTTGGTACCTCTTTTGCGATCCAGTGTTTTGGTATGACGGCAGGTTCCTTCGCTTGGCTACGTTTTGCTCGAAACAACGAACAGCACGCCGAGGATTGGGCAAGTTTTACCAAAATAACCCTGTTGTGTGCGCTATTCGCTGTCTTGGGCCTGGTCGGCATTAATGGCTTGGGGATAACCGCGCCTGGTGACCTAAAACATTTATTCGCGGTATTTTCACTGCTACTTGGTAGTTTGTTGTTATTCAGTGTGTTGCGTTTTCGCGCCCCACACACCCGGCGCCAGATGACGCCTGTTGATGGTTATGCCATAGCTGCTATCGGTTTGTTCGGCGGTATGATCACCGCATGGCTGTCGGTTGGGGTAGGGGAAATCTTAGCCCTGTACTTACTGCTGCGCGGTTTTAGCGCCACAATGGCTGTGGCCTCGGCGGTCTGTGTTTCTGCCATCAGTGTGTGGTCGGGTATCGGCCATCATGCCATGGCGCAAAATGTGGTGTGGGATGTGATTCTGTTTGCCGGGCCAGCCGCTGTTGTCGGAGGAACAATCGCCAAGCGCCTAGCGGTTTGGATGCCCACTAGGCAGTTGAAAATCTTCTTTTCGTGCTGGGTGCTCTTTATGGGGCTGGTCAGCCTGCCGTGGGAAAACTGGCTTTAAACAACGCGTTTAAAGGTAGTATAGCCATTAACGGCATCAGTATTAGCTCTCAGAACCATGAAGCCTTTGCTGGGAAGAGACACCTGCAGACTGCCGGCTACTACTTTCATCTCGATAGGATTATTCTCATTGCTCAATAGACGATCCATAGCACGGTTGGTCATCAGTTTGGCATTGCGCAATAAGAGCATTTCGCTCACGGGGTTATCGCTTGGGTTAATAATCACGAATACTGATTCTGCCACTTGCTCGGTGTAGCGTTCAAAGGCGAAAAGCTGCTTCGCTGCCATGGTACGTGTGGCACCGATTTTAAGCGCTGGATTGGCTTGCCGCAGATCAATCAAGTGCTTGGTCCAATCGAGATCTTCGCACCCTTCAGCTACCCGATCCCAACGCATTGGCGCACGCATCTCCGGATCTTCACCGCCGCTCATGTCAACTTCTGAGCCGTAGTAAACATTGGGACTGCCGGGTAAGGTGAAGTGGAGTACTTGAGCTAGCTTGCGGTCGGCCCTATTGGGCAGAATATTTGGCAATCGGGCAGTATCGTGATTGTCGAGAATAAGCCAAGACTTCAAGAGGCCGTCGTAGTCACAGTCGGCTAGCATGTCGTTAAACATGTCGCGCGCTATACGGGGGTCTAGCTCGCCACGGGATAAATTCAAGACCAGCTGGCGCAAACTGAAGTTCATCAAGCCGTCCATCGCGCTTACCCATTGCGTGGGATAGCACCACGCTTCGCCCACCACCAATGCATCGTCTTTGGCACGATGTGCCGCGTCGGTGATGTCTTTTAAAAAGCGATAGCCGATATCGTGGGCAACGTCTAGACGCCAGCCATCAACACCATCGCGGAGGTATTTTTGTACCACGGAATTTTCACCGGCATAAATATAATCTTGCACGGCGGGGCACTCTAGATTCAGCTCGGGGAGGTTGCGGGCGTCTTCCCAGGCAAGATACCCGCCGCGATACTGATCTCCAAAATAGAACCAGTCACGGTAAGCGCTGTGGCTGTCGGCTTGTGCCGATTTAAAAATAGCGGCGTTTTGTCCCATGTGGTTGAACACGCCATCGAGTACCAATTTCATCCCCATACGGTGGCATTCATCCGCAAGCGCAATTACATCATCTCGTGAACCAAATTCAGGCGATACGTCGGCAAAATCCAGCGAGTCGTATTTGTGATTGGTGTATCCAACGTGGATGGGGTTTAAATACAGCACGTCGACGTTGAGGGATTGCAGGTGGTCTAACTTGGCGCGTAAGCTAGCCAAATCACCCCCCCAGAATTGTATCTCGTGACTCCAAAGCTGCTCGTCCTCTAAGTATTCACCCATGCGTGGAACCTCGTCCCAGCTGTGCAGAGTTTTGGGCGCCGGATAGAGATCGCGCTTGGCCTCAAGATCCGCGCTGGGTGCAAACCGATCGACCAAGACTTGGTATACCACCGCTCCCATGCGCCAGTCACGGCGACGTTCTGTCATGGTGTCGCGCAGTTGAATGTCGAGATCGTCAGCGTAGTTCATGGTGTGGCCTTCTGAAAAATAAAGGCGATTACACTACCACAGCCGGTACTTGAGACTAAAGACCTTCATCCGTATTCACAGTGCATCGAGGTTATTCAAAATCTCGTCGGCGCGTGCACGGATGGCGCTGCGATCCGAATCACTAAATCTGGCCAGGCTCTTGTAGGGAAAGGCCATGCGCGGGTTAGCGCTAAATCGCTCCGCATGGCGGTCTAAGAAGTCCCAGTACAGTGCATTGAAAGGACAGGCACTGTCACCGGTGCGCTGCTTCACTTTGTAATGGCATCCCTTGCAGTAATCGCTCATTTTATTAATGTAGTTGCCACTGGAGGCATAGGGTTTAGTGGCGATCAAACCACCGTCTGCGGACAGTGACATGCCTCGTGTGTTAGGCATTTCAACCCACTCGTGGGCGTCAATGTATATACCAAGGTACCACTGATCCACTTCGTCTGGATGAAGTCCGGCCAATAATGCAAAGTTACCAGTCACCATCAGGCGTTGAATGTGGTGCGCATAACTGGTATCGAGCGATTGCTCAACGGCAGCGCGACAGCATGCCATGTTGGTGTTGCCATCCCAAAACCACGACGGTAGTGGACGTTTAGCATCAAGGGCATTGCGCGTGGCGTAGTCTGGCATATTGATCCAATACATGCCACGCACGTATTCACGCCAGCCAATAATTTGCCTTACAAATCCCTCAATCTGTGCCAAATTGATAGCGTGTGGCCTCGCGTGGTATTCCGCGATGGCGGTTTCAACGACCTGTGCTGGCGAAATCATTTTGCTGTTCATCGCAAAGCTCAGCCGCGAGTGGTAGAGGCTCCAGGCGTGGTCGCTATGCTGGGTCATGGCATCTTGGTATTTGCCAAAAAGCGGCAGGCAGTGGCGGCAGAAATGATCGAGCAGTTGCAGTGCTTGGCGTCGTGTGGTCGGCCAAAGTAAGTGGGATTGCGCTTGTCCAAAGTGGTCCACATCATGGCGTTCAAGACGCGCAAGAATGTCGCTCACATCATTGCTAAACACCAACGGCGCCGGAATCTCTTTCAGGTCGGCCGTTTTAAAGGATTCACGATTGTCGGCATCGTAGTTCCATTTACCACCCAGTGGCTCGCCGTCCTGCATTAAGTAGTGACTACGCTTTCGCATGCGTCGATAAAAGGATTCCATACGCACGTGTTTATCCGCGTTAAACTCGCGGCGAATATCTTCATACGGCAGTAGAAAGTGTTCGCTGTCGACGCACTGACTTGAGATGGCGAGTAGCTCACTGAATTGCTCTAGCTGCTCGCTCAAACGGTATTCGTCAGGGCGTTGATAAGCGAAATACTGGCATTGGTGCTTATCTAGTCTATGGCGAAGTAGCGCGGGCAAATTCGCAAAGTCACACGTTTCGTCAAGGGTCATGTGGGCTACTTGGTGACCCGCGGTTTGTAAGGCTTGGGCAAACTGCCCCATAGCGCCAAAAAAAGCGCAAATTTTCTGTACGTGGTGGCGTGTGTAGTCCGTTTCTTGGCGTAACTCGGCAATCAGGTAGAGTACACCGTCGTCTACCTCTCGATACCAACTGTGGTGCGCGTTAAGTTGGTCACCTAAGATGAGTCGCAAGGTATGATATTGCCTATGCATGGGCATCCTTATTGCTGCGCCGACAGCGCTCTGAGCAGTATTTAACATTGTCCCAGTCGCGCGCCCATTTCTTGCGCCAGACAAATGGGCGTTGACAATGTTCACAGACCTTGCTGGGAAGATTAACCTTTTTGTGGGTCACTAGGCGCTCGCTCTTCGCACATGGCGGTCTAATATGCGCCATCCCTCAACTTTGACATTGAACTGCTCTCGGTAACCCCATAGGCGGTCTCGAGCGGCAGCGGCGGCGCGTTCAATATTGATAATGGAGTGGGGGTAATCCTCACCCAGTTGAAGGCCATACATGGTGAGTTCCATCGGGCTCAGTTGCCAGGGTTCGAATACCAGTGGTGCTGGAATGTCACGCAGTTCAGGGAGCCATTGTTTGATAAACAGGGCATCTGGGTCGTGCTCTTGTGCCTGCTTAACCGGGTTGTAGATCCGTATCGTGTTTATGCCAGTAACGCCAGCCTGCATCTGGAATTGTGGGTAGTGGATGCCCGGTTCAAAATCAAGAAATTGGCGCGCTAAGTGATGCACGCCGCGGCGCCAATCGATGTTGAGGTGGTGGCATAAAAAGCTCACCAACATGGCGCGCATTCTGAAATTCAGATAGCCCGTGCTATTCACACAGCGCATACAGGCGTCCACCAGTGGCACGCCCGTGTAACCGCGTTGCCAAGCCTCGAGGTCATCGTCAACACTGTCATCATCGCGAAAGGGGAAGTTGCCATAGGCTCGATTGACGGATTCATACTGCATCCGGGTTTCGCTTTCGAACTTTTGAATAAAGTGACAGTGCCAGTGCAAGCGTGATATAGCCGCATTCATTGGTCGCTGCCAACCGGGTTCCGTGGCTAAATAGCTAAAAGATTGGTAAGTCTCGCGCATAGAGATATTGCCCCAGGCCAAATAGGGCGACAGTCGCGAACAACTCTTGCGTGCGGCCAGTGGCTTGCTGATGTCTTGGTGGAATCGCTTGCCGCGACAACGGCGGAAGGACGCCAAGGTCTTCCACGCCCACGATTCCCCTCCCGCTTGCATACGTGGATCTGGCTTTTGCCATGTGTCCGGCACGGTAAAAGGGCTGGCGTCGATAGGTGTATGGGCCGACGTGAGTTGATTAAGTCTTGGGCATTCAGGTTCTGCACGCATCACTTTCAACCAGTGCTCATCCCATTGCTCACGATTGCGCGCGGCGCGTATAACACCAGCGTAGGGCGCTTGATGCCATGTGATGCCTTGCGTCTGACACCATCTTGCAACATCAATGTCGCGTTGGTAGGTACTGTTTACTCCGACTTCTTGGTGGCTGTGCAGGGTAAAGTTGCCGTATTGATGTTGCAGTGCACCCAATACTTGCACGGCTTCCCCTTCCAGCAGGTAAACCGTGTTGTTGAAGGGCGCTAATTGCTTGTTGAGATCCTGAATTGATTGCCATATAAAGCGCCAATGGCGCAGGTCATTGTGCGGCTCGTGTAATTGGCTGGGCTCGATGATATACACCATCAACACCGGCTTTCCATTGGCGATGGCACGGCACAGTGGGGCGTGATCGCGCAGCCGCAAATCTCGTTTGAACCAAACGACCTCGACCGTCATGTTTCGAGTGGCCAATCATCAATACCCATCGAATCCATTTGGCTTTGCACCGGCTGGGGTGACCAATGTTGCACGAAATCACCGCTGGGATCGTATTGGGCCGTTTGCTTGTCGATATTGAAATGGCGTCCACCGCGAGGGTCCGCACCAACTCCGGCAATGTATTGCCAATTACCCCAGTTAGAACCCACGTTATAGTCCAGTAGATGGTGTTCAAACCATGCGGCGCCATAGCGCCAGTCCATGCCTAACTCGTGGATAAGGCAACTAGCGACAATTTGACGTCCTCGATTCGACATGTATCCGGTTTGGAGCAGTTGCTTCATACAGGCATTGACCAGAGGGTAGGGTGTATTACCCGCACACCAGCGGCGGTAGCGCTCGGGGTAGAAACAACCGGGGTTACGTTTTGGTTGTCGCGTGCCGCCAAAGCGGTAAAGATCATTACCCAGGCGCAAGGCCAACCATTGAAAGTACTCGCGCCACAATAATTCAAAGAATAGCCAATAGGTTGAGTCATTGGCGACAACCTCACGTTCATAGCGCTGCAAGCGATGGAACAATTGCCGTGGTGACAAACTGCCCTGGTTGAGCCAGCCAGAAAACTTGCTGCTATTGTCCCAACCATCTAAGGCGTTGCGTACTTCTTTGTAATTTTGTGGATGGTCACTACTGAAGTAGGTCTCCATATGCCGCTGGGCGGCTTGGCTACCGCCTTGAAACATGGGCTCAGCGATTATGCTAGCTGGCCTTAGCATACCCCAAACGACATTGTTTTCGCTGCGGCAGGGTGATGGAGGCAGTTGTTGCGGCGTTGGCAGTGTGTGGGCGATGGCCTCACGCTCAGCGATTTTGCGAAAAGGTGTGAAACTGTTGGGTAACTCGGCGGTAGTAAAAGGCAACGTTTGGCTGGAAAACAGTGTTGTGTTGTCGACTTCCTCAATGGCTAAGTCGGGAAAACGGTGTTGTAACTTTGCTAATATAGCGCGTTCATCGCTACCCGCCTGTCGCGCGCAGATCAATCTACCTACATCGTAGTCTTGAATGAGTTGTGCTAACTCTTCATCGCCGCGGCCATAACACAAGTGTAACTGCTGTTGGTGTGCTTTGAGTTGTTGCTCTAGATCGCGTAATCCCTCATACAAGAATTGGCGACGGCCGTTACCGAGTTGCGCAAGGTGGTAACGGCGAGGGTGTAATTCTCGCGTATCCAGGCAATAGGTAATGATAAGTCGATCAGAGTTAGCTGCCCTTAAAAGCGCCGGGTTATCGTCGACGCGAAGATCGTTGGTAAGCCAGTAAAGAGCGGTGTGCATCAGTCGTCCATACGTTCGATATAGAGGGTAATTTCAGCCACAGGCAGGCCAAATTTTTTCATGGTGGCACGGTTGAGAAGATGGTTGTCTTCGACCAGATACATCCAATCATCGAGTTGGAATTCCATTATTTCGCCGTCAATAGGTACTTGTAGGGTGTAGTGCCAATTTAGTGCAAAGCCCTCTACACTGCCCATCGCGGTGCCGACCACATCGTCTGCTCTACCGCTATAGCGGCCATCGGCCAACTTAGTCAGATACCACACACGGCGCTGTTTCTCTCCGTCGGCGTAGACAAAGTCTTCCTCAAGCACCCCCTCATTACCTTGCCAAGTACCGATCATCTCAACACTAAAGCGTCGAGTCACTTGGTCGCTGTAGTCCTGCACCATGCCATAGGCGCGCAACTTGCCATTGAAGAAGGTTTCTAAAGTGAAGGCTGGCGACTGATCTTTGTAGGCGTCGATATGAGTGCTACAACTGGCAAGAAAACTCAGTAGACATACGAATAAAAACTTACGCATTATTATCTCCGATCAACTGCGCGCGCAGCGTTTTGTCGCGTGTATTTGGCGACAACCAAATGGTCAAAAAGGCTCGGGCAAAGCCCGGTTCATCGATGCTACCTAGCTGGCGATTGTTGAAGTAAAAGGCGGCGTTATCGTCATTTTCGGCGCGCATAGTTAGGCGATCGCCATCCGTTACATCGGGCCATATCTGCGCCAGTATGGTGAGCCATTCGTGGTCATAGTCGACCTCGAGCCGTTGCCACTCGTCTTCAGTGGTCTTCAGCAAGTCAGCTGCAGTAATATTGCGCTGGTAGTTGATTTCAAGGGCCTTGGGATAAACATCGTCGTTGTACTGACCGGTAGGGGTATATAAGGTCGCTTGGTAGATGTCTAAAAAGAGCCAGCTTAACTGGCCGCTTCCGCTCGGTTTTAAATCTTCCACCATCGCCCAACTTGTATGGCAGAACAACAAGGTTATATAGATCAAACGTTTCATTGTTAACCTCCGGCGGCGACTAAACGACGGCGCATGAAGACCATGGCGGGGAGCAGCAACGACCAATAAGCGCTAAGTACGACAACGCTGGCAAGCAGGCCGTAGGGTAATTCGACAGCACCGAGCCGTGCTCCCGCTAAATAACTCAAGGTACCTGCCACTGCACCAATGGCAGCTTGGGCAAGCACATTGATATTTTGCAGCCAATGTAGCGAATGATTGAGGGTAAACACGAAGCCTAGCCATATGCTAGCTAGCCAAAAGGGTGTGTGATCAAAATTAAAGACACCGGTCGCGGTCAGCACGGCATCGCCTGCTAAGCCGATGAGAGCTAGCGGCCACAAATTCAGATCGTCACGACGTTTTGGGCTGAAAACTACGCTAGTGATTAACAGCGCAACGCCCAATAACAGCCATGGGTTTTTCCCCAAAACGGCGTTAAACCACAAGGCTTGAAAGCCAATGGCTTGCCCCCAGAAGAACATCATAGGTGGCGCGGCTTATCCGCTTGCAGGTGAACCAAGTTGATCGTTTCTTCGCGGAAGCCTGCTTCACAATAGGCGAAATAGAATTGCCATAGACGCTGAAAATCTCGGTTGTAACCTATCTCAGTCAGTTGTGAGCTGGCGCTTGAGAAGGCTTTTTCCCAGTGCAGCAACGTGTCGGCATAATCGCGGGCATAGCTGTTGAGTTGCGTCACGTTCAATTGTGTGCTTTGTTTAATATGTTTGAGCATCTCGCTCAGCGAAGGCAAACAACCGCCTGGGAATATGTAGCGCTGAATAAAATCCACACCTTTGCGATAGGCGTCGTAACGCTGGTCGGCAATGGTGATCGCCTGAAGCAACATTTTGCCGCCGGGTTTGAGTAGATCGTTCAGCTTGGCAAAGTAGCCACCCAGATATTCGTGACCTACCGCTTCAATCATTTCGATAGACACTAATTTGTCGTAGCGACCCTGCATGTCGCGATAGTCGGTCAATAAAAATTCAATCTTGTCCGTGACACCCTCATCAATGGCGCGTTGTTTGGCGATCACCAATTGTTCTTTGGAAAGGGTGGTGGTGGTCACTTTGCAACCGAAGTGCTTGGCCGCGTAGCAAGCCAAGCCGCCCCAGCCGGTTCCGATTTCAACCAAGTGATCGCTTGGCTTAAGTGCTAACTGGTCGCAAATCACCTGCAGTTTGTGTTCTTGGGCTTGGTCTAAGCTGGCGTCGCCGTGAGGAAAAATCGCTGACGAATACTGCATGTGTGGATCGAGGAAGGTCTGGTACATATCATTGCCCAGATCATAATGCGCAGCGATGTTGGTCCGGCTGCCAGTCTTGCTATTGCGGTTGCCAATGTGGCGTATTTTTTCGATTGGCATGCGCAGCCAAGCAAAGCCAGCTTCTAGTTTGTCCACCACGTTCATGGCGCGGGCGAAGATTTGAATGACCGCGGTCAGATTGTCACAACGCCACAACCCTTCTACGTATGCTTCGGCTGCACCGATACTACCGCCTGATAAAATGGCCCAGTAGAAGGCGGGGTCTTCAACATAGATGTTGGCCTGTAAATCGGCATCTGCAGCACCAAATGCTTGGCTACGACCATCCTCATGCAGGGTGACGCGACCGTGTTCAATATGGGCTAATACGTCCAATATTTTGCGCTTTGCGGTTCGTTGTAACCAACTGCTGGGTTGGCTCGTTGCGACGACTTCCATGGTTATCTCCCTGGATGGGGTTGAAAGGGAACAGCTTTGAGGAATAACCTCAATGCCTGCCAGTAAATGCCTTTGATGATGCTTAGCGACATAGCTGGCCATTGGCGTAGGGTACGGCGCAGCTGCTGTGGGCAAAACTCAAGCCGTTGTAGCGTCATGGTAGCATCAAACAATTTATTTTCACGCCAATTCTCTATGTGAATACGCAATTTTTCAGCTGGAGGTTCTATCGCCCAGCGATAATTCATCTCCAGATCCATGAAGGGCGACACGTGAAAAGCTTTGGGGTGTTCAAAATCAGCGATGTGAGCAGGTATGAGGTAACAGTGCTTTTCACCCCAGGGTGTGTTGTTTACTTCGGCGAGCACAGAGTGCATACCCTGATCATCGTACAAATAGTAAAAATTTACCGGGCTGAAATACACCCCCAAACAACGTACTTGGCACAGCATTAGTACGCGGTCGATCGTCTTCTCACAACCTAATTCGCGCGCTTGGTTTATTACCGCCTGTTTTATTGGCGTGGTCTTATCAAACAGATAGTCGGTGCGTGAAAAGCCTAAAAGAGCCCGGCCATTAGGGTTGAACCAAGGACGAAGCTGCTGCATGGTGTCAAGTTCATCCAAATCCAGCGCCAGCATATACACCGGGTAAGTAAATTCGTGACCAACCGGCGCGAAGCGGCGGTGACGAACGATGCCGGTGTAAATGGCACTATTCATAAGGTAACCCCGAAGCGCTGGCAAACGTCTAGCGCACTGCGTAAACCATCTTCATGAAAACCGTTATACCAATAGGCGCCGCAGAAATGGGTGCGATTGCGGCCACAAATCTTATCGCGTTGTCCTTGTGCCTCGATCATGGCCTCATCCATCACTGGGTGAGCGTAGCGATAGTGTCCAAGGACCTTGTTAGGGTCGATGGCTTCTGTCTTGTTGAGCGTTACACAGAACGTTTCAGGCGCATCGATACCCTGCAAAATATTCATGTCGTAAGTCACTGAAGGTGGCGCGTTTGTACCGCCGGCCAGGGAATAGTTCCAGCTGGCCCAGGCCGCACGACGCTTTGGAAGTATGGCGATATCCGTGTGCAGTGCCACATCGTTCATACGGTATTTCATCTGACCCAAAATGGCGGTTTCGTCAACACTGGCATCGTCCAGCATGGCCAGCGCTTGATCGGAATGGCACGCTAACACGACCTCATCAAAACGTTCTACACCGCGATGCGTGGTGATATCAACGCCTTCATCGCCGCGACGAATGCTGCTAACGGGGCTTTCGGTTCTAATATCTTGCACTGGCGATAACAAATGCGGAATGTAGCTATGGCTACCACCTGGAATAACATACCACTGTGGGCGATTTTCGATTTCGAGTAAGCCGTGATTGATGAAAAACTTTAGAAAAAACTTCAGCGGCATAATGCGCGCATCGTTGACCGAGGATGACCAAATCGCCGCTACCATAGGCAATATGTAGTGCAGACAAAAATAGTCTCCAAAACCGTGTTGCGCTAAAAATTCACCGAGCGTACCTTCGTGGTTTCCGGAGGCGTGTGCCGACTTGGCCAATTTGTTAAAGCGAACAATGCTGTACAGAAAATGGTAGAAACGAGGATTGACCCAGTTGCGACGTTGGGCAAATAAACTCAACAGGTTATTGCCGTTATACTCTAGGCCACTGGGGCTGTGGCAAACGCTAAAACTCATTTCAGTAGGCTGTGTGTTCAAGCCTATAAGATCGAGAAGTTTTAGAAAGTTTGGATAGGTACGATCGTTACACACGATAAAGCCGGTATCGACGAAATACTCGCCGCTGGGCACACGTACTTTTTTTGTGGCGGTGTGGCCACCGATATAGTCGTTGGCCTCGAATAGAGTCACCATGTGCTGTTGGCTAAGCAAGTAGGCGGCACTCATTCCCGATATGCCACTGCCGATAACGGCGATACGCTTCATGCGTTTTCCTCTTGTTGTTTTTGTAGACTCGCCCAAACATTAAAGGGCAATAGTTGTAATAGTTTTAGCCCAAGTACAAAGATAGGCGTAAAAGCGATTTCGCGCTTACCTTTGGCTAGACCGCGGCGAATGTAATTGCTCGCCTGTGCCGCTGTAATCCTGCCGGGCATAGGGAAATTGTTTTTCTGTGTGAGCGGTGTGTCGACGAAGCAGGGTTTGATGTTGCTCACACGAATGTTTAACGGTTTGCAATCTATTGCCAGGCTGTTGGCCAAGTAATCAATACCGGCTTTGCTGGCCCCATAAGCCTGTGCGCGTGAAAAGGGTAAGTAAGTGGCGGTAGAGCTCATCAAGGCGAGTTGGCCACCAGGGGCAATCTTTGGCATCAACGCTTCTAAGCAGTATCCCGTGCCGACGAGGTTGGCCCGCACAACGCGCTCAAAAAGTTCACCGTCAAAATGTTTAACATCGTCGATGTATTCGCAGGTGCCTGCGTTAAGAATGACTAAATCGAGAGGTGGTAAGTCCGCACAAGCAGCGAGCACGGACGCGCGGTTGCCAATGTCAAAGCAAAGATGATGACAAGCCACATTGTCGAGAGCATGTTGGAGTTTAGCCGCATCCCTACCACAAGCGATCACCTGGTGATCACGTGCGTAGTCGATAGCGAGTTGTAAGCCAATACCCGACGAGGCACCGGTAATAAGCACCCGCTTCAAGAGGCCAATCCCCGCTTGAGGTATCGCACCATCCCACCAAGTAGCGGGATGTGTTCGTATAGCATTGCACCAAGATCAAAGTAGTCTCGGTGGAAGTCGATTTTTTTGTCGAAACGCACCAGTGTCATGCCATCAACAGTAATTTTTTTGCCGCCCTTAAGTTTGGGATGGGCAATGGTCATGGCCCAGCAGAGCGTGGCACTTCCTTCAAGTTCGTGGATTTCCCGAATATCGAATTGACAGAAACTGAGATCCGCCATCATGCCGTTGAAATAGTTAATGAGTGCATTGATGCCGTGAATATTGTGAGCGGGGTCAACAAACTCAATGTCGTTGCTGTAGACGTCAGCAATGATCGACATATCCACGCCAGCCAGATCGCGGCGATATAGATCAATAAATTGAGATAGGGCTGGGTGCATATTTCTTCCTCGCTATAAGCGAATTTTTAGAAGATTTTACGCGCTAACGGCCTTTCTGGATTCGAATTTAGATAATAAAAAACCGCCCGAAGGCGGTTTGTTTTAGGCGGGATGCAATCCTAGTAAGGGGCGCATAAGCCAACCAACCACGCCGGGTATGCGAATGGGAGATTCCAGCGCAGAAAAACATATGCACTCACCATTTTTGGCACCCATGGGTTGGTGCGACTCTCCGGCACGGCGGACTAAAAAGTCACCGGGCTTGTAAATGCCATCTTCATCAGAGAAACTGCCAGACAATACCACGGTGTACTCTTTACCGCTGTGATTGTGGTTGTATGTTTTGCCGCCAGCACAAATGCGATGAAGAGCTACTTCAAATTTTTCTTGCCCTGTTACAAGTCTGGCAACATCCAGTGAAGACGTTAGTTTTTTCCACTTCGGACCATTGGTTTTAGCGATTAATTTCTGCACAAGCTGTGGGAAACCAGAACCATCGTCTTGGTTAGTTGGCGCAAGCGGCGCGGGCTGTTCACCATCGATACGTGCAAATAGCTTGTCCAAAGCGTCATCGTTAACACTAATGCTATTCTGATCTGCGAATATTTCCGCACCAAGCTCATTCAGCTGGGACACCCTGGCACGACAACGCTCACAGAAGTGGAGGTGGACAGAAACACACATCGATGGAACGGATTCAAGGGTGCCCGCAGAAAATTCGAGCAACATTTCTTCTTTGGGGTGGTGACTAACTGGGGTATTCATCGTGTAACCATTACTTGTAATTTGTCGAGTGCACGGCGAACGCGCGACTTGACGGTACCGAGTGGAAGATTCATGTCTTCAGAGACTTCAGACTGGCTCTTGCCCTCGAGGTAAATCTTTCTTAGCACATCGCCTTGTTCAGGAGGGAGCTGTGACAAACTATCGTGGATCACATCTTTAATTCGTCGACGAATAAGTTGTGATACCGGGGTTTCCTCATCGACGGGATGCCAGTAGTCATCGGCATCCAATGTTTGTGTCGCTTGACGGTTTATTCTGCGCAACATATCTATTTTTGTGTTGCGCGCCATTGTATAGATCCAAGTTGTTGCCGCCGATTTCGTTGAATCGAACGATTGTGCCTTGTTCCACACCTTAATCATCACTTCTTGCACAAGTTCTTCTGACAATTGTTGACCGTCGTTATCGGGGGTTTCAAATCGAGCGAAACCTTTGATAAGTGGGCCAAAATGACTAAAAATCTCAGCAAAAGCTTTGCGGTCACGTTGGGTGGCTATTCTTTCAAGCCGCTCGGTCCACTCGTCATCGCGCTTTTTAGGGCTGGTATTGTTATGCACTTTTCTGGACTCCACTGATTTTTTATTATCAGTGTAGCGTAAAACTGTGCTCATACTCCTACTCCTATTGAATTTGCCAGTTTATACGGCGACAAAATAGGACTGGTTTCGCGAGTTTGTCCTAATTTTTAGAACCACCATGGAGGAAGTAGAGACTTTATCTCGTCCTGCTCGAATCTTGGGTCGATTAGCTCGATAAGTCCTTGATCCGATTGGCTTCTTAGTAGCCGCCCAGCGGCCTGTACAATCTTGCGCATGGCTGGAAAAAGATAGGTGTAGCGGTAGCCATTGGCGCTGCCATAGCGGTGTGAAAAATATTTTTCGATCCGCCGATGAAAATCGTCGAAGGGAGGTAGTCCAAGGCTAATAATGGTCACCCCGATGAGTTCGTCGCCGGGGAGATCGATGCCCTCACCAAAAATGCCGCCCAACGTTGCAAGCCCGATACGCCCGCGATGCTGGCGAAATCCATGGATAAACTCGTGGCGAGAGGCCTCGTTCATGACAGGTGTTTGCATGACCAAGGGAAGCGAAAGTGGTAGTGAATCAAGGGCGTCTTGCAGCAACTTCTGATAGGCAAAGCTTGGCGTGTATACCAAATAATTGCCTGGTGTGCGCGAGTACTGCCAAGCGATACGTTGGGCGATGCTTTGCACGGATTGTTGCCGGTATTTATAGCGTGTATCGATATCGCTTACCAATCGCAGTTCCAACTGATCGCGGCGAAAAGGGCTGTCGATAGCACGCAGCACCACATCCTCAATACCCAGCAGATCACGGTAGTATTCAAAGGGTTGCAAGGTGGCTGAAAACAATAACGCGCTGTGGCAGGCTAGCCAACGGGGGCGAATGTGCGTGTTAGGATCGATATTTTGGATGGCTAGTTCTCCCCGGGCGTTGCGTGTGCCGGGCGGCATGTCTTGCCTAATTATCGCCAAACTGTGGTCCTCAAATTGCTCGCTCAGTCGTGCAAATCCAAGGTAGCTAAACATGAGTTCCTGAAGCTCGCCATCGCCTGGGTGGTCGACCATGTAATCGGCGGCTTGGCTGGCGAATTTAAGGCCGGCGCTAACGAGTGATGCAGGGGGGGACGATAAAAACTGTACCTCGCGGCTTGGTTGCTGTTTGATAATTTGCCGCCAGGCTTTTTTGAGCCCAACCAGCGCGGGCTTCAATGCACTGGGCGCGCGCTTGCCATATTCAACGATTGGCTGCTCAGAAATGGCCGCGCTATACATGCCTCTGGTACGTTCGATTAAGTTGTGGGCCTCGTCAATGCATATGGCGACGCGCCATTCTTCCTGCTGCTTTAGGGCGAAAAGAAGCGCTTGTTGGTCGAAGTAGTGATTCACATCGGCGATGATGATGTCACACCAACGGGCCATCTCTTGTCCCAAGTAGTATCGACAAATACCGTGTGCTGCGGCGATATTGGCCAGCCCGTCGGTATCTAACCATTGCGCTTTGGCGGCGGCTTCGCGGGCGGCGGGTAGGCGATCAAAAAAGCCTAATGCTAAGGGGCAGCTCTCACCGTGGCAGGCGAGAGCGGGGTTGTCACATGCATTATGGCGAGCATCTAACTGTATTACCCTGATATTGGTCGGCTCAAGTTGTTGTAGCGCCTCACGCCAAAGAGTTTTGCCGGTGTTGCGGTTGCTCAATAGGTACAATCTATCGATGTTGTAGCGCGGCATGGCATTCAAATGTGGGTAGAGCACCCCCAATGTCTTACCGAGTCCGGTGGGCGCTTCGATCATTGCCACGCTTCCCGTTGCCACCGTTTTATAGGCGTCTTCGGCCAACTGGCGTTGACCGGGTCTAAAATCTGGATAACAAAAGCTAAGTGGCAATAGCGCGGCATCGCGCGCATGTCGATGTTGCTGTTCGCTGCTCTGCCAAGCAAGGTATGCGCGACACAGCTGTTTTGCATACGCTATCAATTCCTGCGCGCAATAACGCTGTGTTAGCGATTGCTCTCTGTCGCTGTCAATGTCAACGTAGCAAAGGTTTAAATCGACGTCGCTGTGGCCATCGCGCAAACAAAGTAGGGCACCGTACACCTTGAGTTGTGCCCAGTGGAGGTGTCGACGGTCGTTGTTTAGCCGGTCGAGGCTGCCACGGTGTGACTTTATTTCTTCCAAGAAAGGTGTGTCTTCGTTGCCCTTGGGGCGGTAGCCATCTGCTCGCCCGCGCAGCGCTACGCCTTCAATTTCTCCCTGGAGGGCGTATTCAGCCTGGTAGTTACCGGTACGGGATTGTTGCACGGTAGCATGGGCTACCCGGCCATCTTCGGCACTGGGGGCTGGGGTGTAGCGGTTGTCTAAACTGCCTCGCCGCGCGGTGAATTCGCAAAGGCCACGCACAGAAACTCGCATCATGGCTGGTGCCAGCTAACGTGGCATACCACCGCCGGAATACCGTGTTGCTCGAAATAGGCCAGCCAACGCAGTTGATGGTCTTGCAGGCGATCCCCGGGGCCTTTGATTTCAATCAGCTGATAAGTACCCGTCGTTAAATTGAACTGTATGAGATCAGGAAAACCGCTGCTGTGCTGACGTAGGTCGCTAAACATCCTTTCAAAAATAGCGGATAAGTGGGCTGAGGGGATGCACGTTAATGCCTGTTCGAGCAGTGTTTCGTCGAGTAGTCCCCAAATAGCAAAGGGATTGGCGACGCCCGCTTTGTCGCGGTAGCGTGTCAGGATGTGTTGCGAGTAGTTGGGTTGGTGCATACTGTGCCAAGCCTTAGCGATAATGTCGCTGCGCCTTGCGGCGAAATCCTCCTGGTATAGGTCGGCGGCCCGGCGTTGGAAGGGGTTGAAAAAGGCGCCCGGTACAGGGGCGAATAATGCCTCCCAAAAAGTTAGTGCAAACAGCCCAGGTAGCAAGGCGTTTTCAACATAGTAACAGGGTTTTTCATCTTGATGAAAATGCTCCCGACTTACACGCTCCACGCTGTAGCTAGGTTTTTCTAATGCTATGTATTGCAGTTGCGGGCTGAAGCGCTGACGCTTAGGCAGGCTTTGGCCAATCTTGCGGGCGCTACGTACCCACACTTTTTCCGCGGCCTCACGCCAATCGGCGCGTTTGGCACGCTTGCTTAGCCAACCGGCGTATCTGGCGACTAAGGGTAATGGCAGTATTTTTTCCATCAAGCGAAGTTGGCGTATCTTAGCTTCTCGATAGCCACAGCGGCGGTACAGCGTCAGAGCTTTTTGATGGCGGCCCTGCCTTTCTATGGCGTGGGAGGCGCGATACAGCAATTTTTGTCGGCGGTACTCTATCCACAGCTGCGCCTGTTTTTTTGGTAGATGCGCTAGCACTTGGTCAGGTGTGATAAGTTGCAGGTAATGCGCCTCACCCAAGGCGCTGATGGCGCTAAAAGCATCTAGCTCAGTACGATTAGCAAAGGCGCGATGCTGATCATCAAGATCGACTTTCTCGTAGCGCTGATGGCCCAGCTCGGTCAATACAAACGCTGACCAATCCTGCTGTGCATTGCCAAAGAACAGCATTTTCAAGATGTCGAAGATAGCTTGGCAGCGTAGCGAGATGAGTTGGAAAGGGGCCGTGGGCCACCACTCATCTAGCGGCCGAGATATTCCATCGTCGAGAGCGCTCAGCTGCAGTAGTAGAGCATCCTTTCCCTGAGGTGGTGGTCCCTCCGCGTGTATCGCCCACAGTTGCCGTAGTTCAGCGACGCGGCAAAGCGTGATCAGTTCGGTGAGTCGACACACCGCGGGATAATGAATGAGGTCGTGCTCCGCAAGGTGTCTAAGGGGCGTGTTTATGTCACCGATTTCTGGGTAGTTTAGCCTGTCATCGCGGAACCACTCCCCACGCCGCATGATGAGACGGCAGAGCGTGGCCCGGCTGGTGATGTCCAGCTGTTGAATAGTGTCTAGTAAGTACTGTTCATCGGCACTGAAGATATCTTCGTAGTGGTGGCGCACCCATTGTATGACGCTATCGATGTTGTAAAGGTAGTAAAGAGGCTCCTCGAGAGAGGCAGCACGGATCTGAGAGGAGGCTGCTGCCACCTTAGTCTTCACCTTTGTCGAGCCACTGGCTAATGAGCATCACAGCGCCGTATTGCAGGCCGTTATCGGTTTCGCGTACCGCCATGATTTGGTTATCGCCCAACAATTTTGAGCCTTTCACAAAGTGCAGTTCAGGGTCGCGATCCACGCCGCTAATATCGATACCCATTTTGCCGCTCAACCAGTGCATCATTTCAAGGTGGCTGACCCATTGCTGTTGAACGATCTCGTCGAGGGCGCCCTCGGGCGCGTGTTTGGCCATCACCATCACTGGAACGTTGACCACCTCAGGGGTGAGTTGGTTGTGTCCCCAGCGCTGATCCTCACCGAGGAATTGACCGTGATCGCCCGTGAACACAAGGTAGCCTTCACCGGGTAGCGCTTCAAAGGTTTGGATGATGGATTCAATAGCTTGGTCTAACAACACCAGAGCGTTGTCGTAGGCGTTATTCTCGCGCTGTTCATGGTCGAGATCGCGACCGTCGGGCCACGGTGGGTTATCCATCAAGCCGCTGTAGTTACTGGCATATGGACTGTGAACCGTGCGCAAGTTGATGACGGCGAAACTTGGCGGTTGCCAGTTTTGATGTTCCACAATGTCAATCATGCCGAGGTCGCCCTTTTGGGCGAACAAAAGTGGCGCATCTTCATTAGTGGTGATGGCGTCGATGTAGTTGGTGCCCAAGAAGCTGAGTAATTTAGACTCTTGGCTCGATAACCACAGCGTTTGATACCCCTGGGCTTTGGCGTGACGATAGATATTTGCGTGGTGATTGGAAAGCATTTTTTGGCGGGCTGGATGATCCACCTGGTTGATCATGTGTGACAACGTCACAATGGTCGATACACCAGCGGCAATACCCGGTTTGGCGAGCATTTGGCCGCTATCAACGCGGCCTCTTAAATGTGGCGTGGTGTCGCGCGAGTAGCCAAAGGTGCTCATGCGATCGGCGCGCAGTGAATCGGCAATCACCAGCCACACGTGGGTCGTTTGGCTATTCCGGTAGGTAATGGTCTCTAGCGGAACGCGGCCGGCATCGAGCACTCGGTCAGTATCACTAATATGCATGGCGAAGTAGGACCACGCATTGAGACTGTTATGAAGTGATGATCGCGTTGGCCCTGGCATGAAAAATGCCATCGAGCGGTAGCTGGCACGGTAGGGCTTTGACGCCAAAATAGCGATAATGAGCACCAGACAGACCATTCGCCAGCGATGGTTAATGTCAAATCCCCGTCGGTTGTGAAGGTAATACAGTGCTACGAAAGGAATGAAGGTGAATAGCGGCACGCGCCAGTTGGTTGCCAGGCTGGCACTGCCTGTTTGCCAGACTTCGCCCAAGTCATTGAACAAGTTGGCCAAATCAGCGGGGTTAAGGGGTTGGCCAAAGTAAGCGATGTTGCCAATTTGCACAAAGCTAAACACCATGAACATGGTGATTACGGTATTGCTTACCCAACGTGAATTAATGGTCCATAGGCAAAGGTTGAAGATCACCATCACCAACACAAAATTCCATTCTAATTCGGCTTGGTTGGCGGCCTTACTAAACCCTTGTTGCAGGAAGTCATCGCTGCTCATCAGCAACGTAGAGACAACAGCGAGCGGCAGCAACCATTTGTTGGATACTATAAGCATGAAATCCCCCAAGACAATTGAGCCGCAGTGTAACACAGCGAATCAAAAGTAGGGGCTACAGGGACGGGTTAAGAAACGGCGCGATCGTTGCCTTTTTCGCCATACAATACGTGACGATTGCGGCCATTGTTAATGGCAAGTAACAGCGCCTCGTTGGCGCGATTAAGCATCATTTGTGCGGTTTCAAACTGTAAGTCATCGGCACTGTAAATACCAATAGACAGACTACATGACTCGCTGTCAATATTGCTCGAGAGTGCATTTATCGTGCTTTTGCGCATGATTTCAGCGCACTGATTTGCATTGTGACTGTCTGTTTCTGAAAGGATAACAATGAACTTTTGTCCGCCAAATCGAAATAGATAATCGGTGATTTTGATACATTGGCGCAGGCTTTCCGCGGTTCGCTGAATTAGGTCATCGCCTGCTTCTTGACCTAACTTGGCGGCAATGCTTTCAAAATGATCGATGTCTATCATCAATAATGACAGTGGATGACGTTTGAGTTTGGCTAGTTCGATTTCGCGTGGCATTTGAATGTCGAAATATAAGCGGTTGTAGGCGCCGGTGAGCGGATCAAAATTGGTGTTTTGAGCACGCCGTACTTTGGATTCGCTAAATTCTGTAATATCGGTAATGGAGACAACCCAGATCATATCGTCATCTCTTGCAAACCGATTGGCTTTAATTTGAAGGCTTTCAACATTGTCTAGGGCGTTAGCCTCGCATTCGATTTCCCATTGCTTAGGTCCATGCTGATTGAAACGACCCGTCAATTCGGGAATGAACAGCGCAATGGATTTGCCTTTAATGACACTTTCAGTTTGATCGATGAGACGTTGAAAAGGGCTGTTAAAGGTTTGTATTTGACCGTTTTCGTTAGTGGTGACAATTGGGCTCATAGCGTGGGCCAAGATGGCTTCAATGTCTCTGCCCTGCAAGGCTATGGCATCGACTTGATGGCGTACACGGCTTATTAAACTAGCGCTGTAGGCTATCACGATGGTTAGCGTGGCCACCAAGAACACCAAGCTGGTGAGAAAAAGATAGTCATCGGCAGGCATTGGAATGGTAAATTCGGCCGCTCCGCTGAAGCGACTGGCGGACATTCCAACATAGTGCATGCAGCTAATCGCAAGTCCCAGACCGACACCGCCAACACCAATATATTTCTCTTCACTCAAGGCGGCGTGATTGTGCATGCGTTGCAACATGAGAAGCGTGAGTGCCGACACCAAAACCGCGATAATAATTGACGCGATAAACATTGTGGGCTCGTAGGATCGAGTGGCATGCATCACCATGGCTTCCATGCCAATGTAGTGCATCAGACCAATACCGCTGCCCAAAACTAATGCGTGGGTAAGTAACTTAAAGGCGTCTTGGTTAGGATTGGCTAGCCATTTTTCAGCCCAAAAGCCTGCGACCACGGCGGGTAAAATAGATAGCAGAGTGATGGGGATATTGTAGGTGACTTGGGTGGTGACAGAAAATGCCAGCATGCCAACAAAGTGCATGCTCCATACCCCGCCAGCCAGTGCAATCGCGCCGGAAAAACGGATGTAACTTTTACTGGCCTTATTGGTGATATCTTTAAGTAATAGCGACTGCCATACCGCCAGACAACTTCCAGCGATGGCGAGTATTAATGATAAGCCAACCAGCGGCCATGAGTAGCTATACACCAACTGATGCTGCAGAGAAAGGGTAAAGAAGTCGTTCACGTCATGCCCCGAGTTTGCTTTGCAATAAATATAGCCCAGCTTGGCAAAATCTCTAGTTATCACGGCCTGTAAGAGGTTATTTTGGGTCAGTCGCATTGGGCTGACTTTGTGGCTCTGTATTAGCGTGGCAGACTCGAATTAGAAGACGGAGGGGTTTCATGCAGCACAATGTCGTTATCATCGGGGCAGGATTTGCCGGAATATGTATGGCAATTAAACTGTTGCAAGCGGGGATGAATAATTTTGTTATATTAGAAAAAGCTAATGACGTAGGCGGTACCTGGTTCGCTAATCGCTACCCAGGGGCGGCTTGTGATGTTCCATCATGTGCTTATTCGTTCTCGTTTGAGCCCAATCCCCATTGGTCGAGACATTTTGCCACCCAACCGGAAATAGAAGCATACATTCATCGCTGTGTTGAAAAATATCAGTTGTCGCAATACATTCGCTGCAACTGTGCTGTTGTTTCTGCAACGTGGTGTGACGGCAACTGGGAGATCACCACCGAAACGGGAGAGACGTTGACGTCGCAGTTTGTTGTGAGTGCTGTGGGTCAGTTAAATATTCCTTCTGTGCCAGCGATTGCGGGTGCTGAAACGTTTTCGGGTAGCGCTTTTCACAGCGCACGTTGGGATGACTCGATTGATTTAACGGGTAAGCGGGTAGCTGTCATCGGAAGTGCCGCTAGTGCAGTACAGTTGGTTCCTGAAGTGGCTAAAATGGCCACTCACTTAAAGGTTTATCAGCGTACCCCTAACTATTTAGTGCCTCGTTTTGACCGTCCGTATTTGGATATTGAACGCTGGTTGTTTAAGCATTTTCCCGGTGTGTTGTCTTTCTATCGATGGGTAGTGTTTAACCAAGGCGAGCAACTGTTCTTCCCTGTTATTCGTCGGGCGCGCTGGGCCCAGTCACTAGTTGGAATGCTGGCGCGTTGGCAGCTGAACCGGCAAATCAGTGACCCCGCACTGCGTGAGAAATTGACGCCAAATTACGAAATAGGCTGTAAGCGCATGCTGTTGTGCGATGATTACTATCCCGCCTTAATGCGCGCAAATGTCAGTTTAGATACTCATCCTATTTTATCCCTAACCGCAGAGGGTGTCATGACGGAAGAGGGGCAGTACGACTGCGATGTCATTATTTATGCCACCGGCTTTTCAACCTCCACCTTTTTACAAGGACTCGATATTGTTGGCCGCGATGGGAAGCACCTGCATGACAAATGGAAAGTCACAACACCTACCTATCGCACGGTATGTGTGGCAGGTTTTCCCAACTTTTTCACCCTTTATGGGCCCAATAGTAATCTAGGTAGTAATTCTATTATTGCAATGATTGAAGCCCAAGTGGGTTTTGTTGTGCAGTGTTTGCTTGGGGTGGAGGGAGGTGTACGCCAGCAACTTGAGGTGGAGGAAGACGTTGTACAGCGCTACCAACAGTGGTTGCAAGACAGTCTAGCGGGCACGGTATGGATGCAAGACTGTAAAAGTTGGTATAAAAATGCTGAGGGTGGGTCAAATAACAATTGGCCTTGGTCAGTGCGCGAATACCAGCGCCACATGTCTAATGTTCCGTGGCAGGACTTTGCTGATTAATAGGCTGTCTGGACGCAACAAAGACATACAGGCATGCCAGTTGTGCCAATGCCAGCGTCCACTGACATTTCACCATTTAATTCCCCGCAAAATGCACCGTCGCAAGCATTTTCGCCAGCATTATGAGCGTGAACAGCTGAATAAAGGTGTGATGATCTGCCGCTATTGCCACAGTGCGATCCATCGTCTGTATGATGAGATGACCCTCGCTAAGCACTTCGCGTCGCTTGAAGACCTGCTCGCTGACGCAGCCATTCAAAGGCATATTGGTTGGGTAGTTAAAAAGCGTTAGGGCTGACCCCAAGCTCACCGGCTTCGTGTATAATGCCCCGCTTGTTCGAATAGGGACTCCACAGGAAAACACCATGGCCAACGCCGAATTTATCGCCGCTGTTACCAAGCGTCGTACCTTCGCTATCATCTCTCACCCAGACGCCGGTAAGACTACCATGACCGAAAAGCTATTGCTGTTCGGAAACTTGATCCAGCTAGCCGGCTCGGTGAAGGGCAAAAAAGGCCCGCACGCGACCTCGGACTGGATGACCATGGAGCAGGAGCGGGGTATTTCGGTAACCTCCTCTGTGATGCAGTTCCCCTATAAAGAGCGCATGGTAAACCTACTTGATACACCCGGGCACGAGGACTTCTCTGAAGATACCTACCGTACTTTAACCGCGGTAGATTCTGCCTTGATGGTAATAGACGGCGCCAAAGGTGTCGAAGATCGCACCATTAAATTAATGAATGTTTGTCGCATGCGAGACACGCCCATCCTTAGCTTTGTTAACAAAATGGACCGCGATATTCGCGACCCCATCGAATTGCTGGACGAAATTGAAGATGTGCTGAAAATTGCCGGTGCACCTATTAACTGGCCGATTGGCATGGGCAAGGAATTCAAAGGGGTATACAACCTCTACACCAACACCATTCATGTCTATAAGACCGGTCAAGGGCACACCATTCCTGAAGATACTCAAATTCACGGGCTAGAAAGTGACGAAGCCAAGGCATTACTTGGTGTCTACTACGAAGACTTTCTTGATGAAATTGAGTTAGTGCGCGGCGCAAGCCACGAGTTCGACGTCGAGGAATTTCTAGCAGGGCGCTTGACCCCGGTATATTTCGGTACCGCATTGGGTAACTTTGGTGTTCGCGAATTACTCGATGGGTTCGTTGAGATGGCTCCATCTCCTATTGGTCGTGCAACCGAAAGCCGCGAAGTCAATCCACAAGAGGAAGCCTTCTCGGGGTTTGTATTTAAAATACAGGCCAACATGGATCCCAAGCACCGTGACCGTATTGCTTTTATGCGCGTTTGCTCTGGCCGCTATGACAAGGGCATGAAAATGAAGCACGTTCGCACCGGTAAAGATGTGCGCATTGCGGACGCGGTGACCTTTAAAGCTGGCGAGCGCATTTTGGTGGAAGAGGCGTATTCTGGCGATATCATTGGCTTGCATAACCACGGCACGATTCAAATTGGCGATACCTTTACCGTAGGAGAGGACCTGAAATATACCGGCATTCCCAACTTTGCGCCTGAGCTATTTCGTCGAATAAGGTTGAAAGATCCCTTAAAAATGAAGTCTTTACAGAAGGGTCTTCAGCAGCTTTCTGAAGAAGGATCTACCCAGGTATTCTTCCCTCTCAACAACAACGACATCGTTGTTGGCGCGGTGGGCGTACTGCAGTTTGAGGTGGTTGCTTATCGATTGAAGGATGAATACAAAGTCGAGGCTGTGTATGAGAATGTCAACGTGTATACCGCCCGTTGGGTGGCGTGTGAAGACGCCAAGAAATTTGAAGAGTTTAAGCGTAAGGCTGCAGATAACCTTGCCATTGATGGCAGTGGCCATTTGACGTATCTGGCGCCTACGCGAGTAAATTTATCGCTAGCGGAAGAGCGCTATCCCGATGTGCGATTCTTCTCAACCCGTGAACACTAAAAAGGCGCCTCAGGCGCCTTTTTCAATTAAGTCGAGGATGTCTTCATCGATGTCCTCGGGTTTTGTCATTGGTGCATAACGCTGCACCACGTTGCCGTGTTGGTCTACCAAAAACTTGGTGAAATTCCACTTAATACTTTCTGAGCCAAACACGCCAGGTGCGGCATGTTTCAGGTGTTCAAATAAGGGGTGGGCGAGGGTGCCGCTGACATCAATTTTAGCGAACATGGGAAAACTGACGCCGTAGTTAGCCTGGCAAAAGCCGGCAATAGCATCGTTGCTTCCGGGGTCCTGACTACCAAATTGATTACACGGGAAGCCAAGTACTTCAAATTGTTGATCGCCGTATTTTTTGTACAACTTTTCAAGGCCATCAAACTGTGGCGTAAAACCGCATTTGCTAGCTGTGTTAACGATCAATAAAACTTTACCATCAAAATCGGCCAACGATACCTCGCTGCCGTCAATGCGTGTTGCTGTAAAATCGTAAACGCTTTTCATGCTTACCTCTTAAGACAAACTTTGCCAGTACACCAAGCCTAACAAGACTGGGCAAACGAAACGGATGTAATTGGGCCAAACGCGCCAAAACAGGCTGTTGGCTACCTCGGGGTTGCCCTGAGCGAGTTCTTCCAGAACGCTATTACGGTGCCAAATCCAGCCGGCGTAGAGGCAAAATAAAATGCCGATCAGTGGCTGGCTTATTTGGGTGGTGAAAGCAATCACCAGGCCAAACAGGCTTTCAAAATTAAACAGGATCACAATCACCATCGCCGCTACAATCAACGCCAATAGGTAGGACGCGCGGTGGCGACTGGCGTGGAAATTACTGTTTTCAGATACATAGGCAACCGGCACTTCTAACATGGAAATGGATGAGGTGAGGGCGGCAATACTCAGCAGCGCGAAGAAGAACAGCGACAGTGGTATTTCAGCTGATCCAAGGCTGGCAAATAATTGCGGCAGCACGCTGAATACTAGCGTATCGCCGGACAACAATGCGCCGTCGGCGGCGTAGATGCTGACACCATTGTGTTGAGCCACGTACATGGCAGGAATGATCAGTAAGCCTGCTAGCACTGCAATGGAGGTATCAAGCACGGCGACATAGGCCCCCAGTTTGATCATATTTTCTTTGCGGCTAACGTAGGAGCCGTAAATCATCATGGTACCAACACCGAGTGATAGGGAGAAAAAGGTTTGTCCCAGTGCGCTGATCACCAAGTCGGGATCGAATACGCGGCTGAAGTCTGGGGTGAGGTATACACGTAAACCTTCCATTGCGCCGTCGAGGGTAAGTACATAGGCGATAAGGCCAATAATAATGACGATCATCATCGGCATCAGGCGGCTTGACCAGGCCTCAATTCCATCCTTCACGCCGCGGTTGATGACCCATACGGTCAAAATCAGAAAGCTTAAGCCGGCCAACAGGTTGCGCTCTAAACTGAAGTTGGTCAGCCATGTCGCGGCATTGTCCAAGCCCATTAAGCGTGCCACCGGGTCAAGGAAAGATGTGAGCATCCAGCCCGCCACGATAGAATAAAAGCTGAGAATTAAACTCACTACCACCAAGGCATAAATCGAGATTACAATACTCGCTTTACGACTTGCCTCGCTATGGGAGATCTTGTTCAGGCTGCCCATGATATGTGTGCGCCCATGTCGTCCAATAAGCAGCTCTGCCATTAGCACGGGGTAGGCGAGTACAAAAGTAAGGAAAAGGTATACGAGGACGAAAGCGCCGCCCCCGTTTTCGGCGGTTTGGGTGGGGAATCCCCAAATATTACCGAGTCCCACCGCGCTGCCTGCGGCGGCCATCAAAAATCCAAAACGTGAGCTAAACTCGCTGCGTGTATCCATGGTATCTTCTTATAGCGGGCAAAATATAAACTCTGCCCTGAAACCATTGGGAGTACAAGATGCAATCCGTGTCATTAGTGATTTAGCACGTCGTCTTTCACGCTCAAGGCAATGGTGGCGGCTTGTTGGATTTTGTCGCCCGGAACACCCAATTCTGTCAGTGTGGCACCCAAGTGGCCCATGATGGTGTCAAAATGCTCTTCCGACATGCCTTGTTCTACTTGCCGCCTGTGTGCAACACGCATGCTGCGCCCGTTGTACTCTGGGTGGCCACCAAAGGCGAAGGTCAGAAAGTGCTTTAGCATCGCTTTTTGCCGGTCCATAACCAGTCCATCAAAAAAATAGCTGACGCTGGGATCGTTCAAGACTTTGCCATAAAAAACCTCAACCGCGGCATCCACGGCAGGCTTGCCACCCAATTCGCTATATAGACTCATTTTGCCACTCCTTGATTTAAATCAGTAGTTTCATCGGCAGTTTATCTAATTACTTGATGGCTTATTGTGGGCAACTACACTGTTATTAAGTAACCACTAATTGAGGAAAGGATATGAGCGAAGAGTTGAAAGCCAAATTGGCAGCGCTTTGCAGTGAATTGGATCGCGCCGACAACCCAGAATTGACTGAGCGGTTAAAGCCATTAATTACATCGATTGAACAACAGTTGTCTGCCGAAGGGGATGGCGCGACGTCTGACGAGGGCAGTGTGGTGACATTGGTAGATGAGCTGGTGGCAGAATTTGAAGTTGATCACCCTACACTTTCTAGGATTTTTGCCGATATCTCAATCAAATTAAGTAGCATGGGCATCTGATTGTGACCGACGCACTCTCTATCTATGATCCTGATGGCAGTTTTGACGTTGCCTCTTTAGGGAACAATTTTGATACAACGACATTCAGCGATGTGGCTGCCATAGATGGCGATGCGACGCTGGTACTATGGTGCGGGTGCCAGGATATTAATGCATTAAAAGCGTTTGTAGATGATCGTGACGCCGACAAGGTGGCTACCGTTGTTTTAGCTGAAGGCCTTGATGTAGATGCCTGTGACGACTTATTCGACGGTGGTATCTACGATGTGGTAGCGCCGGCTCAATTTGACGTGTTGGTAGCGCGACTTAAAAAAGCGGCTGCGGTGTTAAAAACCAAGGCAGACTTGCTGTTGCGCGCCACGCGTGCCAACGAAATGGCCTTTAGCGCCATGGCCAATACCGCAGATTTGGGTGCCTGCTTACAATTCTTTATGAAGAGTGTGGCATGCGAGGATTTTGTGTCTTTGGGTAAGCTGTTCTTCGAAACCATGAATCATTTCCACATCGAATGTGTGCTGCAAATACGCAGTGATTTTGGCGTGGTTAATTTGGCGCCTAAGGGTGAGCCTGGTGAATTTGAAGTGTTGTTGCTGAGTCATCTGAAAGATCGCGGGCGCTTCTTTGACCATAAGCAACGCACCATTGTTAACTATGAAAACATCTCGCTGTTGATCAAAGACATGCCCGTCGAGGACCCCATAAAATATGGTCAGATTAAGGACAATATCCTGACGGTGGTCGAAGCAGTCGATATGAAAACCCGTGAATTGGATAACTTCCAAGCGCTGGCCAATGAAAAAGAATTGATGAAGCGCATCGTGCAGCGCGTCCAGACCATGGTGAAAGGCGTCGATGAATCCTTTAACAAGGTCATTAAAGATATTGCCGGCGTGGTGGAAGCCATGGTGCAAAGCACTGAGGAGATCATGCCTCAATTGATGATGTCTGAAGAACAAGAGAGTTCTATTGAAGCCATCATGCAGCGCGGTATTACCGATACTCAGAGAGTCTTCAGTGATGGCCTCAAAGTGGACGAGGGCTTCCGTGACTTCCTGGAAGAATTGGGGCGCGTCACCGCTCAAACAAGCATCAGCCATGCCGAGATGGCCTCGCTGCTTGAAAAACTGCGCGATTAGCCACTAGGAAGAACACGATAGCGCGAGGCTTTTGTCCTCTTGTTTCGGTACTTCTAGCCACTGCGTATCTACAGGCATTGTGAACGGCTGCTGGAGCGCCTCAAAGAAACTATTTAATAGCGTGGTATTGCCCTGTTCAGCGGCGCCGATAACGCGTTGTGCGAGGTGGTTTCGCAACACAACGACGGGGTTTTTATTGCGTTGCGCCTCGCGCGCATCTTCGCCTGGAGTGCGTTTATCGCGATAGGCTGTTAACCAGTCCGTAGGGTCTTGGTTCTTGAATAGGGCGGCAAAATGTTGTTCGTCTTCAGCCAATGTTCGCATTGCATCGTGGTAGTCACAGGCTTCTTTTTCGAGCAGCGCTAACAGTTGTGCGATTAACTTTTCAGTATCTTCATCAATGTCATTGGGCAGCCCCAAGCGTGCCGCCATGGCTTTCAAATAGGCGTCCACTAAGGTGGGCTCGTATTGTTCAAGGCTGTTTCGCAGATCGGCACCATCGATCAAGCTGCTTAGGGACATTGCCAAAGCATTCAAATTCCATAGGCCAATCGATGGCTGGCGATCAAAGGCGTAACGTCCTTGGTGGTCAGAGTGGTTGCAAACAAAGTTAGCCACGTAGTCGTCAAGAAAACCATAGGGACCGTAATCGAGGGTGATCCCCAAAATCGACATATTGTCGGTGTTCATAACTCCGTGGGTAAAGCCCACCGCTTGCCATTGAGCCATTAGGTGAGCCGTGCGTTTGACCACTTCGGTGAACCAATCGGCGTATCCGTTGACGCCTGGAAAGTGTTTGCCGATCACATAGTCGGCCAGTTCTTTGACTTTTTCGGGCTGGCGGCCGTAGTGGAAATGCTCGAAATGGCCAAAGCGGACATGGGATTCCGCGGTGCGAATAATCATGGCGGCGGTCTCGTAGGATTCACGCCACACTGGTTCGCTGCTGCCTACCAAGGTGAGGGAACGCGAGGTAGAAACACCCAGTTGGTGCATGTATTCACCGCATAGGTACTCGCGAATACTAGAGCGTAGCACGGCGCGTCCATCGCCAAAGCGCGAATACGGGGTTTTGCCGGCGCCCTTGAGATGGAGGTCGTGTCCGTTGAGCTCGCCGAGTAAAATGCCGCGGCCATCGCCCAGTTGCCCGGCCCATTGACCAAACTGATGCCCTGAGTATACCTGTGACAGTGGTTGCATACCTGCTAACGGTGCGCCGCCGCTAGCGCAGACAAGCATTTCTTCGCTATGTAGCATTTCAGCGCTAATGCCAAGTTCTAAGGCAAGCGACGCGTTGGCGTGGATCAGGTAGGCATCGCGAATGGGTGTAGGCGCAAGTAAGGTATAAAAGTCATCGCTCAGTGAGGCGTAACTGTTGTTAAAGGCGAGTGGCATAGTCGTGCTCAAATAGCTGTGTTTATATTTGTACGCATTATGGCACAGGCTGGCTGTCAAATCGTGGCTAAACCGTTATACTGAAAAGCAATTATATGCTTGAATTGGGAGCTGCCTGACATGGATTTACCGCTGCGTATGCGCCGTTTGAGACGTTCCGCTGGCCTTCGCGCGATGGTGCGTGAAAACCATATTTCGGTCGATGACCTTATTCTGCCTCTGTTCGTGGAGGAGGGTATCGATAGCCCCATCCCCGTTGCCTCAATGCCGGGTGTTTATCGCTATCCCGAATCAGAGCTGGCTGCGCAGGTTAATCACGCTTGGCAGCGAGGTATTCGCGCCATTATTTTGTTTGGTGTTTCACACCACAAAGACGACGTGGGCAGCGACACGTGGTCAGACCAAGGTTTGATGGTGCGGATGATCCGCATCGCCAAGCAGACAGCCCCTAATATGCTAGTGATCAGCGATAATTGCTTCTGCGAATATACCGATCATGGCCACTGCGGGGTGGTTTGTGACGATGGACACGTCGATAATGACGCCACGCTAGATAACCTTCAACTTCAGGTGTTAGCGGCGGCGCGCGCCGGTGTAGATATGATTGCCCCTTCGGGGATGATGGACGGTATGATCGCCGCTATACGTGAGGCCTTGGATAGCCAGGGTTTTTCTCACATTCCGGTGATGTCTTACTCGTCGAAGTTCGCCTCGGCCTTTTATGGTCCCTTCCGCGACGCAGTGGATTCTAATTTCAAGGGTGATCGCAACGCCTACCAAATGGATCCGGCTAACGGTCGCGAGGCTTTAGCTGAATCGATGCAGGACGTCTACGAGGGAGCGGACATCTTGATGGTGAAGCCGGCCTTGGCTTATCTAGACGTGGTGACAAATATTCGCGCCAACACCGATCGCCCATTAGCGGTTTACCATGTGAGCGGTGAGTACGCCATGGTGAAGGCCGCAGCGGCGGCTGGCGTTATCGATGAGCGTGCGGTGGTGATGGAAACCATTCTCTCTTTTAAGCGCGCAGGTGCTGATTTGATCATTACCTACTACGCTCATGATATTGTGGATTGGTTGGAAGAGGGCGCCTAGCGCATGCAAATTAAAGATCTCAGTGGATACAGCCAACAGGGCCTCGATCGCCTGCTCATGGCTATTCCTTTTTATAAGGAGATCAAGCAGGCTGATCGTTTGCAACTTGATTTGCTGCTCCAAAATAGCCGTATTGTGGAGCTTGAGCCCGGTGAGATCATCGTTAAGCGCGGCGATGTTGGGTTGTGGTTGTACTTTGTACTTAAAGGGAGCTTGTCGGTGTACCTGAATGAGCCGCACGGTGAGCCTATCAATCAGATCATTTCAGGCGAAACCTTTGGCGACTTGGCCATGCTCGCTGGCGGCGAGCGCCGCGCTACCGTGACCGCGGCGAAAAAGGGGCGAGGTGCCACGGTGTTAGGCCTGGATTTTAATGCCTTTGGTGAGCTGCATGACTTCTCGCAAATCCGACTGGAAACTAAGCTGCAGTTTTATCGCTTGATGGTGTTTGGTATTCGCTGGAAATTAGAGCAAAAACGCCTCGCAAGCCCCTCGCATGCTAACGTTCAAAAAATGATGGCGACCCCTGTATCTGCAGGGCCTCGCGGCACCATGGAAGAGTTGCAAGGCCTGCATCAGCAGGCAACGGCGTTGGCGAACATCTTGATCGATTGGAATAGCGAATCGCAGTTCTCGTAAGCGTCACAATATGACTATTTTGGTCGCCGCCAGGGCCTCTGTGCGTGCTACAATCCGGCCTTTATGTACCTCATGTCCACGGAGTCATACATGACCATTATTCGCCAAGACGATCTGATCGATAGCGTTGCAGATGCGCTGCAGTTTATCTCTTACTACCATCCCACCGATTTCATCCAGGCCGTAAACAAGGCCTATGAGCACGAAAAGAATCCCGCCGCCAAAGATGCCATGGCACAGATCCTTATCAACTCGCGCATGTCGGCCATGGGACATCGCCCCATCTGCCAGGATACTGGTATCGTGACGGTCTTCGTTAAGATCGGTATGAATGTGCAGTGGGATGCCACCATGAGTGTCGATGACATGATTAACGAAGGTGTGCGTCGTGCCTACCTGCACCCCGATAACGTGTTGCGTGCCTCAATTTTGGCGGATCCCGCCGGCGCACGTAAGAATACTAAAGACAACACGCCTGCTGTGATCCACTACCAAATGGTGCCCGGTGACAAAGTAGAAGTAGACATTGCAGCCAAGGGTGGTGGTTCTGAGAACAAGACCAAGATGGTCATGCTCAATCCTTCGGACAGTATTGTCGACTGGGTGGTGAAAACTGTCCCCACCATGGGAGCGGGTTGGTGCCCACCAGGCATGCTCGGCATCGGCATCGGCGGCACTGCAGAAAAGGCCGCTGTGTTGGCCAAAGAAGCGCTTATGGAATCCATCGATATTCACGAGCTGCGCGAGCGTGGGCCTTCAAACCGCGCGGAAGAGCTGCGGTTAGAAATCATGGATGCCGTGAACAGTTTGGGGATTGGGGCGCAGGGCCTGGGTGGTTTGACCACCGTGCTGGATGTGAAAATCAAAGATTACCCCACCCACGCGGCGTCATTACCTGTAGCGATGATTCCTAACTGTGCGGCGACACGCCACACCCACTTTGTGTTAGACGGTTCTGGTCCCGCGCTGCAAACGCCACCTTCTATAGACGAATGGCCCGACATTACGTGGGAAGTGAGCGACAGCGTTAAGCGTGTCGATCTCAATACCATTACCAAAGAAGATGTTAAATCTTGGCAGCCCGGTGACACGCTGTTATTGAGCGGCAAGATGCTGACTGGCCGCGATGCTGCGCATAAGAAGATTGTCGACATGCTCAACAAAGGCGAGCAGTTGCCGGTCGATTTGGCGGGTCGATTCATCTACTACGTGGGGCCTGTGGATCCCGTGCGCGACGAAGTGGTTGGCCCCGCGGGTCCTACGACCGCGACCCGAATGGACAAATTCACTCGCCAAGTGTTGGCGGAAACTGGCCTGATGGGCATGATTGGTAAGGCCGAGCGAGGCCCCGTTGCCATCGAAGCGATCAAAGAATTTGAATCGTCCTACCTGATGGCTGTGGGCGGTGCGGCCTACTTGGTGGCACAAGCGATTAAGCACGCCGAAGTTGTAGCCTTCCCTGAACTGGGTATGGAAGCGATCTACGAATTCGATGTGGTTGACATGCCCGTGACGGTGGCGGTAGACAGCAACGGTGAGTCGGTACACACCACTGGACCTCAACTCTGGCGCGCAAAGATCGAAGAGCAAAAGTTAGAATTGATATAAGGTTTGAAGCGTTAGCTATTTTTTGTAGGGGCGTTGTCAGTAGCGCCCCTTTTTTGTAAAGGATTCGTTGTGGTCGAGCAGGTCATAGGCATTGTTTTTCCGGTGTTTGCCATCGTGTTGGTGGGCTATGTCTATGGACGCTGGTATCGCCCAGATCTCGGGGCGGTAAATCGCATCAATATCGATGTTTTCGTGCCGGCGTTGATTTTTGCAGTATTGGCGGGTAAACCGATAGATCTGGCCGATTACCAATGGCTATTGCTCGGTGGGGCTTTCGTTGTGTTGCTGTCGGGGGTGTTGGTCTGGCCATTAGTCCGGTTATTGGGCTGGCAGAGCAAGACATTTATTCCGCCGGTGATGTTTACCAATTCCGGCAACATGGGGCTGCCCTTGGTGCTGTTTGCTTTTGGCGAACATGCGCTTCCGGCGGCGGTGTTATTGTTCATCGTTGAAAATACGCTGCATTTCACGGTGGGCATGAAAATGATGGATCGATCGTCCTCCATGCGACAGATCTTTCGCATGCCGATGCTATTGGCCACCGTCGCGGGTATTGCTGTTTCGGTGTTTGAGGTCACAGTCCCCGACGCCATTTATCGCCCCATAGACATGATTGGCCAGATCGCCATTCCTTTTATGTTGTTCGCCCTCGGTGTTCGGCTGGTCAGCGTCGAATTGCGCGATTGGAAGATTGGTATGGTGTCTGCCATTGCAACACCCGCCACCGGTTTGTTACTAGCGGCCATTTACTTGATGTGGATTGAATTGCCGCCTGAGCAAGTGTCGTTATTGATATTGTTTGGGGCCTTGCCACCGGCGGTGCTGAATTTTATGGTGGCCGAAAAGTACCAACAGGAGCCTTCAACGGTAGCTTCTATTGTGATGCTGGGGAATCTTGGTAGCGTGGTGGTCATTCCCAGCGTGCTGTATTTTATTCTGCCGCATTGATGCCTGCGCCACATGTCACTAGCGATGTTGTTCGAAGTCTTGTAGATTGACGCCATGAAAACTAACACGACCCTTTACTGGCACGATTATGAGACGTGGGGTGCCACGCCATCGCGCGATCGTCCTTCGCAATTTGCTGGTGTGCGCACCGACGAAGATTTTAATATTATCGGTAAGCCGCTGTGCATTTACTGCCGGCCATGCCCAGATGTGCTGCCTCACCCAGAAGCATGCTTAATTACCGGTATCACCCCGCAGAAAGCGATGGCCGAGGGCTACAGCGAGGCGGAATTTATCGCCACTATTCACGCTGAAATGAGCCAGCCGGGCACCTGTGGTGTGGGATACAACAGTCTGCGTTTTGACGACGAAGTGACCCGTTATACCCTTTGGCGCAATTTCTACGACCCCTACGAGCGGGAGTGGAAGAATGGCAATAGTCGCTGGGATATTATCGATATGGTGCGTTTAACCTATGCGCTGCGCCCCGAGGGTATTGAGTGGCCCACCCGCCAAGATGACCCGAGCTTGCCGAGTTTTAAATTGGAAGAGCTGTCTAAGGCTAATGGCATTGTGCACGAAGCAGCACACGACGCGATGTCGGATGTCTACGCCACTATTGGCTTGGCGAAGATGATTAAAACCAAGCAGCCCAAGCTGTACGACTACGTGTTTCAGATGCGCGACAAACACAAGGTAGCTGAGCTGCTCAATTGGCGTGAGCAAAAGCCTGTGATCTATGTGTCTTCCATGGTGCCTGCATCTCAGGGTTGTTTGACCCTGTTAATGCCGATTGCTCAGCACCCGACACAAAAAAACTCGGTGTTGTGTATCGATCTGCTGCAGGCGCCAGACGATGTATTGTCGATGGGGGCAGCGCAGTTGCGTGAGCTGATGTATACCCGAACTGAAGACTTGCCTGAGGGGCAGGGGCGCATCCCAATTGTGCAGATCAAGACCAATCAATGCCCAGTGATTGCAACCACGCAGTTGCTCAACGAGGCCAGTCAGCAGCGCTTGGGGATCGATATGAATCGCGCTCGCCAACACTGGAAACAATTGCACAATGCGGTGGGTCTGGAGCAAAAGTTACGCGATATATTTGCCGAGGAACGCGTGTTTGACTGCAAAGATCCGGAGCAAGCGCTGTATGGTGAATTTGTGCCCGCGCACGATAAGCCCACCATGCAGCAGGTCCGACAGGCCTCGGGCCAAGACCTGGCAGAGACAACCTATACCTTTTACGACAAGCGTTTACAAGAAATGCTATTTCGCTATCGCGCGCGCAATTTTCCTGAGAGCCTCAGCGAACAAGATCGGTTACAATGGGTGGACTTTTGTTTTCAGCGGCTAAGTGAGGGTTTATACCCTGGCGATTTGACACTGGAGGCCTTCCAACAAGTGATTGAAGAAAAGTGGCCCAATGCTACCGATGGCCAGCGCAGAATTTTACAAGCGCTAGCGAATTGGGGTGACGAACTGCTCTGCTAATGGTCGGTAGTAACGAGCTCGATTCCAGCCCTTGGTTCGTATATATGATTCGCTGTCGCAGCGGCAAGTTGTACACCGGGGTAACGACGGATTTAGTGCGCCGTTGGCGTGAACACAACGGTGGCGCGCAAGGGGCGAAATATACCCGTGCGGATCCGCCCGAAGCTATGGTGTACCATGAGCCTCAGGCCGACCGTTCTAGCGCTTGTAAGCGCGAAGCCGCGATAAAAAAACTCCCGCGTGCCGCCAAGTTGGCGCTTATTGCGGGCACGAGTAAGGAATAGTGAATGGCGCGTAAGTCGTCTGCTGAGGCCCCGGCCGAAGAAAGAGAAAAAAAGGTTAATATCCGCAAAATTGGTGCGCTAAAACCGGTGCTGGGGTTTCTAAAGCCCTATCGTATGCGCTTAGTGGGAGCGATGCTAGCACTGGCGTTTACCGCCGGCGTCACCTTATCAATAGGTCAGGGTATTCGCTTGTTAATCGATGGTGGATTTACCTCTGATTCGAGTGCCCAATTAGCGGAGTCGGTCGAATTTTTCATGACCTTGGTGGTGCTGTTGGCTTTTGGTACCTTTGCGCGCTATTACTTAGTGTCGTGGATTGGCGAGCGCGTGACGGCAGATATGCGCAAGGCGGTATTTAGCCATATCATTTCGTTGCACCCGGGGTTCTTTGAATCGACCTCAAGCGGGGAAATTCAATCGCGGATCACTACCGATACCACGCTGATTCAAACCGTGGTTGGGTCCTCGGTATCCGTTGCGCTGCGCAACTTGCTGATGTTCATCGGCGGTATGATTTGGCTGTTCATCACTAACGCCAAATTCACCTTGATCCTACTGGGGACAATCCCACTGGTCATTGTGCCGATCATTGTCTTTGGCCGTCGTGTGCGCAACCTGTCGCGTAGCAGCCAAGATAAAATTGCCGACGTGGGAAGCTACGTCAACGAGTCGATCTCTAATATCAAAACTGTTCACGCCTTCAATCACCAGAGTGCTGATCGTACGCGCTTTGGCGAGCACGTCGAGGCGGCGTTTGATGTGGCCGTTACCCGTATTGCTCAGCGTGCTTGGTTGACCGTGGCGGTGATTATTTTGGTGTTTGGTGGCATCTCTGTGATGCTGTGGTGGGGCGGTCAAGATGTGCAAGCCGGTGTGATAAGCGGCGGCGACCTGGCGGCGTTTGTGTTCTACGCGATTATGGTGGCGGGGTCTATGGGCTCAATAACCGAGGTGCTAGGCGATCTGCAACGCGCGGCTGGGGCGACCGAGCGCCTGATTGAATTGCTGCACATGGACAACCTCATTGTGGCGCCTGCTCAGCCTGCCCAATTGCCCGCCGATACCCAAGCCGATATAGAAATGCGCAACGTGTCGTTCAGTTACCCAACTCGCCCTGATCACTTGGCCGTGGATAATGTCTGCCTGCGCGTTGGCAAGGGTAAAACCCTTGCTTTGGTCGGTGCCTCAGGAGCGGGTAAGTCGACGATTATCGATTTGTTGCTGCGCTTCTACGATGTGCAACAAGGTGAAATTCTATTCGATGGTGTTAATATCAGCTCGGTCGATCCGCTTGAGTTACGTCACCATATTGGCCTAGTGCCTCAGCAGCCTACGCTGTTTAGTGGTACTGTGATCGACAATATTCGCTACGGTAGCCCCGACGCCAGTGACCAAGATGTCTTTGCAGCGGCTAAATCGGCTTATGCGCACGACTTTATTGAGCGTTTACCCAATGGCTACGACAGTCAAGTGGGCGAGGCGGGTGTGCGACTTTCTGGCGGTCAACGCCAGCGCCTGGCGATTGCTCGCGCTATTCTTAAAAATCCCGATTTGCTGTTGCTCGATGAGGCCACCAGTGCCCTCGATGCAGACAGCGAATACATGGTGCAGAAGGCGCTCGATAGCCTCACCAAAGCGCGTACTACCATTGTGATTGCCCACCGTTTGGCGACCGTGATTAACGCCGATCAAATAGCCGTGTTGGATCAAGGTAAGGTGGTGGCGACAGGTCAACACGACGAGTTACTCAAGCACAGCGATTTGTATCGTCGTTGGGCTGATTTGCAGTTTAAAATATCTGGCGCCGCGTTGAGCGGCGAAGCTGTTTAACCGTTTTCTACGAGGTAGGCGATGAACTTCATCGGACAACACATTCTTTCGGTTCAACAATTTGAGCGCGCCGACATTGATCGCCTCTTTTCGGTGGCGGACATGATGGAGCCCTACGCACGCCGTCAGCGCCTGACGAAGGTCCTCGACGGCGCTATTTTGGGCAACATGTTCTTTGAACCCAGCACCCGTACGCGTGTCAGTTTCGGCTGTGCCTTCAACCTGCTGGGTGGGGAAGTGCGTGAAACCACCGGTATTCAAAACTCGGCCTTAGCTAAGGGCGAATCGCTGTACGATACCGCCCGTGTATTGAGCGGTTACTCGGATATCATCGTGATGCGCCACCCCGAGGCCTTCTCGGTGGCGGAGTTTGCTAGTGCAAGCCGCGTACCCGTAATCAATGGCGGCGACGGTGCCAATGAACACCCCAGTCAAGCATTGCTCGACCTATACACCATTCGTAAGGAAGTGTCGGGGCAGGGCAAGAGCATCGACCACTTGCGTATCGCCATGATTGGCGACTTAAAAAATGGCCGTACTGTGCATTCGTTATGCAAGCTTATGCGTCTTTATAATAATTTATACTTCACGATGGTGGCGCCCGCCGAACTGCAAATGCAGCAAGAAGTGGTGGAAATGCTACGCGAAGCGGGGCATACCGTGGTAGTGACCGACAAACTGGAAGAGAGCATTTCCAAGGTTGACATCGCCTACTCAACACGCATTCAGGAAGAGCGCTTTGCCAGCAAAGAAGAGGCCGATCGCTACCGTGGTCGCTTCCGTTTGAACCAGTCGATCTACACTGAGTTTTGCGAACCCAACACGGTGATCATGCACCCCTTGCCACGTGATTCGCGCATGGAGGCCAATGAGTTGGACAACGATCTCAACGAAAATCCCAACTTGGCGATCTTCCGCCAAGCAGACAATGGCATCAATGTGCGCATGGCATTATTTGCCATGATTTTGGATGTGGTCGATCAGGTCGACAGCCACTCACGCTCAGTTAACTGGTACACCAATCGCTAATGGCTTTTGATCACGCTGACGTCAAATTGCTATCCCGTGTGGTAAATCATGCGGGATTTTTGCGTTTAGAGACGCGCGTAGTTGAGCACGCCTTATTTGCTGGCGGCGTTAGCGGCGACGTGCGGCGTGAACTGTTACTGCGTGGCGAGGCCGTTGGCGTTTTGCCTTACGATCCTATTCGCGATGAGGTGCTGTTAATCGAGCAGTTCCGCATTGGTGTGACTCGCCAGCAGCACTCACCGTGGATGCTGGAGATTGTCGCTGGCATCGTGGAGCAGGGTGAGAGTTTTCAAGACGTTGCTGAACGCGAAGCGGTGGAAGAGTGTGGTTGTGAGGTGAGTCGTTTAGAACCCATTGTTGGCTACTATTCCAGCCCGGGTTTTACTGACGAATTTTTGATGTTGTACTGCGGCCGCATAGAGACGGTAAACGCGGGTGGTGTGTTTGGTCTTGAGCATGAGCACGAAGATATCCGTGCGGCGGTATACAGTGCTGAGGCCTGTTTTGCCAAGCTGGCGGCGGGCGAAATTATCAACGCCTCGACGGTGATTTCACTGCAGTGGTTGCAATTGCACCGCGCGCGATTGAGAAGTGAATGGGCGGGTATCGATGGCTGAAGAGAACAACAAGCCATCCCTTGGTAAGGGCGAGGATTCTTCGCGAGGGCTCGCACGATCTGGTGCCATCTTCGGCAGCATGACAATGGCTTCGCGTGTGTTGGGCGTAGTGCGCGACATGGTAGTGGCGCGCTACTTCGGTGCCGATGCCGCGGCAGATGCTTTTTTTATCGCGTTTAAAATCCCCAATTTCATGCGCCGTTTGTTCGGCGAGGGTGCCTTTAGTCAGGCCTTTGTACCGGTGCTTTCCGAGTACCGCCAAACCCGTAGCTTGGATGAGGTCAAAGCGCTCATTGATCGAGTGGCCGGTGTGCTGGGTGGCATTTTAGCGCTGGTAACACTGCTGGCGACGCTGGGCGCGCCGGTGGTAGCGACTATTTTTGCACCGGGTTATGTGGTCGATGCCGAAAAGCAGACACTCGTTACCGACATGGTGCGCATTACCTTCCCCTATTTGATGTTTATTTCGCTGACCGGCTTCGCTGGGGGTATTCTCAACGCTTATGGCAAATTCGCTGTGCCCGCCTTCACGCCGGTGCTGTTAAATATTTTCTTAATTAGCGGTGCGTTTCTCAGTGGCTACTTCCCGGTGCCGATCTACGCGTTGGCGTGGGCGGTATTTGTTGCCGGAGCGATGCAGATGGTGTTTCAAATGCCGTTTTTAAAGCGCATGAATTTACTACCGCGGCCGCGCTGGGATACCCAGCACGAGGGTGTAAAACGGATTTTGGCCTTGATCGTCCCGGCCCTGTTTGGCGTGTCCGTCTCGCAGATCAACTTGCTGCTCGATACCGTGCTGGCGTCTTTCCTACCCACCGGTAGCGTGTCGTGGCTTTATTATTCCGACCGTTTGTGGGAGCTGCCGCTTGGGGTTTTTGGCGTAGCATTGGCGACGGTGATTTTACCCAGTTTGTCGCGCAAACACGCCGATCTTTCCAAGGAGGCCTTTTCCGCCACGATGGATTGGGCGATGCGGGTGGTTTTTTTGATAGCCATCCCCGCGGCGACGGCATTAATTGTGCTTGCTGAACCGATATTGATAAGTTTGTACCACTACGGTGCGATGACTGAACGGGACATTGCTATGTCTGCCTTGAGCCTGCGCGCCTATTCGTTAGCCTTGTTGGCGTTTATGTTGATCAAGGTATTGGCGCCTGGCTACTACTCGCGGCAGGATACCAAGACGCCGGTGCGTATAGGTATTAAGGCCATGGTGGCGAATATGGTGTTGAACCTGTTGTTCGTTATTCCGCTGCATATGTACTTCAAAGTCGGCCACGTTGGTTTGGCGTTGGCGACCATGATGTCATCTTACTTTAACGCCTATTTATTGTATCGTGGGCTGCGTCATGACGGTGTCTTCATGCCTCAGCCTGGTTGGGTTTTGCTGGTGCTGCAGATTGCCTTTGCGACACTGGCGATGGGAGGGGTGCTTTGGTGGTTTAGCCCCGATACAGCACAGTGGTTTGCCGATGATTGGCGCGCCCGTGCCATGATGCTGTTGCCACTTTGTTTGGGGGGTATGTTGGTTTACGGCCTAGTGTTAGCGGCCAGCGGTGTGAAATTCCGCGACTTCGTCACAAAGCATTGATCAATTAACGCTTTTTGCCCAGTTTAGGGTGCGTTCTACGCGTCATTCCCATATAATCGAGGCCATTTTTAATGAACCCTGTGGCCCTATGGAACTCATCCGCGATTTGCACAATATTCGCCCCGAACATCGCCCCTGTGTGGCGACTATCGGCGCGTTTGACGGTGTGCACCGCGGCCACCAATTGGTGATTAAAGAGTTGGTCGCTAGGGCCCGCGCGGCCGGGTTACCGTCGACGGTTATTTTGTTCGAGCCTTTGCCCCGCGAATACTTTTGCCCCCACGATGCGCCGCCACGTCTGACTAACTTTGCTGAGCGTTTTCGATTGCTGACGCAATTGGGTGTCGACCGGGTGCTGCGTATTCACTTTGTGGATAGCATCCGTCAAATGAGCGCTGAGCAATTCATTCGTAAGGTTTTTGTTGAGAAACTCGGCGTGCAGCACTTGATTGTGGGTGACGATTTCGCCTTTGGTAAGGGCAGGGAAGGTAACTTCGAAACCCTAACCGAGATGGGTCTTAAATACGGCTACCGTGTGCAGGATACCGCCACGCTTGAACACGATGATGAGCGCGTAAGCAGTACCCGCATCCGCGAGGCCTTGGTGGATGGTGATTTCGGCTGTGTGGAGCACCTGCTCGGTCGCCCCTATAGCATGTCTGGACGCGTGGTTCAGGGGCAGCAATTGGGTCGTACCATTGGCGCACCGACAGCCAATATTCAACTGCGCCGTTTGCGCTCTCCACTGGCGGGTGTATACGCGGTGGAGATCGACGGCATAAACGGCCAACGCTATCGTGGTGTTGCCAATGTCGGCACTCGCCCAACCATCGGCGACTTGAGTAAGGCCATACTGGAAGTTCATGTATTTGACTTCGATGGCGACCTTTACGGCAAACACCTGCAGGTGCTGTTTAGACACAAATTGCGCGACGAGAAAAAGTTCTCTTCGCTGGACGAATTAAAAGACAACATTGCCCGCGACTTTGAGGCGGGGCGAGCCTACTTTGAGTGATCTAGGACACTATGACTGACTACAAATCGACGCTAAACCTGCCCGACACGACTTTCCCCATGAAAGCGAGCCTGGCGCAACGCGAACCCGAGATGTTGAAAGCTTGGCAGCAGAGCGATATTTACGGCCAGATCCGTAAAGCGCGAGCAGGCCGCGAACAGTTCATCTTGCACGACGGCCCTCCGTACGCCAACGGCAATATTCACATCGGCCATGCAGTGAATAAGATCCTCAAGGATATCATTGTAAAATCGCGCACTTTGAGCGGTTTCGATGCGCCTTACGTTCCCGGTTGGGACTGCCACGGCCTGCCGATTGAACACAACGTTGAAAAGAAAATTGGCAAGGCGGGTGTCAAGGTGGACCACAAAACCTTCCGTCAGAAGTGCCGTGAATATGCCCGTAAACAGATCGACGGCCAAATGGTCGATTTTGTGCGTATGGGTGTTTTCGGCGAGTGGGATAATCCCTACTTGACCATGAATTATGTATTCGAAGCTGACATCATTCGCTCGCTTGGCAAAATCGTCGCCAATGGTCACCTGGATCGTGGCTTCAAGCCCGTGTACTGGTCGGTGGTGGGTGCCTCGGCGTTGGCCGAAGCAGAGGTCGAATACCAAGACAAAACGTCCTACTCGATCTACGTGAAGTACCCCGTTATCGAGCAGGCGAACGTTGCCGAGATGATGGGCGCTAGCGGCGAAGGTGAGCTCAAGGTGGTGATTTGGACCACCACGCCTTGGACGCTGCCTTCTAGCCAAGCAGTTAGCTTGAACGCGGAATTGAACTACGTGTTATTGCAAGGGCAGAGTGAACGCTTGCTGGTAGCCGCTGAGTTGGCCGAGGCCGTGCAAAAAGCTGGCGATTTTGAAGCCGAGATCGTGGGTCGCTGCCGTGGTAGCCAACTGGAAGGCCAGTTATTACAGCATCCATTCTACGATAACGCGTTGCCCGTGTTATTGGGTGATCACGTGACTATCGATGCGGGTACCGGCTGCGTTCACACCGCCCCCGATCACGGCGTAGAAGACTTTAACGTGGGCATGAAATATGGCCTTAGCACGTTGAATTACGTGGATGAAAACGGCATTTACCGCGATGTGGTAGATCTGTTCGCCGGTGAGCACGTGTACAAGGTCGACGACAAGATTGTCGCGCTGCTGGAAGAACGCGGCGTACTGTTGGCGCAAAGCAAATTCGTCCACAGCTATCCGCACTGCTGGCGTACGAAAACCCCATTGATCTACCGCGCCACGCCGCAGTGGTTTGTATCGATGCATAAAAATGGCCTGTTGGATGACGTAAAAGCGTCAGTCAAAGACGTGCGATGGGTACCCGGTTGGGGGCAAGCGCGTATCGAGGCGATGCTGGAATCAACCCCGGATTGGTGTATTTCGCGCCAGCGCACCTGGGGCGCGCCGATCACCTTGTTCGTACACAAAGACACCCAAGAATTGCACCCCAACACGGCCGAATTGATTGAGCGTGTGGCGCAGTTGGTGGAAAAAGACGGGATGGATGCGTGGTTTGACCTCGACCCGCGCGAACTGCTGGGAGATGAAGCCGGCCAGTACAGCAAGGTAACCGACACCCTCGATGTTTGGTTTGACTCGGGCGTGACCCACGAAGCGGTATTGCAGCGTCGTGACTACCTTCGCTACCCCGCAGACCTTTATCTTGAAGGCTCAGACCAACACCGCGGTTGGTTCCAGTCATCGTTGAAAACGGCCATCGCTATCAACGGCAATGCGCCCTACAAGGCGGTGTTGACCCACGGTTTCACCGTAGACGGTGACGGTCGCAAGATGTCGAAGTCGATCGGCAATACTATTTCTCCGCAAACCGTTATGAACAACCTGGGTGCCGATGTATTGCGCCTGTGGGTGGCGGCGACCGATTTTTCAGGGGAGATGAGCGTATCGGACGAGATTCTTAACCGCTCTGCTGACTCTTACCGCCGAATCCGCAATACCGCGCGCTTCCTGTTGTCGAATTTGAATGGCTTTAACCCTGCGACAGACGCGGTAGCGTTTGAGGACATGGTGGCGCTGGATCAGTGGGCAGTGGATCGTGCGGCGCAGTTACAGGCAGAGATCATCGACTGCTACGACAACTACAACTTCCACATGATCTACCAGAAATTGCACAAGTTCTGCGTGGTTGATATGGGGGGCTTCTACCTCGATATCATCAAAGATCGCCAGTACACCGCTAAGTCTGACGGCCATGCACGCCGCTCGTGCCAAAGCGCTATGCACATTATCATCGAGGCGTTCACCCGCTGGATTGCGCCTATCTTGAGCTTTACCGCCGATGAGTTGTGGAAGGCCATGCCAGATGAGCGCGAAGCGAGTGTGTTTATTGCCGAATGGATGGCTATTCCCACGTTAAATGACGCTTCTCAGCGTGAATTTTGGGCGCGCATCGCAGAGGCTAAGCACGCTTTCAACAAGGTGTTGGAAGGCAAGAAAAAGGATGGCATCAACAAGTCGCTGCAAGCGGAAGTGACCTTGTACGCCGCTGACGGTCTATACCAAGACTTGGCGTCACTGGGTGATGAATTGCGCTTTGTGCTGATCGCATCCAAGGCTCAGGTGCTGCCATTGGCAGAGCGCACCGATGCTGATGCCACCGAGTTGGATGGTTTGAAAGTGTCATTGCAGAAAACCGAAGCCGAGCGCTGTGAACGCTGCTGGCACCACCGTGAAGACGTGGGTAGCCACGCCGGCCACGAGAGCATTTGCCAGCGTTGCGTCGACAACATCGAAGGCGCAGGCGAAGAACGGAAATTCGCATAATGCGCTTTCTTTGCTACTTGTTAGTATTGGTCGTCGTGTCGCTCGACCTGTGGACCAAAAACATGGCTGAGGCGTACTTAATGTATAACCAACCCGAGGTCATTTTGCCGGTGTTGGATTTTACCCTGCGCTACAATCCAGGGGCAGCGTTTAGCTTTTTGGCGGATCAGTCGGGTTGGCAGCGTTATTTTTTGAGTGGTTTAGCGGCAGTTGTTAGCTTGTTCTTGGTGGTGTGGATTTACCGTTTAAAACCACAGGAAAAGCTACTAGGTGTAGGCTTAGCACTTGTGTTAGGCGGCGCTTTAGGTAATTTGTACGACCGCGTAATACTGGGTCACGTGGTAGATTTTATCTCCTTCCACTGGAATAACTGGTACTTCCCAGCCTTCAATATCGCCGATTCTGCGATTAGCGTAGGCGCAGTACTTCTGATCATCGATTCGTTTTTTGGTACGGAAAAGACTTCTTCATGACGACAACTATTTCGAGCAACAGCAAAGTTACCCTGCAGTTTGAAATTCGCCTCGACAACGGCGACGTGGTGGATTCGACCTTCGAAAAAGCGCCCGCAACCTTTGTGATGGGCGATGGATCATTGTTTGCTGGGTTTGAGCGCAAGTTGATCGGCATGGCCGCAGGTCAGCGTGCGACTTACCAAGTGGCTCCCGAAGATGCCTTTGGCCAGCCCAACCCCCATAATGTGCAAACCTTCAAGCGTTCACAGTTTGATAAAGATATGGAGATTGTGCCCGGTATGATGTTCTCCTTTGCCGATGCGCAAAACACCGAGCTGCCTGGCGTGGTAAAAGAAGTGACCGAGACCTTTGTCGACGTTGATTTCAACCACCCACTGGCGGGCAAGATCCTTAATTTTGAAGTGCTGATTCACGCGGTGGAGGAAGCCTAATGCATGTTCAACTCGCCAACCCACGCGGCTTTTGCGCTGGCGTAGACCGCGCCATTGATATTGTTAATCGTGCCTTAGATATCTTTGGCGCGCCGGTGTTCGTGCGCCATGAAGTCGTGCACAACAAATTCGTAGTAGGGCAGTTGCGTGATCGCGGTGCGGTGTTCGTCGACGAACTGCACGAAGTTCCCGACGACGTCATCGTGATTTTCAGCGCCCACGGCGTCTCCAAAGCCGTGCGCGACGAAGCCGACCGCCGTGGTTTGAAAGTGTTCGATGCCACCTGCCCGCTGGTGACAAAGGTGCACCTCGAAGTGGTGAAGTATTCGCAAGAGGGCATGGAAACCATCCTCATCGGCCACCAAGGCCACCCCGAGGTGGAAGGCACCATGGGCCAGTACGACGACAGCAATGGCGGCGTGATTTACTTGGTAGAAGACGAACATCAGGTGGCTCAACTGCAGGTGAAAGACCCCAATAATCTGGCTTACGTTACACAGACCACGCTTTCCATGGACGATACGGCTAAGGTGATTGCCGCCTTGCGACATCGTTTCCCCAATATCGTCGGCCCTCGCAAAGACGACATCTGCTACGCCACCCAAAATCGCCAAGACGCCGTGAAGACCCTGTCCCAGCAGTGCGATATGGTGTTGGTAGTCGGCTCGCCCAATAGCTCCAATTCGAACCGCCTGCGTGAACTGGCTGAGCGCAATGGTTGCGATGCCTACTTAATCGACGGCCCCGCCGATATCGACCCCAAATGGCTCGAAGGTAAGCAAGCTATTGGTGTGACCGCCGGCGCCAGTGCGCCTGAAGTACTGGTAAGGCAGGTGATCGAAGGCCTACAAGCCATGGGGGCTAACGCCCCCGTGGAATTAGACGGCGCACGAGAAAACATTACCTTTTCCCTCCCCAAAGAGCTCCGCCTCGTCCCCGTCGACTAATTCAATTTCGAGATATGTGACCTAGGTCGCATATCTCAATTTATTCTTGGCTATCCTAGATAAAGCTCGGGCAAAACTTGTCAAAGCGACTATAGTTAAGGCTATGGAAAAATATCTGTAGCAAGGATAGTTAAGTGGTATTACGCCCCGCCCAACATAAGGGTTTTACCCTCATCGAACTGATGGTGACCATCGCCATCGCGGCCATCCTGTTGACCATTGGTGTGCCCTCGCTGACGAGCTTTTTTGATCGGCAGAAGGTGATAGCGGCGGCTGAAGATATTTACGCAAATATTGCTTTAGCCAAGAGCCTAGCTATTTCATCCAATCAGGATGTGTCCTTTAAACTTTTCAACTACGACGCCGCCACCAAAGGATATTTTGGTGTGACCGATAATACAATTACTGACTATGCAAGTGAATGTCGTGACGGCGTGACACTCGCCGACCTCAAAGTAGGGGATATGGTTTACAAAGTGTCGTCAGATAACCACGAGGGCGTGACATATAAAATTGGAGGTGAATCAGGTTTAAGGGCATGGTGTGTTCAGTTTGATAATGTAAGAGGAGCTGTTACAACATTTACAAATTCTGGTGCCAAATATTATGTCGACATTACCTATGATGAATTAGATATGCGTGTAAATGTATCACAGTTAGGCCGAATAAGTATTTGTAGTAATGATGTGGGTGGGTACTTGGCATGCTAAAAAAACAGCGAATGCGATCTCAAAAGGGCTTTACATTAGTCGAACTGATCATCTCAGTGGCGCTGGGTATTGCTGCTGTTTCGGCGATTATGTTTTTTTATATATCAACGTTGAGTAGCAGTTATACCACTTTAAAGAGCAGTAAACTAAATCAAGAGCTTTCTACAGCCATAGCTATAGTCGTGCAAGATATAAAACGTGCTGGATTTGTGGGTGGGACCATTGATCCAAAGTTAAATCCATTTAATGAATTCGGAGAGACATCACTTCGTTTATTTGATTCTAATGCCTCAACTAAGCCAGTTGCTCTTGCTGATATAAATTCTGCTTCTTTCACTACTGCAAATTGGTTTAGCGACTGTGTTTTATTTAGTTATGATCTGGATAAAGACCAAATTCTTGATGCAGATGAGTACTTTGGTTATCGAATGACTAGTGATGGAGACTTTCAAATTCATCTTTATAACGGAGTGCCTCCAGTAAATAGTTGCGCCAATAATGCCAATTGGCAAAGCCTGATTGATAAAGATGAAATCATAGTTACTAACTTTGTTGTTAGTTTGGAGGACTCAAATTGTATAAACGTTGAAGCTTCAAAATCATCTGCTGCCTACAATTGTTACATCATCGAGCCATCTATTGGTGACACTACTGTTGAAGAATTAGTTGTAGAGATTACATTAGATGGAAAATTAGTCGGTGATGATGTTTCGCTATCTCTTAATCAAAGAGCAAAAATTCGAAATCCAATTGTGAGGATTAGGTGATGAAAAGCTCTCAACATGGAGCGGCAACGTTAATATTTTCTATCGTTGTATTGCTACTCGTAACATTTGTGACATTGTCAACCTCAACCTCTATTATTTCAGAACTAAAAATCGGTAATAATGATTATCGATCCAAGCAGGCTTTCGAGGCAGCAGAAGCCGGTATTGCTGAAATTTTTCGGTTATTTGCAGAAGGAAAGCGTCCAGCTGTAGCTGGCGGTATGTTTGGGACAATATCTTCGCCTCTCAACTCAGATACCCTAACGTTTACAAATTCTCTTGGTCAAATTTTTACAGCAAACCTTTCTGTTGATGGTGATTTTAATTTAACGTCTGTTGGTTTTTCTGATGATTTGAGTGCAACAAAAACAATTACCATACGCGCTGCACTTCCTACGGCGATTAACAATTTACCTGAAAACCCGCTTACTGCAAGGGGTGCTGTAAATATAGGTGGTGCAGCAAATATCTATAATTCCGAAGGCGCGAGCACAATCTGGGCCGGGGGCGATGTTGCCGCAGGTGTAGGCAGGACTTATATTGCAAACCCTTCAACATCCGGTCGAAGTGTTACCCATTCATCTCCAGCAGTGGTGCCTGTTCCAGATGCTAATGGAGTTGGAGGCGTATCTAATTGTTCTGGTCAAACATGCACATTACTTCCTTATCCTCAGTGTCTTGAATATTCATTAACATGTGAATTGACCAAGGCTTCTGACGGAGAAAATGGTGTAGATGTCATTTCAAATGACAGTGCCTTAGCAGAATTGTCAAAAGATGAGGTTTTTATTAACTACACAGGAGAACCGCCGTCTCAGTTTAGAAATCAAACAGCTAACGTTATTAGTTCTTATTCGAATTTTAATGATTTTTACACGAATAATCCCGATGACTCCGTTCAAAGAATAATATGGTTTGATGGAGATTCCTCTTCCTCGGGTGGTCCTACATTTGGTTGTTCGATTGATATGTCGGGTAACGATGGTGGTACGCAATATACAGAAGCTTTAACACGGTGTGAGTTGGGTGGCGGAACATTAAATCCTGTAATGATTGTTGTTGATGGCGATTTAACAGTTGCGGGTAACCTTTACATCTTCGGCGCATTAATCGTTCTGGGTGATCTAAAAGGAAGCGGTTCTGTTGATGTTACTGGTGCACTAGTCGTTACAGGAAGTGCTGCAGAAAGTGGCTCAAAGGATATTAGATTTAGTTCCAGGGCACTTCAGTTGATCAACGAGAATGCGGTAACGCCATATGCAGCATCAGGTGGCTGGAGTGATTTTTAGGAGTTCTTTATGAAAATATCAAGATCCTCTGGCTTTGGGCTTATTGAAGTTATTATTGCTGTGGTAATTGTCTCATTTGGGGTTTTAGCCGTTGGGAAATTGCAAACTTCACTAATCTCTAGTAGTGCTGACTCCAAAGCAAGAAGTGAGGCGTTGGTTATTGCGCAAGCTCGTATGGAGTTGATGCGTGATTTTGCTTTTCTGACTGATACAGCCTCTAATTTTGTCGATGCTGAATCTTTCGGTGTAGCTTTTCTGGATGAATTTTCTTCAGGTGGTACTTATCAGGCTTATGGTACAAATGCAGTTTTCATAGTTAAGGATATTACTAGTGCTAATGGAAATTCTGTTAATGCAGAAGTATTGGTTAGCTGGGTAGCAAGTGATGCTGAGTTACAGTCTGTGAGCGTTAGCTCGGAAATTACCTATACAGATCCTGCAGGTACCTCTTATGAAGAGAAAGATAAGATTGAACCTTTTGTAGATGCACCAACTGGGAGGGCATTTATTGGTAAAGGTATAGTTGATGATTATTTAACAGCCGAAGATTGTGGCGGTCCTTGTGGTGATAATGTAGATGGTACTAAAGTGCTTGCTGTAGCAAGCAGTGGCGAGGAAACGACATCAAACCTTTTACTTGCGGTTGGAGATGACGTGGTACTAACCCTTGAGGAAGCTTGTGAAAGAACGATTTCTACTGATGCTCAAACGAGTGAAGAAAGTACCTATTTTTGTACAGATTTTGTGACGGTCTCTGGTCGGGTATATATACATGAGGATTATGATGCAAATCTACCTAGCCAGCATTTTGTCCTAGCATCGGATGCCGCTTTTTGTGCGAGATACTTCACAAATGGTGAAGGAAATGTTGTTACTTTTGAGTCAGATACAAGCGTAGAAGGTTACTCTGGTCAAAAAACAATTGAGTTTAATGATTTAAAAAACAACCCATCTTCAGACTTTAGGTTTTTCGAATATACCTGTTATCTTGGCGGCGGTTGGCATGGAAATATTGGTGTTCTTTTTGATGAAGCTGATAACAAGCAGTTGGTTTGTGTTGGGGATCCTTCAAGTTCAGAAAATCCAGTAAGTAATCAATCACGTCGTGCCTACAGAGGAATGTTGTGGCGTTACTCTGAGAGCGATGTTGATAAAGCGCCTATTTTGTATCGTGCGGATGACAATGATGTAAAAGAACTAGATTTAGATGCCATTGTTGGTACTGTTAGGTATCACTCATGGGGTATTGCAGATGCCGCAGTGTTTCCAGGGGACATAACTGCTGAAACAGTTTTGAATCAAAAGAAACATGACTTTTTTGTTGCGGCTACTGATATTTCAGGTGTTTCTGGTTGTGCAGATGTCGCCGCTTTAGAACCGTCGCTTTTAGATAATAATAACGACGAGTTTTTCTGTTTAAATGAAGCAATGGTTGGTGCGGTAGGTATAGCTATTGAAGGATCTGCAGGTGGCTATAATTCCAGCCTAGATAGTGTTAGATATGACGACTTGGTTGAAAATGAGCGCGGTAGCTTTTATAACCGGTTTTATGGCGAGTGTCCTTATGACCCAACAACCCCACCAAATTTTTTATACGTACTAAAAGGAAAATTTGTAGTAACTGGAGGTAATATTTTAGGTGGATCTTCAGATTTCCTTAATGCTGTGCTTGATGTAACAACTAGTAAAGGGAACAATTGTCAATTAACTGATGAAAGTTTTGATTTATCTTCAAGCGGTGGATTTGACCTGGATTCATCTACAACATCGGATTCAACTGATTACGTCGCTTACTTTAGATGCAATTTATATGACCCCGGAGAAGAGCAAGGTGTTAACCTCAATCCTCTTGGTTGGGATGGCACTGTTGATGTTGTCATTGATGAGGCATCATCAGAGAATTTCACTTGTGAAACTGATGAAATTTCTTTAAGTAATATAACTGCAGATCTTGAGGATCAATTGCTCAAATGTTCCTTGGATGTGGATATTGTGGTTGCGGAAGATGATTCAGTTGCTGTCCTTGAAGGTGGAGAGCAAAATTATGTTCTGGGTGCAACTAGCATTACCGCTTTTGAAATAGATGTTTTAGCAAATGACACTTATCCGGGTGATTCACCAGTAATAACAAACGTATCGCTAATTTCTGAATCACCTGATCCGGCTTTCAGTGGAAACGTTTATGCTGGTGTTGTTGAGGGCGGAAGTGGATATAGAGTCTACTATTCTCCATCAGCTTCATACTTGGGGCTAACTCAAATTACTTACACTATGAAGGAGAGTGAACTAGCGTTATCTTCCTATTCGGCTACGGTCACGATTAACGTAACATCTTCTGACAACCCTGTTTATGCTGTTGATGATAGTGGTTACTTTGTAGCATCGGGCGCAACTTATGTTGCTATCCCGATCGTTGAACTCCTCTCGAACGACTCAGTACTAGATGGTGTTGCTTCAGTGGAGATAGAAGGTGACATTTACGATTCATCTGATACTTACAATTTTGTTCCCGAAATAAATTTTGGTTTAGACGAGTTTAATTATTTAGTCTCTGATTCTGATGATGATAATGATTCGGCAACGGTTTATGTTGAGGTTAGAAAGAAATTTGTATTAGAAGTCCCATTAAATATTTTATCTGGTCAACTTAAATCGGTAGCTTCAACAGCAGGTGGTGCTTCTTGTGGTGACTGGGATACTTCAGATAAATGTTATTCTCCAGATGTATCAGAGCCTTGGTCAGGGACTGTTACAATTACTGCAAAATCTGCTAACTCTAGATTATGTGTGAACGGTAATAAATACGTTTCATATGATATAACGTTTACTGATATCACTGATGATGCAACTTCAAATGTTGACATTTCATTAGTGTCAAACAACAAAGCTTGTCCATAGGCGTTAATTTTTATGAGAAGACAAACTGGTATTACTTTGTTAGAGCTAATGATAGTTGTTGCCATCATTGGTATATTGGCTGGGATTGCCTACCCATCTTATCAAAGCTCAGTGTTAAAAAGCCGTCGTGTTGAAGCCCACACTGATTTGTTTGCGCTTCAACTAGCAATGGAAAAAGCCAGGGGAAATTGTGCGACATATGCCTCAGCTTTTGGTACGGGTGGTTGTGCTTCTTCACAGGTTAATTACACCGCGAATTCAAGTTACTACACATTATCGATTTCTGGAGCTTCTGGCGGCGACTACAAGCTGACTGCAACAGCTACTGGTGCCCAGGCCAGTGACACTGACTGTGCTACGATCACGCTAACTCGTGACGGCACTCAAGGTGGCACTACTGCGAACTGCTGGTAATCAACACACCACATTATCCCCATCGACGGCATTGACTATGCCGTCGCCATCTTCATCCTTGGCATCTCTCGCTCGGCCCATGCGGCTAATAATCAACCTTGTGGCATAAATCACATCCGCATGTCCTGGGCAGTACGTTATATGACCAAACTCTTTCACCGTGCCGTTGGGGCGGTGTCTAATATAGTGCCTGCCCACACTCATATTGAACAATACCTGCGCTTCGGCATCGTCTAGCTTGGCAAATTCAACCGTTTCGCCGGGGTCGGCCTTGCGGTTTAGGTTTTTATCTTTAAACACCATGATCGTTTTATGTGCGCGGCGATTGCAGCTGTAAAGGTCATCACTGAAGCAGGTGGTGATTTCGGCATTTTGGGCGATGGCGTAGGCTCTGGCGAAGCGAATGGTTTGGGTGATGCGTTCGGTATCGGCGTCGCTGCGGGCGCGTTTGAACATGTTTTGGAAGCTAGGCACACCAATGTTGAGCAAGATCGCGAGTATGGCTACGGTGATGACCATTTCTATCAGGGTAAAGCCGCTCGCTTCGTGTGTCGTGCGCATCGTCACATTCCTTGTGGTTGATCCTTTGATCAGCCTAGGAAATAGGGATGCGGAAATCTGCTGTCCTGTGGGACGTTATTCGATACCGAGTTTTTCGAGGCGGTAGCGCAGTGAGCGGAAGGTGAGGCCAAGTTTTTTGGCCGCGGCGGTGCGGTTCCAGCGGCAGGCGTCGAGAGTATCGGTGATGAGCTTTTTCTCAACTTCTCCAAGGTAGGCTTCAAGGTCGATATAGGCTTCGCCATCTTCGTTAATGTGTTGTTGCGGTGTCGGAAACGGGGCCTTTGCCTTTGCATTAGTGGCTGGTGTCTCCAACCTAGCGGCTTTTTGTAATTGGCTGTAGGCGTTGTTATTGAGCTGCAAGTCGTCTGTGTTTATCGTTTCGCCATCGCACAGGGCCACGGCGCGCTCAAGGATATTTTCTAGCTCGCGAATGTTACCTGGGAAGTCGTACTCGTGCAGGGCATGCAGGGCTTCTTGGCTGAGCAGGGTGTCGCTGTGACCCATTTTGGCGAGAATGTGTTTGGCCAGCAAGGGTATGTCGGCTTTGCGTTGGCGTAGCGCGGGGACGTTAATTTCGATGACATTCAAACGGAAAAACAAGTCGGCGCGGAATTGACCGTCGGCGACAAGCTGAGTCAAATCCTTGTGGGTTGCGCTCAACAGCCTTACATCCACATCAATTTCGCTGTGGCTTCCCACTGGCCTTACCTTTTTCTCTTGAATGGCGCGCAGCAATTTAACCTGCATATTAAGCGGCAGGTCGGCGATCTCATCGAGAAAAAGGGTGCCACCATTGGCCGCCTCGAACAATCCAGGTTTGTCGCTATTGGCGCCGGTAAAGGCCCCTTTTTTGTGGCCGAAAAATTCGCTTTCCATGAGTTCGCTGGGAATGGCGCCGCAGTTAATCGGTACAAACGGGCCGTCTTTGCGTGCGCCCATGTTATGTACCAGTCGCGCCACTAATTCTTTGCCACTGCCGGATTCGCCATGGATAAAAACGGGAGCTTGGTTGCGCGCCACTTTGGCAATGGTGTCGCGCAAGGCCTTGATGTTGGCTGCTTCGCCCAGCAGTTGTTGGCTGGCATCTAGGGGAGGAGTAACGGCGGATTTTAGGGCGCTTTCGACCAGTTTTTTAAGCCGAGGCATTTCCACTGGTTTATTCAGAAAATCAAACGCGCCAAGTTTGAGAGCGTCGATGGCGGTTTCGACATCGCCATGGGCAGTGATCATGGCAATGGGTAGGCCTGGGCAGTGTTGCTGGCCATATTTGATCACGTCTATACCATCACCGTCCGGCAATCGCATGTCGGTAAGGCAAAGGTCATAGCGGTTGTTGGCCAATTTGTTGACGGCCGCGCGAACGCAGTTAGCGGTGTCTACGGTCAGCCCCATGCGAGACATGGTCATGCCCAGTAGTTCCAGCAGGTCGGGTTCGTCGTCGATAATCAATACGTGTTGAGACATGCTTCGATTATAGCGTCTAATTTGCGTGATATCCCAGTGCTTTATAGAACGCGTTTAAAAGCATTATTACTGGTATACTGCGTGCAATTATTTAAGGCTAAGTGTTATGTCTACTCCGTTTACTTCGCTGCCGCTACCCGCGGAACAACTCGCCGTTATTGCATCGCTAGGTTTTGATGTGATGACGCCCATCCAGCAGCAAAGCCTACCTGAAAGTCTGCAAGGTAAAGATGTCTTGGCCCAGGCGCCTACCGGTAGCGGTAAAACGGTGGCTTTTAGTTTGCCTTTGATTCAGAACCTGAAGCCACGCTCTTTCGCCGTGCAAGCCTTGGTGCTTTGTCCAACGCGTGAACTGGCGGGGCAGGTGGCGGATGAAATTCGTCGTTTGGCAAAATACCCTGGCAATATCAAGGTGCTTACACTGTGCGGTGGGCAACCCATAGGTCCGCAGATTGGCTCGTTAGCCCATGGTGCTCATGTCATTGTAGGCACGCCTGGCCGTGTGTCGGACCATTTGCGGAAGAAAACCTTGGATCTTGCGAACGTTAATACGCTGGTCTTGGACGAAGCGGATCGGATGCTCGATATGGGGTTTAAGGATGATATTCTCGCTATCGTCGCGCATACGCCCAAAGATCGCCAGTCACTGTTGTTCTCGGCGACTTACCCAAGTGATATTAAAGCGATGTCGGCGGAGGTGTTAAATTCACCGCTACAGGTCAAGGTAAGTGCCGATGACGAAGCGCATACCGATATTGAGCAGCGCGTTTATCAAAAAGCTAGTCTTGATGATTTGCAGGCGCTACTTGGGGTATTGAGCCACTACCAACCCGAAGCTGGCATTATCTTTTGTAATACCCGTGAGCAATGTAACGACCTGGGCGTCGACCTCAAGGCGCATGGCGTGAACGCCGGCGTACTGCACGGCGATATGGAGCAGCGCCAGCGCGACCAAATTTTGATTCGCTTTGCCAATGGTTCACTGCGCTTTTTGATCGCCACGGACGTGGCGGCCCGCGGTTTAGATATTCCCCAAGTCGACTTGGTAATCAATGATGGCCTGCCACGAGACTTAGATGTTTTTACCCATCGCAGTGGTCGCACAGGCCGAGCGGGGCGCAAAGGGCTGGTGGTGTCGGTGATAGCCCCCAAGGAAACCCATAAACTAGAGCGCATCAATGATCAGTTTGGTATACATTTACACGCGGAACCTGCACCTGCTGTGGATATTTATCGCTTGTCGGAACTCAAGCCCACCATGCGCACGCTGGAAATCGATCGCGGGCGCAAGCACAAGATGCGCCCTGGCGATATTGTTGGCGCGTTGACGGCCACCAAAGAGATTGCTGGTGGTGATATTGGGCAGATAAACCTTCAGGATATGGCGAGCTACGTCGCGCTACCCAAGCGACTGGCGGATAAAGGGGTGGAGATACTGCGTTCTCGCCCAATTAAGGGGCGCGGTGTCAGGGCGCGTAAAATCTAATTCTTGCCAAACAGTATGCTGAAGCTCTTGCGACGACGACCACCGTGTCGGTAGTCGAGCGCCGCTTGATTAGAAAGACATAGCTCACGGCAAATATAAAGACCTAGTCCGGTACCTTTGTGCTCGGTGGTGAAAAAGGGTTCAAACAGGTGTGGCACTTGGTCATCGGGTACCGGTTCACCGTAGTCTACCACTGCGAGTGCATAGCGTTGCAGGCGCTCTACATGTTGCAGGTGAAGCAACACGCCGTGGCCATCTTCCTGTGTCACCGTATAGCGCAGAGCATTGTTGCAAAGGTTGTCTAGTACTTGTTGTAACTGACTGGGATCAAAGCTGATCACCGCCTCTTGCGCCTCTATTTGACATTTAATCACACCTTGTTGGAGTTGGTTAAATTGTTCACAGAAGCTGTGCAGCCATTCGGCTAACTGGATGGTTTGCATTGGCGTGGTTTGGCGCCGCGATAAACTCTGAATGTTTTCGATAATCTGATTCATGCGCCGACTTTGGTGTGCGATAATCTCTAGTAATCGCTTGTCTTCATCACCATCGGCGGTTTCGTCGAGTAGTTCGGCTGCGTGTTTAATAGCCGCCAAGGGATTGCGTATTTCATGGGCGATACTGGCGGTTAGGCGGCCGAGCGACGCTAGCTTTAACTGCTGAGCTTGTTGGCTAGCTTTGCGCGCGTTTTCTAGAAACACCATGGTATATTGCGCATCGTCACTGTTAACGTTTTTGAATTGCAAATGAAGTTCATGGTGATCGTGTTGGGTGGTAACCGTAGGTAAGGGCAGTTCAGGATTAGATTTCCACTGCAGGTATTGCTGCTGAAACATCTGCGGTAGCCGCTTGGGTTGGCCTTTACTCATATCGATATTTAGGGCGCGTTCAGCGCCTCTGTTTAAGGCCCGGACCTCATCACCCTCTAATAAAATCACCCCAGTATTTAGTTGTTGAAGGATCAGTTGGTTGAGCTTTTCGGCGGCCGCTTTCTCGCGACTGCTTTTCGCCACCTGTTGTTCGGCAAGTCGTAGGTTTAGAGCAAAGCGATCCACCACCACGGCGGTAAGCATCAAAAACGCACTGAAAAGGCCGCTGCTGTAGAGATCGATGCGCTCTTCGCTAGGATAGCCCTGCGACACTAGGCCATCGGTCAGCAATCCTAAAACAAACAGTGACGCGACAACCAAGGCCAAGGGGTTGCCCAGTACCATTGTCGCAGACGCCACGGTGATCACACATAACAAACTCAACGCGGTAACACCGCTCACTGCGCTGGAATGCAGTGCAATGACCAAAAAGATGGTGTCAAACAAGAAACCAGCAAACAGGGCTTGTCGCAGCCACTCGTTGGCGACGCGTTGCCAGTAGCGAATGGCAATAAGGGCGAGTACTACGTAAGTGCTAGAGGCTTGGATAAAGAGGCTGGGGGCACGTTGCCCCAGCATGCCCTCGCTGCCATTTAGCCAAAAGATTAATGCGAGGGAGACAGCAACAAGTAAACGATAAACACCATAGATGTTTAGAAGAGTGGTGGTTGTGGCTCTAGTCTTGTTGATCACTATCGTTTTTCTGCTCGAATTCCTTTTGATGAGCGCTGCAGCAGAACCATTGCGCCCCCGAGCTAATGGCTTTGTCCTTGGGGATGTAAGTGCCGCATTCACTACACTTAATCATAGTGCCGCTTTGCTTTTCTTGCCTGTCGTAGGCGCTCACGCGGGCTTTGTAGGCTTGATAGAACTTGTAGACTAACCAAATGGCTAGCCCAAAAACGATAACGCGAATTAGCCCCATGGCTTAGGCCTCGTCGTAGATGGTGGGGATGGCTTGCCGCTTGTGCTGGGTACGGGTGTAAATTTCTACTAAGCGTTGTTCCACGTCGGCTGACACGGGCTTGCCCTCCAGGAAATCATCTATCTCGTCGTAGCTCAAACCTAGCACGTGTTCGTCGGCTTTTTGCGGTGCATCGCATTCCAAGTCCGCTGTGGGGGTTTTATCGACCAATTGAGCTGGCGCGCCTAAAAAAGCCGCCAATTGGCGTACCTGGCGTTTGCTCAAACCAAATAGGGGAGCTAAGTCGCAGGCACCGTCGCCCCATTTAGTATAAAAACCGGTGATATTTTCCGCTGAATGATCGGTGCCAAGAACCAGGCCGCCCGTTAAGCCGGCCACCTCGTATTGAATCGCCATACGGGTGCGTGCTTTGACGTTGCCCTTTACGAAGTCGATCGACGCGGTGGTATTGTTTAGCATGTTAGCGGCTTGCATGGCACCCAACACTTCTTGGTGGATCCCATCGGCACCTAGCTTTGCGTTAACCGCCATGGATACGCTGGGTTGGATGAAGTCGACTGACATCTGCGCCTCGTGTTCATCGTGCTGAACACCGTAGGGTAGACGAACGGCAATAAACTGGTAGCCAGCGTCGTGATCTTGGTTGAGCTTATCTACCGCCGCCTGGGCTAATTTACCGCAAAGGCACGAATCAATACCTCCGCTAATACCAAGCACCAGGGTCTTGCTGTTGGCAGCAACTAACCGGTTAGCAATGAAGTCGCGGCGACGTTGACATTCTATTGCGAGGTCAATGTGGGGCAAAACGCGCATTTCTGCGACGATCTTATTGCGATTCATGATCCTGATTTCTCCTTAGCCGCCGTAAAGTTCACTGGTGTCGAATTTAGGGGGATTGGGAGGATCAATAAAACCAAAGCTAAGTTGGTTGATAAACGAGCGGTTGCCATCGACATCAAATTTACTGATAAACTGACCAGAGGCATCAATAGCAGGGTAGTCTGGAAAGTTAAGTTTTAGTACTTCCAACGATGAATTCGCCTGATCTTCTAATCCCATCGACTTATACGCTTGAATCATCACCGCTAGACCATCAGCCACCGCGGGTGTTTTGGGGAAGTTTTCCACCACGTACTGTCCGCGGCGCAACGCAGAAACAAAAGCGCGGCGTTTAAAGTAGTAGTTGGCGACGTGGATTTCGTGGCGCGCCAGTAGATTGCGCAAGTAGACCATTCGGGCGCGTGCATCGGCGGCAAAGTTGCTGCTGGGGAAACGCGACAACATTTCCGAGAAAGCACCAAACGACTGCAATGCAGGGCCAGGGTCGCGGCTCGCCACATCGCCGGGGATGAATCGGTCGAAAATCGAGGCGCCGTCGGTGAAGGCGGCGAGGCCTTTAATGTAATAGGCGTAGTCAACGTTTTCGTTACGTGGGTGCAGACGAATGAAGCGATCTGCAGCAGCCATGGCCTCAGCAAAATTGCTGCTGCGGTAGTGGGCGTAGATCAGTTCGAGTTGTGCTTGTTCGGCGTATTTACCGAAGGGAAAACGCGATTCCAATAACTGCAGCTTTTGCACAGCCATGGGGTAGTTTTCACCGCGCATGTGCGATTGGGCTTGCTCGTAGATACCGCGTTCGGTGCCGCGCATGGCATCTTCTTCTTCCACAGTAGAACAGGCGGTGAGTACAAGGCTGGAAGCGATGGCGAGACCGCTGATGAAACGTTTGATGTTCAAAGTGTCTTCCTTAAAAGGGCTTAAATAAACGTTGCCCAAAAATAAAACCCGTATTTAACCACATAGCGATGAAAACCAAAACGCTAACCATGGTAAACTTGGCAAAGTTTTCAACGACGGGGTGCTCCCGTCTGGCAAGGATCCCCAATGAGCCAACAGATAGACATCCAAGCCGTTGTTCCGCCGAATATGGACGAACAGCGTTTTGACCAAATTGCCGCACAATTGTTCCCCGATTATTCGCGTTCGCGGCTGCAAAGCTGGATCAAATCGGGTGAGTTAACCGTGGATGGCAAAACGTGTCGCGCTAAAGACAAGTTGTTCAGTGGCGTTACGCTGATCCTACACGCCACCCTTGAGGAAGAAATCAGCCTGCGACCACAGGATATCCCGCTCGATATCGTCTACGAAGACGACGACCTTATTGTGCTTAACAAGCCCACAAATATGGTGGTGCACCCGGCCGCGGGCAACCCCGATGGGACCTTGTTAAACGCCTTGTTGCACCACGCACCTGCGCTGGCGCAGTTGCCACGCTGCGGCATTGTGCACCGGTTGGATAAAGACACCACCGGCATCATGGTGGTGGCTAAAACGCTACCAGCGCACGCCAGTTTGGTCGACCAGTTGCAATCACGCTCGGTGTCGCGCGACTATGAGGCAGTGACCGTAGGGGTTATGACCGGCGGCGGCACTGTCGACAAACCGATGGGGCGTCACCCCAAAGATCGCAAGAAGATGGCCGTCCTAGAATTTGGTGGAAAGCGCGCTATTACTCACTACCGTGTTGCGCACCGCTTCAAACACCACACCCATGTCTATGTGAGTCTGGAAACGGGCCGCACCCACCAAATCAGGGTGCACATGGCACATATAAAGTATCCGCTAGTGGGCGATGCCACCTATGCCGGCCGCCCGCGCATACCTCGCCAAGCGGAACAAGGGCTGGTAGATTTTCTGCAACAATTTCCTCGCCAAGCGTTACACGCGCGACGATTGAAATTGATTCACCCGCGTACCGGCAAAGAGATGTCGTGGAGCGTGCCCACCCCCGACGACTTCCTTGAATTGCTCGATATGTTGCAGCAGTTTGATGACTAAGCCCACCTGGTTTACCCCTAAGTGGTCTACGCCCACGGGGGTTCACGCGCTGATTACCACACGTGGTGATGTCACCGATGACCCCATGTCCGGGTTTAATATCGCTCTGCATGTCGGCGATGATGCCGCCAGCGTGACATCCAATCGGCAGACATTACTCGACAATATGCCCGGTGCTGAGCGCATCGCTTGGTTGGAACAAGTGCATGGAACTGAAGTGGTCGATTTGGCGGAGCATGATTGGCAGTGCACGCCACCAGCGGCGGATGCCTCAGTCACAAACCTGCCAGGGCAGGCATGTGCGGTGATGACCGCCGATTGCTTGCCGGTGTTGTTTTGCGATAAGCAGGGTGGGCAAGTGGCTGCCGCACACGCCGGTTGGCGTGGCTTGCAAGCGGGCATACTGGAAAACACGGTGGCCGCGTTTAAGGCTCCTAGTAGTGACCTTCAGGCCTTTTTAGGGCCTGCCATCAGCCAGTTGTACTTCGAGGTGGGTGGTGAAGTACGTGAAGCTTTTCTCGACGTCGCGCCCTCCGAGTTACACCATGCCATCGACGCGGCCTTTCTCCCCAGTGAAGAAAACGAAGGTAAGTATTTTGGCAATCTGTTTGCCCTTGCTCGGGTACGACTAAAGGCCTGTGGCGTTGAAAATATTCAGGGTGGCGGATTGTGTACGCATTTCCACGCGCCGAAGTTTTATTCCCATCGGCGCGAAGCGCGCAGCGGCCGTTTTGCCAGTTTGATCTACATCACGGCACATTAATTTCGATCAAAATATATCCATTTTTTTCTGTGGGTAACTTGAAGTCCTGCGATCTGACCTAATATCAGTAGCAACTTAATTACTTTTTCGCAGGAAATACTATGCGTTTAGATCGTTTGACGAATCAACTTCAAGTCGCTTTGTCCGATGCTCAGTCATTGGCCGTGGGTCACGACCACAATTTTATTGAACCCGAACACCTGTTGTTGGCCATGGTCGACCAACAGGGAAGTACTGCTATTCCCATTCTGGCGCAATCGGGCGCCAATGTGCGCAATTTGCGCAGTGCGCTTAAAGATAAGCTTAATGGCATGGCTAAAGTGGCTAACCACAGCGGCGATGTACACACCTCGAATGACTTGGTGCGCACCTTGAACCTGGCCGACAAACGCGCCCAACAGGGCGGAGATAAGTTCATCTCTACTGAAGCGGTACTGTTGGCCATGCTATCTCAGCAAGGTGGAGTGGCAAAAATGCTGCATGATGCCGGGCTTGATGAAGAAAGCCTCGTCAACGTTGTTAAGTCGATGCGTGACGGTAAGTCAGTGGACGACCCTGAAGCCGAAGGCGCTCGCCAGGCACTGGAAAAATACACCATCGATCTGACCGAGCGCGCGGAAAAGGGCGCGCTCGATCCCGTTATTGGTCGCGACGACGAAATTCGACGCACCGTGCAAGTGTTGCAGCGTCGCACTAAAAACAATCCCGTCTTAATCGGTGAGCCCGGTGTCGGCAAAACGGCAATTGTCGAAGGCCTTGCGCAACGTATCGTTAATGGCGAAGTACCAGAAGGTCTCAAAAACAAGCGTTTGCTTTCGCTAGATTTTGGGGCGCTGTTGGCCGGCGCTAAATTCCGTGGCGAGTTTGAAGAACGCCTAAAGGCGGTGTTAAACGAGCTCGCAAAAGAAGAGGGCAGAGTCATTCTGTTTATCGACGAGCTACATACCATGATGGGCGCTGGCAAGGCCGAGGGCTCTATGGATGCTGGCAATATGCTCAAGCCAGCGCTAGCACGTGGTGAACTGCATTGCGTCGGTGCCACTACGCTCGACGAGTACCGTAAATACGTCGAAAAAGACGCGGCGATGGAGCGCCGCTTCCAAAAGGTCTTGGTGGGTGAGCCCAGTGAAGAAGATACCATCGCCATTCTTCGAGGTCTCAAGGAGCGCTACGAGGTCCACCACGGCGTTGATATCACCGATGCGGCCATTATTGCGGCGACTAAATTGTCGCAGCGTTATATCACCGATCGTCAGTTACCCGACAAAGCCATTGACTTGATTGACGAGGCCGCTAGCCGTATTCGCATGGAAATCGACTCTAAACCGGAGGAAATGGACAAATTAGAGCGGCGCCTGATCCAGCTTAAAATACAGCGCGAAGCCATGAAGAAGGATGACGATGAATCGTCTCGTAAGCGCTTACAGAAATTAGATGAAGATATCACGGAGGTGGAGCGCCAATACGCCGGTCTCGATGAAATATGGCGCGCAGAGAAATTGGCGTTAACCGGTGCGCAAGAAATTAAGAGCAAGCTCGAGCAAGCGCGCATAGAGCTTGATAACGCGCGTCGTGCAGGCAATCTTGAAAAGATGTCAGAACTACAGTATGGCCTGATACCAGAGCTGGAAAAAACGCTGCAAATGGCCGGCGATCTTGAAATAAGAGATATGCAATTGCTACGCAACAACGTCAGTGAGGAAGAGATTGCCGAGGTCGTTTCCAAATGGACAGGTATCCCAGTATCGAAGATGCTTGAAGGTGAGCGCGAAAAGTTGATCCAAATGGAAGCAGAGCTGCGCAAGCGCGTGGTGGGTCAAGATGAAGCATTAACAGCGGTAGCCAATGCCGTGCGTCGCTCGCGTGCGGGGCTGTCAGACCCCAATCGCCCCAATGGCTCTTTCTTGTTCCTTGGTCCTACCGGTGTGGGTAAAACCGAGCTTTGTAAAACCTTGGCGGAGTTTTTGTTTGACAGCAGCGAGGCCATGGTGCGCATCGATATGTCTGAGTTCATGGAAAAGCATTCGGTGGCACGTTTAATCGGTGCGCCTCCTGGCTATGTGGGTTACGACGAAGGTGGCTATCTTACCGAAGCGGTGCGCCGTCGTCCTTATTCCGTGTTGTTACTTGATGAGGTGGAGAAAGCTCACCCCGATGTCTTCAATATTTTGCTGCAGGTGCTAGACGATGGTCGCTTAACCGATGGTCAGGGCCGCACGATAGATTTCAGGAACACAGTGATTGTGATGACCTCGAATCTTGGCTCTGATGTGATTCAAGAACTCGCTGGTGAACAGAATTACGAGCATATGCGCGACGCGGTGATGGGTGTGGTGGCTAAGCACTTCCGCCCTGAATTTATCAATCGTATCGACGAAAGCGTTGTGTTCCACCCTTTGCAAAAGGACCAGATAAAAGGCATTGCCAGTCTGCAATTGGATATTCTGCAGGGGCGCTTGGCCGACCGGGAGTTGCGAATAGAGCTGGCGGAAGACGCCTTGGATTATCTCGTCGAAGCAGGCTACGACCCTATTTATGGGGCTAGGCCGCTGCGCCGAGCTATTCAGAAGTTGATCGAGAATCCGTTGGCGGAGGAAATTATTGCGGGTAAATACGTGCCCGGCAGCGTCATTGCGGTGTCGAGAGAAGGAGATGCGTTAGCCTTTAGTGCGGGGGCCGTGCACTAGACTAGTCCTATAGTATTAGTTTACCGATAGGGGCGTTTACACTATCATTTGAATACAAAAATTATCACAATTATTCAATATGATGTCGAGTATGCGCGCCCTTATCGTAGACGATCACCACCTCATTCTTGCCGGTCTCTCAGAGTTAGTTGAAGGGGCTTTCGAAAACACCATTGTAGATGGTACCGATTCCGGCAAGCACGCCTTAGATTTATTGGCAGCTAATCAATATGATGTGCTCATCGCCGATCTGTTTATTCCCGGCGAACCAACCTTTCATTTTATTCGTGAAGTCTGCCAACGCTGGCCAGAGTTACCGACCATTGTGTTGTCAGGCTCTGATAGCGATACCTATGTGACCAAGTGTCTCGACGCTGGTGCACATGGTTTTGTCTCAAAATCCTCCTCTCAGGGCGCATTAGTGGCTGCCATTGAAAAGGTCTTGGCCGGAGGGGTAGCCAAGCCTCTAAACTACCGTAGTCAGCAGCGCCATCGCACCGCGGCTGAGGGCGAGGATGTTGACGCGTTGTTGGCTTCACTATCTGACCGCCAGCTCGAGGTAGTGCGCGGTATTTTGCAGGGAAAATCTAACAAGGAAATTGCCTTTGATCTCGGCTTGTCTGAAAACACCGTAAAAGTTCATGTGAGCGCCATCATTAAAACGCTTGGCGTGGAAAATAGAACTAAAATCAGTGTCTTGGCGCAAAAAGCCAACCTAATTTAAAGAAAAAATATGAATCAAAAAATCCTTTCTTCTGCTATTTCGACGGTGATATGTCTTATCGCGAACAATGCGTTGGCGGCAGATGATTTCTATGAAGACATTCCCTTAGTGACCAGCGTGTCTAATTTTCCTCAAAAAATTAGCGAAGCGCCCGCTGCGGTAACCATCGTTACCCGCGATATGATCGCTGCGGCAGGTGTGGTCGACATCCACGATATTTTTCATTTGGTGCCAGGGTTTGATAGCTACCGACAAAGCGGCTCCTTTGGTGCGGTGAGTTATGGTACCTATCCCAATGCCTACCCGAATAACCTAGAAATTAAGTTAGATGGTTTGTCTATTTACGAGGTATTTCTCAATACTACCAATTGGAATAGCTTAGGCATTGACGTTGAGGATATCGAGTTCATAGAAGTCGTGCGTGGAGCAAACGCTTCCGTCGATGGCGCTAACTCTTTCACCGGCGCCATCAATATCGTCACGGCGGCGCCATTAAAACAAACGCACCAAATGGTCCGAGCGCGACTTGGCAGCCGTGGTGAGCGGGATGTTAGCTTGCAATTGGGTTCCTACGGTGCCGGTACTGCCTATCAACTTACCTTAAAGAAGCGCAAACATGACGGATTCGCTGCTTATGAAGGTCAGCCCGTTGAGGATGCGCTAGATACCCATTCAATTCGCTTTAGGAGCAGTGTTACTCCAACGGCCCTAGATACTCTCGATTTTCAAGCGGGTTTTGCTGATACCGATCTGGGTATGACCGGTGGCGGTAAAGAGGATACCGCCGATGAAACCGAACCCTACACCATGACGTCGTCTTATCTTGCGGCGACTTGGAAGCGTGAAAAAGGTGATAGCCAATACCAAGTGCGCGCTTATCGGACCAGTAACTCGGTGGAATACTATCAGTATATAGGACCATTCACACAAGTGGTGGGGTTGCCGCCGCAGGTATTTTACCCCGATTTTCCCTATGCCGATTTTGATGTTGAATTGGATACTCGTGATCAATCCTCGCGCCGAATGGATGTCGAGTTTCGTCACAATCTCCGCATTGGCCACGACACTCGCTTTGGCTGGGGTGTCGGTCACCGCAATGACAGTGCGCGAAGTCGCTTGTTCTTCACCACGGATGACGCCATTAAAGAATCTACCAATCGAGCATTCGCAAACAGTGAAGTAAAATTTGGCGCGGTGACAACTAACTTAGGCGCTTCGTGGGAAGAAACAACCCAGGGTGATTCCGCGCTAAGTTTACGAGGCTCGATCAACGTTAAAGTGGCAGACAACACTACCCTGCGTTTTGCCCGAAATAACGTTGACCGAGGGCCTTCGCTAATGGCGGCTAATGAGTACCGTACGCTCAGCTATGATGGATATGTGTTTGACCTTGATCGACTGTCTCACCCTAACTTAGGAAAAGAGACCCTTCGCGTTACCGAAATTGGGGCTTACAGTGTGTTTTTTGACGGTGCCATGACGTTGGACGCCAAACTATATCGCGAAAAAGGTCGCGATTTGATCGAGGTTTATACCGTACGTCGCACACCACTCGATTTCGATCAGCGCATCGGCTACCGAGCTAATACGACTTTTGTCGATGTTGATGGCGTGGAGCTAGCGTTGAATTACAACGGCGATAAATGGCGATTATGGACGAATGCTACCTATCGAGACATCAGCGGCCAGGCCTTACGTGACACCGATATTGTTGATGGTCAGGAAATCACCGCCGTTGTCACCGATATGTACAACGCAGCCCCGGGGTTTATGGGATCAATGTTAATTGAGCGAGACATGGGTGACAGTACCAAGCTGTCTTTCAACTACCGCTTTAGGGACGATGTTGAATACCGGATTGGCGGCATACTTCCAGCTGCCTCCCGTTTAGACGCGACTGTTAGGAAGCAATGGTCGATGGGTGACAAAAATGTCCGTCTGGCGTTGTTAGTACACAACGTTTTTGATAGCACGGTACTAGATTACCAAGCCTTCAATGCTTTTGATCGCCGGGTGTATCTTCGCGCGGAATTAGATTTCTAACGGGGCCTTATGGCACAGTGGGCAGAGCAGCATAGACGATATTTCTGCAGCGTCAAACGAGCGCTGTATGTTTTGTTGTGCCTGTTTTTTAGCGCTGCGCTTCACGCTCAATCAAATATCATTATTTTTGCACCTTCCGGCGATCAATTGGCTGATCGAACCGCCGGCGATGTAAAACAACTCTTAGCTGAGCGTGACGTTTCAGCCAATATTGTTAACAGTATCGACGAACTTTCTGACCAGTTGGATGCCAATTCGCGCGTGCTCGCTATTGGTAATCGAGCCTGCGACGCGGCCATGTTTGAGGTCGTTGGCGTCGAGGTGCTTTGTGGCCTGATTAATCATTACTTCCAGCCAGGTGATATTGGTTTAACGAACGTTGCTTATTTGCCACTTGAGGTGCCGTCCACGGAATATTTTAAATTAGCAAAACTGATGGTGCCCCAGGCCGAGACTGTCGGTGTATTGCTTGGCCCTGAATCCCACCATCGCGAAAGGTATTACAGCGCTTTAGCGCAAGCAGAGGGAATGCAAGCAGAGCTTTCATTGCTATCGCTCACATCTAATCCAGTGACCTCGTTAGATCCTGCCATGCGCAAGAGCCAAGTATTTATGGTGCTGCCTGATGCGGCGGATTTTAACCGAGCGGTAGCGCCCTGGGTATTGCAACTGAGTTTACGTTACCGCATGCCCTTATTAGGTTACTCGTTTAACTATGCCAACGCGGGGGCTATAGCGTCGTTATACCAATCGCGCGAAGATTTAGCCGCCAATTTGGTGAATCGATTGTTTGACGCTAAGGCAATCATGCAATTTAGTATCCGTCTTAACTACGCGGTGGCGCAGAATTTAGGCATTGAATTGTTTTCTGAGCAGGAGTACCTCGAATTGCTGCGTGGTAAGCAGCCATGATCCTGCCTCAGTTACGTCGCATTCGCTGGATGATGGTGTTAATTGCCATCATCCCAGTGACGTTGGTGTCGCTGTTTTTTACTGTCTATATGTATCAACAGCGCAGTAGTGATGGCGAGGCAAATCTCATTAGTCGTGGCAGTGACAGCGTAAAATACATGGCTTCAAACGCCGAGTTGGCTGTTTTCTCTGGCAACGAAGAGGCCATGAGTAAGCTTGCCTCGCAAATGATGAAACTGCCGGATGTGCGAAATGTTGCCTACTTTAACAACCGTCGAGACATCTTATTTGAGAAAGGCGCCGTCGCACCGCTGAGCATTAGCGATCTTTTCCAGTGCAACACTAGCGGTGTTTATTATCGCGAAAATCTCTTGTTTTTCTGTGAAGAGATCGTTGCAGAACTTCCCGTTATCGATGATTTTGGGGCGGGGCAACCCAACCTCTCCACCCGAATAGGCTGGGTGACACTCGCGCTCGATACTGAAAATCTACATATTTATCGGGGTGAAGTTTTAGTTGCCTCCATCCTTGCAGGTACCTTATTGATGCTGCTCGGGGCCTTACTTGCCGCACAGTTTTCATTTATTCTCGCCCGGCCGATTCACGCGCTCGCGCAACGAGTTCAACAAGTTGATAGATCTGAACCCAAGCCCAATATGGGGCGTATGCCTGTGGAAGAGCTGGAGGTTCTCAGCGAAGCGATTGAAACGATGTTGCTAGATTCGGAGAAAAGCCAGGAACTACTTCGTAGCCAGGTGGATCAGGCGACTGAAGCGTTGCGCAAGGTGAATGAGGATCTGCTGCAACGCAACGTGTTATTGCAAGGTGCCCAGCAGAAGTTAGAAATGGCCGCTAAATCCAAAGACATGTTTTTGGCGCGGGTGAGCCATGAACTTCGTTCGCCATTGACCACGGTGATGGGGTACGCCGGTTTGCTAAAAGATATGTCCCATAATAGCCAAGAGCACGAGTACATTAATAATATTTCGGTCGCAACCAAATCGCTGCTCTATATCATCGATGACATCCTGACGTTGTCTAAAGTGAGTGAAGGCAAGCTGGTGATTGACCAGCGCATGCATGATTTGGAAGAGTTTCTCTCTGCGCTGATCAGTCAGCATGCGTTTCGCGCCAGTGACAAGGGCATCGAGTTGTTGGTTAATATCGATCGCGAAGTGCCCAAAAAACTCTTCATTGATGACCAGCGCCTTCGACAGGTACTGAGTAATTTTATTAACAATTCTATCAAGTTTACCGAGCGAGGTGAAATCAGTATTGATGTGTGCCTGAGCACTGAAACTAACGAATTGTGTTTCACGGTGCGTGATAGTGGGATGGGAATTTCGCCGGAAACTATCGAAAAACTTTTCCAACCCTTTACCCAGGCAGACGAGAGCATTTCACGGCGCTTCGGAGGTTCGGGGCTAGGGTTGGCTATTTCAAAACAGCTCGCCCAGCTAATGAATGGGCGTATCGAATTGAAAAGCGAGCTAAACGAAGGGACAGAGGCATTTTTGTACATCGCTCTCGATGACGACTCCATGGCCAATATCGATCGTAGTCAACCTTTGAATGCCTTGATTCTTGCGTTTGATGAGTCGGCGGTGGTGCGTGCTTCGTGGCGACGCTTGCTAACACAAAAAGTATCTGATGTGATACTTCCGGGGGCATGGGAAAAGGCGATCGGTCTGATGGATGAGCAGGCGGTGGACGTGGTGGTATTGGGTGTCTCTGGGCAAAATATAAAAAGTGACATTTTGCACGAAAAAATAGCGCAAGTGCGTAGTGTTCACGAAGGCCTTATCGCCATCAGTTATCCAGTGGGTCAAATCAAGGATGCCTCAATAGAAAAAATTCAGGGCGAATGTTCCGGCGTGCAATTTATGCAAAAGCCGCTTATGCCTCATGCCATTAGTGCTTTATTTAACAACGTTGATTCGATCGAAAATGACGACGCTACTAGTGCACATAACGTGCTTCAAGGGCTGAAAATTTTATTGGTTGAAGATCAAGATATTATTCGTCGTTTTATTGCCTTATTACTGCAAAGCTATGGTGCAAAAGTGACCCCTTTTTCGCACGCCGAAGAGGCACTTGAGCACTATGAAGCGTCGGTGTGGGATGTGGTTTTATCTGATTTGCACATGCCCGACATTAACGGCGAGGACTTTTTCACCCGTTTATCCTCTAGATGTAAAGATGTTCTTCCACCGTTTTATATCATTACCGCCGACAATGCAGCTAAAGAACACCGTCGCTTAGAGGCACTGGGTATTACTGGGGTTATATCTAAACCCATCAGCGAACAAGATTTCATCGCGACCCTGTCGCGCCATCAAACCACACATATTGGTGATGAAGTAGGTCAGCGAGGATTACTGGAGGGCCTTGTAGACCAAGCTGAGGTCGGCGCAGAGTTAAAGACGCTGTTAGACGCGGCTGCATCGTGCTTGGCGTCAGGGGATTGGCAGGGTTTGCGAGAAAATGCCCATAAGATCAAGGGCTTGGCCGGGGTTGGTCGCATGGTAGAGCTGTTGCCTCTCGCCTCGGCCTTGTCGGAAAAGGCCCATCGCCAAGATGTGGTGGGTATTACTACGTACCTTGATCAGTTGTTCGATTACACGTCTGAAGGCTCAACGCATGGCTAGTCAATCGTATTAATGCTATTGAGCTAACGCCTATGTATTTGTGCTAAATAACGATTTAATTTCCTACATGTTTTGACGATAATTTATTTGCGGTTCGGCAGGATGCCCTTTAAAGATGAACACTAGGATGGTGGGTAACGATCATCCACCCAAAGGACTGGGGGAAATTCCCTTCAAACAATCCATCTTTTCTAATAATTCTCACTAATGCAATTTTAGACACCTACGTGGCGTCGAATGACACATTCAATCCCCGCATCATGTAACTACAATCATACCCTCAATAAATCCAAGGAACAGACAACCATGTTATACAGCGATCAATCTTTGTCGTTGCAGTTGCACGACAATGGTATTGCCGAATTGTGTTTTGACCTGGCCAATGAGTCCGTCAATAAATTTGACAGTGCCACCGTCACCTCACTTGGCAAAGCCATCGACGTTTTAATGGAAACGCCCGACATTAAAGGTTTGTTGGTGACCAGTGCCAAGCCAGTCTTTGTCGTCGGTGCCGATATTACCGAGTTTATCCCTATGTTTACACAAGAGGGAGATTCGGTCAGTGGCGCTATTGCTACTAATTCGGAGAATTTTCGTCGCTTGGAAGATCTTCCTTTTCCCACCTGTGCCGTTATCAATGGTTATGCCCTAGGCGGTGGTTTTGAGGTGTGTTTAGCATGTGACTTCCGGGTTATGAGTTCTGTCGCTAAGGTTGGCTTGCCCGAAATTAAATTGGGGTTGTTACCTGGCTGGGGGGGGACCGTTCGCCTACCTCGTGTTATTGGTATCGATGAATCTCTCATGTGGATCGCAGCCGCTGGAGAGCAACGCCCTGATGAAGCTCTACGTGTAGGCGCGGTGGATGCGGTCGCCTCGCCCGAGGAATTGCGCAACGTAGCGTTAGCCACCCTGCAAAACGCGATTGTTGGTGATTTGGATTATTGCGCGCGTCGCGTTGCCAAGCATGCGCCATTGCCCATTAATAAGGTCGAGGCCACCATGGCTTTTATGACCGCAAAAGCCTTGGTCGCGCAGCAAGCTGGCCCCAATATGGTGGCCCCCGTTACCGCTGTATCGGCTATTGAGAAGGCGGCGCACATGGATTACGAGGGCGCAATCGGTGTGGAAGCAGCGGCCTTTAGCAAATTAGTTAAAACCCCCCAGGCGCGTGCCTTGGTTGGCCTTTTCCTTTCGGATCAACTACTCGGTAAGAAATCTAAAACGTGGGCTAAGGCTGTATCTGGCGATCTCAACAACGCCGCCGTTCTCGGGGCTGGTATTATGGGCGGCGGCATTGGTTATCAATCGGCGCTCAAGGGAACGCCAATCCGCATGAAGGATATCGCGCAAGCTGGTCTTGATTTAGGTATGTCTGAAGCCGCCAAACTACTCAGCAAGCGCGTGGCTAAGGGGCGAATGAAGCCCGATCAAATGGCGAAAGTACTCAATGCTATTCAACCTTCTTTGAACTACGATGGTTTTGATCAAGTCGATGTGTGTGTTGAAGCGGTGGTCGAAAATCCTAAGGTTAAACACGCCGTATTAGCAGAGGCCGAAGGTCATCTTCGTGACGATGCTGTGCTAGCTTCCAACACCTCAACCATCTCCATCAGCTATTTGGCGGAAGCGCTTAAGCGACCAGAAAATTTTGCCGGTATGCATTTCTTTAATCCGGTGCATGCAATGCCTTTGGTAGAAGTGATTCGTGGCGAAAAGACCTCGGATTCTACGGTGGCAAAACTTGTGGCTTACGCCAGTAAAATGGGTAAAAAACCTGTCGTGGTAAAAGACTGCCCCGGATTCCTTGTGAACCGCGTGCTATTTCCTTACTTCGGCGGCTTCTCCGGCCTGATTCGCGACGGCGCCGACTTCCAAGCCATCGACAAAGTGATGGAGAAGTGGGGTTGGCCAATGGGGCCCGCCTACTTGATGGATGTCGTCGGCATGGATACTGGGGTACACGCGGCAAACGTGATGGCGGATGGTTTCCCCGATCGTATGAAGAATGACTACAAAACCGCCACCGAGGTGATGTATGAAAATAACCGCCTAGGGCAAAAGAATGGTATCGGTTTCTATGAGTACAGCAAGGATAAGCGTGGCCGCCCGCAGAAAAATGTCAACGAAGTAGTGTATGAACTCATTGCACCGCACGTGGATGAGCGCCGCGAATTTGTGGAGAGCGAGATTATCGCTCGAATGATGGTTCCCATGGCAATTGAACTGGCGCGCTGCCTTGAAGAAGGCATTGTGGAAACGGCCGCCGAGGCAGATATCGCCTTGATTTATGGCTTGGGTTTCCCTCCGTTCCGCGGTGGGGTATTCCAATGGATCGACACCATGGGTGTGGCCAAATTTGTTGAAATGGCGGATCAGTTTGCCGACTTAGGCGCTGCTTTCCATGTCACCGACGGTATGCGTGAAATAGCTGCCGCTAACAAATCTTACTACGGAATTTAAGGAGAGCCACGTGAGTTTACAACCAAGAGATGCGGTTATCGTTGATTATGCTCGCTCGGCTATGGGGCGCTCGAAAGAGGGCTGTTTCCGCCATGTTCGTAGCGATGAGATGTCAGTTGGCGTGATCAAAGGCTTGCTGGGGCGCAATGAGGCGCTGGATCCCGCTGAGATCGATGACATGATTTGGGGCTGCGTACTGCAGCGAGAGGAACAGGGCTTTAATATTGCTCGCAGTATTGCGCTGCGTGCCAATTTGCCTTTTACCATTCCAGCACAAACTGTCAATCGCCTGTGTGGATCGTCGATGTCGGCACTGCACACGGCGGCGGCTAATATTATGGCGGGTATTGGTGACGTCTACCTTGTTGGTGGTTCAGAGCACCTTGGCCATTTACCGATGATGGAATCGGTTAATCCGAATCCCAAGTTAGGTCTCAATGTGGCCAAGGCAGCGGGTATGATGGGTATGACAGCAGAATACCTGGGCACCATGCACATGATTGGTCGCGATATGCAGGATGAATTTTCTTATCGTTCCCATCAGTTGGCCCATGCAGCGCGTGAAAACGGTCACTTTGCTCGTGAAATTATTCCCATTGAAGGCCACGACAGCCAAGGGGCATTGGCACTGATTAAACACGACGAAACCATCCGTCCAGAAACCACCTTAGAAGGTTTGGCTTCCTTGAAGCCGGTATTTAACCCCAAGGGTGGCACAGTGACGGCGGGAAGTTCCTCTCAGCTGTCAGATGGCGCTTCTGCCATGCTGGTGATGTCTGCTGTGCGCGCGCAAACGCTGGGTCTGACGCCCATTGCTAAGATTAGATCCATGACCGTGGCCGGTGTGGATCCGTCTATTATGGGTTATGGTCCAGTTCCATCGACTAAGCGTGCCCTCAAACAATTGGGGCTCACCATGAATGATATCGAAGTGGTTGAGTTAAACGAAGCGTTTGCCGCTCAGGCGCTGCCGGTGCTGAAAGACTTAGGTTTGCTCGACAAAATCGACGATAAAGTCAACTTGCACGGCGGTGCGATCGCACTTGGCCATCCCTTCGGTTGTTCAGGCACACGCATTAGCGGTTCGTTGCTTAACGTCATGGAGCGCAAAGGAGCAACGCTTGGTGTGTCTACCATGTGTATCGGTTTAGGGCAGGGAATTACCACGGTCGTAGAGCGTGTCTAGCTTTCGGCTATGAATGAAAAAGCCTGGAGTTGCCGGGCTTTTTTGTGAACCCAGCGTGTAGTTTTTATGGACTCCGGGACATAAGGCCGTCCTTAGGTCCTTGGCCAAAAAATACCGGCGCTAGGCCGGTATAAATATTTCATGAAGACTAAGGGTGGTACGTTTTCACGCATTATCAAAACTTAGCCAACGAATGAGAGAAAATCCAATTTGTTGCAAAAATTTTGCTTAGTTTTCTACCTCAACGTGTTCGAGCGGGCTTAAGCGATAGCCAAAACCATGGACTGTTTGCAGAACCAAGCCTGATTCGTCATTGAACTGACACTTCTTGCGAAGGCGTGCCACAGTTGCATCAACGGTACGGGTTTCAACATCAGTAGAAATTTTCCACACGTAGCGCAACAGGGTGGGGCGTGTTACCAACTTCCCAGCGTTTTGGAAAAGGAAGTTTACGAGATTAAATTCCAACACCGATAGCGAAATAGGTACGCCTTTTAAGGTGATGGTTTGCTGCTGGGGGAATAATTCGTATTCGCCCATTAGAATACTTTCTGGCGGCATTTCAAGAGTAGCGCGGCGCTTGTGAGACTCGATGCGTGCCAACAATTCAGCAATACGAATTGGCTTAACTATATAGTCATCAGCACCTTGGCTCAGTGCACGCACGATGGTTTCTTCTTCACCGCGGATACTTGCCACCAAAATAGGCACAGACCATCCGATCGAATTTCGAACCATCTTAATAATTTTATCAGCATTGCCGTCTGGTAAAACCCAATCCAGTAACATAATTGAGAAATGAATTGACGGTAAATCTGCTATTAAATCGTTTACTTTGGTGTAGTGCAGAACGTTAATTTTAGCCTTGCGAAGTTCTTCAATAATGACTTCTGCTTGAACTTCATTGTCCTCAAGGTAAACCAAATCCATAGTCGTTGCTCGTTACATTTATATTGAAATTAACATAAAAAATATTATAGCAAGCATATTGTATTTGTGTGAGATTTTTTGATCTATACTACACATATTCTATAAGGTCCCCTATGTCATTAAGCAAAGCCACACCATCCAACAAGCAGAAAGGCTTGCAGGTCACTAAACAGGCGGCACTGCTCTTCTTTCCGTTATTTGGTCTCCTGACACTGGTGATGTTGTGGTTTTATCACGATGCTCGCACTTCCTCTCTGACGTATTTGGAAAACCAAAACCAAGAAATATTGTCGACACTGCGACAGCACGTTGAGCTAAGTCTCAATCATTCGCAAGACGATTTGGATTTGGCGTTAAAAATCGTCGAAAACAATATTCGAACTGATATCAATTTAAACGAGATCAGCCAGGCGTTCTATCGCATCGTCACCTCTCGTGAAGCCTATATTAAACAGTTGCGGTTTATCGGCATTGATGGATATGAGTTGGTTCGCGTAGACAATGCCGGCGGTAAGGTGGTTAATGTTTCCGGCGACTTCTTGCAAAACAAGGTGGATCGTTATTATGTACAGCAAGGCCTTAAATTAAGACAAGGTCAGGTGTATCAATCGCCGCTAGATTTAAACGTTGAATTTGGAGCAGTGGAGTACCCGTATCGCCCGATGATTCGCTACGTAGCACCAGTCTTCGATTCCCGGGCGATCATGCGCGGCCTCGTCGTGCTCAATGTCAACGCTGGTGCTATGCTGGAAGAGCTCAATGCTATTGGCACTAGTTCTACTGCCGAGGTTTGGCTTTTGAATAGAGACGGCTATTGGGTTTACGATCGTAGACAAGACCGAGAGTGGGGCTTTATGTTTAACGATAATTCTCTCTCGTTACCCATGTCACACCCGGATGTTTGGTCGCTTTTAATTACAACCACCACAGAAGATTATCAATTTAATTTGAAAAGCGACCAGTTGGGCATAATAAGCGCGCAGGATTGGCAGCAAACCCCAAGGTTACTAAACTATGGTCATCAAGAAATTACTATGCCTTGGTTCGGTGTTATGTATTTGTCTCCACAAGCAATCCAAGATATTACAGCAAATTTGCAACAACGATATTTTACTTTGCTGCTCATCTCTTGTATCCCAACATTGAGCTTGAGTATTGGTTTTGCTTTTTTATTCAGCCGAAGAAACGATTTGACCGAGAAGCTTATCCAATTGAATGAAATGCGTGAGGCAGATAAGAAATTTCACACGGCATTGGACGCCTCACCCACGCCCATGATTATGGTCGATCAAGAGCAAAATATCGTTCTCGCCAACCGAGAAGCGTTGAAGTTATTCGAATATTCATCAGCAGAGGCAATGAATATTCCGCTCACATCATTAATACCAAACCAGTATAAAAAACGTCATGTTCACTTGGTTGAGGAGTTTCAGCAGTCTCCGGAAGAACGTCGCATGGCACCTATCAGAGAAGTATTGGCGGTGACCAAAACAGGTAAAGAAGTTGCTGTTGAAATTGGTTTGAACCCAGTTGAAACAAGTGACGGTGTTATTACTCTTGCTTCCATTACAGATATCACGCAGCGCAAGCAACTAGAGTCTCAGTTGGCCAAAAGTAACCGCACTATGATGTTGGCGATAAATACCGCAATGATAGGCGTGTGGACATGGTCAGTCGGAGAAAAATCGATGATGTGGGACGACCGCATGTACAAAATCTATGACTATTCACAACGGCCACTCAAACCCGTCACCTATCAAGAGTGGCGTGACAGGATCCATCCTGAAGATATCGCGCGGTTAGACCGTGTTTTTGAGCGCGCATTACGTAGTAATGATTCGCAGCAGTACGAATTTAGACTGTACACCAAAGACGGCCTCGTTAGATGGGTTAAAGGAGGTGTGGTACGAGAAATGCATATCAATCAAACGCGTTTGGTAGGCATCAATATCGACGTTACTGAAGAGCGCATGTCTCATCAAAGCATTGCGACAATTAACCGCGAACTGGAACGTCGTGTCACACAGCGTACCGATGAATTACAGCAAGCTAACCGTGAGTTAGAGGCTTTTTCTTATGCCGTTTCCCATGATTTGCGCACTCCACTGCGAGGAATTGATGGGTTTAGTAATCTATTGATGAAGTCCCTGGGAGACAAAGTTGATGGTCAAAACAAGGAATACCTCAACCGGATACGCACGGCGGCGCAACGCATGGGCGATCTTATTGATGATATGCTCACACTGTCGCGTATCACGCGTGCCGACGTTGTCAGAAAACGAGTGGATTTATCCGCACTGGGTAAAAACATTATTAATCATTGGCGAGAAATTGATCCTGATCGCCAAGTAGAATTTATTACCCCCAAACAATTGTACGCGAATGCAGATAGTGCCCTTTTGCGCATCGTGCTTAATAATTTGTTGAGCAATGCTTGGAAATTTACCTCTAACAGTGAACGTCCTGTTATTGAACTTGGCAGTATTAATAAGCCCGAGGGGGACGTGTTCTTTGTTAAGGACAATGGCGCCGGTTTTGATATGGAGTATGTCGGCAAATTATTTGGCGCGTTCCAGCGTCTACATACAAATAGCGAGTTCCCAGGCAATGGTATTGGTTTAGCTACTGTGCAACGGGTAATTGAAAAACATGGCGGACGTGTATGGGCTGAAGGTGTCGTCGATCAGGGCGCCACTATCTACTTCACCTTGCCAAAATAGGAGAGATTCGTGAACAAGACCATTTTACTCGTTGAAGACAATCCCGACGATCAGCTGCTTACCAAAGCGGCCCTAGAAATGAACAATATTCTTAATGAAGTCGTCATTGCTGAAAACGGTGTAGAAGCGCTGGATTTTTTAAATGGCCAAGGAAAATGGGAAGGTCGCAATACAGATGAATTGCCTGCGCTAGTGCTGTTGGATTTAAACATGCCTAAGATGGGTGGGTTTGACGTGTTGAAACACATACGTGCCAATCCGCGAACAGAATTGTTACCGGTAGTGATTCTTACCACATCTAAGGAGGATCGCGATCTGGTTGATTCGTATAAAAATGGCGCCAATTCCTACGTTAAAAAGCCGGTAGATTTTGATGAGTTTACCAATGCCGCGAAACAGCTTGGGATATATTGGTTAATGGTCAATGAATCACCCTTATGATTGAGCGAATATAAATGCCCAGCGTTAGTAGGATTATAAGATTGCTCATCGGGTGCGACAGTGTCGATACCTCGCTAGAAATCGTCAAATATTTATCCGATAGTAAGCAAGCCGTTCACTACATGCGCGTTGATAGTGCCAGTGCAATAAAGGCGGCACTTGAGGAGTCATGGGATATTTTTGTGTGCGATCTGCATATGGAAAACTTCTCCAACCACGAGGTCTTCGAAACACTTCATGATTTATCATTAAATATTCCATTAGTCCTTCTCTGTCGACCGGGTGAACGTGATGTCATATCGGTCAAAGCATTGGCCGTTGGCGCCATTGAGGTGTTTGAAATCGACCAACTTGGATCAATTCCCCCGTGCATTTTTGATGCGCTTGAGCACGCGTCAAGAACGACCTCATACGGTGATGAAAAACTTAGTTGGGATGATTTTCCTAGTGGACTACTGCTGGTAGATTCGCATTGGCAAATTCGTGACAGTAATAGTAATGCTAAACACATTGCCGGCAACTTGGCGGGACGTTTTTTTGATATTTGGCAAGAAGATAGTCGAGTCTTTCTTGAGCAGCGTTGTCGTAGTTTTGCTGTCGGAGAAGGTTCTGAGGAAGTGGTCGGCTCAGTAGCTGAACCCTTGAAATTAAAGGCTAATAACGGATTTTACCGTGTACATTTGCAGCGAGTAAAACGAGGAGATGCTTTACAATACAGTGCAATGCTACAAGACATTAGTGACGATGTAGCGTTAAATACACAGCGACAAGATGACCTGAAAAACCTCAAGCAACAATACAGAGATACGCTCTCTAGATTTAACGAAACACAAAAACGAGACACAAATACACTGCTCGCCAAAACGCAATTTCTTAGCCAAATAGGCCATGAAATTCGTACGCCCATGAATGCTATATCGGGATTTGCAGAGGCGCTCAATCGACGCGCTCTCGACCCTGATTCGAAAGTGCTGGCCAACCGTATTTCTCGAGCATCCAGTATGCTTTTATCGGTGGTAAACGATCTGTTAGATTTTTCAAAAATTGAAGCTAATCAACTACAAATTCTGCGCGATCCATTTTTCTTGAATGATGTCCTCGACGATCTCGCATTTATTATGATCGGAAGCGCAAAAGCGAAGCAATTAGAATTATCGATTGTTTCGCCTGAGCAGCAATTTACCTACTTAGAAGGTGACGACCTACGGCTTAAGCAAATTTTAATTAATCTCACCGCCAACGCCATAAAATTTACCGAGGTTGGTTCAGTGTCTCTGGCTGTCGAGGTTATAAAACGTGAGGCTGGGCAAATAACCTATAAATTTAGTGTTAAAGACACCGGAATAGGCATGGATAGCGAACAGATCACCAAAATTATGGAGCCGTTTGCACAAGCAAGTATGGATATTTCAAGGCGCTATGGTGGTACGGGCCTTGGTTTGTCGATTTGTCGCAGTCTTATTGAAAAGATGGGCGGCGAACTTATGGTAAAAAGCCAACCTGCCAAAGGCAGTACTTTTTACTTTACATTGAGCTTTCCTTTACTGACTTATCCAACCAGCAAATTGCAAAAAATGGCCGATGTTACTGTACTTATTGCAGATGACAATCCAATTGCATTACAGGGGCTTGATGCTACCGTAGCATCAATGAATTGGCAGCCCAAAACGTTTGCCTCCGGCAGCGATCTTTTGACGTCTTTGCAGCAGCACCCAGAATGGCAAGGGCCACACTGCCTCGTATTGTTGGACTGGAAAATGCCTGATATCGATGGCTTTGAAGTGGCTGAGCGGATCAGTGATATATTGCCTCCCGAAAAACGTCCCATTATCTTCATGATAACAAGCCGCGAAAGTGCACAACTGTTAGATAGCGATAATTCACGGTTCGTGGATAGAATCCTTGATAAGCCCCTCTCAACGGGGGCATTATACGACGCTGTGCTGTCGGTCATGAAAGATCGATTCGATATGGAAAATAACGACGAACAGCGCCTAGCAAATTTCAATATCTTAGTGGTCGAAGATTCAGATCTTAACGCTGAGTTGGTTAAAACCATCCTGGATGAAGAGGGCGCAAATGTCGAGGTTATGATGACCGGTAAAGAGGCACTTAATCAATTGCTGGAAAAAGACTGTAACGCCGATATCGTGTTGCTAGACTTGCAACTACCGGACATTGACGGCTTCGAGGTGGCGACCACTATTCGTGAAACTTTTGCTAGTGAAGCGCTTCCAATTATCGCTATGACCGCGCGCGAAAGCGCCGAAGATAGGCTGCATGCTCGCCGTGTTGGCATGGATGATTGGATTGCTAAACCCCTCAATCGTGAGCGATTGGTGCTATTAATTCAACAATACTGTCTGCAAAATACAAGGCCGAAGATTCCCGAGGAGGTTGGGGGAGACCCCGATGCTAGCGCCCGCTTTATTCGCCTACGCTGGGAGCGACTGCCCCTCATCAACTCCAAGTCGTCCAATGTGGTTACCCACGTGCGTGACGTTTACCTAAAGCTATTACAGAAATTTATTAACAACTACATGAAGCCAATGCAGGCGCTTGAAGCCGGCAATCTAGACGATAATGAGGTTGCTAAACTAGCGCATAAATTGCGCGGTGGCAGTCTCAGCCTGGGGTTAGAGCGTCTTTCTGAGCTATGCCTGGTTTTTGAAGAGAGCATGTCGAACAGCGTTAAATATCGCCCTAGCAACGAAGAACTGGCGTTAGTTTTAAGGCAAAGCGTGGATGTTGTTTTGCCGATGCTGGAAGATACTTCTGCCCAAGTTGGGCCGTTACAAAATAATAGTGAGGTTGACGTCGCGAGCTTGCGAGCTTGCTTATTAGAAGGTATCGATTTGCTTAAAACATATAACCTTGAGCAGGTCAATCCCTTCCTTGAACAGTTGCAAACGTTAGGAATGGAACAGCTTCTACAAGATATCAATCACCAGCTCGATGATTTTGACTTTAGCGGTGCAGTCCGTATTGCTCGGCACAAAGTGAAGACTTTATCTGAACCCTTAGATCGAGGGCAGTAGGGTGGATACGTTGCTTTCAAAGCATACTTATCTTGGGTTGGTAAGTGCCTGTTTGGTGCTGGCAAGTTTAGAGGTGACGAGCTTTTTTAATGCTGCCGATAACTTTTTTCCGTTGCTATTTTGTATGTGTTATTTAGCGGCCGGGTTTGCCTACTTTTCGAGTAAAAGTAATGCTCATTGGCCACTTAGCATCGCCCTAATTATAAAGTTTTTTGATTTGTCGATGAACGTGACGCTCGTCTACGATAAGCAAATCGACGTATTTATCACGCTTGTCATTGCTGTAGTACACACCTGTATTTTTATTTATCGATCCTTGTTGTCAAGCGGCTTGTTACTTATCGCTGGGCTTGCCGCTATGCTTTTTTGGCTGCAGCTCATTGGTAGCGTGGAAACGTTAGCGATAGTTCTTATCAGCATTTTGACCGGTTTCTTGCGCGTGCTGAACGATCAGCAACTCAGCAACAAACGTTTGTTAAATGCCCTGCAAGGCGTCGAGGAAAGATCCCAGCAGCAGTTTAAGTTGATGGCTGAGGCGACTAACGTACAGCTAATTGACATGTATTTCTCCCAGGCTAAGGTGGAGTTCTCTGCCGGCATTGGTTTTTTTACTGGTGAGCACGTTAATGACCCTGCGAGCTGTTTGACATGGTGGCGCAGTGTTTTGAGTAGTGACTACAGCCGCCAATTTGAAGAAGCGATGCAAACATCATGTCTCAACGGCGAGCCAGTAAGTTTAACGCTTGCCATCAATTTAGCCGGGGATTTGCAATACTATCGTGTGTCGGTATTGGCAACACGTCACAACTCTACCCAGGAGTACCATAGGATTATAATCATCCTGCATGACCAACAAGCAGAGATCGCGCAAAAACAGCGCTATCAAAGAAATGAAGCGATAATTAAAGTCATTCGCGACGTGTGCGATATGAGTTTTGTTTGGGGTCTGATTGATCGTGAAAAGGGCACTTGGGTCTCTTTGCAAGGCCAGTGCTATGCTCTTTTTGAACAAAAAGTAGACGCGTGGTTGGGGCGTAAAGCACTCATTGATGGCGGTTGGGAAGATATGCCAGATAATGATGTAAGTAAACTGCAATTTGCTCTAGCTTCTGGCCAGCCACTGATCTACGAGCGTCGCTATCTCACGCCTGAGAGTGATCAATTAAGGACTATTGCATGCTGTCTATGGGTGAATATCGACGACGACAGCGTCATGGAATGCGTCCTATTAGATAACTCGTCCATAAGTTCACGAGACAAGCAAATCAAGGAACTAAGCGAAAGTCTAAAAATAGCTGAGTCTGCAACGGCGGATTTTCTGACCTCGGTGAATCACGAATTGATGACGCCGATGAATAGTTTGGCTAGTTATATCCAGGTGGCCTTTGCTAACAGTGTGGATCAAGTAGTTCGTGGGCATTTATCATCGGCCATGTATTCTGTTCGGCGCTTGCAAATCATGCTTAATGACACCGTCTCGATGGGCGAACTCCACCTGGTTCATATGCGGCCGAACAATAAACCCTTCAGTTTGGGGCAGATGATTCACAGTCTTAAAGAAGGGGTTGAAAACCGCCTAGTAGATCGCCAAGTGGTATTTAGTTTACAGATCGATAATCGTTTGCCCGATAGTTTTCAGGGGGATCAAGCCAGGATCAAACAGGTCCTTGGTCGTGTCATTACCTATGCTGCAACGTTCACTAGGCGCGGCAAGGTTAGTTTGACCATTAAGCAGGATTCGGTTGATTTCAAGCGTGGTGTAGTGAATGTTTTGTTTGTCGTAAAAGACAACAGCCGAGGTATTGCGAGCGAAACCCTGAGCCGTATAGGTCGCGATAAAACAACTAGTATTATAAGTTCAGATAATGGTTACAAGCACGACCCGGCTTTGACACTCCAACTTTCTCGACACTATACCCAATACCTCAAAGGTACTTTCGATGTCGAAAGTATCACCGGAGTAGGGAATACTTTTGAAATTAGATTCCCGATTGAGGTCGTTCGTGCGCTCGATGTGAAATCTGCCATCGAAGTATTCGACGCAATCCGCACAGATAGCACAGAAGCACCCAATCTAACGGAGCAGCAGGATCGCCTTCACGATGTGCAAATTCTGATTGTCGACGACAATCCACTCAACAACGAGTCATTAAAGTTGTTGCTTGAATTGGAGGGGGGCATTGTTACGGACATCCTATCGCCAATCAATGCATTGCAAATGTTAAAACAAGGAAGCACTCCCTTTAAGGCCATCATCCTTGACGTGCAGATGCCTGAAATGAATGGCTTTGACCTTGCTGAAGCTATACGTTCGCTACCCGCTTGGCATGACACTCCGATTATTTTTATTTCTGCCAATTACGATCGTTCGCAGCACGACAGGTGCCAAGCGGCGGGCGGTAACTTGCTGCTCTCCAAGCCATTTAATCGTGAGCGATTAATTACCTCCCTAAAAGCCTTGATTACTGGTGAGGACGTACCGATGGAATCCCCGTCGATAGCTGACGCCGAGGTTCCTGAATCGCATAGCGAGTCTACTCTGGACGTGGACATGGCGCTGGAGAATTTGGGGGGTAACATCAAAATTTTTAATAACATGCTCAGTCGTTTTCTTGATCGTATCGAAGCTGATGCTGATGAATTTAGACAATTGATGCTGGCAGATGACCCCGGCGCCGTGTCGACAAAGGCACATTTTATCGCCGGGGGCGCGGCGATTATTGGCGCAAGCGCGTTTTCTAAGTGGCTTAAGGATTTTGAGCAACGGGTAGTATCAGAGCAAAAATTAGTTCAAATCGATAGCGATTTAACAACGTTTGACAGCTTGTGTGGTGAAACCATTAACGCTGTAAAGACGTTTATTGAAGCAAGCTAGGGCCATTGCCATCGAACTAGGGCAATGGCGTTGCCATCTGCGCGAACATAGTACATGTCAGTATCCCAATCACCTACCACCAATCTTCTGAAAGATCCAGAGCTGTGGTCAGCAGGGCGATGCGTGTGGCCATGTATCAGTGTGGTGACATTGTTTTGCCGACACACGTCTTTCACAGCTTGAGCATTGACGTCCATAATGTCGTGAGCTTTCTCACGAGAGGCTATTTTACTTTTTGCTCTTAGATTTGCCGCGATGGTTAAGCGGGCGTCTAGGGGCTGACTGAGAAAATTAGCACGCCAGGTAGTGTCGCGGACCATGTTGCGAAAGGCTTGGTATTCGGTATCGTCGGTGCACAGGCTATCGCCGTGCATCAACAGTGAAGGGTGACCACCAAAGTCGACGACTGTGGATTCCTCAAGAAGTGTCATGCCGGCCTTTTGGCAGAAATCCTCGCCGACAAGAAAGTCTCGGTTGCCGTGGCAAAAATAAGTTTGCCCTCCTTGTTTGGCGCGTTCTTGCAAAGCAGCAGCGACGCTTTCAATGGTGACGTCGCAATAGTCATCGCCGACCCAGGCTTCAAAGAAATCACCTAGAATGAATAGACGTTCAGCGTCTACAGCTACTTCGCGTATATAGTGAAGGAAGCCCGCAGTGATATCCGGGCGTTCCTCGCATAAATGCAAATCGGCAATAATGTGGCTTATGCTCACTCGCCTGCAACCACCTCGGCCTTGGTGATCACGATGTTTTCAGAGGGCACATCTTGGTGACCGGCACGAGATGTGGTACTGACACCCTTGATGGCGTTTACCACATCCATACCGTCGACCACGCGACCAAACACAGCATAACCCCAACCCTGAGCGTTTTTGCCTGAGTGGTTTAGGAAACTATTGTTCGAAACGTTGATAAAGAATTGCGCGGTGGCAGAGTGGGGATCCATGGTGCGGGCCATAGCCAGTGTGCCAATGTCATTTGACAGGCCGTTGTCAGCTTCGTTCTCAATAGGCGCACGAGTGGATTTCTGCTGCATGTCCTCGGTCATACCGCCGCCTTGGATCATGAATCCATCGATGACGCGGTGAAAAATGGTGCCATCATAAAACCCTTCCTCAACGTATTGCTGAAAGTTAGCAGCACTTTTAGGGGCCTTGTCAAAATCGAGTTCGATGCTTATGTCGCCGTGGCTGGTGTGAAGAGTAATCATGGTCTGTTTTTGTCCTAGCAAAGGTTTATCTATAAAGCGTGTGGCGGGTATAATAGGCTTTTTTTGTTCAATGAGAAACCGTTTCTACATTGACCTCACACTAGAGAAGACAGCATGAGCGACGCGACCGCGCCCAATAACTTTTTGCACAACATCATCGCCGACGACGTAGCCGCCGGTCTGCACCAGAATGTTGTGACGCGCTTTCCCCCAGAGCCCAACGGCTATTTACATATAGGTCATGCTAAATCGATCGTGCTCAACTTTTCTCTTGCACAAGCGTTTAAAGGTCAGTGCAACCTTCGCTTTGATGACACTAACCCGGAAAAAGAATCACAAGAATATGTCGATTCAATCAAACGCGATGTGAACTGGTTGGGGTATGACTGGGCTGGTGAAGTGCGTTTTACCTCGGATTACTTCGACCAATTACACGCTTGGGCGGTCACGTTGATCGAAAAGGGCGTGGCCTATGTGTGTGACCTTAGCCCAGAACAAGCCAGAGAATACCGTGGCTCTTTGACAAGTTCTGGCACCAACTCGCCATATCGTGACCGTAGCGTCGAAGAAAACCTTGAACTGTTTGAACGGATGCGTCGCGGTGAATTTGACGAGGGCAGTTGTGCCCTGCGTGCCAAGATAGACATGGCTTCGCCTAACATGAACTTGCGCGACCCCATTTTGTATCGCATCAAAAAAGTCGTTCACCACCACACCGGTGACAAGTGGTGTATCTATCCCTCGTATGACTTTGCCCACGGCCAGTCGGATGCCATTGAAGGCATTACCCACTCTATTTGTACGTTGGAATTTGCCGACCACCGCCCCCTGTACGATTGGTTTTTGACTCAGTTACCCGTGCCAGCTAAGCCACGCCAATATGAATTCGGCCGTCTTAATTTAAACTACACGGTGACGAGTAAGCGCAAGCTGAAAGCCCTAGTGGACGGTAACTTTGTCGATGGCTGGGATGACCCGCGCATGCCGACGATCAGTGGTATGCGTCGTCGAGGAGTGACCCCAGCCGCGCTGCGTAAATTCTGTGAAATGATCGGTGTCACCAAGTCAGACGGTGTAGTGGATGTGGCTATGTTGGAGCACGCCATCCGTGACGACCTAGATAAAAACGCGCCACGGGCAATGTGCGTGCTGCGCCCCTTGAAAGTGACCCTGACCAACCTAGCTGACAATCATGAAGAATTGATTAGCGCCCCAGGCCACCCACATCGAGATGACCTCGGTGAACGTTTGTTCCCCTTTGCTCAAACAGTCTATATCGATCGCGACGATTTCCGTGTTGAAGCCAACAAAAAATACAAGCGCTTAGTGCTTGGCAAGCGGGTGCGTTTACGTCATGCCTATGTCATTGAAGCAGAGGATTACGTCGCCGACGAACAGGGCAATATCGTCGAAGTAAAAGCGCGCATTATTGAAAACACCATTGGCCTAGATCCCGAAGACGGCGTAAAACCCAAGGGAGTTATCCAGTGGGTGTCAGCGACAAAACACGCCTCTTTCAAGGTGCGCTTGTACGATCGTCTTTTTAATTGCGAATCGCCTGATGCCGACGACGATTATACCGTGCATCTGAATCCTGAAAGTCTGCTGGAACTCGATGGCTGCGTGGGAGAAATAGGTCTAGCCGAAGCGCAGGTTGAACATGCTTACCAATTCGAACGCGAAGGGTATTTCTGTCGCGACAACAGCGCCGCAGAGTTGGTGTTTAACCGCACCATTGGACTGCGTGACGTATGGGAAAACAAGGCCTAAACCATGACAGCAAGTTTAACCCTTTACAACACCTCGACGCGTCAAAAGGAAGTTTTCCAACCCGACGATCCTGAACACGTCAAAATGTATGTTTGTGGCCCCACGGTTTACAACTACATCCATATTGGCAACGCCCGTCCTGCTGTCGTGTTCGATGTTGTATACCGGCTGTTGCAAGCCCTTTACCCCAAGGTGAGTTACGCACGCAACATTACCGATGTTGATGACAAAATCATCAATGCCGCGCAAGAGTTAGGGCTTAGCATCGACGCTATCACAGGGCGCTTTAGTGATGAATACCTCGCCGATATGGTGTCGCTGGGTAATCTTGAACCCAGTATGACCCCGCGAGCTACCGAACATATTCAAGATATGATCAATATGGTAGAGCGCCTGCTGCACAAAGGCCACGCCTATGAGGCACAGGGCCATGTATTGTTCGATGTAAAATCGATGCCCGACTATGGGAGCTTGTCAAACCGCGATATGGATGAAATGCTGGCGGGTGCCCGCGTCGATGTAGCTGACTACAAACGCTACGCGGGAGACTTTGTGTTGTGGAAGCCCGCCGCCGCAAGCGAGGTGGGTTGGTCTAGCCCTTGGGGGCACGGTCGCCCTGGCTGGCACCTTGAATGTTCAGCTATGATTGAGCGCCATCTCGGTGAAACCATCGATATTCACGGCGGTGGTCGCGATCTCATTTTCCCTCATCACGAAAACGAAGTGGCACAGAGTTGCTGTGCCCACGACGGTAAAACCTTTGTTCGTTACTGGATGCACAATGGCTACATCAACATCGACGGCGAAAAAATGGCCAAATCAGCGGGTAACTTCCGCACGGTTCGCGAGTTGTTAGATCACTTTCCTGGTGAAGTGCTACGTTTCACTCTGCTAAACGCTCACTATCGTTCAGAATTAGACTTTTCACTCGAGTCACTCAGTCAAGCTAAAGGGAGTCTCGACACTCTGTACGGCTTTCTTCGCGAGGCGACAAACGTAGAGACCGTTGAGGTTGATATCAGCGATAGTGCCTTTATGAAAGCGTTATTAGACGACATAAACACACCGATGGCGATGAGTGAGTTATATCAGTGGGCGAAGCAACTAGGGCGCGATTCACAGGCAGACAAAGTACAGGCCAAATCACAACTATTAGCTGCCGGTAAATTGTTGGGCCTGTTACAGGGTGACGCTGACGCATGGTTCCAAGCCGGTAGTGATGACAGCGCCGAGATTGACGCCTTGGTTGAAGAGCGCAATACCGCTAAGCGAGACAAAAACTTTGCCCGTGCCGATGAAATTCGCGCAGTGCTATCGGCCCGCGGCATTGTGTTGGAAGATAGTCGCGAAGGCACCAAGTGGCGACGAGAGTAGACAGCGCTGTACTTTCTAAACGCACCAACAGGTGCGTTTTTTTTGATTTAAAACAGACTTTTCCGAAGCCAACGATGCCGGCATGGACTAGGCTAAAAGCAGTCTCAATATTTTTTTTAAGTGGCCGATGCATTTGAGACCACAAGGAGAACTAGTCGTGCAAGCTGCCTATTTAAAAAATGATGTTTCTCGCCAACGCATGGACGAAAGAGTCTTTACCTTTATCGTCGTGGCCAACATTTCCGCCGCCCTCTACGACGCCCAAGCCGAAGCGAAGAAACTCTCATTGACCGCCAAAAACGCGCGTGTCCTGGCGATTAGAGCAGGGGAGCTAGCCTCCGGTTTTAAAGTCATTACCAATTTTATCGACGAATTTGCCCACAAAACTATCGGCTTTGCCGAGCAAGTTCACCGCGTGTCGCTGAAGATCTCGACCATCGCTCGGCAGACCTCAAATATTCGCGATTTGATTGCGCGCACTGACTATAGTTTGGCACGGCTCGATAACGACATTGCCAAGCAGCACATTTTGCAAGTGCGCGACCAGCAAATCGCACAACTTAAAAATTATGATAATCAGTTTCGTAAAGCCTGTGGGCAATTGGAAAGTTTGCTGCTGGAGATAACCGATCAGATGCGTGCTGCTACTTTTATAGCTTCAACATCTAAAGTCGAGGCTGTTCAAGCTGGCAGTTATCGCGAAAATCTTAACAGCGTGGCCTTAGGTATCTCTAAGGCTTCGCAAACCATTAACAGCGCGGCCAAGCACTGCTTGGAATGCCTTCACGCCCTCTAGGAGCGAACCGTGAGATCGATAAGCATTTTTAAAGATGACGAGCACGAATGGATTATGATGGGTCGCGATCCAGAAAAACCAGATCAGATTATCGATACTAACCAATACATGATTACTACACCCAAGCATGCCATTATCCTCGATCCTGGCGGTATCGAGTTATATGCACCGATGCTTGCGGCGGTGTTGCGCCATGTGCCATTAGAAAATATCCGCTACCTATTTGCCTCCCACCAAGACCCCGACATTATCTCTTCGTTGGGCTTGTGGGATAAAACCCTTCAGAATGCAACCCTTTACGCCCCTTGGCTGTGGGAGAGTTTTATTCGCCACTTTGGGATGGATAATATAACCTACCACTCGCTAAAGGATGAGGGCGGCAGCCTTGACATGGGAGGCTGTACCCTACAATTTGTGCCAGCCCACTACTTACACTCCTCGGGCAACTTCCACGTTTACGACGCGCGCGCCAAGATCCTCATGAGCGGCGACGTTGGTGCCGCGCTGGAACCTATCAGTGCCCCCGTGTTTGTGGAAGACTTCGCCAAACACGTTGATTATATGCGTGGCTTTCATCAGCGCTGGATGCCGAGCAACCGTGCCAAAATGAATTGGATCGCTCGCGTCAAAGAACTCGATATCGAGATTATGGCGCCTCAGCATGGTCGTCTTTTTCGAGGCGAAGCGGTACAGGAGTTTTTAGAGTGGTTTGCCGCGCTTGATGTTGGCATCGCTGTCTAACGGCTAGCATTCTTTTGCCGGCACGTTACAATCGCACTTTTAGTATTTGTTTTAGTTGAGTCGATATTGAACACCGCCCGATACTTGCAACGACCCGCCTACTGTGTGGGTCGTATTCTTTCTACCGCAGTACTTTGCCTCGCTTTGATGTGGCAGTTCGGTTGCAGTGATAGCGGCAATCATGAAAACGCTGCAAACCGCGCTACCAGCGCTGAAGTCATTTTCGATATTACACCTGACAACGCCACGATCTATATGCCAGGCCTACAGCGGCCCTTAAATAAAATTAGCCACTTAGGCAAGGGCCGCTTTTTGGTCGAATTTAGTGCGCCTGGCTACGAAAAAGAACGTTTATGGCTTGAAATCGATAGCTTTCAACAGCAGCACATACAGCTGGCCTTAACGCCCAAGAGTGAATCGCTCAAACTTGATGTTTGGCCCCCTGGTAGTGACATGACGTGGCGTAACCAATTCGGCGAAAACGGTGTTGTGGCGGCTCGTGGAGAGCCACGCTTAGCACTAGGGCGGTACAGCTTAACCTTCAATAAGCCAGGCTATATCGACCACACCACTGACGTCACTATCCAAGAAGGCGGCGAGTACGCATTGAATATTCGCTTAAACGCCAAACAGCGCCGAGTGGGCGAGGTATTTAGCGATAGGCTTGCCAATGGCAGCCTGGGCCCCGCCATGGTAACCATAGCACCCGGCAATTTCGTTCAAGGTGACATTGTGGGCGACGGTGACTGGCGAGAATTGCCTACTCGTCGTGTATCCATAAAAAGTTTCTCTATGGGGCAAACTGAAGTCACCCGTGGACAGTATCATGAATTTTCCAGCGCCAAGGGTTGGCCGATGCCCGCAGGGCAGGAGGGAGACGATCAGCTTCCAGTCAGCGGGGTCAGTTATGACGACGCCAATGCCTTCGCCGCATGGCTGTCGGAACAAACGGGGGAAACCTATCGTCTACCAAGCGAATCGGAGTGGGAATATGCCGCGCGTGCAGGAAGCCAAGCCAATTACAGCATGGATGAGGACATCGATTGTACGCTTGCGCGTTACGACGGTTTGCTTTCCTGTGGTGTGGCCGAAGCCGCCCCTGTAGGTAGTTATCAAGCAAATGCCTTTGGGCTGTTCGACATGCATGGCAACCTGTGGGAGTGGAGCGCCGATTGTGCCAGTGAAGACTACAGTGAGGCCCCACTGGATGGTAGTGCTTATCAGGCTGATCCTTGTCACCGCGCCATGGTACGCGGTGGTTCATACATCCTCAATGCGCATAAATTGCGCGTTTCATATCGAAACTGGCGCTATCGCGATTACCGTCACAGTGATACAGGGTTTCGTCTCGTGCGGGAACTTTAGGCATAAAAAAGGCGCCTTGTTGGCGCCTAGTGAAGCAGTGGTGCTTAGTTGACCCCGTGCATGTGTTTCTTCAGCAGCGGAGAAATCACAATCAGCGCCACGCCAACGCCTACTCCGACGTAGGTGAGTTTTTCAAACAGGGTGGTGTAGGCCGCCAAGGCTTGTGAAATGTCTGTGACGGCGCCTGAAACCGTTTCGATGGAGGCCAATTTAGCAATTTGGGCAGCCACCATTTCAGAGTAAGCCGTGGCCAAGAACCACCCCCCCATCATCACCCCAACGACCGAGGGGACCGCTAGTTTTGTCACGGCCGAAAGGCCGACGGGTGACAGGCAAAGTTCGCCAGTGGTGTGCAGGAAATAGGCCAGTACCAGCCAAATAGCAGCCACCTTACCCAGTTCGTCGGGGTGCTGAGCGCCATAAACCAGTGCAGCAAAGCCCAGACCAGCCTGAATAATCCCCAAACCAAATTTCACCGGTGTTGAAGGCTCCCAGCCTCGCTTAGCAAGGTACATCCACAGCCATGCAAAGAAAGGGGCGGTGGTGAAAATAAAGAAGGCATTCATAGCACCAAACTGCGCGGCAGTCAGCTCAAAACCCAACAAGTTACGGTCGAGTACACGGTCGGCGTATAAGGTCATCGACGCTGCCGATTGCTCAAATAGCGCCCAAAAAACTACCGTGGACATGGTCAGAATGATCAATACACCCATGCGACCGCGCTCTTCGGCGTTACATTGAGTGGCTAAGAACCACACCAAACCTGCCAGAACGATAATCGATAGTGTATTCAAGGTTGCGCTCACTACAGCATGGTATTGTACCATCTGCCATACGGCTACTAGCGAGATTAAGGATAACAAATAGATAGTATGTTCTTTGTTTAGGCCGATAAGGCTCCTTTCTTTCAGAATAGCTGGATTGCTAGGTTCAGCATGGCCTTCTAAGTAGCGCTGCCCGTAAAGGAAGACGATCAGACCAAGCAGCATGCCAATACCCGCGGCGCCAAAACCATAACTCCAGCCGTAGGTTTCGCCTAAATAACCGCAGAGTAGGGTAGCAATGAAGGAGCCTAGGTTAATACCCATATAAAAAATGGTGAAGCCTGAATCGCGGCGCGGATCGCCTTCGACATAGAGTTTGCCAACAATGGTTGAAATATTTGGCTTTAGAAAACCAACACCGATAACAATCAAGGCTAGCGAGAAATAAAATACCTGCAGAGCAGAGCTATCGCGGATGATCTTATCGCCCTCTAAATAGGCTTGGTGTCCCTCTACCGCCATGCCTATGTGACCCATGACGAGTAATAAACCACCAAACACCACCGCCTTGCGCATACCGAGGTAGCGGTCGGCTAACAAGCCGCCAATGACTGGCATGGCGTAAACAAGTGCGGCATAACTTCCCAACACGTCTAGCCCCATGGCGTCGGTAAAAAGGTGATATTTGGTGAGATAAAGCAGCAGTAAATATTTCATGCCGTAGAATGAAAAACGCTCCCACATCTCGGTAGCGAAGCAGACAAATAGTCCTTTGGGGTGGCCCCAAAATTCTCCGCTGGCGGCAGGGGTGGCAGTACTGACTGATGACATTTGATGATTCCTATTTTAGCTGACAACTCAGCGATATTAGCATGTTCAAAGCAGCGTAATTCGTGCGCGTAGAGCTTCTGACAGCAATTCACCCCAACAAAATGATTGCTTTTTGTATCCCCTTAAATAATCTGGTTTTGCGGGTGAGCGGTTATTTACCCGCTAACTGGTAGAGACACTTGATCAATTAAAAAAATTTTATCAACAGATTTTTTGCCTGCTTTCTCGTTGTGCATAAGTTACAAAAACAATATAAAGTAAAGCTTAAAATAAATTAAGCAAATTGTTGATTTTAAATATATATATGTATTTAAGTGCGATTTTTAGCCACTGCCCTTCGAGCCCAACAACCACGCGGTTTAACGCGCTTTTCAAATGTTTGCTCACAAAGTTATCCACAGTTTGTGTGCGCAACTAATGGATGCTGTAAGTGTCCGTAATAACAGTGTTTTCTGTTTTCGATCCATGGTAAATTGTGTGCCGATTTAGGAGTCCACCATGCAAAAACAATTTTTCACCATGTTGCAGTTGCAACACGCCATGAACACCAAGGTCCACCCCGAATGGATCGCTCAACACTTTGAATGGTACCGCGCACTGTGGATCGAGTGTGGCGAGTTGATGGATCACCAAGGCTACAAGTGGTGGAAAAAGCAAACACCTGAAACAGAACAAGTCAAATTGGAGATTGTCGATATATGGCACTTTGGACTTTCTATGGTGATTACCCGTTTCAATGGCGATCTACAGGCCGGTGCTGAGTCTATGGAGGCTGAGTTAGGGGCTACTGTGCGCAGCAACGACGGCGTATTACTTGCCACTGAAGCGCTGGCGGGGCATACGCTGCGCAGTAAGGATTTTTCTGTAGGTAAGTTCTGGGACCTATTACTAGCCGCTGGCATGAGCGCCGACGAGCTGTTCACTGCCTATGTTGGCAAAAACGTCCTTAACTTCTTCCGCCAGGATCACGGCTACAAGGATGGCAGTTATATCAAACAATGGCACGGCCGCGAAGACAACGAGCACTTGGTGGAAATCGTAGCCGCGCTTGATCCATCGGCCGACGATTTTAGTGATCAACTCTATGCCGGCCTAGCGGCACGTTACGCCACACTCGCCTAAGCCTATGTCTGACGGTTTCTCACAGGATTATTTATCGACCAGCGCCTTAGCTAAGGCGCTAAAGTTACCTGTGAAAAATATGTTCGCCATGTTGGCCGAGCACGGTTGGATTGCACGGCGACAGGAAAAATGGGTACTTACCGCCAAAGGCGATTACGAGGGCGGCCAGTACCGTCGCAGCGAGAAGTATGGCGAATACATTGTCTGGCCGAAAGATGTCTTTCAACACCATGTTCTTCAAGGCGCATCTAAGCATCTGCACCTTAACGCCTCTGATATCGGCGAGGAGTGGGGTATCCCGGGTAGACTGGTGAATCGCATGTTGGCTGAACTTGGCTGGATCCAGCACACCGTCAAGGGCTGGGAACTAACCTCACAGGGCAAAGCACAACATGGCCTGCAGTTGGAAAATGACGATAGCGGTGCGCTGTATTGCGTATGGCCTGCCAGTATCCGTGAACAGGGAGCCTTGAGTCGCCTTGTTAGCCATTTGCTGGTGCAGGCTAGTGACGACTTATTCAACAACACCCGCAGTATCGACGGCCACGACTGCGACAGTGTGGAGCACAAACGCCTGTGTGACTGGCTGTATTTGGTGGGCATCCAATACGCCTACCAGCGCGATTTAGGTGACAGTGACCTTAGGGCCGATTTTTATTTGCCGCAGCAGCGCGTTTACATCGAGTATTGGGGCAATACCAAGCCACACGATATTGTACAGCGCATGGCCAAGCAGCGTTGGTTTGAAGAACACGACGGCACGGTTATTGAGTTATCCGCGCATTATTTAGATGACCTTGACCACAGCTTGGCCAAGTTACTGCTAGAAAACGGTGTCAAAGCCTACTAGCGGCGAACGAGTACAGCGCCGCACTCGGCATGGTGGGTATAGGGGAACTGATCAAACAGCGCCATCGTTTCGACCTGGTGCGTTGCTGCCAACGCGGCGATATCGCGCGCTAGTGTGTGTGGGTTGCAAGACACGTAAATGATTTTCTCAAAGCGGCGGGCGAGGGCCGTTGTCCCTTCATCTAAGCCGGCTCGCGGCGGATCGACAAACAACGTGTGCAATTGGTAGTCATTCAAAGCCACCCCTTCTAAGCGGCGAAATTCGCGCTCACCATTCCATGCCTCGGTAAATTCTTCACTCGACATGCGTAAAATTTGTAGATTATCGACACCGTTCTGTTCAGCATTGTAAAGCGCGGATCGCACCGAGGTTTTGCTGATTTCAGTGGCCAACACGCGGCGGTAGTGCTGTGCCATAGGTAGCGTGAAGTTGCCGTTGCCACAGTACAGTTCTAGCAAGTCCCCAGAGGCGCCTTCGCTGTGTTGGCAGGCCCAGCTCACCATATGTTCGCAAACGCCGTGGTTGGGCTGCGTGAAGCTATTCTCAACTTGTTGGTAACGATAGTCACGACCTGAGATATGAAGGGTTTCGGTTACGTAATCTTTGCTCAATACCAATTTTTGCTTACGGGCGCGACCAATGATGTCGACCTTTAAAGCACGGGCGAGTGTGTTGGCAGCGTCCACCCATGCCTCATCCAATTGGCGGTGATAAATCAGGCTGACTACACACTCACCGCTGGTCGCGCTCAAAAACTCGACTTGAAAGAGTTTGCGACGCAGGATGTCTTGCGGGCGAACGGCCTCAAGCAAGGCGGGCATTAAGCGGTTGATGGTTTCATTCGCCACCGGGAAGGCATCCACGCGATACGGCGTCTTGCGATCATCGGCGCGGAACATGGCGTAGAACAGGTCATCGTCGCTGTGCCAAATGCGAAATTCGGCGCGCATACGGTAGTGTAACGGCACAGAAGGATAGACGGCCATGTCGCCCCTGTAATGCTCGATAAACAGGTCCTGCATCTCGGCCGTTTTGGCGGCTAATTGTTCATTGTAGCGCTGGGGATCAATTTGACTGAGAGGCATGGGTTGTCCTAAAGGCGGTGAGTTGGGCGCGCAGCCCACAGTTGTTCGGCAAGACGGTAGGCGTCGTCAACATTGTTGGCCCGCTGGCAAAGGAGCAGTGCGATAGCCGCGGTGCCCACTACCGCCTTTAGGCCATAGTCATCGCTACTTTCGCCACGCCATAGCGCGCGTAAGGCATCGCTGCTCGGTTTGTCGACATTGGCTTGGCGATCGCTCTGCAAGCGGGGCCATTGTAATTCGCTATTCACCCCGTGGCGATGCAAGCGCAACGTTGTATTAGCGTCGGGTTTACGCTCTATTTCTCCCGACTCACCCTTAAATACCGCCGTATTTGACGCCGCCAAAATCTCAGCCGCCGACTGGTGAATACTGGCGTAGGCGGGGTGAAACACACTCTGCATGGAATAATCTGCCATCAATGGGTTTATCAGGCGGGTTAGGGTATGCACGGGAGAGCGAAGACCAAGGGTATTGCGCAGTTCGATAATGCGCTGCAGCGGCGCGCAAAAATGCTCCAGCGGCAGGTAGGCAAAGCCTTGTCCGGTAAGGGCTGGCTGTAGCTCGCCCCAAGACTCAGCGCAACACAAATCAAGGTCGCGCACGACCTGCTCGGTGTACAGGCGATTGGCGGTATGTCCCGCACTGCCGTGCATGAGCACGGAGATATCTTGTTGTTGCAGCAATAGGGCAGCAAGCACAAACCACGGGTGCTGGGCACGCTTGCCGGCATAGCTGGGCCAGTCGAGCACGACCTTGGTCATGGAAGACGGTACTTGCATTGATTCGCGCACCGCCGCCACGAAGCCTGCAATCTCCTGAGGACTTTCTTCCTTAACGCGCAACAGCATTAAAAAAGCGCCAAGCTGCACGTCTTCCACCTCGCCGCGCAGAATCATCGTCATGGCGGCCTTTGCTTCGTCAAAGCTCAACGAGCGCGAGCCGTTTTTGCCCTTGCCTAAGATTCGCACCACAGGGGCAAAGGGGTGCTCGCCGGTATTTGGCGCGATAGCGATCAATTCGTTCATAGACAATTACTAGGTTTGGGAAGGCCAGCGATTTTGCTGGTTAGCTTGGCGGCTGAACCATTAAACAAACGCATAAGATACATGCTGTTGCCGTAGTCTGGGCCAAGGTGGCGTTTTACATAGTTCACAAGTGGGCGCATATTGGGCGACATCTCGAACTCCTCGTAGAATTGGCGCGCCAAACGCACTACCTGCCAATGTGCCTCGCTCATGTCTACCCCTTCGCCGCAGGCAATGTCACGCGCCATCTCCTCGGTCCACATACTGGGGTCGAGCAAAAAACCTTCGTGGTCGTAAATGTCGGCCATCGTTAACCCCAATGAATTTGCTTATCGTGGCGATATACAAGCGCCACCAACTGCGGGTAGTCAATGGCATTAAAGGGCGATGTGATGCCACGTGCTGCGGTATCTTCTGCCATCACCAACACCTCGGCGTCGCAGATCAATGAAAGGGCGTAGCAAGCATCTTCACATAGCAGCAGGGTGTCACCGGGTTCCACACTTGCTATCGCGCGGTTAAAGCTACTACTCCCTGGTAGGCTGCCGACCATGTGTAAGCTACTCATAGCGCGAATACTCCGCAAGCTCGGGCAATCAGCGCGTTTACCGCGGCGCGATCCAGCACTGTTATGCCGTCAATTAAAGCGTCCTCGATAATGCCACGAGCAGCGAGGGATTCACGTTCACAATAGCTCTGCTCGATGCCGTACATTGGCAGCGCAGCAAAATGTTTGGCAAGGTTTTTCTGCGTTTCAGGCGCTTGCTCACGCAGCAGTTGCCACACCCCATCGTCGACAAAAAGTAGCGCACAATCTTGGTCCATCACCGCAAATCCCAACGCGATATCGAGCGATTCAGAGGCGGCTTGACCGCTGTAAGGCGGGTGGCGTTGAATAATGAGTTGCATTAGGCGTGCCTCCCAAAGGACACGGTGCGATCGCTATTGAGGCTAGCTTCGACCAATTCCCCTAAGCCGCCAAGGCGGAAACCTTCACCTAAGTTGTGGCATGGGCGTTGGAAGCGAGCGGCTTCCTCCGCACTGCAGACACCCCGGCGCAAAGCGGCGGCAATACAGATCACTAGGTCGAGGCTGTTGTCATGCGCTAGACTTTGCCATTCGCAGTGGGCGTCAAATTCATCGCGCGGCGGGGCGGCACTGGCTGCTCCAGTATGTACCCCATCGGCATAAAAAAATACCCGCTCAATACTGTTGCCAGCGGCCAGCCAGGCACGCGCAAATTGCAGCGCGGCATAGGGCGCGCGGCTGCTAATGGGGGCACTATAAATGACGAGAGTGGCTTTCATGCCGGCATTATAAAAGATCGAGACGAAAAAAAACCCGCCGCAGCGGGTTTTTTCACATAAAGCGTAATTATTCGTCGTTCATCACGCCCAACAGGGCCAACAAATTGACGAACAAGTTGTAGATACTCAAATACAGGCCGACGGTCGCGCGGATGTAGTTGGTTTCACCACCGTGAATAATACGGCTGGTATCAAACAGGATCAAACCCGACATAATCAGTACAATGGCCGCTGAACTTACGAGCGACAGCATGGGGATGGCCAAGAAGATATTAGCCAAACTCGCGATCAAAACCACGATCAAGCCGGTCATCAAGAAACCGCCCATAAACGAAAAATCTTTGCGGGTGGTCAACGCGTAGGCCGACAAGCTGAGGAAAATAATCGCCGTACCGCCAAGCGCTTGCATCACGATCTGCGGACCGTTGGCCATGGCTAAGTAGGCACTAAGCATGGGGCCCAATGAAGCTCCAAGCAGGCCAGTGAAAACGAATATAGCGGGTAATCCCTTACTGCTGTCTGCAGTGGCATTCACAACGAACAGCATACCGAAGGCGGCAAGAGTCATAATCAATGCTGTGCCAGAACCAATCCCGACGGCCATAGAGGCGCCCGCGGCAATGGCACTTGTGAACAGGGTCATACTCAATAGCCAGTAGGTGTTGCGCAGGACCTTGTTAATCTCAACACCAGAGCGAGCAGATGTGGTTGAATAACGGCTGGTGAGCGGATTGTGTTGCATATTGAACTCCATTTATTAAGAATCTACAAAGATAATATAGCCATATACGGCAAAATCAAGGTTAGTGAATGTGATTATGCCTCATTAACGTATTAAATTTATGAATAAAGACGAATTAGACAAATTACTCGACCGTGGGCACGATAAAGACCCCAATAAAGCGACGGATTTACGCGGCAAGGCCTTACTGCGAGCGCGCGACGACAAAACGCCGCGTACCATGACGCCCTACGAGTGGCTCGACTACTACGAAACACACGGGATTCCGCAGGAACACCAACAGAAGACCCCAAAGAAAAGTTTCTGGCAACGTGTAAAGACGTTTTTTAGCCGCGATTAAACAACTAACTGACTGGCCATTAACAACACGCCGGCGACTGAAAAACTTAGCTTGCGGCGCATGTCGCTATATTCGTGCGGCATGTTTGGCAACGTTAGGCGACTGTCGATACCGTAGCAAGTCAAATAGAGCAGGGCGCAAGCCATTAGGTAGCTCTCGGTAGGCAGTAACAACAAAAACCACACCACCAAGCTTGGCAGTACCGAATAGGTGAGTAGCGTTTTGCGCTGGCCGATGCTGTATTGATCATTACTTATAGCAATCCCCCAATTAAGGCCGCCGACAAAGGTGATGATCAACGCCGTATAAAACACAAGCAGTTGTTGGGCTAGCGGGTGCCAACGGCCTTCATGGTCGAGCATTAACAGGGCAGCCAGCAAGGCCACAAAGGGAAGCAGACCGCCGAAACCCAATTTCTTGATATGGGGCATCAATTCATTCATGAGAACTCCTAAAGTCGATTGCTGCCAGTGGCACACGCTAAAATTCGACTGAGATGACAATAGGGCAGCTCAGTTTCCTGCTGCCAACTGGTGAATTGTTGCTGAATCTTGTTGAGATCGCGCTTACTACTAGGATTGTCTGGTATATCCAACCCCGACTCTTGTAGACCTCGCACGACATCCCCAGTAAGAACAAAGCTGTCCTTACCTGCGCTGCGCAAAAACCACTGCCCTGAATTACCACCCAAACGCGCGCCGTGCTTCTTCAAATAGGCTAACAGTCCTACAATATCGTCCGCCGGCCAGTCTGCTAAAAAAGCGCCAAAGCTACCGTGCTGCCTGGCTTCATCTAAAACAAACACGGTGTTGTCGTACACCGCTTTAATTTTTTGGCTGTGACGAACCACTCGTTTGTCATTCATGTAGGCATCCCACTGATCAGGCGACAACATTGCCAAGATATTGGGGTTAAAGCCGTGAAAGGCTTCCTCGAATTGAGGCCATTTATGACTAATGACCGTCCAATTGAAGCCAGCGTTGTTGATGACCCGGCACATTTTACTGAGGTAGCGATCATCTCCCTGAGCGAGCAACGCTTCACGACTGGCAACGTGTGGCAGTAGATCCTCTAAGCGGCCTTTACGCTGCAGTGCGCGCTGGTAAATGGGGGCAAAGCTCATGTGTATCCCAAGGCGTCCGTCACATTAAAAGGTAATACATTGTACGTTACCAAGGCGATGCGGGACTAGTCTTGACCACCTTGCAGTGCTTGCAAAAGTTCATCGGGTTGCAGTGGCTTATTTACGACGAGAGGGAGGGCGAAATGCTCATTGCCATTGTGAGAGGCGGTGTCACCGCTAAAACCAATAATGGGGCATTCAAGACCTTCATGACGTAGGGCATGGGCGAGTTCAGTACCCTTTAGACCAGGCATATGAAGATCACAAATCACTACATCGACAAAGGCCGCGTTATTTCGACAAAAACGAAGCGCTTGTAGGGCGTTATCAAAGGTCGATACCTCGGCACCTAGACTCTCAAGTAGGCTGGCCGTCACCACTAGGCAGATGTCCTCGTCATCGACAACCAAGACATGCTTGTCGTTTAATAGGGCACGAAGGGAAGGCTCATACATGGACTTTTTGACGATGTGGTGAAAATAGCGGCAGCAGATCAAGATATATTTCAAGCACACCGATACACTGCACAATATCTATGGGTTTACTCAAGTAGTCGTTCATGCCCGCTTTTTTAGCTTCATTAAAATCGGATTCGTAGGCATTACCGCTAAGACCAATAATGGGTTTATCAAACCCCAAATCGCGCAAAATACGCGTGACCTCTAGGCCATCCAATTCAGGCATTTGAATATCACATAGTACCGTATCGATATCATCAGCATGGTTAGCACAAAATTCAATCGCCTGATGAGGGCTGTTAAATGTGGTGACACGCGCGCCGTGTTGCTCTAATAAAACACTTGTCACTACGTTGTTGGTTTCCACGTCATCAAGCAACACAATATGACGCTGTCGAAGACGCTGATCAGACAACGTTGTATTAATGGGTTGATCGATATATTGCTTGGACTCAGAAGCTTTTAGCGCCAACTCAAATATAAAAGTAGACCCTTCACCTTCAGCTGATAAAAGGGATAACTTACCACCCATGGTTTGGGCGAGGTTGTGAGAGATGCACAACCCCAAACCAGCGCCACCATGGCGACGCGTATTACTATCATCAATCTGCTTGAAGCGTTCAAAAACGGTTTGATGGAGCTCAGAGGGGATGCCAATCCCTGTATCTTGTACTGAAAATGACAAACAAATGGTGTCATCTGCCTGATATTCGGCATTCACTGTAAATACGATACGACCCTTGTCGGTAAACTTAAGGGCATTACTCACCAAATTCAGCAGTACTTGTTTTATACGTTTGGCATCGCCGACTACAACATTGGGTAAATCATCAACTAAATCAATGATGGGGGTGATAGGCCGGTCTTTACAGCCAATCTTTAAGTTACTGCATACCATCTCTAAGATTAGGCGCAAATCAAAAGGCTGGTTCGATATTGTGAGAGATTCATCTTCTAATTTACTGATGTCTAGTACGTCATTAATGACGGCTAATAAATGCTGGGCACTTTCCTGTGACACATTCAGGTAGCGTTTTGTCGATGCGTTACAAGGTCCCGCGAGAAGAATTTGATTGACGCCCATAATGCCATTTAGAGGGGTGCGCAACTCGTGTGACATGTTGGCTATAAACCTTTCTGTCGCGTACATCGCCGCTACAACATTGCGTTTTTCTTGTTCTAATTGCTCAGTTCGTATCGCTACTTGTGAGGCTAACTCAAACCTGTGGTAAGTTGAAAGTCGAACAAGTAGCGCTGAAAGAATGCTAAAAATGATTCCAAAAAATGCAATAGGCCAAACGGCTTGGCGAGGTATCAGACTATCGAAGCCAGCAGACGGTTGATAATGAATTTGAAAACCCTCCCATGATTGCTGAAGTAGGAGATCATTATTTAGCGCACATGGCACTTCACCCATGCTTGAGGTATGTGAATAAACACAACCGCCATTGCCATCGATAAACGTCATATTGATATGCTTATTGGGGTTATACTGCAGTGTGTATTGATCAAATGCGGTAAGAAGGTGAGGCAGGTTAAACGAGCTATGGGCAACTAGCCCTTCAAATCCAGTAATGGATAAATAAGTTTTCTTCGAAAGACTGGAATCATGTATGTTGTCTACAATAAGTGTAAGCGGCGGGGTTGTAACAGAATTAATACTGCCTATTGCTTTTAAAATACTTGGATAGGTTGCAGGATCAGAAGCACTATCAAAACCCACTGCGTTTGTGCCATCGACTGAATTAGAGTAAACGACTAGCCAGTGTTCGTTCACTAATTGGTAAGCGTCCAGCGACCACACCCTAGAGTGGCCGAAATTTAAATGTTTAAGTTCCCATCTATTTTTTAGTGGGAACTTATAATGAACAATCAACAGCCAGCAAAGCGTCGACATTTTTCGGCGACTCAGAAACTAAATATCGTGAAAACTG
>JAHEIH010000014.1 GCA_024639455.1 Cellvibrionales bacterium
TGGTTATGCCTGGCGACAACGTACAAATGACTGTCACTCTGATCGCGCCTATCGCGATGGACGAAGGTCTGCGTTTTGCCATCCGCGAAGGCGGCCGTACCGTAGGTGCGGGCGTTGTAGCAAAAATTATCGAGTAATCGATAATTTAGATACACAAAGAAACCCGCTACGGCGGGTTTTTTTGTACCTGAGCGAATCGACAAATTTGCCAGGAGCAAATTTGGACAGCTTCAGCTGGCCCTGCAAGGGCTAACGCCATGGATGGTGTGAGCACAAATTTGCCAGGAGCAAATTTGGACAGGAAGCATCTCGCAGAGATGGTGACACCCAATCCTATCGCCGTTTGCAAGCAGACGCCTCCTACAGCACCGCGCACAAAAAAACCCGCTTACGCGGGCTTTGTGTTTCTTATTCCAGGGACTTAAAAAGTCGAGCGCCACTGCCTGACATCTGACAACCTATGCGCCACGTAAAGCGCTGCCGAAAGCAAGACAACGGCACCTGCTTGGTGAGCTGCCGCCAACGGCACAGGCACCAAATAGATCAACGTACTAATACCCAAGCCCACTTGTAAAATAAGCGCAATCAACAAGGCAAACATCGCGGTGTGAGCCTTACCAGACAACATACGCGCGGTCGTGCCTTTGTAGACGAAAATAGCAATACACACGGTCAGGAAGTAAGCAAACATGCGGTGATTAAACTGCACCGTGGTGATGTCTTCAAACACCGCTTTAAAGCCTAGTTGCTCAGGGAACAATCCTGGAGGAAAAAACCACTCACCCATAAGAGGCCAGGTATTATAGGCAAAACCAGCGCGAATACCCGCCACCAATCCGCCAGTCAAGATCATGAAATAAATCAGCCATACCAAGACCTTAGAGAAGCGGGCGATATTGTTGTGAATGTGGCCTTTCACAGGCTCAAGTAACAAATCCATCGCCACCCAGAGCATGTAGGCGTAGATCAAAACGGCCAAGCCAAGGTGGGCGGTCAAACGGTATTGAGAAACACGTGGATTATCCACCAAGCCACTCATCACCATGAACCACCCCATCAAACCCTGCAACCCCCCCATCACGAACAATATGGTCAGCTTACGTTTATATCCCCCCGCCACTTTTTGCGTGACAAAGAAGTACACCATGGGGATAAAGTAGATGAGGCCGATGATGCGACCCAACACGCGGTGCAAGTACTCGTACATAAAGATGTACTTAAACTCGTCTAACGACATGCCGTAATTGACCTTCTGGTATTCTGGGAACAGTTTGTATTTTGCGAACACGTCCAACCAGTCTTGTTCGCTGATAGGGGGAATAATGCCTACCAAGGGTCGCCATTCCACCATCGACAATCCGGAATGGGTTAGGCGGGTAACACCACCCAACACAATCATGCCAAAAATTACTGCCGCACAAGCCAACAACCAGTATGCGATTTGTCGGTTATAACGTCTTTGCTCTACGCTGATCATCTATCACTCTCTAGAGGATCTTGTGCCAACCTCCTGCCAACACAAGCTTCCAAGACCGGGGACATCCGATACCCCAATAAAAGTTGGACTAGTGTACCTAAATCATTGGAAATTTAAAGGTTACTGCGCTACTTACGGAATTTTGAACGATAAAAGGGCGTCTAGTTCCACACATTAGAATTTACATGGCTAACGTTAACAGAAATTAACCAAACCGAGGCCAGACCGAAATAATGCCGTATTTAGTCTGTCGCATGGTGATGACAACACCCCATCCATGGCTTATACTGCGCCGCATAAATTGGCCCTATAGCTCAGTTGGTTAGAGCATCCGACTCATAATCGGCAGGTCCCAGGTTCAAGTCCTGGTGGGGCCACCATTTACCTACTTCTCATTCCGGACATCCTGTCCTTCATGTCGAATCACTCTCTCAACTGGCGCAAAATGTCATTTTGCTGGATTCGTTTCGTTCGCGCTTCGCGGCTTCGCAGCCAGCTCAGAAACACCATTTACCTACTTCTCATGTCGGACATTCTGTCCTACTGAATGGCCAACTCAATACTACCAAGCTTTTCAATCGATCCTTCAATCTTGTCACCCGGCACGACGGGACCAACACCTTCCGGTGTGCCGGTATAGATAAGGTCACCAGGCTGTAAATGGTAAAATTGTGACAAGTGTGCAATCACTTCACGGACGTTCCAGATCATCATATTGACATCTGATGACTGTTTGGTTTCGCCATTCACACGTAACTCGATGGCCCCCTCTGTAACAATCCCCACTTCACTCTTGGGCACAATGGAAGAAATCACCGCTGACTGTTCAAAATTCTTCCCCAAGTCCCAGGGTTTACCGCCATCTTTGCCCTTCTGTTGAAGATCACGGCGTGTCATATCTAGGCCACAGGCGTATCCAAACACGATGTCATCGGCGGCGTTTTCCGCAACATTAAAGCCCGCGCTGCCGATGGCGACAACAAGCTCCATTTCATAATGGTAATTCGAGGTTTTCGGTGGGTAGGCAATACTCGTCCCAGAAGCTACCAACGCCGAATTATCTTTTAAAAAATAAAAGGGCTCCATGTTTGATTTGTCGACGGTCGATCCCATTTCGATGGCGTGAGCGAGATAATTTCGACCAACGCAGAAGATACGGTTAACAGGAAAACGTTGCTCTGAATGAGCGATATCGACACTGACAACAGGGTTAGCCGGGAATACAAAATCAACGGTCATAATTCATCTCCGTTAACAATCTGCCTGTTGTTGAGGGGTCGCTACTTGAAAGGCAGGCAACGCCGTACAGTGCTGATACATAGCCATGGCATGAGGATAATGCGGTACATCGCAGCCCATCCGAAGCGCATTCGCTATTTGAGGAATCAAGTCAACGTCGGCTAGCGTGGATTCATCGCCAACGCAGTACAAAATCGCCAACGACTGGGTAATCTTGCTGCCGTCGGCATCGATCAGCACCGGCACACCCTTTGACGGGTTGATCGCGATGTAATCCGTATCCGATTGTTCGCCGATGCGAAGATTGACCCCATGATATTGATATTCAATGCCCTTTAACGCCAAGGCGATACGAACGCGATAGGAGGTTGAGCTATTAAAACAACTATACAGTTTCATAATGACTGCCTTGTAACAATTAATACCAGTACGCGTTCGCTCTAATCTCAATACTGGCCCTCGGCACTAGTCCGGTCATACCCACACATTGCGGATTATCAAACGCGACATGAGGCACCGCATTGATTTGACCACGCTCGCTGTCATTGGTAACAAACAATATAGCTTCATCACAATGCATATCTGGGTACCAATACCATCGGTGCTCGGGGGCAAAAGCAAACGTAAGACCTTCAAATGTCCACTCTGGGGCATCTTTCACATCAAAGACGGCCGTGGCTGGAATTAAATCATCGGCACGCGTAGATGCTGCAGAACACAGCGCCAACGGTACATCTTGAGGCGCAGGGGAAATAGCTCGCCACATGTTATACGCCACGCAACGCTTCCACCCAGGCCGAGGGGCACTTCTCTCAGCAAAGATAGCGGCTGTCGCATCACTAATATCGATATGGGCGAAACGTGCGGGACGGCTATTATCGAAACCGCCACACTCGGTTCTTGCTTCACTAAACCGCAATATCCCGGGTGAAGTCATCACCACCTCATCGGCCCCAACGTGACGCAAGATGGCGTCGCGCATCTCGGCGGAATATTGCGCCTGATGCTCGTGTATTGTTAATAGGTCTGCAATACTGGAGGGTGCTGAAATAAGCTCAAATCCATCGTCTTCGATACTTATCGCATACTCTCTGGCCGAATGAATGCTCATCGTATGCGGCGCAATGATCACCGTATCTCGGCTACTGTCATTGGCATGATAACGCGCCTTTTCGAGCCCTTTTTGAACGTAATGAATGGCTGCTTCAACGGTATTATTCATATCTTTATTATCGTTTTGTTGTTTCAAATTGGTTTAGTCAAAGACTAAACGCATAAGATTAGGGTAAATAAATTCATAACCCAAGACATGTTTGAGCTTTCGGTTACAAATCACCTTACCTGCCGAAAGATCTGCATCTCCAAACGTAGGCAGAGCTCCGCCGTACTCAAGGGTGTACTTGCCATAAAACTCACGCTTACTAGGGTGGGTATCGGCGCAGGCGTTGAAGATTTCCCCCCAGCAATGCTGTTGCACAATCTCGTGAATGATTGCTACACAATCCTCGAGATGAATCATATTTACCGGTGCGTCTGGGTTGGGCACCGGTCGGCCATGGGCAAAAAAGCGCCCGGGGTGGCGATTGGGGCCGACAAGGCCGGCAAACCTAACCACGGTGGTCGAGCAGCGAGGGCATTCGATAAAGCGCTGTTCGATTTGTCGCAGCGGGGTGGGTTGCCCGTCATCCGTATCGGCCTCGCTCATCGCGCGGGGTTCGTCGGGGTAAACGGATGTCGAACTGACAAAAACAATGCGCTCAATTGACGACCAAGCCAACTGATCAAGCAACCAGGCAAAGCCTCCGATATTTTTGGACGGAATATTCACGATCATTAGATCGGCTTTAAGGAAAGCGTCGCCTTCCATGCGCTGCACATCGATATCTACCACGCACGGGGTAGCGCCTAGCGCGGCAAGTTCATCGCGGCGCTGTCGATGGCGGCACGAGGCGTTTACCTGCCACCCCAGATCGACGAAGTGTTTAATCAACGGCTTACCAAGCCAACCACTGCCAAGAATACTGAGTGTTTTCAATGCCGCATCCTTTGTTTATTTCCCGCACACAATGGCATAATTAGCGCCGCTTTTACACCTAGGGTTAATCATCATGTGTGCTGTTTTCGGGATTATCGGTCGCTACGACGAGGGCATTGCTCGCCACGCGCTGTCTCTTATGCAGCACCGCGGTCCGGATTACAGCGGGGTGGCGCTCGCTGACAACTACTTCTTTGCCCATAACCTGCTCAGCATCATGGATTTGTCGCCGGCGGCGCGCCAGCCCTGCGCGCACAAAAATATTTTGCTGGCCTTCAACGGTGAGATCTACAACCTCGCCGAGCTCAAACAATCACTCCACATGGCACACAGCCATGCTGGGGAAAGCGAGGTACTGATCGAAGCCTACCTGACCTGGGGCGTCGATTTCGTCAAGCACTTACGCGGCATGTTCGCCATCGCGCTCAAAGATGGCGATACTCTTTATTTGTTTCGCGATCGACTAGGCAAGAAACCCCTGTTCTACCACTACGGTGAGAGCTTTGTGTACGCCTCTGAAATCAAAGCCATCGTGCCTTTTTTGAAGCACAAGCGCCTTAATAACGACGCGCTGATGAGCTATCTGTCGTTTTTGGCACCGACCCCACCCCACACGTTCTACGAGGGCGTATGTAAACTGGCGGCGGGAGAGTACCTAGCATTTACCAACAATACCGTGACTATTTCGCGCTACTTTGACCTGTTGGATACCTCAGCAACACTCACGATGGATGAGCCCGAGGCGCTGACCCACTTAGAAGAGCGCATTGTCGACGCAGTTTCATCGCGGCTTAACGCCAGCGTGCCCGTCGCATCGCTGCTATCTGGCGGGGTAGACAGTGCCCTGATTGCAGCCATTGCTAGACAGTGCGGTCAGTCATTGCCGACCTTTACGCTGGGGTACAGCGAACACCAAAACTACGACGAGCGCCACAATGCCCGAGCCAGCGCGGATTTTTTAGGCCTTCAGCACCATGTCGTCGAAATTGACCAAACGCGCTTTATCGATGCCAGCGAGAAAGTGTTCAGCCAGCTTGATGAGCCACTCAATGACCCAGCGGCAATCCCCCTTTACCTACTCTTTGAAGACATTGCCCAGCAGGGCTACCGTGTTGTCATGAGCGGAGAAGGCAGCGATGAGCTATTTCTCGGTTACCGGCAGTATTTTGAATACCTCGGCATCCAACAACTAGCGGCGCTAAAAAGTAAGAATTGGCTCAAAAACTTCTTTCGCGGTAATTTTTCGATGAACCGTGAATGGGAGTGGTACAAGCGTATGTGGAATGACTCACTGTTATTCCGTACATCGGGGGAAAAGTTCACCGACCTGCAAAAAAACACGCTACTGCAGCAAAACGTTAAAGACGATGCGTCGCTCGCCTATCTGCAAGACTACCGCGATCGCTTCGATGGCTCCACGCATTACGATGAAGCTACCTGGTATAGCTATATCGACCTGAACCATTTCCAGGCAGAGCATTTCCTACGCAAGCTCGACCACGTCAGCATGGCGCACTCCGTCGAGTCGCGTACACCGTTTTTGGACCACCCTTTGGCCAGTACCGTTTTTGGGCTTGCGCCCGAACTGCGCTATCGCGACGGGATGACTAAATCACTGCTAAAAAAGATTGCAAAACCCTACTTAAACGAAGAGATACTGACTCGCAAAAAGAAGGGCTTTTCTAACCCCTACATGGAATGGCTGATCGCGTCAGGAAGAATCGACCTTATCACCAAGGTCAACGAGCAGACGGGGCTTTTCAAACAAGAGGTGCTGGATAAATATATCGACATGGCGAAGCGTGGCCGCTTCAAGCAGCACGTGTGGGGACTTTACGTCTTATCTAAGTGGATACAGAGCGAACTACTTTAAACCCCTCTCGAACTGACAACCCACTGAACTTTATTTCCCCCTCGCACTTTTCGCTGCGCGGCTAAATGCCGAGTTGAAAAAACCGCTTGATCGAGAAATGATTACGGCCTGCCTTGCAGATCTCGCCCATCTTCTGCACGATGTACAACGACATAGCTAACACACTAGGGTAAGAGATGCCGTTATGACAATACAGTTAGCCCTGATTGGCGAAAAGATCAGCCGGTCACGCATGCCTAAACTACAAATGTATCTCGCCCAAATGCGCGGTATTGACCTTCATTATGAGCTTATCGATGTCGATGGCCAATCTGACTTTGTGCTTGCCGACGCTCTACATCGGCTTAAAGAACTGGGTTACCACGGCGCCAACATTACCCAACCCTTTAAGCAACAGGCCTGGCAGTTGGTTCACGCCTCACAGCCCAGCGACAACCAATTAGGCGCCTACAACACGCTGACATTCAATCACACTAACAGCGGCCTATTTGGCACCAGCACAGACCGCAGCGGTTTTGTTAGCGCCTATCAACGTCGCCTTGGGTATCACCCCCCAGGTCGCGTACTTCTCGCGGGCGCAGGTGGTGTGGGACGCTCAATAGCTTTTGGTCTCGCTGAACTCGGCGTCGATTTGTTGTGTATCTACGATAGCCACCTTGCCCAGGCCGAAGACCTCGCTGCCACCCTTCCCCATATATCCTGCCTAGTCGTAAGATCGGAAGAAGAATTTATCTCTCTGGCACCGCACGTGGATGGCCTCGTCAACTGCACCCCCAAAGGCATGTACTACCTCCCCGAAAGCGTCTTTCCTTGCAGCGCTATCGGTACTCAACAATGGGTTTTTGACGCAGTATACACTCCGCTCGAGACCGAATTCATCAAGCATAGCCAACGCGCCGGTTTGGCAATCATTAGCGGCTTCGACCTGTGGATCCACCAGGGACTCGATGCCTTTGAAGTATTTACGGATACTCGAGTGGAAGTCAGCGACGAGCTAATGAACGAAACGTTACACTGGCTTTAAGGAATATATCTACCCAAGCACTCATCTAGCGCTATTCAATCGTCTATCCGATCTGTCTTAACTTTGACGCAACACAAATCCCATATCGCTAAGAATGCTATACTCAAGGAGAAGAGATTTTTTGAGCAAGCCCTATGAAGTATGCATTCGACGAGATTTTTGACATTCCTAAGCTGACACGCTTGTGTGAAAACTTTACCAAAATCAATGGCACCGTCACCGCGCTACTGGATTTGGAGGGCACGGTTCACATTAAGACCGGCTGGCAACGTATCTGCACCCAGTACCACCGCCAAAACCCAGTCTCAGCAGCCCGCTGTTTAGAAAGCGACACCTATATCGCCGGCCAACTTGCTGAGGGCTCTAAATACAATGCCTATCAATGTAAAAACGGCCTAGTCGATATTGCTGTTCCTGTGTATGTTGGAGAAGAACACGTTGCTAATTTCTTCACCGGTCAATTTCTATACAAGCCACCTGAGAAAGAGTATTTCATCAATCAAGCTAACGAACTTGGCGTTGAGTTGATTCCCTATATTGACGCTTTGAACGATGTGCCGATATTTGAAGAAGACGAGATCAAAAATATCTTAGATTTTCTCGTTTCTCTAGCTGAAACCATCGGAGAAATGGGACTAGCAAGGATCCAATTACTTGAAATAAAACAGGGGTTTGAAAAGCTCGCCGCAGAAGACGCTCTAACCATGTTGTTCAATCGCCGCAGCTTTGAGATGCACCTCGACAGCGAATTTATGCGTGCCCAACGCTATCATCACCCACTGGTCGTTTGCTTGATAGACATTGACCACTTTAAATCGATCAATGATACCTATGGTCACGCATGCGGTGATAAGGCATTGATTTCTATCTCGGAAACTTTAACCAACAACCTTCGCCAATCTGACATTGTGTTCCGTATTGGCGGTGACGAATTGTGCCTTCTTTTTCCAGAGTCCGACCTCAACGACATCAGCCATACCCTTGAAAAACTTCGCGATGCCATTGCAAGCACCCCCGTCACATCTTGCGAGGCCTCAATTTCGTTAACGTGCAGCTTTGGCGCAACCCAGCTACATAACGAGGATGACAGCAAGGAAGCGTTAATGACGCGCGCAGACCGCGCGCTTTATCAGGCAAAGGCTGAAGGAAGAAACTGCGTCTACGCGATCTAGCCTATCGATACCCTCTAAACCGGTGCAATACTGATTTTTCGTCACGTTGATCCTGCGCTTTATTTTCTTGCTGCGCTTGTTGTCGATGTAAAAATCTGACTTGCCGACACGCCAACAATCTTTCACTATATTGATCAAACACTCACCACTAGGAACGCCCATATGACCGACCAGCAACGTCGCCGTTTTCTCACCCAAGCCACTGCCGTGGCGGCCACAGCGACTGTGGCGGGTTCTCTATCGGCCTCAGAAAAGGAATGCACCGCCATGTCGCCCCTGATTCACAATGTCTACTTTTGGCTTAAAAACCCGGATTCACAAGAGGATCGTGATGCGTTGATTGCAGGTTTACACACCCTGCGCGAGGTGCCTCACGTGCAATCGCTTTTTGTTGGTGTTCCTGCGTCCACCATGGAACGCGGCGTCATTGACACCAGCTACCACGTATCAGAAATGATGATGTTCAATAGTGTAGCCGATCAAGACGCCTACCAAACCCACCCGCTGCACAACAAGTTTGTGGAAGAGTGCTCGCACCTGTGGGAGCGAGTGGTGGTTTACGATTCTCTGTCAGCCTAAGGGAAAGCTCAAGCCATGAATACAATCATTGGTGGTTGCTTGTGCGGAGGAGTGCGCTACCACAGCGACGAAGAGCCCAAAATGACAGCGGTGTGCCACTGTAACCACTGCCAAAAACAAAGCGGCACGGCGTTTTCGGTACTAGTAGGCGTCAGTGCGGCATCTATTCACTACTACGAGCAAGCCAGCTTGGCAGAATACACCGACCGCGGCGAATCGGGCGCGGCGGTGTACCGCCAGTTCTGCAACCACTGCGGCTCTCCTATCCTGTCGCTGGCCGACAGCATGCCCGGAATGGCCTTTATCAAAGCCGGCACCTTGGACGATACCTCGTGGTTAAAGCCCACCGCCCATGTATGGTGCCGTTCGGCACAACCCTGGGTAGAAATTCCCTCCGAGGCGGTGCAATTCCCGCGCGGTAGCCAAGCTTGAAATAGCTACAGCCTACCTAGCAGGCGCCACATCGCTAACGCTTTGCTAAGCGAATAGGGCTTTATTTTCCTCTCGCAAGACGTTTTTCTGTACCTTACCCATGGTATTGCGGGGCAGCTCGGCACGCACAATGACGCGCTTGGGTACTTTAAAGCCAGAGATCTGCTCTTTTAAGGCCGCGATAATATCTGCTTCGTGCGGCGTTTCCCCTGGCTTGGCGACAACTACCGCCACCACTCCTTCACCAAAATCGGGGTGGGCAACGCCGATCACCGCTGACTCTTTGACGCCGGGTAATTCATCGACAATCAACTCAATTTCTTTTGGGTAGACATTAAGGCCACCGGTAATCACCATATCTTTAGCGCGCCCGACAATCGCCACATAGTGATCGGCGTCAATCGAGGCCTTGTCGCCGGTGTTAAAGAAGCCATCCGCAGTGAAGTCTTCGGCGGTTTTGTCGGGCATTTTCCAGTAGCCCTTAAACACGTTAGCGCCACGCACTTGCAGGTTGCCGATCTCACCTTGTTCAAGGATATTGCCAGCCTCGTCAACGACGCGTACCTCCACCCCAGGCAAGGCCGGGCCAACGGTGCCGGCTTTGCGCACACCATTGAGTGGGTTGGAGGTATTCATGCCGGTTTCAGTCATACCGTAGCGTTCAAGAATGCGCTGCCCAGTAAGGGTTTCGAAGTCGTTGAAGGTCTCTTCCAGCAATGGTGCAGACCCCGAGATGAACAGGCGCATGTTCTGGCAGTGATCCGCGCCGAACTCCGCGCTGCTCAGCAGTCGGGTATAGTAAGTGGGCACGCCCATCATCACTGTGCTGCGAGGCAGCTCTGTCAAGGCTTGCTGCAGATCGAAGCCCTTTAACCAACGCATCGAAGCGCCGCTCAAGAACACACAACTCAAAGCCACAAATAAGCCGTGTACGTGGAAAATGGGCAGGGCGTGCAACAGCACATCACGGTCACTAACGCCCCAAAACTTCACCAGCGACTGGCCATTGCTAAGTAGATTACCATGACTCAACATAATCCCTTTCGGCACGCCGGTAGTCCCCGAGGAATATAACAGCGAAGCCAGTTCATCCGCTTCTTTATGGGCAATGCCGTAATCGGGCTCACAGCCCGCCGCCTGCTCGGTTAATGAACCAGCGCCATCGCCATTCAAGGTGAGTAAATGTGGCACATTATTCTCAACGCACAGGCTTTGCATCATTGCCAAATCGCCGCTATCGCAAACCACCACCGAAGGCTCAGCGTTGCTTAAAAAATAACTCAATTCGCTCGACTTGTAGCCGGTGTTCAAAGGGTGAAACACCAAGCCGGCACGTAGACAGGCCAAGTATAAGCAGAGCGCCTGGGGGGATTTTTCCACCTGTACCGACACGCGAGCACCACCTTCACAACCCAGTGATTGCAAGAAGGCACTCAATCGCGCCGATTCGCGATCGAGGTCGGCAAAGGTCATGCTATGACCTTCAGCGGTTGTTAACGCCACACTGTCGAAGCGTTGTGAAAACTGTTGGTAAAAGTGGGCGAAAACGTTGCTATTGTTGTCAGACATGAATTAAAACCACATTGCATTAATTAGGAAAAGATGAGACGCACCGCGAAAAATAACACCGAGGGCGCCAGTAAGCAGCCGACACCGGTGTAAAAAGTAGCCGTCATAGCACCGTAGGGGACTAAGCGCGGATCGGTAGCCGCCAGCCCGCCAGCAACCCCTGAAGTCGTCCCCATTAGACCGCCGTAGATCATCGCCGACAGAGGATTATTTAGGCCAATTATTCGGGCGACAAATGGGGTGGCGCTCATCACCAGCACCGACTTCACCAAACCCGCAGCCACACTCAAGGCAATCACTTCTGACGATGCCCCGAGCGCTGTGCCAGTGACAGGCCCCACAATATAGGTCGCCGCACCGGCGCCAATGGTACTGATATCTACCGGGTCGGTATAACCGAACAACACAGCGATGATCGCACCCACGACGAAGGACACCACCACGCCCATGACCACCGATAGCGCACCGACAAAGCCAGCTTTTTTAATGACATCAAGGCTGGCGCCATAGGCGGTAGAAATAATGGCAAAGTCACGGAACATGGCACCACCTAACAAGGCCACTCCCGAAAATACCGCCACATCAGCCACGCCCTTTTTACCCCCCGTATAGGTGCCAGCAATATAGGCAATGACAAGACCCAGCGCGATGGCAATGGCCGAGCCATGAACCTGACCCCGGGTAATTTTGTCAGACACCCAATAGGCAAACCACATCACCACGCCAACAAACATAAAGGCCGTAATCAAGCCCTGCTTCACTAACACGTTTTCCAGCATTTCCATGACGGCTTACTCCAACGGCGGCAGTGGCTCGCTCGGGCCACCACTTAAACGGGTAAAAACAGGAATCAGTGCGAAGCTCACTAGCACCGCCAACACGCCAGCAATCAGGGCCATCCAGCCGCCAGACACCGCCGCTAGTACATTCTGTTTTGCCGCCATGGCTACCACGATAGGGATGTACATCGCGCTCCAGAACTTGATGCCATCCTCGCTGACTGGTTTTAAATGAAAGCGCTTGTCCGACAGGTTCGACAGCACAATCAATAACAACATGGCGATACCCACTCCGCCCACGTTAGCCTTCACACCCAACAACACCCCCAGTTGGTCCCCAGTGAACATACCGACAAGCATGCAAAAGGCCAACAGGGCGACGCCATATACCATCATAGGCTGCTCCACATTTTGTTCTTATATGAGATTAATTACTAAAAGGAGTATATAGCGGAGCCTACGACTTGGATATTGAGCAATTGCTTATCTGACAAACCTAGGGCTGCGCAGGGTAATCCACGACAAACACCCCCTCTAAAACCTCTAACTCGCCCAATAACTGGCCAAACTTGGCGTGCTCAGGGTGGGGTAGATAGGCGTCGCGCGCAGCCGCATCGGTAAAGGTCAATTGGTAAATGTGGCTAAAGCCTTGATCTAGCCCCTCGGGGCTGTTGTTGATACCGTATTCAAAGTGAGTAATACCGTCGATCTTATGCTGTAATTCGCGAAACGCATCGGTCACACCCTGGATATCGCTTTCTGAGGCGTCGGGCTTGTACTTAAATACCACCACGTGGCGTAACCCGGCGCTAGGTTGGGTGGGGGTCGATAAATTGTCTGCCATCGCGTTTGCTCCTACTCCAAATATAAAAATGCAGCTCATTAAAAATGACTTCATGGTGGCTTCCCTAGTTATGAGACAATCCCTACCGCAGCACGTATATGTTCAAAGGCAAGCGATAGAAACATTAGTTAATCATAGTAGCTTAAACATCTGTTGAGTGATGTCAGAATAAGGAGTCAAATGCCCCACGACACTCGAGACCTCAATAGCGACCGCCGCGACATTGCCGATTTAGATGAAATCTGGCTATTCGGTTACGGCTCATTGATCTATAAGGTGGATTTCCCCTACGTCGACTGCGCCACGGCCTACCTAGATGGCTGGCAACGCCGATTTTGGCAGGGTAGCCACGACCACCGCGGCACGCCAGAGGCACCGGGGCGCGTGCTGACATTGATCGAAGCGCCTGCCAAGCGCTGCTTTGGCAAAGCCTACCGAGTCACCTTGAATGAGTTTGACCATCTAGATCACCGCGAAAAAAACGGTTATGTCCGCCAACTTGCCCCCCTCCAACTCGCGGATGGTAGGCAGCGAACAGGGGTATTTTACGTGGGACTCACCAACAGCCCGGCCCACCTAGGTGAAGCCAGTGAGCGCGCTATCGCCGAGCAGATTTTTCGCAGCGAGGGCCCTAGCGGCAGTAATCGTGATTACCTGCACCAACTCCAAGACGCACTTGCAGCCCACGGCGAAGTCGACGACCACGTCATGGCCATTGACCGCTTGGTGAGACAACTCGCCGGGGACGACTAGTCTTTCAGGTGACGATTAAAAAAATTCATCACTGTTTTCGCGTAGTGGCTTCGGATCGCCTTACTGCTTGAAATACCATGCTTTTCTCCGGGGTAGTCCATCACTTCAAAGGACTTACCGGCTTCTTGCAAATGGCGATAAAGACGTGTGCTGTGGCTGAACAATACGTTGTCATCTGCCATGCCATGTACGACCAGCAAAGGGCCTTGCAGGCCGTCAGCATAAGGAAACACCGAGGACGCGGTGTAGGCATCCCCATCAACGCGAGGATCGCCCATGTAACGTTCGGTATAGTGGGTATCGTACAGGCGCCACTCAGTCACCGGTGCGCCCGCCGCGCCGGCGGCAAAGACATCACCGGCCTGGAACATGCTCATCAAGGTCATATAGCCACCGTAGCTATGCCCGTGCACGCCGATGCGATTGGCATCGACGTATGGCAAACCGGCAAGGTACTTCGCTCCGGCCACCTGGTCTTGCACTTCAAGACTGCCCATTTTCTTGTAAATGGGCGACTCAAAGGCCACGCCACGATTGTCCGAACCGCGGTTATCAATACTGAATACCACGTATCCCTGACTCGCCCAGTACTGCATCAACAAGCCGCGCTGCCCCCACCAACTGTTGGCCACCACTTGCACGTGGGGACCGCCGTACAAATAGACAATGGCGGGATGCTTATCTTTTTGAACCCTTGGCTTGTAGAGGCGGTAGTAAAGTTCGACCCCGTCTTCACTGGTAAAGCTGCCGAATTCGGGCTCGATCCAATCCTTTATATAGGGCGTCAGCGGGTGCTTGGCGTCGAGGGCATTTTCTTCTAGCCACGTCAGTTGCTCACCATTAGCTCTATGTAAGCTCACCTGCGGCGGGCGGTTAATCGTTGAAAAGGTGTCGATGTAAATCGATGCATCATCGGCGAAGCTAATGCTGTGTGACCCTTCGCGCTGGGTCACGCGGGCGATATCACCGCCAGATAGTGGCACGCGGTAAAGGTGGCTTTCCAATACCGTGTCTTTACGACCGGTAAAGTATACCTGCCCCGCCGTGTTATCGACCGCGACAACCTCGTCGACAACCCAATCACCAGCGGTCAGTTGGCGTAACAGTTTGCCATCCGTGTCATACAAATACAGGTGCTTAAAACCCTCCCTTTCTGACGCCCATACAAATTGGTTGCGCCCAGCCAGAAAATGCAGGTCTTTATGCAGGTTGATCCAGGTGTCGCTGCGCTCAGTCAACAGCGTTGTCTGTGAGGCATCAGCCACATTCCAGCGACGAAGTTCCAGCTCTTTTTGATCGCGGCTCTGCCACTGATAGGTAAAGGCCTCTGACGTTGGCAACCATTGGCCGCGGGCGATGTAGATATCCTCGTCAAGCCCCAGATCAATCCAGCGCCGCTCGCCGCTGTCGATGGCCTGTACGGCCAAGGCTATTTGTACGTTGTCGGTGCCAGCGTAGGGGTACTTCTGACTGATCATTTTGATCTCGTCGGCGTAAATTTCCGCGCGAGTGACCACGTCTACCGGCGACTCATCCACGCGGGTGAAGGCAATATGGCGCTCATCCGGCGACCACCAATAGCCGGTCATACGGCTCATTTCTTCCTGCGCGACAAACTCGGCCATGCCAAACTTGATATCGCCCCCCCCCTCGCTAGTGATGGCGGTTTCGCGGCCGCTGGCAATGTGTTTGATAACGAGGTTTTGATCGCGCACAAAGGAGATGTAATTGCCCTTGGGAGATAGTTTGATGTCGGTTTCAAAGGCCTCGGTGCTTAGCAGGCGTTGCGCGCCTTTTTCACCGATGCGGTGGTAGTAAACATCGCCACCAATCGGAAACAAAAGTGCTTTACCATCCTGCGACCACTGATAACTCACAATGCCCTTGCCACGCAAACGCATACGTTCGCGGCGCGCCTTTTCTTCATCTGACAATTCAACATCCGCCGCGCCCAAAGCATTGGAATCGAACAACAGCCGCGTTTCGCCCGAGGCAATGTGGTATTCCCACAGGTCCAGTTGGTCGTAATCTTCTTGCTTACCCTTCAAAAACGTGACGCGCTGACCGTCTGGTGCCACCTTCAAGCTCATCGGCGCCGAGCCATCTAACGAGGGAGAATCAAAAATACGTTCGAGGGTGAGTTCGCTCGCCTGGGTGGTGGCACTCAACATAAGGGTTCCTATTAAAACGCTAGCCAATTTATTCATGGTGTCTTCACATGCTGATCATCGATAACAACGCAGTGTATGCCAAGTCATGTTAGCCGCCCATGGCAGCAGCACTTTCTGGCAGGGACTGACACGCTCACCCGGCGACAATTGCTGATACTTTCGCTATCTTGCTAAAGATAATGATATCGAGGTAAATCCCTATGAAGAAAGCGCGTATTTTCACCCTTGCCAGCCTCACCCTGGCAGGCGTCATCAGCGCGGCCACCAGCCAAGCCGACCACAGTGCGATCGAACACTCCCACGCCAAGCACTTTGATTATCGCGATATTTTTAACTTGGAAATGGCCGCCAACCCCGTGGTAATGCCGGACAATAAACACGTGATCTACGAGCGCCGCAGCATGGATATTATGAATGACAGTATGCGCCGCAACCTATGGATAGTATCACTGGACGGCAGTAAGCACTTACCTCTTCTATCTGACAGCAACAATCACTACAGCCCGGTTTTTTCTCCCGATGGCAGTAAAATGGCCTATTTATCGAGCGCCGAAGGCAACACTCAAATCTACCTGCGCGATATGGCCAGTGGCCTGACTGCCCGCGTCACCGATGTCGAACTAAGTCCGAGTCAGCTGAGCTTTTCGCCTGACGGCGGCCAGCTGGCGTTTGTCATGTTTACCCCCACACCCGCCAACCCCGTATTTAGCCTGCCCTTCAAACCCAAGGGCGCGCAGTGGGCCGAGGAACCGCAGTACATCGATCAGACCCTGTTCCAAAACGATGGCCGCGGTATGAAAAAGCCAGGCAATACCCACCTTTATGTTGTCCCAAGCTTCGGTGGCACACCGCGCCAACTCACCTTTGGTCAACACGACTTTGGCGGCAAGCTAGCGTGGAGTAAGGACGGCAAACAGATTATCGTATCAGCTAACCTGCACGCCGATTTTGACGTTGATGTTTTCAATCAGGACCTGCACGCGGTGGATGTCGCCAGTGGCGCCCTCACGACCCTAACCAACAGTACGGGCCCCGAGTATGACCCCGTACTCAGCCCTAATGGCAAGCAAATCGCCTTTATCGGGTTTGAAGACAACGTCAAATCTCATCAAATCGAGCAACTATACGTGATGGATCCTGACGGTAGTAACGTGGTCAATTTGACCGGCGATCTCGATCGCAGCGTCGCAAATATACAGTGGGACAAAGCGGGCAAGGGCTTGTATTTTAGCTACGATGATCACGGCCAAAAACAGGTCGGCTACGTCTCGCTAAAAGGCAACATCACCACATTAACGGATGCCGTGGGCGGCACAACGCTTGGCCGGCCTTATACTTCTGGTGACTTTGCCGTCACCGACCGAGGCCAAGTGATTTACACCCACAACCACGGTAACCGACCCGCCGATCTCGCCTTGGCAGGCAAGCGCAGCCCCACCTTGCTGACGGATCTCAACGGTGATGTACTCGACCACAAGACATTGGCCAAACCCGAATTGTTAACGGTGAAAAGCTCTGTCGACGGACGCGAGCTGCAAGCGTGGGTAGTCACGCCTCCTAACTTCGACCCCACTAAAAAATATCCCATGATCCTTGAAATACACGGCGGACCTCACACTGCCTACGGGCCTATGTTTTCGGCCGAAGTGCAGTTATTCGCCGCCGCGGGCTACGTGGTACTTTACGGCAACCCCCGCGGATCGACCTCGCAAGGTGTCGAATTTGCCAATACCATCGACAAAAACTACCCCTCGCAGGACTACAACGACCTGATGGACATGGTCGATGGCTTACTGGCAAAGGGCTATGTCGATGATCAACAGCTGTTCGTTACCGGTGGTTCTGGCGGCGGCGTGCTTACGGCATGGATCATCGGAAACACCGACCGCTTCAAAGCCGCCGTGGTCGCCAAACCCGTGATCAACTGGATCAGTATGATCGGCACATCGGATATCTATACCTTTATGGCCCGCTACTGGTTTACCGATCTGCCATGGAACGATGTCAACCAGTACTGGAAACGTTCGCCGTTGTCGCTGGTGGGCAATGTGGCCACGCCCACCATGGTGCTGACCGGCGAACTTGACGTGCGCACACCGATGGGTGAAAGCGAGCAGTATTACGGTGCGCTACGTTTGCAGGGCGTGGACAGTGCATTAGTGAGGATTCAAGGCGCGTACCACGGCATCGCCGTCAAACCCTCCAACCTGGCACGCAAAGTTGGCTATATCCTGCACTGGTTCGGCAAGTACCGCTCCAGCGAGTCACAGGAATAATCCAACGTGACGGCACCGTCGCGACAGCGCCCTATCGGCTTATGGCGATCTTGGTCGATGGTCGCGGGCATGATGATTGGGTCGGGGATCTTCACCCTTCCCAGTCTTCTCGCAGCTTACGGCAGCTTCAGCTTTATCGCGTGGGCATTGAGCGGCTTTGGCGCACTTTGCTTGGCGCTCACCTACGCTAACTTTGCTGCCCGCCAAGCCGGACTGGGCGGCCCTTACTTTTACGTCCGCGAGGTGTTCGGAAAGCGATGGGGCGCACTGGTAGCTTGGTGCTATTGGTTTTCACTGGTGTCTGCTGTTTCCGCCATTGCGCTCTCATTTGTGGGTTACATCGCCAATTTTCTTCCCTTTGAGCAAGACAATCTCACCTCAACATTATTAGCCTTATGTGTCGTTTTAGCGTTTGTCGCCATCAACTTAGTCGGGGTTCGGAGCGCGAGCACCCTGCAATTAGTGGCAACTATTTGCAAAATACTTCCGTTATTAGTTATCGGCCTACTGGGAATAGGGTTCGGGGACATCCAGCATATTCCTGCTATCAAACCGGGTGACAGCTCAACCCTTGGCATGCTCGCCTCGATGTGCCTATTGATTATGTGGGCCTTTATCGGCGTTGAATCTGCCACCTTACCCAGTGAAGACACCATCGATCCAGAAAAAACAATTCCGCGCGCGTCTATTCTGGGCACGCTAACGGCTACCACTGTCTATGTCATTGCCACATGGGGCATCATGTCGGTGCTTCCTCTAACTAGTCTTAAAACGTCTAATTCGCCTTTTTCGGATGCCGCGCAAATATTATTGGGCAATACCGGCGAGAACCTCATCACACTAGGGGCGCTATTCGCCATCGGCGGCACGCTGAATGTATGCATCATGATGAGTGGTACCATGATGCTCGCCGCCGCACGCGATAAGGTGTTTCCCTCCATGCTAGCGAAACAAAATAGACATGGCACAGCGACCCATGCCCTGCTGTTTTCTAGCGCCATCAGTATTGGATTGCTATTACTTAATGTCAACGAGTCACTGCTCAATGGATTTGAAATCCTTTTGACACTCTCTACCTTTGCGGTGCTCGTGGTATATTTGCTGACAGCTTTAGCTAGCATGGCCATGCACTGGCGCGAGCGTCATCAATACCGCAGAACATTTCGACTGGATATGTGGGTGGCGACTCTCGCCTGCTGTTTTTCATTGCTCGCCATTATTGGCGCTTGGGTACTTTATCACTAATAAGAGTTAATCATGTTTAACCACGCTATTGTTCGCACGCCTTGCCGCGCCATGTTACTCGGCCTCACTGAAGCCAACCTCGGTATTCCGGACTACAAGCTAGCGCTACAACAACACCTAGACTACGTTGCGGCGCTTGAGGAATGCGGGTTATCCGTCACCGTGTTGCCTCCCTTAGAAGACTACCCTGACTCGTGCTTCGTGGAAGATGTAGCTTTGGTAACCCCGCACTGCGCCATTCTTACCCACCCGGGTGCGCCAAGTCGCCGTGGTGAAGTCGACCATATTGAGCAAGCTGTGCGCGCCCACTACTCGGCGGTGCACCGCATCCATCATGGCCACCTAGAAGCCGGTGACGTCATGATGGTCGGCAATCACTTTTATATCGGCTTGTCGGAACGCACCGACCATGACGGTGCCGAAGCACTGATTGACATCTTAAAGCGCTACAGCATGACCGGTTCTGTCGTTGCCATGTCGGAGATGCTGCATCTAAAAACCGGCATTAACTATTTGGAAAATAGTCATATGTTGGCTTACGGCGAAATGCTCGAACACCCCGATTTTGCCGTTTATCACCGCACACCCATCTGCGCTGCGGAGAGTTATGCCGCCAACTGCGTATGGGTCAATGGTACGGTACTCGTCCCCGCTGGATTCCCACAGACACTTGCGTCGGTGAAGGCACTGGGCTACAACACGCGAGAAGTGGCCGTATCGGAATACCAGAAATTAGACGGCGGCCTTAGCTGCTTGTCGTTACGATTTTAACTCACAATTAGGATATCGCTATGGCGGGAACGCTACAGGATCAACTACTGAAGGCCGGTCTGGTCAATAAAGACAAGGCCAAGAACATTGGCAAAGAAAAGCGCAAAGAGGCCAAGGCGGCGAAGGGTCGAGGCGTGGAATTAGTCAACGAGGCGCGTGAAGCAGCGCTGCGCGCGGCGAAGGAAAAAGCCGAAAAGGATCGTGCCCTCAACGCGAGTTTGAATGAGGCAGCGCAACGCAAAGCGATCAACGCGCAAATCAAGCAGCTGATCGACAACCATGGCGTCGATCGTAGCAAAGGCGATATCAGCTTTAACTTCACCGACGGCAAAAAGGTTAAAACCATTTACATCAACGCCAAACAGCAAAACCAGCTTTCACTGGGGCTTCTGCACATCGCTAAACAAGGCGATCAGTATGTGCTTATCCCCAGCCCGATTGCCGACAAAATTGCTCAGCGCGATGCCCACCGCGTGATCAACTGCCGCGACAGCGAAGCGCCGCCAATGACCGTTGAAGAAGAGGAGTGGTATAAGGATTTCGAGGTCCCCGACGACCTGATGTGGTAGCGGCACCGAGGTGCCGCCATGGACATTATTGCGAGAAGAAACTAGTGACCTGTAGCGATAATACGTCGCCCACTCCATCGAGGTTATTATTGGGACCCGCTCCTGCAGCAAAGTTGGGCGCATTGGCGCTGCGGATTTCGTAGTTAATCGCCAGGCGGGTTTTCTTGTCGAAGAAGTACTGCACCCCCAAGGTGATGTTGTCAAAATTCACCTCAAAACGATCACCTTCCAAACGGTTATACACGTCGTAGCGAAGATCGACTTCCCAGTTTGAGTCAGGCAAACGGTAACCGCCTTCTAGGTAGTAACCTGTCGATTTGCCAAACGCTCCGTGGCCATCTGCCGCCATGGGATTCCCCGCCGCTGGCCCCATGCCGAACGAAGGGTTGTGTGGCGCCACCCAGATCATCCCCTTACCCTTAAACAATTCACCCGACACGCGCAGCCCATTGCGCAGGTATTTGAACCCCACGCCGTGACGGTTGCGGTCGTAGTCAACCGGGTTAAACGTAGTGTCGTTGCTCAAGTCGGCGCTGCGCACGCCACGCTGTGACCAACCAAACAGCTTCATGCCTTGGCGTCGACCGCCCTTGCCCCCGAACACTTTTTCACCGGCCAAGTATAGGTAGGTGTCTTTGTCGCTGTTGTTATCGTTGAAATTCAAACCATTACCGTTGCCGAGCATGGCCGCGTAAGTGAGTTCCCAGTCCTCTTCTAGCTTAAACGTATCAAACACTTGCACGCCGACATCTCGAAAGGCTGCAACACCTTTCTGATAGCCATTCAGGTCAGTCTCTGGCGGCAGCGTTTGGGGAGCAATATTGGGTGTATAACTGTCGTTGGCAAAACGCTCCTGCAGGAGCTGATTCGTGGCCCAACTAAAATTGATATAGTTTTGCACAGCGACACCGCGCAACCCCTCTTCAGCCGTTGGTGTCTTGAACATTCCGGCGCGAATCTTGGCACCGTCAATATGGCTGAAGGTCACGCTTGCATCCACCAATTTAACTGCACTTTCGTTGGGCTCGGTAATACCGTTATTGCCAGCCTCGACAAGCAGCGCATAGTTAATATTTTTATTGTCAGGGTCAAGGTAGCCCCTAACCCCCAAACGTGCACGGTTGACGTTAAACGCCGATTGCGAGGTCAGGTTGGGGCCCACTAACTTGGGCGAAATGAAACCACCAGCAGCGTTTGGATCACTGCTGTTTTGCTGGTATTGCGCTTGGATAAAACCCCACACCCTCACTGCGCCTGCCGTCGCCGGCTCGGTACCTTGCAGGGACAGCCAGTCGGCGGCTACGGCGTGCTGATCAAGCACAATAAACAACAGGCCAAATCCAAAAGATCGTGTTCTTTTATAACTCACAGTCATTCCTACACAGTGTTCTAGTAACTATAAAAGTAACAGCTAATGCCAAAAACGCCATGTAAATGTGACGGCCATGACATGACCGCCTATAACCGCTAAGTCGTTCAGTGACGCGTTTAAAATAAGGCAATTAATCTTTGCGGTACTGGGTGTACTTTTTGATCATTCTTAACTAAATTAAATGAACAACTCAAACGAGTAGTAATATGCCGATGATTAATCATAAAGCGCTTATTGAACTCATACCCTTTGCCTTTAGCCAAGTAGACATAGAGGGCAAATATCTATTTGCCAATTCCAAGTACACTGAGCTAACCGGCTATACGCTAAAAGAGCTTGGCGATATTCCCTACTGGTCACGATTTACCTGTTCCGATACGCAACGGCAAAGTCAAACGTGGTTTAATCGCATCATTATTCAGCAGCCCATCCCTGAAGCCGTAGAGATGTGTGTCAACCACAAGGATGGCCGCCAGATTTTAACACGTACGCTGTGGGGGTATCTGCGAGACGATCAAGGCACTCTCACAAGTATTATGTTCTTCGTCGAAGACATCACCAAAAGCAAGCAAACCGAGCGATCACTTCAGCTGAGCGTGCAGCAATACCATGATTTATTTCGCAATTCCTACGACCCTGTATTAATCATAGAAAATAACCGCTTTGTAGATTGCAACCAAGCCACGATAGATCTGCTCGGTTACGACAGCAAAGAACAGTTCCTAAAAACCCACCCCTCAGAGCTATCACCACCTTACCAACCCGACGGCCAATCATCTTATAAAAAAGCTAATGAGATGGGGAAAATTGCCGCAGCAAACGGCAGTCATCGATTTGAATGGATGCACCTCAAAGCGGACGAAGAGCCTTTTCCTGTCGAAGTGACGTTAACGTATTTAACGAATGTTGAAGGCACGCAAACTGTTCATACCGCCTGGCGCGATCTGACAGAATACAAAAAACAACAGGCCCTGATTTTACAGCAGGCGCACTTTGACAGTCTCACCGCGTTGCCCAACCGCTTTTTGTTACTGGATCGCCTGCAACAAAACGTCAAAGAAGCACACCGTAATCGCAGCAATTTAGCGGTGATGTTTATTGATTTAGATAACTTTAAAGTGATTAACGATTCCATCGGCCATAAAGCAGGTGATGACATCCTAAAGGAGGCTGCCAACCGACTTAGCCGAGTGATTCGAGGCTCAGATACGGTGGGTAGACTTGGAGGGGATGAGTTTTTCGTTATTTTGAATGATCTCGCTAAACCAAGTGACGCTGAATATGTGGCAATGAAGATTGTCGAACAATTCAATCGCTCTTTTCAAATCCAGGGTCGTGAATTTATGACGACGGCGAGTATTGGTATTGCGTGCTTCCCAGATGATGGGATCGACGACACCGAATTGCTACAGCATGCTGACATGGCGATGTACCACTCAAAAGGTGAGGGCAAGAACCGTTTCCATTTTTTCACCGAGAGCATGAACAATAACGTGCAACGCCGACTGCAACTAGAGGGTCAGTTACACGGCGCGCTGGCACGGCGTGAATTCAAATTGCTATTCCAACCCATCATCCATTTAACCGACATGCGTGTAGAAGGTGCTGAAGCACTGCTTCGATGGGAAAATGGTGCATTTGGTAGTATCCCACCCGACGAATTCATTCCCATTGCCGAGCACATGAGTTTCATCGAGGACATCGGATATTACGTACTCGAAACAGCACTGCATGAAGCTCAAATTTGGCGCACTGCTATGCAGCGTGACTTTGTTATATCTGTCAATGTTTCGCCACAACAAATCAAAACGGGTAAACTTTTTAATGAGCTACTCGACACTATCGCGCAATCTCCTCTGCCCAATCATCTTATCCAACTTGAAATCACCGAAGGGGTGTTGATGGTGGCAGATGACGATATTATGGCATGCTTCAAGCGCTTGAAATTGATGGGCGTTCAACTCGGCTTAGGCGATTTTGGTACCGGGTATTCCTCGCTTAGTTACCTGCGCAAATATCCCTTCACCTCGCTGAAGATTGACAAAAGTTTCGTGGATGCCGTGGAAGATGATGTGGCTGATCAGGAGCTTGTGAATGCCACTATTGCTATGGCCAATGCCATGGGCTTAAAGCTTATCGCAGAGGGTATCGAAAATCGCCAACAGTGTGAGTACTTAACCCAAGCAAAGTGCCAATTAGGGCAAGGTTATTTATTTAGCAAACCCATCCCTGCCGACACCCTGTTCGATTTTGTCTCGCGCTTCGAGTACCAAGATCAGCGCACCTCGAAATTGCTGTAAGAAGCGATATCTTCGAAACCCAAATCAAGCGGCACGCGCAAAAGAACCTTTTTCCCGCCTCAATCAAACCTGCAGCTGATCTAAGCAATCCTGAATAGCTACAAAATCGGCATTGTCTGGGTCGGCGTGTTCTTCCAGTAAGGTCAACATGGATTCACCGGCTTTGTTAGTCACACTCTTGTCAGCGCCGTGTTGTAGTAGTAACAACGCGACATCCAGCATACCGCCCGACAATGCTAACAGCAGCGGCGTATTTCCGAGTGGGTCTCGCACCCCCAAGTCGGCGCCAGATTTAATTAATAGCTCGGTGATAGAGCGAAAACCGCGGGTCGTTTTACCACATGAAATAAGCAAAGGGGTAAGGCCTAGCTTGTCTTTAGCATTGGCGTAATCGCCCGCTTTTAACAGCATATGAGCGCACACGGTGTAGCCTTTTTTTAGCGCTATCAGCAAGGGGGAGGATTCCTGCTTATCGCGCAGGTGCTGAAAGCGAAAACCAGCGTTGATAAACTGGTCGAGCGTTTGCTGATCACCGTCGAGCAACACCTTCATAAAATCGCCCGCTTCAAGCTTGAGCCCCTGCTGTTCCAATGCAGTAAGCGCTTGTTGTTTTAATTCTTGTAGGCGTAATTTTTCGGACTGACGGTATTCTTTTAAGCGAATGATGTCATTCAGCACATCGAGGGGAAACCCCTGCCTCCCTCCACGGCGATCGATGATCAAGTCGGAAAACACTTCATCGATGTCAAAGCCATCCCAAGCGGCATCAATTTTAACGAGGATACGCTCGTATTGTTCCTGTAATGCAAAAGGATAACCCGAACCCAGTGCCTCAAAACGTGGAAAACGCATCTCTTGAAACGATGCAAGGTCGTGCTCATGCTCATAATTAATTAGAGACTTATCCATGCACACCCCTATTAAAAAGTACAAGTTGCCGTTTTTTTGAACTACAATCAAGGTGTTTATACTTATAGAAGCCGCACATTGGAGGTGCACGTGAGTTTTTGCCAGCCGGACTATCCATTTATTTGCCGTCGACCTCTCTACATCAACTGAGATCCGGACTATGTCACGCACCTTCATTATCAGCTTATTGGCGGGCGCTTTACTGATGATCGGCAGTAGCTTGGTGATCAACGATCGTCTTCATAGCCAGGTTGAAAAGCAACTAAGCCGCATTGAATCACAACAGGCAGAAATTGCCACGCTGAAGCTGCAACGCCTGTTTAATGAAATGAAATTCAAACTTGCTCAACGCGCCAACCTCTTCAGCCCAAGCCACAGCAAAATCGAACAAACAATAAAGGCATCGCCACGTACCGATATCGCCAAACTTAAATCGCAAATGAGTATGGAGTTAGGGTTTGAGATTGATATCTTCCTTGTCAATCCCGACCTGATGGTGACAGATTCAACGTACCCACCCGATATTGGGCTCGATTTTACACAACCTTTTTTCCTGGATGCGCAAGCCGCGTTTGAGCATGCCAAACAATCTAAGAGCATCGTGCAAGGCCACCCAACACTAGAAATTATTAGTTTGAGTTACAAAATCTATACCGTATCGATGCTTGACGATGGTAGCTTTCTCGAAGTCGGTTTTATCGACCCGCAAATTGCAAAAATTTACAGTGCCGCACAGGATGCCATCATGACCGAGCAGGGCTTACTCAGCGTCGAGTTTTATGTCGAAGCTAATGGTGAGAGCCTGTGGCCGCTGACTCAGCTCATGACGTTTGAACCCACCGTTTCAAAGCACAGTGATAAAAGCGCCTACTTGCAATTGGTCAACGAATACCTTCAGGCACAGCATGGATACTTCAAGGAGCTTCCTGTCGGCGGATATCACGTGCTCAAAAGACCTGGAAAAGCTGAAGAAAGCTTTTTTTATATTGTGCTCGATGATGCCATCATGACACCGAACTATCACTACCGCATCATAGGCAAACTTCACGTCAAGCGTGAAACTTTTAGTTGGTGGGAAGAGCACGCCAATGCGATCGATATGTTACTAGCCTTGTTGACATTGCTACTGATTGTTATCGCACTGTGGCATAGTAGCCGCGCCAAAGTAGTCGCAGAAAGTGGCGCCGACTAGGAGGCAGAGCGTTGCTTCTTGAACTCTTTCAGTCGTTTGCCGTATTCAATAAAGTTTTCTAGCGCGATATCGATTGTCAGTGGACGGGCTGACGTAAGTCGCCGAGAGATGGTTTTAAGCGGCTCATCTCCAAGCAAACTTCCTAGTGTGTTGAAATGAAAAGCCAGCGCTTGAATCGCCAATAGCTCTCCACGCGCCAAATGCATGCGCATCTCTTCTACCAGCAACTCAAGCATAGTGTAACAAGGGACAAGCACGGCCTCTTGCCAGTCTTCTTCATTATTGTGACGCGCCAAATCCATGAAGAATTGCTTTACTCTTTCACCTTGGGTAACCGACGGCAAAGGAGCAGACTGCTCAACATGCTTCAGGTTATGCTCTGGCGAACTGAGGTTTAACTGACTCAAAACGCCCCGTAGGTGTTCGACACTCGTCGGCTTAGGAATGGCGCCATCAAACAGTAGCGCCAATTCGTCTACATTGTCTTCGCCAGTACACGCCACGATGGCGATAGACGGATTGATTTTCTCAAACTTATTTTCACGGACGGTTTCTAGCAAATCAATACCGGTTTTGCCTGGCATTTGTATATCAGTGAAGACCAATGGGTAATTTTTTTGCTGCAAACAAACCAATGCCTCATCCACTGACTCAACCTCGTCGATCTCAGCGTTAGGTAAGCATTTGGACAACATCAAGTGTAGAACATACATGTTGGTTTTGACATCATCGACTAGCAAGATTGCCAGTTGGCCATCAGCAGGGTGAGGGCGAGGCATAGTCGCCACAAAGTCATCTACAGACTCCTCGCTAATAGGTTCTTTTTCCTTTGAGGCTTCTTCGATGACGGCCAAGGAGACTGCCGCCTGTTGGTGCTCGCTGTCTAGGGGTAAGTTAACCTCCAAACTGAAGCGTGTTCCAAGCCCATTGTCACTACTCACTAACAGCGTGCCGCCCATCAACTCAACCAACTCAAGGCTAATCGATAAACCCAGACCGGTACCGCCGAAGCGGCGTGTTGTCGAATCATCGACTTGTTTAAAGCGCTGAAAAATTTGTTTACGCTTGTCTGCCGGGATCCCAATACCACTATCTTCTACCAGGATAAGTAGGGAGCCTCCCTCACCCTCACTGATATCAACAGCCACAAAACCCTCGCGAGTAAACTTAATCGCATTACTCACTAAATTAGTAATGATCTGCATAAGCCTCGTTGGGTCACCTATTCGCTGCGGATTCACTACCTGGCAACGCCTTGGGCACTGTAAGCCAACACCTTTCTTTATGGCGGCGTCGCTGAACTGAGCATCGATGTCTTGTAATACTTGCAAGACGTTAAAACTAACATGCTCTATCGTTATCTCGCCGGCTTCAATTTTGCTGGAGTCCAACACATCATTAAGTAGATGCAGCATGTGCTTGCCGCTGCGGTGAATAATCTGCGCCTGTTCTTTTTCCAAAGGGGGGAGCGTGTCGCTATTCGCCATTAATTCAGCCATACCCAAAATACTGTTCATGGGGTTGCGCAATTCGTGTGACATATTGGCCAAAAAGTTTTGGGTGTGCCGTAGGGCTCTTTCCTGTGCAAGCTTGGCTTGCTTAGATAACCACGTGTAAACTGCCAATGCCGCGAAAATACACAAGGCAAACCCTGTAAAAACACCTATTTGCAGCCAGGGCATCACCTTGACTTCAACTAGGCGTACTTCCCGCGCGGCATATTCAGAAATAAGATTAGCTACGTAGTCTCGACCTAACGATGACATAGCAATTTCGATTAAATCACGAAGTGCTTCACTATGGGTTATCCACTGCATTTGAAAGTTCAATGGCTGAAACGCAGAAACGCTCAACCCTAATTTGCTAAGATGTGCTTTATTCGCCTCCCAATTGTACAAATCCATTAACAACAAATCAGCCCGACCCTTGACGACGTCTGCCACTTGGTTAAAGGGATCGCTGAGAATGATCTCGAAACGACTAAGGGATGTATCGCTTCTCACGATAGGCTCAATAATGCGGTTTATTGATAACTTTAAAGACTTAGCACTGTCGGCCACACCTTCCTTTTCTGACCTTTGTAATACCACAAAACTAGAATCCAAAACGGGTAATGAGCCATAAAGTGTGTGGTTATCTGCTAAACCAAATGGCGACCAAGATACATCACACTGACGACGAGCTACCGCAGAAGACTGAGCTGATGGGCTAGCCACAGGCAAAAAGGTGACTAATATCCCCAAGCTATCGAAAAGCGTATGTAGCACGTCGACAACCATCCCTTGAGCAATACCATTGACAAACGAATGGTAGGGGGGCAAAGCATCAGCTAAACACACCACGACAGAGTTTTCGTTACGTAACATCTGCCCCATCTCCTTAGACATTTGCCTCTGGCTTACAACTCGCTGGAGATTTAGTAACGCAGGACTGCCCTCTATTTCAGCGCCAATCGCCTCCAACAGCTCAGCCATACCTGGCGCTTGGCTATGTACCGCCAAATTCTCTGTCTTGGAGAAGGCGGGCATATCTAGGGCGATTCGAGTGTGTGTTTTGACATTAGACCAATTCAATGCATCCAAACCAACATGATTACTATTGGTAAGAATGGCCTCCACAGTACCCAGCGCCAATGCCATTTCTATATCTTGCTGACGATCAAAGACATGCACCTGTTGTGCCGGCAGATTTGCTAACAGGATGTCGAATGCTACTGAATCAAATCCGTATAAGCCGATACTACGCTCCCCCAAATCACTCAGTTGATTAATTGGTGAAGCTCCGGCCAGATAACGGTACACATGAGGCATCGTGGTGATGGGGTAAAAGCTATAGGAGAGCGCTCGTTCCGGGGTTTCGCTGATAAGGGCGATGATACTATTGGGATTAGATTCAAAAGACGGGTAAATCTCAGTCCATGAACCACGCACCACCTCAAAAGGCAATTCAGTGCGAGCCTTAAGGTAGATGATCACATCCATTACTGCAGCATCTAAGTTATTGTTTCCATCCCCTGTCCCTGTGGAGCTAATCTGTGGTACATAAAAAGTTAACGGGCGATCTTCGGGCCAATCGATGGCAGCCTGAGACTGAGAAACCAACAGGAGACAACAGACAAATAAAAAACTTGCCATTACAAAAGCAATAGAGCGAGGTCGTGAACTATTCAGTACAGTCAATCGCACGTCGGCAACCTTTTTGGAATCAATATCATCTAATACTAAAGAAAGAGCAAGAGCTTTTATGACGTTAACACGCCTAACATTTGATTAAGAGTAAATTTTTATAAGTTCTAATTTTTATTGCGTTGCTTTGTAAAAATAGGATTAACGATTGGTAAACACCGGCGACAATTCATAGGCATACCACTGCCCTACACAGTTGAGACCCTGTTCTTTCGCTTCATACAACGCGGCATTGGCTTCGTTAAATATCACGGCGGTATCCGACTCGGAATTTGGCAATACGCTGGCCACGCCCACACAGGCCGTTACCCGCTCAAGTGGACTGCCCGGATAATCGATGGCGAAATCATACACCTGCTGACGGATGCGCTCCGCCACCCCCATTGCGCCACGAGCCGCAGTATCAGGCACAACCGTCGGTGTCTCAATATGTCGCATTAATTCAACGACAAAGTGACTTTCTGACTGCATGCACATTCTCAATAACTTTGTAATTAATTTGAATATAGATGCTATGCGTGAAACGTGAAATACCAAATTGATATAAGGACTTGAATATCGATCCCCCAAGCTTCGTAAGGATTAATTTCGATCTGTTTTGTGACTTGGTTTTCACCGCCATACAAAAATTAATTCTAATTTTTAGAACTTTAGGTCGCCAAATTTGCAATTTTAACCCTTGCAACCAGGACATATAATCATAGCATCACTCTTGGAGATCGCTATGAACCATTTATTCATTTATACCTCTTTGCAAGGCACCAACAGCGCTTCTAGTAACTTGTTAAAACAACAAGCGGCGCGCCTTGAAGGCCAAATAACCGAGCGCGACCTGGCCGCGATGGCACTGCCCCATTTGAGTGGCGACGAAATGGCGGCCTGGAGTACGCCCGCTGAAGAGCGCAGCTCAGAACAAACCGAATTAGCAGCGCTTTCTGATAACTTGATCGGTGAACTTCGTGCCGCCGATCACGTGTACATTGCCCTGCCCATGTACAACTTTGGCATACCCAGCGTATTTAAAGCTTGGATTGATCGCGTGGCCCGTGCGGGTGAAACATTCCGCTACACCAGCGAAGGCCCCGAGGGCTTGTTGGAGGGTAAGAAAGTTACTGTTGTGACAACCCGCGGCGGGGAATATCGCGACACCGCACTAGATGTGCAAAGCCAATACATCAAATTAGTATTGGGCTTTATCGGTCTGAACGACATTGAAATCATTTACGCAGAAGGCTTGGCCATGGGCAAGGCTGAACAAGCGATTGCCGAGGCAGCACAGGCTCTAGCGAAAACTGCCGCCTAAAATCACGACTTTAACAAACGGCTGTCTGTATGACCGAGGACAGCCTCTCTTATTTTTGATTCCTCTATCACATCAACAGAAGATAACTGTGTCATTAACTGGCGAGCATCTTCTGTAATGGCATTCAATGCAGCCAAGACAGACGGATCGAAATCAGGATGACGTTCTATTTCAAGATTGATAATTTGCATCTGATTGAGAAGATTATTCAATATATGCTGCGCACCAAACATGGTCACGCGGTAGATCTTATCTTTTTCTGCCTGAATGAGTGCTTGTACCTCCAATGCATCTTGCGACAGCGCAAGCTCTTCTTTGCCTTCTCTTACTTGTCGATCAAGGCTGGAAATTTCACGCTGAGCCTGTTGCTCATCTTTCACGAATTGGCTGATATCATCGCCAGTAGTAATGAAATAGTCGCCAAAGGGCATTGAAGTAAAGCGAAAATACTTATCTAAATTGGGAAAGTAATCAAGGTATTTGTAGGGCTGTTCGTCTTCGATAATTTTTTTCACGACGTCGAGATAGTGCTCACTGGCGCCGGCGCCGAAAATCTCATCGGTGGTTTTGCCGATAATTTCACTTACGCAACCAAATCCCCACGTTTGCAAGGTCACAGGATTGACATAAACCAAGCGCCAATTGGCAATATCGCCATCACTGTTGCGGATAATTTTCCATATATGGACTTCGACAATGAGATTGTCGAAGATAATAAAGACGTCTTCTTGGGCGAGGACTTTGGATAGATCTGGCATGGCAGCCAGCTCTCAACAAGTTATTCAACATGAGCTGACCCTTGCTCGGGCACAACAAAACATGCACAACGAATGCATCAAGCGTAGCCGCCACATTCAACATTAGCAAATGCAGCGGGGCTTTTATTGATATGCCTCAAGCGGAAGGCAACAACCGACTACAGTGCGGCGTCGATAAGGCTGGCTAGATAATTGATTTTAACGGGTAGGCGCTTCATCACACGCTGCCCCACCCGCTCATACAAGGCGATGTCAGGGGCGTGCTCGGCACGCTGTAACATGACGGCCCACACGGCAAGCAGCAGCGCGTTGGCAGTGAGGTCCATAAAATCTTTAGCGCACGTCGCCGGTAACTGCTGTGCCACGAGTTTGTCAGCCATGTTGCGCCAAGTCGTCGCCGCGTTTGCCACGCTGTTGTTGCCAGTGTCTGCCGCCATTTGTTCGAGCAGCGCCACAAATGCCTGCGCGCCCTCTCCGCGCCCTAATTGGCGAGTCAGCAAGGTCATCGCGTGAACAGAGTTAGCCCCCTCATAGATACCGGTGATACGAGCATCGCGGTAAGTTTGGTCGGCGTAGTATTCGGTTAAGTAGCCGTAGCCACCCAACACATCCTGCGCCAAAGACGCCGCTTGCATGCCCGCTTCGCTACAAAACACTTTGGCGACCGAGGTAAGAAAGCTGACCAATGCTTCGTGCTCGCCACTTTCGTGAAGCACCATGATTTTAAAGGCCATGGCTCGACCACCGAGAGACAACAGGGCGATATCGTCCAACATTTGTCGCACGATAGGCAGTTGATCAATGGATGTTGACTGCCCATTGGCGTCGCGACCTTGAATGCGCTCGGCAGCATAACTGGCTGCTATATCGTAAGCGCGGGAGGCATGGGCCACACCTTGCAGCGACACGTCAAGCCGTGCGTGATTCATCATCGCGAACATGCCTTTTAGCCCTTCACCGGGCTGCCCTATGATCTCCGCCTGCGCGCCGTTAAAGCGCATTTGACATGTGGGCGAGGCGTGCAGCCCCATTTTTTCTTCGATACGTTCAACATTGACGGTATTGCGTGAACCATCGTCAAGATGAGATGGGCATACAAACAGGCTTAGACCACGAGTTCCTCCGTCAGCGGTGCGCGCCAATACAAGATGAAAAATCCCGTCACTCAGATCTTGGTCACCGCCAGAGATAAAAATTTTCTCGCCGTCGATACGCCAGCCATCATCCGTCATTGTCGCTTTGGTGCGAATCGCCCCTAAATCTGAACCTGCAGCAGGCTCCGTTAAGCACATTGTTGCAACCCATTCGCCTGCAGCCAATAACGGAATGTATTTAGCGCGTTGCGCTTCAGTACCGAAATACTCAAGCACCGTTGAAGCGCCAGGGACTAACCCCAATACCATTTGCAAACTGTGATTTGCCCCAGAAAATATTTCGCTTAACACCGAATTGAGTGTAGAGCTCATGCCCTGCCCGCCGTACTCTTCGGGCAAGCACACACCCTGCCACCCGTCGGCGGCATAGCGTTGATAAACCTCTTTAAAACCCTCTGGCATCAGCACCCGGCCATCGACAATGCGACAACCCTGCTCATCACCCACTGGGTTGAGTGGTGCCAGTTCTTGCTCGGCCACTTTGGCGTAAACCTCTACCACCTGCGCGGCCAATTCGTCATCCCAATCGGACAACTGCTGGACACCAGCAATGTGGTTTAAACAAAAAAAGATGTCATCAACAGGGGCTTTAAAAGCTTTCATAACTCAAACTCAAGGCAATACTAAAGCGTTAAACAAATACACTAGGCTTGTTTATTGTCATTCGTATATGGAAAAAGTGGCGACCTGAAGTGGGATGCCCCAAGCCGCCAATGCGTTAGACGCTTAGAAGTTGTAACCGACGGTCACACCTACCGTTCTTGGTGGTGCCAAGAAGCCAGCATTAGTCCGCGAACTATTCAGGATGAAGGTACCTTGGTAGATGAGCTCATCGGTCAAGTTCTTACCCCAAACGTTCACGTGCCACTTGTCATCTGGCGAATAGAACGCAAGGTTAGCATTAACCGTTGTCACCGCCTCTTGGCTCAGCGCATCTAAATTGAAGGGCGAGAAGTACACCTTACCCTTGTAGTTCAAACCCGCAGTGGCCATACCGTTCCAACCATTTTCCATATTGAAGCTGTAGTTACCCTTGATGGCATAAGATACCTTGGGTGACTGCACCAACTGATTACCGGCCAATTGCTGCTTGATGTTAACATCTGGAGCAATGATGCCAAATGCAGGTAATTGCTGTACTACGTCGAAGGGGTCAGCTGAGGTGTAGTCGTTGAATACGGGGTCCATCAACGTTGCGTTAGCATCGATGGTGAATTGGTCGTTAACCAACCATTTCACGTCCGCTTCGATACCTTTGATTTCTGCCGATGCTGCGTTTTCGTATACCAGCTGGAAGCCAGAAGCGCCCAGTGGCTCTGAACGGCCTTGTTGCAGGTCAGTGTAATCATAGAAGAAGGCAGCGGTGTTGAACTGAACCGTGCGATCCAAGAACATACCCTTCATACCAAACTCATATGAATCGATAATTTCGGGATCCAGCGTTGCTGAACGCTGACCTGACAGGAAGATACCGCTCTTGAAGCCCTGTGAGTAAGAGCCGTAGAACATCACATCGTCGTTCATTGAATATTCCAAGCGCACGGTAGGCGTGAACTTGCTGAAGCTCTTCTCGTCTTGGTAGTCCAGCACAGGCGCGCCCGGCGCCGTCCAGTAAGAGGTGTCACCGCCGCGATCTTCTTGGCTGTAACGCCCGCCCAGAGTCAACTGCAGCTGCTCATTCAAGTCGATATCGACGTTGGCGAAAATAGCATTGGCTTTAGCAAAAGCGGTACCTTGGAACTGAATACAGTTGGTCTCGGGTGCCGCGCTCAGCAGGTCGCCACTATTGTTGTCACCAAAGCCACAGCCTGAAAGACCGGGCACATTGTTGGCAACTGCATCAGGTAGCAAGCGCAAATCTAAGCGAGTATCTGACGCCATGTCTTCTTTGAAGTAGTAGGCACCCACCAAACCGCGCATCGTCTCGGTTTCGAAGTTCAAGCGGAATTCCTGACTGAACTGCTCGGTGTCGAGCATCTCTGACTGGATGTAGAAATCATCCTGGGTCATGTCGAAATCTTGCTGGGGTAGGCGGTAAAAGCTCTGCTTGTTGGTCACCGAGCTAAAGGTGTATCCGTCGGCCAAGTCGTAGCTAATATCCAGAGTGAAAGAATCCTGGTCTTTGTAGTTTTGCAAGTTAACATCTGAGTAGATGTCGCGATTGCCAACTGCGCGAGAGAATCCTTGTTTCTGAGGCACCAACATGGCAGCAACTGCCGGATCTACCGACGCTAATAGTTGGTCCGAGTATGACTGATCGCGGAATTTAGGCACGTAGTTTGTGTCGTCTTCTTTGTGCATCTCTGCTTTAAATAATACGCGCAAATCGGTTTCGGCACCCCATAACAACTGCAAACGGGCCGACTGCTGCTTCGCGTCATCGATTTCGGTAATACCGTAGGCATTGTCGGCGTACAAGTTTTTACCATAACCGCCGCGGTCGATCATGCGGGCAGCGATACGGGCTTGCAGATTGTCACCCAGCGAACCACCGGCGGCCGCTTCCAATTTCATCAGATTGTAATTACCCACGGTACCGCGGATGTAACCTTCAGTTTCAGCGGTGGGCTTTTTGGTGATGACGTTAACCGAACCACCAGTGGTGTTACGGCCGTAAAGCGTACCTTGTGGACCACGCAAAACTTCGATGCGATCAACATCGAATAAACTACCAAATTGCGCTGATGCCTGACTGGTAACAACGCCGTCGAAGTGCATCGCCACAGAAGGGTCACTGCCGGCGAAGGGGTTGTCGGTACCGATACCGCGGATCATGACTTGCGCGTAACCGAACGACTCACCGATCTGCAGGCTTGGTGCCATCGACATCAAGTCTTGAATGTTGTTTACGTCAGCGTTGACGATTTCATCTTCGCCCAACGCGGTAATGGCGATACCCACGTCTTGGCTGCTTTCAGAACGCTTTTGCGCGGTAACCACAACTTCTTCAAGTTGGGCAGCGTTGGCGGCAGAAGCCCCCAAGCCAATAGCGGCACTAATGGCCAACGCAAGCGTTGATCGGGTTGTTAGGGTTTTTGTGATGTGTGACATAGTGCTGTCTCCTATTGTAATGAATTACTGTCGTTATATTTATAAGTAAATTTAATTCTAAGTAGGCTTACAAAGAGTCACTATAGCAGTTAGTGACTAAAAAACATGCAAAAAGTGACAGGATGTTTTTTTTAGCTGCTTTTTTGTCCGCTTTTTAAACGATATTCACGCGGGGAAATACCGGTCCACCCCTTGAAGGCTCGGGCAAACACCGCGGTATCTGAATAGCCAATGCGGCTGGCGATGTCAGCCACTGGTAAAGAATTGGCTAATAAATAGTGAATCGCCCTGTCTCGACGAACAATATCTTTCAATTCTTGATAACTTACCCCCTCTTCTTTTAACTTCCGAATGAACGTACGTTTCGACATATGTAGACGGCGCGCCGCCGCCTCCAGGGTTGGAAGACCATCAGCTAGCGTCTTTTCGAGCAACGTTTTAATTTCGCGCGCCATACTGAATTCCACCCGTGGCTGCATGAACAGCTCATAAGGACAGTTACTCATAAATAGCCGCAGTGCTATAGCATCTTTCACCACTTCACGTTTTAAAAAGTTGCTCGAAAAGGACAAACTCAACAGCTCTGCATCAAATGTAAATCGCGCAGGAAACATATGGTGATATTCTTCGCTGTGTTCGGTAAGCGCGTAGGGGAAATTAATCGATACAAGCGGAATATTTTCACCAATCAACCACGCACTAAGCCGGTGCCAGGCCATCAGCGTCATTTCTGCAAATAAACGATGAGGATCTGAATGTGGCTGGTAATTATGGAACACGAGCGTTGTTAAACCTTCTTCTTCTCGTAATTCGACCCGGTAGGCCTTAGTGGCAATACCATACATCCCTATAGCGGAATTCAAAGCCGACTTTAAATTGGGTTCGTGCACCGCCAGCTTACATGCTATCCAAAATGTGCCACGAGGAATACGCGCGTTAGCGAGGCCCATTGCCTCATCGCCGAGCCTGTCCCAGATGATCAGCATCATATCAGCCAATTTTTTGATATCTACTCGCTGGGCAATGTCGGCAAATTCACCGCGCGCCAAATTGATCTCGTCCAATAAGGACTGCGCATCGATACCGTTTTTGATCGCCAATTCGAAGTAACGCACCACGAATAGATTAGAGGTAGTGCTAATGACTGGCGTAGGTGTATTAGGCATGTGTCGTTTTGCAATCATAAATGTATCTATGAAGTTAACTCAGCTGTTCAAAAGATGCTACATGGATGTGTAAAACATACTTTTCCATACAGTTAGCAAGGTTGACCTTTTCCCACATGAAAAATAAGGAATTTAATCTAGTCTTGAAACGCTATAAAAATATGTTGCAAGAGCGATATTTCGAGTAATGACGACACACAAAGATAAAATTTTTGCCATTCGTGTGATGAGAATCTTTGTCACACCCACCTTTGTGCTCGACGCCGCGGGCAAGGTCATTATCTGGAATTTAGCCTGTGAACGGCTAACCGGTGTTAAAGCTGAACACGTGATAGGCAGCAATGAGCAATGGCGCTAGGTTCCTGTGTCCAAATCGCTTCTCGAAACCCTCCAAATAACGATCCCTTTGGGTTTTACCCCATGTTCGCTCAGTATAACGACCGATATTTTTTACATCACGAGCGCGAGGAATAACTCGAACCTGAAACGTACAACTGAAGTGTAAGCGAACTTAACTCAGCAGGTCAGTCTGACAGGTGAAACATTTATCGGATTTGGCTTGAAGCTAACTTTTTCAAGGGATTAACAGATAAGGCCGCTTTATTTCGGTCAATTGCGAATAAGTCCCTAGACCTGAGACAATCGAAAAGGCGGGAAGAAGTGGATGATCGTACCTTCCGTACCATGTTGATAAACTCATGTGGCCCATAATGAAGACAGTAATGAAGAATATGGCAGCACAACAGCGTTTCCTACCGACAGGTCCCGTGACAGCGGCGTATGAACGCAAAGTGGATGCAGGGGAGGTGCAACGAGATCACGCGCAAGTCGCTCTGGCGGCAAAACTCGACGCCCTGCACGAGTCTCTTACCTCGCTCCCACCAGTACCCGTGCGCACCGACAAACTAACCGAGAGCAACTCTACCAGCAGCAGTCCGCTGTTACTGATCAGATCCTTGGCATCCGTTCAGTCTTTTTTTCGAAAGAAGTTCCATTGGTGGTCTTTTAGTCCACCACCGCGGGGCATGTACATTCATGGACCGGTCGGGGCCGGCAAGAGCTTTCTAATGGATCTCTTTTACGCGTCGGTTAATGTTCCTGAAGATGATCCTTGCTTTAATCATGACAGCCACAGCCTCAAACACGCAAAAATTACCAAACGCCGCGTCCACTTTCATGCGTTCATGCTAGACGTCCATCATCGAATCTTTGTCTACAAGCAGAGTCACCCACGAGATGATGCAATCCCCATCATTGCGCAGCAATTGGCACAGGAAGCGCAAATCCTCTGCTTCGATGAATTTCAAGTAACAGACGTTGCCGATGCCATGATTTTGAAACGACTTTTTTTATCATTATTGGATTGGAATGTCGTGGTAGTGGCCACCTCGAATCGCTCTCCCGATGCCCTGTATGAGGGAGGCATTAACCGATCGCTCTTTTTGCCATTCATAGACATGTTAAAACACACGTTCGACATTATCTCCATGGACGATTCCGCCAAGGATTATCGACTCGAAACTCGAGCGGATGGTCAATCCTATTTTTGGTCAAACAAGGATGTTCATGGCGAAAATAATAGTGATAGCAACTTGCAGGCGCAGTTGAAAGAAATATTTGGTGACGCCGCATCCAGAACTGAAGCCGAGGTCGTTCACGTATTCTTCGGTCGCACCATCCAGGTCGCTCGATTGAATGATCGGTGCGCTTGGTTTGACTTTTCTGAGTTATGCTACCAACCGCTCGGCGCGGCTGATTATATTTCCCTCTGCGACCGATTTCCGGTCCTCATCGTCGACCGCGTGCCGCAATTAGACGCCAATCACCTCGACGAAGCGCGACGATTCGTGACCCTCATTGACGTGTGTTATGAATCTCGCACCCGATTGGTGCTGGGAGCAAAAGTCCCGCTCGATGAATTATTTGTCGATTTTGAAGCACAAGTCGAAAGCAGTGATGGAAATGAAGAATTGTTTGTCAGTGAGACAGGAGGGAGCTCGAGCTCCTTTGCGACGACCATGATCCGCACCAAAGAGGGTGAACAATTGGAATGGTCGGCGACGGGTCGGGTTGGCGTGTCATTGGCAAAATTGTCAGCCACCAATGATCTCGCCTTTTCCTTTCGACGAGCTGCGTCTCGGTTGGTAGAAATGGGTGGAAAGGAATGGGGACGGCAATAACGAAAGGACCTCCCCTTATGATTTGATTGATAAAAATTTTGAGAATTATAGATTGAGAGTATTAGCTCATTGAAGATGGGATAGTATTATCAACAGGGCAATATGAGTGCCATCCCCCGTTTATGGTGTAGAGCCTAAGGTTGATCCTTTAAAATTGGTCGGGACGGCAGGGTGAAGGCGGGGTTTCAACAAGCAACGCTTGTTGCCGCCTGAACGACCGAGGGTCTCGCGAGGGCCGGGAATCCGAGGTGCGGACAACGAAAAAGGCCAACCGATAAGGTTGACCTTTTAGAATTGGTCGGGACGGCATCGACTTAAAAGCCTCCCTATCTATCTGATTTTTAATAATTTAAATAAATTCGAAGTATATAAATACCGCCATTAATACCGCAAAATTTATGTACTGCATAATATATTTTTTATAAAGGCGGACTGCTAAGTAACTACTACGCCCATCTTTAGCAGCTGACTTATTATGAACAATAACACGATTTGATGAATTGATAGCTATGGATCAAAAGGCGGTGATTATTATAACTACCCACACCTCCCTTCATAAACCCCATTAACATTCCCCTGAATCTTCCCAATCCTTTCCGCCCGGATACACTCCCAGTCACTCACCGAATACATCTTGTCCCAGGCTTGCATGAGCTGGCGGGTTTGCTTGGACATTTTGTAGCAGGGGTATGTGGCCTCCATGTAGAGGTAGGCTCTGGCAATTTGTCCTCGGGCATTCTCAGGAGGTTCAGCCTTGCGATCTTCAATCTTCATCTGGCAAGTGCCAAAGTCGGCTTCATCACCGGGCAGCATCGTGAAGTTATAGTTAGACCGCATGGCATTCACGGCACCGATGGCGGGAAATAGATTGCACATATCAGACTGCATGTATCTGTACTCAGTATTCATCTTAGAGGCATAGTTTCGGCCTTTGAACGACTTACCCTCAGAACTGACACAGTCGGGATGGTTCTGTCGCAAACTGATACGAGATTCATCGAAATGGTATACTGACCCACCAACATATCAAGGTTGAGCGGTTCATTATCAATTTCAAAGGCAGGCATTTTCATCAAGATATGATTATGTAGTCGGTGCGCTGGTATCTGGCTTACAGTCTCAGTTACCGCGATATTGAAGAGATTATGGCTGAACGTGGTTTCACAGTCGACCACAGTACAATCAACCGATGGGTTGTGTACTGTGGCTGCGCGCCATTCTCAATGCCGTCATCCCAGCAAAAGCTCGGATCTCGACGGGATAAGTGCCTAGGCCCTCTAAATGTGACAAGGCATCACCGATAGTTATGAAACGGCTTATCAGCGTTTTGGCATCAGCAGCGCACATTTCAAGGCCATAATATTTCGACTGCCGGTCAGAAACATTGTCCAGCGGAGCTGTTCAGTTAATACATTTATTTTTTCTATTACCGCTTCGGCAGAATCTTGTGCCGGTTTTAAAAATGGCTGAGCCAATGCAGTTATGCCTGCACCAAGCCGAAGACACTTAGCGATGTCTAGCCCGCTGCGTATACCAC